>NZ_DLHR01000013.1 GCF_002483315.1 Flavobacterium sp. UBA7663
GATTTAATATAGGAAAGTTTTTTTTAAGGCTTAACCACTAAGGGCACGAGGAAGGCACAAAAAACACAAAGGGGTTGTTAAACATATAAGTCATATAAGTTTTTTTTACTTATATATAGTGTGGGAAAAGTTCATAGAAGGGGTTGGATGGGTTTCAGGTTTTAGGTTTCAGGTTTCAGGTTGTGGGCTTAACTGCGTTAAGCGGTAGCCTGCTGCGCAGGAGATTCCTACTTCGGCGGAATGACAAGTTCAAATTCAAGGGCAAGTTCAAGGGCAAAGTGTTGCTCGCTTCGCAAGCCAGTGGGATAGTTATCTGGAATACTATACACCTTGTCTAGCCCCGATGGGAGTGGAAATCCTTTTTTTGCTTTATTTCGACTTCGCTCAATTTGACAAAGCAAAAAAAGATTGTAGCAGACAGCGGGACCAGGAGTTTTATGGAATGCGGAATGTGTGCTTCTAAAAAAATTACTTGTTAGCTTCTGCGGTGGGTTTGGTTTTGATTTTATTAATCCAGTGGTTGTTTAACTTATCGAAGTCGATAGGTTTGGCTGGTTCTTGCTTGGTTAATTGCTTTTGATTGAAGGCGGCGTTTAAGATTCCTTCGATTTGGTAATCTTCTTTTACGTCGTAGGGTTTGTATTGGGTTTTTAAATTGATGTCGAATAAATAAGCGGTGGAGTTTGCCCAAAAGGCTTTCCAACTGCTTTTGTATTCTTTAATTAAATCGAAAGTGGTGTGTCCGGTTTGGCGGTAAATTAGTTTGACTAGAATTTGACCGTCTTTACGAGATAGCTTTTTTAAACGCGGTTCGAATTCTTCTTCTAAATACTTTTCTACAATTTTAAAGTATTTCTTTTTTTCGCGATTGGTTTTTAGTTTTGCCATCGTAGCATTTAACTGCGTTAATTTATCCGCTGTTAATTTTGCAAATGGATATACTTTAAAGATTCTTCTCTTTAATATTAACTTGGCTTTTTTATCTTCATCTATGGAATAGACATTGTCTGGAGTGAAAATAATTTCCTTTAATTCTATAGAATATATAATAGACGAATCCTGTTGCGTCATTTTTAACGTATCGGTTTCGGTTTGAGCAAAAGAAAAAGTAGTGATGAATAGCAAGAAACTACTTAAAATTAACTTATACATGATGATTGATTTTATACTTTTTAACTCACTGCAAAAAGTAAACCAAAATTATCGAAATATTATGAAACTCTAATTACTTATTTATATTTTAGCAAAAAATTATAATTAAGATGAGTACGAAATCGATATTAAAGAAGTCGTCGATGACTTTTTTGGAAAACTATTTGAATAATGCTTCTCCAACAGGATACGAATCGGAAGGGCAAAAACTTTGGATGGACTATTTAAAACCATATGTTGATACTTTTATTATTGATACCTACGGAAGTGCCGTTGGAGTTATTAATCCTGACGCTCCTTATAAAGTAATTATTGAAGGTCATGCCGATGAAATTTCGTGGTATGTGAATTACATTACCGATGACGGATTAATCTACGTGATTAGAAACGGAGGTTCGGATCATCAGATTGCGCCATCGAAACGAGTGAACATTCATACGAAGAAAGGAATTGTTCGTGGTGTTTTTGGTTGGCCAGCGATTCACACTAGAGGAAGAAGCGGAAAAGCAGAAGAAACGGCAAAAATTGAAAACATATTTATTGATTGTGGTTGCTCAACGAAAGCCGAAGTGGAAGCCTTAGGCGTTCATGTGGGTTGTGTGATTACGTATCCTGATAATTTTGAGATTTTAAACAACGATAAATTTGTATGTAGAGCCATTGATAACCGCATGGGTGGTTTTATGATTGCCGAAGTAGCGCGTTTATTAAAGGAGAACAAAAAGAAATTGCCTTTTGGATTATACATCGTAAACTCGGTGCAGGAGGAAATTGGTTTGCGTGGTGCCGAAATGATTACCCAACGCATTAAACCAAACGTAGCAATTGTTACCGATGTTTGCCACGATACGACGACACCTATGATTGATAAAAAAATTGAAGGTGATTTAAAAATGGGACGCGGACCGGTTATTGCTTACGCTCCTGCGACACAAAACGTTTTACGTGAAATGATTGTGGACACAGCGGTAGCAAACAAAATACCTTTCCAACGTCATGCGACTTCTCGCGTTACAGGAACCGATACCGATGCTTTTGCGTATAGCAATGGCGGAGTTGCCTCGGCTTTGATTTCGTTACCGTTGCGTTATATGCACACCACAGTAGAAATGGTGCACCGCGACGACGTAGAAAATGTAATTAAATTGATTTACGAAACGCTATTGAAAATTGAGAATAACGAAACGTTTAGTTATTTTAAATAGTAGTTTTTTGTTATAAAATTTAAAATCCTCATTTGTTTGAGGATTTTTTTTTGTGCTTTTTTGAAATTTTTTAAAAATGTACAGAAAATCTACAGCAATTTATTTGTGAGAATTTTGTTATATTGCAGGGGAATTAACTTTATCAGTACTATATACACCCAAAATTGGTTTGATAAGTCTTATTTTGTTAGTCATAAACGAGTTATATTCAGTTCTTCAATACATTTCCTCAAAATGAAAAAAATTATATGTTTAACATTTGTATCTATTTTCTTTTCTTGTAAAAAAGAATCAAAAGACAACTTTACACTTACTAAAATAGATAGTTTAACTTCAATAGCTCAAGTTGAAAACTTCATAAAATCATTTGATTCAAGCTTTACAAAATACAATTATCGTTTAGAAATGATAAAAGATTCTACACGCTTAATTCATCCTTATTGTAAAGGCGATTTTGATAATAACGGCTACACGGATCTCTTTGTTGCAGGAAAATACGAATACGGCAGAATGTATTCTTATGCTTTTATGAATTATAGCAATGATTCTATTAATTTTTTTAGATTAGATGAAAGTGGAACTGATTTAATTCCAAAAGTTATCAGAAAAAACAATCAAGACCTTTTAGTAATAAAAAGAGGTTCTAGATTTAATTTTAGTATTGACACACTAATTTACAAATATGATAATCTAATTAATTACAATAGTTATCCAAAAAAATATAAAATCGAAAAAATCTCATTTAATGGATTTGATAATAGAGGTGAATATAAAATTGTCATAAACCAAAATCTTAAAACATCTTTTAAATTATCAAAAGGTATAAACGATACTTTATACTATTATAAAGCAGATAGAAAATTATTACTTAAAGAATACAACGAGCTAATTGATTTACTTAACTATATGGATTTTCCAAGTTTAAAAGAAGAGTATTTTGAAAGAAGTTCTAGTCATGCAATGTGCAATCTTACAATCAACTATAACAATAATAAAATCAAACATATTTTTGATCATGGAATGGAAAACCATTTTAGCTTAAAGGCGCTTTACTCAAAATTAGAAGATATAAAGAATACTGTACAATTAAAAGCCTCAGGATATGGTTTAATTTCAGAACAAGATGATCAATAAATCTTCAAAACACACAAAAATCCCGCTTTCGCGGGATTTTCTCTTATCTTCTTTTACGAGCGTCGTTGACCAGTTTTATAATTTCTTCTGATTTTGATTTCTCAGCGTAATCTAAGATGGTTAATCCGTTAGAATCTTCAGCTCTGTAATCGGCACCTTTTTTAATTAAGTAGGACACAATTTGCGGTTGGTTAAATAAAATGGCGTACATTAAAGGTGTTTTGCCGCGTTCGTCTTTCTTGTTGAAGTCTACTCCTATTTCCACTAATTGTTGCACTTTTGCTAAATCGCCTTTACTAATGGCTAAATTTAATTGAGATGGTGTTGGTTTCACAACGGCAACTGGTGTTGTGTTTGTTGTTGTACTTTCACTTGCTTGTAACGCATTAGTAAACAACATGGCTACTGCGGGTAAGATTACCCAAAATCTGTTCGTTTTTTTCATGATAATTGATTTTTAATGATTGATATGAATAGGACGAACTCTAGCCTCTTTCGTTACAGCTTTTTTAAAATCTAACATAACTTTAACAAACAGCATAAAAAAAAGCCGATGAAACACCGACTTTTACATTTGCTTAATGATTTATTATCTATTCTGTAAATAATTCAAAACGTTTTTCTCAATTCGCTCATTGATGTTGGAAATATCGGCTTTTACGAATTTTTCTCCAATGATATTTTCGAATAACTCAATGTAACGTTCAGAAACTGTTTCAATGTATTCGTCGGTCATGTTTGGAATTTGTTGCCCTTCTTTTCCTTGGAAACCGTTTTCAATTAACCAACGACGCACGAACTCTTTTGACAATTGTTTTTGTTCTTCGTTGTTGTTTTGTCTTTCTTGGTATCCTTCTGCATAAAAATAACGCGAAGAATCTGGTGTATGGATTTCGTCGATTAATACGATTTGTCCATCTTTTGTCTTCCCGAATTCGTATTTCGTATCTACTAAGATTAAACCACGAGAGGCTGCAATTTCAGTTCCTCTTTGGTATAATGCTCTGGTGTATTTTTCTAAAATTATGTAATCTTCTTCCGTTACGATTCCATTGGCTAAAATAGCTTCACGCGAAATGTCTTCGTCGTGCGAACCGTTATCCGCTTTAGTAGTTGGCGTGATGATTGGTGTTGGAAATTTATCATTTTCTTTTAAACCTTCTGGCATTGTTACACCACAAAGAATTCTTCTTCCTGCTGCATATTCACGCGCTGCATGTCCAGATAAATAACCACGAATTACCATTTCCACTTTGAAAGGCTCACATAAATATCCTACCGCTACGTTTGGATCTGGAGTTGCTACTAACCAATTTGGTACAATATCAGAAGTTAATTCCATGAATTTAGTCGCAATTTGATTTAGGATTTGCCCTTTGTAAGGAATTCCTTTTGGTAAAACCACATCAAAAGCCGAAAGACGGTCGGTAGCAACCATCACTAATAAGTCATCATTAATATTGTAAACTTCTCTAACTTTTCCACGGTACACCGATTTTTGACCTGGAAAATTGAAATTGGTAGTCGTAATTGTATTCATTATGTTGTGTTGTTGTTTTATTCCGCTACGCTCCATACAGTTCGGCTCGCCTCGGGTGTGTTGAAGTGCAAAAGTAAACTATTTATTTTCTTTCAAAAATTATTTAATAAAAAAAGAGAAGCTCTTTCGAACTTCTCTTTTTAAAAAATTGTATACGGCTTATTTAAAACGAATGTTGTAAGTAGCGCCTATTCCTACTGTTTGAATATCAATATCATTTTCAGCAAATGTGTTTTGATAAAAAGCAAAAATATTCCAATCGTTATTGTGGTAACCAATTTGAGGATTTACATATAAACCACCATCGTTATTTTCTACCTTAGTTAAGAATCCGTAACCTAAATCAGCACCAAAAAACAAACCCGTTGGTGTAAAATAGTAACGTAAAAAAACCGCTGCAGGAATAAGTCCGAAATCTTCCAACTCATCTTTTGCAAAAAAGTGATTATAACCAGTAGCTAAACCAATTCCGAAATTAGGATTAATTAAATATTGCCCTCTTAAATCAACACCTAAATTAAACGATGCGGCATCTCCAGCATCACCAACAGGAATACCTGTAGTTATACCCGCTTTTAACCATGAATTGTCTGCTGTAAGTTCAACTTCTGTTTCTTGACCAAAAATAGTGTTTAGTCCAAATAACCCAATCAATAAAAATAATTTTCTCATTTTTTTCTTTTAATATTAAAATGCAAATTTGAGTCAATTCCTTGCCAAAAGGATTACAGAATTTCTGCAAAGTTTTACATATTTAAAAGAAAATAAAGTTTACTAACTAAACAAATTATAAGACGTACCGTTATTTTCAACTGCAAAAAATGAAATTGGTATTGTAATTATGTTGCGCTATGAAATAATGTTATAATAAACGAGAAAATATAAAACCCATTGATTTAAAGTTACAATCAATGGGTTTTACGTTAAAAATGATTTCATATGTTTAAATTTTATTTTTTTTTCTGTAACATATGGTATCGCCTTTTTTATTTTGGTGTTTTCTCTCGAAAACTTGTAGTCAATAGCGATTTCATATTTGTTATTTTGATGCAACTACATCTTTTTCATTGCTTTTGGTTGCTAATTGAGTTTCTTTTGCTGCTATTGGTCCGTAAGGTAAACGTAATCCCACGTGTTCAGATGTTATATTTCCATCTGCATCTTTATCATCTGCTCTGTTAGCCACAATATGCCAAGAGAATTTTGTATTACTTGTCCCACTAGCTAATTCTTTTACTTTGAATCCGTTTTTAGATTTTTCGGTGACATAAACACCGTTACAATCGCCTTCTAATTGGATAAAAACTTTTAATGGATGCTTCTCGTCAATAAATAAAGCTTCTTTTAATACCTCATCTATAGCAACATAAACTTCACCATTGATTAATTCGGCTGTTCCGTAATCTTCAAATAAAATTTCTGGTGCTTCTGGCGAAAATAGTACGCGTGGTTTATTTTCTTTATCCATAATCATGGTAGAATTAGTTCCATTTCCAATGATTTTGTAATTAGTTCCACCTGTGCCAGTATTTGTTGCGTTATATTTTATTCCAACATAAGCATACGATTGCCCCGCTCCAACACCGCCATTAAAATAACCTCCATATAAACTTCTTCTATTGGCCAAAACGCCATTAGGAGAAATATTATCAATTCCAGCTATTTTAGCAAAAGCACTTGAATTTAAAGTCGCAACGTTATTATCGGAATCCAATCCAAAACCACCGGCACAATTGGTATAATAAGTCGCATTATTTGGGTCACCAAAACCATTAGAGCCATAAACACCCACAAATGGTCCAGAACCCGCAACTCCAGCACCCGTACTAGGAAAAATACTTGCACCAGGACCAGCGCCACCTAAAATGGCTGTACCACCGTTATTAACATTGGTTCCCCAAAAAGCGTTACCAATATTATCATTATTAGCGCCGTGAACTGCATCGTTTCCAGCTCCGGTAGTTGTAACATATAATTTTGTAAATGCGTCGCCTGCAGAATTTATGGCAACGTTTCCGTCTGAGCGAACAACAGCTCGTTGAAGATTATTTGTTCTAAAAATTAAATTTTGATTATCTGAAGTTCCTAAGAAATTTGTGGCAGGATTTGTTCCTGAATTTCCTAATAAAGACCAATCACGTCCTCCGGTTCCATCTAATGCAACCCATCGAGTTCCATCCCAAAAATAAAAGCCAGGAGCAACATTTAATGGTGCAACTCCATTTGTAGCAGTATTGTAGACTAAAGTCCCATTTGCAAGGGCACCTCCTTGCGGGTTTACAACGGGTAGTGCAACATTTCTAGCTGTTAATGCCACTCTAGAAACCAAGACTCCTTGAGTATTAGAGTTAATATCTAAAAAAGCTTGTGGGGTTACCGTGCCAATACCCACTTGAGCGTTAATCGTACAAAAGCATAGTAACGCAATTAAGGTTATGTAATTTTTTTTCATAAAGTAGGGGAATTAAGTTCATTTTTGTTTTTTTAAGATTCATAATTCAAATTTAACATTTATTTATATTTTTCATCAATAAAGTATGCATTTTTTATAAAACATTTTTATTTTTTAAATAATATATTACATTTTAACACTTTTAATAAATTTTAAATAATTTTAAAAGTTAATTAAAGTTCCTTATTGCGAAATTGTTATAAAAACAAAAAACAGCTTTTAAAAAGCTGTTTTTCAATTATATAATTAAAGGTTTTAATCGTTATTCTCAATACTCTTATACGCATCAATAATTTTCTTCACTAATCTGTGACGTACAATGTCTTTATCATCTAAATAGATAATCCCCACACCTTCTACATCTTTTAGAATCAGAATCGCTTCTTTCAATCCCGAAATGGTTCTTCGTGGTAAATCCACCTGACCTGGGTCGCCTGTAATCATGAATTTGGCATTTTTTCCCATACGCGTTAAGAACATTTTCATTTGGGAATGCGTTGTGTTTTGTGCTTCATCTAAAATTACAAAGGCATTATCTAACGTACGACCACGCATAAAAGCTAATGGTGCGATTTGAATAATTCCTTTTAAAATGTAATCTTCTAAGGTTTGTGGCGGCAACATATCGCGCAATGCATCATATAAAGGTTGCATGTACGGATCTAATTTTTCCTTCATATCACCTGGAAGAAAACCTAAATTCTCCCCTGCTTCAACTGCAGGACGCGTTAAAATAATTCGTTTGACTTGTTTTTCTTTCAAAGCTTTAACCGCCATAGCTACACCGGTATAGGTTTTCCCTGTTCCGGCTGGACCAATAGCAAACACCATATCATTTTTGTGAATGGTATCCACTAATTTTTGTTGATTAGGCGTCATCGCTTTAATTAGCTTACCTCCTATTCCATGCACTAAAATTTTGTCTCTGTCGTGCATGTGTTCGGCGTCATGTTGATGACTTGTTTCTAATACCCTCAAAATAACATTATCATCTATACTGTTGTAACGCGTAAAGTGATTCATTAATCTTCTGAAGCGATTTTCAAACTCATCCAAGATTTCAGGCTCACCATACGCTTTAAGAGTAGTTCCTCGTGCTACGATTTTAAGTTTTGGATAATACTTCTTAATAGATTCAAGATGAGCATCTTGCGCGCCCCAAAATTCTTTTGGAGCAATGTCGACTAATTCAATGATTCTTTCGTTCAAAGGCTTTCTTTTTTTAATTATTTTTGAAACGCTAAAATTATAGTAGCTTTGCAATCAAATTTAGTAAAAACTACTGTTGGATTTCAAATAAGTTATAAACAAAAAAATGTCAATAATTACGCTAATTACCGATTTTGGACACAAAGACTACTTCGTAGGTGCTTTGAAAGGCAAAATTCTGTCGGAACAAAAAGAGGCTGTTATTGTTGATATTTCGCACGAAATTGACTTATTCAACACATTAGAAGCAAGTTACTGCATTGAGGCTTCCTATTCAAATTTCCCAAAAGGAACCATTCATATTATTGGTGTGGATAGCGAACGTGTGGGCGATACCCAACATATTGCAATGCAATGGGACGATCATTACTTTATTTGTGCCGATAATGGCATATTGAATACCTTAATTCAGAAGAAAATCCCACAGAAAATTGTTGCTATTACTATTCATGATAGATTGAATACCGATGTAAGCGATATGGATGTTTTTGCAGCCGTGGCTTGTCATATTTCGAGAGGTGGTTTGCTGAATGTTATTGGAAAGGAAATTCAATCCTTGAAATCGGTTAGTGTATTGACTTCATCAGTTTCTGATGATTTAACTGAAATAAAAGGACAAATCGTGTATATCGATTCGTTTGGAAATTGCGTTACTAATATTTCACAAAAACAATTTAACGATACGATTCGAAGTAGAAAATTTGAAATCATTATTAAAAATAAAAAGATAACCCGTTTGCACAAAAGCTATTCTGATTTTCCAGTTTCCGACACTAAGCAACTGAAAGATTTAGAAGGCGACTTCTTGGCTTTGTTCAACGAAAATGGGTATTTAGAAATTGCTATTTACAAGAGTAATCCAAAGACGGTGGGTTCTGCTGCTACATTATTAGGATTGCATTTTAGAGATAGTATTTCGGTAAAATTTAAATAAAACAAAACTATGTTCATAAGAATTGTAAAAATGCGTTTTCAGGAAGATAAAATCGAAGCTTTTTTAAATAATTTTGAAGAAGTGAAACACCACATACGAAACTTCGAAGGAAACCGTTTCTTAGAATTGTATCAAGACAAAAATGACAAACGTATTTTCTTTACTTATAGTTATTGGGAAAATGAAGAAGCGCTAGAAAATTACAGAAAATCAGCTTTATTTGATGGCGTTTGGACATACACAAAAACCCTATTCAGCGACAAACCAGAAGCGTGGAGTGTGGATAGATTGGTTACTTTAGAATAATTAAATGAAAAAACTAGAATCAATTTTAACTGATTTGACTTATGTTGAATCGATGTTTGGAGATAATAAAAATTTCCATGGAACCTTTACATTCGATAAACAAAAATCATTTACAGATATCTTTCTAGAAGCTAAAAATAAAGAAATTAGTGATGAACAATTAGAACTTTTAAAAAGTTTTATTGAAAACTTTTCTATCAAACATGAAGAGATAGGAAATGTTTTCAAAAGAAATCTTTCAGGAATGGAAAATAAAATGAATGAAATACTCTCAAATATTTCATATGATGTTATTTATATTCCAAATCACAACAATAAATATAACTTTGTCGTTATTGCTTCTTCATTTCATAAATTTTTATTTTTCAAAAAAAATATAACTTTTAGAGTTGAATATAGAAATGGAGTGATATCAAGCTCAAAGAAAACAAATAATGGTATAGAAGAAAATTAATAAAACATATAAATGAAAGCATTATTATTACGAGAAATAAAATCCTTTTTTGGTTCGCCGATTGGATATTTAGTCATCGGGATTTTTCTTTTACTCAACGGATTATTTCTTTGGGTTTTTGAAGGCGAATTCAACATTTTAAACTCGGGTTTTGCCGATATGAGTCCGTTTTTCAAATTGGCACCATGGATTTTAATTTTCTTAATTCCTGCCGTAACCATGCGTAGTTTTTCGGATGAGAAAAAGCAAGGAACGATTGAGTTATTGTTTACCAAACCGCTTTCTAATTGGGACATCGTAAACGGAAAATTCTTAGGCGCTTTAGTTTTAATCATTTTAGCGATTGTTCCAACGATTATTTATGTTTTGACGATTTCTCATTTTGGAAATCCGCAAGGCAATATTGACATGGGAAGTACACTTGGTTCGTATTTCGGATTGTTGTTCTTAATTGCAGCTTATACGGCGATTGGAATTTTCGCTTCTACTTTATCAGACAATCAAATTGTAGCGTTTATAATTGCTGTTTTTTGTTGTTTCTTTTTCTATTTCGGATTTGATGGAATTGCTTCTTTCCTTGGAAATTATAGTTCGATGTTTGCTGCTTTAGGAATGGATTATCACTTTAAAAGTATGAGTCGCGGTGTGTTAGATACACGTGATATTGTGTACTTTGTGAGTGTGACGTTTTTATTTTTATCGGCAACGGTTTATCAACTTAAATCTTTGAAATGGTAATGAAAGAGAACAAATCACAAGCTTTAAAACAATTAGGAATTGTATTTTTAGCCATCATCGTTATCAATTTAATCAGCAACTTCTTTTTCAAACGTTTCGACTTAACTCAAGACAAACGCTATACGTTATCGGAAACGACATTAAACATTATAAAAGAGGTTGAAAGTCCGTTATACATTGAAGTGTATTTGGAAGGCAATTTTCCACCAGAATTTAAGCGTTTACAAAACGAAACCAAACAACTTTTAGAGGAATTCACAGCGTATAATTCAAACATTATTTTCAACTTTAAAAATCCGATTGAAAAAGAGGAAACGCGAGTAGAAAAAATGAAAGAATTCTACGCAAAAGGCATGCAACCATTGAGCATCACCGTGGAGGACAAAGGAAAACAATCGCAAGAAGTGGTTTTCCCTTGGGCACAAGCGACATATGGAGATAGATTTACGAAAGTGGCTTTATTGAAAAACTTAATGGGAGCTTCAACGGAACAAAAAGTAATTAGTTCGGTACAGCATTTGGAATTTGGTTTTGCGGAAGCTATCAATAAAATTTCGAAAGAGAAACAAAAGAAAATTGCCGTAATCAAAGGTAACGGAGAAGTTTTAGAACCTTTCATGGCCGATTTCCTAAGAACAGTTAAAGAAAGTTATTATATCGGACCTTTTACATTAGATTCGGTAGCAAAACAACCTACTCAGACTTTAGAAGCGCTAAAAAAATACGACTTAGCCGTAATTGCGAAACCAACAGAAGCATTTACAGAAGAAGAAAAACAAGTGTTAGACCAATTCATCATGAATGGTGGAAAAACCTTGTGGTTAGTAGATGTAGTTTCTGCGGACATGGATAGTTTATATAACGAAACCGGTACGATTTTAGCAGCGCAACGAGAATTGAATTTAACCGATATGTTTTTCAAATACGGAATTAGAATCAATCCGTTATTGGTGAAAGATGAATATGCAACGCCTATCAAATTAGCATCAGGAAATCAAGGAAGCGAAACCCAAATGCAAGAATACACTTGGAAATTTGCACCTTTTATCTATCCAACTTCTACTAATCCGATTGTAAAAAACATGGAAGGGATTAAGTTTGAATTTGCTTCCCCTATTGAAATCCTGAAAAACGATATCAAAAAAACGGTTTTATTAAGTTCGTCTGAATATTCGAAAACCATTGGAACACCAACTCCGATTTCGTTAGATATGGTAACTGAAGAAACTACCCCTGAAGAATACGAAGGTAAAGGCTTGCTTCCAGTAGCAGTTTTAATGGAAGGAAAATTCAAATCAGCTTACCAAAATCGTATATTACCGTTTAAAGATAATTCGTTCCAAGCTACAGGAAAAGACAATAAAATGATCGTTATTTCGGATGGAGATGTGATTAAAAACCAGTTAGACAAAGGCGTTCCATTAGAATTAGGTTTTGACAAGTGGACAAATCAATTATATGGTAACAAAGAGTTCCTAATGAACTGCGTAAATTACCTTTTAGATGATAATGGACTTATTAACATCCGAAGTAAAGATGTTGATTTACCACTTTTAAATAAGGAAGAAGTGTATAAAAATTACACCATGGCACAAATGGTAACTGTCGGATTACCAATAGTTATTTTAGCTATCTTTGGGTTTTTATTCACTTTCTTGCGCAAAAGAAAATATAGCCGTTAGTTGTTGATAATTTGTTTTTGCGTTTGAGTAGAATTAGAATATATTTGTGAAATATAAAATCAAATCACGATTTTAAAATACAAGATGATGAAGTTTATAGTATCGAGTTCGTATTTATTAAAACAATTACAAGTTTTAGGTAGTGTTATCAACAGTAGTAACACCTTACCTATCCTTGATAATTTCCTTTTTGAATTAGACAACAACCAATTAAAAGTTTCAGCTTCTGATTTAGAAACGACCATGACGGCTACGTTAGAAATTGATTCTACAAGTCAAGGAAGTGTTGCTATTCCTGCTAAACTTTTATTAGATATCTTAAAAACATTCCCAGAACAACCGTTAACTTTTACTGTTGAAGATAATTCAACTGTAGAGATTAGCTCAAATTCAGGAAAATATGCAATTGCTTACGCACCTGGAGAAGAATTTCCTAAAGCAGTAGTTTTAGATGATCCTTCAAAAACATTAGTTCCTGCGGAAGTATTAGCAACTGCAGTAAGCAAAACGATTTTCGCTGCTGGAAACGATGATTTACGCCCTGTAATGAGTGGTGTTTTCTTCCAATTTTCACCAGAAGGATTAATTTTCGTTGCAACCGACGCTCACAAATTAGTAAAATACGCTCGCACGGATGTAAAAGCATCTCAAGTAGCAGATTTTATTATGCCAAAGAAACCTTTAAACATTTTAAAAGGAATTTTAGGTGCGTCTGATTCAGAAGTGGCTATCGAATATAACGATTCAAATGCAACATTTTCTTTCGAAAATTATGTGTTGACTTGTCGTTTAATCGATGGAAAATATCCAAACTACGAAGCAGTTATCCCAAAAGAAAATCCAAACAAATTATTAATCAACAGAGTTCAGTTTTTAAACTCGGTTCGTCGTGTGGCTATCTTTGCTAACAAAACGACACATCAAATTCGTTTAAAAATTGCAGGAACTGAATTGAATATTTCGGCAGAAGATATCGATTATTCAAACAAAGCAGACGAGCGTTTAACTTGTGATTACCAAGGAGACGATATGCAAATCGGTTTCAACTCACGTTTCTTAACAGAAATGTTGAATAATTTATCAAGTGATGAAATCCAATTAGAAATGTCAATGCCAAACAGAGCTGGAATTTTAACTCCAGTTGACGGCTTAGACGAAGGCGAAACTGTTACTATGCTAGTAATGCCAGTAATGTTGAGCAACTAATTTACAATATTTGATTTTACAGTATTAAATCTGAAAATCTTATAACCAACCCTAACTAACTTTAAAAACCACTTAGCTTCGGCTTTAGTGGTTTTTTAATTTAATTTGTTTTTATAAATATGCTAAGAGTTTATGTTTTGTTATTACTAATTATATTCACTTCTTGCTCAAAAAAAGAAGTGAACTACTCTATTTTGGGAGAACACAAAACAACAACTTATCTTCTACTAAGTGATAGGATTTCAAAAGAAGAAGTTGTTGATATCGCAAATAAATTCATTTCAAAAAAAGATAATAAAGAGAAAATATCTATTTGCTTCTTTCTGACTAAAAAAAAGCATGAAACTCCATTTGCAATAGTTTATTTCTCAAATTCAAAAATTCATGAAGTTAAATACCCTTTTAATCAAAAGAAATTTAATGCTTTTTTAAATTTAAAATTCAATGAAAACATTTTAAACCATTGGGAATTAAAACATTCATCTACTCCAAGACAAGTTTTTATATTTGAAAAAGACAAACAACTATTCTACAAATCTTTACAAGTTGATTTTTATTCTGATAAGCTGTATAGTGAATATTCTGAACTAATTGTAAACATTGATACTTTAGAAAATAATGAAGTAAAATTTCAATTAAAGAATAATGATACTTTGAGATATTACATCATCGATAAAAACAAAGACCTCAAAACGTTTCATAAAAATAGTTTTACTGATATTATTCATCATAAAATGAAATAGAATTAAAAATAAAGGACGCAAAGGAAACTTAGTGTAACTTCGTGCTAAACTTTGCTGGACTTTGTGTAACTAAAAAAACTTCCAACTTCTAACTTCTAACTTCTGACTTTGATTTATCTTTGCAGAATTAAATTTAGAACATGATTCCACAAGAAACCATAGTTGCGTTAGCTACTCCGTCTGGAGCGGGTGCGATTGCTATTATTCGATTATCTGGTAAAGATGCTATTACGATAGCGGCTGACGTATTTCAATCGGTTTCTGGAAAAGATATTACAAAACAGAAAACGCATACGATTCATTTAGGACATATTGTCGATAACGGCAAAGTGTACGACCAAGTACTACTTTCCATTTTCAAAGGCCCGAATTCATACACAGGAGAAAATGTAATTGAAATTTCGTGTCATGGTTCTACTTTTATTCAACAACAAATTATCCAATTATTACTTCGTAGAGGCGCTAAAATGGCTCAGGCAGGTGAATTTACCTTGCGTGCTTTTTTAAACGGGAAATTGGACTTATCACAAGCGGAAGCGGTTGCTGATTTAATTGCTTCGGATAATGAAGCGTCTCATCAAATTGCCATGCAACAAATGCGTGGTGGTTTCAGTAACGAAATTGCCAAACTTCGTGAAGAATTATTGAATTTCGCTTCTTTAATCGAATTGGAATTGGACTTTGCCGAAGAAGATGTGGAATTTGCCGATAGAACACAATTTCATGAATTATTAGAACGAATTGAGTTTGTATTGAAACGCTTGATTGATTCGTTTGCGGTGGGTAACGTAATCAAAAACGGTATTCCTGTAGCCATTGTAGGAGAACCGAATGTGGGAAAATCAACTTTATTGAATGCTTTATTGAATGAAGAACGCGCCATTGTTTCCGACATTGCGGGTACGACTCGTGATACAATTGAAGACGAATTGGTTATCAACGGAATTGGTTTCCGATTTATTGATACGGCAGGAATTCGTGAAACACAAGACCATGTAGAAAGCATTGGAATTCAAAAAACATTTGAAAAGATTGAACAAGCTCAAGTTGTAATGTTCCTTGTTGACAGCACAGAATTAACAATGGAAAGCCTAGAACGTTTAAAAGTAGAAGTAGAAAAAATTAAAAACAAATACCCACAAAAAGCTTTACTTACGATTTTTAATAAAAAAGACAAACTAGATGAAAATTTACTCCAAAATCTCGAATCACAAATTGAGAATTCAATTTTCATTTCTGCAAAACAAAAAGTAGGCATTGAAGAATTAAAAAATGAATTGATGTCCTTTGTAAACACTGGTGCTTTACGTAATAACGAAACGATTGTGACCAACACCCGTCATTATGATTCGTTACTAAAAGCGTTAGAAGAAATTCAGAAAGTGAAATGGGGCTTAAACTCAGGGATTTCTTCTGATTTGATGGCGATTGATATTCGCTCTGCCCTACACTACTTTGGGGAAATCACAGGAGAAGTTACCAACAACGAATTACTTGGAAATATTTTTGCGAACTTTTGTATCGGGAAATAAAACCACTTTCTCTTGATTTACTTTTTGTTCTTTTACTTGACTAGCAAGTATTTACAAGTATTTTGATTTGTTTATGATTTACCTTATTAGTACATTTGTTTCATCTCATGTACACCTTCATACTAAAAAGGTGTAAAAATGTACACCTATGAAAATCACTTTAAAAAAGAAAAAGCTTAAGAACGACAAGTATAGTCTTTACCTTGAATATTATAAAGGCTCACAATTAGATAAAGACGGTAAAAGAATTCATATAAGAGACTTTGAATATTTAAAATTGTATCTTCATCAAAATCCACTTACTGCTGCTGAAAAGAAAGAAAACAAAGAAACTGAACTTTTAGCGGAGCAAATTCTATCTATTAGAAAAGCTGAATTCTTTCAAGGTAAGTTTGATATTAAAAATACTTCAAAATCAAAAAGACGCTTCCTGGATTTTTTTATTGAAAAAACTGAAGAGAAAAGCGATTCCCCGAAAAACTACGGAAACTGGACCGCTACATTTCTACATTTAAAAAGATGTATCAATCCTAATTTACTATTTGAAGAGATTGATGAAGAATTTGTAAAAATGGTTCGCAACTACTTTGACAAGGAAGCAAAAACTAAAAGTAATTTACCTCTTTCCCTTAATTCAAAATACTCCTATCTGAATAAATTTAAAGCATGTTTGAGAGCTGCTTTTGATGAAGGCTATCTATCTATCAATTATGCTTCAAAAATCAAATCTTTTGAGCAAGCTGAAAGTCAAAGAGAATATTTAACCTATCAAGAATTACAAGCTCTCGCTAGTACAAATTGTAAATATCAAGTACTTAAAAATGCTTTTATTTTTTCCTGCTTAACTGGATTACGCTGGTCTGATATCAATACTTTAACCTGGAGCGAAGTTAGAGATGAAGATAATGGAATTAGTAGGGTAAATTTTCGCCAAGAAAAAACAGATGGTGTTGAATATTTATACATCTCAAGTCAGGCAAGAGAATTACTAGGTGATAGACAACATCCTTCAGAAAGAGTTTTCAAGGGTTTGAAATATGGAGCAGTATACAATAATGAGATTGTACGTTGGTGTAACAGAGCCGGTATTTCAAAACACATCACTTTCCATAGTGCGCGACACACGAATGCGGTGCTTTTACTAGAAAACGGTGCGGATATTTATACTGTTTCAAAACGTCTTGGTCATCGGGAGATCCGAACTACAGCGATTTACGCCAAAATTGTAGACAAAAAAATGAAAGAAGCAGCTAACTTAATTCCAGAAATAGAAATATAATGTCATGATTATTAATTACTTTCAAAAAAACAAAGATTATTTTAAGATTAGAAAATTATTAATGAATAATAATCCTGAAACAACCGATAAAAAAATTAAAAATAAAATAAAAAAGTTAAATGAATTTGAGCATTTTAGCTTGTTTTGCGAAGTTTTTATTGAAAAACCACTATATCTGGAAAAAACGGTCAAATTGACC
>NZ_DLHR01000023.1:0-6761 GCF_002483315.1 Flavobacterium sp. UBA7663
TTAGTCATGGCGGCTGTTAGCTGCTGGCCTTATTAAAATATCCTCTAATTTTTTAAGATCAATTTCGATTCTATATTTTGTCTTATCGTAATTAAAACCTACAAACCTGGATATTTTGCATTCCATGCAAATTTTAATTACGCCAGTGATTTTGCTTCCTTTTTTGAAAACTATAATGTCTCGAAAAAATGTGTCGCACGCAGGGAAATCATATGAACCAATTTTGTAATGTAATGTTTCCGAAATTTGTCTATTTCGATTTTTTGGCACGCTATATTTATCGTAGTTAGATTCTAGTACGCTTATGAAATCTGAGTCTTTTAAATCTCTAGGAATATTTTCATAGAAAATCTCCCAAACTTTATATTTTTCCGGATTTTTCCTGAACCTTTCATTTGCATCTTTTAATGAAATATCCAAATGATAGTATTCAATTTTGTCATACTTTATAGAAAGCAATCCTTTGCTATTCTTTTCTAAATTGTCATTCTTAAAACAAGAGCTTAGAAGAACTGAAATCAAGATATAAAGTGTTATTTTCATTGTTGTTCTTCTACTGTTCGTTTAGGCTTGCAGCTAACGTCCCGCGCACAGGCGACNNACTGAGTTGTTTCCGCTAAGATAGAATTGGCAATGATATACTTGTGTAACCTGTGAACTTGCTATCTTCTGCGCGGCTTTTACGGCTTGGCTGTAAAGCTACGTAATTTTTTTACCGTCAAAAAATTCTGATTCACTCGGTTTGTTGTAAATCTGAGTTTTGGAGAGTCCCTTTACTTAGTTACCGATATGTTTACACTTCATATCGGCTTTTTTATTCAAGAGCGTCCTTTTGCGTTTAGATCGTCAGATAGGGTATAGGAGGCAACAATTGCGCCGTTACGATAAATCATCTGACTTTTTAGCGTTATAGACTTCTTGCAATATATAAACCTTTCCCGATATGCCTTTAAACTCGAATTCGGTCTTATTCTCGAAGTTTCTGCGCAAAGTGTGGTAAGGTGATACATTGGATTCTATTTTCGCCAACGCGGCGGCAAATTCCTTTAAGTTGGTCGAGAACAACACAACGCGGTTTTCAAGGTTTGCCGTATATAGTTTACTTATTGCCTGTATCGTCATTTGATTTGGGCTTTTTGGTATGAGTTTTCACGAACGCAGAAAGCGCCGCATTGAATTTGGGCGCTCCTGATTCTATTTTTATATCCTTTTCAGGTCTTGGTATTTCGGGTTCTTTTCGCTGCTTCTTAGCCATTGATTAGTTCTTTATGTGATAATCTTTTGTTAGTTCCATTAGCCAAAGCTACGTCAAATTTTGAACCATCGGAAAGGTCACGGTTGTTAAATCTGAAAGTTGATTCATTTACGTAACGTGAAAGGTGTTTAGGAGAAACTTGGTGGTAAGTTCCTGTGATAGTCCTTGAAAAGTGTGACCAGAAGTTTTCGATACCGTTTGTATGAACCCCGCCGCGTACATATTCCTTTGCGTTGTGGCAAACGAAATCGTGTGTGTATGCGCTTCTGCTTAAAGATACATAGGATTTGCACTCGTCAGTATAAACGGTTGCGCCCGCTGCAACTTGGTCTACCATAATCGGGATGATAGTTTTGGCTTTTCTGTTTACTACTGGCAATGCGTAAACTTTGCCGCCTCTTTCTAGGATTCCTAATACTGGCGTGTGGTTTGCGCCACCTTGACCACCTGCAATTTTTTTGCTTGCGTGACGATTTGAATCAGAACCACCTACGAATTTTTCGTCAACTTCTACAATTCCAGTAAATGCTTCGGGCTTTTCGTTATATACTTCGCGAACGCGTTGCAAGATAAACCAAGCCGATTTTTGAGTTACTTTAATGTGACGGGCTAATTGATGTGATGAAACACCTTTTTTGTTTGTAGTGATTAAGTAGATTGCAACAAACCATTTACGCAATGAGATTTTAGAATCGTGAAAGATAGTGCCAACCTTAACGCCAAACTGTTTTTTACAGCCGTAACATTTGTAACGGTTTGTTTCACCGCCCAATTTTTTGCAGTTTGTAGATTCACAGTAAGGGCAAGTAGTTTCACCATTCCAACGGATAACCGCTAAATGTGCCTCGCATACTGCTTCAGTTGTGAAGTAGTCAAGTAATTCAAAAAGGCTGTCGAAGTCGCGTAAATCTTTAGAGGTTTTCATGTTGTTCTTATTTGATGATGTAAATATACATCGACAAAATGACAATTGCAAATATAAAGCGATAAAATTACAATTATTTTTATTGTTTTGCGTTTTGGTTTTGCTTACATTTGAAAAAATAACCCCTACTCACGGCTCTCACACACGTTTTCGGGGTTAATAAACACCTGTCACGCATCTTTAGCTAATGAAGTACTGAAAGAGGAGATTTCATCCTTTTTAAAATCCGAGATATTTTTTTCGGTTCGGTCATTAGGCATTTTAGTTTAAAACTTCAAGCACTCATTATGGGTGCTTTTCTTTTTGTCAAAATTACCATATCCACGAAATTACCAATAAACGTTGCTGTTGTTTTTTACACTACGATGATAGAGTGTAAAACTATATGCTAGCGTATAGTTTTTAGCATTTGATATAATGATACTTTATGCTCGGTTTTACAATTATCGTAAGTTTTAAACATATCTTCTATATCTGCTTTGTATGGCTCTCCATTAAGCCACTTTTGAAATCGCAAAGGTTTACTTTCTAAAATCAGCCCTTCTGATTCCATTATTCTATATATAAAGCTATAATCTGCGAGTTTGGTCTTGCTATTTTGAAAAACTGAGTGCCACCTATTAAACAGTGTGTATGCGTCAAAATCCATAAAAATCTCTGGAAATGGATTTTCCGTTTCAGGTTCGGCTGTATCGATAGGTTCTATATCAATCATATCAAAAGTTGGTTCTGGTATTGGAAATCTTAAATCCAAAAATTCAATTTCGTCATTTCTTATTACTGTTTCAATTCCCAATCGACTTAGTCTAACTTTAAACTCGGCTAATTCTCTAGATAAAGCATAAATAGAATCAGACTTTATATCATTGTCCTTTTTATTTTTTTGTTGCCAAACTTGGCTAAGAAACGCGACATCATCTCCTTCTTTAAAATTGTTTGATTTCATCATCCTTAGTACAACATCCCCACATTCTTTTAGGACTAAATCTGCGGAATATTTATCATCAACTGCAACCTCATTTTCAATCATTTTCAAACACTCGAAAATATACAGGATACCTTCTCTAAGAAAATCAAGTTCGTTAAAGTTGAAATCTTTTTGAACCTCGTCTAAATACAGTTGTTCGTATGTTTTTGACGATGATATGTAAGGGCAATCAAAGCCTATTGTTTTCAAGCGGATTAATGCGGTATTTTTGGCTTTAAAAAGTCTTTCTAAATCCGATATATGACGATGCGGAAAATATTGATGATCCATATACTTATTGTTAGCACAACTAAAGTAATGAATGTATTCAAACTATCTACTATCGATATAAAGCCCCGCCTTGCGACGGGGCTTTTTTCATTACATTTGGAGTGCTAACAATAAATATAATGAGTTATGACTGATTCAGAACTAACTGAATTTTGGGACAATATATTGAAATATTTGAGAGATATTAACGGGCACGATACGGGAATAAACATTTTTCTCCAAATTAAAAAACCAGAATGTGCAAATAATGTCAATATGCTTTCTGCTATCGATAGATTGATTGAAGACAAACATATAACGAGAGCAAAAACGCCTGATTCAAGTGGTTGGGACGGTCATTATACGTATGTATATGCTATTTCTGGGTCAGGAACTTTCTTTATCAATAATGGTGGTTACGAGCGTTTACGTAAAGAACACCACACAATATATCCGCAAACTAACGCTCCTAGTGTAAATGATAATAAAGATAATTGGACTAAATCAAGGACTTGGCACGTCATTATAGGTGTTTCAGTAGCAATATTAGGAGGATTATTGTTGACGGGCATCATCCATATAATTAAAGCACTTACAAAATTGCCTTGACACGGGTTACACAAGTATATCATTGCCATAAATTATCATTCAATTCTTCCACAATTATTTCAATTGCGGTGTAATTAATCTGAATATTTACACCGTCATATGTATACTTTAGCCAAGGTGATTTTGTCTGTTCGAAATATTTATCCGTGAAGCTGAATTTACTGTTTTCGTAATTTTTCGGATCAATAAAAATTGATGGATCATACCAATAGGAATTTCTGGTATTTTCCATTTGATGGACTAACATGTGGCACTTCCTATTGGCAATTATTATTTCAGATTTCTCCAATGTTGATTTTATTAATTTCCGTTCTTCTTCATTATATGAAGTTGCAAAAAGTGTGTCTATGCCATTTCGAAGATCAAATTCTGTATTTTCTTTTCTAAGAAAGAATATTGTCTTTATATCTTCGCCATTGTAATCCATTCGAAAATTTCCATTTTTAAAGTACTTTATCATTCTTGTTCCATAGAATTTTTGAAGGTCGTCAGTGGAAATGTTATTAGTTTTCGATTTAACATACACTTCGTATATAATTTTGCCTTCGAATTCTTTTTGCTTACCATTATTATTTTGGCAATTTGAAAGAGAAAATATAAATGTCGATAGTAGAACTAAAGTTGTCTTCATACGAGTTTTTTGTTATAACCGCTAACGTTTCGCGGACACGTGAAGTTGTGAAGCCAGCGAAGTGAGTACTTTCCGCTAAGATAGAATTTATTCGTGAAAAGAAAGCTGAAGCAAGAGAAAACCAACAATTTCTCGTGACCGCTGTTACTTGAATGTCGCGACACGAAAGTTGAGAACGAAAGAGCTGACATCAGAAAATCTACAAACCGAATCGCCAAAGTTCAAAAATGCAAAGTATTTTTCCTGAAACACGCAACGGACAAAGATTGCGAAAGATTGGACACAAGAATTTCGACAATTATTTTCCATTTAAATATTCGACGATCGGTTTCGACAAACTTTGGGATTTTAAAGAAATTCGCAATCGTGTTTTATACAAAGTAAAAAAAATGCGTTTACGGAATTCTCAAGTAAAACGCAATATTGGAGCGGGCGAGGAGCGATTTCAAGTAACGTTTCGCGCATAGGCGCCGTTGCGGCGAAAGCGGGAACGAGTATTCTCCGCTAAGATAGAATTTATTCGTGAAAAAAGAGTTCCGGTGACGCGAAGCCAGCAATGGTCGCTTATGCGCTGTTAACTGCAGTTGTAAATCGACATAAATGTTTCAATTTCTTTCAAATCATTAAGTTGTAACCGAAACCATTCTCCACGGACACGTTTACTTTTGAATTTTTCATGAAGTTCTTTTTCAATATGTTTACTGCACTGCCATTGTGCAATTAGAGAAATTGTAGGTTCTTGAGAATGTAAAGTTTTTTCTCTGTAACGAGGATTTTTACTTCTTCCGATTTTGATATAGCCCGAATAGCTATTTACCATAAGGTAAACATATTCCGAATTTTCTACTTTTTCAATTTTATAATTATTATTGAAAAACTCTCTGTAAAATTCTTTATGCTCTACTAAAATAACATTTACTATTCCTCTCGGTGCTGTTGAAATCATTACACTACCTTTTCCTAAATATGGTTTCAATTCGAGAGAAGTAGTTGTAAAAAAGTTTAATTTTTCTAGAAATCCTCGGAGTTTGGTTTGAAAAGTATTAAAAGCGGAAATTGCATCTACGTCTTCGTAATCTTCGGCTAGCATAGCTGTAAATCTCATTAAAAGTTGAAAATAATTTTTTTCATTTAATGTTAATCTAATAAGATCGCCCTTTAACTCATTTTCGCTATTGACATAAAACATATCAAATTTTATTTTCTCTTCGTCAATTATTGAAACACCGTAACAATGTTTATTAATCCTAGTGATAACATTATTTAAAGGACCGTTATCGAACTTTTCTAATTCCAGAATATCTTCTCTAGAAAGAGAAAATACTTTACTTTCAAATCGTTCTTGAAATTCTTGAAGGTTTTCCATACAATTGCAGTTAACGTTTCGCCGCCATGTCTAGTTGCGGCCAAGATAGCAGAGTATTCTCCGCTACTGTGAACGAAGTTAATGAAATTGATGTTTCCGGCGACACAAAACCAGCAATTAGTCATGGCGGCTGTTGTGTGCAGTTATGTTATTAACTTTATGTTTTAAAGCCAATTGATTTACATATTTTTGAAACAAATATTTTATAAATGGCGAAGAGAACTACAGTCAGAATTACAACATTTAGCTTTGATGAATTTGTGAAAATCAAAGAAATCCTTCTTGAGTGGAATTATGAATGGCTAGAATACGATTTAATTCACGATAACGAAATGGAAAATGTAGATGTAACATTTTATCTTGAAGAAGGTATAATTTCTTTAGGAGAATTTGTTCATTTAATGCACGATATAGGTTCTGAAAGTGTATTTCGACGCTAAAACTCGGTTCACTCTATGTCTTCTTCTTCGCAAAAATGCTGTTCGATAATTCCATTTTTTTCAACTGTGACTAAATAATCAAAATTTCCTTGCGCATTCCAAATTTCAATTACACCATTTTTAAAGTCGATTTTTCGCGCAATAACTGTTGCATCTTCTTTTGTGCCGTTTAAAGCTTTATAAACAACTTTTTGACCAACTGAATAAGCCATATTTTTAGATTTAGTAATTAATGAATCAAGATGATCTTACGATCGGGATGTTTATAATTGCACACAACGTTTCGCGGACACGTGAA
>NZ_DLHR01000023.1:6820-8285 GCF_002483315.1 Flavobacterium sp. UBA7663
CAATTTCTCGTGACCGCTGTTGGCAGTAGTAAAAAGCTTTTTAATTATTCTGTACGATAATTTCAATTTCATCTTCTATTTCATGTTCAATTTCGATAGGCTTGTATGATTTATTCGAGCATTCTTTCGATAGTTCTAAAAGCATTTTCGCGTTTTCTGGATAATATTTTTCCATATTTTTTGATCGAGTTTCAAGTTCTATTTTACTTTCAATTTTGATTATTATCCAGTCTTTACAATCATCTATGTCGGACGAGTAATCCATAATATATAATTGTTTTAATTCCTGTATTTTGTTTTCAATTGTTGATCTAAAAACAATAATTTTTCCATCAGAATCGGTTTTCAAAGATCCTAAACTATAATTGTTTTTTTTATTGGCTAAAACTGTAATTGAAACAATTAAATCTTTTACAGGAATGTTACTTTCATTAATAAATTTAATGTCAATTTTTTCAAATAGCTTCATGATTCACGTCATTGGTGGATTTATTACTGCCAACGTTTCGCGCATAGACCTTGTGGCGGCGAAGCGAGCTGAGTTGTCTCGGCTAAGATAATGTTTTTCGTGAAAAATAGAGTTCAAGCAACTGAAAACCAGCCATAAGTTCTATGCGCTGTTAGGTGCAGTAATAACTTCACAATTCATAAGTTGTTCCATAGCCATTCACTGGATATTCTTCTATTGCATAATATTTATCAAGAAAATTTTTTAGGCTAGGGTCTAAATTATCATTGTCGATTCGCAAATAGTTTTGCTCAAGTCTGCCTTGAGTGTGCATATTTGCGAAAAGAATAATGGAACCAAAATTAGTCGACGCTAAACTTTGTTTTGTGTAACTCCTTATATTTTTGGTGTCAACTACAAGTTGTTTTAAGGATAGATTATATACAATATTTGTAAAATCTACATATAAAGCTGTTGATTGGTTATTGTAGATATTTTGTGATTTCTTGTTGATAATAGCGGATATTTTATAGTCATAATTTAGTTTTTGACTATCCTTTCTAATTCGAATGCTACTGCATTCAACTCCTAAATTATTGTCTACGATAAAATCTGGACATTCTTGTTTTATAAATTTGATACCTTTTGAAATAAAGCTAGATGCAATGCTTATCTCAAACCTTATACCCCAGTATGAATCTTGTTGTTCCTGTTTTCTTAGCTCTTTTATGTAAAATTTAAACAGTTGTAGATCATGCATTTTTAAGTTTTCAAGATGTTGGATAAAAAATTCCAATCTATCTAATTCAAAGTCTCGTGATATAAAATCTCCTTCAAGATTATAAATCATTATCTGGTTTCCTAAAGTCTTTACAAATGAAGGATTCTTTTCATCGTTAGTTTCAACTCTGTAATTAAATAGATCATTTAATTTTTTTATAACTCCAGCAAATCTTTCGATGAAATTTAGCATGTTCCTGATTGATTATTGCACCTAACGTCCCGCGCACAGGCGAC
>NZ_DLHR01000011.1 GCF_002483315.1 Flavobacterium sp. UBA7663
CACGTGTCCGCGAAACGTTGGCAGAAATGCATCAGCAACCGTAAACTAAATTGATATTTGTAAACTTTAAATCTATCTAAGATGAGGAAATTAACAAAACTAAATCGTGTAATATTGATTCTACTTTTTACATCATGCGCGAGCTCAATGTCACCAATTGAAGTTAATAATACTTTGCCATCACTAACTAAATCGAAATTTATTTCTACGGCGCAAGCAGAAGAAAACATCCAAAAAAATACGTGCAAATATTTAGTGAAAAATAGAAATTATGTTGCGGCAATCGGAATGTCTACCAAACAAGATTTAAGTAATGCTGCGCGAGGAATAGATGAATGGGTGAAATTAGATGGCGGAAATGCTTACGTATTGAAAAATTTCAAATGGGTAACAGTTGATGACAATGGTTCAACTCAACTTCATGTTGATTTTGATACAATGCTTTGCGAGTAAATTTTTAAACATTCAAAGAAGATAATTTGTTATTTGCACTTCTGCCAACAGCGCATAAAACTTATGGCTGGTTTTTCGTCACCGGAACTCTTTTTTCACGAAAAACATTATCTTAGCCGAGACAACTCAGTTCGCTTCGCCGCCACAAGGTCTATGCGCGAAACGTTACAGGCAAGCTTCGAAAACCTCTCGTCCGAAAATAGGTTGACATAATGAATATTTACGCACTTTATTAATGCCTCAATAAAAATTTATATTTTATAAAAGAATGAAAAAAATAATCTCCCTTATAGTCATCACAATATTTCTAACTTCCTGCAACGATGACGACGGTCAATTACCAGCTCCATCACCCATCTATCAACTTCCCCCGGAAACACAAATTGGCGCTAATACTTTTGGCTGCCTTCTCGATGGGGAGGTTTTCAAACCAGGTTTAAACCCAAACTCTTATCAATGTTTTTATCAATTTGTAGATGGCGGATATTATTTTAATGTAAACGCAAACAGTACAGAAAATAATATTTTAACATCGCTCGTAATAGGCACTTTAAGATTACAAATTGGCGAAGGACAAACTTACAGTCTCTATGAGCGTGCGGACGGTAATGCATTGGGAGGTTTGTTTGTTGGAAATAGCAGTACTGGTGTGATTGATGACAGTTACACGTCAGCTGAGCACTCAGGCGAGCTAAAAATCTCCAAACTAGACTCTGAAAATCGCATTGTTTCTGGCACGTTTTGGTATGACATTAAAGACAATTCCGGTATTGTTCACCAAATTAGAGAAGGACGCTTTGATATGCAGTTTACACAATAATATTAAATTTTATACATATGAAACAACGATGCTTCTAGTGGAAAACTCGGTATTAACGCAGTTTAAAACCGAGCTAATACTGGAAACGCTTTAAAAGAGATATCAAAACATAAACCTATCATAAAGCCTGCATGTAACAGCGCATAGAACTTATGGCTGGTTTTCAGTTGCTTGAACTCTATTTTTCACGAAAAACATTATCTTAGCCGAGACAACTCAACTCGCTTCGCCGCCACAAGGTCTATGCGCGGAACGTTACCTGCAAGCGCCGCCAAGATTGCGCTGAAAGACCACAAAAATGAAACTAAAAAATATAACATCTGTATTAATACTTTTAATGATATTTTCATGCAATCGAAAACATGAAAATGTTGTCGCAAGTGGATACAAGGAATATGTTCCGCAAGTTTTTGATAGCAATGGATTAATCGAAATGCCGACAATGATGACGAGAAAACATAAAGAAAATGTTATTCATGTTTTAAAATATTACGGCGCGGATTGGAAAGTCGAGAATGAAAAGTTATTAGTTTCGAAAAAGATAAATAATGAGATTTTGTGGAATTATACGTCAAAAGCAAATGATTCAATTTGGCTACGACAACATGAATAAAGCGCCAGCAGGTAACAGCCGCCATGACTAATTGCTGCATTCGTGTCGCCGGAAACGCCAATTTCATTAACTTCGTTCACAGTAGCGGAAAATACTCTGCTATTTCGGCCGCAACTAGACATGGCGGCGAAACGTTAGCAGAAATACCTAAAAAGTACCATGTTAAAAATACCGTAAAAAAATTACGGCGCTATTTTATTTTGTTTATTTTTACTTCTAAAAAAAAATCGTGCTTAGAAAATTTAAAGTCTCAAACTTCAAAAGTTTTGAAAAAGAATACGAACTCGATTTGACAAATACAAACGGGTACGAGTTCAACAAGGAATCAATCAAAGATGGGATTGTTAACAATGCTATAATTTATGGACACAATGGTGTCGGCAAATCCAATTTAGCTTTGGCTATTTTTGATATAATCGAGCATCTAACAGATAAGCAGAGAAATGAGGCTGTATATAAAAATTATTTAAATGCTTTCTCTGGTTCTGAAGTTGCATATTTTTATTATGAATTTTGGATGAATTCGAAAATCATAATTTACGAATATAAAAAGACTGATTATAAAACAATCGTATACGAACGTCTGCAAATAGACGGGGTTGAACAAATTTTATTTGATAGGTCTAAAACATCGATCGGATTTGTAAAGCTTGAAGGAGCTGAAAACCTAAAAACTGAGATTGACAATCCAGAGTTATCAATACTAAAATATGTCAAAAACAATACAGAACTTATCCGCAATGATTATAACGATGCATTTATATCTTTATTTACTCACGTAGAACAGATGCTTTATTTCAGATCATTGCTAGATAGAACATATTTGGGCTTCGATATTGGAGGAAGAAATATTTTAGAAGATATAGTAAAGAAAAAGAATGTTGAGGACTTTGAAAAGTTTTTAAATAATGCAGGGATTGAGTGCAAGCTATCAGTAGTCGAGGAATTGGACAAAAATTCCATCGCCTTTGATTTTAATGGGAGGCAGTTGCCTTTTAATGAAGTAGCTTCAACGGGAACTTTAGCTTTAGCTTTATTTTATTTTTGGTATCAGAATATAAAAGGTACTTCTAAAGTTTCATTTGTTTTTATAGATGAGTTCGACGCTTTTTACCATCATTCTTTGTCAGAGATTATTGTAGAAAAATTAAAAGAAACTGGAGTTCAATTCCTTTTAACTACGCATAATACATCAATAATGACTAATGATCTTCTAAGACCGGATTGTTATTTTGAAATGACAAAAAGGAATATTCGCTCTTTATCGAAAAGCACAACTAAAGAGTTGAGAGAAGCACACAATATTGAAAAAATGTATAAATCGGGCTCGTTTAATGTCGAATAAAATTCTATTTGTATTTGAGGGGGAAAATGCTGAAGCACAAATTGTTTCAAGTTTGCAGAAGTTTTTTTTGCAAGAAAACACAACTATAAAATCAGTTTATGGTGCTGAGATATATCAGATTTATAAAGAAATTAAAGCTGACGAAGATTTAGATACTTTTAATCTCATCAAAGACAGAAATTACGATAAAAAAGATACGCTAGCTACTTACAAGAGAGATGACTTTGCTGAAATTTATATGTTTTTTGACTATGATGGTCATTCGTCAATGGCAGATGATGGTAGGCTAGAAGAACTTTTAGATTTTTTCAATGAAGAGACCGATAAAGGAAAACTATATATAAGTTATCCAATGGTTGAATCACTAAAGCATGTTTGCGATCATGAAACGTTTCATGATTCAACAGTACAATGTAAAATCAATATAAAGTATAAGGGACTTGTGGCTAAAGATGCTTTAAAACACCTAATCAATTTTAATGGCTATGATCTTAAAATTTGGCAACAATTAATCACTACACATTTGAAAAAGATGAGATTTATTATAGTGGGTGTATATTCATTTCCAACTCAACTTTATTCTCAATCTATAGTTTTTTCAAATCAGTTGAGTAAATATATCAAACCAACTTCGACTGTTGCGGTGTTAAGTGCGTTTCCGGTTTTTCTTCACGACTATTATGGAAACGAAGAATTGATAAAGCGACTGCATTAAATTGGTACTTCTGCTAACAGCGCACAAGCGATCATTGCTGGTTCTCAGTAGCTTCGACTCCATTTTCACGAATAAATTCTATCTTAGCGGAAAATACTCGTTTCCGCTTTGGGCGCAACGTCGCCTGTGCGCGGGACGTTGTGTGTAATTCTTCTGAAACGCTAAACATGAAGCATCTTTTTCCAATCATCATCGCAGTATTACTTTGCAATTGTAAAAAACCTAATGAAGTCGTTGCTTACAATCAAATTGACTTTTTGAATTTGCAAAAATCAAACGCAACTGTCAAAACAATCGATACAGCTTGTATCAATCAAACCAGAAAAGCTAACGCTGATATTCAAAGAAATCGTTTGACATATTTTATTTCCGATGCAGAAAGTTTTGACTCGGAACTTCAAGAGCTACTAAAAAGATATAATATTAGATTAAAATCTCACAGCTTCTCAGATATTGCGGCGCCAGAAGGATTTAGAAATTATTGTTACGAAAATCTAATGCTCGAAGAAATTCTAAAACGATTCGGCGAGAATTTTTTAGATTCAATTACAAAAGAGGCTGTGAAAAACTATGTAATCAATAATCCGGACAAACCTTATATTGAATCTGGGCGGGATTTAAGAGAATTGTACTTGAAATAGAACAACACACAACAGCGCACAAGCGATCATTGCTGGTTTTCAGTAGCTTCGGCTCTATTTTCACGAATAAATTCTATCTTAGCGGAAAATACTCGTTTCCGCTTTGGTCGCAACGTCGCCTGTGCGCGAAACGTTGGCAGCAATTCTAAACCAGCAATATGAATAAAAGAGAAATTATTTTAGAGACCAACAATTTTCAACCTGGGTTTTCAGGGAATTTTATTTTTGATCAAAAGGCAAAAAAATTCTTAAATAAAATCGAAATTGATTTGGATGAACTTTGTGCAAAATTCCTTTTAGAAGAATTTGATGATTTACGACCTGTTAAGTTTTACGGGCAATTTCCCGCGTTAAATTATTTAATAGAGAATATTCGTGAGTTTAAATTCGAAGGCGCACATCCAGGTGCATCAAAAGATCCTCGAAAAGAAAATTCAAGAGTATTGGGACAAACAATTTGCAGATATTTTGTGGAAAAGACATTTGGCACCGGCTTTATGGCAAATATTGGTACGCTACTCGGAAGAAAACTACCTCCAGAATTTGCGCATATTTCGGTAGATCGAATTCAAGAAGGAGATACTCCAGACTTTCTTTTTATTGATAATAACAATGCACCATGTCTGGCTGAGGCGAAAGGACGACGAACTGCTGTACCATTTTCTGATAACAAGTTTGACACTTGGAGAAAGCAATTTGAAAAAATAGAAGTCAAAATTAATGGTTCGCCAACAGAAGTAAAAGGATATATAACAGAACTTGCTATCGCCAATGAAGATAACAAAATGTCAAATTCTATTTTTTACGTTGAGGATCCAAAACTAGAAGGCAAAGAGTATAATGATGGTAACCTTGATCAATTGATTAAGTTAGCTCACTATGAAAGAATTCTCGCGAGAACATATTTAAACTTTGTCGGAAACTCTCTACTTTCTAATGAAAAACTATCCCAAAGTAAAAATTACGGAGTACGAGTATTTAAAGTTGCCGGTATCGAAGCTCTAAGAAACCATGAGATTGTGCCACTATATGAATTTTTACCAAATCGCTTTTTCCTCAAAAATGCTATATTCATAGGAATATCATTTGCTGTATTGAAGAATTTGCTACATATTGCGCGTGGAAATCAAATTGGATTATACGAAAGCGTAAAATATATAAATTTTAATTCTGTTTTTTTTCAATTTATTGACGGCTTTACTGTCTGTAATTCTAATCTTTTGGAATATGTAGAAAGACGAGAGATTTAAAAGAACTGCTGCCAACAGCGGTCACGAGAAATTGCTGGTTTTGAGTAGCTTCCACTCTATTTACACGAATAAATTCTATCTTAGCGGAAACAACTCAGTTCGCTGGCTTCACAACTTCACGTGTCCGCGAAACGTTATAGGCAAGC
>NZ_DLHR01000017.1 GCF_002483315.1 Flavobacterium sp. UBA7663
TTGTTTCCAATGCTTACCATTGACTGTTTTTGAATCCAAATCCCATTTACTGAATTTGTTTTCACAACTCCTTGCAATCTTAACCCAATTGGTAATTTGAATTTATTATTATTTAAATAAACTCGAATTCTGTTGGTTTTATCGGCTGGATTTAATTGTGTTTCGACAAAATTGATTTTTGCATCTATGAGTTCGTTTTTGTCTAGTTCGGAAGTAATTCTGATGGATTGATTGGCTTTGACAAGACTATTGTATCCTTGGATAACATTGAATATTCCCCATACTTTATCCGTATTTAATAGTTTAAAAATGATTTCTCCCTTTTTTATATAACTCCCTTCTTTAACATCCAATGTTGCAGTGTTGTTACTCGCACTTTGCATCACAGGATTAGTTGTATTAACCATCGTTCCTGTTCCATCAATAATACCAGAATCAGGACTATAAATTGTTATTTGCGGGTTTACTTTTTTGGAATTAGACAGCGCATTTATTTGATTTTGGGTCATTCCATAAAGCAACAATTTTTGTCTGGATGCATCAATAATCGAAGGATTTTCAACATCATTAGAGACCATATAAATGAAGTTTTGTTGCTCCGTCAGTAATTCTGGGCTGTACAAATCAAACAGTTTTTGTCCTTTATTTACTTTTTGATATTTATAATTGACATACATTCGTTCTATTCTTCCGTTCATTCGAGCTGCAATATTTACCGATGAATTAGGGTCGTATGCCACAATGCCTGGTAAATTTATTTCACTGCTTATGGTGGTGTCTATTGCCGTTGTCGTTTGATATTTACCTACTATAAAATTGTCGGTAGGTTTTATAAGATTGTCAATTGAACTGTCGTCAATGGAATTATTATCTGTTACTTTTTTTACCAAAGTCATTCCGCAAATGGGACAATTACCAGGTTCATCTCTAATAATTTCTGGGTGCATCGAGCAAGTGTAAACCTCGTTTTGATGCTCCATTTCCGAATGATTATCTGATTTTTTGGCAAAGAAATAGATTGCAATTCCGATAATAAAAATTCCAATAAAAGCTAAACTATACTTTATATACTTGTTCATAATTATTTGGTTTCTAATTGTTTTTCAATTTCTACTTGTGTAGTTAAAATTGATTTTAATTTGTCTAAAGCATCGATTTGAGTCATATTCATTGCTTCCCAAGCTTCTAACGCTATGAATAAATCTCCGGTATTGTTTTGCCAAGCTAAAATAGCCGTATCGTAGTTTCGTTTTAAAGCTGGAATAATGTTGTCTTGGGTAATTTGGTATTGTTTTTTTAGGTTCAAAAACTCAGCATTCATCCCTTTTATCATTCCGCTTGCTTCGTTGGCAATCATTTGCTTTTGCCAATCCAAACTTTCGTTTTTAATACGATAACTTTCTATATTGGCTTTATTCATTTTGGTTGACCAAGACATCGGAATGGTAATCATTCCCATTAATGAAAATTGCTGTGGCTGATTCCCGAAAGCAAACATATGGTCATATTTCACACCAAATTCTGGTCTGGTTGCTACTTTTTCAACCTCAATTTTATAGTTGTTAATTTCCTTAGTTTTATCAATGGCTTTGATATCACTACGGTTGTTGATGTAGGAAGACAAATCGGTCTCAAAAAGATTAAAATCTTTAATCTCGTAATTGGAATCAATTTCTAATTCCTCATTTTTATTACGAGCCATTAAAGTATTGAGCATATATTTTCGCTGTGATACATCATTTTCCAACATCACAATCATACTTTGCAAAGTAGCTAATTGGGATTTCGCTTTATAATAAGACGGTAGTTTGTCCATATTATACTGATACCGTATTTCCATACTTTTAATCATATACTCAAGAAGCTGGAGATTGTCTTGGGCTATTTTTATTTTTTTCTTAATGATAATCCATTCATAATAATAGGTTTTGGCCAATGCATTTAATTGGTTTAGTGTAAAGTTTTTATTTTCACTTTCGACCGAAGACATCGCTTTCATCAAATTTTCATTGGCATTAAGCTTAGAAGCATTCGGAATCATTTGGGTTACACCCAACATATAACTCCCCATTCCTGGTTCCATTTCATTGGCTTTCCACATTTTTGTATTGTAGGGAGTCATAAAAAAGCCAGTTTCTACTTGTGGTGCCATCCAGCTTCTGGCACCTTTTGCCGCTGCATCCATACTTTGAATATCGGCATCGTACATTTTTAGTTGAGGATTGTTTGTCTTGATTGTACTCAATACATTATCCAAAGAAAGTGTTTGGGCTGCCAAATTAGTGGCGCTTAAAATCAAACAACTTATGGCTATATAAAATTTATTCTTTAACATCTATAATATCTATTTTACCTTTTGTTCTTAATTCTCGAAGTTTTACCATCTCAAAAACAATTGGTGTTACTAATAATACATAAATCGTGGAAGTAATTGTACCTCCAATTAGTGGGACAGTAATGGGAAGCATCACATCGGCTCCCGTTCCTGTTGCCCAAAGAATCGGGATTAATCCAAATAACGAAACGGAAACGGTCATCAGTTTTGGTCGTAACCTTTTGGCAGAACCATCAATAATATATTGTTTCAATACTTCTTCTGTTATTGTTTCGCTACTATTCCCGTGCTTTTCTACCATCTTATTCATTGCTTCATTCAAATAGATAGTCATTAGCATCGCTGTTTCGATTGCCATTCCAAACAGTGCAATAAATCCAACGGCAACAGCAACGGATAAATTAATACCATAAAAATAAACCATAAATATTCCTCCAATTAAAGCAAAGGGTACTGTAATCATCGTGATTAATGCCTCTTTCATTGAATGATACGTAAAATATAAAACAAGAAATATAATGACCACAACAATAGGCAGTATTAAACTTAATGTTTTGTTGGCTCTAATTTGATTTTCCCATTGTCCGCTCCATTCCACATAATATCCTTTTGGCATCTTGGTCATCATTGCATTGAGTTTCTCCTGTGCCTCTTTTACAGTACTTCCTAAATCACGTTCCCGAACGTTGAACAACACTGTGCCACGGAGCATTGCATTTTCGCTATTTATCATTGGAGGGCCATCACTTATTTTTACATTAGCTACAGTTTCTAATGGTATTGGACCAAATTGCATCGTTTGAACTTGCAATTTTTTTAAGGCCTCAAGGCTATTTCTGTATTCTTGTGCATATCGTGCATTTACGGAAAAACGTTGTCTTCCTTCGATAGTCGTAGTGAGTTTCATCCCTCCAATAGAAGCTTCAACTACATTATTTATATCATCTATGTTTAGTCCGTATCTGCCAATAACATCTCTTTTTGCTTCAATATCAATATATTTTCCGCCTGTTATTGGTTCAGCATACAAATCTTTAACTCCAGAAGTTCCTTCCAATGTTTTTTTAATTTTTTGAGCCAAAACATTGATGGTATCTAAACTTGCTCCGTATATTTTTATGCCTACATCGGTTCTGATTCCTGTTGAAAGCATATTGATCCGGTTGATAATAGGTTGCGTGAAACCATTGGTCACGCCAGGAATTTGAAGTTTGTTGTTTATTTCCGTGATAATATCATTTTTGGTTTTGTCTTCTCGCCATTCTGCTTGAGGTTTTAACAAAATAATGGTTTCAACCATACTTATTGGACTATTATCGGTTGCCGTATTTGCCCTGCCTGCTTTTCCCAAAACGTGGGCCACTTCGGGAATTGATTTTATCAATTTGTCCTGAACCTGAAGAATTCTCTTTACTTCGGAGTTGGATACATCGGGCAAGGTTACCGGCATAAACAGTACAGATCCTTCATCTAAAGGAGGCATAAATTCTGAACCTAAACGAGTAAACATTAATACGCCAATCAGCAAGGCAATGATATTGATAGCCAATACCGTTTTTCTCCATTTTAAACAAAAAATTAAAATGGGTGTATAAATACTTTCCAATTTTTTGTTAATTGGATTTTTATTTTCTGGACGAAGTTTTCCTTTTAGTAAAAAACTAATTAGCACTGGTACAAGTGTAATGGCTAAAAAAGCATCAACTATCAGAATAAAAGATTTCGTCCAAGCCAATGGTCCAAATAACTTGCCTTCCATTCCCGTGAGAAGAAAAACAGGCAAAAAGGATGTAATTACAATTATTGTTGAGTAGAAAACACCTGGGCCAACTAATTTTGAAGAGCTCTCTATAAGCTTTAACTTATCTTCAGGAGACAACGGATCGTTTTCTTTTTTGAATATATTTTTAATTTTATTTTTCATCTTAATTCCAATTACTGATTATTATCCATTTCTTCTTGTTTCTCCGAAACTGTCCTGTATGCATTCTCAACCATTACAATACCATCATCAACAACAACACCAATTGCCAGAGCAATACCCGTTAATGACATAATATTAGATGAAATGCCAAATGCTTCAAGTAAAATAAAGCCAATAGACACAGATATAGGTAATTGAATGAGTATAATTAAAGCACTTCGCCAATGAAAAAGGAAAAGAAGAACCACAAGAGAAACAGTAATCATAATTTCGATTAAAGTTCCTTTAACTGATGCGATTGCTTTTTCTATTAAATCACTTCGGTCATAAGAGGTTTTAAAAGTAACCCCTTCAGGCAATCCTTTTTCAACTTCTTTCATTTTTTCCTTGACTGCCGTTATTACCTTATCAGCATTTTCGCCATAACGCATTACCACAATTCCGCCAACAACTTCACCAGTGCCATTTTCATCAAAAATACCTAGTCTCAAATCGCCACCCATTTGTATTGAACCAATATCTTTAACTTTTACAGGAACGGAATTATAGTTTTTAATAGCTATGTCTTCTACATCTTTTATGTTTTTTATATATCCCAATCCCCTGACTATGTAGGACATATTGCTCATTTCAAATTTTCTGCCACCAACGTCATTATTATTTGTTTTAACGGCATTCATTACTTCCATCATACTCACATTATAGTACTGCATTTTTAGTGGATCCAACACCAATTGGTACTGCTTTTCAAACCCACCAAAGGAAGCCACTTCGGCAACTCCCGGAACGGTTTGCAGGGCAAATTTCACGTACCAATCTTGCAAGGCTCTTTGTTCTCCCAAGTCCATACCATTCGCATTTAAATGATACCAAAAAACGTGACCTACACCTGTACCATCAGGACCCAAAGTTGGTACTACATTTTGTGGTAACAATCGTTGTGCATAATTTAATCTTTCCAACACCCGAGTTCTTGCCCAATATATATCGACATCATCTTCAAAAATGATGTAAACAAAGCTCATCCCAAACATCGAAGCGCCCCGGATATTTTTGACTTTTGGAATGCCTTGCAGGTTGGAAACCAATGGATAAGTAACCTGCGCTTCTATAACCTGAGGGCTTCTTCCCATCCATTCTGTAAAAACAATTACTTGGTTTTCGGATAAATCAGGAATGGCATCTATGGGATTTTGTTGTACGCTGTAAATGCCCCAAGCAAATAAGCAAGCCGAAACCAGCAAGACAATTGCCCGATTTCGTAGTGAGAATGTTATTAATTTTTCTACCATTATTTTTAATTTTGTGATGAAATACTATCTTCTATTTTATTTATCCAATCCAAAACTTTCTTTTTTTGTGAGGCTGTAAGGATTGCATTTTTATGAATTAAAGTATAAGAACTCAAAGGCATTTCGTTTGATTCGATTTCTTTACTTATAGCTTTCAATTTGCTGTTTTGCCTGCGTTTTGAATAATTTCCAAATTCATTAAAATTCAATTCCTCTTTACCTTCTTTTATATGTCTTTCCATAAAAAAACGAGCGGGTTGAATGTAAGAATACCAAGGATAATAGGTGTTGTTACTGTGGCAATCATAACAAGAAGTTCGCAAAATGATTTCAACATTTTTAGGAACTTTATAAACTTTTGTAAAATTGGCAGTTATATCCTGCTCAAAACTTTCGTTACGAGCAGGTTGATACAACTGCATCAGCAAAAAAATAATTAACCCAATAAAAAGTATTTTTTTGATGATTTTTTTCATACTAGTATTCTTTTTTTATAGAACCGCAAGTAGCCATTTCTTTTCCAAAATATGGATTTTTGATTTCTTTTGTTTCACTTATCCAAACAGCACCTTTGTTGTCATCTGCCATTGGGCAAAAATCCAGATATAGTTTTTGACTGGTTCCAAATAATTGAATTAAGTCATTCATATCCTTACTTAACATTACAAAATGTTCTCTTTGATGTTCTATCTTTCCTCCATTATCTCCAATATGCTCTGCGTGTTCTTTGGCATCATCTGCAATGTCTAAGTATTCCTTTTTCTGACTTGCGTTTAAACTGGCAGTATTAATGGAATTAAACGTTTTATACAAAGTTTTACCTGCTTTAGCTGCACCATTAGCGTCATCTTTAGTTAGAGCGTTCTTGATTTTTAAATAATCATCAATAATCCCATTAGTAGAAAACGGAGTGGAAGAAGTTTGTGTAGTTTCTACCACTTTTGGTTCGACTGTTGAATTATCATTATGATCATGTGTACCATTGCTATGGTCATGAGATGGTTCTTTTTGTACAACTGGCTCTGTTAATTCCATACCACATTTTGAACAATCTTCCCCTTTTTTACCCGTAACTTCAGGATGCATTGGACAGGCGAAAAGTTGATCTTTTTGAGTATCACTCATGTTATTTTCAGTTGATGTACTTTCAACCCCCTCTGACTTTGTAGTTTTGTTACAAGAGATTAATGTTGTAACTAATGCTATTAAAATTACTACTTTTTTCATTTTTTTAAAATTTTGAAGTTATTATTAAATAATTTTTATTTGTAACTATGTTCTGTGCTTTGTTCGTGATAATGTTTCGTTATTTCTTTAGGAATACGTTCTAGTTTTCTATCTTTTGAAAATATTGTTGAGATAGATTTTCCTCTTATCTTAAAAGTTACTTGAATATCGGTATACATATTTGCATTTATTTCGTTCACAATAAAAGCTTCTGCATCTATACTTGTTAATTCAACTTTCTTTGATTTTCCATCAGCAAATATTAATGAAGCTGTTCCTGTTATTTCAGTATTGCTTAATGGTTTCAATTTTTCATCAAGTATGAAAAAATATACTTTGCTATCCTTAATTAAAGTTTCGATATGAAAACTTTTTACTTTTTTGATGGTTCCATTATGAGGACCATTAGAATTATTTCCGTTTTGTGCGAATAAATTCATTATTGGCATTATTGCAATTAATATTGCAATAATTATTTGGCTATTTCTTTTTACAATTTCATTCATTATTCATTTTTTTTAGAGTTAATTTTAAGAAACTGATTAATAATTAATTTTATTGGCTAAATAATAAGAATAAGTACCAATTGATGTATTGATATGGTCTATTTCCTCTACATTTTTAAATCTTGCATCTGAAATGTATTTTATCATTAAACCATTTACATTATCATTGGTGGTTTTGAAACCGTCAAGTAATTGAACTAAGTAAAATGAGAACCTCATCCATTTTGTTTTTGCTTTACCCCAATCTCCAATGATTAATTCTCCATTTGGTTTTAATATTCTATTAATCTCTAATAAACATTTCAATTTTGTAATCATGTCTAACTGATGAAAAACAAGAGAACTATAAACCTTGTCAATTGAATTATCTTCAAATGGTAACTTATTTCCATCATATAAAAAAAGAGGTGCTTCAATTCCTGCCTTATTTAATTTATATTCAGCTATTGACTTAATCTTTGGGTCGATGTCAACTCCTAGTACATTACAATTAGGAAAACGTTGTTTGAGTATGATAATGTTTTGGGCCGTTCCAAAACCAAACTCTACTATTTTTTCATTCTCTTTTGGGTCTACAAAATCAATTAATCTGTTTCTGAACTTTTTTTCAGGCATTGTTACTTTTATAGCTAAATCATAGTAATCGCTTAAAAAATCATAACCTAATGCCGGGATAAATTTTGTTTCACTCATCTTGATTTTATTTTTTTAAATTGAAAAAAGTATAATATAAATTGAAGTAAAAACCATTTGGAGCAGAGCGTACCATTGAACTCAAAAGCTCTTGTCGGTAAGCAAAGTCCAATCGTGCCTGACTGTTGAAAATAAATTGTATAGCCGGTACTACGTCTACATACGACTTGCCATTTTCATTAATAGTTTGCCCAACGAATTCAATCATTAGATTGATATTTGTCTGCTTGTAACTAGTGTATTTTTTTGGATACATTAGTTTACCGAATGATAAGGTATAATTTGTAGCATTGTCGCCCATATTATCAGGAAACGGATAATCAGGCTTGTTGTCAAAGGCTTTCTCAAAGCTTATGGACGAACTAATTGCCAGTTTTTTAATCAACTTAGTGGCTACAAATCCTCCTTCGAAACCTGTGTTGTGTCCTAATATTTCTATTTGCTCTTGGTGAATGTCAGCGTTGTTAAAACTATATCTTCCAAATGCAGCCATTCTGAAATGACTGTTCAGATCATCTGATGAATAGAAACGATACTTAGTATAAAAACTACCTCCTTCGGTAACTAGTTGATTGCTTCTATTACTTATAAAAGCAGAAGCTCGAAACATTATGTTTTTGTTTAGACCATAAGTCACTTCGGGCATAAAATGGTAATTGTAGCCTGATTTCATTTCCTCTTTAAAAAGAGACTGCATTACATTGACTGCTAACGAATTTGCAGGAACATTACTGGCCGGATCCGTTACTACAAATAACTCTTGGCTAAAAACATCTTGACAACTTACAGCAATAAAAAATAAAATTATCTTTCTCATTAATTTAGAATTTTAATGTGGAAATCATCTTCATTGATTGCAGCATACGTTTCGACATTCTTATATGATTTGGATAATTTTTTGAACTCCTTTTCAGTTACATAGCCTTTGTCAACTACTTGAAATTGTATTTCCGTTCCGTTTGTTGCTATGTCATTAACCAAAATATAAGGACTTTTAGTTATGGTTTCAGGTTTTGCTGTTATCACTAATGTGCCTATAAAAAAGCCAGCTTTTTCCACTTTCTCCTTAAAAACTTTTGGGCTTAAATTATTTCCTTCTGTTAACGTTACTGTAAACGTATTGGTATTT
>NZ_DLHR01000001.1:0-68614 GCF_002483315.1 Flavobacterium sp. UBA7663
TTTGAATTGGAATCAGGTGGTCACTTTAAATTGGAATTGGGTTGTCAATATCACTGGAATTTGCAATCTATGCCAATTACAATATTAGATTTTGTTAAATTGAAGACATCAATGTACGCAAGTCCAGTGAAACATGAGAATATAAACATATCGCGAACTAACTCTAATCGTTTTATTTTAAATTCTTTATTAAGCAAAGATTCAATTTCATCTTCTGATAAATAAGTTCTTTCAATTTCTTTTACTTTACCTTTATAATTTAAGAAAGGGTCTTTTTCAATCCAACCATTTACATAACACTGCTTAACTATTTTGCCAAAGTTTCTAATGTATTTTATGGTTGAATTATTATTGCAGTTTTTAGTGTTTCTCAAGTAGAAATCAAAATCGTTGATGAAAGCAATATCTACTTGTTTTATAGAAATATCATTAAGGTTATATTGATATTTTAAAAAATCTTTAGTGTGGCTTAACGCTGTTTCATACTTCTTATAAGTGTTTATTGCGAATTCTTTTCCAATTAGTTCTTTCATTCGTTTGTTATGGTCTTCAAAAATAACCATTAGTTTACGCTGTCTTTCCTCAACTCCTAAGAATTTATTTTTGAATGTTTGAGCATTAATTTCCAAGTTATTGTTTACCATCCATTTTTCAGTTTCATATGCTTTTGCATTTAAAATGTCTAGGTAACTATTAATTAGTCTAGCTTCTTCAGAATTACCTTTTATTTTACCTGCTGAGGTATTCCATTTTGATTTTTCTACAAACTTAGATGTGCTTAATTCAATACGAGTGCCGTTAATTGTTATTCTTTGATAAATGGGAAGTAAGCCATTTTTTGAAGCTTTAGAACTTTTCACGTAGAAAAGTATAGACATTTTGTGTTTCATTTTGTGGTGACTTTAATGTTATTCAAATTAATTATTTAATCCTTATTTGTCAAGATGTTCATCTTTTGAACTGCTTGCTATCATTGGTTTTGTGAGAAATTCGGTTACCCTAATTTTAATTTTTTTCGGGTAACCGATTTTACCACCAATGGTTTGAGATTTAATAGATAATTTGAATAGTACCAAAAACAAAAAAGCCTGTAAATCATACGATTTACAGGCTTTTAGTCTGTTTTGAATTTGTTTTAGTGGAGTCGGAGAGAATCGAACTCTCGTCCAAACAAGCAATCAAAAAGCTTTCTACACGCTTAGTTTCTTCTTGAATTTTCGACCAAAAGCAAGGCTAGAAACTGCCACTTTTAGCTTAGCTTTATCAGTGTCAAGAAGGATTTAAAGCATTACCTTCTCTAGGTTTACTTTTACGGTTCTCCTAAACCAACCGCCATAAACCAAGGCTTTTGAGGAGAATCCAGCTTTCCTACCTAGTAGGAACTTGGCAAATCTTACTATAATTCAGATTAAGCAGCTAAAGCGTAATTATTTTCGCCGTTTATAGGTTTGTACATTTGGATTTACGAGCTAAACATACAATGCTCGACGTGCTTACTAATCAATTCCACTCGCTGTCAAAACCAGTCGACCCCATGTGTAATAAGTAGTGTTTTTGAATAATGTTTTACTCAAAAAGTGAGCCAAAAATACTACCAATTTTTCAATAAAAAAACTATTGTGCAAACTAAAGTAAAAAGTTATATTTGTAACATTAAATCAATATTCAGTTATAAATACTGTTGACTATGAAGTTTGGAATCATCAAAGAAAGAAAAAATCCACCGGATAGAAGAGTAGTTTTTACTCCAGAAGAGTTAGTACGCTTACAATCAGAACATCCAGAAGCAGAAATAAAAGTGGAAAGTTCAGATATCAGAATTTTCTCTGATGACCAATATCGTAATTTAGGACTTAATGTCACTACCGATTTATCAGATTGTGACGTGCTTTTTGGAGTAAAAGAAGTGCCAGTAGATGCTTTAATTCCAAATAAAAAATACTTTTTCTTTTCGCATACGATCAAAAAACAGCCATACAACCGCAAATTGTTAAAAGCTATTTTAGATAAAAATATCGAATTATACGATCATGAAACTATCGTAGATGCTACCAATCACAGATTAATTGGCTTTGGTCGTTATGCTGGTTTAGTAGGGGCTTTTAATGGATTCAGAGGATTCGGAATCAAATATGATTTATTCACTTTACCAAAAGCAGAAACCTTAAGTGGTAAAGAAGATTTAATCGCACGTTTAAAACGCCAAACGCTTCCAAATATTAAAATTGTACTTACAGGTCACGGAAAAGTAGGAATGGGAGCAAAAGAAATTTTAGATGGAATTAAAATCAAGCAAGTTAATGTTGACGACTTTTTAAATAAAAACTATACAGAGCCTGTTTACACTCAAATCGACGTATTGGATTATAACAAACGTATTGATGGTCAGGTTTTAGATAATACTGATTTTTATAAAAACCCACAAGATTACATTTCTAATTTTGAACGTTTTACGAAAGTTGCTGATATGTACATCGCTGGACATTTTCACGGAAACGGTTCGCCAGATATTTTAACTCGTGAAATGCTTCGTGCTGCTGATAATAAAATTCAAGTAGTTGCCGATATTTCTTGTGATGTAGATGGACCAGTAGCTTGTACAATTAAAGCATCAACAATTGCAGATCCATTTTTTGGATATTTACCAAGCGAACACAAAGAAGTTTCGTATACACATCCGGCTTCTATCATGGTGATGTCAGTTGATAATTTACCTTGTGAATTACCTAAAGACGCTAGTGAAGGTTTTGGCGAAATGTTTATGAAACATGTAATTCCAGCTTTCTTCAACGGAGATAAAGACGGAATTCTTCAAAGAGCCAAAATTACAGAAAAAGGTCAACTTACAGAACGTTTTAAATATCTACAAGATTACGTTGACGAAAAACAAGAAGCTATAGCTACTAATTAATAAAAAGCCCGATGTGAATCGGGTTTTTTGTTTTTATAATAAAACGTATATATTTGTTAAAACTAATCAAAAACTAATGAGCAATCAAATCAAAACCAATTATCCTGCATTATATACACTAATTACAGTGTTTTTCTTTTGGGGATTTATCGCAGCTGGAAACAGTATTTTTATTCCTTTTTGTAAAAGTTATTTCTCACTAGATCAATTTCAATCACAGTTGGTTGATTTTGCTTTTTATACCGCTTATTACATAGGAGCCTTATTATTGTTTGCTTTGGGTGATTTGTCTGGAAAAGATATCGTAGGAAAATGGGGTTATAAGAAAAGTATTGTTTACGGATTATTATTTTCGGCTCTAGGAGCTGGCGCCATGATTATTGCCGTTGAAGCAAGTGTTTACGCCGGAATGTTAGTAGGATTATTTATAGTAGCTTTAGGTTTTTCATTGCAACAAACTGCAGCCAATCCTTTTGCTATTTTATTAGGTGATCCAAAAACGGGAGCGAGTAGAGTAAATCTTGGAGGCGGAATCAATTCTTTTGGAACTACGATAGGTCCTATTATTGTGGCATTAGCATTATTTGGTACAGCTGCATCCGTTTCAGACGAACAGATTAAAACATTAGAACTTAATAAAGTAGTATTACTATATGTTGGAGTAGGCTTATTATTTGTAGCTGCTGCAGCTTTATTTTGGTTTTCAAAAAAAGTACCTAGCGGAATTGCAAACGAACCAATGGAAAAGGCTAATAAAGCATTAAGAACATTAGTTATTATGACAGTTTTATTAGCTGCTTGTTTTGTGCCTATTTTTAAAACCTATCAATTAGATACAACTAATTATTCTCCAGCTGATTTTTCAGATTTAGAACAATACAGAATGCTTTGGCTTTCAGGTGCTTTATTAGTAGTTGTAGGTGGTTTGATGTTTTCTTACACATCCGCAAAAAAGAAATCGGAAGGTTGGGGAGCAATGCAATATCCTCAATTGGTTTTAGGAATGTTAGCGATATTTACCTATGTTGGAGTAGAAGTTGCTGTTGGAAGTAATTTAGGTGAATTATTAAAATTAGATGAATTTGGAGGTTTACAATCTTCAGAAATTGCACCTTACATTTCAATGTATTGGGGAAGTTTAATGATTGGAAGATGGGCAGGAGCTATCAGTGTTTTCAATTTGCAAGGAATGAAGAAAACATTAGCTTTACTTATTATACCAATTATCGCATTCGGAATTATTTTAGGAGTGAATATCATTTCTGGAAAAGATATGAAACCCTTGTATTGGTATATCGTTTGTGTGATTATTCAAATTATAGCTTTCTTTTTGAGTAAAGATAAACCGGCAAGAACCTTAATGATTTTTGGAACTTTTGGTGTAATTGCTATGTTAATTGGATTATTTAGCACAGGAACAATTGCTATTTATGCCTTTTTATCTGGTGGATTGGCTTGTAGTATTATGTGGCCTTCTATTTTTAGTTTGTCAATTATTGGATTAGGAAAATATACTTCGCAAGGTTCAGCTTTCTTGGTAATGATGATTTTAGGTGGTGGAATTATTCCTCCCTTACAAGGAAAATTATCTGATATTATAGGAATTCACCAATCGTATATTGTAGCGGTTGTTTGTTTCGCTTATTTGACTTTATTTGCTGTATTAGTAAAAGGTATTTTGAAAAAACAAAACATCGATGTAGATGCTATTGAAGCGGAGGGAAGTCATTAGAAATATAAAGTAAAAAGAACAAAGTATAGAACTCCGTCAGAATTTAAAACTCTGACGGAGTTCTGTTTTTTATTTATTCCATTCAATCTTTCTCGAGAAATACATCACAGCAGCTAATATTAAGAACAATCCAATGCTGCCAACTAACAACGCATAATCTTCTAATTGGATAATTACATAAATAAAAGTATATAAAACACTCAACGAAGCTCCAATGAACATTGGGAATTTTTTATCCTTTAAAATGGAAATCGAATAAAGCGAAATCATAATGATTACCGATGCTCCAGCAATCAAGTAAGCAAATGAAAACGTACTGTGTTCAGTAATCGAAATCAATAAGGTATAAAACATAATCAAAGCAATTCCAATCATTGAATATTGAAAAATATGAATGTTGATTTTACTTATCGACTGAATTAAAAAGAAAATCAAAAACGTTAATCCAATAACTAAAAAACCATATTTAGAAGCACGTTCGTTTTGTTGATATTCGTCAACTGGCGTAATGAAATCTACTGCAAAAGCGTATTTTCCTAATTCAGGTAAAACTTCAAAATAGTTTTGTGCAAACGGACGATTGAAGTGTAATATTTTCCAATTAGCTTCAAAACCGTTATCTGTAATTTCTCTTGAAATAGGTGAGAAGTTTCCGTTAAAGTTCGGCGAATTCCAATTAGAGGTTATCTTGGCATCAGTAGTTTTTCCAATCGGAACCATTTTTACTTGCTTACTTCCATTGAACGAAATGGTAAAGTTGTATTTTGCTTCGTTTTGAATATTTTGGTAATTAAAATAATTGGTTTCTAGGCTTTCAATGCTATCATTCGAACTGCTTGCTACCGATTCAAAAGCCAAATTCTGATTCCCAATTTTCATTTTTACTTCATCTTTCAGACTTTTCAAGTTGGTAGTACGAATTAAAATTTTAGCACGATTCCAATAAATATTTTCAGCAGGAATTCCTTTTGAAGCGAAATTTGGATTGGTATAATTTCCATCAAATTGCATTTTGGTGGTAAACACATTCGATTTGTAAATACTTCTTTCCAAAGGTTTTACCATGGTAACTTCGGTTTTGTTGTTCAAGGTTTCTGGAAAGAAATAGGCATAATTATTAGCACCCGACATTGGGTCTTTGTAAGGTACTTTTAAAATTGGTCCGTAAAAATAAACGGAATTTCCCCATTTGGAAGTGGTTTCGGTAATGACTTCTTTTTGACGTTGACTTCTCTCTACAATTAATTCTTGCACTAAAGCAAGCGGAATGATTAATACTATGGTTAGAATCCCAACCATAATCATTTTAGCGGTTGTGGTTTGAAAGAACGGTACTTTTGGTTCTTGTTGAAATTGTGTTTCCATGATGTTTGATTTATAATTTTATTAAGTTAATGTGTTTAAAGAGTTGAGATTACAATTAGAAAGTAGACGAATGAGATAGGTACATTAGCAAATAGAATTAATGCTTGTCTTTCGATTTTATGCCTACTTTGAATCTCAGTAAACCAATCAATTATAAGTTTCAAAAACATTAATCCGTTTACAAGAAATGCAATCAATACATAATAAATTCCGATTACTATTATTATATCCGATTTTTTAAATATAAAATGAAGTAATAATAATACTGTACCAATTCCAAACGATACAATTGCCATTTGAATAGCAAGAGGAAGCTTTAAAAAATCTTTTTCCATGTGGTTTTTATTTTTGTTTTAGCCTCAGTACTGATGTTTTTTGTGATTTCAATTCCGATAAAGAATAAAATTCCGATCGTCATACTAATGTTAATGAGTTTGTTCATGTTATTGAATATTAAATGTTTGTTGAATAGTTGAAAGCGGCATTGAAAGCATTTTAAAAAAGTCTAAATCATAAAACTGATGTGCTTTTTTACCTCTTTTATAATTATTGTAAAAGCTTTTATATTCAAAAGGGTAGAAGAGTATACCAGTACCAATCACAATAAAAACAAACGGACTTCTTTTTCCATTTCCTAATAATATAAATTGCATATCAATTTCATCTTTAACTGAAATTCCTGTATTGGTCAACACATGAAAAACATCATGTTCTTCCAAAGTAGCTTGAATATTGAAATTGTATTTTAGCAAAAAACAACCATAATGAAATCCCAAACTGTCTTGAGGAAGTTTTAGAAAATCTTGAAATGAAATATCCCAAGCTTTAGTTTGTTTAAACAAAAACTGATAAGGAACTTTGATGATTCGGTACAAGGTTTCAATTATGATTTCTTTCATTTTTTATTAAATTTAAAAGTACTTTGAATTTCAAAGTAAATAGATAAAAAAATAGATTTAACTTTTTTTGATTAATTTTTCAAGCGCCTCGATGTGAGAAGTAAAAGCAATTCTTCCTTCTTTTGTAGCACTATATTTTGTGTTGGGCTTTTTGCCAATAAACTGTTTCTCAATTTGAATGTAATTTTCTAATTCTAATGCTTTAGTATGCGAAGCTAAGTTGCCATCGGTTACGCCTAAAAGTTCCTTTAGCATATTAAAATCAGCACTTTCATTGACCATCAATATCGACATAATCCCCAAACGAATTCGGTGATCAAAGGCCTTGTTAATATTTTGGATGATGTTAAGCATGATTTAGTTTAAAAGGTTAATAGTTATCGAATATAGTTTCAACCATATTTGATTCATATAATTGAGAAGGCGCAACAACTGCCTCGTTATAAGGAATTTTATTACCATATCTTTCCTTCATAATACTTTTTACAATCGGACTATCGAGATTAAAATCCTTAAGTTTTTTGGTTTTACATAATTCAATATTAGCTCCACTTTTATAAATTTTCCAAACCAATTCAGAACAATATATTTTATCATCACTCCATTCAAAGTATAAATCATAATCTTTGTTATTCATTGATTTTCCGTAAGACTTCATTTTTAGTAAAACTTCATTAGTCAATATTTTATCTGAGTTTCTTAATCTTTTTACAGCATATTTAGCATCTTTTCCATGAGAAATCCAATCTTCAAGCAAAGTCATTTTAACAGGTTGAACCGCTTCATATACGTAAGTTTTACCATTTTCAATAAAGATGATTCCACAATGAGAAAATTTTGAATTAGTTGCAATTTTAACTGCTTCACATTGTTTAGATTGTGAAGTTTGAAAAATGATATCACCATTTTGAAAAGCAACTTCTTTACTATTGATTTCTTTACAATTAAATGAAATAAAAATTAAACCAAAGAAAAGCGATACAATTAGATTTTTCATCTTATTTTCTCTCGTATTTAAAATACATTAAACTTCCATATAAAATGTGGCAACCTCCAAAACCTAATGCCCAGAATAATAATCCATAACCTAAGAACCAAGTCGATAATAAGCCTAAAGCTATCATAGTAATTCCTAAATAACGAACATCTCCCAAAGTATATTTACTTGCATTTACGCAAGCTAATCCGTAGAATATCAAAGTTAATGGAGCAACTAAACCCAACATGTTTTTTTCGATTAAAAAGATAATTAAAAATCCACCAGTTGCCAAAGGAATCATAAAGTTGATAACCAATCTTTTTGAAGCGGTATTCCATACATTTTCATGACTTTTTCTCGCTTTACTGATACTTAAAACAATCCCAGTTACAATTGACAACACCAAAACGGATGTTGCTATTATCAATAATCGAATTACAGCAGCTTCAGAAATGATTAAATCACGATAAGCACCCATTGTTGAAGTATCAAAGTAAATGGTTTTATAAGCTAACCATGCTCCAATTAAAGCATAAATACCGGCTAAAATTCCCGATAAACCACTCAAAGATATGAAACGTGATGATTTGTTCATCAAATTTTTGATTTCGGTAATGTCGTTAAGATATTTCTCGTTTTTCATTTTAAAGTACTTTGAAATACAAAGTAAATAATAAATATTTTGTTGACCAAACATTTTTTGCATTATTTTTGAAAAAATCATTTTTAATGAAACCTACAGAAGCATATATACTCCGTCAACCTGAACTATATCAATCAATGATGCTACATGTATTAGCAGTAGTAGAGCAGGAGCTTTCGCAATCTGAATTGCTTTTTAAATGGGGCATTCCGTATGTTTATTATAACAAAAAACCATTTTGTTATTTGGCACCCAATCTTAAAAAAGGCTTTTTGGATGTTGGGTTTGCCAAAGGTTTTCAGTTAAAAAGGAATCAAGCAACTTTAATTGATGAAAAGAGAAACACAGTAAAATCCTTGCGTTATTTTTCTATTGAAGAAATAGATAATACTGTTTTAATTGATGTTATTTCAGAAGCGAAATTACTCTATAAATGATTTCAATTAATATCAAAGGCAAAACTATTTACTTAAAACACTTTAGTTTAAGCAAAATTTAAGAAGCAATTAAGCCATACTTAAGATAAATTAAATCACTTAAATTCAACTTTGTATAAAATTAGTTTTTATGCAAGTTGTCTCATTTTTTTCAAAAAGATATAGTCTTCTATTTGGATTTTCAAGTTGGTATTTATTGTTTTCGTTGCTACTTAGAATAATTTTTTTGGTTTGGCAATTAAATGATATAGAGCTTTCTGTATTTAGTTTAGCTAAAATTTTAGGAGTTGGATTGTTTTATGACTTTGGTGTGCTGTCGTTTTTGTTTGTGATTAGCACCTTTTATATTTTATTAATTCCTCAAAAATGGATAGGTAGTAAGCTAGATAAACTTCTAATTCATTCAGGTTTATCTTTAACATTGCTCATTTTTGTTTTTACTTTTTTTGCCGAAATCACATTTTGGGAAGAATTCAAATGCAGATTTAATTTTGTTGCGGTAGATTATTTAATTTACACATTTGAAGTCGTACAAAACATTCACGAGTCGTATCCATTATATATATTAATTCCATCAATGCTTTTGATAACTGGAGTTATTTTTTTCTATTTCTGGAAAAAACAGTTTTTCATTGAAACATTTAGCTCTAGAATTTCTTTCAAAAAACGAATAATTTCTTTTTGGGTATCTATAATTGTGATGTCTTTTTACACATTATTCATTACTAATTCAAATGCAGAATGGTCAACAAATCGTTACAATAATGAAATTTCTAAAGCTGGAATTTACTCTTTCTTTGCAGAATTAAGAAATAATAAATTAGATTTTAAAACATTCTATACCTCAATTTCCGACGAAGAAGCATTTAAAATTGTTAGAACAAACTTACAAGAAGAAAATGCAAGATTTATAGCAAATGACTTTTCAATAAAACGAAAAATAACAGATAGTTTAGACACGAATAAAAAGCCAAACGTAGTTTTTATTTTGATTGAAAGTATGAGCGGAAGTTTTATGAGTGAATTTGGGAACGAAGAAAAAATCACACCATTTTTAGACAGCATTGCCAACGAAAGTTTATTCTTTAAAAATCTATATGCAACGGGAAATAGAACTGTTAGAGGTATGGAAGCGGTAACCTTATCAATTCCACCAACACCAGGTCAAAGTATTGTAAAAAGACCAAATAATGCTAATTTATATACGATTTCAAATGTATTTAAAAGCAAAAATTATCAATGTAATTTCTTTTATGGTGGTGATGGTTATTTTGACAACATGAATGCCTTTTATGGCGGAAATGGTTTTGATATCTATGATAGAGGTAGAGGTAGCATTTTAAGTGATGCAATTAAAACTACACGTCATAATATTGAAGATAATGAGGTTACATTTGAAAATGCTTGGGGAATTTGTGACGAAGATATTTACAATAAAATGATTAAAGTTGCAGATGAATATCATCAAAAAAACAAACCTTTTTTAAATTTTATCATGACAACATCAAACCACAGACCTTATACCTATCCAAATAATAAAATTGATATTCCTTCAGGAACTGGTAGAAATGGTGCTGTAAAATACTCCGATTATGCATTGCAACAAATGTTTGCCAAAGCAAAAAACAAGCCTTGGTTTAAAAATACAATTTTTGTTTTTGTAGCAGATCATTGTGCAAGTAGCGCTGGAAAAGACGAAATTGATGTCAAAAATTATCAAATTCCAGCAATTATTTATGGACAAAATTTAATTCAACCTCAAAAGGTAACAAAATTATGTAGTCAAATAGATGTTTTTCCAACACTTTTTGGTCAATTGCATTGGAATTATACGTCAAACTTTTTTGGAACAGATGTTTTATCAAATAGTTATAAAGAAAGAGCTTTAATGGGAACATATTTAAAATTAGCTCAAAAAAGCAATAATAATATTACCATTTTATCAAACCAAAAAAAGAGTGCAAATTATAAATGGAATCCAATTTCTAATCAATTGTTTATATCACCTATAAGTAAATCAAAACTTTATGAAACAATTGCATGGTATGAAACTGCTGATTATCTATATTTGAATAATAAATTGAAGTAAACTTAATTTTTACTTAAACCCGAAACACGAATGCAATATGTAATCATTTTTGCTGTTATTTTGTAATAGTATTAAAGTAAAAATTATAAAAGCTATTCTCCCTATATAGTTAATGAATTAAAAAGCATGAAAAAGATGAAAAAAATCGCAATAATAACTTTCGTTTTCTTATCCAGTTTTAGTTTTGCTCAAGAATGGCAAACTAATTTTGAAGAAGCAAAAAAAATAGCAACCGAACAAGATAAAAATGTAGTAATCGTTTTTTCAGGTTCAGATTGGTGTGCTCCATGTATCAAATTAGATAAAAATATTTGGCAATCAGAAGCTTTTAAAAAAGAGGCAAAAGAAGAATGGGTTTTAGTTAAAGCCAATTTTCCAAGAAAAAAAGCCAATGAATTACCAAAAGAGCAAACGGAACATAACAGAAAATTAGCCGAAAAATATAATGTAGAAGGCAGTTTTCCATTGGTTGTAGTTTTGGATAAAAATGGAAAAGTATTAGGAAAAATGGGATTCAAGAACGTTTCTCCTGAAGAATATATCAAAATGATTCACGCATTAGAGAAAAAATGAGAGTAGTAACAATTCTTTTATTTGCTTTAGCAACAAGTAGTTCATTTGGTCAACAAATTTTTAAGAAAAAACAAAATTTGTTAGGAAGTCCATTTGAAATTACGGTTGTCGCTACAGATTCAATTCAGGGAAATCAATACACTGATTTGGCCATAGCCGAAGTAAAACGAATTGAAAATTTAATTTCTGATTGGATTCCGACGACTCAAATTTCAAAAGTGAATCAAAATGCTGGAATTACACCAGTTAAAGTAGATAAAGAAGTATATGATTTGGTTGAAAGAGCTACAAAAATTTCAAAATTAACTTCAGGAGCATTTGATATTAGCTATGCATCAATGGATAAAATTTGGAAATTTGACGGAAGCATGAAGGAAATGCCATCTCCAGAAGCTATTAAAAAATCGGTTGAAAGAGTTGGTTATCAAAACATAATTCTAAATCCAAAAGACACCACAATTTTCCTTAAAAACAAAGGAATGAAGTTAGGTCTTGGAGGAATTGGTCAAGGTTATATAGCAGATAAGATTAAAGTTTTACTTCAAGAAAAAGGGTGTAAAAGTGGAATAGTCAATGTTTCAGGTGATATAAATACTTGGGGGAAACAACCTAATGGTGACCTTTGGACTGTTGGAATTGTTAATCCGATGAACAAAAACAAAGTATTTGCCACGTTTCCATTAGATGATAGTGCGGTTGAAACTTCAGGAAGTTATGAAAAGTTTGTTACGTTCAACGGAAAACGCTATTCGCACATTATTGATCCAAGAACAGGTTATCCAGCAAGCGGAATTGTAAGTGTGTCTGTTTTTTCAAAACAAACTGAATTAGCAGATGCTTTAGCCACTGGAATTTTCGTTTTAGGAGTAGAAGTTGGTTTAGATTTAATCAATCAATTAAACGGAATAGGTTGTATTATTGTTGATGATAAAGGCACAATTCACATATCAAAAAATATAGACATTAAAAAATATCAGTAAATGAAAAAGATAATTTTAGTTGTAATAGTTGTTTTTTCAGCTATTTCATGCAACACCGTTAAAGAGTACGATAAACAATATATCAATGATCCAGAAATGAAACTTTCTGCCAGAAGTTCAGAGCGTTTTGAAACCACTTTTCAAGTGTATCGCGAAGCTGCTTCAGGAGCAAATGGTGGAAAAACAGGTGGTGGCTGTGGATGTAATTAATTGAGAAAAATGAAAAATAAAATAACCCTACTATTTGCATTTTGTTCGCTAATTGGTTTTTCTCAAGAGAAAGATTCAACTGAAGTAGCGTATAAAAAACGTGTTTTGGAATCTATCGAGGTAGATTTTTTAATGAGTTATTATAAACAAGATGGAATACACTCTGCTGTTTCTGGTGGAAAAGGTATGGAAGAATTAACAAATCTTACCCCAACATTTGTGGTAGCAATTCCATTAAATGATGATGACGTATTAACCGTTGATGCTGGAATTTCAGCTTATTCTTCAGCTTCTTCTGGAAATATTAATCCGTTTGATAGCAATACACCAAGTCCGTGGCAAGCGAGTTCTGGTGCTTCGTCACAAGATGTATTAACGTCTTTGGTTTTAAATTACAGTCACAGTTCTGATGATAGAAACACGATTTGGAACGGTCACATCTCGGGTTCAATGGAATACGATTATTCATCCATTGGTTTTGGTGGTGGTGTTTCAAGATTATTCAACGGAAAAAATTCTGAAGTTTCAGTTGCTGCAAATGTTTATTTAGATACCTGGAAGCCTATCTACCCAAAAGAATTACAAGATTTTGTGGATTATGGCGGAATGAATGGTGGAATTTATGACGATTTCGTAATTACACCAGGTCAAGTTTCATCAGAAGTTTATAATCCTACTAATTTCAAAGAACACGATCAAAAAAACAGAAATTCATTTGCCTTGAGTTTTGGCTTTTCGCAAGTGGTAACTAAAAAAATACAAGGTTCGTTTTTCTTAGATGTTTTATATCAAAATGGTTTGCTTTCAACACCATATCAACGTGTTTATTTTGCTGACAAAGGCGATTTCTTTATAAATGAATTCCAATTAGCAGACGATATTGAGCGTTTACCAGATTCGAGATTTAAATTACCAATTGGTACACGATGGAATTTCTATTTGAATGAAAAATTAACGTTGAGAACTTATTATCGTTATTATTTTGATAATTGGGATATTACATCTCACACGCTTAATATTGAATTGCCTTATAAATTAACTGAGAAATTTACCGTAATTCCAATGTACCGCTACTATTCGCAACAAAAATCAAAATATTTTGCGCCATATGAAGGTCATGTTTCAACAGATGAATATTATACTTCTGATTATGATTTGTCGACTTTTAATGCACATCAATATGGAATTGGGATTAGTTATACTGACATTTTTACCAATGCAAAAATTTGGAAATTTGGACTAAAAAATATCGATTTACGATTTAATCATTACGACAGAAACGATGGTTTGAGTGCTAATATTGTTAGTTTTGGTATCAAATTCGTACAATAACAATACAAACTATGCATATTCTAATTATTGAAGATGAAAAAGGAATTGTAGATTTTCTAAAACAAGGTTTAGAAGAGGAGAATTATACCGTTTCTACAGCTTTGGATGGTGCTGAAGGTTTAAAAAAAGCATTAGAACTTCCGGTAGATTTAGTCTTATTAGATTGGATGCTACCAAAAATGCAAGGAATCGAAGTATGCAAAAATATTCGAAATGAAAAATCAAATTTGCCTATTATTTTTTTAACGGCTAAAGACACGGTTCAAGAAACTATCGAAGGATTAAAGGCTGGTGCAAATGATTATATCAAAAAACCATTTTCGTTTGAAGAACTTTTAGAACGAATTAAAATTCATTTTAGAGCAAAAGACGAAGCAAAAATATTAACTTTGGGTAATATTACAATTGATAAATCTAAATTTCAGGTTTTAGTAGATAATAACGAAATTTCATTGACACAGCGCGAATTTGAATTATTAGAATATCTAATAAAAAACAAAGGAACCGTTTGTACAAGAAATAAAATCATTGAAGATGTTTGGGACATTCATTTTGAATACGACACAGGTGTTATCGATGTTTTTATGAATGCAATTCGAAAAAAACTAAACTTAACCAAAGATCAAGACTTAATTAAAACCATTAGAGGAGTAGGATATATCGCAAACGATAATTAGCATGTCAAAAACCGAAACAGCTGTAAAAGCCACTTATTTTAGCATTATTGGAAACACTTTATTAGCTTTAATAAAAGGAATTACAGGCTATTTTGGAAATTCATACGCAATGATTGCTGATGCAATTGAATCAACTGCTGATATTTTTGCTTCGTTTTTAGTGCTTTTCGGTATCAAATATTCTAATCGCCCTGCAGATGAAAATCATCCGTATGGTCATGGTAGAGCAGAACCTTTAATTACATTTTTAGTTGTTGGGTTTTTAATCACTTCGGCAACAGTTATTGCTTACGAAAGTTTTCATAACATTGGAACACCACACGAATTACCAAAACCATTCACACTTTTTGTTTTAGGAGCTATTATTTTGTGGAAAGAAATTTCGTTTCAAATTGTAATGAAAAAAAGCATTGAAACCAATAGTAGTTCGTTAAAAGCAGATGCTTGGCATCATAGAAGTGACGCTATTACATCGGTTGCAGCGTTCATAGGAATTTCTATTGCGTTGTATTTTGGAAAAGGCTACGAATCTGCCGATGATTGGGCGGCTTTGTTGGCTTCATTTTTAATTTTGTATAATTCCTATAAAATTTTCAGACCCGCATTAGGTGAAATTATGGACGAACATTTGTATCATGATTTAGAAGCCGAAATAAAAAGAATTTCTCAAACAGTTTCGGGTGTAATTTGCATAGAAAAATGCTTTATCAGAAAAGCCGGAATGAAATACCACGTGGATTTGCATGTAATGGTTGATGGTAATAAATCAGTAAAAGAAGGTCATGATATTGCACATATTTTGAAAGATACACTACGAGAACAATTAATGGAATTAGGCCATGTTTTAATACATATTGAACCTAATTTTGAATCTATCGAACGCTAATTATGTTATCTTTTTCATTTAAAAATAGAATTGCTTTTAACTACATTGTAAGTGGTTCAATTCTTATTGCTATAGTTTTTCTGTTTATTTATAATATTGTAAAATTTAGCGTTAATAAGCACGTTAATGAAGAAATTCAAGAAGAATTATATAAACATTTAGATGATGTCTCTACCGATTCTAATGATACCTATTTAATTCAGGTGGATCAATGGCGAGCAAGAGAACACAATTCTATCAGTGTGAATCCTGTTTTTGTTGAATTTTATGATAATAACAAAGAAATAATTGATAAATCGCCAAATCTAAAAAGTTCGAACCTAAAACTTTTTCCAGATAGTAACAACGAATTTATCGATACCAAGTTAAATAATATTCCAGTTAGACAAATTCAAACTGCAATTATAAATAACAATCAAATTGTTGGTTATTTAGTAGTTGCGATGTCTTTAGAAGACTTTGAAATTGTTCAGATTTTGAAGAATATTTTATTAGTTACATTTCCAATAATACTTATTTTACTTTTCTTAATTGCTCGATTTTTCGCAGGAAGAAGTATTAAACCTGTTCGAACAATTATTGAAACTTCAAGCCAAATTACTAAAGATAATTTACAAACTCGAATTCCATTACCTCAAAACAAAGACGAGCTATACGTTTTATCCGAAAACATAAATAATCTACTAAGTCGTATCGAAAATGCTATTGACCGTGAAAAACAATTCACTTCCGATGCTTCACATGAATTAAGAACACCGTTAGCCGTGATTAAAGGAACAATGGAAGTTCTAATTAGAAAGCCAAGAAATCAGCAAGAATATGAAGAAAAAATTCAATTTTGTATTTCTGAAGTAAATCGATTAAATCATATGGTAGATCAATTGTTACTTTTGGCTCGTTTTGAAAATCAGAAGCAAAATGTAAAGCAAGAAACTATATATTTAAACGCTTTAATTTTAGATAATTTAACTCGTTTTTCTGAGAAATCAGAAAATAAAAAACTTAAAATAAAAGCTGAATTTACCGAAGATTATTACTTGATTTCTGATAATTATTTGGTTTCAATCATCATTAGTAATTTAATTTCAAATGCAATAAAATACTCCAATCCTAATGGTGAAATTGCAATTGAATTAGGAAAAAAGAATGATGAAGTTACTTTTTCAATTACCGATTACGGTGTTGGAATTGCTAAAAATGATTTGGACAAAATTTTCAATTCATTCTATCGTTCTGATGTTTCTAATCATCCAGAAATTAAAGGAACGGGGTTAGGTTTGTCTATTGTAAAACGACTTTGCGATTTATTGAAACTTGAAATTGCTGTTGAAAGTAACTTAAGTCAAGGTACCACTTTTATTTTAAGTTTCCCTTTAGCCAAACTTAAGTAGCTCTTAAGTTTTTTCCTATTTATATTCTTTACATTTGTATTGTAGTTTTTAGTATTTTTATGAACTGCTCAAATTGTATAAAATGAACAAATTAATTGCCTATTTCCTAATTTCAGTATTTATGTGTGCCAACACATCGATAGGGCAATTATTGAAAGTTCCAAACTTAATAGAACATTACAACGAGCATAAAAATGAATTAACTTCAGATTCAATTTCATTTATTGATTATATTGTTTCGCATTATTCTAAAAACGCCGAGAATAATCATGATCACGAAGATTTACCCTTTAAAACATTGGATAATTCGTCAAGTGCATTATTTGCATTTTCTATAATTACCTATCAAATTCAAGTTGTAAAGTCTTTAATTTCTACTCAAAAGAAATTCTTTTATAATAAATCTTTTAAATCCAATTTGATTGCTTCAATTTGGTTACCGCCTAAATTATTCTAATATTTTGTTTTAATAATTGATTCATTTATAATGATTCAGTTGTGTTTATCTAAAAAGATAAGTACTATTTTTAATTATAAAATTTACTAAAATGTTAGAAAAAATTATAGCCTTTAGTTTAAAGAATAAACTTATTGTCCTTTTGTTTACGCTTGGTGTTGTAGGATTTGGTTTGTTCTCTGTTTTCCAAATTTCTATTGGAGCTGTACCAGATGTTACTAATAACCAAGTACAAGTAATTACAACGTCTCGCAATCTTTCTACACAAGATATCGAACAATACATTACCTATCCTGTTGAAATTGAAATGGCGAATTTGCCAGGTGTAACTGAAATTCGTTCAATTTCAAAATTCGGATTATCTGTGGTAACGATTGTTTTTGAAGACGAAATCGGAACCTATTTGCCAAGACAATTAATAGCTGAAAAAATTAAAACTGCTACCGAAAAAATTCCAGAAGGTTTTGGAACACCGGAAATGGGACCAATTACAACTGGTTTAGGCGAAATCTATCAATATACTTTAGAAGTAAAACCTGAATTTAAAAATCAATACACAGTTACCGATTTGCGTACGATTCAAGATTGGGTCGTAAAAAGACAATTATCTGGAATCAAAGGTGTAGTTGAAATCAATACTTGGGGTGGCTTTTTAAAACAATATGAAATCGCTATAAATCCAGCAAGTTTAAAGGCAATGAACATTTCTACTACTGATGTGTTTACGGCTTTAGAAAAAAATAATAGTATTGCCGGTGGTTCATATATTGAAAAAACCAATCAAAGTTATTTCATTCGTGGCGAAGGAAAAGTAAATTCCGTCCAAGATATTGAAAACATTGTCGTTAAAAACGATTCTGGTTTACCAATATACATTAAAGACATCGCCAAAGTACAATTTGGTCATGCCAATCGTTTTGGTGCGATTACAGGAAATGGAGAAGGTGAGAAGGTTTTAGGTCAAGTAATGATGCTAAAAGGCGGAAACTCAAAACAAGTAATTGAAGATGTAAAAGAAAGAGTTGCAGAAATTGAAAAAACATTACCAGAAGGTGTTTACATCAACGGATTTTTAGAACGAAGTGAATTAGTAGGAAAAACAACGTTTACAGTTGCAGAAAACCTAATTTTAGGTTGTTTAATCGTAATTTTTGTTGTGGTTTTATTACTCGGAAATTGGCGTTCAGGATTGGTTGTTGCATCAGTAATTCCGCTCTGTTTATTATTTGCCATTTCCTTCATGAATATTTTCGGAATTGATGCCAATTTAATGAGCTTAGGGGCGATAGATTTCGGAATCATCATCGACGGAGCCGTAATTATCGTAGAATTTATTGCTTTTCAAATTGCGCATAAATCCAGACATTTAGTCGGTTTAGCGAAAGAAGATCGTCAGTTAGAAATTGACCAAATTACCTATAAAAGTGCTTCAAAAATGATGAATTCGGCTATTTTTGGGCAGTTAATCATTCTTATTGTATTTATTCCAATTCTTTCCTTATCAGGTGTCGAAGGAAAAATGTTTAAACCTATGGCAATGACATTTAGTTTTGCTTTAGTTGGCGCGATGTTATTCTGTTTTACTTACGTTCCTGTTGCGGCTTCATTGTTTTTAAAACCGCAAGAAGAAAACCCAAAATCAATTTCAAATCGGTTAATTAATAAATTGAATTCTTGGTATTTACCTGTGATTACTTGGGCTTTAGGCAATACTAAAAAAGTACTTTACGGAGCTGTTGGTTTATTATTTTTAGCTGTTGGATTGTTTGCAACCATGGGAGGTGAATTCATTCCAACATTAGACGAAGGTGATTTCGTAATTCAACCTGTTTTAAAAACAGGAACATCACTTTCTAAAACCATTGAAACTACTACCAAAATTGAAAAAATAATTCTTAAAAATTTTCCAGAAGTTTCTCAAGTAGTCAGTAGAATTGGTGCTGCCGAAGTGCCAACCGATCCAATGAGTATGGAAGAGAGTGATATTATCGTAAAATTAAAACCAAAATCAGAATGGGTTTCTGCCGATTCTAAAGATGAATTAGCTGATAAAATCAAAGCGGCTTTAGAAGAGAAAATTCCAAACATGGAAATCGAATTTACGCAACCTATCGAAATGCGTTTCAACGAATTAATTTCAGGTTCTCGTTCTGATGTGGCAATTAAAATTTTTGGTGAAGATTTAGATATTTTAGCCAAAAAAGCACACGAAATCGAAAAAGCAATTAAAAATGTGGAAGGCGCATCGGATATTATCATCGAAAAAACGGAAGGTTTGCCTCAAATGTTTGTGCAATACGACCGAAGTAAAATTGCTCGTTATGGACTAAATATTGCCGATTTAAACGAAATGATTGCTTTAGGTTTCGCTGGGAAAACCGTTGGAAATGTATTTGAAGGCGAAAAACGTTTTGATATGGTCATTCGATTAGATAAAACCAACAGAACCGATATTGAAGACTTACGAAATTTATATGTTTCCACTCCAAATGGAGAGCAAATTCCGTTAAGAGAATTAGCTGCTATTGAATATACAGAAGGTCCAGCTAAAATTTCAAGAGACAATACCAATCGAAGAATTATTGTGGGAATCAACGTAAGAAACCGCGATTTACAAAGTGTTGTGGATGATGTGCAGCAAATTATTGATGCTAAAATTGATTTACCAACAGGCTATCGCGTTACTTATGGTGGTCAATTTGAAAACTTACAAAGTGCCAAAGCCCGATTGTTAATTGCGGTACCAATTGCCTTATTTTTAATATTTATTTTGTTGCATTTTGCCTTTGGATCCATCAAAGAAGCGTTAATGGTGTATTCTGCAATTCCTTTATCAGCAGTAGGTGGGGTGTTATTTTTGTGGATGCGAGATTTACCTTTTAGTATTTCAGCAGGCGTTGGATTTATTGCATTATTCGGAATTGCAGTGCTAAACGGAATTGTACTAATTGAACATTTTAAAGAATTGAAACACAGTGGCATGAAAGATATGAATGAACTCATTTTAAAAGGAACCACCGATAGACTTCGACCAGTTTTATTAACCGCCGCTGCAGCTGCTTTAGGGTTTTTACCAATGGCAATTTCATCATCGGCTGGAGCAGAGGTACAACGCCCATTAGCTACCGTAGTTATTGGTGGATTATTCACTGCAACACTGTTAACCATGATTGTATTGCCTATTTTATTCAAAGTTTTTGATGAGAAAGAATTCAAAAAACCAAAATTCAAAAAACATGTAAGCGGAACTTATATTTTACTATTTTTATTTGCAACAAGCTTTGGTTTTGCTCAAGAAAATAATACGGAATTAGATTCAATTATGGCTAAAGCATTACAAAACAATAAATTAGTAAAAGCTGGACAATTGCAAATCGACAAAGCAAATGCAAACGTAAAAACGGCTTATTCTTTTGATAAAACGAATGTGTATTACAGTTATGATCAAAATAATTTAGCCACAAATAACGAACCCTTAAAAGTATTTGGAGTACAGCAATCATTTGCTTTTCCAACGGTTTATGGTGCTCAAAAAAAGGTCTATAAAGCTGAATTAGAAAGTCAAAAGGCTTCTTTCGAATTGCAAAAAAACAAACTCAAATTTGAAGTTTCAAAAATATATCATCAAATTGTATATGTGCAACATAAAGAAAAATTGTACTGCTATTTAGATAGTTTGTACCAAAATTTCTCTAAAGCAAGCGACAGAAGATTTGAATTAGGCGAAACCAATTACTTGGAAAAAATAACCGCTGAAGCTAAATTTAGACAAATTAGAACCAAACTTTCGCAATTAGATAAAGAGAAAAAAGCACAATTAGAATTATTGCAAGCTTTAGTGCAGTCTGAGGGAAAAATTAGTGTAAAAACAGATGAAATTAAACCAATAAATACTATATTAAATACTTCAAGTAAAGAATTTTATAGCTCTTATTTAGAAAGTATTACAAAAAAATATAAATCTAATGAACAACTCCAGAAACAGCATTGGTTACCCGATTTAAATGTGGAATATTTTCAAGGAAGAAATAGCGGAATTTCGCAATCTTTATATGGATTTCAAGTAGGTGTTGCTGTTCCAATATTGTTTAATGGAAATGTTGCCAAATCGAAAGTAGCTAAGTTAGAAACTCAAGCTTGGGAAGAACAAAAACAACATGAGTTAATTAAAATTGATGCACACATCAACCAGAAAAACAGCGAATTAGAGCAATATAACCAAGCCATCGATTACTATAATCAATACGGAAAGAAAGTTTCTCAGGAAATCATTAAAGTTGCTAACATGAGTTACAAACATGGTGAAATTGATTTTTTTCAATTCATACAAAGTTTAGAAAATGCAACCACAATTCAGGTTGATTATTTAGATGCCGTAAACCAATTCAATAAGACACAATTAGACTTACAATATATTAATTTACAATAAATTAGAGATGAAAAAAATATTTTACATAGCAACAATAACAACTCTTTTATTTTCATGCAAACAAGATGTCGCAGAAGAAAAAGTAGTTGATGACGGATTGATTACGGTAACTGAAGCCCAATTTCAATCGTCAAAAATGGAAATAGGTTCACCAATGGAACAAGATTTCGAAGTTACAGTAAAATCCTCTGGGAAAATTGATGTTCCACCACAATATAGAGCTAAAGTAACTACATTTTTAGGCGGTTATGTAAAAGCTACCAAATTATTAGTGGGTGATAAAGTTGCAAAAGGACAAGCTCTAATTACCTTAGAAAACACCGATTATCTGGATTTACAAAAGGATTATGTAGAAGTTGCCGAACAAATTAACTATTTGAAATCCGAATTTGAACGTCAGAAAACATTGTACAATGAAAAAATCACTTCACAAAAAAACTATCTAAAAGCAGAAAGTGATTACCGACAAGCAAAAGGAATGTATCAAGGCTTACGCGAAAAATTAGTGTTGTTAAACATCAATCCAGCTAATGTTGAGCGTGGAAAATTTACTTCACAAATTACAATTTCGGCACCCATTTCCGGAGATGTAACAGTGATGAATGCAAATGTTGGCATGTTTATGTCACCTTCCGATGTAATTTTAGAAATTGTGGATACCAATTATTTACACCTGAATTTAAGCATTTTTGAAAAAGATATTTTACATGTAAAACAAGGTCAAAAAATCACTTTTAAAGTACCCGAAGCAAGTAAAGAACAATTCAGTTCTAACGTACAATTAGTCGGAAAATCGATAGAAAGTAAGGACAGAACTATTTCGGTTTTTGGTACACTATCACCAGAAATAAAAGGAAAATTGTTATCTGGAATGTTTGTAGAAGCTAACATAATTACAGATGCTAAAAAAGGATTTGGAGTTCCATCTGATGCTATCATTACAGAAAATGACAAACATTATGTTTTGGTTTTAAACAGTAAAACAACTGAATATAAATTTAAAAAAGTTGCTGTTACGGTAGGTGAAAAATCAGAAAAATTCATTGAAATTATGCCTGATGATAATGTTAATACTGAAACAAAATTACTAACAAAAGGAGTATTCGAATTAACTAATTAAAAAATAGAAATTATGAATGACGCACATTTACACATGGTTTTCAACCATTTTCCTATTATTGGATTATTCTTTGGAATAGGAATTTTAGCATTCGGAATCATCAAAAAACAAACAATTTTGATCAACACAGCTTATGTCATTTTTATATTTTGCATGATTATGGCAAAAGCAACTATGATGACAGGAGAAGGAGCAGAAGAAATTGTTGAAGAATTAGGTGTTTCACACGAAATCATTCATGAACATGAAGAAATTGCAGAAACCTTCATGAAAGTACTTTATGTTATAGGAATTCTTTCCATTTTAGGCCTAGTTGCCAATTTTAAAAAACATGCAAAAGCACCAATTGTTTCTTATGTTGTTTTAGTTTTAGCAATTGGTGCTGCAGTTTTGTCTAAGTCAGTAGGAACTTCAGGTGGCGAAATACGTCATACCGAAATCAGAGAAAATGCCAATATTAACAATGCTTCAACTGAAAGTAATGAAGAAGGATTGGATAATGATGATCACTAAACAAAATATAATTTTTTAAAAAGTTTTGTTTATTCGAAAATTAAGTCGTTACATTTGCATTGTTAAAATAACAGAAATTATGTTTTTAAATCAATTACATCATCATCATCATACCTCCGCTCAAGCGAAGTAGTGATGCTATGTAATTATACCATATAAACTATTAACCCGTTTGAGTGCATCAAGCGGGTTTTTTGTTGTTAAGCATTTTTTACAAATCCCTTGGTGTACTTTTTTAAAACAAAAATTAAAAATGAACACATTAAAAATTGCTATTCAAAAATCAGGTCGCCTTCACGATGAAAGTATTCAAATCTTAAAAGATTGTGGAATTTCTGTATATAATGGAAACGATCAACTCAAAGTTACTGCTTCCAATTTTCCATTAGAAGTCTATTATTTACGAAATTCTGATATTCCTCAATATTTGATTGATGGCGTTGTTGATATTGCCATTGTTGGTGATAACTTATTGGTAGAAAAAGGGCAAAACATTCAAATTGCAGAGAAATTAGGTTTTTCCAAATGTAAAGTTTCGGTAGCGGTTCCAAAGAATTTCAACTACAATTCTATTCAAGATTTAAACGGATTACGTGTTGCCACTTCATATCCAAAAACGGTTGTGGATTACTTTTCTTCGAAAGGAATTTCTGTAGACATTCACCAAATCTCAGGTTCGGTTGAAATTGCCCCAAACATCGGACTTTCAGATGCGATTGTAGATATCGTTTCTAGTGGAAGTACTTTGTTTAAAAACGGTTTAAAAGAAGTGGAAGTGATCTTAAAAAGTGAAGCCGTTTTAGCGGTTTCACCTCAAATTTCTAATGAAGCAACGCAACTATTAGCCAAGTTACAATTCCGAATTCAATCCGTTCTACGTTCTAGAAAATCAAAATATATTTTAATGAATGTTCCCAATGAAAAAATCGTTGATATCAGCAAAATTCTTCCTGTTTTAAAAAGCCCAACCGTTATGCCATTAGCCGAAGAGGGATGGAGTAGTGTGCATTCTGTAATTGACGAAGATAAATTTTGGGAAGTCATTGACCAACTTAGAGAAGCTGGAGCTGAAGGTATTTTGGTTTGCCCAATTGAGAAAATGGTCCTTTAAAAGAAAAAAGAGAATAGAATTAAGAATATAGACTTATGAAAAAAATATATAACCCACAACCCGAAACTTGGTCAGAAATTTGCAAAAGACCAACCCAAACGTTCTCTGATGTAGAAGAAACGGTTAAGCAAATCTTTAAAGAAGTACAACAAAAAGGCGACAAAGCCATAGCAAAATATGCATCTTTCTTTGATGGCGTGACTTTGGAGAACATTCAAGTGACTTCAGAAGAAATTGAAACCGCAAAAAATGAAGTTTCTGATCAACTAAAAGAAGCAATTCAATTAGCCAAATCAAACATTGAACAATTTCATTCAGCCCAAAAAACGGATAAAATAGTTGTTGAAACTACCATCGGAGTTACCTGTTGGCAAGAAAAAAGACCGATTCAAAAAGTTGGTTTATACATTCCAGGCGGAACAGCTCCGTTATTTTCAACGGTTTTAATGTTGGCCGTTCCAGCTAAATTAGCAGGTTGTCAAGAAATTGTTTTGTGTTCGCCATCGGATAAAAATGGAAAAATAAATTCTGCAATTCTATATGCTGCTGATTTGTGTGGTGTAACTAAAATCTATAAAGTAGGTGGAATTCAAGCTATTGCTGGTATGACTTTTGGAACAGAAACGATTCCGCAAGTATATAAAATCTTCGGACCTGGTAATCAATTTGTAACAATTGCGAAACAATTTGCTTCTCAAAACGGTGTGGCTATTGATATGCCTGCAGGTCCAAGTGAATTACTAGTATATGCAGATGAAACCGCAATTCCAAGTTTCATAGCTTCTGATTTGCTAAGTCAAGCCGAACACGGAAAAGATAGCCAAGTGATTTTGGTTACTACGAATAAAAACATTTTAAACGATGTAGAAGAAGAAGTGTACAAACAATTAAAAGAACTGCCAAGACAAGAAATCGCTCAAGTAGCAATTAATAATTCCAAATTAATCTTCGTTGAAACCGAAAAAACTGCTTTATCGTTTATTAATGAGTACGGCCCAGAGCATTTTATTGTATGTTCTAAGAATGAAGATTATTTCGTTGACGGCATTCAAAACGCAGGTTCGATTTTCATTGGAAACTATACTCCAGAAAGCGCTGGTGATTATGCTTCTGGAACTAACCATACGCTGCCAACAAATGGTTATTCCAAAAGTTATAGTGGTGTAAATTTAGATAGTTTCTTAAAAGCGATGACCTTTCAAAAAATATCAAATGAAGGTATTCAAAACATCGGAAAAGCAATTGAAACAATGGCGGAAGCCGAAGGTTTACAAGCACACAAAAATGCAGTTACATTAAGATTAAAATAAGAGCTATGAATTTAGAAAACCTAGTCCGAGAAAACGTAAAAAAACTGAGTCCCTATTCCTCAGCGCGCGACGAATTTGAACAGTTTACCAAACCAATGATTTATTTAGACGCTAATGAAAATCCATTTTCAAACGGAATAAATCGTTATCCTGATCCACAACAAAAAGACTTGAAAGCTGCAATTGCTGATAAAAAAGATATTTATGTGGAAAATATTTTATTAGGAAATGGTAGTGATGAAGTGTTAGATTTGATTTTCAGAGCGTTTTGTGAACCAAATCAAGATAACATCATCACATTGCCGCCAACGTATGGAATGTATGGTGTTTTAGCCAATATCAATGCAATTGAAAACCGTGAAGTGTTGCTAAATGAAGAATTTCAGCCGAATGTTGATGCTATTTTGAATACTGTGGATAAGAATACAAAAATCATTTTTTTGTGTTCGCCCAATAATCCAACTGGAAATTCATTTGCTGACGAAACTATCATCAAAATTTTGAATAATTTCAAGGGTTTAGTTGTTCTAGATGAAGCATATATTGATTTTTCTGCTAACAAAAGTTGGTTGGATGAATTGAAAGATTTTCCAAATTTAATCATTACTCAAACCTTATCAAAAGCTTATGCTATGGCAGGTTTACGAATTGGAATTTTGTACGCTTCAAAGCCTATTATTGCAGTACTAAACAAAATAAAGCCACCATATAATGTAAATATTCTTTCACAAGAAACTGCTGAAAAAAAATTATTGCAAAGCACGCTGAAAGCACAAGTAAGAAAAATTTTGGTAGAAAAAGAAAAACTCATAGTTGCTTTAAAATCAACTAAATTTATAGAAAAAATATTTCCTTCCGATGCTAATTTTATTTTGATTAAAGTAGATGATGCAAATTATCGCTATCAACAATTTTTAGATAATGGAGTAGTGGTTCGCAACAGAAGTAATCAACCTTTATGTGAAAATTGTTTGCGTATTACGATTGGAAATAAAGAAGAAAACGAACGAGTAATTGAACTATTAAAATCTTTCAACAATGCCTAAAAAAGTATTATTCATCGACCGCGATGGAACAATTATAAAAGAAACTATCGACGAACAAATTGATGGTTTTGATAAAATGATTTTTTACCCAAAATGCCTTTCCTTCTTGAGTAAAATTGCCAATGAATTAGATTATGAATTGGTGATGATTACTAATCAAGATGGTTTAGGGACTGAAAAATTTCCCGAAGAAACGTTTTGGCCAGTTCACAATTTTATCATGAAAACCTTTGAAAATGAAGGTGTCATTTTTGAAAAAGTTTTTATAGATAAATCATTTCCAAGTGAAAATAAAAATACCAGAAAACCGGGAACAGGTTTGTTAACTTCTTATTTTTCTAATGAATATGATTTACAAAATTCATTTGTAATTGGCGATCGACTTACCGATGTGGAATTGGCTAAAAATTTAGGTTCAAAAGCTATTTTTATAAACGATGAAACCCATTTAGGGACCACTGAAATATCTGTCAAACAAGAAGAATTACAATCAATAATTGCTCTGGAAACAAACGATTGGCAACAGATTTATGAGTTTTTGAAACTAAAAAACAGAACCGCTTCCATTTCCCGAAAAACCAATGAAACAGCTATTGACATCACTTTAAATTTAGACGGAACTGGAAAAAGTAACATCAATACCGGAATTTCTTTTTTCGATCACATGTTAGATCAAATTGCGCGTCACGGACAAATGGATTTAGATATCCAAGTCAAAGGCGATTTAGAAGTCGATGAGCACCACACAATAGAAGACACTGCGATTGCTTTAGGAGAAGTTTTTGCAAAAGCGTTAGGCAACAAACTAGGCATCGAACGTTACGGATTTTGTTTACCAATGGATGATTGTTTGGCTCAAGTAACAATCGATTTTGGTGGAAGAAACTGGTTAGTTTGGGAAGCTGAATTCAAACGTGAAATGATTGGTCAAATGCCTACTGAAATGTTTTTTCACTTCTTCAAATCATTCACAGATGGTGCCAAAGCTAATCTTAATATCAAAGCAGAAGGCACAAATGAACACCATAAAATCGAAGCCATTTTCAAAGCTTTCGCCAAAGCCATAAAAGCTGCTGTAAAACGTGATGCAGAAAAAATGATTTTACCAAGTACAAAAGGAATGTTGTAATGAAAATAGCTATAATTGATTACGGTGCCGGAAATGTGCAAAGTGTTTTATTCGCTTTGGAACGACTTGGTTTTGAAGGAACTGTCACCAACGATTGGAACACTATAAAATCCGCTGAAAAAGTTGTTTTTCCTGGTGTAGGTGAGGCGAGTAGTGCAATGAAAATGTTGCAAGAAAGTGGTTTAGATGTTTTGATTCCAACCTTAAAACAACCGGTTTTAGGAATTTGTTTGGGCATGCAATTGATGTGTAAACATTCGGAAGAAGGTAACACGAATGGATTAGGAATTTTTAATGTCAATGTTGTCAAATTTTCAAACGAGGTTAAAGTGCCTCAAATGGGTTGGAATACGATTTACAATCTGCAATCGCCATTGTTTGAAGGAATTAAAGAAAACGAATTCATGTATTTGGTGCACAGTTTTTATGCACCACTGTCTGAAAACACTATTGCTACAACAAATTACCAACAAGAATATAGCACAGCATTACAACGTGATAATTTCTTTGGAGCACAATTCCACCCAGAGAAAAGCGGAACATTCGGAGCACAAATTTTGAAAAACTTTTTAAACCTTTAATTTTAAAAATAGGAACACAGATTTAAGAAATAAGAAAAATTTTAATAATTTCTTCAATTTTAACTATCTGTGTTCCAAAAAAATGTAAAATGAGAATAATCCCAGCCATAGACATCATCGACGGAAAATGTGTCCGACTTTCCAAAGGAGATTACGATACGAAGAAAATATACAATGAAAACCCATTAGAAGTAGCCAAATCATTTGAAGCACATGGAATTCAGTATTTGCATTTAGTCGATTTAGATGGAGCAAAATCAAGCCAAATTGTGAATTATAAAGTATTGGAACAAATTGCTTCCAAAACGAGTTTAAAAATCGACTTTGGTGGTGGTTTGAAATCAGATGCGGATTTGAAAATTGCTTTTGAAAGTGGTACCAATCAAATCACAGGAGGAAGTATTGCCATCAAAAAACCAGAAGTTTTTAAGAGTTGGATTCAGCGATACGGGGCAGATAAAATCATTTTAGGAGCCGATGCAATGAATGAAAAAGTGGCTATTTCAGGGTGGTTAGAAGAATCAAAAGAAGAAGTTATTCCTTTTATTCAAGGTTATCAAAAGGAAGGAATCCAATATGTAATTTGTACTGATATATCTAAAGACGGTATGTTAGAAGGCCCAAGTTTTGAATTGTATCAAAGAATTTTAGAACAAACCCAAGGTTTAAAACTAATCGCTTCTGGAGGTATTTCCTCTTTCGATGAATTACCAAAATTAGCTGAATTAGGATGTGAAGGAACTATTATTGGAAAAGCCATTTATGAAGGTAGAATTACTTTGAAGCAATTGGAAAACTACATTTTGTCTTAATACTTAATACTCAAATCTTAATACTACAATGCTTACAAAAAGAATTATTCCCTGCTTAGATATCAAAAACGGAAGGACCGTGAAAGGTGTTAATTTTGTGGATTTAAAAGATGCTGGTGATCCAGTAGAACTGGCAAAAAAATACGCTGAAACCGGTGCAGACGAACTAGTTTTCCTTGATATTTCAGCCACAGAAGAACGTCGCGCGACATTAATCGACTTGGTTCGAAAAGTTGCTGCTGCGATAAATATTCCGTTTACTGTTGGTGGTGGGATTTCATCTGTTGCTGATGTTGATGTTTTGCTTCGCAATGGTGCGGATAAAATTTCGATTAACTCTTCAGCCTTTAAAAATCCTGATTTGATAAACGAAATTGCTGCAAAATATGGAAGTCAGTGTATAGTAGTTGCCATTGATGCCAAACAAATCGATGGTGATTGGATAGTTCATTTAGTTGGTGGAAAAGTTCCAACGGAATTAAATTTATTCAATTGGGCAAAAGAAGTGGAACAACGTGGTGCTGGAGAAATTCTATTCACTTCTATGAGTAATGACGGAACCAAAAACGGATTTGCCAATGAAGCCTTAGCCCAATTATCCGAAATCGTAAACATTCCAATCATCGCTTCTGGTGGCGCTGGAACTATGGAACACTTTGCTGATACATTTATCAATGGAAAAGCTGATGCCGCTTTAGCAGCTAGTGTTTTTCACTACCAAGAAATCGAAATTCCAGAATTAAAACAGTTTTTAAAGAATCAAAATATTGCAATTAGATTGTAAAATTAAACACATAGACACATAGAAATATTTAAAAAACTATGTGACTATGTGTTTCAAAATCAATAACCATGAAAGTAAACTTCAACAAAACCCCAGATAACCTTATCCCAGCCATCATTCAAGACAGCGAAACCAAAAATGTTTTAATGTTAGGCTATATGAATCAAGTAGCTCTTGACCAAACATTGGCAACTAATAAAGTAACTTTTTTCAGTCGTACGAAAAACCGATTATGGACAAAAGGCGAGGAGAGTGGTAACTTCTTAGAATTAATTTCTATTAAAGAAGATTGTGATAACGATACACTTTTAGTGAAAGTAAAACCAGCAGGCCCAACTTGTCATACAGGTTTAGATACATGTTGGCAAGAATCTAATAATCAGGAATTTGGGTATTTATCAAAATTAGAAAATACTATTGCAAAACGTAAAGAAAATGCTGATGCGGAAAAGAGTTATGTTGCCTCATTATTTGCAAAAGGCATTAACAAAATTGCTCAAAAAGTAGGTGAAGAAGCCGTTGAAGTAGTTATTGAAGCCAAAGACAACAACGACGATTTGTTCTTATCCGAAAGTGCCGATTTATTGTTTCACTACTTAATTTTATTGCAAGCGAAAGGTTTTCAGTTGCAAGATGTAGTGGAAGTTTTGAAAGGAAGAGAGAAGTAAGGTTCTTATAGTTTGGTTAAAAGCCAAATTCCTTGAGATGTGTTTTCAAAAGTACCAAATTCATCTGTTATTGTTTCAATAATAAACCAATTTCCATAGATTGAATTATTTTGCTCATCAACAATACCTTCGTGTTCAATTTCTAAAGAACCGCTTTCATAATTGATTGTAGTTGAATGTTCAACGATGATAGGTCTTTTCGGATATTTTTTGACAAAAGAAATAAAACCATCTTCAATAAATCCTTTTATTGTTGCTTCTAATTTTACAGAAAAAACAGAACCATCTTCTACAATTTCTCCCGTAAAAGAACCATTTACATCAGTTATGGAAGCTTTAATATGTACACGTTGTCCAAAATAGGGTAAATCATAACCACTACCATATTCATAAAAACCTTGCCAATTGCCCGTTAGATTCATTATATTTTTATTTTAGCTCTCACAAAAAATACAGTACCTCAAATATATCCAAATTTCTCCAAAAATTCTTACCTTTAAAATAAAAATTCAAGATGCGATTCCATACAAGAAAATGGGTTAAACCCGAAGATTTGAATGCCAACGGAACGTTATTCGGTGGTAAATTATTGGCTTGGATAGATGAAGAAGCTGCTTTGTATTCGATTGTGCAATTGGAAAACCCTAAAGTGGTAACCAAGTTTATGAGTGAAATTAATTTCATGAGCGCCGCCAAACAAGGCGATATTGTGGAAATTGGTTTAGATGTGGCGCAATTTGGAAAATCATCGTTAGTATTGAAATGTGAAGTTCGTAATATGATGACACGTGAAAAAATCATCACGATTGATAACATTACGATGGTGAATTTAGATGAAAATGGAAAACCAAAACCACATGGTAAAACCCAAATCGAATTTATAGAAGACCGTTTAAAAAAATAATTGTTTCTAAAAACACATAGTCACATAGATTAAAATAAAACTATTGTGTCTATGTGTTTAAACCTAAAAAAATATGCTGCAAAAATCAACCTTAGAATTTTTAACAAAACTTAAAGAAAACAACGACCGCGATTGGTTTGCGGCTAATAAAAAAGCCTTTGAAACCGAACAAAAGCTAGCCAAAACATTTTTTATATCGTTAGGCGAGCAGTTGGGAAAAATAGATAGTATTGAACGCATTCAAATTTTTAGAATTTATCGCGATGTGCGGTTTTCAAAAGATAAAGCACCTTATAAAAATCATTTCAGCGTTGGGTTTACCCGAAACAAACCCATGCTTCGTGGTGGCTACTATTTGCATATTGAACCTGGAGGAAGTTTTGTAGGTGGCGGTTTTTGGGAACCAAATGCTGCGGATTTGAATCGTATTCGTAAAGAATTTGAAATGGATGATGAAGAAATCAGAGCGATTATTGCTGATGAAACATTCAAGAAGTTTTTTGGAGAGTTAAAAGGCGAGGAGTTAAAAACAGCTCCAAAAGGTTTCGATAAAACGCATCCAGCGATTGATTTGATTCGTAAAAAGCAATATTTACTCACTCGAAGTTTTTCGGACAAAGAAGTGTTGGCTCCTAATTTTCAAGAAGAAGTTTTAGTTACTTTTCAAGCCATGCGACCTTTCTTCGATTATATGAGCGAAGTATTAAGCACCGATTTGAATGGAGAATCGATTTATTAAATAATCTGAATTTGACTTTTTAAGCGTTCAATTAGTAAATTCATCATTCTTTTGTTTAAGTTAGATGAATTTTGAATGTATTCTTTGTATTCCGAAACGGTAAACATTCCGAAAACAATTCCTTTTAATGAATTTCGGAACTTGATATCGCGCTGGATAGCATTTTCAATATAATTTTCTTTCTTTTCGGGAGAAAGAGTGAAATAAACGCTTTTTTGTTTGACAGCATAATTTCTAAAAACTTCAATAAACAATTCATTTTGGAATTTCAAAATAGGTCGCAATGTCTGATTTTGAAACTTTTCTTCGGAACTCGATTGATCAGTAATCGTGCCAATACTTGCTCCTCTAATTTCTAAAAGCGATTCGTCTTTCGTTTTCATAATAAAGTGAATTAGTTTGTATTAAAGTTAAAAAAAATAACCTCCAATTTCTTGAAGGTTATTTTAAGTTATTAAGAATCAGTTGTTAATTACTTCAATTTGAAAATTACTTTTCTTACCAATCTTCTTGCATCAGCAGAAGAAGCATCAACTGAAGCATCTTCTCCTTGACCTGCAACGGTTAATCTTGAAGCATTAATTCCTGCTTTTGTAATTACATCTTTTACGAAATTTGCTCTTGAAGCAGAAAGTGTTTTATTGTATTCAGATTTTCCAATTTCATCTGCATATCCAACGATTTCAACACTTGAATTTGGATTTGATTTTAAGTATTGTGTAACAAAATTGATTGCACTGTATGAATCAGCCGTTGGTTGAGAAGAATTAAAGTCAAATAAAACCGTAATGTAACCACCATTAATCATGTCTTCAATAGATTGACCTTGTGTAGGAGTAACTTTAGTTTTACCATCTACATAAGCTTCAACTTTGTCGTCTATACCATTATTATTTCCGTCAATAGTTCTTCCTTTTGTATCAACAATTGCATTTTGAGCTGAATTTTTTTCTTCATCTAAATAATCTGCAACACCATCTTTATCAGTATCTAAAAGTTTTGTTTCTAATTCAGTAACTCTTCTTTCTAATTCGTCTAATTTAGAGTTTGAAGTATCCCAATCTGCGTGTTTTCCATGTTTACCTAAATATATAGATAAACCAATACTAGCGTTATATATAGTACTATTAAAACCCCTGTCTTCTTTAACAGCTGGTTCTTCAATACCATCAAAAGTATATTGTTGGTTTACATTGTTTATCATAGAGAAGTCAGCATTTAAAGCCACTCTATTAGATAATTTGAATTGTGCTGTTAATCCTAATATAAAATTAGTCATGTCATCATTTCCATCAAAATTATCATTCGTCATGAATGAAAATCCTACACCTGAATGCGCTTGAAGATTTATTGTATTAGTCCAATCTTCAAAATTTAAAACTCTACCTAAGTTTACAACACCTTGAATACTTGTTCTGTAGTATTTGCCTTCAAATTCAAAACTCTCTGAATCATTTTTAAATGAATCTAAACCAAAGTCTAGTTTTAAACCAAATTTATTATTCATCATATAACGAACACCTAAATCTCCGTGTATAAAATTGGTATTACTTGAATAATAATTCGTTGAAAATGGAGCGGTTGGTTTGCTAAATCCCGCATTAACATCGATTGACCATTTGTTAAATTCAGAAGAAGTGGTTTTAGTTTCTTGAGCGTTAATTTCTGGTATTGCAACTAATAGTGTTGCTATAAAAATAATTTTCTTCATTGTTATCATTATTTGGGCGGTAAAAATAGTCTTTTATGGATTATTTTACAATTTATGTAAGATATGTTTGTTTAAATAAACTAATTATTATTTTTCTGATTGGTAATGGATTCGAAAATTTCTAAATCAAAATGTGCAACTGAAGCCATGATGTGGTCAAAAATATCTGCCATAATGTGTTCGTAATTTAGCCAAGTTTTGTCTTTTGAAAAACAGTAAATTTCTAAGGGAATTCCTTTTTCTGTGGGTTGCAAATGACGCACCATTAAATGCATATCTTTATTAATTCCTGGATGTGATTGAATGTATTGATTAATGTATTTTCTAAACAAACCTAAATTAGTTAGATTTCTTCCATTTACAATTACTGATTTATCGATTCCGTTGTTAGTGTTATATTTGTCAATATCTGCTTGTCGATGATCAATATAAGCTGTTAAATGTTGAATTTTCTTAAAGTTTTCTAATTCTTCAGATTGAATGAATCGAACTGAATTTGCTTTAATCAAAATATAGCGTTTAATTCTTCTTCCATCAGAATCTAACATACCACGCCAGTTTTTAAAACTATCCGATATTAAGCTGTAGGTTGGAATAGTAGTCGTTGTATTATCAAAATTTCGAACTTTAACAGTTGCTAAATTAATTTCAATAACATCACCATCGGCACCAAATTTATCCATTGTAATCCAATCGCCAATACGAACCATATCATTCACAGAAACCGAAATACTGGCAACAAAACCAAGAATTGTATCTTTAAAAATTAGGAAAATTAAGGCTGAAATGGCTCCGAAAGTGGTTACTAATGTTTTTACATTGGTATCAAACATTATCAATACAAAGGATGTAATTCCAAAAATCCATAAAACAATCATAATTACTTGAATGTAACTATCAATTGGTTTGTCGCTAAATCTTGGTTTTTGCTTTAAATAATCTTTCAACGCATTGAAAATACTTCGTGTAATCCAAAGTGAAAGTATAATGATGTAAATTTTCACTCCTTTTTCAAAAAAATCTTCCCAATACGTGAATTTTTTGAGAATTACCGGAACTGTTTTATATATAAAAAGAAGCGGCAGTAAATGAGCTAAATACTTTGCGGTTTTATTAGCAACTAAAAAATCATCAAAAGATGATTTAGTTTTTGCCGCAACAATAGCTAGAATAATAATAAATACCTTTTTGAATATAAAATCTAAAATATAGGATACAGCAACTAAAATAACAATATTTACTCCCAAATTTAAATAAGAAGAAACATCATCACTAAAATTGAGACTTTTGAATATGTCGTATGCCCAGTTAAAAATTTTCAAGTTTTATGCTTCTTTTGGTTGTAAATATTTTTTGTCAATATAAAAAGTTGCAAATGGAAATAAAGATGCTAAACAAATGATGGCAAATTCTTTAATTGTCCATTTTTGAGAATTTTTATTCAAAATTGCAAAAGCAATATACAACATAAAAAGAACGCCGTGAGCCATTCCTATGTTTTTTACATAAATAGGATCACCAGCAATATATTTCATTGGCATTGCAAAAAAGTATAATGCAAGAGTAGAAATTCCTTCTAAAAGAGCAATTGATCTAAATGATTTCATCATGATAAAGCAGAATATATTACAAATCCATAAATTATGAATCGGAAGAAACGTAGTAAAGCAAACAAAAAGAAATGTTTTCTTGAAAAGTTAATCATTCCAGCCGCTAAACAAGCAATAGCAAAAGGCAATGGAAGTAAAGCACCAACGGCAATTAAAAATCCTCCCCATTTTTGCATATTAATAATGTGTTTCGACATTTTTCCATATAAATACTTATTAATTGAAGGAATTGCCACGATTGCCATTCCCATAAAATAAGCAATTACACCACCTAAATAGGATAGAAAAGCTAAAATAGATAAGTAGAGTAGTGGTGATTCGGTATTTTTTGTCCAGGCAATAAAAATATCGGGTGGAATTAATCCTAAAACACTTTCAGAGGCAAGAAATATACCAAATATGAATAAATCACTGAAGTTTTGCGTTATATATAGCAAGGCTTCATTCAGATTAATAACTTTATAATTAACATAGAAAAGTATAGCAACAATAATAGCTGTTGGCAATATAGCGCCTTTAACACCTTGCCAAATGAAAGAATAGAAACCAGTATATTTATAGTATTGATGTAGTAGTTTTACTCTTGATTTTTTTACTTTAGACATTGGGAATTTTAATTTTAAACAAAATTAGTTGGTTTGTTGTAATAATAGCGTTAAGAAAAACAAAAAAATCGGTAAAAAATATCTACCGATTTGCATTATGTAAAATAGAATTTAGAACTTAGTAAGCTAAAAACGCTTTGTTATATTCTTTTAAGTCTAAAACATTATTTTTCTTTTCTAAATCAGTTAATAATGAAAGGAAATAATTGAAACTTTCTACATTATTTTCGTCTGAAATTTTCACTTCTAATTCAGTATCTTTACTGTCAATTGGTTCATCATCTGGAATACCAATAAAAAATCCATTGTTATTTTCTAAATGTTCGTAGGCTAAACGTAAAGCTTTAGTTTCAACTGGATTATTTAGTTCTAAGGTAATCTCTCTAAGTTTTTTTAAATCTGTTACAATTTCAGAAACTTCAAAATTATCTTTAAATAATTCTTTCTGAATCTTTTCGATTAATTTAAGGGCTTGTCTATTTTCCATGATTCATAATAATATAGTTAGCAAAACTAAACTTTTTCATAGTTTTACACAAACGTTTTGAGTAGTATTTTAACAAATTTTGAAGTAATTTAAATTTGACCTATAATATACAACATGTAAAATTGTATAGTTAGAAAAATGTATTATATTTGCACTCATATATCTGAATTATATACAGCGAATAGGGAGGTGCGACTAACACCGATGAACTATTCGCTTTTTTTATTAATTTACTTTTGCAGTTGCTTTATAAACTTCATCTTTATTAACGTAAATCCAGTATGTACAATCTTCAACGTTGCATGATGATATAGTTAAAAATTTGTTTGAACCGTTAATTTTTAAAGTTCCTGTAGTTGTGTACTCAATATTAGCAATGTTATTATTAATAATATATTCAATTGTTGAAGTAGGATAAATTATAATAGTAACGGTTTTATTACCAATAGTAAAGTTTGAAAGAGAATAAGAGGTAGAACTATTTTTCTCATAGTATCTAACAATGTTTTCAGTAAAAACAAAGTCTTCATCTAATGACTGAATATACTTTAAATTGTCATATTCTGAAAAAGAAATTTTTTCATTTTTAACAGAAGTTTGCGAAAATGAAAATGAAGTTAGAAAAATAAAAATAAAAGAATAAATTTTCATAATAATTTAAATTAAAATTAGCAATCGCCTACCGGGCTCCTTTGCGGAAATAAATTAAAAAGGACAATTTTTAATTTATTTAAGGAACGCCTATCGGCTGTTTTTTTTTATTTTGCCTGTCACGAACCAGCTACAAAATTATCATTTTGCTTAACGCTGGAGGCTTGATAGAGTAGAAAAAGGAAAACCTATACAATTTCTCGTATAGGTTCTTTATTGTGGATTGTATATAAAATTAAAGGCTTGCATATATCTGAACTCTATTTTGAGAGGTGCGACTAACACCGTTTCATCGACAAATATACATAAATTTTTAAATTTTATGGAATTATGTAAAAATAACTATCTTTTTTTCTAAAATCGCCCTCATACAACCAATCCAAATCGTGCATTTCTTTACCGTAAAAATACACTTCTTTTAAACTTAAATTTGTGAAAAACAAACTTTCAGCATTAACTTGATGCAATTGATTTTTTTCGTTGAAAATAGCCAATACAAATAAGTCATCTGGAAGAATAGCACTATGAATAGTGTAAACTTGTTTTTCTAAATAAACCAATTCAAATTTAGTAAGTTCAACAAAAACAATTTTTTTGTTTCTGTTGATCGCCATTAATTTAAAAGTATTTTTAGTTAAATCTAATTTAGGTAAATACTTTAATGTTTCATAGCTTAATTGAACTAATCGCTTACTCATATGATTAATTTAAAGTTAATTTAGCTTGTACTCTTTTAAGTTCGGCTTCATCTAACAACGCAAATAAATCATCTGTTAAAACTCTGTTGTTTGTGTAAACTTCGTTATACAGGCGTTTTAGATAATTGAAATTGTAACGTTGATAAATAAGTGTATCCGCTACTTTTTTGTCATTCTCTGTCCAACCTCGTGGGTCTAACCAGCTCCACCAAGAATTCTTATCGCTGTATTTTGTACCCAAATCATGAGCCAATTGTTTAGCTGCACTTTGAACATCTTTACGAGTAGTAATTTTGTCCGCTTTATTCTGTGCAATAACAGGATTTTGATTTTGAATATAATTTACATTGTTTTGGTTTTCTTGATTTTCTACATCTATTTCAGTTTCTAAACCTTTGAATTTATTATACTGGCGAATAATGAAACGAGCCAAAGGGAAGAATAAAATAATGCCTATAATAATATAAAGCCACTTTTTCCAATTGAATGGAGTAGTGGCTTTTTTTGTGATTTTCTTTTTGTACATTATTTTTTGTATTTTTTATACAAGAAAAATGCGCCAGTAATAGAAACTAAACCAACTAAACCAATAATGATTTTAGTTTTGTGTTTTGTCCAAAATTCTTTCATTTTTAAAAATATTTTTTGCAATGTGGACACTGCGTTAGAACTTTTTTTTTTACATCGATTTCAGAGAAAATTGAACCGTACCACTTTTTAAACATGTCAATAACATATTTCTTTTTTACTACACCGTCTTTTGCAAAGATTGGATTTTGTTTAGCAATTAGTGACGCGCTTAAACCTTTAGTCTGAAAAATAAAGTCATCATCTTTACCGACAGCAAGCGGAAAGAATGTTACCAAATAAGTATCTACAAAACTTTCAGGAACTTTTTTAGTAGTTCTTATGACTTCTCTGTAGTATTCCTTAACTACGTTCATTTGTTCTGAAAATGACATTTTTGCCAAATCAGAAAGTAAGTAACGTTTACCGTTAATAGTTTTGTAGTTTACACCAGCTTTATCCCTTGTAAATTGAATAAGACCGACAGAACCAATACTATTAGTTTTTGAAGGACTAAATGTTTTACCACTTTCAAAGTACATAACCGCAAGTAACCAGTTTGGGTTAATATCCAAATCATTACAAACTTCTATTACTTTGTCAATTTGTGCTTGAGATAGTAATTTTGTGAATTTACTACTTATCATTGTTGACTTCCTTGTTTTGTTTGTTTTCGATTTTTTCAAATTGCTCAATAGAGTAACCGATAATATCGAAAATAACCGTTAAATATGCGCCATATTTCAACGCAAATCGTAATCCGTTTAAAAATCCTTTCATAATAATAAAAGTGTTTTAAAACGCCTAAAATAATAGGCGTTTGATTTTACATTGAAGAGTGAGATGGTTTTTTCTTTACTAATGTAATTTTAACCCAAAATTCAACTCCGTCTTTTTGTGCCTGTGATGGTTCAACTTTATAAAGTTTACCGCCTAATTCAACATAACCGCTTGAAAATCCTGTACCTTTTTTGTCTTTACAGCCAATTAACTGATAAGGGTTACCAAATTTATCTGTTGAAATTCTACTTTGTCCAGCCATTACTCTTGTGTGTTTTGATTAGATAATACTTCTTTTTGCTCTTGTGGTGCTTTTGGTTTTTTTAACATTTTGAACAATGTTACCACACCGATTACTAATTGAATTAGTAATTTACCGACCTCAATCATTGGAGTCCCGTCGGTTGGAACTTGACTGACACCTTCAACAAAGCCGATGCCAGTCAATCCTATTACTGCTTTCATTATCTTCTGCGGTAAGTAGGTCTTTTTGAACCTAACATTTTTACGAAAACAAAAACTACAGTAACTGTACCTAAAATACCGCCTACAAGTTTTAACCAATTTTTTTTCAACCAAGCGTTAGCAGTATTATCTACTAAAGTTGAACCAATTTGACCAGCTTGTGGAGTTCCAGCAAGAACGTTTCCAGCACCTGTAAGTGCACCGCCTAATGCACCGTTAGCAATATCCTTGATACCAACGTTTGCACGTTGTAATGTAGCATTGTATTCTGCTTGTGCTTGTGCATCTGCTTGTGCTTGTGCTTTTTCTTGCTTTTGTGCTTCATGGCTTGCTTGCATACCGCTTACAATACCTGTGGGGTCGAACGCTGCACCAACTTTAACCAAGTTTTTAAAACTGATTTGTTTTGTTGCTTTCTTTACGAAACCGCCAATTTTTTTGAAAAATCCCATTTCTTAAATAAAGATTATTTGATTAAACCCATAGCAAGTAATTCAACATCTTTACGCATAAAGAATTTGACTACACTGCCTTCATTTTTTCTCACGTTGATATTTACAATACCTTTCAATGGTAATTGAATAAAACCAACAAAATTTGGTAAAACTTTACCGTCATTACGAACGTATGCAACTGGGTCAATGTCTTGTGAAATTGCTCTAATTTCACGCATTGAATGTTTAGTTACTACTCCGTTATCGTGTGTAAAATTTAATTCTGTAATAGTTGCATCATCATCGATAATAGCAATATCAAAATTTCTTACATTGACATCGTAGTTTGTTTGTTCGTCCGCAATGCTTTTTTCTTCATACATGTAGACATCATCAGAAGTAACTGGACTTTCAATACCGTCAAAAATGTATTTTTTCATAGGGTCAAGATTTTTCAAAGCAAGTTTTAACTTGTCATTTGGACCCATAACTAATGCTCCCATTTCAGTTAATTCAATAACTGCAACTGTTTTGAAGCTTTCAGGATTTGTAGCAGGAAAAGAACCAATAGCGTCATCTCCATAAGTTGAAGCTAATAGGAATCTTTTTAAACTTACAAAACCCTGTGTGATTTCAAGATTAGAACCGCCGTTTCTTTCGACTTGAATACTAATCAATTCGTCGCCGATTTCGTCTACGGTCTTGTCAGAAAAGAAAGCTAAACTTTCAATCCCTTTTTGTAATTCCGCTTTAGCATCTGCAACGCCTGTGGTTTCAATAATGTTCATACTATTTTTTATTTAATTAAAAATTTATATGGCAAATGTGAGAAATGAAAAAAGGCACAATTATTGAATTGTACCTTATATGTAGTATTTTTGTATAGAATATGTAGTATTTATGCTATTTTGAAATACTTTTTAAAATGACAAAATAGGACTTTTGGAGCACCCGTACTTTCTTTAATATCTTGTAAGTACTTTTTAGCGGTTCTGTCGTCTGAAACGTCTAACAAAGTCTTAATGTCTTTGTATGTTAAAATTCTAAATTCTGAAATTGTTGCCATAACATGGAAGTTTTTAGGTTAGAATAGAGGGGGTGCAACCCCTCTATTTGTTTTAAAAAATTAGTAATTGTCCGTTGTTTTCTATTCGTGGTTCTTTTACTGGAAATTCTTTGTTTTTGAATATTAGTTCTTGGCCATTAGAAAGGACATAAACATAATCAGTAATTTTTTGGGATTTTGCTGAATGACTAACAATTAAACCCCTGTCTTTTTTTGCTTTTTTTGTACTCATTTTTTTGTGCTTTGGTTAAAGTTTTTTTTAACTGGGGTGGGGGTATCAGTAACCCCCACCGAGACCTTTAGAAATTTCGATAGAATTTTTTAGATTTTTTATTTGTAGTTCTAATAAATTTACTTTTAATGTGTAAGACCAAGGTTTAAAATTTGTAGGATTATTCCTAAACTCTAAACGTAGTAATTTTAATTCAGCTTTAAGAAATTTTAAACGTGCTTTTGGAATTTTAAGATATTTTACCATAAATTTTGCATTTTAATAAATTGGTTAGTAATTGAATTTTGTTCTAATTGTTTGGTTAAATATTCAGTATCAAAAGTGATATCTATTAAATTTAAAATCTTCTTTTTAGAGAGTGCTTTTTGAACTTTGCAATCAAATAAAGTAAGTGGTTCCTGAAGCGTTAATTTATCTGCACCAAGTTCTACGAGTTTATGCATATAATAACTAATAATTTTATCTGTAGGACTTAAATCGGTAGATACAGAAAATTGCTTTTTTTCGTAATAATATTTTAACTGAACGTTGCAAATAGTAGTTAATTCAGTTTGTGAAATTGAAAGGATATCATTTAAAGTTGATAATTGATTTTCAGGATTTACAAGTTTCTTTTTGCGCAAATTTTGTTTTACTGCATTGTTTTTTATTGTGATTTCTTTTCTAATAATATTGTCAATAGATAGACCGTAACGTAATTGAGGGAATAAATACTTATTATAAAAATCAGCGGAATTAGTGAGCAATTCTTCTGTTTTGTTGTAAAATTTACAAAAGGGAGAGCCAATTTTCGCAGAATCTCTATTACTGAATTCGATACCATAATTTTTGTCGTTTTTGAATGTTTCTTTACGTGGATAGAGTGTAACTTCATGTTGTTTTGAAGCTTTAACCATTTTTTTTAAGTATTGTAAACTTTGTTTATATGGTTCAAAATCAAGGTTGTAATTTATACAAATATCAATATCATTACATATAGAATTTAATGCAGTATCAAGGTCAAAACGTATGATTTGACGAGTATTGATATAATCGACAATCATTTGTAAATTGTCAATGTTGATGCCTTCAAAGTATCTACCGAATAACATTTTTGAGGTCAATGTTAAACGTATTAGTTCTGTAGTTTCTTTTTTGATTATATTTGGCGGAAATACGACACGATTAAAACGAAAATTAATGCCATTATCTTTGATTAAAATTGGCTTTGGTGGGTTTAAATCTTCGATAATTTGGCCAGTTTCAGGATAATAAACTTGATATTCTGAAATTAAACGCTCATCAATAACCTGAATTTTATCTAATGGTAGATAAATAGTTAAAGAATCTATTAACCCGACATTTAAGGGTATTGGGTTAAACTTCATAACTAATTGGTTTTAAATTAGTTGATAAAGTGTTTGAACTATAATATACATTATGTAAAATAGAAAATTTAAACAATTACTTCTATAAGCCAAACAAACTTTGTATCTTCGTTTAATAAATTAACAGAGTTTATGAAAAACCCTATTGCCGAACGCATCACCGATTTTTTAAAGCATTATCCGCCCTTTTCAAGTTTATCCTATCTAAACTTGTTAGAGATTGCTAAAACTTGTCAAGTAATTTACTTAGAAAAAAATCAAACTCTATTTAAAATTAATGATGCAACCCATTCTTTTTTTTATGTAGTGGCTTCTGGTGCTGTTGGTTTATCTGTAACTTCAGATGCAGATGATGTTTTAATTGATAAATGTGATGAAGGCGATATTTTAGGTTTACGTCCATTTTTTGCTAAGAATAATTATTTAATGACAGCAAAAGCTCGTGAAGAAAGTATTATTTATGCTATTCCTATAGAAACATTTAAACCTTATGTAATTGCAAATCCAGAGGTTTTAAGCTTCTTATTAGAAAGTTTTGCATCCAATACTAGAAATCCTTATGATAAAAACAACAAAGGAAAATTAGTTTCTGAAAACGTTATTTACAATGATCAGAGCTCAGAAATTCAGTATTATCAGCCTATAAAATATACTTCAAATCCGATAACGGCTTCTCCTAATGATATTGTGAAATTTGTAGCACAAACTATGTCGAGTAGCAAAATTGGTAGTATGATTATTCATGAAAATAGAAAACCAATCGGAATTGTTACTGATAAAGATTTGCGATCTAAAATAGCAACCGGACTTTATTCTATAGATGTAACGATTGATAAAATCATGTCTTCTCCAGTAATTACTGTAGCTGACAACTTATCCATTGCTGAAGCTCAAATTATCATGCTAAAGAATAATGTATCGCATTTATGTGTTACAAAAGATGGTTCTACCGATTCTGAAATTACTGGAATTATTACCGAACACGATATTGTGGTGGCTCAGGCAAACAATCCAGGTGTGCTTTTAAAACAATCAAAACGTGCTCAAAAATCAGCTGATTTAAAAGAAGTTAGAGAGAAATTAGCTGATTTGATTCAGCATTCGTTAGATAAGAATGTACCTATTAATCATATTGGTTCTATTGTTGGCGAAATTAATTTAGCAATTACCAAACGCGCTATCGAATTAGCTATTGAGAAAATAGGAACTCCTCCTCCAGCCCAGTTTGCTTGGATGAACATTGGAAGTCAAGGCAGAAAAGAACAACTTTTACTAACAGATCAAGACAATGCTATTGTTTTTGAAGATGTTCCAGAAGATAAATACGATACTGTTAAACAATATTTTATCGAATTAGCTGAAAAAGTAACCAAAACGCTTAATAAAGTTGGTTACGAATATTGTCCTGCCGAAATGATGGCTAGCAATCCGCTTTGGTGTAAATCGGTTAGCGATTGGCAAAACCAATTTAAAGGTTGGATTACAGCTCCTGGAGAAAAAGGGATTCTGATGTGTACCATTTTCTTCGATTACGATTTTGTGTACGGAAATGAAACTTTAGTAGATGCTATTACCAAAACAATTCACGAAGAAACTCATGAAAATCAGTTGTTTTTTGCCTATTTAGGTGCTGATGCATTGAAAAATCCGCCACCATTAGGGTTTTTCCGTCAGTTTTTAGTAGAAAGCGATGGTGAACACAAAGATACTTTTGATTTAAAAGGAAGAGCTTTAATGCCTTTGATTGACGCTGCTCGAATTTTATCCTTGAGCAAAGGAATTAAAAATACAGCCAATACCATTTCGAGATATGCAAAATTAGCTGAATTAGAACCACAAAACGCTCCTATTTATGAAGCTTGTGGCGACGCTTTTGCTGAATTATTAAAGTTTAGAACTGAAGAAGGTTTGAAAAACGAATCAGACGGTAGGTATTTGAATTTAAGTGAGTTATCAAAGTTAGATAAAGTAAAACTTAAAAACGATTTCCAACCAATTAACGATATTCAAGAAGTTATTAAAAACCGATTCCAATTAACTTATTTTACGTAATATGAAGTTCAATTGGTTTAAAAAAATAGTAAAAGATTATCCTAAATTTTGGGAAACTTACCTAAATTACTTTAATGAAAATCAAAGTAAAGAAAAGCGTTATGTAGTTTTTGATTGCGAAACCACAGGATTGGATTATAAATCGGATAGAATTTTATCTATCGGTGCAGTTGCTATCCAAAACAACCAAATTATTGTAGGCGATTTTATGGAAGTCTTTTTGCAACAAGACGTTTTCAAACCAGAATCGGTGCCAATTCATGGTATTTTAAGAGAAGGAAAAGAAGAAAAAATCGTAGAAGCCGAAGCTGTAATACGTTTTTTAGATTTTATTAAAGATGCAACATTAGTTGGACATCATGTAGATTTTGATATTGAAATGATTAATCAAGCATTGAATCGTTTGGATGTTGGAAAATTACAAAATCAAGCTATGGATACTGATATTATGTATCAGAAATTAAAATACTTACCACAAGAACAACACAGCTCGTTAGATGAATTATGTGATATTTATAAAATAAAAAAATCAGATCGACACACCGCTAGTGGCGATGCGTTTATAACAGGTTTACTATTTTTAAAGTTGAAGAGAAAATTAGAGATTTAATCAAATTAAACAAAAAACTGCTCCATTGCTGAAGCAGTTTTTAACCAATAAAACTAAAAAACTAAAGTTTGCCATTTTTAATTTCTTCCACTATTTCAGGATTTAATAAAGTTGAGATGTCTCCAAAGTTAGAGAAGTCTCCTTCAGCAATCTTTCTTAATATTCTGCGCATGATTTTACCCGAACGCGTTTTTGGTAAACCACTCACAAACTGAATTTTATCTAATTTTGCAATAGGGCCAATTTGGTCAGAAATCTGTTGATTAATCTCTTTTGCAAGATTATTTTTATCACGACTTTCTCCTGTTTCTTTCAGAATTACAAATCCATATAATGCATTTCCTTTGATATCATGTGGGAAGCCTACAATTGCACTTTCTGCTACTGCTGGATGTTCATTGATGGCATCTTCAATTGGAGCCGTTCCTAAATTATGTCCAGAAACAATTATTACATCATCTACTCTACCCGTAATTCTATAATACCCTACTTCATCGCGTAAAGCTCCATCTCCTGTGAAATATTTTCCAGGAAAAGCGGTGAAATAAGTTTCTTTATAACGTTGGTGATCACCCCAAATGGTTCTCGCCATGGATGGCCATGGGAATTTAATACACAAAGCTCCCGTAACTTGATTTCCTTCAATTTCATTTCGCAATTCATCCATTAAAACTGGCTGAATTCCTGGCAATGGTAATGAAGCATACGTAGGTTTTGTAGGTGTTACAAACGGAATTGGTGAAATCATAATTCCTCCTGTTTCAGTTTGCCACCATGTGTCTACTAATGGACAGCGCTTTCCTCCTACGTGGTCGTTATACCAGTGCCAAGCTTCTTCATTAATTGGCTCACCTACAGAACCAATTACTTTTAGAGAACTTAGTGGGAATTTTTGAACATAATCCAAACTCTCTTTTGCTAAAGCACGAATGGCTGTTGGAGCTGTATAAAATTGTGTAACTTTATGTTTTTCAATTACTTCCCAAAAACGACTAAAATCTGGGTAAGATGGAACACCTTCAAAAATTACGGTTGTAGCACCGTTTAAAAGTGGCCCGTATAAAATATAAGAGTGACCTGTAATCCAACCAATATCTGCTGTACACCAATACACATCATTTTCTTCATAATTGAAAACGTTTTTAAAGGTGTAAGCTGTGTAAACCATGTAACCAGCGGTTGAATGAACCATTCCTTTTGGTTTTCCAGTTGAACCCGAAGTGTATAAAATAAATAATGGATCTTCTGCATCCATTATTTCAGCGACATTGTTTCCAATAGCAGCATCCATTAAAGGTTGTAACCACAAATCTCTGCCTTCTTTCATGGTAACTTCCGTATTGGTTCTATTAACTACTAAAACAGTCTCAACACAAGGACATTTTTCTAAAGCTTCATCAACAATTCCTTTCAAATCAATTGATTTATTACCTCTATAACTTCCGTCAGAAGTAATTACCATTTTGCATTCACTATCATTAATACGACTAGCAACCGCTGAAGATGAAAAACCAGCGAAAACAACTGAATGTATAGCTCCAATTCGAGCACAAGCTAAAACGGCTACCGCTAATTCTGGAATCATTGGCAAATAAATACAAACTCTATCGCCTTTTTTAATGCCTTGTTCACGCAAAACATTTGCCATTTTAGACACACGAACGTATAATTCGTTATATGTAATATGTTGCGCTTCTTCGCCCGGATTGTTTGGTTCGAAAATAATAGCGGTTTTATCACCTCTTTTTGCTAAATGTCTGTCGATGCAGTTTTTAGTGATGTTTACTTTTGCGTTTAAAAACCATTTAAAGTTGGCTTCTTGCATATCTACTTCAAAAACTTTGTCCCATTTTTGGTACCAAGTAAAGTTTTCATCGGCAATACGATCCCAAAATTTTCTTGGTTCGCGTACCGATTTCTTATACATTTTAAAGTAGTTTTCTAAATCGTGTATTTTATAATAACTCATTTTTTAGTTTATTTTTAATTGATAGTGTAAATATAACCAATCTATTTTTTGAATTTCATATTATTTTGCTAAATTACTATATATAGTGTATTCCAAAAAATTAAACACATAGGCACATAGATTTAAGATAAACAAATGTGTAGGCGTTACACTAAATTTAGTTAACATAGGAAATCTGTAAGTATCAGCGTTTCGATTTATCGAATCTGTATTATCCGCGTGCTTTTACTTAAAACACCCAATTTTATCGTGTTGTAAAACGTCTCGGATTTCATCGATAATTGCCTCATCGTCGATAGTAGAAGGAACTTGAAAGTTTTCACCATCGGCAATGCTTCGCATCATTTTACGAAGTATTTTACCTGAACGGGTTTTAGGTAAGCGTTGTACCAAAACTACATCACGTAACGATGCTACAGCTCCAATTTGTTCTCTTACTAATTTAACAACTTCGTGTTGCAGTTGGAAATGTTCAATATCTTCTCCCGATTTTGCAACAACCAATGCTAATGGAATTTGACCTTTTAATTCGTCATTAATTCCGATTACAGCACATTCTGCAACGGAGTGATGTGAAGCTACAATTTCTTCCATTTCAGCAGTTGAAAGGCGGTGACCAGCAACGTTTATGACATCATCTACTCTACCTGTAATGAAAATATAATCTTCATCATCTTTAAATCCACCATCTCCAGAGAAATAGTAGCCTGGAAATTTATTCAAATAACCCGCTTTGAAACGTTCGTTATCTTTCCATAAATCCAATAAAGTTCCAGGAGGTAATGGCAATTTGATCACCACATAACCTTCTTCATTTGGACCTAATTCTTGTCCGTTTTCTCCAAAAATTCTGATATCGTAACCCGTAACAGCTTTTCCTGCCGAACCTGGTTTTATAGGTAAATACTCCACTCCCATCATATTTGCAATCATGGGCCAACCCGATTCGGTTTGCCACCAATGGTCGATTGCTGGAACTGGAATATGTTCGCGATACCATTCTAAAGTTGCTACATCACAACGTTCTCCTGCTAAGAATTGAATTCGTAAACAAGATAAATCATATTGTTTGATGAATTCGCCATTTGGATCTTCTTTTTTAATAGCTCTGATGGCTGTTGGTGCGGTAAACATTACGCTAACTTTATGTTCGGCAATTACGCGCCAAAAGGTACTTGCATCTGGTGTACGAATTGGTTTTCCTTCAAAAAGAATGGTTGTGTTTCGATTTATTAATGGTCCATAAACGATATAACTATGTCCTACAACCCAACCCACATCGGAAGCAGCCCAAAATACTTCACCTTCTTTTGCATCGTAAATATGTTGCATTGAAAATTTAAGTGCCGTAGCATAACCTCCTGTATCTCTGACGATTCCTTTTGGTTTTCCTGTTGTACCTGAAGTGTATAAAATATACAAAGGATGTGTTGAATTCACAGAAACGCATTCAGCTTCCTCGGAACCATAAACTAAGGCATCATAATCAACATCGTATTTTTTAAAGGGTACTCTTGCCCCTAATTTTCTATTGAAAACGATTACCTTTTCTGGTTTGTGATTGGCTAATTCAATAGCTTCATCAACTAAAGGTTTGTAAGCAATTAATCGATCGATTTCAATTCCTGAAGAAGCGGTAATAATGGCTTTAGGTTCGCAATCATCAATACGAATAGCTAATTCATGCGGTGCAAAACCTCCAAAAACTACCGAATGTGTTACTCCTATTCGCGCACAAGCCAACATAGCAAAGGCTGCTTGTGGAATCATTGGCATATAAATTACAGCAGTATCGCCTTTTTCTAATCCAAGCGAAAGTAAACCGCCAGCTAATTTGGCAACTTCGGTTTTAACTTCGTTAAATGTATACTTTTTTACAGTTTGTGTAACGGGTGAGTCATAAATAATAGCAACTTGCTCTCCAAAGCCATCTTCTATGTGTTTATCAACTGCTAGATAACATGCATTAAGCTCTCCGTCTGCAAACCACAATGGATAATCGTTCGAATCGTTAGACAAAATAGTTTTTGGGTTTGAAAACCAAGCAATGTTTTGTGATTGCTCTTTCCAGAAATCTACTGCGGATTCGTTACTTTTTTTATAAAATTCGTAATAATTCATTTGAATAATTCGGTTTGTGTTATTTTTTCTTTAGTAAATTTAAAGAATAAAATAATGCCAAATGAATTAATCTTGCTAAATAGGTATAGATAAAGAAATAAGAATTTAGAACATAGAAATTAGAAAAATAACAGATATCTAATTGAAAACAGATTTGCGTTAGGGATTGAAGCTTTGTTTGAGCTCTTAATTAAAATTTTTAAGAATTTTAATTAAAGCGAGTGCGTAAAGCCCGACCCTTGTGGTAACGCTCAAATATTTACCCAAACAACTCCTCCACTTTCTCTACCACTTTCTTAATTGAAAATGGCTTGGTCATGTAGGCATCGGCACCAAGAGCCATCCCTTTTTCAATGTCACTTTCTTTGTTTTTAGCGGATAAGAACAAGACTTTAGTGTGTTTTAGATTTTCGTCTTTTCTAATTTGTTCTAAAGTGGCAAATCCGTCTACCATGGGCATCATGATATCTAAAATAATCACATCAGGAAAATTACTTTTTAAAATATCCAATGCTTCTTGCCCGTCACGAGCTATAAATACTTCGTAATTGCTTTTTTTGAAGGTATATTCAAGCGTCATTACAATGTTTGGTTCGTCGTCTACAATTAAAATCTTCTTCATAAATCTGTATTTTCAATATTTTTTATCGGTAAAGTAAAAGAAATACATGCGCCTTTTATACTTGGTTCTACCCAAATTTTACCTTTGTGATGTTCTATAATTTGTTTGCAAATTGCCAATCCTAATCCGCTACCAACGGGTTTTTTGAAATTCTGATTGGAAGCTTGATAAAATTTGTCAAATATAACTTCAAAATCGTTAGGATTAATGCCTTTTCCGTTATCTTGAACAGAAGTTATTACAAAATTATCCTTCTTTTTTACTTGAATCGTTATTAAACCTTCACTTTCGGGGCAAAATTTAATGGCATTTGACAACAAATTCGTAACTACTTGAATGATTCGATCTTCATCATAATATGCAAAAATAGTATCTTTACTTTCTACATAAATACTGATTTTCTTGTTTTTAATCAATTGTTGTAAAGGTTCAATCGAATGTTCAATGGTAGCAATTAAGTTGTTTAGACTTGGATGAATGGTTTGTTTCCCTGTTTCAAATTTTTCTAAATCTAAAATTTTATCAATCAAACGATTCAAACGATCAGATTCGGAAATGATATTTTGTAGAAATTGTTTTTTTAACTCTTCCGGAATTTCGTCGTCATCGTGCAAAATTTCGCTTGCAGCACGAATAGCGGTAATTGGTGTACGAAGTTCGTGTGTAACAGTGTCTAAAAATTCGTCTTTTTGGATGTCTTTTCGAACCAAGGTTTCATTTGCTTTTTGAAGTTGCGAAGTAATTTCTTTTAACTCATTAGAAGTTTCCAGCAGCTTTTTATTGGTTATAATGTTTTCTTTGGATTCTTCTAAGATTTTCAGTACTTCAGGAAGCGTTACTTTTTCTTCTTTTACCACACTTGAAATTAAAATTCTAGCCGAAGCTGTTCCAATGTGTCCCGTTAATAAATTTTCGGCAAATTTAACTAACCGAGCATCTGCAAGCTCTTGATTTTTATCCACATTATATTTTACGTTGAAAATATTTAAAGCCCGTTTGGTTCGTTCTTCACCTAAAAACCGAACTAAAACTTTTTCAATATCACTAGTATAAGCGGTTCCTTTCCAAACGAATGCATTTTCATGATTGGTGCTATATTTTTCGATGTCAACGTACATTTCGGCATAATTGCGTTCGCGGTAATTTCCTTTAAAGCTCACAGAAACCGCAAAATAAGTTAATGAATTAAACAACATACTCCAAAACAAAGCATGTGGCACAGGTTGCAAATAATCCAAACCAAAAAGTTGGAAGGGTTTTAATAAGCCAATTTTCATAAAACCTTCCGAAATAAAAGAACTTTCGTTGTTGGTTAGTCCAATAGCATATGGCAATAATAAGGTATAAATACAGATTAGAAATCCAATTAAAATTCCATAAATAGCTCCCATTCTTGAACCTCTGCGCCAGAAAATTGCTCCGAAAAATGCTGGTGCTAATTGGGCAATAATTACAAACGAAATTAATCCGATGGAAACCAAACTGTAATCTAATGCGAAGAATCTGTAAATAAAATAGGCAACAATAATTAATGAAAAAATTCCTATTTTACGAATATTGACAATTTTTTTGTTATTGATAACTTGTTCCTCACTACGTAATTTTCCTAAAAAAGTATATGGAATTAATAAGTTGTTACTCAACATGGTAGATAAACTTATGCTCGAAACTACAATCATGGAAATGGCTGCCGAAAATCCGCCTAAAAACACTAAAACAGTTAATGTGGTATTATTGAAATATTGAGGGATTAGTAACGAATACGTGTCGGCATTAGCGTCAGTTCCTTCAAATAAGACATTTCCGCCCCAAGCAATTGGATAAACAAAAATATTAAAAAGCAATAAGTACAAAGGAAACAACCAAATAGCAGTTTTTATGTGACGTTCTCTATTGTTTTCAACCACTGACATTTGAAATTGTCTTGGTAACAAAAAGATTGCAAAAAGTGAAACCATACTTAGAAAAAACCAATTTAGACCTTGTTCTAATCCGCCAATGGTATTTTTCTCTTTAAAATTCTCTAAAAGAGAAGCTTTTGCATATATATCATCGTAACCATCGAAAACAAAGTAGGTTACATAAACTCCAATAATGATAAAAAAGACTAATTTTAGTACGCTTTCTAGGGCAACAGCGGTAACAATCCCTTTTCTTTTTTCGGATGCGTCTACATAACGCGTTCCGTAATAAGATGCAAAAAGTGCTAAAGCAATCGCAACATAAGTTGTGGTATCATCAAAAATGTAAGAACTTGTATTTGTTTGAGTTACAATATGAAACGTTTCCGAAATTGCTTTTAGTTGCAATGCAATATAGGGTAAAACTCCTGCCAAGCAAACAACAGTTACAATAGCTCCTAAAAAACGACTATTACCGTAACGAAGCGAAATAAAATCGGCAATACTTGAAATTTTATTCACACGAGAAATGCGAATGATTTTATTCAAAATAATAATCCAAGCCGGTATAATGATTATTGGTCCGATGTAAATAGGCAAATATCCTAAACCAGAATTCGCTGCAACACCTATACTTCCATAATACGTCCAAGCAGTACAATACACGGCTAATGATAAAGAATAGATGTATGAATTATTAGTCCATTTGACATTTTCTTTTTTTTCTGCCCAATGTGCTATAAAAAAAAGAATACCCAAATAGCCTAATAAAATAAGTAAAAGAACTGCACTATTCATAATAACGTTGTACTACAATCCAAGACATTAAAATCGAAAATAACCAAGCCGAAAAGACATAAATATAAATGATAGGAAATCCTAAAAAACTTTCGGAACTATCAAATAATAATACTATTGGCAAGTTGAGAGCCAAAAGCAATAGAAATGATAAAACTACTAATTTTTGTTGATGTCTTTTTTTCATTGAGAATTGTAGGTATATTTTATATTAACTTTTTAAAAATACAAACTCTGTTCTTGAAAAACAAGAACAGAGTTGTAAAATAATTTATTTTCTATGAAATTAGTGAGCAGCTCCTGCTTCTGCAGCACCAGAAGGTATACGGATATTTTCTACAATATCTTGCACTTCTTGTGGTGGCGCTGGTGTAAACTTACTTACTAATAAAGCAACAATAAAGTTTGCAATCATAGCAACTGTTCCAAATCCTTCTGGAGAAATTCCAAACCACCATTCCGATTTGTCTGGCATATCACCAATCCAACCTAGTTTGAATTTCGCCATATAGTATAACATTAATGCCATACCAACAACCATACCTGCAACAGCTCCTTCTTTGTTCATTTTTTTATTGAAAATACCCAAAATAATAGCAGGGAAGAATGAAGCAGCGGCTAATCCGAAAGCCAATGCTACAACGGCGGCCACGAAACCTGGAGGATTAATTCCGAAATATCCTGCAATAATTACAGCTACAGCGGCAGAAATACGAGCAGTCCATAATTCTCCTTTTTCAGAAATATTTGGGTTAACCATTTTCTTGATTAAATCGTGAGAAACAGCCGCAGAAATTACTAACAATAAACCAGCAGCAGTTGAAAGTGCAGCAGCTAAAGCTCCAGCAGCAACCAATGCAATAACCCAGTTAGGTAATTTTGCAATTTCAGGATTTGCTAATACCATGATATCATTATCGATATACAATTCGTTAGCACTTTCAGCATTTGGTTGGTCTTTTTGTGGTTTACCATCTTTCAATACAAAAGCATCTCCTTTTACATATTGAATTTTTCCATCAGCATTTTTATCATTATAGATTAAAAGACCAGTTTTTTCCCAGTTTTTAAACCATTGAGGCATGTCTGCATAATTTTTATTACTAACTGTTTCGATTAAGTTAGTTCTTGCAAAAACAGATACTGCAGGAGCTGTTGTATATAAAATCACAATAAATACTAATGCTAATCCAGCAGATTTACGTGCGTCTTTTACATTTTTAACGGTAAAGAAACGAACAATTACGTGAGGTAATCCAGCAGTTCCAACCATTAAAGCTAAGGTAATTGCTAAAACGTCAATCATCGATTTTGAACCATCTGTATATTCAGTAAAACCTAATTCTGTAGACAAACCATTTAACTTATCAAGTAAATAAGTATCTGTTCCGACTACAGTTCCTCCCATTCCTAATTGTGGAATTGGATTACCTGTCATTTGTATTGAAATGAAGATTGCTGGCACCATGAAAGCGAAAATCAATACACAGTATTGTGCTACTTGCGTATAAGTAATACCTTTCATCCCTCCTAAAACCGCGTAGAATAAAACGATTACCATTCCAATGATTACACCGGTGTTAATTTCAACTTCTAAGAATCTTGAAAATACAACTCCTACTCCACGCATTTGACCCGCTACATATGTAAATGATACAATCAAAGCACAGAAAACAGCTACCGAACGTGCAGTTTTTGAGTAGTATCGATCTCCAATAAAATCAGGCACCGTGAATTTTCCGAATTTTCTTAAATAAGGAGCTAAAAGTAATGCTAAAAGTACATAACCTCCGGTCCAACCCATTAAGTAAACCGCTCCATCATAACCTGCAAAAGAAATAATTCCTGCCATTGAAATAAACGATGCGGCAGACATCCAATCGGCAGCAGTTGCCATACCATTAGCTAATGGAGAAACTCCTCCACCAGCTACATAAAACTCTTTAGTAGAACCCGCTCTTGTCCAAATAGCAATTCCAATGTAGATTGCAAACGTAATTCCTACAATAATATATGTCCAAATTTTTACATCCATGATTATAAATTTTTATCTTATTAATTAATCGTTATCAAAACCATATTTTTTATCTAATTTGTTCATTAAACGAACGTAGACAAAAATTAAGATTACGAAAACATACATTGATCCTTGTTGGGCAAACCAAAATCCAAGTGGAAATCCACCTAATTTGATTGTGTTTAATTGGTCTACAAATAGAATTCCTGCTCCATACGAGCATAGAAACCAAATGCTTAAAAGAATTAGAAGGTATCTTAAATTTTCCTTCCAATAAGCCGTAGCGTGTTTTTGATCACTCATTGTTTATTAGTTTTTGATTGTTTGTTAAAATGAATAGGCACATGAAATCATTGCTCTAAAATTACCAACATCTGTAGTGTTTCCACCAATCGATGCATCTGATTCTAAATCACCCCATGTAGCAGCAGTATACTCTAACTCTGGTGTAATTCTAAATTTATTTTGTTTGAAATCAACTCTTGCTGCAGCTCTCCAAACATTATCAACACCTCTTGTTCCAGAAGTTCCTCTCATGTATAATGCAGTTGCACCATCTTTTCCTGTTCCATCGTTTTTAGTATATCCAAAAAAGAATCCAGGTGCAGTTTTCGCATTATTACTAGCAATATCTAACCACAATGATGTTGTTTTTGTTGCTTCATATTTTTCAACTTGTCCTGGTGTTGTATATCCAGCAAAACCACCAAGCATTACTAAATTATACATATTTTCACCTGTAATTCCGTAAGCCTTGATGTGAAATTTATCATTATTGTATTTGAAATATCCTACAAATGATAAACTATTTACTTTTTCATCTGACACTAAACCATTAGAAACCGTTAAAGGTTGTAAAGATTTAAATTCAGCTCCTAAACCTGCAATCCAATTTTTGTTTTTGAATTGAAATTGTCCGTGAAATGTTGGAATTGATGAATTAATTGAAGCAGAATTTTGGGTTCCCCCAGTTGCGGTTGCGGTTGTAAATTCTCTTTCTTTGTACGCGGTTAACGCAAATGAAATATTATTTGAAAGACTATGTTTAACTCTAATTTGTGATGCCCAACCAAATGGGTTAAATAAAATACCTGTACTAAAGTTTGCTACTCCAGGAAAAACTTCAGGAATAAACGTTGGATACCAAGTTTGTCCCATTGTAACAGTAGTTTTAGACCATTCTAAACTTGCAAAAGCATGTCTTAATCTAAATTGACCAATAGAACCTTCCGTATTACCAAAGAAATCGCCCTCTAATGTACCTGAAGTTTTAGCTCCCCAAACATTTGGTCCTTTTGCTTTAACACCTAATCTTGAAACTACAGATAAAAAATTTGAAGCACCTGCATCGTTAATATCTTTTCCGTTAGCATCTAAAACTTCATCTAAAGGATATAGGTTTAAATTATATTCCCTTACTTGAGCTGATTTTCTTGTATCCCAAATATAATCAGTTCGAACGAAACCATAAAGATTTACGTCCCACTCCTTTTCTGCAGGTGCAGTTGCTGGAGTTGTTTGAGAATATCCCGAAAAGGATAAAGCTACAAACGATGCAATTAATACTTTTTTCATAATTTAAGTTTTGGTTAGTTGTGCATTTCTGCATGACCAAATTCTAAAATTATGTTAACGAAAAAAATTGTAATATATAATTTTGTAAAATGGTATAGTTAATCTTTAAAACGTTCCCATTTAATAAGCATAAACTTATCACCAAGCTCTGTTATAATCATACCTGCACCAGACAATCTATCTTTATTTTGAAGGTATTCAACCAGCTCATTGTGCTTGAAAATCTTATAAGTTGGATGATAATTTGGATGTGGCGGTTTTTTGATTTTAAACTCTTTCACCCAATTGCTAATCGATACGTGCGAAACTCCTAAAATACGCTCAATTTCTCTAAAACTTAAACCTTCTAAATACAGTTGTAATGCTTTAGTTACATAGTAATCATCTATCTTTTTACCTAATTTGTTGACAGTGAAATAATAATTACAAGATTTACACAAATACCTTTGTCTATCTTTGATTACACCACTTTTTACAATTGAATCGCTTTGGCATTTGGGACATGCTAAAATCTCCATATATATAATTTTTGCATAAATATACTAATTTTGCAAAATATACAAAAATATTGTTCGTAATTTTTCAAATATATTTTTTTACATATCACAATTATTTTGAATAAAAATTACACATAATGCAATAATAATCAAATACTAGCTTTTTTATGATTTTTAGAATGTTCATAAAAATATTCAATTTTATCAAAAAAGTATAGTTATGACTTTAAATTATTTTACTTAATTTGTAGAAACAACACTAAACTATGCAATTCGATATTCAACATACCGAATCTTCCGCTTTATACAAGCTTTTAACTGGAACCGTAATTCCAAGACCTATTGGTTGGATTTCAACAGTTGATGCTAATGGAATTAATAACCTTGCTCCTTTTTCCTTTTTTAATGTAGTAAGTGAAGATCCACCACACATTATGTTTTCAACTGTTAGAACTGGAAACAAAAACAAAGACACCTTAAATAATATATTAGATAACAAACAATTCGTTGTCAATTTAGTTACGGAAGAAGTTGTAGAACAAATGAATACCACTTCTCAAAGCGTAGCTTCTGATATTGATGAATTTGAATTAGCTGGAGTTACTCCTATTGATGCTATTTATATCAAGCCAAAACGTGTCAAAGAAAGCTTAGTTCATTTTGAATGTGAAATGGTACATCATTATTTTATTGAAAAGCATCAAAATGGTGGCGCTTGCATTATCATCGGTAAAATAATCACAATGCATATTGATGATTCAATTCTTATGGAAAATAATAAAATAAACTTAGAAATATATAAGCCTGTTGCTCGTTTAGCAGGTTCGAATTATAGTAAACTCGGAGAAATTTTCTCTATAAAAAGACAATAACTAATTATCAATTATCCATTGTTAATTATCAATTAAAAACATGAAAATAACAGTTATAGGTGGTGGTCCAGGCGGACTTTACTTTTCGATATTAACCAAAAAAGCAATGCCTCATTGCCAAATTGATATTTACGAGCGCAATAAACCTGATGATAGTTTTGGTTTTGGTGTCGTATTTTCAGACGAAACCTTAGGGGAATTCCTAAAACGCGACATGCAATCATATGAACTCATTCGAAGTAAATTTGCGTATTGGGATGATATTATTGTGGCTCGTGATGGTGAATCAGTAAACATTGCCGGAAATGGATTCTGTGGTTGTTCCAGAAAAACATTGTTGCAATTATTACAACAAAGATGTGTTGAAGAAGGCGTAAATCTGCATTTCGAACAAAATGTAGATGATTTATCTCGATTTGCGGATTCGGATATTATATTAGCTTCTGACGGAATTGCAAGTGCCATCCGAACAAAACATGAGAATGAATTTGGAACTAAAATCGAATTAAAGAAAAACCGCTTCGTTTGGTTAGGCTCCACAAAACCTTTAGATGCCTTCACTTATTTCTTTAGAAGTACACCTCACGGAACCATTGTTGCGCACTCCTATCAATATGAAGAAGGCATGAGTACGTGGATTTTTGAATGTAGCGATGAAACGTGGCAAAAACACGGTTTTGAAGTTACAAATGAAGAAGATACCATGGCAAAAATCGCCGAAATCTTCAAAGAGGAACTAGACGGACATCCACTAATCTCAAACAAATCACATTGGCGTCAATTTCCACATGTAACGAATGAAAAATGGAGTCATAATAATATTGTTTTGTTAGGCGATGCTAAAGCTACTGCCCACTACTCTATTGGTTCAGGAACAAAATTAGCCATGGATTGTGCGATTGGTTTATCTGATGCCGTAATTGCAAATCCAAACAACGTGCAAGCTGCCTTTGAACAATATGATAAAACCCGAAGAAATACGGTAGAAATGATTCAGTATGCGGCCGTAGTTTCTTTAGATTGGTTCGAAAATATGGACCGTCACATGCAACACCCATTTCAGCAATTTGCATTTGGATGTATGACACGTTCGAAAAAAGTAACGTATGAAAATTTACGTTTAAGAGATAGCTCGTTCACGGATAAAGTTTTAGAAGAGTTCAATGACAATTACAATGTTAATATCAAAAATCAATCAGCAGCCTTTTCAAAATTCAAATTAAGAAATTTAGAACTGCAAAACCGAATTGTGATGTCATCGATGGGACAATATTCCGCTGTTGATGGTGTAGTTTCAGATTGGCATTTGGTGCATTATGGAAGTCGTGCTACGGGTGGTATAGGATTAATCATTACAGAAATGACGGCTATTTCAGAAACTGGAAGAATTACAGAAGGTTGCGCGGGAATTTATAATGCAGAGCAATTGAATCAATGGAAAAAAATTACAGATTTCATTCATAATAATACTTCTACTAAAATAGGAATTCAATTAGGACATTCGGGACGAAAAGGTGCTACCAAAAAACCTTGGGAAGGCAACGAACCAATTGAAACACCTTGGAATTTAATTTCCGCTTCTCCTATTCCATTCAATGAAAATTTCGCAACACCAAAAGAAATGTCTTTGGAAGATATGGAAGAAATAAAAACACAATTGATTCAAGCGACCAAAAATGCAGATGAAGCTGGGTTTGATATGATTGAATTACAAGCGCATCATGGCTTTTTATTGGCTTCTTTCTTATCGCCATTAACTAATATTCGTTCGGATGAATTTGGTGGAAGTATCGAAAATCGTTTAAAATATCCTTTGGAAGTATTTAAAGCAATTCGTGAAGTATTTCCAACTGAAAAACCAATCTCGGTGCGAATTTCAGCAACTGATTGGGTAGAAAACGGAATTTCAGAACAAGAAGTAATTACAATCGCAACTGCTTTTAAAAATGCAGGAGCTGACATCATTAATGTTTCAACAGGAAATACTGTAGCAGGTCAAAAACCATTAACAGGTAGAATGTGGCAAACGCCTTTTTCGGATGCCGTTCGAAATACCATTCATATTCCAACCATTACTGCGGGCTATATTCAGGATATCGACCAAATTAATACCATAATTCTTAACGGAAGAGCCGATTTAGTTGCTTTAGGACGTCCTTTATTGTTGGATGCAAATTTTGTGAGAAATGCACAAGCTTACGAACAATTTCAAGCAAATGACATCCCAAATCCATATAAAATGGGCGTTTCACATTTGTATCCGCTAAAAGCTTCGGAAAGAAAACAAGTGGAAGGAATGAAAAAAGCATTAAAACCGAAAAGTAATAAGAAGTAATTAGGGATTATGAAACATTACGAAGATAATTTCGCTCACAATAGCTTACCTGCTCTGGAATTACAACCAGAATATACCTTTTTGGATTTACTGCAATTCCAACATCCAGAAATGCTGAATTGTGTAGATAGATTGTTAGATAGCCATATTCGAGAAGGTCGTGGAAATAACATTTGTATTCGCACGTTTGAGGAAACTTGGACCTATCAAGATTTGTTTGAAAAAGCCAATCAAATAGCTCACGTTTTGGTAGATGATTTAGGTTTAAAATCGGGTAATCGCGTTTTGATTCGTTCAGCAAATAATCCAATGATGGTAGCGTGTTGGTTTGCTATTTTAAAAGTAGGTGGAATTGTTGTTGCAACCATGCCCTTGCTTCGTTCTAAAGAATTAACGACTATTATCGATTGTGCTCAAATTTCTCATGTATTGTGCGATAAAGAATTGGAAGAAGAAATCCATTTGGTTAAGTCTGATTTCTTAAAACAAACGTGTTTTTATGGAAATTCGCAATTGGAAGAATTAATGGCTTCTAAATCGAAAACTTTCGACAATTATCATTCCAAATCCGATTCCGTTGCATTGATTGGATTTACTTCAGGAACAACAGGTTTGCCAAAAATGACAGCTCATTATCACAAAGATATTTTGAATATTTGTGAGGCGTTTCCACAATATTCGCTTCAACCTACTCCAAAGGATATTTTCACAGGAAGTCCACCATTAGGATTTACCTTTGGTTTAGGTGGATTAGTTTTGTTTCCGATGTATTTTGGCGCTTCGACATTTTTAATCGAAAAACCGAGTCCAGATTTGTTGTTAAAAGCGATTCAAGACTTTAAAATTACGATTTGTTTTACCGCTCCAACCGCTTGGCGAATTATCACCACAAAAGTAAATGATTATGATATTTCGAGTTTGAGAAAATGTGTATCTGCTGGCGAAACTTTACCATTGAAAGTTTGGCAAGACTGGTATAATGCTACAAGTTTAAAAATTATTGACGGAATCGGAGCTACAGAAATGTTGCATATTTTTATTTCATCCAACGAAGAAAACATGAAACCTGGCGCTACTGGAAAAGCGATTACAGGTTACGAAGCTAAAATTATTGACAAAGAAGACAACGAGTTACCAAGAAACGATGCCGGAAGACTAGCCGTTCGAGGAATTACAGGTTGCAAATACCTAAACCGAGAAGAAAAACAAAGAGAATACGTAGAAAAAGGTTGGAACATCACAGGTGATATTTTCCGTCAAGATGAAGAAGGTTATTTTTATTTTGTGGCGCGTGGTGATGATATGATTATTTCTTCTGGGTATAATATTGCGGCAATTGAAGTAGAATCCGTACTTTTAACCCACGAAGATATTTTGGAATGTGCTGTAGTAGGTTTACCCGATGAAGAACGAGGCATGTTAGTTTGTGCGCATATTGTGTTACACGATACCACTAAAGCATCAGATGTAATGAAGAATCGTATTCAGCACTGGTTCAAAGAAGTAGCTGCTCCATATAAATATCCAAGAGTAATTAATTTTGTGGAATGTTTGCCGAAAACGGAGACTGGAAAAATACAGCGATTTAAGTTGAAATAAGTATAAAGATTTTAGTATTAAGTATCAAGACATATATAATGAGTCAATTTACAAAACAAGAAAAAGTACGTTTCCAACATGTTGATTATGCAGGAATTGTCTTCTATCCCCGATTTTTAGAAATGCTAAATTGTTTAGTAGAAGATTGGTTTGAAGAAGCCTTAGATCGTCCTTTTTCAAAAATGCACGAAACCAACGGTATTCCAACGGTTGATTTAAAAATTCAATTCAAAAACGCTGCTAGATTAGGCGAAATCTTAACCAAAAAATTGTGGGTAAAAGAATTAAAAAATTCGTCAATTCTATGCGGATTTCAGTTTGTAAATGAAGCAGAAAATACCGTTTTAGAAGGCGAAGTCACTTTAGTAAACGTAGCTTTCAACCCAGAAAGAAACGGCATCAAAGCCGAACCTTTCACAGAAGAAATGAAGAAAAAAATTATGAATTACCAATTATGAATTACGATTTAATCTCGTTTCAATTCATAATTCTTAATTTTAAATTCGTAATTATATAACTATGGAATTCAAAAAATTTAAAGCTGCTACCGTTCAAACCTCACCTGTATTTCTAAATGTAGAAAAAACAGTTGATAAAGCCATTTCTTTCATTAAAGAAGCCAGTAGCAACGGAGCAAAATTAATCGCTTTTCCAGAGGTTTTTATCGCTGGATATCCGTATTGGAATTGGATTATGACGCCTGTTCAAGGGAGTAAATGGTATGAAGAATTGTATAAAAATTCGGTTGACGTATCAGGTCCTGAAATCAAAAAATTGTGCTTAGCGACAAAAGACAATGACATTCATATTGTAATGGGAATCAACGAACGAGGTAAAAGCTATGGCGAAATTTACAATACCAATTTAATCATTGACAACAAAGGTGTTATCGTTGGAAAACACAGAAAGTTAGTTCCTACATGGGCTGAAAAACTAACTTGGTCTTCAGGTGATGGCTCTTCGCTAAAAGTGTATGATACTGAAATTGGACCGATTGGAACCTTAGCTTGTGGTGAAAATACAAATACTCTAGCGCGTTTTACACTACTTTCTCAAGGTGAATTGATTCATATTGCCAATTATATTTCACTTCCTGTGGCTCCACCCGATTACGATATGGCGGAGGCGATTAAAATTCGTGCCGCAGCGCATTCGTTTGAAGGGAAATTGTTTACAATTGTTTCGTGTTCAACTGTTTCGCAAGAAATTAAAGATGCCTTACGTGCCGATGTTCCGAATGTAGATGAATTGTTAGATAGAAAAAGTTCAGCTTTTTCAGGATTTATAGGTCCAAATGGCGCTGTTATTGGGCAACCGCTAATCGATGAAGAAGGTATGGTGTATGCCGAAATTGATTTAGCAAAATGCATCCAACCGAAGCAAATGCACGATATTTTAGGACATTATAATAGATTTGATATTTTTGATTTGCGTGTAAACACTGCTCCTACTCGAAAAATTACGTTTATTGATAATCACGAAGAGTTTAATAAGAGATAAAAAATGAAAAAAATAATCATATTTTTATTTTCGTTGCTTCTATATTCTTGTACTAAGAAGGAAAAAACACATTCTTCTGAATTTCTTTTAGCTCAAAAGGAACTTACAGAGCAATTGACAAAAATTAGTACGCAAACCGATTTCAATGGTTTTGGAGTAGCTATTTCAAACGAAAATGAAGTGTTATATCAAAATGGCTTTGGAATAGCTAATTTGGAACCCAAACAAAAATATGACGAAAATACGGTTCAAAATATTGCATCTGTATCGAAAACTTTTATTGGTATTGCCATACTTAAGGCACAAGAATTAGGAAAATTGCAATTGGATGACCCAATTAACAAATACCTTTCTTTCAAAGTCACCAATCCATATTATCCAAATATTCCAATTACCATTAGACAATTAACCACACATACTTCTTCAATAAATGATAATGAAGTTTATATGAAAAAAACAATCGTATTAAACGACACTATTAATCTTAAACAAAATCTTGATATTGATATTTCACCAACAAAATTTAATCCACCAAAGGCTAAAATAACTATAGAAGAATTTTTGAAAAACACATTGGATAATAGAGGTAAATGGTATTTAAAAGATGTATTTCTTAACAAAAAACCTGGTAAAATTTACAACTATTCTAACGTTGGAGCAACGCTTGCAGCTTTAGTATTAGAAAAAGCAACTGGTATTTCTTATGATAAATTCACAACAGAACATATATTAAAACCACTTCAAATGAATTCATCTGGATGGAGCTTTGATTCGGTTAATTTTTCGAAATGCACAAACACCTTTCAAGACAAAAGAACTCCCTATCCATTTTATTCCTTAAATACCTATCCAGATGGTGGAATGCTAACAACTTCTAAGGATATGGGAAATTATATTAGTGAACTTTTGAAGGGATTTTTAGGAAAAGGTACTTTATTGAATAAAGAAAGTTATCAAGAATATTTTAGACCACAACTTCAAGCTAAAAACTTCATAGATAGAGATACAAGCGAATATGGAGATTATAATATTGGTATTACCATGACTATTTTTCCATCGGGTAATTTTGGGCATTTTGGAGGAGATCCTGGACTTTTTTCCGTTATTCAATTTGATAAAAAGAAAAAAACAGCCAGATATTATATTATAAATACCAATCCAAGTGGACCAGAAACAAATAAATATCATAAGCAAATTAATGATGCTTTAGACATATATACAGAAAAACTAAATACATTAAGCAAATTAGAATAGTTGTATACAATTTAAAATAATATTATGGAAGAAAATAATTATTCAGACGATGTTTACGGAAGAGCTCGAGTTCAAGACTCTCCCGAATTAATTGCGTACTACAAAGAATTAGAGACACTTGGCGCTGGTGCCTTATGGACAGTGGCCAATGATATAGAACCTTGGGAACCACGCTCTTCTTCTGTTCCAATGCTTTGGAAATATGATGATTTACGCGAATTAGTCCTAAAATCATCCGAATTAGTAACTCCTGAACAAGCCGGAAGACGCGTAGTGTATTTGGTTAACGATAAACGAAAAGATGTTTCTGCTGCTGTGGGTTGGTTATACACCGGAATTCAAGTCACGCGTCCTGGAGAAAGTACTTCGGCGCATCGTCATCGTGCTTCTGCCCTACGTTTTATTATGGAAGGTGAAAAAGGATACACAGTTGTAGATGGCAATAAAATCATGTTAGAAGTCAATGATTTTGTAATTACACCGAATTCCACTTGGCACGAACATGGTGTTGAGGAAGGTGGAAAAACTTGTATTTGGCAAGATGGTTTGGATATTCCGTTAGTCAATGCTTTAGAAGCGAATGATTATGCGGTTTATGATGGGAAACAACCCTTAACAGCGCCACTTAATTTTTCACCAATAACATATGGTTGTGCAGGATTAATTCCAGCCGATAAAACTTGGGATAAACCGTATTCTCCGCTATTCAAATATTCTTGGAAAAACGTTTATCCAGCGTTATTAGAAGCACAAAAAGTGAATGAAGTCAATCCTTTTGATGGTATTTTTATGCAATATTCGAATCCGTTAACTGGAGGACACGTAATGCAAACTATGGGAGCAGCGATGCAATTATTACCCGCAGGATTCAAAGGAAAAGCACACAAACACACGGGTTCATTTGTGTACCAATGTGCGAAAGGAAAAGGCTACACCATTATCAACGGAAAACGTTTTGATTGGAAAGAAAGAGACATTTTCTGTGTTCCGAGTTGGGCTTGGCACGAACATCACAACTTATCGGAAACTGAAGAGGCTTGTTTATTCAATTTTAACGATTTACCTGTAATTGAAAAATTAGGCTTATTTCAAGGAAGAGAATTAACAGAAAACAATGGACACCAACAAATTCAATAAAAACAAAAACTTAGCGCTCTTTGCGTTTAAATAAAGAATATGAAACTACTTACTTACAAAACACAAGATACTGAGCCTCGTTTAGGCTTTATTCATAACAACCAAGTCATCGATATGCAAGATTTTGGTGATATTTCTAATTTTCCATTACCAAATGATATGTTGGAATTAATTGATATGGGATTTGAAATCATTGCTGAAATTACCGAAATGATTGCGGAAACTTCTGAAAATTTCTTCGAAGAAATTGCCTATGATATGGAGGAAGTTACCGTTTTGGCTCCCATCGAAAAACCAAGAAAAAACATCATTGGAATTGGTTTGAATTATACCGAACACGTGGCAGAAAGCGCTCGCACTTTAGATACCACAGGAAAGCTTCCAACAAAACCGATTATCTTTTCAAAACCACCAACAACCGTTACCGCTACGAATACTCAAATCATCAAAAATACGAAGCTAACTTCGCAATTGGATTGGGAATGTGAATTGGCGGTAATCATCTCAAAGAAAGGAAAATACGTAACAAAATCTGAAGCATTGGATTATGTATTTGGATATACAGTGATTAATGATATCTCTGCCCGTGATTGTCGTCGTGAAGGCCAATGGATTGTTTCTAAAGGTCAAGATACATTCGCTCCAATGGGACCTGTTATTGTTACGAAAGACGAAATCGAAAACCCACACAATTTGAATTTATCATTAAAAGTGAATGGAGTTGAGAAACAAAATTCAAATACAAAATTTATGTTGTTCAACATCAACGATTTAATTGAAGATTTAAGTACTGTTTTCACTTTAGAAGCAGGTGATATCATTGCAACCGGAACTCCAGCAGGAGTTGGCGCAGGTCGCGACCCACAAGAATGGATGTATGATGGTGATGTTGTTGAGGCAACAGTGGAAGGAATTGGTACAATAGTAAATACAATTAAAGAAATATAATAAAAGTATTCAGTCGCAGTTTTCAGTTTTCAGACTGCTAACTGTGACTGAGACTGTAAACTTTTAAACATGAAATACAGAATCGGCCAAATAGTTCCATCCTCAAACGTAACGATGGAAACCGAAATACCAGCAATTTTCCGTTCTCGTGAAACCATTTTACCGGAACGTTTTACGTTTCACAGCAGTAGAATGCGCATGAAAAAAGTAACCAAGGAAGAACTCGAAGCCATGGATGCCATGAGTTTAAAATGTGCACAAGAACTTTCCGATGCTCATGTTGATGTAATGGGTTATGCTTGTTTAGTAGCCATTATGAGCATGGGACGAGGCTATCATTGCGTTTCGGAAGTGAATTTACACCAAGAAACTGTAGCGAATGACTTCCCTACTCCTATTGTAACTTCTGCTGGAGCTTTGATTAACGGATTAAAGGTTTTAGGTGCGAAACAAATTTCAATTATTACACCTTATATGCGACCGTTAACGGATATGGTGGTCGATTATATCGAAAATCAAGGTATTAAAGTGAAACAAAGTATTGCTTTAGAAATTCCAGACAATTTAGAAGTTGCGGCTCAAAATCCAATGAATTTGTTAGAAATCTATAAACAATTGGATTTAACAGATGTCGACGTTTTAGTGGCTTCAGCTTGTGTACAAATGCCATCATTAGAAGCTATCGATTTGATTCAAGCAGAATGCGGTATTCCTGTTACTTCAGCAGCAGTTTGTACGACGTATGAAATGATGAAAAAATTAGGAATCGAATCAAAATCAGCTATTGGAGGCGAATTGTTAAGTGGAAAATATTAGAATATTAATTCATAAATATAGTTTAATTTTTAGCTGAAATTTCTCTAAAAACAAAATAAAAAAACCGTCTCGGATTATGAGACGGTTTTTTTTGTGAATAATATAAAGTTATTTATTTAATTTCCTTAACTACAATTTTACCAATTAAGTTTACATCTGTACCTTGAGTTTTCTCTAGTTCTATATTAACGTCCGTTGATGGTTTGAACAAAAAGTTTGTAGTTGCTAAGTTATAAGAAACATCAGAACCACCTTGTCCAAAATAAATTTCAGTTCCAAGATATTGACTATTTGTAGCATCTTTCATTCTAAATGTATGACCTCCAGTGGCATTATAAATATAGAAAGAAACCGTAACCTCATACATTTTATTAGCATGTAATGTTATTGATGATCCATTCATAACAACTCCGTTAACATATGTAGCTGCAGGAAACATTGAAGTTAATGTTTGAGCTCCCAACGTACTTGAGTTACCAATATAGGCATAGGCATATTCTGGCATTGTTGAAACTCCTGTTGCACTAATCACACCCCCTGCAATGTTTATTCCAGAACCTGCTGTGTAAGTTCCTGCTGGACCTTGTGGACCCATCGGACCTGTTGCTCCA
>NZ_DLHR01000001.1:68656-68785 GCF_002483315.1 Flavobacterium sp. UBA7663
ACCTTGTGGCCCCATTGGACCTGTAGCTCCGTCTAATCCATCATTACCTGCTGGACCTTGTGGTCCCATTGGACCTGTAGCTCCGTCTAATCCATCATTACCTGCTGGACCCATTGGACCTGTTGCTCC
>NZ_DLHR01000029.1:0-20647 GCF_002483315.1 Flavobacterium sp. UBA7663
CGCCGCCTTTCTTTTGAAAACCCTTCATCTATCGATGAGGGGTTTTTTGTTACCAATATATCGTCCCGATGGGACTAACAAACCACCTCAATAGGGTGGTTTTTTTATTTTTATACTTTATGAAAGGCTAACGTTGGCGTTTGCTAACGAATGTACTTGGCTAGTTCGGCTAAAGCTTCTTAGCTTTTGAAAAATCTTTGTCAGGGTTTTGTTACCAGTATATCGTCCCTACGGGACTTTAAATCGTAGATATTCAATTGAATACCAATTCTGCGTAAAGGATTACTTCGTCAGTCGCAAGCTCGTGTGTAGCATTTGTTCGAGCTCTTACTTAAAATGCCTAAGGATTTTAAGTAAACCGAGTGCGGATAGCTCGACTCGCATAGAAGGAGTAACGCTCTAAAATTCTAAAATGGTATCGTAGTGTTTGTGGTGATTTTTAAATTCTTGAACACCTTCTTTAAAAGTTAGGTATTTTGCCCCGTTTTTATGGTTGTTTTTACTGATTAGGTACATGTAATGAAAATGTCGTGTGAGTTCTTTCCAACCGAATAAAAGCGAATGTTTTGGGTCATACATGTGAGTAGGTTCGCTAATTGCACCGTTTATTTCGACGATTTGGAAGTTTTTACCTTTTGCTAAATCTTCATAAGAATGGTACATAATATCCATTCTTCCAAAATAAAAACCATTGATTTGGCTACAAATAGTGTTGAAACTTTCCATCATTTCAGAGGTGATTTCGTGACTAGCATCTACGAATTTTGTTCCGCGACAATGATTGCCGTAAGGAACCAAATTAATGGTTTCTCCTTCGTTTAAAACAGTGTTTAGTTTGTCTTTGTATTCTTCTTCAAGTACTTCTAATTGTAGCAGATAGCGTTTGTCTTGATGTAGTAATTCGCGAAGGGTGTTTTTACCGTTTCCGGTTAAAATCATGAATTCCTTTGCTACTATTCCGGTTATTTTCCCAGGTTGGTTTGGCAATTTTACATAGAAAAGACCGATTTCATTTTCATAAGGAATCAAATCCTGAATTAAAATGTCAAATTTCGCTTTTTTGAGGTAATTTTCTAGTTCTTCGGTATTGTGAATTTTTTTCACAGCAGTTCCTCTTAAACCAATATCGGGTTTCGCAATTAGAGGAAATTGAATATTTTCGGAGTTAATTCTTTGTAAAATAACTTCTAAATTTTCATTTGGAGTAACTAAAATAGTTTTAGGATAATATTGGGGTGGAATCAAATCGTAAATTTCTTTTTTCGATTCCATGAAAAATCCTCCGTTTTTTATTGTTGGATTTGAAGCATTAAAGAAAAAAAATGATTGTGTTCTAATCACATAATACAAATATTGAAAATATACTGGCAAATACACCACTTGATAGGGCCAATATTCCCAATGGGTTAATTTATGTAGGAAAAGATTCAGTTTTGTCATTTTTTATTCGAATAAATCAAGATACTCCATTTTTATTGTATTATTCGTTACTTTGCATTGCGTTATACTAATGGTTTTCAATACATCGTTGCGATTAATTTGCAAGCCAAATTCTTTATTTTCTGATTCTGTAAATTGATGAAAATGTAAAATTTCTTCTGGTGTTGGACTGTTTTTACGTTTTATAAAATCTTGAAACCATACTTTTCTTTGTTCTCTAATTTCTTTTGAATAAAGAGTAGAAGAGGACCAAATATGAAATTGCGTCGAATCAAACCCTGTTGTGTTTTTTTCAGTTTCGTTCCATTGCAATTGCGTCAATTTATTGTTTTCAACTAACACAATTGTGAACGGTTCAATATCTGATAAATCAACTGTTTTCCAATAATCTAAGGTCTTTTCGGCTGTCATCAAATCCAAGACAATCAAACCCCTACTTTTGCGATAATTTGGTTTTGGAAAGTGTTTTTCTTGCGCTCCGTTTAGTAAAACAATAATTTTAGTTTCATTATGTGCTACCCAAGTTCCCCCAGCTTTTGGATCTTTTGGAAAGATTATCTTTTTTCCATCAATCAAATATTCTTGTGGGGAAAGTGCTCTTTCACGTGTAATTTTTTCATCTCTGTTGGAAGTAATGATACAACCTTCAGCAGTTGGAATATACGTTACTGTGCACATTGTTTACGATATTCTAATGTTGATGGCGCTACTCCGAATGAACTAGGTATTTTAATATGCGGCAAACTATGTAATGCCACTTTTATCAAGGCTTGATGATGAATACTGTGTTCTAAATTGTAAATTAATTCTCTGAAATAATTGGTTTGTAAAAGTTCAATAGGACTAAAACAATTGTGTGTTAGCGAAAGAGGTTTATTAGGTTTGTCTAGCTCCAAAAGATATTTTTCAATAATAGCAATTGCTTCATTTTTATCGGTTTGGAGTAATATATCTCGTTTTCTATCATCGTAATTGATTAATCCGTAGTCGTAGTTTTCTAACAAACAACCAAATAACTCAATAATATGACGCATGTGTTCTCCAATAGTAGCATTGCTTAACTCTGGATTTTTTTGTGTGAATTCATCGTTTGTAAGTTGACGAAGCAATTCGATATTTTCGGAAAGATTATTCTTTATACTTTGTATCAGCATAGTTTTACTTTGTTTCTGGAACAAATTTTATGGAAACAGAGTTCATGCAAAAGCGTTGACCAGTAGTCTCTTTTGGACCATCGTCAAAAATATGACCTAAATGACCATCACATTTTGCACACAATACTTCAGTTCTAACCATTCCGTAGCTCAAATCTTGAACATAGACAACCGAACCTTTAATCGCTTTATCAAACGAAGGCCAACCACAATGCGAATCAAATTTGGTGTCTGAGGTGAATAAATCATTACCGCAACCCGCACAAACGTATTTACCTTTTTCAAAATGATCCCAATATTCTCCTGTAAAGGCTCTTTCGGTTCCTTTGTTTCTTAAAACTTCATATTGCTCTGGAGTAAGCTCAGCTTTCCATTGCGCTTCTGTTTTTTTGGAATTTGAATTCATGGTTTTAGGTTCTTTGTTTTGTGATTGACAGGACTGAAATGTGATTACTAAAAGTAATAAAAACAAGTTTTTCATAGCTAACATTTTTTCAAATTTAAGTGTTATAATTCAAATAAAATGTTAACAATGTTACAAAGTATTTGAATTAGGTATTGATTTCTAAATCTTTAATATAATCTTCATTTTCATAGAAAAAGCGCTCAAAAGCATCCATTTTTTCGGCAAAGAAGTCAAAAACTTCAGGCCAAGTGCTTTTGTTGTTAATACTAATTCCTGTTTTTTCTACCCAAACACGACTGATTACTTTTCCTGTTTCTAAATAGAAATTACGTTCAAAAATAACATCGTCTAAATAGTCTTCTAAAAGAATGGTTTTTAACGATTCTACTTTCTCATAATATATCTTACGTTTTTCTTCGTCTTTTGGTTCTATATCTAGTAAAACTTGTGCTTTTTTATTGTCAACATAAAATTTGAAGGTTACATCTTTGATTTTAGTGTTGTATAACAACCACTTACGAGGATATTCGGCGGCAAATGCAATCCAAAAATCTTTTTTTATTTGTAAGGCTTCTTCTTTACTGAACATATTATTAAATTAGAAAGTTATTTTGTTTGAAAAAAATAGCTACCTTTAAGATTGCTAAATTGAGATTGTATGCTTTTTAATGATTTTATAAAATATATTCCAAAGATAGAAAAAGAAACGCTCCTTTCTACGGATGCGCATGCAAAAATGGCACCATTAGAACGCATTTCTTATTTAAATGAGGAAAACTATATGGATAAAAATCCGAGGAAAGCAGCTGTATTAATGCTTTTTTATCCTAAAAATTCGGTTACTCATTTAGCCCTAATTGTTCGAAATTCGTATCCAGGTGTTCATTCCTCACAAATAGGTTTTCCCGGTGGAAAAGTAGAAGAATATGATGCCGATTTAGCCGAAACGGCTCTTAGAGAAACTCATGAAGAAGTAGGTATTCATCCCGATAAAATTCAAATCATTAAGCCATTTAGTGAAATTTATATTCCCCCAAGTAACTTTTTAGTTGCCCCTTTTATGGGGGTCTCTAATGAAGAGTTAACTTTTATTCCAGATTTAGATGAAGTCAAAAGAGTTTTAGAGTTTTCAATTGCCGACTTTTTAGACGAGAAAAGTATTACGAAAGTTAAGATGTCAACATCTTATGCTACTGATATTGAAGTGCCTGCTTTTATGGTGGATAAATATGTGGTTTGGGGCGCTACTGCAATGATGATGAGTGAGTTAAAAGAAACCATTAAGTGTGCGTTAAGTAAATGTAATTTATAGTGGTTTCAAATTGTTACGCATAATGGTGATTTTAAGTCTTTTTTTCTTTCTAAAATCACCTATTTTACTACTTTTGCGTTCTTGTTTTGTTAAAATAAATGAAAATTATGGGATTATTTAAGAGAAATCCTTTCGGACATATATTGTTTTTAAAGACTTGGTTAATTCGTATTGCGGGTTTTTTAACACACCGTCGTTATCGTTATTTTAACCAATTACATATTGAAGGTTCTGAAATTATAAGAAGTTTGCCTGATACGAATGTTTTATTTATTTCGAATCACCAAACCTATTTTGCCGATGTTGTGGCTATGTTTCACGTTTTTAATGCTAGTTTAAAAGGAAGAGAAAACAATATTAAAAATGTAATGTATTTGTGGAATCCGAAGTTAAACATGTATTACGTAGCGGCTAAGGAAACCATGCAAGAAGGTTTACTTCCAAGAATTTTAGCTTATGCAGGAGCAATTACAGTAGAAAGAACTTGGAGAGCGAAAGGAAAAGATGTTACGGAGAAGAAAGATGTTAATCCGAACGATACCGAAAATATTAAGATTGCTTTAGAAGATGGTTGGGTAATTACTTTTCCACAAGGAACTACGCGTTCTTTTAAACCAGTACGAAAAGGAACAGCTCACATTATTTTGCAACATAAACCAGTTGTTGTACCAATTGTAATTGATGGTTTCCGTCGTTCTTTTGACCGAAAAGGATTGATGATTAAGAAAAAAGGAATTTTACAATCGATGGTGATTAAAGAACCTTTGAAAATTGATTACGAAACAGCAACGGTTGATGAAGTGGTAGAAATGATTGAATTTGCAATTGAGCAACATCCTTCTTTATTAAAAGTGATTCCTTCGGAAGTTTTAGATGAACAAGCTAAATTAGACAGAGAAAGAATGTGGAAATATTAAATAAAAAAAGAGGCAATTGCCTCTTTTTTATTTAACTGCTTCAACTTTATATCCTTGTTTTCGCAATAGTTTTATTACGCCTTCTTCTCCAGCTAAATGACCAGCACCAACACCAAAAAAGGTAGGTTTGTCTTTCATGGTTTTAATCATAATTGGAATCCAGTTTTTATTTCTATTGTTTAATAAAACATCTTGGTTTTCAGAAGTGATTTTATTATCAGAATCATCCATCATTTTTAACATTCCTTCAATGTCTTTGTTTTGATAGATTTTCATCATTTTATTCATTTCATCTTTATCTTTTTCTAAATCGCCTTTTGCCATTTTTAACAATTCTTCAGCTTGTATTTCGTATGAAATAGCATCAAAAACTTTCATTTGATCTTCAATAGTTTCTAAACCGAAAACTTCTTCATTTTGTTCTTCGGTTACTTTCATTAAAACACTTTCCACAGATTGAAATGGGCAATCAATCATCTTTGGATAAAGCATAGTGCTTACCATAAAAGGTTTGAAACTATCAAATAACTTAGCCGACATGTTCAAGTTTTTCTTTAGAAATTCATCTACTGTTTTAAAATCTTCTGAGTTTAGTAGAGTAGATAATTTCGTACCATCTTTCATCATCATATGCTGCATCATTTGCATTTGCATCGATTTTTCATCCATATCAAGCTCTAAATACAATTGTTTTGTATTTTCCAATGCACTCAAAGTATTATCATCTAAAGTAGCATCACAAGTAATATGAATGGTTCCAAACAAATACGAATCGTGTTTTAATCCGTTTCCAGAAATTTTCCACAATAAACTTTTTTCTAATTCTTGAGAAAAAGAAAAACTAGTTAGTAAGGTTAATAGCGAAATGAATATTTTTTTCATTAGTAATCGATTTTTTTAAGTTCGTTATAGTTTTTTTCAAGTCGTCTCATTAAAATACCATATAAAACACGGTAGAATAACCAAATTAGTCCCACAAAAACAGCAATTATAACAGCATAAACCATAAACATAATGCAATAGAAAACATTTGAATCTACATTTTGTGACATTTTATTTATCATTTTACGAATGTTTGGGTCATACATAAATTGGAAGACAAACACTAAAATAAAAGAAAAAGCAGTCATGGCTAAATTATACCAAACGTAGTATTTTACTGTTTTTCGGGTTTTTAATATGCTTTGCATCAACTGTTTTACCGTATCGGTGGTATTGATAGCTCTATAATTTTTGAAAAATAAATAAATAAAAAATAATATGACGCCATAGTTTATAAATGCAATTATAGGCATCGCTGTATCTAAATGATACATTTTTAAAGTTTTAAAATACTCTTCATCAGCGGTAAAAAACGAAATACCTGTCCATAAAAGAAGCTCTAAGATACTAATAATTACAATCCACTTCACAATAGAAGAGGAGCGTTTATGTAACATTCCGTAAATTTCTTTTTCACCTATTTGTTGGAACGAACTTTCTTGTTTTTTCCAGTCTTTTTTTAATAAATCTAATTCATCCATGAGTTACGGATTTAATATTTTTTTTAATTTCCCTTTCACACGGTTCATTTTTACCCGTGCATTCACTTCACTAATCCCCAACGTTTCTGAAATTTCGGTATAATCTTTATCTTCTAAATACAAGAAAACTAAAGCTTTTTCAATGTCGTTCAGCTCGCTAATGGCGCTGTACAAAAGTTTTAATTTTTCTTCTTCTTCAAAATTGTAATCGTCTTGTGTTACCTTATGAAAAGTGCTGTCAAACTCAATCGTGTCAATACTTCGCTTCTTTTTTCGGTAAAGTGTAATGGCTGTGTTTAATCCTACGCGATACGCCCAAGTAGTAAATTTGGAATCGCCTCTGAAGTTGGGAAAAGCTTTCCATAATTGAATCGTAATTTCCTGAAACAAATCTTTATGGGCATCCTCATCAGTAGTATATAATCGACAAATTTTGTGAATTATATTCTGATTCTCTTTGAGTTGCTTTACGAAAAGTGCTTCCGATTCTGATTTCATATACAATAAGTAGTCATTTGAACTATTTTGTTACAAGTTTACTATTTCAAATTTAAATAATCATTAACTATTTTACGAAACATTCAATTCTTTTTCTTCTTATCTTTGACTTGATAAATTTACAATGATAAATGAATATTCCTCGTAGTAGTTTTCCTAGAATTGTCATCATAGGTGGTGGTTTTGCTGGAATATCTTTAGCGAAAAAACTTCGCAATAAGAAAGTACAAGTCGTTTTACTAGACAAACATAATTATCACAATTTTCAACCTTTGATGTACCAAGTAGCAACCGGCGGTTTAGAACCCGATTCTATTGCGTACCCAATTCGAAAAATTGTTCAAGAATATAGAGATTTTTATTTCCGATTGGCAGAAGTTCGTGAAATTGATGCCGAAAACAATACGATTTACGCCGATATTGGCGAATTAAAATTTGATTATTTAGTAATTGCAACAGGTTCTAAAACCAATTATTTTGGAAATAAAGAAATCGAACGCAATAGTATGGCGATGAAAACGATTCCGCAATCATTGAATATTCGTAGTTTGATTTTAGAGAATTTTGAACAAGCTTTGCTTACCAATGATATCGACGAACGTCATAGTTTGATGAATTTCGTTTTAGTTGGTGGTGGTCCAACAGGAGTAGAACTAGCTGGTGCTTTAGCCGAAATGAAAAAAGCGATTCTTCCAAAAGATTATCCCGATTTAGATGTTCGAAAAATGGAAATCAATCTGATTCAAGGGAGTGATAGGGTTTTAGATTCGATGAGCGAAAATGCTTCTGAGAAAGCGGAAAAGTTTCTTTTAGATTTAGGAGTAAGTGTTTGGAAAAAAGTTCGTGTAACAGGTTACGATGGAAAAACAGTAACGACCAATTCCGATTTATCATTCGATTCCGCAACAGTAATTTGGACAGCTGGCGTGCAAGGTGCTCTACCTCATGGCTTAAAAGCAGATAGTTTTATAAAGAATGTAAATAGAATTAAGGTAAACCAATACAATCAAGTAGAAGGTTATGATAATCTTTTTGCTATTGGTGATATTGCTGTGATGACTTCAGAAGAATATCCGCAAGGACATCCTATGATGGCGCAACCAGCTATGCAACAAGGAAGATTATTAGCCGAAAATCTAATTCGATTATTAGATAAAAAAACATTAAAACCATTTGTTTACAAAGACAAAGGTTCGATGGCAACAATAGGAAGAAATAAAGCCGTTGTCGATTTACCAAAATTCAAATTCAGTGGTGTTTTTGCTTGGTTTGTTTGGATGTTTGTGCACTTATTTTCTTTAATTGGATTCAAAAATAAAGCGGTGGTATTCTTAAATTGGGTGTACAATTACATCCGTTTTGACCGAGAAGCACGTTTGATTATGCGACCGTATAAAAAGAGAAATCAAGTGAGTTTTACGAGTGACGAGTTGTAAATAGGGAAAAGTTGAAAGGGATTAGGGAAAAGTTAATACGTTACGTAAACTATTCCCTAATCCCTTTTCTCTTATAACTTATTCTCATACCCAATCGCTAAACCTACAAACTTACTATACCCTTCCATGCCATCTTTTTGTTGGTTGGCTTTTAGGAAATTGTCGTAGAAATATTCAAAAAAGGTATTGATTGGCGTTTTGTATTCCTTCCAAAAAATTTTATTTTCTTCAAAGTTTTTCAAAACGCCTTTGTTGATTTTTTTCAAAAAAGGTTCCGAACTTCCTTCTTTTATTATATCCAAATTATTTAGCGCATAACGCAATGCAAAACTGTATGCCGAATATTGGAAATATAAATCCTCATTTTTTGAAGCGGTTACAAATCCGATGAAATTGCATTCGCTTTCGCTTCCAATTCCCGTTTGATGTGCCATTTCGTGGCAAGTGGTTAAAGGTGAAGTGTATTTTGGTTTTAAATAATTCACTTGTGCTTCATTGGTAAACGGATTCAAATAACCACCAAATCCCATATAACTCAACGGATAACTGAACAACGAAGATTTGATACTTTTTACTTCGTAATGAAATTCTTGTAAGTCTGTTGGTAATTTTTCATACCCTTTTAAAGCCAAATTGTAAATTTCTTCATCCGAATACGGAATCACAACCGTAACAGAATCATTTTTAGTAATTTGCAATTGTAATTCATTGGTTTTTACTAACATTTTTTCTGCAAACGTTTTTAATTGTTCTGCCGAATATTCTTTTTCTATCTGCAATTTATCATGCAACGGAATACGGTAATAATTCATTCCCCAAAGAATATGAAAGAAAAAATAAAATACAGAAACCCAACTCAATATTGCTAATCCGTTATTTTTCCATTCTTTAAAAAAGCCAATTCGGTGCTTCCAAAACCATCTAAATAAGAGTAAAATCAGTATGAAATAGATGACATCACCAAACGAAAACGGCAACCACCCTAATGCTTTTCTCGATACAAAAGCCAATTTTGGATAAAAACCTTTGCTGTACCAATTTTCTACAAAATCAGGAAACAAACCAATCGTTTTCACAACGATGATTTGGATAAGTAAGAATAAAGGAAGGACGAATTTTCTTTTCACGAATTTATATTTGCCATAAAATTAACTAATAATATAGAATAGCGCATTTCTTTTTTTGTAAATTTGTTGTTTAAATTAGGAATAATGACAAAAATAACTTTAAATATTCCGGATAACGAATTGACTTTCTTTATGAAATTGATTGAAAAATTTAATTACGAAACTGTAGTTAATGATGTCTCCGTTTCTGAAGAGATGAAAGTAGTTTTAGATGAAAGAAGAGCGTCTTCAAAAAAGGAAAATTTTGTTCCTTGGGAAGAAGCGAAAAAGCAAATTCGTTTGAAAACAAAATAATGAGTTATAGAATCGTAATTGAACCTCGAGCTATTGCTGATATTCAAGAAGCAGTAGAATTTTATGAGTCAAAAAGAGAAGATTTAGGTAACTATTTTTTTCAAATTGTTGATGAATACATTGAATCGATTGCAACAAACCCATTTTTTCAAATTCGCTATAAAGATTATCATGGATTACCAGTTAAAATTTTTCCCTACATTATTCTTTACTTTATAGATGAAAAAGAGAAAACAGTTTTTATTTTATCTGTTTTTAATACATCACAGAATACGACTAAATACCCAAAATAAACAAATATAATGAGCCAAGAAATTAGAAATCTGGAACCAAAGCCACTTTGGAACAAATTTGCCGATTTGAATGCTGTGCCACGTCCGTCTAAAAAAGAAGAACGTGTAATTGAATTCATGAAAAACTTCGGAACCAGTTTAGGATTAGAAACGTTTGAAGACGAAATCAGAAACGTAATCATTCGCAAACCAGCAACGCCAGGAATGGAAAACCGCAAACCAATTGTTTTGCAAGGACATTTGGATATGGTGCACCAAAAAAATAACGACACGAATTTTGATTTCGATACGCAAGGAATTGATATGTATGTCGATGGTGATTGGGTTCGTGCTCGCGGAACTACACTTGGTGCCGACAATGGGTTAGGAGTAGCGATGATTATGGCAATTTTAGAATCTACTGATATCAAACATCCTGCAATTGAGGCTTTGTTTACGATTGATGAAGAAACTGGAATGACAGGCGCTTTGAACTTAAAAGGCGGTGTGTTACAAGGTGAAATTTTATTGAATTTAGATACCGAAGAAGACGATGAAATCGATATCGGTTGTGCGGGAGGAATTGACGTAACAGCAACAAGAGGTTACAACGAAGAAGAAACGCCAGAAGGTTCTGTGGGTTACACAATTACTGTGAAAGGTTTACAAGGTGGACACTCGGGAATGGATATTCATAAAGGATTAGGAAATGCAAACAAAATCATGAACCGTTTGTTATTTGACGGATTTGAGAATTTTGGTTTGCAAATTGCTGAAATTTCAGGTGGAAGTTTGCGTAATGCAATTCCAAGAGAAAGTGTAGCGAAAGTTATTATTGCTGAAATGTATGACGAAGCGTTTGTTTTTGACATGCAAGAAGTAATTGGTGACATCAAAACCGAATTCAAAACGATGGAACCGAATTTAACGATTGAGATTGTTAAAAACGATGCAGTTCCTGCGAAAGTAATGGATTTGGGCGTGCAAGAAGGTTTGCTACGAGCGATTTATGCAGCACACAACGGCGTTTACAGAATGTCGGCTGATATGGAAGACTTAGTAGAAACTTCAAATAACATTGCAAGAGTAATTGTAAAAGACGGACAAATTTCGATTCAGAATTTAACACGTTCATCGGTGGAAAGTTCTAAAATGGATTTAGCAAATAGCTTACGTTCAGCTTATGAATTATTTGGTTGCGAAGTAGAATTTGGAGGAAGTTATCCAGGTTGGACACCAAATGTAAACTCGGAAATTTTAGACGTATTGACTTCTATTTACGAAAAACAAAACGGTGAAAAACCAAAAGTAGTAGCGTGTCATGCTGGACTAGAATGTGGTATTTTAGGAACCAATTATCCAAACATGGACATGATTTCTTTTGGACCAACGATTCACGGAGCACACAGCCCAGATGAAAGAGCATCGATTAAATCGTCTCAGAAATTTTGGAAGTTTGTTTTGGAAATTTTAGAGAATATTCCGGTTAAGAAATAAGAATTTAGCATAAAGATGAAATCCCGAGTTAGCTCGGGATTTTTTATGAATTTTAACAACGAAAAAGAATTTGCTGGGAGTGTTTACTTTTTCCCACAGTTTTCTTCATAGATGTCCACAATCCTTGAAAATTCAGTTGCTTTTAAATCTGCTTCTTTTAGTTTATTAACAAATTCAGGACAAATTTCTTTAAAATTCATTTCCACAACTGCATATAAATTCATACCAGCCATAAAATTTAAATCATATCGATGTAATCCAATTGCAAAAGCAAAGTCGTCATTTTCTCTCTGAAGATAATAAGCGTCAGCTCCGTAACTATTGACTGTCATTCCTCCGTTTCCTCCACTAGTTGTATTCCCTTCGTAATGAATTAAGTAAACACTTATTTTTCCTTGTTTGACAATCTTTACGAAAGATTTTTTTTCATCAATATTAAATTTTTTTGGATTCAGTATTTTGTTATTGCCAACCCTTAGTGTAATGTAGTTTTCTGTTTCATTTTTATCATTTAAAATTTGAAATCCTTTTACATCTTCAACTTTAAATTTTTCAACTGCTGCATCATTACTTTGTTTAAATTTAATTTTAGTGTCCTTGTATTTTGGAACTTCAATTAGACCAGATTTAACACTACCGTCATTAAAAGTTATTTCTCCAGAATTAAATTTTGCAAAAAGTGAGATTGGAAAAATTAGCAGAAATAATACAATTTTTTTCATTTAAAAAGTTTTAGTGGTTTTGTTTACTATTCATTTTATTTCGAGAATTTCACATAAGAATTGTATTGTTTGAAAATGGTAAGATTTACTTTTTTTCCAAATATAAAAAATATTGTGTGCAAGTTTTTAAATCTAAAAACAAAAAGGCTCATTTTCGTGAACCTATCGTATATCATTCAGTACAAAAATCATTGTAAAAAATAATGGCATCTTCAAGTTCAGCAAAAGTGTATTTATGTTTTTTGAGGTCATATACTAATGTTTCACAATCGGAAAGATACTCAGAAACTTGTTTTGCCCAACTTTTTAAAGGATAGCAATCAATACAAGTTGCAATTTCTTCATTCTCTCTTTTTAAATAATTGTTTTGTACAATTTTTTCAGAAGTTTTAGGGAAAGGGTTTTTGCTTAAATCATTATTTTCAAAATACAATCTATAGGTTATAGTTTCAGGGCTTCTATAAAGTTTAACTTCGCCATCAACTAAAATTTCTAGCAATTTAGGATATTCGTACTTGCTTGTTTTTATGTATTCAAATGTTTTAGTCATTTCAAATCCAATAAACGTAATTTTAGAGATATCTTCAAAATCCCAAAAATCACCTTTTTCTTCTTTTGTCAATCTAAATTTAATTTTCTCTTTAGGATCTAAAATGTTAACAATTTTTAGCATTCCATATCCTTCAAGAGAAGTTCCATCTTTAAAAAATATAATACATTCTTGGTCTTGAGAAAATGCGAAAAAGTTGTTCAGAAATAGGAAAAAAAGTAGTTTAAGAGTGAATGATTTCATTTTTATGAATTGATATTTCTTGCTTCAAAGATACTATTTTAATCAATATTGAATTATCGTTAAAAACAAAAAAGGCTCACTTTCGTGAACCTCATTATACTTTATATATTAAAAATTACTTTTTCTCTCTTTTTGTTTGTTCTTTTAAAATGGATGCTAAATAAGGTGAAATAGTAGTTTCTAATGTTGCTTCAGAGATAGATAAAGCTTTAGCATCTTGTGGTAACGTGTTCCAAATTTTAGGGTTTTTAAAATCGTAGCTTCCAAAAACAATTACTGGAGTTCCTTTTAATTTTACTTTTTCGGCACTTTCTAATTCCCATTGATCGGCAAATTCGTATAGCATTTTGGCATCTTTTTCTAACAATCGCAAACAAGAATGTGAAGCTGGATAACCTGGTAATTCATATTCGTGAAAGCCAATGCCTTGTTTGTTTTCAATGTTGAAATTCCATTTTAGTTTCCATTCATCGTTAAACGTACTTATGGTTTCTTCGGCTTTCCAATTGGTAAAAAATAAACCGGTTGGTGTTTTGTCTTTTTCTCTTCCCAGACTTGTAGGTCCGGTATGTGTTAAAACGCCATATTCATAAGTCGCGAAAGCTTGTGTAGCATACGAAAACAGAATTATTTTACTTACTTCGTTTAAAGTCGCAACTTCTAACGGAAAAGGCATATAATATTCCAAATCACCCGAAAAATCGGTCGGCACTACTATCGAATCTAATTTTTTTAAATTCATGGCATCCACACGGTTTAGAGCTAAAACCAAGTCGAGCGCTTTTGGATTTGAACCTTCGGTTTTTAACCAATCTTCACTTTTTTGAAACGTAAATGCGACTTCTTTAGGTTCGTTTCTTTTTATTTCTGGTTTCACAATGGTTACTGTCTCTTTCTTTTCTTCTTTGCAAGAAAGTGAAAGAAGACCAATTACCAAAACCATTATTTTTATTGCATTTTTCATAGGTTACTTTTTAGCAAAGTTATACTTATAAAACACATGTTTTCTTATATTATTTTTTGAAATAGTTACATGATTTTGATTTTTAGAAGTATCAAAAAAGGCTCACTTTCGTGAACCTTTTAAAATTATTTTTGTCTAATTATATTTCTAAACAAATGAAAGTTATTAGGAATAGCATTTGTTATTTCTGCTTTGTTTGAAGTTATTGTAGGTTTAACGCAAATTACTTTAGTGTCTTTATCTATTTCAATTATATGGGTAGATGTGAAATTTTTAATGTCTTTGTGAACTAATTTGAATTCATATTTACCAGGTAATAAATAAATTATAGCAAATTCATTTGACATAAGTTGGCCTAAAGGTTTATTGTTAATCCATACATTTATAAATGATGAGTTATCTATTTTATGATTAAATCCAGCTCCATTATAGATTAATATTTTTCCATTATCAAATTCTCCAATTATTACTGGATCAGAAAATGTTCTTTGTAAACTAAATTCGGATTGAATGGGTTTTAATAAACAAGAGGAAAATAATAATGATGATATAAAAAGCAAAAAAAAAATCTTTAATCTCATGAGTTTTAATTTGTAGTTTTAATCTTATTATTTTTCAAAAATACCAAAAACTTCATTACAACTCCATTTAAGTTATCAACAAAAAAGGCTCACTTTCGTAAACCTTTTCGTTTATTAACTCAAAATAATTAAAACTAAGATGGGGAAAATAATTCCAGCGACGGCTAATTTCCAGCCTCGGCGTTTAAAGGTGTTTTTGCCGTGGGTTACCATTAAAGTTCCCGTAATGGCAATTAATATTAAAGAGATTCCAAAAATATCAGAGTAGTAAATCCACCAGTTTGATGTGGTTTTGTGCAACTTCATCGTTTGGCTGATAATTGGTGTTTTATTGAAAGCAACAATTTCTCCTTTTCCAGTTTCCATGTCGATTTCTACATCGTGTTTTTCAAACGAAATTTTAAACGTACCTTTCTTTACATTATGGCGACGCATTTTATCGTCGATGCCCAATTGTTTTCCCAGATTTTCAGCAAATGCTTCTGTAATTTGGCTTTCTTCTGGCAATTGTACTTTGATGTTTTTGGTTTCAATCGTATATTTTTCAGGATGCCAATGTTCTCTATGGTTCATTAAAATTCCCGAAAAGGCAAACGATATTATCAATCCTACATAGAAGTAGCCAAAATCGCGGTGAATGTCTCTAACTAATTTTTGTTTCATTTTTTGTTCTATTTGAATGCTTAAAATTTATAGCGTAACGAAGTTAAAATTTGTCTTGGTGCAATTGGATTTACACTGTAGTTTTCGTGCATCGTATAATTCAACTCGTTGGTAATATTTGATAATTTACATAGTAATGAAAACTGCTTCCAGTTGTAACCCAACGATACATCAATTGTTGTATAACCATTTACTGGAATTTCTCTATCCCAAACGTTATTTGGATAGGCTGGATTTACTTGATTGTTCCATCCACCAACTCGGTTGCCAATGTAGTTTCCAATTGCGCCAACTGATACATTTTTGAACATTCCCGTTGGAACCGTATAGAAGAAACTTAAATTTGCTGTATGTTGTGGTGTTCTAACCAAACGATCACCTTCTATAAAACTTCCTGTTGCTCCAGTGGTTTTTGTATAACGCATATCGTTGTAACTGTAACCCGCCATAATATTGAAATCATCAATTGGTTTGTACGTAATGTCTAATTCGATTCCTTTACTTGTCGTTTCGCCGCTTAATGCTTTTACATTGGTATTGGTATTGATGTTTCCGTTAGCATCAAATTCGGCTGTTTGTGCTAAGTTGCTGTTCACAATTTGGTATAAAGTAACGTTTGTTGTTAATTTTCCTTTCCAGAATTCATTTTTAATTCCGGCTTCAATTTGGTCAATGATAGAAGGTTCAATCGCTTCGTTATTAATGTCAACTCCTGTATTTGGTGTAAACGAATTCGAGTAACTTGAGAATAAAGTAATGCTTTTTGTTGGTTGGTAAATCAATCCTACTTTTGGCGAAAAAGCTCTATCATTACGAATTTTTTCTTCGGTAACTGTATTTGCAGTAATGTTATACGTTTCTGGTTTTGCTTCTTGATACGAATAACGAATACCTAATAACGCTTTAAATTTTTCACTGAACGAAATCAAATCTTGAGCATAAACTCCTAAACGAGTAGTTTCTGTTTTTACGATTCTTGTTACTTCAGAAGGTAAAGCAGGTAATTCATTTGAAGCATCGTAAGAAGCTGGATCAAAAATATTTACAGTATCGTAAGTTGTAACGGCTAATCCTGTTATTGGATTGAAAAATCTAAAAGTGTACGCATCAGCAAACGAAATTTCAGTATCGATTCCTGTGAACAATTGGTGTTTGATTTTACCTGTTTTAAAGTTGCCTTGTAAACTTATTTGGTTGGCAAGAATTTGTTCTACGGCTTTGTTTCTTCCATACGGACGATTCCAATCGCCATTTGCAGCGGGTTGAATACGTTCTGTACCTATAAATTCTCTATCGTAATCTTGGAAAGAAGAATTAAAGTTTAGTTTCCAATTTTTATTAAATTCATGATTTACTAATATAGAAGCGGTTGCTTGTTTTGTGTTTCCGTTTGACCATTTTGCGCCTAAATACGCGTTTCTTGGTACATCAGCAATTTCTTTTCCAATAGAACCTGTTCCGAAATCAGGTGTCCAATCGTCGCTTAAATAATCCGCTTGTAAGGTGATTTCGGTTTTATCACTCACTTTAAAAAGTAGGGAAGGGTTTACGTAGTAACGTTCTTTAGTAACATAATCTCTAAAGCTTTCAGAATTTTCATACGAACCATTGAAGCGAAACGCAATCGAATTATTAAAAGCACCATACACATCAGCCGAAGGTTTGTAGAAATTATAACTTCCAGCTTGCATAGTGAATTCGCCACCTGTTTTAAAATTTGGCGTTTTGGTTACCATATTCATAATTCCTCCAGGAGCAACATTTCCGTATAAAAGTGCTGCACTTCCTTTTAAAATTTCTACTTTTTCTAACGAAGAAACTTCTGGAATAGAACCGCTGTTGAAACGGAAACCATTTTTAAACATGTTGTTTGCCGACATGTCGTAACCTCTTGACCAAAACGATTCTTGAGCGCCACCACGAGCCGAACCCACATAAACACCATTGGCATTTTTAACCACATCACTCAAACGAATCGATTGTTGTTGTTGGATAATTTCTGTTCCAATAACTTGAATGGCTTGAGGTAAGTCTTTTTCCTTGATCCCCGCTCTGTTTACCGAAGATTTTGAAGGGTTGTTTTTAGCTTCGATAACCACTTCTTTTAGTTTTTTTACAGTATCGTTTGCTGTAAAATTGTGTTCACTTACATCGTTTAGATTTTCTTGCGAAACCGCCTGAAGCGAAGACAATAGGACTATAGTTTTAAAAATGTTTTTATACATCTTATTTAGATTTAATTAAAATAACGATGCAAATGTATAGTGTGAAAATGAAACTACAAAGTTTATTTAGATTTATTTTAAATAAAATTTATAACGAATTGAAATTCAAATGGTAGGTTGAGAAGTTTTTTTAAGAGTGAAGAGAATGGAATAACGAGGAAATCACGTTATTATAGACTTTTAGAATGTTTCAAGTTCCATTACAAGAAAACGAGGTTAAAAAAAATTTTTTCATCACAATAAAATGAACAATTGAATTTAGCTGCAGTTTTGTGAAGTGGTTATCATATTTTTTTTCAAAATGTATTATTATTTAAGTACTTTTGCAGTATATTGCTTAAAAACTAAATAATAGCGATAAAATATTATGACTCCATCAAATATTCGTATTAAAACTGAAGGGTTTAGAGCTGTAAATAGTGCCGATATTATTATCGATGGTATTACCGTTGTTGCAGGTGAAAACGGCTGCGGAAAAAGCTCTATATCTAAACTTCTCTATTTTTTATATAAAACAGTTAATAATTATGATTTACTAGTAAAAGAAAGATTATTGATTAATCTTAGAGGCGTAACACGATTTATTGATATTGTTCAACAAGATTTAAGATTAAATGTAAAGGATAGAAATGTAAGGGAAGAACTAAGAAAAGAAATTTCTGAATTAAGGAGAGAAATTTATAGCACAGAATATTTAGAAGACGAATTGCAAAAATGGTTGAATGTTGTTGAGAGGTTGGAAGAAATATATAATAGTTCATCAGCTGAAAATCCAAATTTGTCTAGCCAAACCTCTATTAGATTAAAATATATCACAAAAGATATTTTGAAAACGGAAGATGAAGGAAATGACATTGGAAGTTCATTTAGTAAAATTCGCGGATTTATAGAGAATAGGTTTAAGCAAGCAATTAGTAAAATTAAATCAAGACCAACATCTTTATTTGTTGAAGAGCTAAAATCTGTTTTTTCAGATGGAGATTTGCCTAAAAAGTTTGAAGTTTTAGAATACGATGATTTAATAGTTTCTCTTGATAGTACTTATTTATCAATTCCTTACAGTATACAAAATGCTATATACGTTGATACACCGATGATGATTTCTGTTGATGATAGTCATAATGAGCATTGGGATGATTTAAATCAATTATTATTGCAACGAGGTAATACAAATAATAAATTTTCTGAGTTGATAAATAAAGAAATTACCCAAGGAGATGTTGTAGTTGATGATGGTATTTACACTGCAGATGATTTTAAGTTTAAAAGAAGTGATGGTGCCACATTTAATTTGTTAGATGTAGCTACAGGGATCAAGTCTTTTTCTATTCTACAAATGCTTATAAAAAATGGTTCTTTAAGTGATAAAACTTTATTAATCATAGATGAACCAGAATCAAATCTCCATCCTCAATGGATTATTGAATACGCGCGTATTATAGTATTACTTAATAAAGAGCTAGGAGTTAAATTCTTTTTGGCAACACATAATCCTGATATGGTAAGCGCAATTCGTTATATTTCCGAAAAGCAAGGTGTCTTAGATTCTGTTAATTTTTATTTAGCCGAAAAAAGTGGGCAGCCTTTTAAATATAATTATAATTATTTAGGTAAAGAGATTGATGCAATTTTTGGTTCTTTTAATATTGCAATAGATCGTATCAATAAATATGGAATCTGATGAAATATTCCAAGTTTAAGACTTTAAAGCTAGCAGTAAATTTTCAGAAACAGGATTGTTTACAAAATCTAAATACTTTAGTCGTTGCTGAAGGTTGTACAGAAGCTATGCCATTTTTTATGAATAACGAGGTTGTTATTGATATGGATTGTGTTGAAAGAAAATTAGCTATATCGAATAGAAGATTGAAGCTTAAATCAATGGATTCTGCGTTTGTTAATTCTATTAATGAAATTGTTTTAGTGGAATTTAGATTTAATTATGTAAATATGAAAAATCTAGATAAATCTTCGTTGTTTGGAAAAGTTTCAGGTTCTACCGCGGCATTGACTGGTTATGGAAACATACATAATAAGTATTTTTTTATTTTCGATAGTAGTTTGAAAAATCAAGCAATTAGAAGATTTAGAGATATGAACCCAAGTATGCCACAAAACTATATAGCAACTGACTTAAATGACTTAAAAGCAACATATTTTTAGTCGTTATTATCTTCTATTTCACATAACTAGTATTAATGATAAAATCTACATAGCTACCCAATTTATCGTATATATGTCTGAAAAATACCATTTTTATTTTTTATAAAGAATCTTACAAATCATCAATTGAGATTTCAATCGTTTAAAAAACAAAAAAAAGCCCACCAAAGTGAGCTTCAATTCCAAAATATTCCATTTTTCAAATCGTTATAGCATAACATTTCGTTTGTGTTTTCGAAGTTGAGGAGTAAGAGCAATTCGTACAATTCCAATCGGGTAATGAGAATAATGAAATTGCTTTGCAATGTTGGTATGGGAATTTTCTTTTTGTAAATGGAGTGTTCGTATTCCTTTTCCCAATAGTCGATATCAATGCGTTTTAGGTAATTTCCAAACGCAATTAATTCGTCTTCGGTAAGGCTAAAGTTGAGGTTGTTGAAGGTTAATTGGTAATTGCCACAACCTTTCAAGAAAATCAGCATGCCGTTTTGGGTTTGTTTTAAAATGGAATAATTGCAACACATAGTTTTATTTTTTATTTCGTTTTCCCCACCAAATAAAGAATCCTGTAACCGGTAATGACGCGCAAACTAAACTAATAATCAACGCTAAAATCTTGCTCCAAATGCCAAAAATGGCTCCAATGTGAATATCATAATT
>NZ_DLHR01000029.1:20709-30419 GCF_002483315.1 Flavobacterium sp. UBA7663
AATTCTCCTGAATTTTCATCAAAAATCAAACTGTGATTCACATGATACGAGTAGGAGAGTTGCTTTACAAACACATCATAATTCGGATGTTCGTGGTCGTCTAAATGTTCGTAACCAAAATCCAAACTGTATTGAAACGCATCTGGATATAATTCCTCGACTTTTTTTCCAATTTTATCCAACGTATGCTCGTTTCGCATTTCGATTGGTGCTTTGGTTTGAATGTGCGAAAAATCAGGATACGTTGTGCTTCCACCTGAAAAAACAAAGTATAAAATCGCTTGAATGAAGAAAAACGCATAAAATAATCCCGTAAAGGCAACCACAAAAGCTAATGAAGAAACATAAAATCCTAAAATATTATGCAAATCGTAGTTTTTGCGTTTCCAACTTTTAACGTTTTTCCAATTGAAAGCAAAGCGTTGTTTTCTGGCGTTTTTGTTTTTTGGCCACCACAAAATAATACCCGAAATCAGCATGAAAACAAAAATCAATGTAGGAATACCACAAACATAAGTTCCCCAATCGGTTTTCAGCATAAAACTGAAGTGAATCGATTTGATGATGTTGAAAAAATCTAAAGTTTCATCATAAACACCACGAATTTCGCCCGTAAACGGATTCACATAAACCGATTTGTAAACGACATATTCTTCATAAAAATTCCAACCTTCTGGATTTCTTTCGTAGTAATAGAAAATGTAGCTTCGGCTTTTATCAATGGGAACCGTTACCCAGTGAATCGGATATTTTTCATTGGTAAACGCATCTACTTTTTGCTCTAACACTTTAAGCGAAAGCGGTTGTTTATTGACGATATTTGCCTCGTGATGGTAAATAGCATCTTTTCGAAGGTAATTCGTGATTTCTTCCTGAAACACATAAATTGCACCCGTAATCGAAATGATAAAAACGATTAAACCGGTAGATAAACCTAACCAAAGATGTAGTTTTCGAATGCCTTTTTTGAAACTTGATTTTTGCATGTGATTACGATAAAAACTCCCCACCGAAATGAGGAGCTTACTTTAAACTAAACAGAAAATAAACTAAAATTTATATGTAACACCAGCGGTAATGCTGCGTAAACGTTGAGGTGTAACTGTTGACCAACCTGAATAATATTTTTCGTTCAACATATTATTCAATTTTAATGATACGTTAAACTTGTCGTTGTCATACGATACAGCCGAATTTAAAACCGTGTAATCTGGTAAAGAGAAAGTTCCTGTGTTGGCTCTGTTCAAAGTTTTGTATTCGCTAGCGTAGTTACCGCCAAAACCAATTCCAAAACCTTTCAATTGTCCTTCCGTTACCGTATAATTTGCCCATAAGTTCACTAACGTTTCTGGACCAGCTTCTTCTGGACGTAATCCTAAATAACCGTCGCCAGGAGATTCTTTTGTAACTTCTGCCTCATTATGACTAAAACCTGCAATAACGTTTAAACCTTTAATTGGATTTGCAACGATGCTTAATTCAACACCTTTGCTTTCTACTTCACCACCTTGAATCGAGTTGTTGATGTTGTTTGGATCAGTAATTACGCGGTCTTTCACACGGATGTCATAATAACTTACCGATGCCGAAATAATATCTTTGTACAAACTTGTTTTTAAACCTACTTCAAATTGATTTGCTTGTTCTGGATCAAATTCTTTGGTTCTAGGATTGCTTCCATCTAAATCGGCAACAGTTGTTGGAGCTACGTTTTTAAATCCGTTCATGTAATTTCCAAAAACAGACACTTTGTTTTCTACAATTTGATACACGGCACCAAATTTTGGAGATAAAGCTACTTGACCTTTTGTTTCTTCGCTATCATATTGAGACGTTTTTCCATCAAAATAATCCAAACGTAAACTTGCCATCACAGATAATTTATTGGTAACATTTAATACATCTGAAACATAAGTACTCATAATTTCTTGGTTGGCTTCTGTGTTTCCTGCAAAACTTCCGGTTAAAAGAGCGTCAGTTCCCGCTTGTGTTAAAACTCCGCTGTCTGTTCCGTTAACTAATGAAACAATTCCGTTAGAAACCCAGCCCGAACCACCGTTGATCAATCTCGAATTGTAATAATCCAATCCTGCAACTAAACGGTTTCTCATGTTTCCGATTTTGAAATCGCCTATGAAATTTTGTTGGATATCGGTAGTGTAGAACGTTCCATCTGCTTTAGAAATATAACGTGTGAATTCATCGCCATTAGCAGAATCCCATAAATACTGATAGTAACCGTTTGTTTTGGTTGAACTTTTAGATAAAACCGTTTGCGAAGTCCAATTGTTTGATAGTCTATACAAGGCTTGCATTTGCATGTTGAACGAATTGTTGTTCATGGTTAAATCATTTGAAGTGAAGGATCTTTTATAGTTTCTATCAAACAATTCCATTGAATCAAATGAAAGAGGTGAGTAGCGACTCAAGAAAATCATGCTCGCTTTAGCTGAGGTATTTTTGTAAAATTCGGTGTTTACTAAGAAAGTCAATTTATCACTAACTTCATATTTTAATGAAGGCGCTAAAAAGAAAGCATTTGAAAATCCTGCATCTTGGAATGATTCTTCAGTTGTGTAAGCTGAATTCACGCGAACTGCGGCTTTATCATTAAGCGGAAGGTTAACATCAGCAGTAACACGATTGCTGCCATACGTTCCGTTGTTGTAGCTGATTTCTCCACCAAATACTTGATGTGGTTTTTTAGTTACCACGTTAATTAATCCACCATAGGAAATCACACTACTTCCAAATAACGTTCCCGAAGGTCCTTTAATTACTTCGATGTTGTCGATGTTGATTGGGTCGATTGTAGTGTTGGTTAAAGCAGGTAAACCATTTACCATTGAAGGTTGAACTGCAAAACCTCTCATAGAATAATACTCAGCTCCATCGCCGTTACGACCTGTAGATTCCCAAAGTCTGGTTACACCTGTTGCGTTTTTAAGTGCATCGTTAAAGTTGGTTACTATTTGTTCTTTTAAAAGATTTGCAGGAATAGAATTGTACACTTGTGGGTTTTCAATGTCTTTTAAAGGCATTTTAGAAACGGTTGTACTGCTTTCTTTTTTGTATTTGTTTTCTCTAGTGCCTTCAACTGTAACTTCTTTTAAAACTTTAGTTGAATCCGCTTTTTCTTGACTAAAACCCAGTAGCGAAGACAATAAAAGCGTTGATAATACTATTTTATTCATTTTATTTAGATTTAATTAAAATAACAAAGCAAAAGTATTAAGTCGAAATGAAATCTCAAAATTTATTTAGACTTATTTTAAATAATATTTTTAAGAAGTTGATTTTCAGATAAAAACTTTATTCTCAAGATTCAGAACTTAAATTTTTAAACTTTAAACTAAAATTGTAACTTTGCACTCCAAAATAAATAACAGCTATGTTAGATAGATTACAATATGTAAAACAACGTTTTGACGAAATTTCAGACTTAATTATTCAGCCTGATGTAATTGCCGATCAAAAGCGTTACGTACAATTAAATAAGGAATACAAAGACCTTAAAGGTTTGGTTGAAAAACGTGAAGAATACATTACGCTTGACGGAAATATAAAAGAAGCTAACGAAATTATTGCAGATGGTTCAGATGCCGAAATGGTAGAAATGGCCAAAATGCAATTAGAAGAAGCTAAAGAACGTTTACCACAATTGGAAGATGAAATCAAATTCATGTTGATTCCTAAAGATCCAGAAGATGCGAAAAACGTAATGGTGGAAATTCGTGCGGGTACTGGTGGAGACGAAGCTTCTATTTTCGCAGGAGATTTATTCCGTATGTATACTAAATATTGCGAAGCACGTGGTTGGAGAACTTCTGTAGTAGATGTTAGTGAAGGAACTTCTGGTGGATTCAAAGAGGTAATTTTTGAAGTAACAGGAGAAGACGTTTACGGAACTTTGAAATTTGAAGCAGGAGTACACCGTGTACAACGTGTACCACAAACCGAAACACAAGGTCGTGTACATACTTCAGCTGCAACGGTAATGGTTTTACCAGAAGCAGAAGAATTTGATGTACAAATTGATATGAACGATGTTCGAGTTGACTTTTTCTGTTCGTCTGGTCCTGGAGGTCAGTCTGTAAATACGACGAAGTCTGCGGTTCGTTTAACGCACATTCCAACTGGATTAGTGGCACAATGTCAGGATCAAAAATCGCAGCACAAGAATAAAGATAAAGCAATGGAAGTATTGCGTTCTCGTTTGTACGAAAAAGAATTAGCCATCAAACAAGCGGAAGATGCAACAAAACGTTCTTCGCAAGTAAGTTCTGGTGACCGTTCGGCAAAAATTAGAACCTATAACTATTCACAAGGTCGTGTAACCGATCATAGAATTGGTTTAGACGTTTTTGATATGGATGGTGTAATGAACGGAAAAATTCAAAAATTTGTTGACGAACTTCAGTTGGTAAACAACATGGAGAAATTAAAAGAAAATGAAGTTTTTTAATCGGAAACTTTTTAAATATAAAAAATGCCAAACTAAATAATAGCTTGGCATTTTTTTTTGAATCAATAACTGTAACTATTCTTTTGCTTCTGAATTTTCTTCTGCTTTTGAACCCATTCTATTCGCTTTTAAAAGAGGAGCAAATTTGAATTTGATTGATGCAATTTTCATATTGTCAGAACCAGATAAACCTTCGTTTTCAACTGTGTTTTTTCTAGTATCTAATGCTTCATAGTACAATTTAATTTCATCCCAATCTTCTCTTGAGTAGCTTTCTTTGTTTTTTTCAACTGTAGTAGTAAAATTGTCATATACTCTTAAAATGTTGTCTTTGTTAACCCAAGTAAATGCCATATCATCTCCAATATCTTCGCTTCCAAAAAGAGCTGTTCTAACAATTGATTTAGTTGTTGCTTTAGGTTGTTGAGCTAAATAACTTGCTTTGTATAATTCATATTTTTCGCTAGAAACTAGTATTTTACCTTCTAATTCTTCACGATTTTCTAAATCTTGTAAAGCAACTTCAGCTGCAATTTTTCTTCTTTCGTGATCATTTTCAACGCTATCCCAGTTTGTTTTCATGTCACTTAAGGCAACATTGTTTAACGAGTCTACATACATTTCATATGCCACAACTTCTTTTTCTGCATTAGTTTGTTTGTCGTCTTTACAAGAAATTAAAGCAACTCCAGATGCAAGTGTAATAAGTAAAAATTTTAAATTTTTCATTTTTGATTGTTTATTTGTTAGAAATTTTTGATAGTATTTTGGTTACTGCAAATTGAACTCCGTAACCTAAAATTTGTTTGAATGGATTTTTGGATTCGCCAACTACCATTCTTTTAGATAAATAACCGCCTAAAACACTAGTAATGGTAGAAAATAGATTGTCTTTGTTAGTCGCAGTTTTGTAAAATTCGGAAATACCTTGATTAACAATATTGGAAACGGTAAAAGAATTATGAACAGTAAAATATTGTTCTTTTAATTCGACGAATTCATTAGCTCGTTTTATTTTTAACGCAGCAATTTTGTTGTCAAGAATGTCGGTTTGTTTAAGCGCTTTCATCCTTATAAATGGTTTGGATTACTTTCATCTTCAGAGATAATCTTATCTTTTAATAGCTTAGAAACAATTAAATTATCGATTGGTATTTTAATTAGTGTTTTTCTAAAAATGAATACAATAATGGCAACTATAAAATAAAATCCGGAAACCAAGAAAAATCCCATAGCATAATCATTTAAGAGTTTGCCAATAAAAAGACTAATTCCAATGTTAATAAACAAGGTAAACATAGCCACTATAATAGAGATTGAAATAACAACCGATAAAGAAGAGATTACATCTGATGTTTTATCTATGGTATTTAATTGTAGTAATTCAAAACTGGTTTTGGAATACTTTTCTGCTTTTTTATAAAGTAGCTCTATATCGGTGGCTATATTTTCCATTGTTATTTCTTATCTGGTAATGTCGTTACTCATTCTTTCTAATTTCGATTTTCCTTCTTCAATAACTTCTTCTGCATTAGAAGTAAAGTTTGAATATTGATCTTCAACCGATGCAATAAAATCAGTAAAACTTCCTTTTAAATTATCTTTTAAATCAGTTCCTTTTTGTGCAATTTTTCTTCTGGTATTGCTGCCTTTATCTGGAGCAAACAATACGCCTAATAAAGCACCAACAGCTAATCCACCTAATACTCCTACAATTACATCTGTATTTTTCATACTATTATTTTTTAATGATTTATATTTCTCTTCCTTTGATTAATCTAAATAAAATCGCAATTACAGCGATTACCAATAAAATGTGGATAATATTACCCGCACTGTAAACAAAAAAGCCTAATGCCCAAAGAATAACAAGCACTACAGCAATGGTGTATAATAAATTTGACATATCTTTATGTTTTAAAGTTTATAATTGACTACGACAAGCTTTTAACTTATCTTTTTGAACTCTAACAAAGGTGTAACTTATTGAATCAATTTGTGTTACATAGCAATATGTAAATGTTACATATTTCCCACTTTTATAGAATTGTTGTTACTTTGAGTTTCCAAAACTTTGAACTAACTTTGCCAAACAACTAACACTAAACACCGCAACGTTTTGACAACACAACAACTACAAGACCAAATTCAAGCTAAAAAATCATTTCTATGTATTGGTTTGGATGTCGATTTGAACAAAATTCCTGAGCATTTACTACAAGCCGAAGATCCTATTTTCGAATTCAACAAAGCAATTATCGACGCGACTCACGATTTATGTGTTTCTTTTAAACCAAACACAGCTTTTTATGAAGCTTATGGAATAAAAGGTTGGCAATCGTTAGAAAAAACAATCAATTATATCAACTCCAACTATCCTGAAATTTTTACCATTGCCGATGCAAAACGTGGCGATATTGGTAACACTTCGTCAATGTATGCTAGAGCCTTTTTCAACGATTTAGATTTCGATTCGGTAACTGTGGCTCCTTATATGGGAAAAGATTCAGTAGAACCTTTCTTAGCATTTGAAGACAAACACACGATTATGTTGGCCTTGACTTCCAATGAAGGTGCTTTTGATTTCCAAACTCAAAATGTAGATGGAAAAGAATTGTACAAAGTGGTTTTAGAAACTTCAAAATCATGGAAAAACGCTCATAATTTGATGTATGTAGTTGGCGCAACTAAAGCCGAATATTTCACAGAAATCAGAAAAATTGTTCCTGATAGTTTCTTACTAGTTCCAGGTGTTGGCGCTCAAGGTGGAAGTTTAGCTGAGGTTTGTAAATACGGAATGAGCAAGAATGTAGGTTTGTTAATCAATTCTTCAAGAGGAATTATTTATGCTTCAAACGGAACAAATTTCGCAGAAAAGGCTAGGGAAGAAGCGTTGAAATTGCAACAAGAGATGGAAGAGATTTTGGTTTCAAGTTTCAAGTTTCAAGTTTAAAACGAGCATCTTAAACTTTTTAAATGAAATTAATAGATCAACTAGGAATTTTACACACTTTCGAAACCACACCTTTACGAATTGTTTCATTAGTGCCTTCGCAAACCGAATTGCTTTACGATTTAGGTTTGGAAGATAACATAGTTGGAATAACTAAATTTTGTGTGCATCCTGTTCATTTTAAAGCGACGAAAACGATTGTTGGCGGCACAAAAAATGTCAAATTCGATAAAATAAAAGCGCTTCAGCCTGATATTATCATTTGTAACAAAGAAGAAAATACCAAAGAAATTGTAGATGAATTAAGTGCTATTTGTCCAGTTTGGGTAACCGATATTCTCACGATTGAAGATAATTTGCAAATGATTCACGATTTTGGGCAACTTTTCAATAAAAGAACTGATGCTCAAAAATGGATAGACAAAATTAACTTTGCTTACCAAGATTTTCAGCAATTCATCAAAGATAAACCCATTAAAAAAGCAGCTTATTTTATTTGGGCAAAACCTCATATGGTCGCCGGAAATCATACGTTTATCAATGAATTGTTGAAATTAAATCATTTCGAGAATATTTACGAAGTAAAAGAAGGACGTTATCCTGAAATCGAGTTGAAGAAAATCCGTTTAGAAGGTGATCCTGATTATGTTTTTTTATCATCCGAACCTTTTCCTTTTACCGATGAACATGCTTTTGAAATTGGACGATTCACGCATCATGCAAAAACCGTTTTTGTCGATGGCGAAATGTTTTCTTGGTACGGAAGCCGATTGTTAAAAGCATTTGATTACTTCAAAAAACTACATACTAAAATTTAAAATTTGTTCAACCGTTAAGTTTGTTGAAAAGCAGTACATTTGGCAAAATTACAATTTTGATTTCCTACACAATTTATAAAAACGAAACGAGTACAGAATGGGTTACTTTTGTTCATGGAGCAGGAGGAAGTTCGTCTGTTTGGTTCAAGCAAATTCGAGATTTCCAGAAGCATTTTAATGTATTGTTGTTGGATTTGCGCGGTCATGGAGATTCAAAAGAACAATTAAAATCGGCATTCAAGCAAAAATATACGTTTAAAGCCATTGCCGAAGACATTGTTGAGGTTATTGATTTTTTAAAGATTGAAAGTTCTCATTTTGTTGGAATTTCGTTAGGTTCCATCGTCATTCGTCAATTGGCAGAAATGCATCCTGAACGAGTAAAAAGCATGATTTTAGGTGGTGCGATTTTAAAAATGAATTTCCGTTCGCAAGTATTAATGCGATTGGGAAATACGTTTAAATATGTGTTGCCGTATTTGGTTTTGTATAAGTTTTTTGCTTTTGTGATTATGCCGAAAAAGAACCACAAACAATCGCGCTTACTTTTTATCAACGAAGCCAAGAAATTGTATCAAAAAGAATTCATCAAATGGTTCAAACTTACCGCCGAAATTAACCCAGTGTTACGTTGGTTCCGTCAAAAAGAACTAAATATCCCAACACTTTACGTTATGGGCGAAGAAGATTATATGTTTTTACCTTCGGTAAAGCAAGTCGTTGCTAATCACGTTAAAACCGCTGAACTTTTCATTATTCAAAACTGCGGTCATGTGGTTAATGTAGAACAACCGCTTATTTTTAATGAAACGGTGATTGGGTATTTGAAGAAAAGGTAGTTTGATTATACTTTTCAGAAGCGGATTTTATACAGGTAAATTTGGAATTAGCCATTGAAGCAAACCGCTGTTGTAAACAGTTTTTAAATTTTCGGAAACCATATTTTACAAAAGAATATGTTCCTTTCAAATCTTTTGTTTATTTGAGTTAATTCCCATTCCGTGTATTCGAATATTTTTAAGTCTTCTATATTAAATCCGTCTTTTGTCAAGTTTGTCTTAATTATTTCTTTTTCGGATTTCTTTTTTATACGTTTAAACTTCCTTTCTTTGAAATTAATTAAAATATGATAAACATTTTTAAAATCTTTAAATTCACAAAAGTATGCGTAATTTCCACATTCAGAATAAGAGACATATTTAAAATCATTTTCCTCTGAAGAATTTATAGGACATGCGTAATATTGGTTATTGTAGTAAATAATTTCTTTTTTAATATCTAGAAATGAAATTTTTGCTACAAACCAACCCCAATAAAAGTCAAATGGTTTTTGAATTTGGTAAAAATATTTTTTATTTGGGCTTAAAGTATTTATGTTGACTAAATTGTCACCCCAATTAAATTTGTATTTATTTTCGTCAATCATAGAATTGTTTACAACGTTCTGCGGCTTGCTCTCAGTGGCGTTGCACCA
>NZ_DLHR01000008.1 GCF_002483315.1 Flavobacterium sp. UBA7663
CAAAATGTTCAAACCAATGGCAATGACCGTAGGTTTTGCGGTTATTGGGGCATTCATTTTGTCGTTGACTTATGTGCCAATGATGAGTGCCATGTTCTTATCAAAAAATACAGAACACAAAACTAATTTTAGTGATAAAATGATGGCGTGGTTTGAAAAAATCTACACACCATTTTTAGACCGAGCGTTACGATTTAAAAAAGCAGTTCTAGCCATTTCATTAGCGATGTTTGTCTTTGCTATTATCGTTTTTCAAAATATGGGTGGCGAATTCATTCCAACTATCGAAGAAGGAGATTTAGCCATTAATGCTACTATTATGACTGGAAGTTCGCTATCCCAAATGGTAGAAACCACAACCAAATACGAAAAAATCCTAAAAGCAAAATTCCCTGAAATCAAAACTATTGTTACAAAAATTGGAAGTGGCGAAATCCCAACCGACCCAATGCCAATAGAAAGTGGCGATTTGATTATTGTTTTAAAAGATAAAGACGAATGGACATCTGCTGACAATTGGGAAGATTTAGCCAACTTAATGAAAGAAGAAATGGAAGCTATTCCTGGTGCAAACATCGAAATTTCGCAACCCATTCAAATGCGATTCAACGAATTAATGACAGGAAGTCGAAGCGATATTGCCATTAAAATTTTTGGCGATGATTTAGAAGTTTTAGATACAAAAGCCAAAGAATTAATTTCTAAAGTAAATACTATTGAAGGGATTGGCGATTTAAAAGCCGATAAAGTAACTGGACTTCCACAAATCACAGTCAAATACGATTACAATAAAATTGCGTTGTATGGTTTAAATATTGCAGACATCAATCAAATTATCCGTTCTTCTTTTGCAGGTGAAAGTGCAGGTAAAATTTATGAAGAAAGCAAACGTTTTGATGTAGTCGTTCGTTTAAACAAAGACAATCGTAGCGACATTACTGATGTTAGTAATTTATTTATTCCATTACCAAATGGACAACAAGTACCACTTTCGCAAGTAGCATCAATCAATTACGAACAAGGTCCGGTTCAAGTTTCTCGTGAAAATGGTAAACGTAGAATTACAATAGGTTTAAATGTTCGTGGTCGTGATGTAAAAAGTGTTGTCGAAGAAATTCAACAAAAATTAGAAACCAGTTTTAAACTTCCTGCTGGGTATTATGTTACGTATGGCGGACAATTTGAAAATTTGGTGGAAGCCAACAAACGACTTTCGGTAGCTTTACCAATCGCTTTAGGATTAATTATGGTGTTGTTATTTTTTACTTTCAATAGTATGAAACAAGCCGCATTAATTTTTACAGCCATTCCATTATCGGCAATCGGTGGTGTTTTTGCACTTTGGTTACGAGGAATGCCTTTTAGCATTTCGGCAGGTATTGGATTTATTGCTTTGTTTGGAATAGCTGTATTAAACGGAATTGTGCTAATATCCTATTTCAACCAACTCAAATCCGAAGGGATAACCGACCCATTACAACGGGTTTTAATAGGTACAAAAACCAGACTTAGACCAGTATTAATGACTGCTGCGGTTGCTTCATTAGGATTTTTGCCAATGGCATTATCAACTAGTGGTGGAGCCGAAGTACAAAAACCATTAGCAACGGTAGTTATTGGCGGATTAGTTTCGGCAACATTACTAACCTTAATCGTTTTACCAATACTTTATTTATTATTTGAAAAGGGAATTAAAAGAAGAAAAAAAATGTCAAATCCAATTGTAACAATACTCGTTTTGTTAATTAGTAGCTTTTCGTTTGCTCAAAACAGTCAAACAATAACATTAGAAAAAGCTATTGAAAAAGCAAAAGCAAATAACATCGACTTAAAAATCGCGGATAAGGAAATTGAAAAACAAACTGTTCTAAAGAAAACAGCATTTCAAGTAGATCCTTTGCAAGTGCAATACCAAGGCGGACAATTCAATAGTGTCGATTACGACCACAACGTTTCTATTCAACAATACTTTCCAATTGGTAAAATCACAAAAGCCAATCGCCAACTGCAAGAGGAATTAGCCAAATTGGCTGAAAAACGAAAAGCATTAACGGAGTATGAAATTGAAAAAGCCGTATCATTAGCATACTATCAATATTTATATGGAATTTCTATTCAAAAGTTAAATAATGAGTTGTTCGAGATTTATGCTAAATTCCTTAAAAATGCAGAGCTTCGTTTTCAAATCGGAGAAAGTGGCAACATTGAAGTAATCAGTGCTAAAGCCAAATCGAAAGAAATCGAAACCCAAAAAGCACAGTTAGAATATGACTTGGTAGTTTATCAAAAGCAATTGCAATATTTCATTCAAACAGATGAAAACATAGTTCCTGATGCCAATACACCATTGCAATATGCTAATCCAACAACGAGTAAAGATGACAAAATACAAGGATTAGTAAACGATTATTACACACAGCAAATTTCAGTGTATCAAAAGGAAGCCAATACGTTCAAAGCAATGCGAACTCCTAAATTAGGTTTGGGGTATTTTGGTCAAACCATCGATACAAAATCCTATTTTCAGGGTTTTACTGCCGGATTGCAAATTCCTTTATTTGGTGGTGCAAATACAGCAAAAGCCAAAGCATCAGAAATTAGTATTTCGCAATCGCAATTAGAATTAGATAAAAGCAAATTGACTTTGAAATTACAGAAAGAAGAACTACAAAATGAGTTTGAAAAACAGAAAAAAGCACTTGTATATTACCAAAACGAAGGATTGCAATATGCCGAACAAATTATTACAACGGCTCAAAAAAGCTATGCCAATGGTGATATGAGTTACTGGTCATACATTAGTTTTTTAAACCAAGCCATTGACATCAAAAAGCAAAATGCCGAAGCCGTTAATACTTACAATCAAAGTGCTATTCAATTGCAATTTCCATCTTTCAACAACAATTAATATTCCATTATATGAAAAATATATTTTTAAAACCAAATTGTAATCGAAGTTCATTCTTCAACCTCTTTATTCTGTTTTCTATTCTCTTTACTCTAAATTCCTGTGGCGAAAAGAAAACCGAAGAAACCCACGAAGAAGAAAAATCAGAAACCGAAGTTGCCTTGACAGAAGCGCAATTTAAAACTATTGGTATCGAAACAGGCGGTATCGAAATGAAAAACCTAAATACGGTAATCAAAGCCAATGGTTATACAGCAGTTCCACCACAAAACATGGCTAATATTTCAACCTTAATTGGTGGCGTTGTTAAAGATATTTATGTGTTAGAAGGAACTTACGTTGCAAAAGGTAAAACATTGGCAACTATTCAAAACCTTGAAGTTACCGAAATGCAAGAAGATTACAATTCCGCTATTGCCAACATTGAATACTTGCAATTGGAATATAATCGTCAAAAAACATTGAGCGATGAAAATGTAAATCCTCGCAAAACATTTCAAGAAGTAAAATCAAAATTAGCAGTAGAAAAAGCTAAAGCACAAGCCGCAAAAAACAAGCTGCAAGCGTTAAATGTTAGTTTAAGCGGAAACACTTCGTTAATTCCAATTGTTTCGCCAATAAGCGGTTATGTGGGTAAAATAAGTATAACAAAAGGAGCATTTGCAGAAACAGGCGTAACACTTTTTGAAGTAGTAGATAACAGCCAAATGCACTTGGATTTAAATGTGTTTGAAAAAGATTTGGGAAAAATTTCCGTAGGTCAAGAAGTCGATTTTGTATTAACCAATCAGTCCAATAAATCCATTAAAGGGAAAATATTTGGCATCAATAAATCATTTTCCAACGAAAGCAAAACAGTTGCGGTTCATGCCAAAATCAATCCAAGCGATGCCAAAGATTTAATTTCCGGAATGTATGTAGCTGCCAATATCAATATCACCAATCAAACCGTTCAGGCACTTCCAAAAGATGCAATTGTTAGAAATGGCGATAAATATTACATTTACATTCAAGAAGAGCACCAACAAGAAGCTCCAAAAGTAAAAGAAGAAGAGCATCAACATAAAGAAGGAGAAGAACATTCAGAACACGCTGAAGGCAAAGAAGAAGGACACAATGAAGTGCACTTCAAAGCAATCGAAGTGGTTCCTGGAACTACTGATTTAGGTTACACCGAAATAAAATTAGTCGAAGAAATTCCTGCCGATGCGAAAATTGTTATAAAAGGTGCTTTTTACTTACTAGCAACTTCAAAAGGTGGCGGTGAACACGAACATTAAAAATAAATTATTAATCATTAAATAAAATCAAATGAAAAATTCAATTTTAAAATCAATCTTTTTTTTAACACTATTATTTTTTACAAGCAATACTGCTTCTGCACAAAAAGCCAATCAAAAAGCTGTAATCAAAACTTTTTTACATTGTGATCATTGTAAAGAATGTGAAACTTGTGGTTTAAAATTCAAAACTGAAATGCTCAAAATTAAAGGTTTAAAAATGTATGAGCTTGACGATAAAGCAATGACATTTACAGTGTATTATAATGCAAAGAAAACAACCTTACAGACCATTAAAGAAGGTATTTCTAAATTAGGATACGATGCAGATGAAGTAAAAGCCGATCCAAAAGCGTATGAAAATTTAGATGGATGTTGTAAAGCGTAATCCAAATGGAAAACAAAAAATCACATTGGGAAAATGTTTTTGCAACCAAAAATCCTAATGAAGTAAGTTGGACACAAAAATATCCAAAAACTTCAATGGAGTATTTAAAAAATGTAAACCTATCAAAAACTGCCAATATAATTGATATTGGCGGTGGCGATAGCAATTTTGTGGATGCCTTATTAGAAAAAGGATATCAAAATATTTGGGTATTGGACATCTCTGAATTTGCTTTAGAAAGA
>NZ_DLHR01000028.1 GCF_002483315.1 Flavobacterium sp. UBA7663
GGACCAAGAGTTTTATGGAATACTGAACGCCTGCTTCTAAAAATTAATCGAAACGTATTGCTTTTACTGGAGAAATCTTAGTAATAATGTAAGATGGGATTAATAATACCAATAAACAAACGATTACTGTTCCTACATTTAATAGTGCGATGTGGAGTAAATTAATACTAACAGGCGCTTGATTTACGTAATAGTTTTCGGGATTGAGTTGGATTACTCCGAAGAATTTTTGGATTAATAATAAGGAAATAGCAATTAGATTACCCCAAAATAATCCGCGGGCGATTAAATAGAAAGCGTTGTAAAGGAAAATTTTTCTGACATTCCAATTGTTAGCACCCATGGCTTTTAGAATTCCAATCATTTGGGTGCGTTCTAAAATTAGGACTAACAATGCAACTACCATATTAATGGTAGCCACTACAATCATTACTATTAAAATTACTAAAATATTAAAATCGAATAATTTTAACCATTCGAAAATACTATAATACTTTTCTTCGATGGTGACACTATTATAAGTAGGCGGAATTTCTTTGTAGACTTCCTCGCCTTTTTCTTTGATTTTTGAGAAATCATCTACAAAAACTTCGAATGCACCGACTTCTGTTGGTTGCCATTTATTAATAAGTTGCACGTGGCGAATATCTCCTATTATATAGGTAGCATCGAATTCTTGAAAACCTGAGTTGAAAATTCCCGTTATTAGGAAGTTTCTTTTGTTCGGAAGTTTTCCGTTGTCTTTCATGAAAAAGGTTAGAAACTTATCGCCTACTTTTAATTGTAGTCGCTTAGCTAAGTATTCCGAAATCAAAACTTCGGTATTTAATTCGGATTTTAGATTTGGGATTTTACCATCAACCAAATATTCTTCTAAATTGGTGAAATTATAATCTTTTCCGACACCTTTATATATGATTCCTTCGAAAGCTTTTTCTGTACGTATGATTCCAGCTTTGCTTGCTACGGCTTGTACATGACTAATACCTTCTACATTTTTGAATTTGGGATAAAAACTTTGATTAATGGAAATAGGTTCAGTGGTGACTTGTGATTGATTGTCATCAAAATTAGAAATAATAATATGTCCGTTGAAAGCAGAAACTTTCTCTCGAATTTTATCTTGAAGTCCAACACCAGTAGCCACAGCCATAATCATCATAATAATTCCGATGGCAATTGCCGTAATCGCAATTTTTATAATTGGCGAAGAAATACTACTTTTATAACTTTTAGCAGCAATTAGTCTTTTGGCTATGAAATATTCTAAATTCAAAGTTTTTATGACATCTAAATTATTTTTCAAAAGTACATTATTATTTTTTTCTTTACTAATCGTTTCGTGTGGAAGTAGTAAAAAGGCTATTCCGCAGGTAAAACCGAGTACTGATAATGTGACTTTGACTTCCTCTTCAACAGATGTCACTTTTAAAACCGGTGCCGAAAACTTTGAAAGTTATTTACCTTTATTGAAAGACAAACGTGTTGGAATAGTTACGAATCAAACGGGAATTCTTTCGAAAGAGAAACATTTGGTGGATTTTTTAATCGAACAAAATATCAATCTTCAGAAAATTTATGCACCTGAACATGGTTTTAGAGGAACAGCTGATGCTGGTGAATTAATTGTAGATGGAAAAGATACTAAAACAAATTTGCCAATCATTTCCCTTTACGGAAACAACAAAAAGCCAAAACCTGAGCAATTAGAAGGAATTGATATCTTGGTTTTTGATTTGCAAGATGTGGGCGTGAGATTTTACACTTATATATCGTCGTTGCATTATGTGATGGAAGCTTGTGCGGAAAACAATATTCCGCTTTTGGTTTTAGACCGACCAAATCCGAATGGAACTATTATTGATGGTCCGATATTAGAAAAGGAACACAAGAGTTTTGTTGGGATGCATGAAATTCCAGTTTTGCACGGGATGACGATTGGTGAATATGCCAAAATGATTAATGGCGAAAATTGGCTAAAAGACAGTTTGCAGTGCGAATTAAAAGTAGCACCTTGTTTAAACTATTCGCATGAAATGAAATATATTTTACCTGTGAAGCCTTCGCCAAATTTACCTAATGATCAATCGATTAATTTATATGCTAGTTTGTGCTTTTTTGAAGGTACGAATGTTAGTTTAGGTCGCGGAACAGAGAAACAATTCCAAATTTATGGTTCGCCTTTCTTACCTGAAAGTGAGTTTGATTTTAGTTTTACTCCGAAACCCAATTTTGGCGCAAAAGATCCCGTTCATAATGGAAAGTTATGTTTTGGAGAAGATTTAACCGAAATTAGAAAAGTGCACCGATTGGAATTAAAATGGTTATTGAAAGCTTACGAAAACACTGCTGACAAGACTGTTTTCTTCAATGATTTCTTCACCAAATTAGCCGGAACCAAAAAACTCCGTGAACAAATTGAAGCCGGAATGACCGAAAAAGAAATTAGAAAAACCTGGCAAGAAGGTTTGGAGCTATTTAAGGAGGTTAGAAAGAAGTATTTGATTTATGAGTAAAGAGAATAGAAAAAAGATGAAAGAGAAAAGACTGAAAATTGACTCAATAAGAATAATCATTTTAAATATTGTTATTCTACTATCAATTGTTTCTTGCAAGAAAACAAATAAAAAAGAGGATGAGTTTTCAATTTCACCTAACGAGTCATTTATAGAAAAATTCGGAAATACTAATTTAACCAATAGTCTTAAGAGTAGAATTCATAAAGGAGATACGATTGCTTATGGTAATCTAAAAGAAATATACTACTTAAGTGGTTACAAAAAAGAATTCTTCTTCTATTCGTATTATATGGCAAAAAACTTCAAGTATATTGATGCATACGAAGACTGTTTCTCAAATTTAAAACATACAAAAAATGATAATTCAGATGCAGTTTTAAACAAATCAACGGAATATTTTTTACTAAAAGCTTACGAAAAAAATCCAAAATCTCTTGAGCATCTAGTTACAGAATTTTATGGAGAAAAAGAAAATATTCCAAAATCTGATTCAATCTTAGTAATCAAATAACTACAAAGGCAACTTCTCCTTCATTTTCTCCACAATATTAAACGCCGCTGGACAAATCGCAACATTTAGTAAAGTTAAATCGGTGATTTGATTGAATTTTTTTCTGTCCGTGTGAGGGAATTCTCGGCAGGCTTTTGGGCGGACATCGTAGATGAAACATTTGTTATCGCTATCTAAAAACGTACACGGCACACTTTTCAAAACATAATCTTTATCTTCATCAATGCGAAGATATTGCTCAATAAACTGCTGTGGTTTTTGACGAAAACTCTTTGAAATTCGTTCAATATCGGCCGAAGTAAACAACGGCCCAGTTGTTTTGCAACAATTAGCACACTCCAGACAATCCGTTTTTTTGAATTCGGCATCGTGTAAATCTTGCATTACATAATCCAAATTCTTGGGTGTTTTCTTTTTTAGCTTATCAAAATACTTTTTGGTTTCGATATGTGTATCTTTGGCAAGTTTTCCGAGTTCGTTTAAATTTGGCTTTAGCATGAATTAATTTGTTTCAAGTTTCAGGTTTCAAGTTAAGTCACTTTATGTTTTTTATATACGAAAACCCACTGAAGGCAAAGTTAACAACTTGAAACTAAATAAACCTGAAACTTTAAACAAAAAAAGATGAAAGACCTTTTCGGAAAAGCCATTTTAGATTACCAAACGAATAATTCTCCCGAAGATATAATCACAGAAACTTCTATTTCGGAAGCCGATGAAATGAGCGTTGCCTATTTGTTTCGTGATTTTAAAGAGATGCCAAAATTGGAGCAAAAAGCGTTACAATTGGCAAAAGGTAAAGTCTTAGACGTTGGTTGCGGCGCTGGAAGTCACGCACTATATTTACAAGATAAAGGTTTTGATGTTACGGCAATTGATATTTCAGAAAATGCAATTAAAGCTTGTGAATTAAGAGGTTTGAAAAACTGTAAAGTTTCGGATGTTTTGGATTTAGATACTTCTGAAAAATTCGACACTATTCTACTTTTAATGAACGGAACTGGAATTTTCGGAAAAATGAATCACATCCCGACCTTTTTACAAAAATTAAAATCGCTTTTAAACAAAGGAGGACAAATTTTAATTGATAGTTCGGATTTAATTTACATGTACGACCAAGACGAAGATGGCGCTTACGAAGTTCCTGCGAATGGTTATTATGGCGAATTAACGTTCACCATTCAATATAAAGGAGAAACCGAAGATACTTTTGATTGGTTATATTTGGATTATAACACACTTCAAAACGCAGCAATTGCCAATGGTTTACAATGCGAATTGATATTAGAAGGCGAGCATTTTGATTATTTGGCGAAGCTATCCATATAAAAACAAAAAATCCCAAAACTAACGATTTGGGATTTTTTATTTATTTAAATGTCAAAGGCATTTTTAAATTTATACTGACTGGCTTTCCTCCTCTTGAAGCGGGTTGCCATTTTGGAGCTTTTCGCAAAACTCGAATTAATTCTATTGCCGAATTAGAACCTAAATCTCTGACAACTTTGATGTTTTTTACTTCGCCATTTTCATTAACAGTAAATTCAAAAACGATTTGTCCTTTTTTCTCTACTGTTTGGGTGTCAAAATTTGCTATTATGTAATCGTAAAATTTATCAATCCCTCCATTTTGAAATTTGGCTTCGATAAATTCACCACCTAAATACACTTCATCTTCTCCTCCTAATTGCGAAAAACTTAAGTTAGAAAACAAAACAAATACTGCTAATACTAAAAACTTCTTCATATAATTAAGGAATATTCAAATATTTATGCGTTTGCAACGAAACTCTCCATTTTGGATTGTTCATCACATAATCAACTATTAAAGGTGTCATTTCTTCTTTTTTGCTCCACTCGGGTTGTAAAAATAAAATGGCGTTTGGATTTACTTTTGCAGCTTGTTCTTCCGCAAAAATGAAATCGTGTTTGTTGTAGATGATTACTTTTAATTCGTTTGCAATATCGTAAGCACTTTGAACAGGTAATTTATTTTTCTTTGGCGACAAACAAAACCAATCCCAAGTTCCCGAAACTTCGTAAGCTCCAGAAGTTTCAATATGCACTTTTAAATTTTGAGCTTTTAGTTTAGAAGTCAACAATGTCATATCCCAAGTCAAAGGCTCGCCACCAGTTACTACAACCGTGTCAGCGTATTTTTTGGCATTGGCAACAATAATATCAGTATTAGTCGGCGGATGCAATTCGGCATTCCAACTTTCTTTTACATCGCACCAATGGCAACCAACATCGCAACCGCCAATTCGAATAAAATAAGCTGCTGTTCCTGTATGATATCCTTCGCCTTGAATCGTGTAAAACTCCTCCATTAAAGGCAACATTTCGCCTTTTTCAACCGCTAACTGTGTTTCTTTTTGTAACATCTTAAAACTAAAATAGTCGGCAAAGATACAACTTGGAAGTTAGAATTTAAGAATATGAAGTTAGAAATTAATTTTCGAGTTGAAGTTGTTCTTGAAATTTCGTCCGATTTTACTACATTTGAAATTCAAAATACATCAAAATGAGCAAGACAGAAGATTTTATCAAACATATAACGGAAGGATATACTTGTAAAGGAGAATTCATCACATTAGGTGGAGGGATTTTAGATGGCGAAGCGGTTCCAAATACACACGTAAACATTCCATTAAAAACTTTAAACCGTCACGGATTAATTGCTGGAGCAACCGGAACCGGAAAAACCAAAACCATTCAAGTGCTTTCGGAACAATTATCGCAAAATGGTATTCCTGTTTTAATGATGGATATTAAAGGAGATTTCTCGGGAATTGCAATGCCTGGCGAAGAAAAATCGTTTATTACAGAACGTCATGCTAAAATTTCGATTCCATACGAAACGAAAGCTTTTCCGGTAGAATTAATGACAATTTCAGAACAAAATGGTGTTCGATTAAGAGCTACAGTTTCTGAATTTGGACCTGTTTTATTCTCTCGAATTTTAGATTTGAATGATACGCAATCAGGTGTGGTTTCAATCATTTTTAAATATTGTGATGATAATAGTTTGCCATTATTGGATTTAAAAGATTTCAAAAAAGTACTTAATTACGCAACCGAAGAAGGAAAAGCCGAATTTGAAGCCGAATACGGAAGAATTTCAACCAGTTCAACAGGTTCGATTTTGAGAAAAATCATCGAATTAGAACAACAAGGTGCAGAATTATTCTTTGGTGAAAAATCATTCGATATTCAAGATTTAATGCGAGTTGACGAAAATGGAAATGGTTATGTCAACATCATGCGATTAACCGATATTCAAGACAAACCGAAATTATTCTCAACTTTCATGTTGAGTTTGTTAGCCGAAATTTACAATACAATGCCCGAACAAGGCGACGCTGGACGACCAGAATTAGTAATTTTCATAGACGAAGCGCATTTGATTTTTGACGAAGCAAGTAAGGCGTTATTAAATCAAATTGAAACGATTGTGAAATTGATTCGTTCTAAAGGAATTGGAGTTTATTTCATAACGCAAAATCCGATGGATGTTCCAACAGGAGTTTTGGCGCAATTGGGTTTAAAAATTCAGCATGCTTTAAGAGCTTTCACAGCTAATGATAGAAAAGCTATCAAAATGACAGCTGAAAATTATCCTGATACCGATTTTTATGAAACCGATGAAGTGTTAACTTCGTTAGGAATTGGAGAAGCTTTCGTAACAGCATTAAGCGAAAAAGGAACACCAACTCCATTAGTGGCTACGATGATGCGAGCACCAATGAGTAGAATGGATGTTTTAACTGAAAGTGAAATTGAAGCAAGTATTGCAAAATCGAAATTAGCTAAGAAATATAATGAAGTAGTTGACAGAGATAGCGCTTACGAATTATTAAACAAAAAAATTGCCGAAGCACAAGAAGTTGCAGCCGAACAAGAAGCAGAAAAACCAACCCGAAAAGCAAAAGAAGAACCAAGCACAACAGAAGTCATTGGAAAATCGATTACCAAAGTAGTGACAAGTGCGAGTTTTATTCGAGGTGCTTTTGGTTTGCTGATGAAGATGTTTAAACGTTAATGAAAGGGATTGTTACCATAGGATTACTTATACTTTCTAATGTTTTTATGACATTAGCTTGGTATGGTCATCTAAAATTTAAAGAATTAAAGTGGTTTGAAAACGCAGGATTAATCACCATTGTTTTAATCAGTTGGGGATTAGCCTTGTTTGAATATTTCTTTCAAGTTCCTGCGAATAAAATTGGTTACCAAGGCAATGGTGGTCCGTTTTCATTAATGCAATTAAAAGTAATTCAAGAAGTAATCACTTTAGTAATCTTTGTGATTTTCTCGATGCTTTTCTTTAAGAACGAAACATTCAAATGGAATCACGCAGTAGGTTTTTGTTTTTTAGTATTAGCGGTTTATTTTATTTTTAAGAAGTAACAAAATGAAAAAATATTTTATCCAAAAAGCACCGTTCGTAGTTCCAACAACTGATGGTAAATTAATTGAAGAACATCACGGATTGGCAACCACAAATAATTCCGCAATTTCGATTGCACATATGATAGCACCACCAGGTTGGAGCGAACCTTTTCAAACACCTGAATTTGATGAATACACGTATATCATCAAAGGGAAAAAGCAATTCATTATTGAAGACGAAACAGTAGTTTTAGAAGCAGGTCAATCCATTAAAATTGAGAAAAATACTCGTGTTCAATATTCAAATCCATTTGATGAACCATGTGAATATTTGGCGATTTGTACACCAGCTTTTAGTATGGATGCTGTAAATAGAGAAGAATAAAAAGAGGCAATTGCCTCTTTTTATTTTAATAATTCTAATATCTTATTTTCTACTTCTTCTGAATTCCAATTTTCTTGAATATTCTCCATTTTCAAAACTTCTTGCATAATTTCATTTTGAAAATCACCAATCGCCATAGCTTCTGAATAAGGTTGTAAACTAAAAGTTACTCTACTGTATAATGGCATCCATTTTTCTGGATGTTTGTCGGAAAACCATTTTTCGATTTTCTTTTGCAATAAAAAATTAGCATCCGCAGTTTTCGCACTCATTTCTTCAAAATTTCTTCTGGAAAGTTCGGCAATGGCATCAGCGTTTGGTTTTCTTGAAATTTCGTATTCTTTGAAAATTCTATCCCAATCATCGCCATATTGTTGCATTAATTCATTCAGAATCGTAATATCTTCAAAACCTGCATTCATTCCGTGACCATAAAACGGCACAATTGCATGAGCTGAATCGCCAATTAAAGCAATTTTATCATTAAATGTCCAAGGAAAACATTTCATAATCGCCAAATAACTGTTTGGATTTCTGAAAAAATCACGCACTAAATCTGGGATTACATCTTTTGTGTCTGGAAAATAATTTGCAAAAAACGAAACTAATTTTTCTTCGTTGGTCAACGATTCGAAAGAATTTTCGCCTTCAATCGGCATAAACAAAGTACAAGTAAACGAGTTGTCTAAATTAGCCAATCCCATTAACATGAAATTCCCTCTCGGCCAAATATGTAAAGAATGAATATCAATTTTTGGAGAACCATCTGCATTAGCTGGAATGTGCAATTCTTTATAACCAATTTTCATGAACTCTTGCGAATAATCAAACATCGATTGACGTTGCATTCTGTGTCTAATTCTCGAAAAAGCACCATCTGCTCCGAAAACTTTATCGTATTTTAACTCAGTCCAATCACCTTGTTCCGTTTCGCCTTCCCACAAAGTTGCGGTGGCTAAGGTTACATCCCAAATTTTACGTTCAAAGAAAAATTCTACTCCTTCAGCTTCAGCTAAATCCACCATTTTTCTATTCAAAACGCCTCTTGATAGAGAAAAAATAGCTTCACCTTCTTTTCCGTAATATTGATAATTTAGTTTTCCATCTTGTAAATGGATGGCTCTTTTATCAACTGGAATTCCGATTTTTCGAATTTCTTCATCTAAACCCACATCTTCCAATGCTTTCCAACCGCGATTTGACATCACCAAATTAATGGAACGACCCGAAAACTCAACCGTTCTAATATCGGGACTTCTGTCGTAAACATGTACTATATGTCCGGCTCTTTTTAAATAGATTGCCAGTAAAGTTCCTACTAATCCAGAACCTACAACAGCAATTTTTTGTGGCGTTTGCATGAAGTTTTTGTAAAAATTTGGACTACAAAAATACGGAATAATAAATTTTAATACCTGACTTTTATCAGATTTTTCATTTTGAAATTTATTTTTGTTTAATTATTTTTAATATTAGTTAAACAAAATGTATCTTTGAATAAAAATTGCTATGATAAAGATTACAAAAGATGAATTATTTTATATGTCTAAAGTTCCTCGATTGAACTTGGTAAATTGTGTTACAGGTTATAAATCGGCTAACTTAATTGGAAGTGTTTCTGTAGAAGGTAATTTAAATGTTGCTATATTTAGTAGTGTTACCCATTTAGGAAGCGAACCACCTTTATTAGGATTTATTTTAAGACCTACAACGGTTCCAAGAGACACTTATAAAAACATAAAAGAATCCGGATTCTTTACTGTAAACCACATTACCGAAGAAATGATTGCTGATGCACATCATACGTCTTCAAGTTATGAAGAACACATTTCGGAATTTGATAAAACGAATTTAGAACCTGAATTCATCGATGACTTGAAAGTTCCATTTGTTAAAGGAAGTCCGGTACAATTACTTTGTAAATATGTGAACGAATACAAAATTGAAGAAAACGATTGTATTCATATCATCGCTTCGGTTGAGACTATTTATGCTGATGAAAAACTATTTCATGATGATAATTGGATGCAATTGGATAGGGGAAATGTGATTACAATTAATGGTTTAGATGGTTATGCTGTTCCAAAATTAGCAGACAGATTTCATTATGCACGACCAGATAAACCTTCAACTTCGATGTTATAATGGCGCATAAAAAAGTAAATCTTCCCGAAAAAATCTGTAAAACCTGTCAACGTCCTTTTTCTTGGCGAAAAAAATGGGAGAAAAACTGGGAAGAAGTAATGTATTGTAGTGATAAATGCAGAATGAATAAAATTTAAAAAATCAAGTTCAAGGGCAAAATCAATAATCAAACAAAAAATAAGGAACACAGATTTAAGAAATAAGAGAAATCTTTAAAATCTTTTATGAACTTTTTCACAAAGTTATTCCGTAAAGAAAACTTATGTGACTTATATGTTTAAAATTATGAACGGACTAATATGGTTTAGAAACGATTTGCGCACGATTGACAATCATTCGTTGTACAATGCTTGTAGAGAAAATAAAAAAGTAATTGGTATTTACTGTTTAGATCCAAGGCATTTCGAAACAACTCAATATGGTTTCAAGAAAACAGAAAAATTTAGAACTCAATTTCTTCTGGAAACCTTAACCGAATTACAAGAAAATTTAGCTGAGAAAAATATCACATTATTAGTTTATTACGGTTATCCCGAACAATTGATTCCAGAAATAGCGGCTAAATATCAAATTGAAACGATTTATATTCAAAACGAATGGACGCAAGAAGAAGTGGATGTAGCAACTGAAGTTCGCAATTTAATTCCAGCGGTAAATTGGAAAACGTATTACGACCAATTCTTATTTCATCCTGATGATGTTCCGTATGAAGATTGGGAGAAAATTCCAGAAGTTTTTACGGAGTTCAGAAAGCAATTGGAAAAGAAAATTCGAGTGCGACCAACCGTTTCCATCTCAGCAAAACCGATTTCTAATTTAATTGAAGAAAAAACTACAATTCCTAGGTTGGTAGATTTGGGATTTGAAGATTTCAAGCAACCGAATAAAACCGCTTTTCCTTTTAAAGGTGGTGAAAATCAGGCTAAAAAACGAATCAAAGAATACTTTTGGGATACTAAAAAACTAGCCGTTTACAAGAAAACTCGAAATGGTTTAGTGGGAAAAGATTACAGTACAAAACTTTCGGCTTGGTTGGCAAATGGTAGTATTTCGGCACGAATGATTTATTGGGAAGTACAACAATTTGAGAAAAAGATTGTCAAAAACGAAGATACATATTGGTTAATCTTCGAGTTGATTTGGCGCGATTATTTCAAATACATTTCGCTAAAACACGGCAACACAATTTTCCAATTGAACGGCATTTTACAAAAAGAATACCTTTGGAATCAAAACACAAAAGCTTTCAACCAATGGACAAATGGGACAACACCAGAACATTTTGTAAATGCCAACATGATTGAACTACAAAAAACAGGCTGGATGAGCAATCGCGGTCGTCAAAATGTGGCGAGTTATTGGGCAAAAGAATGGGAACAAGATTGGCGCATTGGTGCAACCTATTTTGAAAGTATCTTGATTGATTACGATGTGCATAGCAATTATGGCAATTGGATGTACAATGCTGGTGTTGGTAACGATCCAAGAGATAGAAAATTCAACATTAAACGCCAAGCGGAAATGTATGATGGCGACGGTAAATTTCAGAAAATGTGGTTAATTCCTGAATTATTTTAAATGAAAACACTTCGATTAGTATTAGGTGACCAACTTAATTCAGAACATTCATGGTTTGATGAAGTCAATCCTAATGTTGTATATGTGATGGCAGAAATGTGTCAGGAAACGGATTATGTGAAACATCACATTCAAAAAGTAGTGGCTTTTTTTCTTGCGATGCGAAATTTTTCAGATGAATTGATAAAACAAGATCATGAGGTGATTTATTACAAAATTTCGGATGCAAATAATCCTCATAATTTGGAACAATTGATTTTGGATTTGATAGAGAAGAATAAAATCGAGCAATTTGAATACCAATATCCTGATGAATATCGCTTGGACGAACAATTGAAATCCATCTGCGAAAAACTTTCCATTCCAACAAAAGCTGTAGATTCGGAACATTTTTATACTTTCAGAAATGAATTAACGGATTTTTTCAAAGGGAAAAAGCAACTTTTGATGGAAAGTTTCTATCGTATGATGCGCAAAAAGCACCATATTTTAATGGTTGGCGATCAACCATTAGACGGAAAATGGAACTTTGACCATAACAATCGCAATCAATATAAAAATGAAGTTCCGATTCCTTTTCCTTTGGAATTTCATAAAAATGTGAGTGAAATTGTTACCGAAATTGAAAGTCAAAATATTAACACTTTTGGAAGTATTGATAAAGAAAATTTCAATTGGCCGACTTCCAGAGACGAAAGTTTGCAATTGATTGACTATTTCTGTGAACAGTTGTTGGCGCATTTTGGAACGTATCAAGATTCGTTGTTTAGTGGACATAAATTTCTGTTTCACTCGCGTTTATCTTTTGCGATGAATTCCAAAATGATTAGTCCAAAAGAAGTAGTTGATGCTGTAATTTCGTATTATTATCAAAATCAAGAAACCATTGAATTGGCGCAAGTAGAAGGTTTTGTGCGACAAATTATTGGTTGGCGCGAATATGTTAGAGGAATTTACTGGAAACAAATGCCAAATTATGCCCAAATGAACGCTTTGGAAAATTACAATCCATTACCTGAATTCTTTTGGACAGGAAAAACAAAAATGAAGTGCATGCAACATTCGATTTCCCAAAGTTTATCGGAAGCGTATGCACATCATATTCAGCGATTAATGGTAATTGGTAATTTTTCTTTGTTAGCACAATTACATCCTGACGAAGTTGACGCTTGGTATTTAGGCGTTTATATCGATGCGATTGAATGGGTAGAAATGCCAAATACTCGTGGTATGAGTCAATATGCTGATGGTGGCATTGTGGCGACTAAACCTTATGTTTCTTCAGGAAGTTACATTAATAAAATGAGCAATTATTGCGGCAGTTGTCATTACAAAGTAAAAGACAAATTAGGCGAAAATGCGTGCCCGTTTAACAGTTTGTATTGGCATTTTTTAGATGAGAAAAAGCAGCATTTTGCCAATAATCAAAGAATGAGCATGATGCTAGCGCTATTGAAAAAAATGAAACCGGAAGAATTAGCCGCAACGAAAGAAAAAGCGATTTCGATTTTAGAAAAAATAGAAACTTTATAAAAAAACCGAAGCTTTTGAAACTTCGGTTTTGAATTTTATTTATTAAACTTAATCTTATTTCCAACATTCATTTTTTGAGATTTAGCAAAAACACCACACATGTGAAACAACATTCTTGCTCCTACATTTCCATCCCAATCGTCATCGCCTGGCGCTACTTCTACTAAATCAAATCCGATGATTTCTTTATTCGTTTCTGCTAAGCGACTGAACAAATAAGCAGCTTGCTCAAATGAAAATCCACCTGGAACTGGAGTTCCTGTGTTAGGACAATACCAAGGATACATCCCGTCAATATCGAAAGAAATACAAACTTTTTCTGGTAACGAAGCGATAATTTGGTCGCATTGTTGCTGCCATGTTTTGCCTTCGAATGCTTCTTGTTTTAAATCGCTATCAGTGTGAACTAAAACTCTATCTTTCAAAGCTACTTCTACTTCTTGCTCACAGAAATCGCGAATTCCTACTTGAACAATTTTGGAAACTTGAGGAATTTGTAACGTATTGTACATAATGGAAGCGTGAGAATATGTAAATCCTTCATAAGCAATACGTAAATCCATGTGCGCATCTAAATGTAAAATTCCGAAGTTCTCATATTTAGTTGCTAATGCTTGGTAATATCCTAATGGCGTAGAATGATCTCCACCTAAAAGTACTACTTTTTTGCCTTTATTCATCCAATTTAGCGTTTGCTCACGAACGGCTTCCACCATATCAGAACAAGCATAATTGATTTCTTCCAAATCTTTCATTAATGATGGATGATGGTCTAAAATCATTCCACTTTCTAAGGCTTTGATGATTGGAGCAGCTTGCTTCTTATATCTTTTTGATTTCTTTTTTAACTCTTTTGGGGCTTTATCTAAATAAATACCTAATTTCCATAATTCAGGAAATTCTTGGTGATTTAAATCTACTTGAAAAGAAGCATCTAAAACCGCATCAGGACCTTTTGAAGCTCCAGAACCATAACTCACCGTAACTTCCCAAGGCACTGGAATTACAATAATTTCACTTTGTTCTGCCGAAAATGGCAATCCAAAAATAGTAGCATCGGCTAACCCTGGTTGAGAAGGGTCAAAATTTTCTAAAATTTGCTCTTTAGTCATTATTTCATGTAATTCAGTTATACATTACAAAGATAATTCATTTTAACAAAAAAAGCCGAACAAGAATGCTCGGCTTTTAATTATTTATTTGAAATTAATTGTTTCAGAATTTGTCGTAATTAATGAATTCGATATGTAAAATAATGATTTAATGATAAAACTTCATCAATTAAACTTAATATTTACTCATTTGGAATTCATCAAGATAACTACTATTTTCAATTTCTAAAATATCCTCTTGAGAAGGTTTTATTTCATTCTCATTTATATCATAAAAAATCCAAGAGTTCGTGATGTAACCAAAATTTATTTCATCTCCTCCTTCACAACTTGTTTTTTTATGTTTTTTTCCCATTCTATATGTGCCTTTTGTCTTTAAATTTCCATTTTCATGATAGTATTTCCATTCTCCATATTTATAACTATAATAACCATTACAAATTCCACCTGTACAACATTGCTTGTAGGTATCTAGTTTATAATTACCTTCAGATTTTAAGTTCCCATTTTTATAAAATTCTCTCCAAAATCCTACTCTAAAATTATTAAACTCTTTGTGAAAATAATCTATTGCACCAATGCTTTTAATTTCTCCGTTATCGTAATATTCAGAAATTTCGGTTTTATTAAGATATTCAACTTCAGTTCTTGAAGTTCTACAACTTACGAAAAACAAAAAAGTTAACATATATAAAGGTAATCTCATTTTTTTAATAAAATTAAATTTACACTATTTCTCCAATATCAACCTCTTCAATATTTGTCCAAATTCGTACATATCTTCAAAAGAACAATAGAATGGTGCTGGAGCTAAACGAATAACATTTGGTTCTCTCCAATCGGTAATAACTCCATTTTTCATTAATTTATCAAATAATTCTCTCCCTTGTCCATGAAGATAAACAGATAATTGACAACCGCGTTCTTCTTGATTTGATGGTGTTAAAATTTCAAAATCGGCTCCTTCTAATTCTTTGTCGATTTCATGTAAAATAAATTCTAAATAAGCCGTGATTAAATTTCGTTTTGTAATTAATTTATCCATACCTACTTCAGCAAACATTTCTACAGAAGCTAAATAAGGCGCTAATGACAAAATAGGAAGATTACTAATTTGCCAACCATCAGCTCCGTGAACAGGATCAAAATCGGGTTCCATTTTAAAACGACGTTCTTTGTTGTGTCCGTACCAACCAGCAAAACGTTTTAACTCTTTATCATTATGATGCTTTTCGTGAACAAAAAATCCCGAAGCATTTCCTGGCCCAGAATTCATATATTTATAGCTACACCAAGCAGCGAAGTCTACATTCCAATCGTGTAAATCTAATTTGATATTTCCAGCAGCGTGAGCTAAATCCCATCCTACATAAGCGCCTTGTTTTTGCCCGGCTGCTGTTATGGTTTTCATATCGAAAACTTGTCCGGTATAATAATTTACTCCGCCAATTAAAACTAAAGCTAATTCGCTACCTACTTCCTCAATCTTAGCTAAAACATCTTCTAAACGAATATTAGCTTCTCCTTCTCTGCGCTTGATTTCAACAATAGCATCTTTTGGATCAAAACCATGAAACTTTACTTGACTTTGGAACATGTATTGATCACTTGGGAACGCCTTTTCTTCACAAATGATTTTATATTTATGTGGTGTTGGATTGTAAAACGAAACCATTAATAAGTGTAAATTGACTGTTAATGTATTCATTACCCCAACTTCGGTAGGCTTTGCCCCTACGATATCGCTCAAAGGAACTGCAAAACGTTCTTGATAATCCCACCAAGGCTTATCAGAATAAAAATGCCCTTCTACTGCTAAATTTGCCCAATCTGCCATTACCTCATCAACGTAAGTTTTAGTTCTTTTAGGCTGAAGTCCTAGAGAATTTCCAGTAAAGTAAATTACTTGTTTTCCGTTTACATGCGGAAAATGAAATTCATCTCTATATTTTCTCAATGCATCTTGAGCATCTAAGCTTTGTGCGAATTCGCGTGTATTTTGAAAAGTCATTGGTTTGGTTGTTTGAATAGCAAAAGTAGTTAAAAGTTACAACGTGTCAAAGTGATAAAAAATACGAAAATTGGATTTCAGATTTAGAAAAAACTGAAAATAAAAATCCCAACCTTTCGATTGGGATTTTAAAATTATATGATTAACATTGCGTCTCCGTAAGAGTAAAAACGATATTTTTCTTTAATTGCTTCTTCGTAAGCTTTCTTCATTAAATCGTGACCGCAAAAAGCAGAAATCATCATTAATAAAGTTGATTTTGGTGTATGAAAATTAGTAATCATACAATCTGCAAGACTAAAATCGTAAGGTGGGTAAATAAATTTATTGGTCCAACCTGTATAAGGATTTAAAGTTCTTTGAGAAGAAACCGAACTTTCCATAGCTCTCATTGCAGTAGTTCCTACACAACACACTCTTTTCTTTTTAGCTTTTGCGTTATTTACAATATCACAAGCTTCTTGAGAAATAATCATTTCTTCCGAATCCATTTTGTGTTTTGATAAATCTTCTACCTCAACTGGATTGAAAGTTCCTAAACCTACGTGTAATGTAACCTCAGCAAAATCAACACCTTTAATTTCTAAACGTTTTAATAAGTGTTTAGAAAAGTGTAAACCAGCTGTTGGTGCTGCTACTGCTCCTTCTACTTTTGCGTAAATGGTTTGGTAACGTTCTGCATCCTCTGGAGTAACTTCTCTTTCAATGTATTTAGGAATTGGAGTTTCTCCTAATTCAACTAATTTTTCTCTGAATTCTTCATAAGAACCATCGTATAAGAAACGCAATGTTCTACCACGAGAAGTTGTATTATCAATTACTTCAGCTACTAACGAATCGTCATCACCAAAGTATAATTTATTTCCGATACGAATTTTACGAGCTGGATCTACTAAAACATCCCATAAACGTTGTTCTGCATTTAATTCTCTTAGTAAGAAAACTTCAATACGAGCTCCCGTTTTTTCTTTATTTCCGTATAAACGTGCTGGAAAAACTTTTGTATTATTTAACACCATTACATCGCCATCATCAAAATAATCAATAACGTCTTTAAATAATTTGTGCTCGATAGTATTGGTTTTTCTGTTAACCACCATTAAACGAGATTCGTCACGGTTTTCCGTTGGAAACTCAGCTAATAATTCATTTGGTAAATTGAAACTGAAATGAGATAATTTCATTTGAAATTGTTTAAGTGTTTAAAAGTTTAAGTGTTTAAGAATTGTTTTTTATTAAACACAAAAAATTAGTATGCAAATATACGATTATGAAATAGGCGTTGTCAAGTAAAAAGCGGTTTATTTTACAAAACCTTTTGTTTACTGGACAACGCCTAAATTTAAAACAAAAAAACTAACTACTTAATTACAATTTTCTTCGTTGCAATATTGTTATTGATATCTTGAATTCTTACCATATACATTCCGGTAGCTAAATCAGCAACATTAATTTGTTTTTGATTAGACGAAAGTACTTTTTGCCCCTGAATATTGTAGATTTCTATTGATTGAATATCATTTTCGATTTCAATATTTAGGATATCACGAACTGGGTTTGGATATAAAGCAACTTCTAAATTGTTTTGAGTGAAGTTTGATGATGATAAGGTATTGTTTGTGTATAAACTTGTAATATCGGCTTGTTCTAAAGCATAATTGTAAATTTTTAAGTCATCAATTGCGCCCCAAAAAGAACCCGCACCAGCAAAACCAGCTCCAATTCTAAATAAATTATTATCATTTATAGTATTCCATAATTTAGCTTGAGAACCTAACAAAATGCCATCTTTATAAATTTTTGCAGTTGTTCCATCATAAACATACACATAATGATACCATGTTGAAAGAGTATTTGTAGTTGTGACTGTAAAATTATTGTTATAGCCATAAAAAGTAGCTTCTCCAGGTTCGACAGAACCTCCAAACATATTATCAATACTTAAAGTACCATATTGAAAAACTGGATTAATAAAAGAACCAGTATCATAACTATCTAATTTTACCCATAAAGATATAGTTCTCGGAGCATTGCTATATGGCAAATTAGGGATTGTAGCTGTAGTACCTAAGGAATTGCCCATAGATGTTAAATAAATTGCTGCATTTGCATTATTATGTCTATCTGTTGTAAAAGTAGTATTTATATTTGAAGCAAATGGAGCTGAACCTAATATGTTAGCATAGGTATTATCAAAACTATATTCTGCCAAAGCTCCTGTTGGTGCAGGACCTGTTTGAGTAGCAGAGAAATCATCAAAAAAGGCTTGTCTGTCGGGAACATTCATTTGCATTCTAAATCTAACTGAAGAACCATCTGGTATTACACTAGACGCAATAGTGCCAGAAAGTGGTGAACAAGTTGTTGTGATAACAGGGCTTGATGCTAGAAGAACCCATGTACCACTATTATTTAGTTCATAATATAGGTAAACATTTCCAGTACCAGAATATTGGTTAACTCTATAATTAAATGAAACACTAATACTATTTCCATTTGATGTATATCCTGAAGTATAAATAGTGGAAAATGGATTAGAAAAAGGCATAAAAGATGATACTAATTTGTAAGAACCATTGCAAGCCAAACCTGAAGTTGGAGTTGTAGTAATAGATCCTTCAGAAGTCCATCCAACTGGAGCAACTCCCGATTCAAATCCTTCAGTTACGTTAACTTGCGCATTTCCAAACGAAAATGCAAATAATAAAAATAATAGTAATCTTGTTTTCATAAGAGGTAATTTTAAAGTTTGGTTCAAAAGTATTCTCAATCCTACCTTAAATTTTGAACGAGTTTACCAAATCCCTTTTTCGGTTAACGAAAACAAAAAAGGAGTACCATTAATAGCACTCCCTTTTTTTAATAAAGTAAATTTAAAAACAATGTGAGTAAAAAAGTATACAATAGAACCAATAGCAATTCTAATTTATATTCTTCAAGTTTTGATTTTGAATACTTCATAAAACTTACTACTTAATTATGATTCTCTTGGTAGTCACATTGTTTTCAATATCCTGAATTCGAACCATGTACACTCCTATAGCTAAATCAGAAACATTAATTTGTTTTTGATTAGACGAAAGCACTTTTTGACCTTGACTATTGTAAATTTCAATAGATTTAATCTCAAAAGGTGTTTCAATGTTTAAAATATCATCAACTGGGTTTGGATAAACATTAATATTTGAATTTACTTCAATTTTATTACTGTTAGACATATTAGTAATATTTACAGTTACACCAAAAGGGGCACTCCTACAATTACCAATGACATTTACGGCATAATAGGTATTCCTACTTACTAATGATGTATTATTAGATAAAGGGTTTGTTCCAGAAACAGCATTACGTATACTTGAATACCAAACAACATTTGACGGATAAACAACAATATCAGCAAGTTTTTTAGCTTGAAAAACAGTATTTGTAAAATATTGAATAGCATTGCCTGTTGGTGTTACTGGCTGATCAACTTCGATTGTCATAGTAGTAGTTGTAGCATTCTGACCCGCAGCTGGTGTGAAAGTATAAGTGGTTGTTGCGGAATTATTTATAGCGGGTGACCACGTTCCAATAATTCCATTAGTTGATGTGTTAGGCAAAACAAAAGTTGCTCCTAAACATTGGGTAGCTATTTGGTTGAATGTTGGTACTGCTCCTTGAGAAATAACTATATTATCAAGAAAAGCAGATGAAACAGTAATTGACGGTGCACCAACTCGAATTAACACACTAACAAGGCTTCCAGAAGGAATTGATCCCGAAGGAATTGAAAATGTATTTGTTGCTACTGTAGATGAAGCCTGACGAGCCATTAAACCTAAAGAAAACATAGATGAATTATTGACTATATAAATTACCTCATAGCCAATAGTCCCTGAGCCCGACTCTTTAGATAAAAAAGAAATATTTATGGGATTTCCATTTGAGGTATAATTTGATGTAGTTACATTTTGAACACCACTAATAGTTGAAGTGTTTAGCCTTAATGAATAAGAACCAACTATTGGGGAAGTTGAACTTATAGAAACCCCAACTCCATATGTAGTCCATCCAGAAGGCAACGAGCCCGATTCAAAACCCATGTTAACATTGATTTGAGCATTTCCAAGAAAAGAAATAAACAATAATAATAATCTTGTTTTCATAAAAAGGTAATTTAAAAGTTTGGTTCAAAATTATCCTTAATCACATCTTAAATTTTCATTGAGTTTACCAAACTACTTTTTCAGTTAACGAAAAGTAAAGCCTAAAAAAGAATAAAAATTGGTTTCGTTAATTAAAAAAGGGGTTTCATTAACTGAATTTATTCTATATTCCTTTATTTCCTATATTTGTTATAAATCAAACTAATTGAAATTTCTAAAAATCATATTATTACTACTTTTCTCCCAATTAACTTTTGGGCAAAACCCTTATTATTATAGTATAGACAGAACTAATGGATTACCTTCAAATAGTGTTTATGATATTTTTCAAGACAGCAAAGGCTTTATGTGGTTTGCTACTGGTAAAGGATTGTGCCGTTATGACGGAAGCGTTTTTAAAACCTTTATATCTGACGCTCAAACATCAAAATCGGGTTCGTGTATAAACGAAGATAGCTTTGGAAGAATATGGTACAGTAACTTTGATGGTTACTTGTATTATGTAGAAAATGGCGAGTTAAAAAACTTACCTCAAAAAGAATCAATAGGTTATGTGAAATATGGAATAATTAAAGACAAGTTATATTTAATGCAGTCAAAAAGTGTAGCTGTTTATGATTTAAAAAAAGTGCAACTTATTTACACCTATCCTCTTAAAGATAAAAACATTAGAGCCACTTATACTTCAAATTCAAAATTTTATTTTATTGGAGACGATATTTACGAAATTGACTATCCTAATAAAATAAAAACCTATCCTTTAACAGAAGATTTCAGAAAAACTCTTGAAGTGCCAATTGTTCAAGAATTAAATAATGAATTTTTTGTCGTTTCGAAATTTTCAAATTATTATTACACATACAAGGAAAATCAGCTTTCAAAAAAGAAGTTCAATAGTACTTTTGATTTCATACAAAATTTGGTAATAATTGATAATGCTCCGTGGTTATGTACTCCAAACGGAATTATAAAATATGAAAATGAAAAAGCAACAACTTACTTTTCCGATTTTAATGTATCTTATATTTTTAAAGACAAACAAAAAAATTATTGGATTTCAACCGTAAACAGTGGTTTGTTATTTATTCAAGATTTTAAAAATAATTTTATCCCTTTATCTCCTAAACCTACCGTTTTTTCCCCTTACGAAAACCAACTTTTAATAGGAACTGAAAACGATCTTATTTTTGGTTTACAACTGAAAGATTTATCAGTAAATACTGTTTACAAAAACAATAGCAACCATCCTATTAATCAAATTATTGGTAATGAAAAAGATAAAAACATTTATTTTACTTCATCCAAATTTAAAATTTTAGACAAAAATAATTCCGTTTTAAAAGAAGAGTCAATAGCAATTAAAGACATTAAAAAAATTGATGACACCTATTACTCATTTGCCGCTAGTGGCTTATGTGGCTTATTTAAAATAAGTGATAAAAAAAGTAAATGGGATGCAATATATGAGAAAAGTAAAAACACATATGGCGGCTTTAATGAAAGTGCTTTAATAAAATCTAACGGAAAGTCAACCGCATTTAATCCTGAAAATAATTACATTTATTATGCCACTAATATGGGTTTAAAGTTCGTGAATTCAAACGGAGTTAACGAAATAAAATTCCAAAACAAAACACTTTATGTTACCAACTTACAATCCTATAAAAATGTTGTTTATGCATTATCTACTAGCGAAGAATTATATAAAATTGATTCCAAAAACAGCGTAACAAAAGTTTCTATATTTGAAAAACATCTGAAAGAACGCTTTACCAAATTTAAAATTCAGGAAAATTCTATTTTCATTTTTACCACAAACGGCATAATTGAATACAACTTAATTAAAAACAATTATCGCAAAATTTTACCTTTAACAAGCGATTTAGAAGTTACTGATGTTGCCATAGTTAAAGACAAAATTTATTTCGCAACTTCAAAAGGAATTATTGTTAAAAATAAATTCAAAAATAAAGAGTTTGCAAAACCTGAATTAATCATTAATGAAATTAAAGTCAACGGAATTCTCCACAAAGAAAACAATCTAAGCGAGTTAGAATACAATCAAAATGATATAACCGTAAACTTTTCTGTTCTTTCTTTTATTCCAAACGAAAAAAAGAGCGTCTTATACAAAATAAATGATGGCAATTGGAATCGTTTAGATGCCGATAATAAAAATCTTATTTTATCATCGCTTTCGCCAGGAAATTACAAATTGTTTTTAAAAATTGATGCCAATTATGAGACTAAAATAAAGCAAATCGATTTTAAAATCAATAAGCCTTTTTGGCTGAATACCTTTTTCTTGATTTACATGAGTTTGATTATCATAGCGCTATTGTATACTCTTTATAAATATCAAATTCAAAAAATCGAAAAGAAAAATCAGCTTTTATTAGACAAAGTTAATTTAGAAAAGAATTTGAACCAATCGAAATTAAAAGCAATCAAGTCGCAAATGAATCCGCATTTCTTTTACAATGCGTTAAATACGATTCAATCCTATATTTTATCTAATGATAAGAAGCAGGCTGTTTCTTATTTGTCAAAATTTTCAACATTGACCCGAACTATTTTGGAAATGAGTGAAAAAGAAAACATTACGCTTTCCGAAGAAATTAAAACTCTAGGTTTGTATTTAGATATTGAAAAAGCACGTTTTGATGAAGATTTTAGCTACGAAATTAACATCGCCTATGGTATTGACATTGAAAACATTAAAATTCCTTCGATGCTGTTGCAACCTTATGTAGAAAATGCCGTTAAGCATGGCTTGCTACATAAAAAAGGAGAAAAAAAGCTGACTATAGATTTTGAACGCATATTAGATTCTTTAAAAATCACAATTGATGATAACGGGATTGGACGTCAAAAAAGTGCAGAATTAAATGCCATAAAAAACAAAGATCATTTGTCTTTTGCTACCGAAGCCATGCAAAATCGAATTGCCTTACTGAATCAATACAAGCAAAAAAATATTGCCATTAATTTTGAAGATAAATTCAATAAAAATGAGCAATCTTTAGGTACAAAAGTAATTATAGAAATTCCTATTACGTATTAAAATGAAAGCCATTATTATAGACGACGAAAAAAGAGCTAGAGTTTCCTTATCGTTACTTTTACAAGAATATTGCCCAGAAGTTAGTATAGTTGCTGAATGCGAAAATTTACCCGAAGGCGTAAAAGCCATCAGAAAACACCAACCCGATATTGTTCTATTAGACATTGAAATGCCTGGCCATAGTGGTTTAGAATTATTAGATTTTTTTGATGAAAACGAAGTAAATTTCTCTATTATTTTTACCACAGCCTATAATGAATATGCCTTAAAAGCATTTAAATTTTCTGCTGTTGACTACTTATTAAAACCTATAATTCCAGAAGAATTAGCAGAAGCCGTTGAACGCGTTGCCAAACAAAAACAACGTTTTGAAAATTTTAGAGCTTTCAAAGAAAACTTGCAACAAGAAACCTTAACAAAAATAGCTGTCCCATCTGGAAATACATTGTTATTTTTAGATACCGATAAAATCATGTACATCAAAGGAGAAGGTGCTTATTCAGAAGTATTTTGTAGCGATGGAAACAAACAATTGGTTAGCCGAAACTTAAAGAATTTTGAAGATATCTTGTGCTCCGATTCTCGTTTTTTGCGCATTCATAAATCGTATATCGTGAACTTTAACTTTGTAACAGCTTTCAATAAATCAGATGGTGGAAGTATCGAATTAGAGAATAAAGCACAAATCCCAGTTTCTCCTGATAAAGCACAACAAATCTTAGATCAAATTCAGATTATAAAACGTTAGTTCACCTATGAACTTACAATTCCTACAAGTGCTAAATCTTTCCAAAAATTAGGATACGATTTTGAAACAACTTCAGCATCTTCAATTACAATTGGAACCTTTAAAGCTAATGGCGCAAATGCCATTGCCATTCTGTGGTCTTGGTAGGTTGAGATTGAAATGTTTTCTTTAATTTCAGAAGAGAATTTCAAATGCAAAGAATCATTAGTTACTGAAATTTCAGCACCCAGTTTTGTTAGTTCGGTTTTTAAAGCTTCTAATCTGTCAGTTTCTTTGATTTTTAGAGTATGTAATCCCGTTAAATCACAACCCATTCCCTGTCCAAAGCAAGTTACTGCAATGGTTTGAGCAATATCAGGACAATTATTTAATTGATAGTTAACAATTGATAATTGATGATTTTTTGTTTTGGAAATAGTAACAGAATTGTCTTCATTGAAAACTGTTTCAACTCCAAAATCTTTGTAAATATTTGCCAAAGCGCTATCGCCTTGTAAACTATTTTTTTTATAACTAGAAAGTGTAACTTGAAAACCTATTTCAGACAAAGCAACAATGGAATACCAATATGAAGCCGAACTCCAATCGGACTCTACAGTTAGAAGTTGGGAGTTAGAAGTTGGGAGTGAACCAACCATGATTTTATTTCCAACAAATGAAGTCTTTACTTCTATTTCATTCAACAAAGTCAAAGTCATTTTTATGTACGGAACAGATGTAATTTCACCTTCAAGAGTTAATTCTAAACCATTTTCTAATTTAGGCGCAATCAACAACAAGGCTGAAACATATTGGCTACTAACATTCGCTGGAAGCGAAACTTTGTTTTGACTCAGTTTTTTCCCTTTGATTCGAATGGGCGGGAAACCTTCACTCTCTTCATAGCTAATATCGGCTCCTAACTGATTTAAAGCTTCAACTAAAATTTTAATTGGGCGCTCTTTCATTCGAGTTGAACCAGTCAGCACCACTTCTTTTCCTTCTTGGATGGAAAAATAAGCAGTTAAAAATCGCATGGCTGTTCCTGCGTGATGAACATTGAAGATTTGAGATTGCTGATTTTGGATTTTTGATTGCTGAAGTATAGAAGACATCACTTCTGAATCATCAGAATTTGATGTGTTTCCTAAAATTAAATTTGGGAATAAAGCCTGTAAAAGCAATAATCTGTTAGTCTCTGATTTACTACCAGTGATTTTTACTTTTGCCTTTTGCCCTTTATCTTTTGCCTTTTCTAAATGTAGATTCATTATTTCGTAACCATTTTTAATCCAACGATGGATAAAATTAATGTAGTAATGAAAAATACACGCCAAAAAGTAGCGGGTTCTTTAAAAACAATAATTCCAACTAATACACTTCCTACAGCACCAATACCTGTCCAAACCGCATAAGCAGTCCCAATAGGCAATTCTTTTGTCGCTTTTACTAATAATAGCATGCTAATAGAAAGACACACCAAAAAACCTCCGTACCAAAGTAAAGAAGTGTTTCCTGTTGATTCTTTTGCTTTTCCGAGGCAAGTAGCAAAACCTACTTCGAATAAACCTGCTATTATGAGTAAAATCCAGTTCAATTTATTTCAATTTATCGTTATTATGATGTCTATCGTGATCGCGTTTGGTTTTTAAATCCATTTTTTTATCAAAAGCCGCTTGTAAATCTACTCCTGTTTGATTGGCTAAACACAAAACCACAAAAACTACATCGGCTAATTCTTCTCCTAAGTCTTTGTTTTTATCAGATTCTTTTTCCGATTGTTCGCCGTAACGACGCGCAATAATTCGGGCTACTTCTCCTACTTCTTCAGTAAGTTGGGCCATATTGGTTAATTCATTGAAATAACGAACTCCGTGTTCTTTAATCCAATTATCAACTTCTTGTTGGGAGTTTTTTAGGTTCATTTATTCTTTATTTTTCGTATCAATTATAATAGTTACTGGTCCATCATTAACCAAACCGACTTTCATATCAGCTCCAAATTGACCAGTTTGTACTTTTTTACCTAATTCTATTTCCATTTGTTGTACGAAAGATTCGTAAACCGGAATGGCAATTTCAGGTTTTGAGGCTTTAATATAACTTGGGCGATTTCCTTTTTTTGTTAAGGCATGTAATGTGAACTGACTCACAACAATCATTTCACCATCAATGTCTTTTAAAGACAAATTCATTACTTGGTTTTCGTCTTCAAAAATTCTTAAATTGGCTATTTTAGGGGTTAACCAATTGATATCTTCTTGATTATCGGCATCTTCAATTCCTATCAAAACTAATAAACCTTTTTGAATTTGAGCTACAATTTCATTATTTATTGTAACTGATGATTCTGAAACTCGTTGAATTACTGCTTTCATTTTAATGTATAAACACAAAAATATAAAAAAATATCAGAAAAGATTTACGGAAATCCGTAAAAACAAATTATTTTCTCGTTTCGTCACTTGCTCTTCGTTCAGCATCGTAAATGTCGGCACGATATTGCTCTTCGTCTCCTTCTAAAATTTGGGTATAACTTTTATAGCGCGACCACGAAATTTCATCGTTTTCTAACGCTTTTTTAATAGCGCAATGTGGCTCGTCTTTATGCAAGCAGTTATTGAATTTGCATTGGTCTTTCAAAGCAAAAAATTCTGGAAAATAATCTCCTATCTCTTGTTTTTCCATGTCAACAATTCCAAAACCACGAATTCCTGGCGTATCTATAATTTGTGCTCCAAAAGACAAATCAAACATTTCGGCAAAAGTTGTAGTGTGTTTCCCTTGTGCGTGTGATTCCGAAATTTGTTTGGTTTTTAAATTTAAAGATGGTTCTAACGTGTTTACCAATGTAGATTTTCCAACACCAGAATGTCCTGAAAACATAGAAACCCTGCCTTTCATTAACGCTTTTAGTTCGTCAATTCCTTTTCCATCTTTTGCAGAAACTCGTAAACATTTATAACCGATTGAAGAATAAACATGCTGCAAATATAATTGCTCATCTAATGTAGGGTCATCAAACGTATCAATTTTATTAAAAACGATGACAGCTTCAATTCCGTAGGCTTCTGCTGTAACTAAAAATCGGTCAATAAAACTGGTTGTTGTTGGTGGATTATTGATGGTTACCAATAAAAAAACGACATCAATATTAGAAGCAATAATATGCATTTGATGCGATAAGTTTACTGATTTTCTAACAATGTAATTTTTTCTGTCGTGGATTGCTGTGATTACTCCAGTCGTTTCATCTGTGGTGTTTTCAATATCATAATCTACGATATCTCCAACAGCAATAGGATTGGTACTTTTGATACCTTTCATTCTAAACTTACCTTTTATACGGCATTCCAAAAAGTCACCATTTTCAGTTTTAATAGTGTACCAACTTCCGGTAGATTTATAAACGATTCCTGTCATTCAAAGTTAGAAATTAGAAGTTTAATTCAACTTCGTTATATATTGCAAAGATAGCTTTTCTATTCAAAATTTAGGTAATAAAAAAAGGCTACTTTACAGCAGCCTTTTAAGTTTTTAATCTTCTAAAATCATTCTTCCTAACTTATCTTTACTTTTTCTTGAAGAATAAACAATAAACTCTTTATCTGATTTTCTATAGTAAACACCAGGGCGTAATACTAATTCATTTTTAATAACTTCTTCAGGATCTTTTCGCGTCATATTTCCATTTGAGTCGAAGATAAATAAAGCCGGAACTGCATTGTTATAATTACCTAATGATCTAATATCGTCAATATTAGTAATTCCTTTATTTTTAACATTGTCATTAAATAGTAAATTAAGTACTCCGTTTTTGTAAATTGGAATTGCACCTAAATATTCAGGTCCTTTCCCTAATTGTGTTAATGGAATTTGAATTGATCCACCAACAGCAAAACTACCATTTCCACCTACCATTCCAAATCCAATTGACAATGTAGTTACAGTGGCAGATTGTTCTTTTGGTAAAACATTACCCCATTCAAATGTACCGTCAGCTTTTAAACTTGTGATGATAATTTCGTTTTTAGTGTATGTTACAGGTGTTGCCGCTAATGGTCCAATACCTGAACTTTGACCTACATAAACAAATTGAAATTCAGACAAAACAATTAAACCACCATCATTTTTCTCAATAATAGTTGTAATATTATAATAAGGCTTAACGTCTTTTCCTTTTTTCGCTCTTCTTTCACCTAAAAGCTTAACTTTTGTTGCATAATCAAACTCGTTAAACTTTACTGCGTTAGTTGAATTAGTATTTAAATCAATAGTTGCATTATAAACTCCTTTAAGTTCTTTATTTGCCTTTCCGTTTTCTCTTACACTAGAATAAAAACCAACAATTTTTAAAGTGTTTTTATTTGTAGAAATCATTTTACAGTTGATAATCTCTTTTCCTTTGATATCAATATTTACGATTTCTTTTTTGTATCCATTATTTCTTTTAAAAGCATGGATTTCAAATTTTTCAATTTGTTCTTTCTTTTTTGAATCTCTGTAACTTTCATTAACAACTAAAAAAACATCATCTTGAAAATTAACTTCAAAATCAGAAATTGTAAATTCATAATCTTTTTTACTGTCATCAAACTTAACTTTTTCAGTATTTGAGAACAAAGTTCCCATTTTGTCATCAAACAATTTTACTTCATATTTAACAGCATCTTCTTTTGAAAATAATGAAGTATGCATAACTAACAAAGCTCCTTCATCTGGAGATAATTTAAAATAAAAATCACCTCTACTAGATTTTTTTGCAACTTCAGCATCAAATAATACTACAGGAGATTTACTTAAAACACCTTTATCTGACACTTGTGTAGCTACTAAATTAAAAATTTTATCTTTTTTGTTATATACACTACCAATTACATACAAGTTATCATTCAAGAGAAAAATTTCTTCAAAATCAACTTCTTTATCACTAATTTGAGGTATTACAATTGGGTTAGACGAAACAAGTTTCATTGAACCCGATTCAAATATTTTTATAAAATAATCATCTTTTCCTTTTATAGCTAAAGCAAAAATTTTGTTATTAGACTCTCCAACGATTTTAACGATTTTTTGTTTATCGTCTGCTAACTCTTCTCCATAAGTTAAAGACAATTTATCAATTTTGTTTTGAGCAACTAAAAATTGAATCCCAAGAACAAAAGCAAACAAAAACAGATTAATTTTTTTCATTATTTAGTATTAAAGATTTGTGGCGCGATATTACAAAAAATGTAAGAATATTTTTTATAAAAATTTATTTATTAATCACATTTTCCTGGTGATTAATACTTTCCTGGTGTATCGCCTTAAACAAATGCATTACAAATTCGTTACTTAATCCTTTTTCTTCGCCTTCTAAAATCATTTTACCTAAAATTTCATTCCAACGTTGATTTTGCAATATGGCAACGTTTTTTTCTTTCTTCAACAGCCCTATTTTATCGGCAACTTTCATTCGGTTACCCAAAATTTCTAACAACTTTCCATCAAATTCATCAATTTGCATACGAAGTTTTGCCATTTTTTGGTTGTATTCGCTTTCATCATCCGTTACTTTTCTAACGCGTAAATTGATGAACATTTGCTTTAATGTTTCTGGCGTTACTTGTTGGGCTGCATCACTCCACGCATTATCAGGATCAATGTGTGTTTCAATAATTAATCCGTCATAATTCAAATCTAAAGCTTGTTGCGACACTTCTTGAATCATATCGCGCTTTCCTGTAATGTGCGAAGGGTCGCAAATTAAAGGCAAATCGGGAAAACGATTTTGTAAATCAATTGCTATTTGCCACTCAGGATTATTACGGTATTTTGTTTTTTCGTAAGTTGAAAATCCTCTGTGAATTACTCCTAACTTTTTGATGTTTGCATTGTATAAACGCTCTAAACCACCAATCCATAAAGATAAATCGGGATTTACTGGGTTTTTTAATAAAACGATTTTATCGGTTCCTTGCAAAGCATCGGCAATTTCTTGAACTGCAAATGGATTTACGGTGGTTCTTGCACCAATCCATAACACATCAATATCGTGTTCCAATGCTAATTTTACGTGAGCCGCCGTTGCTACTTCGGTTGCCATTAACAAACCAGTTTCTGCTTTAGCTTTTTGTAACCATTTCAACCCAATTTCTCCCACACCTTCAAATCCACCTGGACGCGTGCGAGGTTTCCAAATTCCAGCACGAAAAATAGAAACGTCCGAATTTTTCAATTCGTGTGCTATTTTTAAAACTTGTTCTTCGGTTTCTGCGCTGCATGGTCCTGCAATAACTAACGGATGATTCAATTGGAAATCATCTAACCATGTGCGTAATTCTTTTTTATTTTCCATAACCATTATTTCACTGTAAAATTACTATTTATTCTTAAATTATTATTGCTTACTTCTTTCATATTCGCCCAAAACCTTGAAATGAGTTGTCATAATTTCCATTACTTTCTTCGCTTTTTCAAAATGTTTGTATTTTTCGAAAACCACATCCACAAAAAAAGCATAGGTAAAAGGCATTTCAATTATCGGAAGCGATTGAATTTTCGTTAGATTTAATTTGCAATTATTCATCACATTTAAAACCGTTGCCAATGAACCCGGTATATCATCTAATTCAAATTTTATCGAAGCTTTATTGATGAGTTCTTTTGGAATTTCCTTATTGGTAGCTTTTAAAACCACAAATCTTGTTTTATTACTTTTTACGGTATGAATTCCGTCAGCAATAATCTTTAAATTGTAAATTTGGGCAGCAACTGGTCCAGCCAAAGCACCAATTCCTTTCAGTTGATTTTCTTGAATTCGCTTAGCTGTAATCGCCGTATCAGAACTTTCCACCAATTTAATATGAGGATATTGACTGAAGAAATTTGCACATTGCAACAAGGCAATGGGATGCGAATGTACTTCCTGAATCTCTTCAATAGTTTGCCCTGGAAAAACCATCAAATTCATGTGAATATCCAAAAAATATTCGCCAATAATGTGCAAATCATTTGAATCAATTAATGCATAATTTGGTAATATTGAACCCGCGATAGAGTTTTCTAACGCCATTATTGCTTTGTCAGATTGATTGTTTTTTAAACTGGTGACCACATCTCTAAATGAACCACATTCATCTAAACCAATTGCTTCACCAAAATAATGATGAGCAACTTGGTGATGAAAAGACCCCTGAATTCCCTGAATTGCGACTTTAATATCCATAATTATGAGCCAAAAAAAATCCCGATTTGCATCGGGATTGTATGTTTATAAAATAAATTTCTTTTATTTATATAATAGCACAACAATCCCTCATCTGTCTCCAGAAGAAATAAAAAGAATTGTTATAAAAAAATGTGCTATTGGTAAGCATTGTTACTTTGTTATTATATTTGGCTAAAGTAATAAAAAAATGAAAACGAAATACTTTTTTAAATAAATTTGAGTTCTTTTAAAAAAAGTTACTTTTGCTAAAATTTACATCATATGTCGATAGAAGTTCAAAATATTTCAAAAAATTACGGAGACCAAAAAGCGCTAGACAACATTAGTTTTTCTGTAAAAAAAGGAGAAATCGTAGGTTTTTTAGGTCCAAATGGTGCCGGAAAATCAACTTTGATGAAAATTTTGACCACTTATTTAACCGCAGATAGCGGAACTGCTGTTGTAAATGAACACGATGTAACTTCAGCACAAAAAGAAGTACAAAAATCAGTTGGATATTTACCAGAACACAATCCATTGTATTTGGATTTGTATGTGAGAGAATATTTGGCTTTTAATGCCGATTTACATAAAGTTGCGAAATCGAGAATCGATGAAGTAATTGCTTTGACTGGATTAACTCCTGAAAGTCATAAGAAAATAGGTGAACTTTCTAAAGGATATCGTCAACGTGTAGGATTAGCGACGGCTTTATTACACAATCCTGATGTAATGATTTTAGACGAACCAACAACGGGTTTAGATCCAAATCAATTAGTTGAGATTCGTGATTTGATTAAAAACATTGGAAAAGACAAAACGGTTTTTCTGTCAACACATATTATGCAAGAAGTAGAAGCTATTTGCGATAGAATCATCATTATCGACAAAGGAAAAATCGTTACCGATAAAAAACTAAACAATCTAGCAGCAGAAGAAGCAGAACAAATTATCGAAGTAGAATTTGATAAAAAAGTTTCTGAATCTGATTTTGTGGCTTTACCAAATTTGAAATCGGCAAAAAATACACATGATTTAGTTTGGGAACTTACTTTTACTACATCAACAGATATGCGACCAGCTTTATTTGATTTTGCTCAAGCAAACAATTTGAGAACTTTGCAAATTGTATTGAAAAGCAAAAACTTGGAGCAAATTTTTAGAGAGAAAACAGCTAAGAATAAATAAAAAAATCTCCTTACAAATAAACCTGTAAGGAGATTTCAAAAAGCTTTGGATTAAATAAACTAATTCAATGTTGCCAAATACTTTTTTCTTAACTTGAAATAATCGTCATAAACTACAGAAAGCGCGTAAGATGACAATTTTTCATCTAAAATAGAACTGTAAATAAAATCCTCTTCGGTAAAGCCATACTTTGAAATGGCATCTTTTATATAATTTACAGCAGTTTCTTTTTTATTTTGATAGAAATAACAATTGGCTACTTCTATATAAACATCTTTTAAATTTTCACCTTTTGACAATTTAATGTAATTTTCATACTCTTTAATTGCTTCAGAATAATTTTTCTTCTCGGTCAGTGATCTAGCTTTTGTTAAGATAGAATCTAATTCATTTGCGAAGGTTAACTGGGAAATGAATAAAATTACGAATGAACAGATAATTTTTTTCATGAGTTTTGTTTTTTGTTATTATAAATTTACAATTCTTTTTTGAATAAAAAAATATATATTTATCAATCACACTTATTTTAAGTAGAACACAATATATAAATTTAACATTTTTATTAAATTATAATCAATTTTAACTGATAAATATCAGAAGAAATCAAATTAAAAACTTCAAAATCGACGAAATACAGAAAAATTCAGAAAAATGCATTTTTTAAAAACAGTAAAATGCCGTTAATCGAATTTTATAAACTTTTCGTCGATAAATTTATTACTAAATAGTCAATTAAAAATCATATCTCAATTAAGATAACAATTTATTAATTTAAAATTTTATTGGTTACAATTTAATAAACAATACTTTTTCAAACACTTACTTTATCTACGAACAAAAACCCTTTGTAGTTTTAAAAAAAAATCTCCTAAATACAAAATACTTAGGAGATTCAACTTTAAAACAATTATAATTAAAAAATTTCTTTTGCTATAGCTTTAACATTTTCCGCTTTTCCCATAGAATAGTAATGCAAAACCGGAATTCCCGCTGCTACTAATTCTTTGCTTTGTTGTGTACACCATTCTATTCCAATCTGCTTCACAGCATCATTATCTTTAGCTTTTACAACCGCCATAATCAAATCATCAGGCAATTCAACACTAAAACGATGCGGAATTAAGTTTAACTGTTTTTTAGTAGCAATAGGCTTTAATCCAGGAATAATTGGAACCGTAATTCCTGCTGCTCTGCATTTTGCTACAAAATCGAAGAATTTTTTATTATCAAAAAACATTTGTGTAATGATATAATCAGCTCCGTTTTTAATTTTTTGCTTTACAAAATGAATATCGCTATCTAAACTTGGTGCTTCCATGTGTTTTTCCGGATAACCTGCAACTCCGATGCAAAAATCGGTTTTTGTTGAATTCTGCAAATCTTCGTCTAAATAAATTCCCTTATTCAAATTGCTGATTTGTGTTACCAATTCAGAAGCATAAGCATGTCCTTCTTTTTCAGGTTTGAAGTAAATTTCGCTTTTAACTGCATCGCCACGAAGCGCTACGACATTATCAATTCCTAAGAAATCTAAATCAATCAACAGATTTTCAGTATCTTCTTTCGTAAAACCGCCACATAAAATATGCGGAATAGCATCTACTTGATATTTATTCTGAATTCCAGCACAAATTCCAACCGTTCCTGGACGCTTTTTAACTACTTTTTTCTGCAGTAAGCCATTTTCTAACTCTTTGAATTCATATTCCTCACGATGATAGGTTACATCAATAAATGGCGGATTGAATTCCATCAATGGATCAATGCTATCAAAAATAGATTGAATATTTTGCCCTTTTAAAGGCGGTAAAATCTCGAAGGAGAACAAAGGTTTTCCGTTGGCGTTTTGTATATGTTCAGTTACTTTCATGTTTTTTAGTTTCAGGTTTCAGGTTTCAAGTTTCAGGTTAGTTGAGCAACTTGAAACTTTAAACTTGAAACAAATATTTAATCTGCTAAATTGGGTGAGAGCCATTTTTCGGCTTGTTCAACACTTATGTTTCTTCTTTTGGCGTAATCTTCTAATTGGTCTTTTTTAATTTTTCCTAAACCAAAATATTTACTTTCTGGATTCGCAAAATAATACCCTGAAACGGATGACGCTGGCCACATTGCCATGCTTTCAGTAAGCTTTACTCCTATTTCTTGTTCTACATTTAATAATTTCCAAATTGTTGGTTTTTCCAAATGGTCAGGACAAGCAGGATAGCCTGGCGCGGGACGAATTCCTTTGTATTTTTCTTTGATTAATTCCTCATTTGACAACACCTCATCAGAAGCGTAACCCCAAATTTCTTTACGCACTTTTAAATGCAAATATTCTGCAAAAGCTTCTGCTAATCTATCTCCCAAAGCTTTTACCAAAATCGAATTGTAATCATCTAATTGCTTTTCAAATTCAGAAGCTTTTTCATCAACACCAAAACCAGTTGAAACACAGAAACATCCAATATAATCTTGTTTACCAATTTCTTTTGGAGCAATAAAATCCGCCAATGCGATATTTGGAGCTCCAACTGTTTTTTGTGATTGTTGTCTTAAAGTTAGAAGTTGGAAGCTGGAAGCTGGAAGATTTACTTCGATATCGTCATCATTGATTGTATTGGCTGGAAAAATTCCCAAAATCCCTTTTGCAGTGAACCATTTTTCTAAAACAATTTGAGAAAGCATTTTTTGTGCATCTTCAAAAAGATGAGTGGCTTGTTCCCCTACAATTTCGTCAGTTAAAATCGCTGGAAATTTTCCATACAATTCCCACGATTGAAAAAAGGGTGTCCAATCGATGAAATCTACTAATTCTGAAAGTTCAACTTCAATAGTTTTTGTTCCAATGAAATTTGGCTTTACTGGTTCGAACGTATTCCAATCGATTTTGAATTTATTTTTACGCGCTTCTTCAATCGATAAGAAATTTTTCTCACGACTTCTATTTAGATAACCTTCACGAAGTATATCATATTCTTCACGAAGTGATTTTGCATAAGTAATTTTAGTATCGGGTTGTAATAAATTGGTTGCTACTGTTACCGCACGAGACGCATCATTAACATGAACCACGGTTTCTTTATATTCAGGAGCAATTTTTACAGCTGTATGCGCACGAGAAGTCGTTGCACCACCAATCATTACTGGAATTTTGATATTCAATTTATCCATTTCTTTGGCCAAATACACCATTTCATCTAGAGAAGGTGTAATCAAACCGCTCAAACCGATAATATCTACATTTTCTTTAACCGCAACTTCAATGATTTTTTCAGGCGGAACCATCACACCTAAATCGATGATTTCAAAATTATTACAAGCTAAAACTACTGAAACAATATTTTTACCAATATCGTGTACGTCGCCTTTTACAGTCGCCATCAATACTTTTCCAGCACTTGACGAAGTAGAACCATCTTTTGAAGCTTCGATATACGGGAGGAGATAAGCCACCGCTTTTTTCATCACACGAGCGGATTTAACAACTTGTGGCAAGAACATTTTTCCTGAACCAAACAAATCACCCACCACATTCATTCCAGCCATCAAATTGATTTCGATCACTTCGATTGGTTTTTTGGCCAACTGACGCGCTTCTTCAATATCAATTTCGATAAATTCGTCGATTCCTTTTACTAATGAATGTGTTAATCGCTCTTGAACCGAGCCATTTCGCCATTCGGCAATAGCTTTTTCATTCGATTTTATATCGCCTTTGAAACTTTCGGCTAAATCCAATAAACGTTCGGTAGCATCTTCACGTCTATTTAATAAAACGTCTTCAACGTGTTCTAATAAAATGGGATCAATTTCATCATAAATCTCTAACATTTCAGGATTTACGATTCCCATTGTCATTCCATTTTGGATGGCATGATATAAGAATGCGGAATGCATGGCTTCTCGTACTTTATCGTTTCCACGGAAAGAAAAAGACACGTTACTCACACCACCAGAAATATTTGCATACGGAAGATTTTCGCGAATCCATTTTGTCGCTCGGAAAAAATCTAAGGCATTTAATTTATGCTCTTCCATTCCGGTTGCTACTGGAAAAATATTGGGATCGAAAATGATATCTTCAGCAGGAAAACCAACTTGGTTAACTAAAATATCATAACTTCTTTTACAGATTTCAATACGTCTTTCGTAAGTATCGGCTTGACCATTTTCATCAAAAGCCATAACAATTACAGCTGCTCCGTATCGTTTAATTAATTTAGCATGATGAATAAAAGTAGCTTCTCCTTCTTTTAGAGAAATCGAATTCACCACACCTTTCCCTTGAATGACTTTCAAACCCGCTTCTATAATTTCCCATTTGGAACTATCAATCATTACAGGAACTCTTGCAATATCTGGTTCCGCGGCGATTAGATTAAGAAATTTGGTCATCGCATAAACGCCATCTAACATCCCTTCATCCATATTGACGTCGATGATTTGCGCTCCTCCTTCCACTTGTTCACGTGCAACCGAAAGCGCTTCGTTGTACTTTTCTTCTTTAATTAAACGAAGAAATTTACGCGAACCCGTTACATTTGTTCGTTCTCCAACATTTACAAAATTGGTTTCTGGAGTTACAATCAAAGGTTCTAAACCTGATAATTTTAAATATTTATCGGAATTATAACTCATTACTTATTCTTTTATAGTGTTTTGCAACATCCTTCCAAAATATTTTACTATCACTAACATATTGACAAACCCAACATCGTTGTGAATTTAAAAATGATTCGAAATTTATTTTTATTGTTCTGTTCTTCATTGTTTTATTTTAAATAATTGATAAATCAATTATTGAGACAACGCATGCGTTTTCTCTACGGTGCGTGGTTTGAATTCTTTTGCAACCTCAGCAATTAATTTGATGTGTTCTGGTGTTGTTCCGCAACATCCACCTATTATATTCACTAAATTTTCTTGTAAATATTCCCGAATTAATTGTTGCATTTCCTCTGGTGTTTGGTCGTATTGTCCGAAGGCATTTGGCAAACCAGCGTTTGGATGTGCTGAAATATTTAACGATGTATTATTTCCTAGTCTTTTTAAATATGGTTTCAATTGGTCAGCACCTAAAGCGCAATTAAAACCTACACTTAACAATGGAATATGTGAAATCGAAATTAAAAAAGCTTCAACCGTTTGTCCTGAAAGTGTTCTTCCAGAAGCATCGGTGATTGTTCCTGAAACCATTACTGGAATATCAACATTTCGTTCCTCTTTCACTTCTTCAATTGCAAACAAAGCGGCTTTCGCATTTAAGGTATCGAAAATTGTTTCTACCAAAAGTAAATCGCAACCACCATCAATTAAAGCTTCAACTTGTTGTTTGTAAGCGATTTTTAAATCGTCAAAACTCACCGCACGGAATCCTGGGTCATTTACATCAGGTGACATAGATGCTGTTCTGTTTGTTGGACCGATGGAACCTGCTACGAATCTTGGTTTATCAGCAAATTCATCAGCTACTTCACGAGCGATTTTTGCCGATTGAAAATTCAATTCGTAGACTAAATCTTCCAAATAATAATCGGCCATTCCAATAGTTGTTCCCGAAAAAGTATTGGTTTCTACAATATCAGCACCGGCTTCAAAATAAGCACGATGAACTGATTTTACAGCTTCTGGTTGGGTAATGGAAAGCAAATCGTTGTTTCCTTTTAAAGGATGCGGAAAGTCTTTGAAGCGTTCGCCTCTGAAATCTTCTTCTTCAAATTTATAACGTTGTAACATCGTTCCCATAGCTCCATCGAGCACGAGAATTCGTTTTTTGATTTCTTCTTGAATTTTTGACATATTTTTTTGTTACACAGAGTTACGCTAAGTTTTCACAGAGTTTCACAAAGTTTATATTATTAATATGTTATCAAGAAATTGGAAAAAAATTTCCTTAGGTTATCTGCTTCCGATAAAATCGAAATAGAATGTAGCACCTTCTACAAGTGTAGGGTTGCTAAGCTTTCGCAGGGTCTATTCCCTCCAGCTTTCGTGATAACAAACAGTATGTTTATGAACTCTGCAAATGTAGTGACAAAATTGAAATAATGAAATATTTTCTAAAATTTCATTTAAAATATATTTTTTATAGATTTATACTCTAAATTTAAAACAAAATTAAGAATATAAATCTACAAAATGATTTAAAAAGTCTTATTTTCTAACGCCTGATTCAAATCATTAATTACATCTTGAACGGTTTCCAAACCAACAGAAACGCGTACTAAACCATCTGTAATACTTACCGCTAAACGTTCTTCCTCTGTTAATTTACTATGCGTTGTTGAAGCTGGATGTGTAACAATCGAACGTGTGTCTCCTAAATTCGCAGACAACGAACATAGTTTGATTTTATCTAAAAACTTTCTCCCAGATTCAATTCCGCCTTTGATTTCAAACGCTACAATATTTCCGCCTAATTTCATTTGCTTTTTTGCGACATCATATTGCGGATGCGATTTCAAAAATGGATATTTCACAGAAGCCACATTTGGATGATTTTCTAAAAATTCGGCTACTTTTAAAGCGTTTTCGCAATGTTTTTCGATACGAACTGGCAACGTTTCTAAACTTTTTGACAATACCCAAGCATTAAAAGGTGACAGAGCGGGTCCAGTATTTCGAGAAAACAAATAAATTTCACGGATTAAATCAGAACGTCCAACGGTTACTCCACCTAAAACACGACCTTGACCATCGATTAATTTGGTTGCAGAATGAATCACTAAATCGGCACCGAATTGAATAGGATTTTGAATGTATGGCGTTGCAAAACAATTATCGATAATTAAAATCAGATTGTGCTTTTTTGCAATTTTACCCAACAATTCTAAATCTAGAATATCAACTGCTGGATTGGTTGGTGATTCCGCATAAAGAATTTTCGTATTTGGTTGGATAAAATTTTCAATTGTTTTTGGTTTATTGACATCGAAATAACTTGTTGTAATATTCCATTTTGGAAAATATTTGGTAAACAACGTATGCGTGGAACCAAAAACACTACTTGCTGAAACGATATGATCTCCTGAATTCAATAAAGCAGCAAAAGTTGAATACACCGCTGCCATTCCTGTTGCAAAAGCGTAGCCGTCTTCTGCTCCTTCCATTAAACAAATTTTCTCTACAAATTCGGATGTGTTGGGATTGGAAAATCGGCTGTAAATATTGCGTTCTTTCTCTTCTGCAAAGGAAGCTCGCATGTCTTCAGCGTCTTCAAAAATAAAACTCGAAGTTAAATATAGCGGAACAGAATGTTCTAAATATTGTGTGCGTTCTAATTGCGTTCTGATGGCTTGGGTTTCTAATCCTAAATTTTGGTTACTCATGGTTGGTTTATTTTTAACATATAAGTTATGTAAGTTTAACTTGACTTATAAAGAATAGTTTAAGTTCATTTAAGGATAAAACCCACAAGACTTTTAAAATCTTGCAGGTTTTGAGTTTGGGTGGTTATAATTTTTTTTCGGATAAGCGTAAAATATCGCCAAAAACACCTCTTGCAGTAACAGATGCTCCTGCTCCAGCACCTTGAATTACGATAGGTTGTTCGCCATACGACTCTGTATAAATTTCGAAAATAGAATCCGAACCTTTTAAGGAACCTAAAGCAGAATTGGCTGGAACAGAGATTAATTTCACTTCCAATTTTCCTTTGTCTTGTTGTAAATCACCAGATAATTCGCCGATGTAACGCAACACTTCATTTGGTCCTTGAGCATCTTTGATGTTTTGGTAAATTCCATCTAATTCGGATAAGCGTTTTAAAAAATCAGTTGCGCTTCCTTCTCGTAAAGGTTCTGGAATTAAATTTTGGATTTGGATTTCTTCGAATTCGTTTTGTAAATCTAATTCGCGGGCTAAGATTAATAATTTTCGACCCACATCGTTTCCGTTTAAATCTTCTCTTGGATCGGGTTCTGTAAAACCTTTGTCGATGGCTTCTTGTAATACTTCGCTGAATTTCTTTTCTTCCACTGAAAAATTATTGAATAAATAACTCAATGTTCCTGAAAAAACGCCTTTTATTTTTGTGATATTTTCACCTGATAAATGCAGTAATTTTATTGTATCAATTAAAGGTAATCCTGCACCTACATTGGTTTCGTATAGATATTCTTTTTGGTTGTCTTTCAACACTTTTCGTAGTTTTTTATAGAAATCATAACTTACTGTATTCGCGACTTTGTTAGACGAAATCAAATCAAAACTATTTTCGGCTAGCGAAATGTAATTTTCAATGAAAGTCGAACTTGCAGTATTGTCTATTGCGATTAAATTTTCCAAATGATGTTCTTTTGCATAAGCGATAATATCTTCCACTTTATAATCTTGACCTTTGTCTTCTAAAGTTGCTTTCCAATTTTCGCTAATTCCGAATTTATTCAACAACACTTTATTTGAATTCGCAATCGCAAATACATTTAGCTTAATACCTTTTCGTTTTTCGATGTTTTTTGCCGATTCTAAAATTTGAGAAATCAAAGTTCCGCCAACCGTTCCGTGACCGAAAATAGCGATGTTGATTTTTTTTGCCACACCAAAAATTTCGCCGTGAATTACATTTAAAGCTCGCTTGAATTCATCTTGACTGATAACCAAACTAATGTTTCTTCCTGTAACAGTATTATTCAACAAAATTGGTGTGATTTTATTTCGAATTAAAGCCGTGTATGGTTTATGAAAATTCGTTAAATCTTGTCCAATAATCGAAATCACAGCAATGTTATCATTTACCGAAATCTTATTGACATCTTTCGTGTAAAAATCGGTTTCAAATTCTTTTTCCAAACCAACTAATGCTTTGGAAGCCTTATCAGAACTCACTACTAAACCAATTCCTCTTTCCGAAGAACCTTGCGAAATAATACTCACGCTAATATCATTTTCAGCCATCACACGGAAAATTCGTGCATCAACTCCTGTTTTCCCTAACAAACCTCTTCCTTCTAAATTTATCAACGACACATTGGTTAAAACCGAAAGCGATTTGATGCCTTCATTGGTTTGTTCCGAAGTAATTAACGTTCCGTCATTTTCAGAATTGAACGTATTTAGAATTCGCAACGGAATATTCTTTTCTACTAATGGAATAATGGTTTTGGCATGTAAAATTTGTGCTCCAAAATTTGCTAACTCATTCGCTTCGTTAAACGATAATCGCTCGATTTTTTTTGCATCAGCAACTAAATCTGGGTTGGCGGTGAAAATTCCGTCAACGTGTGTGAAATTTTGAAATTCTTCAGCGTTTAAGTAATTCGCTAATAATGAAGCGGTGTAATTACTACCATTTCTTCCTAAAGTAGTGGTTTCGTTGTGTAACGTTGAACCTATAAAACCGGTTACTATATTTACTTTGTCAGCATTTTTTTCGAAATAATCTAATACGTTTCGCTTTGAAACAGCATCAATTGGTTGTGCATTTCCAAAATTTATATCCGTTTTTATCAATTGGCGTGCATCTGAAAATTGTGCTTTGATGCTGTTTTCGTTCAAGACATAAGCCACGTATTTTGCCGAAAGAATTTCGCCATACGCAATGACTTGATCTTTAATTTTTTCGCTGTAATCTCCTAAAAGCGAAACGCCTTCTAACAATTTCTGTAAAACAGAGAATTCTTCTTCGAAGATATTTTCTTTCAAACCTTCTAATTGGTATTTTTTGAATTGTTCAAAATCCGCTTGAAAATTGATGTTGGCTTGTGCTTTTTTTAGTAAAATTACCAATTCGTCTGTAGCGTTTCCTCTTGCCGAAACTACGACTGCGATGGGTTCGTTATTGAAATATTTTTGAGCAATGGTTTGAATTACTTTTTGTAATCCTTCTCCGTTTGCTAATGATTTTCCTCCAAATTTTAATATTTTCATTTTTTCTAATTAAATATAGGTTTAAGTATGTTGTTTAGTTGTTCAAATTCAATCAAGAAAGCATCGTGTCCGTGAATGGATTTGATTTCGTGATAAAATGCGTTGTTTTTGTAGTTTTTTATTTCCAGAAATGCGGTTTTAATTTCGTTTGCCGAAAAAAAGTAATCGGTATTCACGCTGATTAGATGAATGTTTGACGAGATATTTTTTATGACATCTGATTTATTGTTGTTTTTAAAAATATCCGTAGTTTTCAATAAATGATTCATGAGTTTGTAAGCCGAAAGTTGAAATCGATTTTGCAATTTTTCTCCGTGATGCAACAACCAACTTTCCACTTGAAATAATCCTTCCGAATTTTGCAATTGGGTGTGGAATTTTTCTTGCAATGATTCCGGTGTTCGATACAATAACATAGCATGAATTCTGGCATCGTGAATTGGATTTTTGGAATTATTCAGAATTAAATCTTGAATTAACAGATTTCCAACCAACCAATCAGAAGCTTTCCAATTTGTTGCTACCGGAATTAAATTTGCAATTGCTTTTGGTCGAATCGCAGCCATTTCCCAAGCAATTGCTCCGCCTAAACTCCCACCAATCACTGCAAAAACTTGATTGACTTTAAACGAATCGATTCCTTTCCAAAATAAATTAGCGACATCGTGAGTGGTGAAATCTTGATAATTTTGAATCAAATTTTCTGCATCTTGGTAACCGTTTCCAGGAATATTGAAAGCTAAAACTGCATATTTTTTGGTATCGATAATTTTATCATCACCAATTAATGATTTCCACCAACCGTTTTCACCAATTACTTCCGAATTTCCAGTTAAAGCATGATTCACCACTACCAAAGGTGCAGAACCAACTGGTTGCCCGAACAATTGATAGGACAAAATCACTTTTGCTTGCACAACTCCATTTTGCAATGGAACATTTTGAAACACTATTTTTTGAATTTTACTCATCTTTCTTTTAAAAAAAAGACTGCCTTTAGGTAGGTCTATCGGCAGCCTTCAAACAAACAAAAACCTAAACTAAATTTTGAACTGGCAATTTTTCGAAAACACTCTGTAAATCGGCTTTCAAATCTTCAATATCTTCTAATCCAACTGATAAACGAATTAAATCTTTCGTTACTCCGGTTGCAATTTGTTGTTCTTCTGACAATTGTTGGTGCGTTGTACTTGCAGGATGAATAATCAATGATTTTGTATCGCCAATATTTGCCAATAAAGAGAAAAATTGAGTCTCATCAGCTACTTTTTTAGCAGCTTCATAACCACCTTTTAATCCAAAAGTTACGATTCCACTTTGTCCTTCTGGCAAATATTCTTGGGCTAAATCATAATATTTTGAAGAAATTAAACCAGGATAATTTACCCAAGCCACTTCTGGACGTTTTTGCAACCATTTGGCTAATTCCAAGGCATTTTCACTATGTTTTTTAATTCGGATAGCCAATGTTTCTAAACCTTGAATAATTTGAAATGCGTTGAATGGACTCAAAGAAGCACCTAAATCACGTAAACCTTCGATTCTAACTTTTGCGATGAACGAAGCTGCTCCTAACACTTCATAATATTTTAATCCGTGATAACCTGCTGAAGGTACAGTAAATTCTGGGAATTTTCCGTTGCTCCAATCGAAATTTCCTGCATCGATGATGACTCCTCCAAGAGAAGTTCCGTTTCCACCGATGTATTTGGTTAAAGAATGAATTACGATATTGGCTCCGTGTTCTATTGGGTTTAGCAAAAAGGGTGTTGCCACTGTGTTATCCACAATAAAAGGCACTTTGTAGGTTTGTGCTGCTTTTGAAATGGCTTTTAAATCGAGTATATCTAATTTTGGATTTCCTAAACTTTCGGCGAAGAACACTCTAGTATTTTCTTGAGCTGCATTTAAGAAATTTTCTGGATTTGATGGATCAACAAATGTTGTGGTGATGCCTAATCTTGGCAAAGTCACATTTAATAAATTATATGTTCCGCCATATAAACTGTTAGAAGCTACAATGTGGTCTCCAGCTTTTAATAAAGTTAACAAAGCGGTTGAGATAGCAGCGGATCCTGAAGCGGTTACGACAGCTCCAATTCCGCCTTCTAATTTAGCTAAACGTTGTTCTAAGATATCGTTTGTTGGATTATTTAATCTTGTATAAATAAAACCAGCTTCGGCTAAACCAAAAAGATTGGCAGCGTGGTCTGAGTTATTGAACACGTAGGAAGTAGTTTGGTAAATTGGAACAGCTCTTGTCCCTGCGTTTTTAGTTAAGTCGTGTCCTGCGTGTAATGCGTTTGTTGCAAATTTATTTGTGCTCATGATATTTTTATTTTTGATGTTATTGTATTTTTTAAATGTATTTTTTTGATTTTACTGAGTTTGATTCAGCTACACATTCGACAACATCGTCTTGGATTATAAATGGCTATTTTCATTATTTTGTTGATTTTTAGAAATAAAAAAACCTCTGCTTTCGACAGAGGTTATATTGAATTAATTTACTTTTAAAATTATGCAATAGGTTTCCTCTGCGGATTGTTCCACATCATCATACACATATTGCACATTGTAAAGTTCATTTTCTATTTCTTTTAGTTCGATAGGGCAAAATTAGATTTATTTTCTACAATAAAAAAATAAATAGATTATTTTTCTAAATTTTGTTATTTTATTTTTATATTATAGATTTTTAATCTAAAAACAACGTGAACCATAAAAACAAAATCTAAAATAAACAAAAAAAGAGGCTTTTGCCTCTTTTAAAATCTATTATTTGAAATAAAATTAATTTTTCACAAACTTAGATGTTCCTTTCCCTTCATATGTTTCAATAGAAATGAAATAAACCCCAGGAGATAAATTTGAAACATCAATTGAAGTACTTGAATCACTTGAAGACACCACTCTACCATTTAAATCGGTAATTGACAAATTATTGATTATCATTTCATTTTTCATAGAAATATTCAACACATTAGTAACCGGATTTGGGTAAACCGAAAAATTATTTTTAAAGAAAGAATCAGAACTTAATGTTCTATCTACAGAGAATGTATCAATTCCAATAATATCAGAATTAGCTCCTGAAGGCCCTCCATTAGTAACAAAATATCTAAATGCAAATTTTACAGATGTTGGTCCCGCTAATCCCGAAACAGTATACGAATATTGTGTCCATGCTTTTGGATATACAAAGCCTCCTAATAAAGATGGATTAACTGTAGTACAAACTGTTGTAAAAGACCCCAAACCAGACGAACCACCTGAAGGAATTACTGTAGTAGTTGCTGTACTCATTCTTAACTCCAATCTATCAGGATAATCAATTGTTCCATCGGTACCTTTACGAGAATAAAACGTAACAACATCTCCATTTTGAACTGTAATATCTGGCGTAATCAACCAATTACTAATTGTTCCTGCTCCTGTAGTACTTGTATAATTTACCAAAGCAAAAGAATTATTTCCACCGGCCTGTCCTACCGGAACCGTCGTTGTATTACCACTACCAAATAACGGATTTGTTAAAGGCGTGGTATACGAAGCAATTGTCCATAAAGAAGTCGTTGAAGGCGAGCTCTGATTCGTAGACTGCCATCCCGCTGAAAGCATTGCTGCCGTAGTGCCGTCAAATCCAAAAGAGAATTGATTTTGTGAAATTCCAAAAAAAGGAACTAACAACAAAGAAAGTAATGTTTTTTTCATAAAATATGCTTTTTATAGTTTTAATAAATATAAAAATATGCATAACACTTTATTAAAAAATTAATCTTCGATAAAATGTAAAAAAGTATCGACAAAAGAACTATTTTAAAAAAAATAGCAAGAAAAATTAAAGTTTCAATTTCATTTCATACATTTGCAAACGAAAACAAAGAGGAAAAATTTGAACTGATTGCAACCTCATTAAAAAAATGCTAAAGCAGTGTTACTACTCCTTTACGCAATCTCTGCAATTATTTTTCCTCGCTAAATTTTAAAAATAATTTATTATGGCTTATTTATTTACGTCAGAATCAGTGAGTGAAGGACATCCTGACAAAGTTGCGGATCAAATTTCAGACGCATTAATTGATAACTTTTTAGCATTTGACCCTGAATCAAAAGTAGCTTGTGAAACATTAGTTACAACAGGTCAGGTAATTTTAGCTGGAGAAGTAAAATCAAACACTTATTTAGATGTACAAACTATCGCAAGAGATGTAATCAAAAAAATTGGTTACACAAAAAGCGAATACATGTTTGAAGCAAATTCTTGTGGTGTTTTATCTGCAATTCACGAACAATCTGCCGATATTAACCAAGGAGTTGACAGAGCAAGTAAAGAAGAGCAAGGTGCTGGCGACCAAGGAATGATGTTTGGTTATGCTACAAATGAAACTGCTGAGTTCATGCCGTTAGCATTGAAATTATCTCATCAATTATTACAAGATTTAGCCGATTTAAGAAGAGAAAACAACGAAATCACTTACTTACGTCCAGATGCTAAATCTCAGGTTACTTTAGAATATTCTGATGATAACAAACCTGTTCGTATTGATGCTATTGTAGTTTCAACTCAACATGATGATTTTGCTGATGAACCAACAATGTTAGCAAAAATTAAAAAAGATATTATTGAGATTTTGATTCCAAGAGTAATCGCTAAAAATCCTCAATACGCTCATTTATTTAATGATGCAATTAAATACCACATTAACCCAACAGGAAAATTCGTAATTGGAGGACCTCACGGAGATACTGGTTTAACAGGAAGAAAAATTATCGTAGATACTTATGGTGGTAAAGGAGCACACGGAGGTGGAGCATTCTCTGGAAAAGACCCATCTAAAGTAGACCGTTCTGCTGCTTATGCGACACGCCATATTGCTAAAAACTTAGTCGCTGCCGGTGTAGCTGATGAAATTTTAGTACAAGTTTCTTATGCAATTGGAGTTGCTGAACCAACATCTATCAACGTAAATACGTATGGAACTGCAAAAGTAAGCTTAACTGATGGAGAAATCAGCAAAGTAGTAGAAAGCATTTTTGATATGCGTCCTTACTTTATTGAACAACGTTTAAAACTTAGAAATCCAATCTATAGCGAAACTGCTGCATACGGACACATGGGAAGAACTCCAGAAACCGTAACCAAAACATTCTCTGCTCCAGGTGGTTTAACAAAAACTGTTTCTGTTGAATTGTTTACTTGGGAAAAATTAGATTTCGTAGATAAAGTAAAAGCTGCTTTTAAGATTTAACAAAATCAAAACTACAGAAAATGCCTGATTATTAATTTAATCAGGCATTTTTGTATATTGCAAAAAAAATTCTCACTCTTATGAAAAACAAAATTACTCTTATTTCCATCTTCTATTGTATTCTTGGAACTTTAATTTATTTCATTGATTTTGAATTCTTAATCAAAAACAATTCTGAATATGTGATACATATTTTTAATTTTTTCAGCTCAATTAGATTTGATTTTCTTCTTTTTGAAAATGAATTAGAAATTCCGTTAGCCGAAGAAGGAAGTTACAGAATTATCCCACTTAATAGTATCATTTTTACATTCGTTTTATTAATTGGAAGTTTATTATACTTTATCAGTAACGAAAAGAAAACCCGTTTACTGCGTTTGGCCATGTTGTTTTTCTTTATTGCAAAATCTGTTCACTTGTTTTTTTTACTATTTAATATTACAGAATCAATCAAAACCTATACTTTTTTAACTCTTTACTATATTTTCATAGATATCTTTTGGCTTTTCTTAGCCTATAAAGCACTTGTATATTTGAATTCACTAAAAGAATTAATGCCTGTGGAAATAGAAGTGCCAAAACCAGAGATTAAAACAAATTCAACCGAAAGAGTTAGTGCTAGAGAAATAATGAATCAATCTCTCGAAAAAAAAGCAATACAATTGCCATTTGAAAAAGCTAGCATAGGAGATCGATTATTAAATTACTTGTTTGATACTTTTTTTGTTATTTTAATTTTTTCTCCTTACATCTTTGGATTGGCAAAAAGTAAAGAATACAGAGACTCAATTAATGAATTAGGCTCTGAAATTGGCGAAAATGTTCTTTTTCTACTTTTTATAGCGCTCGGAAGAATTATTTATTATTTATTGAGCGAAGGAATATTTCATATTTCTCCGGCAAAAGCTTTAACAGAAACACAAGTTTATGCTACATCTGAAAATAAACTTAATTTCACTACAATAACTGGAAGAACATTTATTAGATTAATACCTTTTGAAGCTTTTAGTTTTTTTGGTAAAAATGGCTGGCACGACGAACTATCTAACACCACTGTTTTGAAGAACAAACAAAACTTAAACACAAAAATTTACTCCATTTTATTTTTATTAGTCATTTTTATAGCATCTATCATAAATGGAATTTGGGATAAATTTTAATTTTCAAAAAAAGACCATAACTTAGTTATGGTCTTTTTCTTGAATTACTATAAAGTATACTTCAAACTCAGAATAACAAATCTCGGCTGAACTCTATAACTTGAAAAAGTACTTGTTCCTCCTAATTGACTAAAACTATTAGTATCTAAAGATTTAGTATCTAATAAATTGGTTCCTGATAGTTTCCATTCCCATTTACTATTTTTCTTTTGATACATTAAGCTTGCTGTTAAGAAATCATATTCACTATCAATTGTTTTGGCTTTATTTCTATTATGAAAATAAGAATACTCCGAAACAAATGAAAATGCATCTAAGAAGAAATACTCCAAAGTAACCGTTGGACTATCCACATAAATTATATCCGAAAAGTTATCATTAATTGAATAATTATACCCCAACGTTAAGTTTGGTAATGTTTTATAATTCGTTGAAAAGCTCAAACCATAACTTTGAGAATAGGATTCGATGGTTTGCACTTCAGATGGATTGTTATTTGGATCGGTGTCAGCGTCAGGATAAACACGAATATTGTTCGATTTAGACCAATTTACTCCAACTCTTAAATTTGCTTTGTAATATTTTGCAAAAGAACGACCATAATTTCCAGCTGCAGACAAACTCTCATCTGGAAAATTAGAATTCATATTTTCTGATGATGAAATTTGATTTACGCCTACTAATAATGCTCTATTTTTAATAGCTTCAAGCTGTCTCGTGTACGAAATATTAGCAAAAATATTCTCAAAATTAAACATGTTGTATTTAAAATAACGCAAAGAATGAACTTGAGATGTAGAATTTTCTAAAAATCTATTTCCACTGAATAAGCTGTTGTAGTTCGAAAACACATAACCTTGTGCCAACTTATTAATATCTGTAAAATTGTTGGTTAACGAATAATTATAAGTTAACGTTTCCGATTTTTTAATCTGCCATAATGCGTACACATCAGGTAAAATTCTATTAAAAGATTGCTTGTTCGATGTTCCAAGTTGTTCATCATTCATATTATATTGATGTACACTAAATCCTGGATTAAAAGTAAATTTACCTAGCATAAATTTATAGTGTACACCTAAAAACACATCATTAAACGCATAATTTACATCATTTACTGAAGTTGCATCTGTTAGATTATTTTGTGTTCCATTGTTTAATATCTGGAAAATTGAAGAGTCAAAATTTTGATATGAATAGGTGTTTCCTAAAGTCAAATTGATATTGCTTTTTGGAGTCAACATATAATAATAATCAAACTTTGTGTCCACTTTGTTTGTTTGCACAAAACGATTTTGTGTTATATCGTCTCTTACTCCTGCACCTTCATCAACATATCCTGTTAATAGTGGTGCAAAAGGTAACATTTCTAAATTAGCATTATAAAACGGATCTTCTTTTTGATATAAATGCTGCATTTCAAAAGCAAAAACATGCTTATCACTTAACGTGTAATAATAGTTAAGATTTTGATTTATCGAAAAAGGATTTTGCTCTTTTCCTGTATAAATATCAGATAACAAACTTGAAAACACACTTGTATTTTCTTTTTGGTCAGAAAACTTAACTAACGCATCATAATCAAAATGTACTTTCTCTGATGGCACATAACTCGAACTCAATTTAAACAATACTTGTTTACTATCTTGTCTCGTAAAATCTTCGCGATTTTCTATTATAGTTTCGGTTGTTCCGTCAGGTAAATTATCTGTACGATTTGAAATCGTTGTAGTTTCAATTTCTGTTTTATTTCCTAATAAAATTCCAAAACCACTTAAAGTCCAAGCTTTCGAGGGATTAAAACTAAAGTTAGCCGCTCCAAAGGTAGATTCAATATTAGCTGCTTGATTGTTACGAAGTCCCATAATTCCTAAGTCATTAGATGCCACATTGAAAGATGAACCACCTTTACGCATCATATTTTTAAAACCACCCGTAAACTTGAAATAGTCTTGAGCCGTCAATGGTAATTCTCCAATATTATTCACATTAGCAATTACATTTAAACTGTATTTCGGACTATAGAAAAACAACTTCGGATTAACTATAAATCGAGTGTCTTCCATTCCAACACCAATTCCGGCCGTCATATCTCCAAACCAGAAATTCTTTTTCCCTTCTTTAAGTTTTATGTTTATGGCGATACTTTCTTCGTTATTTTCTAATCCTTTTAAATTAGAAACCTCGTTATAATTACGTAAAACTTGAATTTTATCTAAAGCGTCTGCTGGAATATTTTTGGTAGCTAACTTCGTGTCACCATCAAAGAAATCTTTTCCTTCCACCATTACTTTTTGAACCTTTTTACCTTCGACTTCAATTTCACCGTCTTTATTTACTTCAACACCTGGAAGCTTTTTCAATACATCTTCCAACTTTCGTTCGGTGCCATTAGTAAACGAATCCGAATTATAAATAATTGTATCACCTGAAACACTCACTGGCATTTCATGTACAATTTCTACTTCATTTAACTGCGTCCCTTCTTTTAAAACCACTGGATAATTCATTGTAGTTGTTCCAGTTGTAACCGATTTTTCAAATGTTTGAAAACCAATATAGCTTACTTTAAGTGTATAAGCCGTGCTCGCTTTTAAATTTAGGATAAATTTTCCCGCTTCGTTTGTAATAGCATAAGCATCCATGGCTTTTGTTTGTTGGTTAATCGCCATAATATTAGCCATTTCCAAACCTACTCCTGTAGTATCTTTAACAGTACCTTCGAAACGTATATTTTGAGAAAAGGCACTTGTAGTAAGTGCCATTATAAAGATAAAAAATATTTTTTTCATGTGATTTTTTTGAAAATTAACGTCCGCCACCCATTCTAAATCCACCTCGTTGACCGCCTGGACCTGAATTCATTTCACGCATTTCTTCCATTTTCTTTTTCACGGTTTCGTCATATTCTTTTTGAGTTACCACTTTTCCTTTAGAAGCAGGTTTTATTTCAACTTTTTCTTTAGAATTTAAAACTAATTTAGAACACAATATCACTGTTTTCCCATCGTTAACTTCTAAGATTAAACCTGGCAATCCCCAATAATTTTCTGGACCTTGATTCACAGGAATTTCAGGACAATACCAAGCTGTAATAGTATTCTCTTTAGGCATTTCCCAATCATCTGTAAAATTGGTCTTTTTAGCTTTTGCAGTATCTTTTACTGTTTCTGCTTTTTTATCACCTTCTTTTTCATTATTCCTGTTTCTAAATCTGAAATTTCTAAAATCAGACTCACTCACTTTCACTACTGCTGTTGCTTTAAAACAAGTATAATTACCAATTTGTTTTGACTCCCCTTCTAATTTCCAATCGTATTTTGGTAACGAATCTTTAATTAAAAACTCTTTCCCAAAGAACTCCTTGTCTACAATATATTGCTTGTCTTTTGCATTTTTGTAGTGTGTTCCACCACCTCCCATCATGGACATCATCATTCTTCCTCCTCCTTGTTGACCTGGTGCATCTAATTTTTCTTCTTCTTTGTAAATAGAAGCGGTTTTATCAAAATTTAAAATAAATGTTTTTTCAAACATTTTTTTCATACGCTCTTCTATTTGTTTTTGCATTTCGGGAGTAATCTCACGGTTTCCACCCATTCCTTTCATGAAATCAGCCGTACTCGTTTTAGATTCGTAAACCGCCATTCCTTGAAAATTCTGAGCATTTAGAAACCCAGAAATCATAAAAATCGAAGCAATAATAATTTTTTTCATTCTTTTCAGATGTTATAGATGTATATATAGACTACAAAAAGTGCATTTTGTTACACAATTTAACTTCTATTTTTGTGTTTAAGTAGTATATTAGACCCTGATTTTCAGAAATAGTTTAACGATGCTGGTAAAAAAAACACTATTTATATTAATTTTAAATTTGTTCTGCTTTTCAATGAAAAGTCAAGAACTAATTTCTACCACAAAACAAAATAGTATAAAAATAGAATGTGATGTTTTTTTAGGTTTTGATAATCAACAGAATAATTACAGCATCAAAAACAATATTTTAATCAAGAATAGCGAATCCACAACCTATCAATACAATAATTTGGGCTTTGGAAAAATTACTCGAGTTGATATTCAAAATCCGCTACAAATTGTAGTTTTCTATAAAAATTTCAACATGGTAGTGCTTTTAGACAATCAATTAAACGAAATCAAAAAAATAGATTTTAATTTAAAATCAACTCCTGTTACTTTAGAATCAGTGGCGTTGTCTTCCCAAAATCAAATTTGGATTTACGATGGTATTTCATCAAAAATAGGCTTATACAATGTAAATACAGATACATTTAAGTGGATTTCTACTATGCTTGAAAATCCAATTTTGTATTACGAATCCGATTATACGCATTTTTATTGGACAGATGCTAATTTGAATTTATATCGCATTTCGATTTATGGTACGATTGAAAAATTAGGAAATCTACCAAAATTTGATTCGATTCAGCTAACAAAAAACGGCAATTCTATTTATCAATTGGAGAATCAATTGTTTTATTACAACCTAACTTCTAAGAGTAGCAGTAAAATAGCAATTGATAAAAAAATCATTTCAAAATTTTTCTTTAGAGATGGAATTTTGTCTATTTTTACCCAAAATGAAATTACTAATTACAAATTAATTTTACCATAATGCACATAGCAGTAGCAGGAAATATTGGAGCAGGAAAAACAACGTTAACTCGATTATTAGCCAAACATTTTAAATGGGAACCGCACTTTGAAGATGTGGTAGACAATCCCTATTTAGATGATTTTTATCACCAAATGGAACGTTGGAGTTTTAACCTTCAAATTTATTTCTTAAACAGTCGTTTTCGTCAAGTGTTGCAAATTCGTGAAAGTGGTAAAAACATTATTCAAGACCGAACCATTTATGAAGATGCACATATTTTTGCACCTAATCTTCACGCAATGGGATTAATGTCAAACAGAGATTTTAATAATTACACTTCGCTTTTCGAATTAATGGAAAGTTTAGTGGGTTCGCCAGACTTATTGATTTATTTAAGAAGTTCGATTCCGAATTTAGTAAGCCAAATTCACAAAAGAGGAAGAGATTATGAAAACTCGATTTCAATTGATTATTTGAGTCGTTTGAACGAAAGATACGAAGCATGGATTCAAACTTACGACAAAGGAAAATTAGTAATTATTGATGTAGACAATATTGATTTTGTTAACAATCCAGAAGATTTAGGAAACATCATCAACCGAATTGATGCCGAATTAAACGGATTATTTTAGATATATGAAACGCCTCAATTGAGGCGTTTTTTTTATTTCAATGTATCAAACAACGATTTCACTTTAATATTTTGAACTGGTTTCGATAATTTGATGATTCGCTTTTCATTAGGAAATAAATCGAAATAATTCTCTTCAAAAAAAGTATCATTTTCCGAATACAGAAAAACATCCTTCGCTAAAACATCGGTAGAAATTTCAATAGTTACTTCATCAATAGTTTTGATTTCGATATTTGGTTTTGATAATTTTAAATCTTTTGGTTTATCAAAAAAGAAAGCACTTTCAAAATGATTATCGCCTGAAATAAATTCTAATTTTATATATGAATTTTGTGTATCAATTTCCTTTAATGAAGGAAAAGGCAATAAAATAGCTGACACATTTGAACTAGCATCTGATTTACAATATGCCTTTTTCTCCCATAATAGTTGACCTTTAAAATTTCTGATTTCAACTTTTAATTCTCCAGCATAATTTTGCATTCCATCATTGATAACAAAAAACTTATAAATTCCACTATCCGTTACCTCGGCTGACAAAAGCACGTTCTCAAAACTTCGCTTCGCTTGATAATGAAACGCTTTCCAATTTCCATAATAATCCAACGAACTCCAAGACGTAACTGGCCAACAATCATTGAATTGCCAATATAGTGTTCCCATACAATATGATTTGGCTCTTCGGTGGGCTTCAATTGCGGTTTTCATTCCACGAGCTTGCAACAATTGGGAAACATATAAGTAATCTTCAAAATTTTTTGGAACCACATAATCGCGTTCCATGTACTCGTTTATGGTTTCGTAACCTGTTGGGTGTTTTTGATGATTTTTAAAAGCATCGGAAGAGAAATTCAAATCTTCTTTATCCATCACTTTTTGCAAGGTTTCCAAATTTGGCAAGCCTTGAAAACCATATTCACTCATAAAACGCCCCACTTTTTTCTCATAAATTTCAAACGGTTCTTTTCCCCACCAAACGCCCCAATAATGCGAATCACCTTGCAACAAACTTTCTTTTCTTCCCCAACCAATCGAAGGTGACGAAGACCAATAAATGTTTTTTTCTTTCGGAAGTAAACTATCTAATGTCTGCGGAATCATTCCGTGAAATACTTTTTTGTAATCGTTCCAAATTTGGGTGGAATCTGCTTTGGAATAGTTGAATTGTTTTTGCCAACCCCAATTGTGCCAACCTTCGTCGTTTTCATTATTGCCACACCAAATCGCAATACTTGGATGATTTTGTAAACGATTCACGTTATCAATTACTTCTTGTTTTACATTTTCAACAAATTTTTCATCGCCCGGATACATCGAACAAGCAAACATAAAATCTTGCCAAACTAAAATTCCGTTAGCATCACAAGCTTCATAAAACGCATCATCAAAATAAACGCCACCGCCCCAAACACGAAGCATGTTCATATTCGCTTTTTTAGCATTTTCGACTAAAGAAAAATAAGTGGAATCAGAAACTCGTGGTAAAAAACTATCTGGCGGAACCACATTAGCACCTTTTATGAAAACCGATTTCCCATTTAATTTGAAATAAAAACTTTTTCCATGTTGGTCATTTTCCTGAATTAATTCGATAGTTCGCAAACCAATATTTAATTTTTTTGAATCCAATAACTGGTTTTTCTGACTGATTTCAACAGCAAAAGGATACAAATTTGCTTCGCCTAATCCATTACACCACCACAATTTTGGATTCGCAATTTCATATGGCATTTTGATTTTATTCTTTCCTTTTTTAAGATTGAAAGTTTGAGATTTGTCATTGATTTTTAGCTGAATCGTTTTTGCTTTGGAAACGTAAATTTCGGTTGTGAATTCTAAAATCGCTTTTTTGTCATTCAATTCAACTTGACTGAATTTTATGTTTTCAATTTTAGCCGAATTCCAAAATTTCAATTGTACTTTCTTCCAAATTCCTGCCGTAACGAATCGTGGTCCCCAATCCCAACCGAATTGATATTGCGCTTTTCGAACAAAAACACGTTTTTTTTCAGGTAAAGTATAAGATAATTTTTTCGCTTCTTCTTTCCCTTTTTGGACTGCCGAATGAAAAACAACTTTTAAATGATTGGTTCCCACTTTCAAATGTGATCTGGCAGAAATAGTCCATTTTCGGAACATATTATTGGCTTCTAAAACTACTTTTCCGTTCAAAAAAATGGTTGCATACGTGTCCAAACCCTCAAATTCCAAATCGATATTTTGATTTTTTAGTTCTGATTCTGATAGTGTAAAATGTGTTTCGTATTCCCAATTCTCATTTTCAATCCATTGCAATTTTTTTTCGTTGGCTCCGAAAAACGGATCAGGAATTAATTGGTTTTGAAATAAATCGGTGTGAACAGTTCCGGGAATGGTTGCCTTGTATTTTTTTGCTTCGTTTTGTTTGTAGAATGTCCAGTTTTCTGTTGACAAATTTCGATAGGAAGTTTGTCCAAAAATGGAATAGCAAATGAAAATTAGAAATAATGTTATTTTTTTAAACATATAAGTCACATAGGTTTTGAAAGTGAAAGCATCAAATTAAAGAAGTTCATTTAAGTTCATTTAAGATTGCAACTTTTTCTTTAATTGTATTATTTCATCAGGGTTTGCGGTTTCACTTACATCGGTAATGGCGGATGAATGGTACCAATTGGCATTTACCATTTCATTTAATTCCAAAATATTGATTGAACGCAATCCGCCACCGGGCATTATTTCGATGCGATTATTGGCTTGAATGACTAATTGTTTTAAAACTTCTTTTCCTTCCATGACATTTGGAAAAGTTCCAGAAGTTAGAATGGTTGAAAATCCGCACGAGATGACATCTTCCAATGCTTGTTCGTAATTCGAAACGGCATCAAAAGCTCTGTGAAATGTACATGGAAATGGTTTTGCTAATTCCACTAAGACTTTATTTTGTTCGAGATTAATTGTTTTATCGTCCTTCAAATTCCCGAAAACAAATCCGTTGACTCCTAACTTTTTGATGATTTCGATTTCGGATTTCATATGTTTAAATTCTGCTTCTGAGTAAACGAAATTTCCTCCTCTTGGGCGAATCATCACATATAAATCGATGCTTAGATTTTCGCGAGCTTGTTGTATTATTTCTATTGTTGGAGTTGTACCACCAACCGACATGTCTGCACATAATTCCACTCTATCCGCTCCAGCATTTTGAGCAATTAGAGCAGATTCAAGGTTAAAACAAGCGATTTCGATTTTTTTATTTTGGAACATAAGTCATGAATATTAGCCACGGATTACACAAATTCTCACGGATTAAATAATCCTTAAAATCCTTTAATCTGTGGCAAAAAATTATTTCAAAAAGTAATTCGCATCTATTAATTTATTTCCGGTTGCATCATGAACGGCATAATTGAAACCACCTTGCACACAATACGAACCGTATTCTCCTTTTTTGTTTAAGGCTATAAAGCCAACTTGTATGTCTTTTAGATTTTTTCCTCGATTTTGTGTCAGTTTTACAATTCGCATAACGGCTTCTTCACAAGCTTTTTGAGGTGATTTTCCTTGACGCATTAATTCCACTACCAAATGACAACCTGTAATTCGGATGACTTCTTCGCCGTGACCTGTTGCTGTTGCTGCTCCAATTTCATTATCCACATACAAACCTGCACCAATAATGGGAGAATCTCCTACTCTACCATGCATTTTGAATGCCATACCACTTGTAGTGCACGCGCCCGATAGATTACCTTGCGCATCTAAAGCAATCATTCCGATGGTGTCATGGTTTTCGATGTTGGCTTTTGGTAAATATTCACTGGTTTTTAGCCATTCTTTCCATTCTTTTTCGGAAGCTTCAACTAATAAATTCTCTTTTTGAAATCCTTGTGCGATGGCAAACTGCAAAGCGCCTTCACCTACCAACATCACATGAGGTGTTTTTTCCATGACCATTCTTGCTACAGAAATAGGATGTTTAATGTGTTCCAAACAAGCTACCGAACCAATATTCGAAAATTCATCCATAATACAAGCGTCTAATGTTACGCGACCATCTCTATCTGGACGACCGCCGTAACCCACACTTCTTTCATTTACATCGCCTTCTGGAATTTTTACTCCAGCTTCTACAGCATCCAAAGCGCGACCTTTATTTTTTAGTACTTCCCAAGCGGCTTCATTGGCTTGCAATCCAAAATTCCATGTAGAAAGCACAATTGGTTTATTCACTTTTCCTGAATTAATATCCATTTCAGTTTCATCAGATTTTCCATTGAAAGCCTGAAATGCTACTCCAGCAGATGCTAATGCGGTTGTTTTTAAAAAATTTCTTCTGTTTGTCATTATTCTACACTTATTTCGTCTACAAATAACCAACTGTTAGAACCAGCTCCAGGCTTTCCATCGGCAATAATTCCGTTGTTTTCTGCTATGACTTTTATAAATTGAACATTTTGTTTATCGAATTCAACTACAATTCTTCCTTTATTTTCATAAATTTCTTTAGAAGTAACTATTGTAACTGGAATATAATTTTCTCCATCATTTGAAACTGAAATTACGATGCTTTTTGGATAATAAATCCAACTTCCTTCTGATGAAAGTATATTGATGCTGATTTTTGAAATCGTTTCAGTTTTTCCTAAATTGATAGTGGCATTCATATCTTTTCCCCAGAAGCCTAACCAATCTCTTCCGAATTTTGAAGTGTTTCCTTTCATTCCATCTACCAAAGTAAAACTTCCACCGATGCCATAATTTTCATGCGGTTGATGTACCAATTCAATCTTTTTACCCGTTGATTTAGTGATGAAAAACGGTTGTTCGATAGTGGCACTTTTTGCTTTTCCATTTTCAAAATAAGTCGCTTTTATGGTTTGGTTCTTAGTAACAATAATTGGTTTTTCATAAGAAATCGAATTAGCATTCGGTTCTGAACCATCCGTGGTGTATTTGATTCCGTTTGGATTGACAGATTTTAATTCGAATGCTACTCCGTTTTCGGCAGGTTGTACTTTGGAAGTTACTTCAAAAATGGCTTTGCTGTAATTGATTCCTTTTTTATCATAGATTTCAAAATGTGAAATCAATCTTTTTTCAAATTCTTTATAATTATTGGGATTTGAAGTTCCCCATAGCACTTCAGAAAGCGCTGCCATTCTTGGCATCAACATGTATTCTGCGTGTTCTGGCGTATTGATATATTCCGTCCAAAGATTGGCTTGAGCACCTAGAATATATTTAGATTCTTCTGCTGAAAGTTCTTTTGGAATTGGATTAAAAGAATACACTTTTTCAACATTGGTATAACCTCCAAAAGCAATCGGTTCGTTTTTGGGTTCGCCTTGATAATGATCGAAATAACAATGTGAACCTGGCGACATCACTACAAAATGTTTTTGTTTTGCTGCTGCAATTCCGCCTTCGGTGCCACGCCAACTCATTACGGCTGCGTTTGGTGCTAATCCGCCTTCTAAAATTTCATCCCAACCGATTATTTTTCGACCTTTACTGTTGACAAATTTTTCGATTCTTTGGATAAAATAACTTTGTAATTCGTGTTCGTCTTTTAAGTTTTCATCTTTGATTCTTTTTTGACAATGTGGACAACTTTTCCAACGTACTTTTGGAGATTCATCACCACCAATGTGAATGTATTCGGAAGGAAACAACTCAATTACTTCCGTTAAAACATTTTCTAAAAAAGTAAACGTTTCGTCTTTAGAGCAAAAAACATCTTCTAAAACGCCCCAAGTTTTACCTACTTCAAAAGGTCCGCCTGTACAAGAAAATTCAGGATACGATGCTAAAGCAGCTAAAGCGTGTCCTGGCATTTCGATTTCGGGAACAATTGTGATGTGGCGTTCTTTGGCGTAAGCTACAATTTCTTTGATTTCATCTTGGGTATAAAATCCGCCATAACGAATATCGTCAAAAGTTTGATCAGTGTAATGTCCAATCATGGAGCCGTTTCGCCAAGCACCAACTTCGGTTAATTTGGGATATTTTTTGATTTCGATACGCCAACCTTGATCATCGGTTAAATGCCAATGAAAGGTATTCATTTTGTACATCGTTAAATAATCAATGTATTTTTTGATGAAATCTTTTGGAAAGAAATGACGACAAACGTCTAAATGCATGCCACGCCATTGGAATTTGGGTTCGTCAGTTATATTTAAACAAGCTATTTTAATTTCGAGTGATTTCTCTAATGGAAATAATTGAATTAATGTTTGAATACCGTAGAAAATTCCGTGAGCTTCAGTTGCTTTTACAACCACTTCATTCTTTGAAATTGACAAATTATACCATTCTTTGAAAGTCTTTTTCTCTTCGATAATTTTAGTTAAAAAAATAATTTTAGACTTTGCTTTAGACGAAGTTGTAATTTCTAAATTTAATCCTAATTGTTGCTTTATGATTTGTTGTAAATACTTTGCTTCAAAAGAATTTTCATCTGCTTGAATAACGGTTTTCGAGTTCAGAACAAAAAAACCAGAATGATATTCAATGTTTTGCGGCTTCGGAATTAAATTAAGATTCTTTTGCGCCATGCTAATTACAGAAATAAGCAACAACAAAATCAGTATTTTATATTTCATTGGAGTTGTGTTTGTTTGGCTAAAATTAAATAAAAAAACCGCACATTGCTGTACGGTTTTCATTATTTGTGTTGAAAAAGATTATTTTCCTAGTTCCGCAATTTTTGCTTCTACTTCTAAATCGTCTCCTTCGAAAACTTTTTCTTCAGTAGTTTCTTTACCATCTACTTTTTTAGTAATAGTAACTGTTGCTTTTACTTTTCCGTTATCGTCTTTTTCTTTTTTAACTTTAATGTCAATGATTTCTGCTTTGTCATGGTTACAGTTTTCGTCATGAACATGTCCTGCATCGCCGATGAATTTTCCATTTTCATCATACATTGCCATACATTTTTCTTTACATTCTTGAGAACAGCCATTGTCTTCACACATTTTAGCACATTCTTCTTTTGTCATGTCGGCACATTTAGACATATCGCATTTTCCTGTATCGCAACACATCATTTCTGTTTTTGCACAACAAGCACCTTTTTCAGTTGTAGCACCATGACCTCCTAAGATTGGAGCGATTACTAAACCAATCAAACACGTTAATTTAATCAAGATGTTCATTGATGGTCCAGAAGTATCTTTAAATGGATCTCCAACTGTATCTCCAGTTACCGCTGCTTTGTGCGCATCAGAACCTTTGTATGTCATTTCACCATTAATCATAACTCCAGCTTCGAAAGATTTTTTAGCGTTATCCCAAGCTCCACCAGCGTTATTTTGAAAAACAGCCCAAAGTACACCTGAAACGGTAACTCCAGCCATATATCCACCTAACATTTCAGCGATTAATTGGTTGTTATCTGCATAAACTAATTTACCTAAAAGAACAATTGCAATTGGGAAACCGATTGTTAAAATTCCTGGCAACATCATTTCGCGTAAAGCTGCTTTTGTAGAAATTTCAACACATTTTCCATATTCTGGTTTACCAGTTCCTTCCATAATTCCTGGAATTTCTTTGAACTGACGACGTACTTCATACACCATGTCCATTGCTGCTTTTCCTACTGAATTCATTGCTAATGCAGAGAAAACTACAGGAATCATACCTCCAATGAATAACATTGCTAATACTGGCGCTTTGAAGATATTAATTCCATCAATTCCAGTGAACGTTACATACGCAGCGAATAAAGCTAACGAAGTTAAAGCAGCAGAAGCAATTGCGAAACCTTTTCCGGTTGCAGCTGTAGTATTTCCTACTGAATCTAAAATATCTGTACGAGTACGAACTTCTTTTGGTAATTCACTCATTTCAGCGATTCCACCTGCGTTATCAGAAATTGGTCCGAAAGCGTCGATTGCTAACTGCATAGCTGTTGTTGCCATCATTGCAGAAGCTGCTAAAGCTACTCCGTAAAAACCTGCTAAAGCATAAGTTGACCAGATTGCAGCAGCAAATAAAATTACTGTTGGGAAAGTAGAAATCATACCTGTTGCTAAACCAGCGATTACGTTAGTTCCTGCTCCAGTTGACGATTTTTGTACGATTGCTAGAACAGGTTTTGTACCTAATCCTGTGTAATATTCAGTTACTGATGAAATTGCACCACCAACAAATAATCCAATTAAAGATGCATAGAAAACTCTCATTGAAGAAATATCTTGAATTCCTTCACCAAAGAATGACATTTGCATAGTTTCTGGCAACATCATATCTATTAAGAAAAAACATGCAACAGCAGTTAAAACGATAGAAACCCAGTTTCCAATGTTTAATGCTTTTTGAACTTGCGCTTCTTTAGCATCGTCGCTTGAAATTTTAACTAACATTGTTCCAATGATAGAAAATAAAATTCCGAAACCAGCGATTGCCATTGGTAATAAAATTGGTCCAATTCCGCCAAAAGCATCATCGATTTTACCACCCATATCTTTAATTACATAATTTCCTAAAACCATTGCAGCTAAAACAGTTGCTACATACGAACCGAATAAATCGGCACCCATTCCGGCAACGTCTCCAACGTTATCACCTACGTTATCTGCAATTGTAGCAGGATTACGTGGATCATCTTCTGGAATTCCTGCTTCTACTTTTCCTACTAAGTCAGCACCTACATCGGCAGCTTTAGTGTAAATTCCTCCGCCTACACGAGCGAACAATGCGATAGATTCAGCTCCAAGAGAAAATCCCGCTAAAGTTTCAAGAACGATAGTCATGTCATCTGTTGATGTCCATTCTCCGTTCATGAAAAATCTAAAGAATATAATAAAGAATCCTGTCAAACCTAATACCGCTAAACCTGCAACACCTAATCCCATTACGGTTCCACCACCAAAAGACACTTTTAAAGCTTGTGGTAAACTTGTACGAGCGGCTTGCGTAGTTCTAACATTAGTTTTAGTTGCGATTTTCATTCCAATATTACCTGCATAAGCAGAAAATATAGCTCCGAAAATAAATGCAATTACGATTAACCAATGTGTTGTTGGAACAATAAATGAAATTCCCGCAAGAACCACACTCGCTCCAAGAACGAAAAACGTTAATAATTTGTATTCTGCTTTTAAAAAGGCTAAGGCTCCTTCGTAGATGTAATCTGAAATTTCTTTCATTTTTCCATCTCCAGCGTCTTGTTTAAGAACCCAAGCGCGTTTGAAAGCCATAAATGCTAACCCTAATAGTGCCATGACTATTGGTACATAAATCATCATTGATTCCATAAAATATAAATTAGTTTTTTTGTTTGTTAATTTTATGGTAATATTAAGAAAATAAAACAAAAAAGGCAATATTTTTAGAAAAATACTGCCTTTTTATTTATTAGGAACCTACAAATTATTTAATACTAAACAATCCTTCTGGTTTATTTTCGATTTCATTGAAACGATTCGTACATTTTGTCAAAATTTCTTTTGCTTCATTAACATCTCCCCAACCTTCAACATCTACTTTTTTGTTTTCTAAATCTTTATACACTTGGAAAAAGTGCTCGATTTCTTTAATTAAGTGTGGATTTACATCACTTAAATCGTTTAATTTATTCCAAATTGGATCAGAAACCGGTACACAAATTACTTTTTCATCTGGACCTTTATCGTCAGCCATGTGAAAAACACCGATAGGTTTTACTTCCATAACACAACCTGGAAATGTTGGTTCGTTAACTAAAACCAAAACATCTAATGGATCACCATCTAATGCTAACGTTTCTGGAATAAATCCGTAATCTGCTGGATACATCATTGACGAAAATAACATTCTGTCAAAACGCATTCTTTTTAATTCAAAATCGTATTCGTATTTGTTTCTACTTCCTCTTGGAATCTCAATCAATACATCAAATGTAGTAACTTTATCTGCTGTCATTTTATCTTATGTTTTTAAAACGGGTGCAAAGTTACCACTATAAAACATGAGAAACAAAAGAGTTTTGCAAAAAAAATATAGGTTTAGAAATAAAAACCGAAAGAAGCTCTTACAGCAAATTTTCTAGCATCTGGCATTTCTAAGTAACTTCCTCTCCAAGCAAAATCGACACGCAATACTTTGAAGATGTTTCCAACTCCTGCGTGGTATTCCCAATAAATATCTTCTGGAGCAATATACGTTAAACCTGAAGCATTTAACATTACATTTTCATCAGAAACTCTTCCGTAAACGCCTTTGATTCCGATGATTTCACGTAAATTTAATTTTCTTAAAAGAGGAACTCTCGAAAACAATCTTCCGTTAAAATGGTGTTCAAAATGTAAAGAAGCATATTCATCTGCCACAAAATCGTAGTAATCTAATAAATTATAAGTGTTTTCGATTACAAACCAAGATTGATTTCCAGGAATTACTCCCATTAAACCAAGTGGCACTTCTCCGAAAATTTTTCCTGTTTCGAAAGTGGTAAATAATCGACCAAAACCACCAATTAAAGCTGGTTGACGATAATAAAGTTGTAATTTTTGATAATTAAAATCACTATTTAACACTCCTTTTAAGCCGTTACTATAACTTAGGAAAACTCGAGCATAATTGAAATCTACATCCATACGATCAACACCATAACCTACGGTTTTACGTTTTGGAGTATATTCTGCAACAAAGTTTATTTCCGATTGCTTTACTTCACTTTTAATTTCGGTTTGAGTCAAATCGGTATAATAATCCAAACTAAATTCGTTTGATGCCGATTTTAATGTTCTGTACGTTAAATTCGTTTGAAAAGTAAAATTCTTTGCTGGCTCTATTTCAAATCCTAAAGTAGTAAGATTAACAGAAGTTAATTGGTTATTAACACCACTTGCAAAAAGTGCTGATGAAGCAAAACTTCTTCCTAAAACATCATTAGAAGTTGTTAAACTAACCCCCATTTGTTCTACATCGCGACGATTACCTACGGATAAAATCAATCTTTTGTTTGGATTCACCATCCATCTACCCGAAATTCCATATTTGAATTGGTTGTCTCTAAATCCGTAAGCCGTGTAACCTTGAATTCGCCACTTATCATTAGAACCAAAATAAGTTCTACCACCAGCTCTTAATCTTTGACCTTCAACATCGTTATATCCAAAGGTTGAAAATATTGGACCATAATCCATTTTCCATTTTGGAATTTCAATATAACCACTTCCCAAAATTGAGGCAAGACTGTAAATTCGTTTAAAACGCGGCACTTCTTTTAAAGTATCGAGCATTTTGTAAATTCCAGCTTCGTTTTTATTTAAAGCTTCAAATCGATTGGCTTCCCAATATTCATCGGGTTTATTAAAAACAGCATTATCATAGAAATTGACTTCTTTTTTATAGAATTTATCGTCTTTCTTAATGTTGAATTTATGATTTTTAGCAAGAGTTGTTCTTTTTCCGTAAACCCCTTTCGATTCTTCTTTTTTAGAAAAACTAAAATCAGACATCATGTAATCTCTTGTCAATAAAAAAACGGAATCATTTAAAACTTCATATTCTTGTTCAATATAAATCTCTTTTACCCAGTTGATGTTAGCACTTTTACTTGCTTCTAAATTAATTTTCTTAATAGCAAAAGTGGTGTCGTTTACCCAAAAATCACCTTTAAACGTTAATTCATTTTTACGTCTTGGATAGTATACAATATTATAACACCATTTGTTATCGATATACATACTATCATTTAAAACGTAATTATAAACATTGATTCCTGTTCTTGATAATGGACTTACGAAATCTTTATCGAAAAATTTCAAGTAATTGTCATAGATATCAAAATCAGCATATAAATCTTTGATGAAGGTGTTTACTCCATCACCTGAACCAAATCCAGAATTTTTATTGGCTTTTGTAATTTCTTTTGTTTTTTTAGCTTCATTATCACCATAAACTTCGCTTAGTGTTTCATTGATGAAAATTGGCAAAAATGTTTTTCCGGAAATACTTGAAGTATCAATTTGGTCAAAAACAAATTCCATCCCTTTGAACACTTTACTATTCATGAAAGCGGAATCGATGGTATTTAAGTCAAATTCAACTTTTTCGTACTTATCGTATTCATATTGTTTGAACATTTTGAGTCCGTTCTTTCTTCTACGTTCCCAAATTTTTCGCAAAATATCAATTGCAGGATTGTTCTTTTTTGAAGTTTTACCCGTATAAATAACCACTTCTTTAAGTTCGGTTCCCGACTTTAATTGAATTTTTAAACCTGAATTTAAACCCGGCTTTAATGAAATTTCTTTCTTTTCGAATCCAACATAAGAAACCACTAAAGTGGAATAGTTCTCTTTAGATTCAAAATAGAAATTTCCATTTTCATCAGTAATAACTCCTTCTTTTGAGTTTTTAAATATAACATTTGCAAAAGCAATGGGTTCATCAAACTCATCCGTTACTTTACCGCCCACCTTAGTTTGTCCTAAAAGTACCGAGCTTACAAATAAAAAGAATAATACAATTTTTGTCTTCATAGGAAAAAAAAACTTCATCAGAATGTCCTGATGAAGTTTCAAATATAATAAGTTAATTGTTATTTATACAAAACTTTTTTAACAGCTTTAATAACATCTTGCGCATTAGGCAACCATTCTTTTAATAAAGTTGGTGAATAAGGCGCTGGAGTATCAGCAGTTGTAATTCTTTGAACTGGAGCATCTAAGTAATCAAATGCTTTTTCTTGTACCATATATGTTATCTCAGAAGCAACTGAAGCAAATGGCCAAGCTTCTTCTAAAACTACTAATCTATTTGTTTTTTTAACCGAATTCAAAATCGTATCATAATCCATAGGACGAACGGTTCTTAAATCGATAATTTCACAAGAGATATTTTCTTTTGCTAATTCATCAGCTGCAGCGTAAGCCTCTTTGATAATTTTACCAAAAGAAACAATCGTAACATCTGTACCTTCTCTTTTTATATCGGCAACTCCTAATGGAATCGTATATTCTCCTTCTGGCACTTCACCTTTGTCACCATACATTTGTTCTGATTCCATGAAAATAACTGGATCATTATCACGAATAGCTGATTTTAATAAACCTTTTGCATCGTAAACAGAAGAAGGAACTACTACTTTTAATCCTGGAGTGTTAGCAAACCAGTTTTCAAAAGCTTGTGAGTGTGTTGCACCTAACTGACCTGCAGAAGCTGTTGGACCTCTAAATACCATTGGCATTGGAAATTGTCCAGCAGACATTTGACGCATTTTTGCAGCGTTATTGATAATTTGGTCAATTCCCACTAATGAGAAGTTGAACGTCATGAACTCTACAATAGGACGATTCCCATTCATAGCCGAACCTACAGCAATTCCTGCAAATCCTAACTCTGCAATTGGTGTATCAATTACACGTTTTGGTCCAAACTCATCTAGCATACCTTTTGAAGCTTTGTAAGCTCCATTATATTCTGCTACTTCTTCACCCATTAAATATATTGATTCATCGCGACGCATTTCTTCGCTCATCGCTTCACAAATAGCTTCTCTAAATTGTATCGTTCTCATGAAAAGTAATTTCTTTTGAATTATGATTGGCAAAAGTAAGAAAAATAAAATTATTCTAATTCGTTATTAAAAAAAATGGCAACACTTTCTACTAAAACGTTTTAGCGTTAAAAATATTCAATCAAAACACAAAACACAATCATGTAATTAAACTATTCCTAAAAAAAAGCTAATTTATCTAAGAAAAACATATTTATTATGCGTGCATAGTTTTTATTTAGAAATTATTTTGTATTTTTGGGACAGAAAATATTCACTAACAAAATACATAAAAATGAAAATATTAGTTTGCATCAGTCACGTACCTGATACTACTTCAAAGATTAATTTTGTCAATGGTGACAGTGAGTTTGACACTAACGGTGTTCAATTTGTAATTAATCCTAATGATGAATTTGGTTTAACAAGAGCCATTTGGTTTAAAGAGCAACAAGGCGCAAATGTTACGGTTGTAAATGTTGGTGGAGCTGACGCTGAAGCAACTTTAAGAAAAGCATTAGCAATTGGAGCAGACGAAGCTATTCGTATTAATGCAAACCCAACAGACGGAATGTTTGTTGCAAAACAATTAGCTGAAGTTGTTAAAAACGGAGGTTATGATTTAGTAATTGCTGGAAAAGAATCATTAGACTATAATGGCGGAATGGTTCCTGGAATGGTTGCTGGATTATTAGGTTACAATTTCGTAAACGCTTGTGTTGGTATTGATGTAAATGGAAACGAAGCAAAAGTAACTAGAGAAATTGACGGTGGAAAAGAAACAATTTCTGCAGGTTTACCATTAATTATTGGTGGTCAAAAAGGTTTAGTAGAAGAAAAAGATTTACGTATTCCAAACATGAGAGGAATCATGATGGCAAGAACTAAAGCTTTAACTTTAGTAGAACCAACAGGAGACGCAACAGCAACTAAAGCGGTTAAATTTGAAAAACCAGCTGCTAAATCAGCAGTTAAATTAGTAAATGCTGACAACTTAGATGAGTTAATTAACTTATTACATAACGAAGCGAAAGTTATCTAATTTCAAACCTAAAAATTAAAGAATCATGTCGATATTAATATATGCTGAATCAGCAGAAGGAAAAATTAAAAAAGTAGCATTCGAATTAGCTTCTTACGCAAAAAAAGTAGCTGCTTCAATGGGAACAACAGTTACCGCTGTAACTATCAACAACTCTGACAACAGTGCTTTAGCAGCTTACGGAGTAGACAAAGTTTTAAACGTTTCTAACGATAAATTAAACAACTTTAGCGCAAAAGCTTACGCTGATGTAATTGCTCAAGCGGCTAAAAAAGAAGGAACTCAAATCGTTTTAGTTTCTTCAACAACAGATAGTTTATATTTAGCACCATTGGTTGCTGTAGCTTTAGAAGCAGGTTATGCTTCAAATGTTGTAGCGTTACCAGAAAGCACTTCGCCTTTCCAAGTAAAAAGAACTGCTTTCTCAAACAAAGCTTTCAATATTACTGAAATTTCAACTCCAGTAAAAGTATTAGGAATTGCTAAAAACTCTTTCGGATTAGTAGAAAATGCTGCTGCTATGACTGAAGAAAGTTTCGCACCATCATTAAACGATGCGGATTTCGGAATCAAAGTTGAAAACGTAGAAAAAGTAACTGGAAAAGTAACTATTGCTGATGCGGAAATCGTAGTTTCTGCTGGTCGTGGAATGAAAGGTCCAGAAAACTGGGGAATGATTGAAGAATTAGCTTCTGTTTTAGGTGCGGCAACTGCATGTTCTAAACCAGTTTCTGACATCGGATGGAGACCTCACAGCGAGCACGTTGGACAAACTGGAAAACCAGTAGCTTCTAACTTATATATTGCTGTTGGTATTTCTGGAGCAATCCAACACATTGCAGGTATTAACTCTTCAAAAGTAAAAGTAGTTATCAACACAGATCCAGAAGCGCCTTTCTTTAAAGTTGCTGATTATGGTGTTGTAGGTGATGCTTTCACTGTAGTGCCTCAATTAATTGAAAAATTAAAAGCATTTAAAGCAAGCAACTCGTAATAAAATAGTTGTTTAAAAAATATATTAAATTAAAATTAGAGTTATCTTTGTTTAGATAGCTCTTTTTTTTATTTTTGGAGCGACCCGAGTGGTAACGAATTGACGAAGTAATGGCTAACCGTTTTTCTGTTAGCCATTTTCTGACTTTGTGATGATGTTTAAAAATCCAAATCAGGCATCAAAGAAATGATAATTAACAATTTGAAATGAGTTTAGTAAAATTAACTATAAAAGGTATTTCCTATAGCCAAACGCAAAACGGAGCTTATGCCTTAATCTTAAATGAAGTGGATGGTGATCGAAAACTACCTATTGTTATCGGTGCTTTTGAAGCTCAATCTATTGCTATTGCTTTAGAAAAAGAAATCAAGCCACCTCGACCACTTACACACGATTTATTTAAAAGTTTTGCCGACCGATTTGATATCGTGGTAAAACAAGTGATTATTCATAAATTAGTCGATGGTGTTTTCTATTCAAGTATTATTTGCGAAAGAGACAAAATCGAAGAAATTATCGATGCCAGAACTTCGGATGCGATTGCTTTAGCGTTACGCTTTAATGCTCCTATTTTTACTTACAAAAACATTTTAGACAAAGCGGGAATTTACCTAAGCATCAATCCTTCAGAAAATACCGAAAATCAGGAAAACGATGACATTCTTTCAACTCCAGAAACTTTTGGACAAGAAGACGTAGTTGTTCCTGCCGATAGTTATTCAGGATATTCACTAAAAGAATTATACGAAAAACTAGACGAAGCTGTGCAAAACGAAGACTACGAAAAAGCAGCAAAAATTAGAGACGAAATCTCAAAAAAAGAATCTTAATACTTTAACTATAACAGTATGAATGTAAAATTCAGATTAACGATAATGAACTTTTTCCAGTTCTTCGTTTGGGGAGCTTGGCTTATCACAGTAGCAAATTATTGGTTTGGTACTAAAAATTGGGATGGAGCACAATTCGGAGCTATTTTCTCCACTATGGGAATTGCTTCGATTTTTATGCCAACCCTTTGTGGAATTGTTGCCGACCGTTGGATAAACGCTGAAAAATTATATGGAGCTCTTCATATTTTAGGAGGTTTAACACTTTTATATGTTCCACAAGTTAGCAATCCATCTGATTTCTTTTGGGTGATTTTAGTGGCGATGATTTTTTACATGCCAACTATTGCTCTTTCAAATTCAGTTGCTTACAACGCTTTGAAAAAAGGAGGTTTAGATGTAGTGAAAGATTTTCCACCTATTCGCGTTTGGGGAACTATTGGTTTCATTGTAGCCATGTGGATTACCAACTTAACCGGAAACAAAGCTTCTGAAAATCAATTTTACATTGCTGCCATTGCTGCTATTTTCTTAGGATTATACTCCTTTACTTTACCAAAATGTGAACCAGAAGGAAACACAACTGAAAACAAATCATTCGTAGAACTTATTGGTTTAAGTTCATTTAAGTTATTTGCCGATTATAAATTAGCCTTATTCTTTGTATTCAGCATGTTTCTTGGAGCGGCTTTACAATTAACCAACGCTTACGGTGATGTATTTTTAGATGACTTTAAACACGATCCAACTTATGCCGATTCATTGGTAGTAAAATATTCGACTTTAATTATGTCGATTTCTCAAATTTCAGAAACCTTATTCATCTTAGCGATTCCGTTTTTCTTAAGACGTTTCGGAATCAAACAAGTAATGTTGTTTAGTATGATTGCTTGGGTTTTACGTTTCGGATTATTCGCTTACGGAAATCCTGGTGATGGATTATGGATGATTATTTTATCTTGTGTGGTTTACGGAATGGCATTTGATTTCTTCAATATTTCAGGTTCGTTATTCGTAGAAACCTCAACCGATTCTAAAATTCGTTCTTCGGCGCAAGGTTTATTTATGATGATGACTAATGGTTTCGGTGCGGTTTTAGGAAGTGTTGTAAGTGGACAAATTATCAGTTTATATTTTACAGATATTAAAACTGGAGAAAAAGATTGGCACAACATCTGGTTAACGTTTGCAGCTTATGCATTAGTAATAGCAATTGCATTTGCTGTTTTATTTAAACACAAGCATAATCCTAAAGACGTAGCTAACATTTCACATTAATTTAATTATTGAAATAAGTTGTTGAAGATTTCAAAAACTTCTGACTTCTAACTTCTAACTTCTGACTTAAAAATGCAACAATATCACGATTTAGTAAAACACGTATTAGCAAACGGCAACCAAAAAGGCGACCGTACAGGAACTGGAACACTAAGTGTTTTCGGTTATCAAATGCGTTTTGATTTAAGCGAAGGTTTCCCAATGGTAACCACAAAAAAATTACACTTAAAATCGATTATTTACGAATTGTTATGGTTTTTAAATGGCGATACCAATATCAAATATTTACAAGAAAACGGTGTGAAAATTTGGGACGAATGGGCAGATGAAAATGGCGATTTAGGTCCGGTTTACGGCCACCAATGGCGCAATTGGAACAGCGAAGAAATTGACCAAATTACCGAATTAATAGAAACGCTAAAAACCAATCCAAACAGCAGAAGAATGTTAGTTTCCGCTTGGAATCCTAGTGTTTTGCCGGATACTTCAGTTTCATTTGCAGAAAATGTTGCCAATGGAAAAGCCGCTTTGCCTCCATGTCATGCGTTTTTTCAGTTTTATGTAGCGGATGGAAAATTAAGTTGCCAGTTGTACCAACGTAGTGCTGATATTTTCTTAGGCGTTCCTTTTAATATTGCGTCTTATGCTTTGTTTACGATGATGATTGCGCAAGTTTGCGATTTACAAGTAGGTGAATTCATCCACACTTTTGGTGATGCCCATATTTACAACAACCACATGGAACAATTAGAATTACAATTATCTCGCGAGTGCCGACCATTACCAACGATGAAATTAAACCCAGAAATTAAAAATATTTTCGATTTCAAGTTTGACGATTTTACATTAGAAGGGTATGACCCACATCCGCATATTAAAGGTGTTGTCGCGGTTTAAATATTTAAGCTATGAAAAAAATCTATTTCTCCATTTTTATTTTTGTTCTATCAAATACAGTTTGGTCACAAGAAACAGCAGTAATTCAAAATGATACAATAGAAGAAATTATTCCCATTACAATTATAGAAGAAATTCCAGTTTTTCCAGGTTGCGAAGATGTAGAAAGAAAAGAGCGATGGGATTGTTTTCAATTAAAATTAAATGAACACATTCAAAAAAACTTGAAATACCCGAAAGAAGCAGAAAAAAAGGGAATTGTAGGCAGAGTCACAGTAATTTTTGTCATTAATAAAGAAGGTGAAATAGAAAATATAGTATCAAGAGGACCAGCTAATGGCAAGATCCTTGAAGATGAAGCTCGTAGAATTGTTTCGCTTTTGCCTAAAATGACACCCGGATTTCAAAGAGGCAAACCTGTAAAAGTTAGATACGCATTGCCTTTTAACTTTAATTTGAAATAACATGCTCACCATAATCGCAGCCGCATCTGAAAACAATGCTTTAGGAAAAGACAATCAATTGGTTTGGCATTTGCCAGATGATTTCAAGCGTTTTAAAAGTTTAACTTCGGGTCATTTTATTGTGATGGGAAGAAAAACCTTTGAAAGTTTCCCTAAACCGTTACCAAATCGTACACATATTATTATTACTAGACAAAAGGACTACGAAGCTCCAGAAGGTTGTTTGGTAGCAAGTAGTTTACAAAAAGCGATTGCTTTGTGTCCAAAAGAGGAAGAAGTTTTCATCATTGGGGGTGGTGAAATTTACAAGCAATCCATCGAAATTGCGGATAAAATCGATTTAACGCGTGTACATACTACCATTGAAGCCGATACTTTTTTTCCAGAAATTGATACTGATAAATGGGAATTAGTTTTCGAGGAATTTCATTCTAAAGACGAAAAACACGATTATGATTTTACTTTTTTAACTTATGTTAAAAGGTAATTTTTTTAAGTTCTTGATTATTAATCGTACTTTTGTTGTCCAAAATTAAGAAAATGTCAAAAAACATAACGCCATACAAAGATTCAGAATTAGGCAAAAAAGAACAAGTTGCTCAAATGTTTGACAACATTTCTGGTAACTATGATGGTCTTAATAAAGTAATTTCTTTTGGCACCGATGCAAAGTGGAAGCAAAAAATCTTGAAAATGGTAACGGCAAGTCAGCCAAAATCTATTTTAGATATTGCAACTGGCACGGGTGATTTGGCTATTTTATTTGCAAAAACTTCTGCTACTGAAATCATTGGTTTAGACATTTCGCAAGGAATGTTAGATATTGGAAAGAAAAAAATTGAAGCTCAAAAATTAGACTCAAAAATTCAAATGGTTTTAGGTGATGGTGAAAACATTCCTTATCCTGATAATTATTTTGATGTAATTACCGTGGCTTATGGCGTTCGTAATTTTGAAAATCTTGAAAAAGGATTATCTGAAATCTTAAGAACATTAAAACCAAACGGACAATTTATTATTTTAGAAACTTCGGTTCCTACTAAATTCCCGTTCAAACAAGGTTATGCTTTTCATTCAAAAGTAATTTTACCTTTAATCGGAAAATTGTTTTCTAAAGACAAAACCGCTTACACATACTTATCAAATTCTGCAAATGAATTCCCATTTGGAGAAGTGTTAAACAATATTTTGAGAAAAATTGGGTTTATAGATGTAAAGCATCTACCTCAAACATTTGGAGTAGCTACTATTTATCAAGCATCTAAAAAATAATATGAAGAAGTTTTTATTTTTATTACTTTTTTCCCCTATCCTTTTTGCTCAGGAAGGCATGTTTAGCAAAGACCCAATTATCAACAAAGAAAATTGGAACAAACAGCGCGTTCACTGGGGTTATTACCTTGGATTTAATAGTTTAGATTTTAAAATCGATTATTTATCTGTTACCGAAGATATTGAAGTAGGAACAACTACTGGTTTTAATGTAGGTTTAATTGGAAATCTTAGATTGGCTGAATATTTTGATTTGCGGTTTGAACCTGGATTAGTTATTACCCAACGTAATTTAACCTTTCCTAATATTACCGATACCGGTGATCGTTTAAGAGAAGTGAAGTCAACTTATATTTTCTTTCCTTTATTATTAAAATATTCTGCTTTACGAACAGGTAATGTTAGACCATATTTACTTGGAGGTGTATCAACTGCCTTAAATCTTAGTAGTAATGCCGCTTCTCCAGATGATAATTTGAATAACCGTTTTAGAATGACCAAATGGACTAATTTCTACGAAGTAGGATTTGGAATTGATTTGTATTTGGAATATTTCATTTTTTCACCATCCATCAGAGGTGTTTTTAGCATGAACGACGAGTTAATTCGCGACAACGACCCAAATAGTCAATGGACAGGAAATGTGCACGAGATGAAAACGCGTGGTTTCTTCATCAATTTTTCTTTCCACTAAGAGTTAACTTCGTTTAAATTCGCTCAGAATAATGGCTGTAGCGGTTGCTACATTTAAACTTTCTGTAACTTGAAGATTTCCAAATCGTGGAATAGCAATTCGTTCAGAAACTAACTTTTCAACTGAAGACGAAATTCCGTTCGCTTCATTCCCCATGATAATAATTCCTTCTTTCGGTAATTTTTCTTGATAAATATTCTTCCCATCCATAAAAGTACCAAAAACAGGCAATTTAGTTTTCGTAAAAAATGCTTCTAAATTTCCATACACTACATTTACTCTACTAATAGAACCCATTGTAGCTTGAACCACTTTTGGATTATAAATATCGACCGATTCTTCTGAACAAAATAAAGTTTCAATTCCAAACCAGTCGCACAAACGTATAATCGTTCCTAAATTCCCTGGATCGCGAACATCATCTAAAGCTACAATTAGTCCTTTTTCAACGAAATCTTTTGCTTTTGGCACTTTAAAAACCGCTAAACAAGTATTTGGAGTAGTTAAAGCACTGATTTTTTTTAATTCCGCATCAGAAATGGCATGAACTTTGTCTTTTGAAACCGTAAGAAAATCTTGCTTTGTTGTAAATAAATCTTGCAATTCAAAGTTAGAATTCAGCAATTCTTGAACTACCTTTACACCTTCGGCAAAGAAAAGTTGTTCTTGTTTTCTATATTTTTTTTGCTGTAAACTCGTTATTAGTTTAATTTGGTTTTTACTAACCATAAAAATTGTATTTTTGACTAACTTTTAAAAAGTGCTTTGAGAAATAATTTATCAAAAATAACATTATTATTTGTAATCGGAACAATAATTTATTCGTGTTCGTTAGTTAAGCGAGTACCCGAAAGTGAAAAGTTATTGACCAAAAACGAAATCTTCGTTAATGACGAATTGAACAAGGAAGAACGAATTAACAATTTATTAGTTCAGCAACCAAATACTAAATTCTTAAATTATCCCTTTGGACTAACCTTATACAATGCTGCAAAACCAAATCCGGATTCTTCTTACCAAGCTTGGCTAAATAAAAAACCCAATAGAATAAAAAATCTTAATCGTTTTTTATCTGCCAAACAGGTGAATCGATTGGGAAAATCTTTTTTCGTTAGTGGATTATCTAATTTCATGAAAGAAACGGGTGAAGCACCTGTTATTATTGATGAAAAAAAAGCAATACGTTCTAAAGAAAGATTAAGCGGTTACTATTACAACAATGGTTTCATTAGAAATAAAGTAACCATGTCTATCGATTCTGTAGGTGATAGAAAAGGAAAAATAGTGTACAAAGTTGTTACAGGAAAGCCTTATTTTATAGATACTATTTTCAAATTTATTGAAACTCCTGTTGTTGATAGTCTTTATGCACTTGAAGAAAAAAAGAGTTTTATCAGGAAGGGCGATCAATATAATTATACTAATTTTGATTTCGAACGAAAAAGAATCACACAATATCTAAGAAATAATGGAGTGTATCATTTTCAGGAAAGTAATGTAAAATATGACGCTATTTATGATGATTCTATTCAAAAAATGAATGTCAACATAAAAATCGAAGACCGTTATGTAAAAGATGGCGACACCTTAACAAAGCGTCCATTTACAGTTTATAAAATTAGCCAGGTTAATATTTTTACTAATAATACTTCAAAAAAAGAACGCAATCAGTTTAATGATAGTGTAACGTACCGAAATTTCAATATCTATAGTGCAGGTAAATTAAAATACAAACCTAAAGCCATTACAAACGCCATCTTTATTGAAAAAGGAAAATTATTTAGTGATAACGACAGAACATTAACTTCAAAATCGTTAAGTAATTTAAAAGTTTTCAATTATCCAAACATTGAATATGTTGAAGACCCAAGTGACAGTACAAACACTTCACTTATTGCTAACATTTATTTGATGAGTAAGCCAAAATATATTTGGCAACCTTCTATTGATGTTACAACTTCTGATGTACAAGAATTTGGAATTAGTGGTAGAATGGCATTTACGTGGAGAAACTTATTTAAAAGAGCAGAAACATTTGAGCTATCGGCAAAAGGAAATATTGGTTCTTCTAAAGATTTAGCCAACCCAAATAACGTGTTTTTCAATATTTCTGAATATGGTGTAGAAGGAAAATTAAGTTTTCCAAGAATTGTTTTTCCTCTAGATACAAGAAAAATCATCAAAAAAGAAATGCTTCCTACTACCAATGCGAATATTGGTTTAACCAGTCAGCGAAATATTGGTTTAGACAAGGAAAACCTAACAGGAGTTTTCAATTATAATTGGACTCCAAAACAAAGAAATACCATTCGATTTGACTTATTGAATATTCAGTTTATTAAAAACTTGAATCCTGAAAACTACTTTAACGTTTATACATCTTCATACAACACTCTAAATGATTTAGCTCAGGATTACAATGTTGACCCTGCTAACTTTGAAAATGGAAATTTAACAACACAAGGAGCTGTAAATTTCATCAATGATGTTGAAAACGGAAGTACTTCTTTAAATCCAAGCGACCAAGATTATAAAATCATACGAAGTATTGGCGAAAGAAGAGAACGTTTAATTGAAAACAATTTAATTGTTTCTTCTGGTATAACATTCTTCCGAAATACTAAAGCTAGTTTATTAGACAATAGTTTTTACTCGATACGAACAAAAATTGAATCTGCTGGAAACGTGCTTTCTTTGCTAGCCGATACAAAAAACGAAGATTTGAACCAAAACGGCAATAAAACAATGTTTGGAATTGAATATTCGCAATACATAAAAGGCGAAGTTGATTTTATCAAACATTGGGATTTTGGCAAGAAAAATACCTTAGCCATGAGAGCTTTTGCTGGTTTAGCGGTTCCTTTTGGAAATGCACAATCGATTCCTTTTTCACGAAGTTATTTTTCTGGAGGTTCAAATGACAACAGAGGTTGGCAAGCCTATAGTTTAGGACCTGGCCGAAGTGGCGGAATTAATGACTTTAACGAAGCTAACTTTAAATTAGCTTATAGTTTAGAATACCGTTTTAGAGTGGGAGGAAATTTCTACAGTGCTGTTTTTGCTGATATTGGAAACATTTGGAATGTATTTGATAATATTACTGATAAAGATTATACTTTTAACGGATTTAGCTCTTTTGAAGATTTAGCATTTGGCTCTGGAATTGGTCTACGATACGATTTTGACTTCTTTGTTTTCCGTTTCGATTTAGGCTACAAAGCCTACGACCCAGGAAGAGAAGTTGGCGACCGATGGATGAAAGGGGTGAACTTTAGCAAAACAGTGCTAAATTTTGGTATTAATTATCCGTTCTAATTTTTTAAATTATTATTTTTGCACAACTATACTAAAAACATACAACTATGAGTCACAATATTAAACCTGGTGTTGCTACCGGAGATCAAGTACAAGAAATCTTTAATTACGCAAAACAAAAAGGATTTGCATTACCTGCTGTTAATGTTGTAGGATCTAGTACAATTAATGGAGTTTTAGAAACAGCTGCAAAATTAAATGCGCCAGTTATTATTCAGTTTTCAAATGGTGGGGCTCAATTTAATGCTGGAAAAGGATTATCAAACGAAAATCAAAAAGCTGCCATTTTAGGTGCTGTTGCTGGAGCAAAACACATTCATACTTTAGCAGAAGCTTATGGCGCAACGGTTATTTTACATACCGACCACTGTGCGAAAAATCTTTTACCTTGGATTGATGGTTTATTAGATGCTTCTGAAAAACATTTTGCTGAAACTGGAAAACCATTATATAGTTCTCACATGATTGATTTATCGGAAGAACCGATTGAAGAAAATCTTGAAATTTCTAAAAAATATTTAGAAAGAATGAGCAAAATGGGCATGACATTAGAAATTGAACTAGGAATTACAGGTGGTGAAGAAGATGGTGTAGACAATTCTGATGTTGATAGCTCAAAATTATACACACAACCTGATGAAGTAGCATACGCTTACGAAGAATTAATGAAAGTAAGTCCAAGATTTACAATCGCGGCTTCTTTTGGAAATGTACACGGTGTTTACAAACCAGGAAATGTGAAATTGACTCCAAAAATTCTTAAAAATTCTCAAGAATACGTTCAAAATAAATTCAATACTGGAAATAACCCTGTTGATTTTGTTTTCCACGGAGGTTCAGGTTCTACTTTAGAAGAAATTAGAGAAGCTATTTCTTACGGAGTAATCAAAATGAATATCGATACCGATTTACAATTTGCTTTCACTGAAGGAATTCGTGATTATATGACTTCTAAAATCGATTATTTAAGAACTCAAATCGGAAGTCCAGACGGAGCAGATAGTCCAAATAAAAAACACTACGACCCAAGAAAATGGGTTCGTGAAGGAGAAGTTACGTTCAACACAAGATTAGAACAAGCTTTTGCCGATTTAAATAATGTGAATACTTTATAAGTACAAAGTACGAGGTACAAAGTACGAGGTACAAAGTACGAAGTTTAAAATTTATTATTAATTGAAATTAGATGAAGATAAGGTTAGCCTTCCAACTTCTAACTTCTAACTTCTAACTTAATTATGGCTTGGTTTAAAAGAAAAGAAAAAGGAATTACAACCGCAACTGAGGACAAAAAAGATGTTCCTAAAGGTTTATGGTACAAATCACCAACTGGAAAAATTATTGACCAAGATGAATTGGCAAGAAACTTATGGGTAAGTCCAGAAGACGATTATCATGTAAGAATTGGTAGTAAAGAATATTTCGAAATTTTATTCGACAATAACGAATTCAAAGAATTAGATGCGAATTTAACTTCGAAAGATCCATTAAAATTTGAAGACACTAAAAAATATAGTGATCGTTTAAAAGATGTAATGGACAAAACCAAATTGAAAGACGCTATTCGTACAGCTGTAGGAAAATCGAAAGGAAAAGACTTAGTTGTTTCTTGTATGGATTTTGCTTTCATTGGAGGTTCTATGGGAGCTGTTGTTGGAGAAAAAATCGCTAGAGCGATTGACTATTCTATCAAAAACAAAGTGCCTTTTGTATTGATTTCAAAATCAGGTGGTGCTCGTATGATGGAAGCGGCTTACTCGTTAATGCAATTAGCTAAAACCTCAGCAAAATTAGCGCAATTAGCAGAAGAACAAATTCCATACATTTCGTTATGTACAGATCCAACAACGGGTGGAACAACTGCTTCTTATGCAATGTTAGGTGATATCAATATTGGTGAGCCTGGCGCTTTAATTGGATTCGCGGGACCACGTATTGTAAGAGATACAACAGGTAAAGATTTACCAGAAGGTTTCCAAACTTCAGAATTCTTATTAGAGCATGGATTCTTAGATTTCATTGCTCACAGAAAAGAGTTGAAAAACAAAATTAACTTGTATTTGGATTTGATTCAAAATCAAGAAATCAGATAAAAACAAAAATCCCGATATCACTATCGGGATTTTTTTATGCTTAAAACTTAGCTCGCAAAGCCAGGATAAAATTCTTTCCTGGTGCTACAATTCCTGAACTATAAGGTCGATAACGTTGGTCGGTTATATTTTCTAAACCTGCAGTAACGGTAAACAATTCGCTAAGTTTGTACATCGATTTTAAATTCAACGTATACCAACTTGGAGAATACGGATTTCCATTGCTGTCAATCGCGTAAATTTCTGGTTTTCCTTTTTCTTCTTCGGCTAAATTATCATACGAAACCTCATCGCTGAATTGCGCATTCAATTGTAAATCTAATTTAGAATTAGCATATCCCAAACGACCTACACCAAAAAACGGCGCAGCATGACGAGATGGACTTTTCTCTCCATTATCCAATTCTTCTTCTCCTTTTTGGAAATTCAAATCGCCATGGAAATAAAACCCTGTTGCCGATTTCACTTCAATTCCGGCTTGAATTCCGTATACTTTTGCATTAGCCGCATTTTGTATGGCTTGCACATTACTCAATTCGCCATCGTAGATGATTTCGGTAGCGCCATTCAAAGTAAAATCTCTTCTTACCATAGCATTTTCTAGCAAAGTGTAATAAGTAGAAACATCTACTTTTACATTCTTTCCAAATAATTTCGCCACATTCAAATCTACATTATAAGCATATTCGGCTTTCAAATCTGGATTAGGAACCACAACCGAACCAGGTTCTGAATCAAATACTTTTCCTAAATCATCCACATTAGGAGAACGGAAAGCGGTTGCTACATTAGAACTAATCACCCATTTCGCTGTTGGACGATATACCAAACCTAAACTTCCAGTTAAAGCGCCATCATTGATTTTTGCTTCAGTGAAAGGAAACGGATAAAAAGTAGTATCAAAATCAGCGTCTAATACAAACTGATTGTATCGCAATCCCGCTTGAAGCAACGTTTTTTCAGAAAATTTATACTGGTCATTTAGATAAACACCATACGAATTCCATTTGGATTGTGGATATCGAGCAGGTCCAGTTTGACTTGTTCCTGCAACAATATTTTCATCAACTCCTTCTGAGTTTACATCGTTCATTACATATTCCACACCGTAAAAAAGAGAATTATTAACACTCGTTTTCTTTGTGAAATCTGCATTTACAGAAACTGCATTTACTTTTTCGGTACGAATGGCACGATTTGGATTATTAAAATTACGACTGATTCTACTTTCTTCAAAAAACTGATGCGCCACTCGAATAGAAAGTTCATCATACACTTTCGTAGCTTGCATATTAGAAATTGACAAATTGTTCATAATCCATTTTTGTGGACCATAATCAAATTCGCCATAACGCGGCATTCCTGAATTAGTATAGCGAATATGTCTGTCATATCGCGAATAACTTGAAGTTTCCGAAAAATGAAAACCATATTGAAAATCCCACTTTTCATTGGGTTGAAAACGTACTTTTTGCATCAAATTGATTTGAGAATAAGCCGTTGGTTTCTGTACTAAAGGATCATCATTCGTTACCACTACATCTACTCCATTTTGTCTTTGCACATAAAAAGGTCGTAAATATTCATCTGGTCCGTGACTTCCCATTTTTAAATCACCAAAATCATTAGAACTGATACTCGTAACCGAAGCCCATTTTTTCCAACCTACATTGACATCAAAATGTCCTGTTTTTTCATTGTTAACAGAAGAGTATCTTGTAAAAGCACTTCCTGAAACAAATGGTTTTTCTTCCGTTGTAAATTGTGGTGTTAAGGTTTGGAAACTCATTACACCACCAATAGCATCGCTTCCGTAAATAACAGAACTTGGTCCAAATAAAACTTCTGATTTTTCAATTGCAAATGGATCTAACGAAATGACATTTTGAATGTTTCCACCTCTAAAAATTGCGGTATTCATTCGAACACCATCAATAGCATAAAGCAAACGATTGGTAGCAAAACCACGAATCATTGGGCTTCCTCCACCCTGCTGACTTTTTTGCATAAACACTTTACCAGAAACGGTTAGTAAATCGGCTGCCGTTTGCGGATTTTGCAATTGGATATCTTTTTTAGAAATAGAGGTGATTTTTACTGGAATATCTCGAGTATGTTGCTTCCAACGATTGGCGGAAACAATTATTTCATCCATTGCCAATAATGAAGGTGCTAAACTCAACTGAAAAGAAGCTAATTCCAATTGATTGTAACTCACAATTTGAGTTTCATATCCAAAAGATTGGATGATAATTTTATTAAACCCAACAAAATCAGAAACATCAGCCTGACCTCTGTTATTTGCAACAACATAGACTTTTTTATCCTCGGAAGCAAGCGTAACCGATTCTAATGGTTCACCCGATTCTTTGTCTTTTATGGTTATTGTTTGAGAAAATAACGTAGTTGTGAATCCAAAAAATATAATGAGTAATAATTGCTTAAGCATTATTTCCGAAATGTTTTAATAATTAGTGTGAACAAATTTACAAAATGATTGTCACTTATTGCCACAAATTACATGCCACTTCTAATAGCTTCCACTGGATCTAACTTAGATGCGGAAATTGCTGGAATAATTCCAGAAATTAATCCGATAAAAGCTGCTAATCCTGAACCTAATAACATGTTTGAAGCACTTAAAACAAACTCGAAATCTAAAGCACTTGACAATATTAAAGCAATAATCCAAACTAAAAACATTCCTACTATCCCACCAATTAATGATAAAATAATAGCTTCAAACAAGAATTGAAACAAAATGAATTTATTTTTAGCGCCTAATGCTTTTTGAATTCCGATTAAGTTAGTACGTTCTTTTACCGATACGAACATAATATTGGCAATACCAAATCCTCCCACTAAAAGTGAAAACGCACTGATAATCCAACCAATCATATTCATTTGACCTATGATGTTATCAATAAAATCGGTAAATCCAGATAATACATTTAGGAAGAAATTATCTATATCTCCTGTTTTTACACCTCTAAAGTTTCTCAGTTTTTGAGATAATTCAGCTTTAAATTCCTCAATATCAACTCCTTTTTCTGGTTTTATTAAAATCGCAGCACGCAGAGCATCATTTTCATCGCCATACATTCTTCTTAAAAAGTTCACTGGAAAAAATACGGCCACGTCATTACTGTCGCCAAACATACCTTGTCCTTGTTTTTTTAGCACACCAATAACTGTTAGTTTTTGTCCGTACAAACGAATTTTCTTTCCAATAGGGTCACTATTTTCAAATAAGCCTTTAGCTACTTCACTTCCTATTACGATAACAGGGCTTCCCGAATTGGATTCGGCTTCATTAAACAAACGTCCGGTTTCAATTTTAATAGGTTCAATATCAAAAAACTCATCTGTTGAAGGTTTCATTCGAATAGAATTCACCGTATTGGATTCGTATTTTACACTTTCGTTTCTTGCAAAGAAATTAAAAGAAATTTTTTCAATACTAGGAACACTTTTTTTCAAATATTCAAATTCATCGTAAGTTACTTTAGGAAATTGTTCTCTTTTCCAACGAGGCACTTCAGACGGACCAAATGAAAAATTCATCAAGTAAATGGTATTCATATCCATATCACTCAAATCTTCCTTGATTTTTTTATCCATAGAATCTACAGCAGCTAACACCGCAATAATGGAAAAAATACCAATGGTAACACCTAACAACGACAAAAGGGTACGCAATTTATTGTTGCGCAACGCGTTAATGGCAAAACTGAAACTTTCTGAAAGTAATCGTAAATATAAAAGCATAATATTGAGCTATAACTATAAGTAGAGTTATGTATGAAAATGTTACAAATAATTATTAAAAAATCCCTTCCAATAAAGTTTGACTATTTTAAGAAGTATAACTACTTTTGCACCACGAAAACAACAACATTTATCTGAGACTATTCAGATACAACAACACAACACCATGAACACAACAAAAAAAATTGCTTCGGCATTGATTTCTGTATTTGACAAAAACGGTTTAGAACCTATTGTTAAAGCCCTTCACCAAAACAATGTAACCATTTATTCTACCGGCGGAACCGAAACTTTTATTAAAGATTTAGGCATTCCAGTAGTTGCTGTAGAAGATATTACGGCTTTCCCTGAAATTTTAGGTGGAAGAGTAAAAACCTTGCATCCAAAAATCTTCGGTGGTATTTTAAACCGTCAAGACCATGCAGGTGATGTGGAACAAATGAAAGAATTCAATATTCCGCAAATCGATTTAGTGATTGTGGATTTGTATCCGTTTGAAAAAACAGTTGCTTCAGGTGCTGGTGAACAAGATATTATCGAGAAAATCGACATCGGTGGTATTTCTTTAATTAGAGCAGCTGCTAAAAATTTCAAAGACACAGTAATTGTTCCTTCAGTAGAGCAATATGCACCATTTTTGAATTTCTACACAGAAAATAACGGCGCTACCACTTTAGAAAACAGAAAATTATTAGCTTCAAGAGCTTTTAATGTTTCTTCACATTATGATTCAGCTATTTTCAACTACTTCAATCAAATTTTTGAAGAACCAGTTTTAAAAATAAGCAAGCAAAACGGAAACGTATTACGTTATGGCGAAAATCCACATCAAAAAGGATTTTTCTATGGCGATTTCGATAAAATGTTTACCAAAGTTCACGGAAAAGAATTGTCATACAACAATTTATTAGACGTTGATGCAGCTGTGAATTTAATGAACGAATTCAAAGGAGATAATCCAACTTTTGCAATTTTAAAACACAATAACGCATGTGGTTTAGCAACGAGAAATACGATGAAAGAAGCGTATTTAGATGCTTTAGCAGGTGACCCAACTTCGGCTTTTGGAGGTGTTTTAATTGCGAACGGAAAAATTGATGTCGCAACTGCGAATGAAATCAACCAATTGTTCTGCGAAGTGGTAATTGCTCCAGCGTATGATCAAGAAGCAATTGACATTTTAGAAGAAAAGAAAAACAGAATCATCTTAATCCAAAACGAAGTGGAATTACCACAAACAACCGTTCGTACTTGTTTAAACGGAGTTTTAGTTCAGGATAAAGACAATGTTACCGATTCAAAAGAACATTTAAAAACAGTTACAACGGCTGTTCCAACTTCAGAAGAAATCGAAGATTTATTATTTGCATCTAAAATTTGTAAACATACTAAATCGAATACAATTGTGTTTGCAAAGAACAAACAATTGTATGCTTCTGGAACAGGACAAACTTCAAGAGTAGATGCTTTACGTCATGCAATTGAAAAAGCAACTTCATTTGAATTTGATTTAACTGGAGCGGTTATGGCAAGTGATGCCTTCTTCCCTTTTCCAGACTGTGTAGAAATCGCAAACAAAGCTGGAATTACAGCGGTAATTCAACCAGGAGGTTCTATAAAAGACGAATTAAGTATTAATTATTGTAATGCCAATAACATGGCAATGGTATTCACTGGAATCCGTCATTTTAAGCACTAAAATTTACTTAAAAATATAGATTTTTAAAACGCATTAAAATATTATTTTTTAATGCGTTTTTATTTGAAAATATATCAGATAATTTTCATAGTTTTGCTAGTTGAATACTATTATACAAAAAACGCTAAACCCTTCTCTTACTTATGGGATTTTTTGATTTCATGACCGAGGATATCGCTATCGACCTTGGTACCGCAAATACACTAATCATTCACAACGATAAAGTCGTGATTGACAGTCCATCTATTGTTGCCAGAGACCGAATTACGGGCAAAATTATTGCCGTTGGTAAGGAAGCCAACATGATGCAAGGTAAAACTCATGAAAACATCAAAACCATTCGTCCGTTAAAAGATGGAGTTATCGCTGACTTTGATGCTTCAGAGCAGATGATAAAAATGTTTATCAAAAGTATTCCTGCTTTAAAGAAAAAATTATTCACACCAGCACTTCGTATGGTAATTTGTATTCCTTCTGGAATTACTGAAGTGGAAATGCGTGCGGTAAAAGAATCAGCTGAACGTGTAAACGGAAAAGAAGTATACTTGATTCATGAGCCGATGGCAGCTGCAATTGGTATCGGTTTAGATATTATGCAACCAAAAGGAAACATGATTGTGGACATAGGTGGAGGAACAACAGAAATTGCGGTTATTGCATTAGGCGGAATTGTTTGTGATAAATCGGTTAAAATTGCTGGAGACGTTTTCACAAATGATATCATTTACTACATGAGAACGCAACACAATTTATTTGTTGGAGAAACGACCGCTGAAAAAGTAAAAATTCAAATTGGTGCTGCTACTGAAGATTTAGATAGCCCACCAGAAGATATGGCAGTAGACGGAAGAGATTTATTAACCGGAAAACCAAAACGTGTTGATGTATCGTACCGAGAAATTGCAAAAGCATTAGACAAATCAATTCAACGTATTGAAGATGCGGTTATGGAAACCTTATCACAAACGCCACCCGAATTATCTGCCGATATTTACAACACCGGTATTTACCTTGCAGGTGGAGGTTCGATGTTAAGAGGTTTAGACAAACGAATTTCAATGAAAACAGATTTACCTGTTTACATCGCAGAAGATCCTTTAAGAGCCGTTGTAAGAGGAACGGGAATGACCTTAAAGAATATCAACAAATACAAAGGAATCCTGATTAAATAAAAAATAGTCCATGCAGCAAATAATTAATTTTATCATAAAAAACAGCTATCGATTGCTGTTTTTGCTGCTTTTGGGCATCTCATTTTCTTTGATTATAAAATCGCATTCCTACCACAGAAGTGAGTATGTAAATTCGGCTAATGCTGTTACAGGTGCTTACTATGAAAAAGTGAATGAAGTCAACGAATATTTAAGTCTAAAAGAAAAAAACAAGGACTTGGCTTCGGAAAATGCGTTATTAAAAGAATTGCTTTTTAATAAGAAAGACACCATTTTAACTTCTAAAACCCTATTTAGAAACGACCTTAACAATTACAATGTTGTGGTAGCAAAAGTGGTGAAAAATTCGTTTAACTCTCGCGAAAATTATATCACCATCAATTCTGGAAAAAATTCTGGAATTGAAGTCGATATGGGAGTAGTAAATGACAAAGGGATTGTAGGTTTAATTGAAAAAACATCAACAAACTTCTCCACCATTCAAAGTGTCTTGAACACCAAATCGAAGATTAATGCGAAGATTAAAAACTCGAATCACTTTGGTTCTTTAATTTGGGATGGCCGAAATGTTGGTTTTGCTCAACTTATCGATGTTCCTAGATTGGCTTCTTTAAAACACGGAGATTCTATCGTAACAGGTGGAAATTCAGATATTTTCCCAGAGAATATTCCAATTGGAAAAATTGATAAGATTTTTATTGATAAGAAAACAAATTATTATACTATCAATATTCGTTTGTTCAACGACATGACATCGCTTGGTTATGTGTATGTAATTGAAAACAAAAGAAAAAAAGAGAAAAAACAATTAGAATTAGAAACCACAGCACCTAAAAAATAGTGAACAATAACATTTTAAATAGCATACGTTTTGTTGTTTTTTTACTTCTACAGATTTTAATATTCAATAATATTAATCTGTTTGGGTATTTAAATCCGTATCCTTATGTGTTGTTTATTTTACTATATCCTGTTAATAGCAATAAAAGTATTTTACTATTAAGCAGTTTTACAATGGGAATCCTTTTGGATATGTTTTGTAATTCAGGCGGAATTCACACAATGGCATCTTTGGTTTTGGCATACATAAGACCATCACTTTTTAAATTTGCTTTTGGATTGAGTTACGAATATCAAACTGTAAAAATTGCTGATAAAATTTCGCCTGAGCGAATTACATTGTTGCTATTAGCTATTTTTATTCATCATTTCATCTTATTCTTTTTTGAATATTTCAGATTTGATTTGATATTTACTGTTTTATTACGAACACTATTTAGTACCCTGTTTACGTTTATTATATGTTTGTTAACCATCTATTTAATCAAGCCAAGCAATAGACGATGAGAAAAGCTGTTTTACCTGCCGTAATCATTATTACTTCCATTCTTCTGATTGTACGAATTTTCTATCTTCAAGTAATTGATGAAAATTTAAAACTACAATCGGAAAATAATGCTATTAAAAAAGTTTTCGATTTTCCAGAAAGAGGTTATATCTATGATCGTAATGGTAAACTTTTAGTAGCCAATCAGCCTTCGTATGATATCATGGTTGTTCCGAGAGAAATCAAAAATATTGATACAACCGAATTTTGTAATTTACTTCACATTACAAAGGATTATTTTATCAAGAAAATTGAAAAAGCGAATGTTTATAGCCCAATTCTTCCTTCGGTCTTCCTGTCACAATTAAACAAAGCTGAATATGCTGCTTTTCAGGAAAAAGAAAGAAAATTTGAAGGATTTTATACACAAAAACGTTCTTTACGTGATTATCAAGTTAAAGAAGGTGCTAATATTTTCGGATTTATTACACAGGTTAACGAAGCTATTCTTAATAAAAACAAATACTATAACAGTGGTGATTTGATAGGAAAGCAAGGTGTTGAGCAAGAATATGAAGAAATTTTACGAGGAATTAAAGGCGTTAAGTACTTACTTCGTGACAAACACAATAAAATTATTGGTCCTTATAAAAAAGGGCAATTTGATACCATTGCTCAACAAGGAAAAGATTTAACACTCACTATTGATCACGCACTTCAGCAATATGGCACGGAATTGATGATTAATAAAAGAGGTGGTATTGTTGCTATCGAACCTAAAACAGGAGAGATCTTAGCTTTGGTTTCTGCACCTACATATGATCCAGCTTTGTTAGTTGGAAGACAACGTTCAAAAAACTATACCGCTTTATACAACGATTCGATTTCAAAACCATTGTACGATAGAGGTCTTCAAGCAACGTATCCTCCTGGTTCACCATTTAAAATCGTTACGGGATTAATTGGATTGCAAGAAGAAGTAATTGACGAACAAACTACTTTTTATTGTAATCATGGAGCCAATTTTGGACGTTTTATGAAATGCCACTGCGGTCTCCACAGCCTACAATTAAACAACGGAACTTATAAATCGTGTAACAGTTATTTTGGAAACACGTACAAAAGAACCATTGAAAAATATAAAGATTCGTATTACAGCGTTGACAATTGGGCCAACCATGTTAAAAGTTTTGGATTGGGACAATTTTTAGGAACCGATATGCCAATTGGTGCGAAAGGTTTGGTTCCAACGTCAAAAATGTATAAAAAAATGTACAATGGGGCTCCGATAAGAAGTTCATACATTATTTCGAATTCCATCGGACAAGGTGAAGTTTTAACTTCACCAATTCAATTAGCCAATATGATGGCAGTTGTTGCCAATCAAGGATATTATTATACACCACATATCGTTAAAAAGATAAAAGGACAACCTTTAGATAAAAAATTTACAACAAAGCATTATTCTACTATTGATAAGCAATATTTCCCTCCTATAATTCAAGGCTTGGCAGATGTTTACAATAACCCGATAGGAACTGCAGCAGGCTTAAGAGTACAAGGTCTTAATATTTGTGGGAAAACGGGAACTGCTGAAAACAAAATTAGAGTAGCAGGAAAAACCTATCAATTAAAAGATCACTCTATTTTTGTAGCCTTTGCGCCGCAAGAAAACCCTAAGATAGCAATTGCGGTATTTATTGAAAATGGTTATTGGGGAAGTCGTTGGGCTGGACCAATTGCTACTTTAATGGTTGAAAAATATGTAAATGGCAAAATCACTCGTAAAGATTTAGAAGATAGAATGCTAAATGGAAGTTTACTTTCAGAATATGAAAAAATTGAAAACATTATTTTTCAAAGAAAAGTAGATCCAACAAGAGTTCAAGATTCTTTGAACAAAGTCAATGTAGAAATTAGCGAAGCCAAAAAAGAAGAAGAGGAAAACTAGATGAAAAATCAAAGCGTAGGAAATAGAATCGATTATATCTCCATATTACTTTATATAGTATTAGTAATCATGGGCTGGATGACTATTTATTCCGCTTCTTTACCTTTAGAAGAAACTTCAATTTTTGATATTTCTCAAATTTATGGTAGACAAATGCTCTTCATTGGTTTGACCATTCCTCTTATTTTTATCATCTTATTCACCGATGCTAAAATTTTCGAACGTCTTTCCTTTGTGTTCTATGGTTTAGGAATTATATTATTACTTGGTTTATTTGTATTTGGAGTTACCAAAAAAGGACAAACCAACTGGTACCAATTTGGAGGCTTTGGTTTTCAACCTTCCGAATTCGTTAAAACGGCAACAGCTTTATTATTAGCAAAATACCTAAGTTATTCCCAAATTAATTTAAAGTATACCAAACATCAAATAATAGGTTTAGCTATCGTTTTTATTCCAGTTGCGCTAATTTTAATGCAACCCGACGCCGGTAGTGCTATGATTTTCATTTCACTAATCTTTGTCTTGAATCGTGAAGGATTGCCAAGTTGGTACTTTTTTTCGGGCATAATTGCTATCGCATTGTTCTTTCTATCATTAGTAATTCAACCTACTTATTTAATCGGGATTGTATTTATAATAATGGTAATTCATTACATATTTAATCGAAAAATTTCTAGAAATCCTATTGTTTACGGATTGCTATACTTAGTTATGGCTGGATTTGCGTTCTCGGTAAGTTATGTTTATGAAAGTGTTTTAGAACCACACCAAAAAGATCGTATCAATGTATTAATTGGGGATGATGTTGACATGAAACGAGAAGGATACAATTTAAACCAATCAATGATTGCTATTGGTTCTGGAGGATTATTAGGAAAAGGTTATTTAGAAGGCACACAAACTAAAGGTGGTTTCGTACCTGAACAACATACCGACTACATTTTTACAACGGTAGGTGAAGAATGGGGATTCATTGGAAGTATAACCGTAATTTTATTATTTGTAGCCTTATTTTTAAGAATTATCTATTTAGCCGAAAATCAAAAAACCAAATTCAGTAGAGTTTACGGCTATTGTGTGGCTACTTATTTATTCACCCATTTCTTTGTAAATATTGCTATGCTTATTAAATTGTTCCCAACAATTGGAGTACCTCTACCCTTTTTCTCTTACGGAGGTTCAAGTTTATGGGCATTTACAATATTACTTTTTATCTTTATTAAACTAGATGCAAATAAAGTAAATGAGTGGTAATTTTAAAAACTCCAGTCTTTATAATCAGATTTAGATTCTAATTGATTTTCGATTGCATCCTCTAAATTAGGATAAAAGTCAATCCCTGTCATTTTTTCAATTTCGTCTACCGAAACCACAAATTCATATAAAGGCTGATTTGAATTTTCATGAGGCACTAAAAAACCAATCATTTTAGAACCATCTTTAGACAGCAATACTTTATAAAAATAATTAGGCACCGAAACATCTTCTTTACCAATTGTTTTTAAATTATCGCTCAAAACACCACCAGTTACTACATATAATCCGTCACTTTTTACTGCCCAATATCTTACTTTTTCCTCTAAACGATTCCAAACACCAGAATTAAACTCATGCTCTTGCGGACTAATATTAGAAGTAAAAAAAGTTTCGTTATACTCATCAAATGAACCTTTTCTATCACCAGCCGGACACAAATGACCTTTATCGTAACCCGAATTTTTATAATTTCTCCAATCGGCTGACACAGATTCAACTAATGGATCTTGTTCAAAAAAGGGTCTATCAAAATTAGTTGCCTTTACATCGTCATTATCCAAATAATAGGCTACCCATTCGCTTTGTTCGTGCTCTTCAGAATAAGAAAAAACATAAGTGTTACGCTTGTAAACTTCTTTAGTTGTTGTTGATGGTAAAAAATCGAAATCATCAGAAATCAAACTTTTTTCAACTTGAACATCGCTTTTATTAATTGAAGTATCTTCATCAATATTAAATTCTCTACAAGAAAATATAGAAACAACTACAAGGAGATAAATGAATCTTTTCATGCTTTGGCTCAGTTTTTGTTATCTTTGTAAAGATAATTTTTAAAATCCAAAATGATGAAAATAAATTTTTTAATTCTGTTAGGTTTGTTTAGTTTACAATCTGCTTTAGCTCAAGAAACTGTAATTGATAGTGTAAAAGTTAAACAGGAAAAATTAGTTCAAGAACAACAAAAAGCCGAAAAAGAAAGAATCAAAGCCGAAGAAAAGCAAATTAAAGAAAGCCAGAAAGCGGAAAGAGAGCGCCAAAAAGCCCTGAAAGAAGCAGAAAAAGCTCAAAAACAAGCAGAAAGAGCACAAAAAGAGGCGGAAAAAGAAGTAAAAAAAGCTGAAAGAGCAGTTGCACAAAGAGAAAAGGCAAAGAAAAATACTGAAAAAGCAAAAGACAGAATTGCTAACAATAAAAAAGACTTAGAAAAAGACAAAGAAAAATTTGAAAAGCTTAAAAGAAAAGGGAAATTATCTGCAGATGATGAATTAAAATGGAGAGAAAAAATTCTTAAAAAAGAAAATAAAGCTTTAGAATTACAAATGGACTTAGAAAAAGCTGAGAACAAACTAAGAAAATTAGAATAAAAAAAATCCCGATTCTCACGAATCGGGATTTTTTTTCCTTTAAATCTATTAATTCATACTCAACTTCTGAGTAAATCCTTTTCCTTTAGTTAATAATTTAATATCAGATATAACATTTAAAGTCTCTTCCATATAAATATCCTTTTGCATTTCTTCATGCCAACGCTCTCTTTTTTGTTTTAGTAAAGTGTCTTTTTCAAACAACGCAACTTCATCAGGCAAAGAAGTAAACTGATACTTATTTTTATAGTCTGTAATAGCTTTGAACTTTTTGATCTTTAGATCTGTCGCAGCAATTTCTTTATTAAATTCGTTTAAATTTAAACTGAAGTCATTTTCATCTTTACGTTCAAAAATCCATTTTGCGTTTTCATCAATAAGATTAAAAGTTGGGTTAGAAGCAATTCTCTTCTTGCTATTTGCTATTACATTATCATAGTTAATATTTAACGGTTGATATTTTGCTGGTTCTATTTTATCCCAAGGCAATGCACTTTCTTCATCACGTTCTCCCATATCTAAATAGGCGAAACGATCTGGAAAAACAATATCACTTTTTACACCTTCACGTTGTGTTGAACCTCCATTAATTCTATAAAACTTCTGAATAGTAGTTTTTAAGGCTCCTAAATCACCATAAGAATTTCCTCTGATGAATTGATTCAAATCAATCATGTTTTGAACAGTTCCTTTACCATAAGAATGTTTACTACCTACAACAATTCCTCGTTTATAATCTTGAATTGCTGCTGCAAAAATTTCTGAAGCTGATGCCGAGAAATTATTAATCATTACTACAAGTGGTCCATCGTATTGAACTCTTTTGTCTGGATCTGGTAAAATTTCTGGATTTCTTCCTGGGGCTTTTACTTGAACAATTGGCCCTTCTGGAATAAACAATCCTACCATTTTAACAACCGTTTCTAAAGAACCTCCACCATTATCACGTAAATCCATAACAAGTCCATCGATGTTTTGTGCTTTTAGTTTTTCAATTTCAGCTGCTACATCTTTAAACGCATCACGGTTTTCTTTGTTTTCAAAACTAATATAAAATTTAGGTAAGTAAATAATTCCGTATTTCTTTCCATCTTTTTCAACTACACTTGATTTAGCGAATGTTTCCTCTGTTTCAACTTCATCTCTAATAATTGAAATAACTTTTATTGTACCATCAACTTTTTTGACTGTTAATCGAACTTCTGTTCCTTTAGGTCCTTTGATTTTTTTAACAACGTCATCTAAACGCATTCCTGCAATATCAAGAGGCTCTTCTTTTCCCTGAGCTACTTTCAATATCAAATCTCCTGCTTCTAATTCTTTTCCTCTCCAAGCCGGACCTCCAGAAATTAATTCTGAAACTTCAACTCCCGATTCTTTCTTTTGCAAACGTGCACCAATTCCTTGAAATGTTCCACTCATACTTACATCAAATTTCTCTTTATCATCTGGAGAAAAGTAGAATGTATGCGGATCGAAACGTTCCACGATAGAATTTAAAAATATAGCGAACCAATCATCTCTCTCTAACTCTTTTTCAATAAAATCAAAATACTCATTTAAAGATTTTAAAGAATTTTCTCTAACTTCTTTTTCAAGTGTCTCAAATGATTTTACTTCATATTTAGCATCATTTTTCTTTTTATCATCTTCAAGTTGTTGCTTATCTGTAATAGAAGAAAGCGCAGACAACTTTAATTGCTTTCTCCATCTGTCAACTAATTCAGATTTATTTTTACTAAATGGCAGTTTTTCATAATCTACATTTATGCTTTCATTACTATTGAAATCAAAAGGCTTATCTAAAATTTCTTCATAAATAGCTCTAGATTCTTTCATTCTTTTCAACAAACGCGAGTTTGTCAAATTAAAGAAAGTCAAATCTTTGTTTTTAATCATATCATCAATTGAAGTTTCATATTTACTGAACTCATCAATATCACTTTGAAGAAAAAATCGTTTAGTAGGATCAATATTATTTAAATATTTACTGTATACTTTTTTAGAAAAGTCATCATTTAACTCAACCGGACTATAATGCCCTTTTTCTAAAACAAAAGTTAGCAGTTCCAACAAAAGTTTATCTTTTTCTGGATCTTCCTTTTTTTCACTAGGAACAAAACTCCACAATATTGCTGATAAAGCAGTTACCAACAATATAACCTTATAATTTCTTTTCATAAATTCCACTATTCGTTTCATTGAAAAATTTTCAACTAAATTAAACAAAAAATCGTGCCACAAGTGTGCAAAATACTATAATTTTTTGTTAAACCAACAAAAATAGGCATACAAAAAAAAGGTTTTGGTTTAAATTATTTAATTTAGCAAAAAATGTACGAAGAATGTCAAAACCACTTATACTAGTAACTAACGACGATAGTATTGTTGCACCAGGAATTCGCGCTTTAATTGAAGTGATGAAAGAACTTGGTGATGTTGTAGTTGTAGCTCCAGATAGTCCACAAAGCGCGATGGGACATGCAATTACAATAAACAACACCTTAAAACTAGAAAAAGTTCATTTAGACAAAGAACTTGAACAAGAATACAGTTGTAGTGGAACTCCAGTAGATTGCGTGAAAATTGCCGTTAACGAAATTCTAAAGCGAAAACCCGACTTATGTGTTTCTGGAATCAATCACGGTTCCAATTCTTCAATTAATGTAATTTATTCTGGAACGATGAGTGCTGCGGTTGAAGCTGGAATTGAAGGAATTCCCGCAATCGGATTTTCATTGTTAGATTATAGTTGGGATGCCGATTTTGAACCCATCAAAAGTCATATCAAACAAATTGCTTCAGAAGTTTTGAAAAATGGTTTACCTGAAGGTGTAATTTTGAATGTTAATTTTCCAAAATTAAGCAAAGACGAAATAAAAGGAGTAAAAATTTGTCGTCAAGCGAAAGCTATGTGGCAAGAAGAATTTGATAAAAGAACAAATCCACAAGGAAAAGAATATTATTGGTTAACTGGTAAGTTTGTCAATTTAGACAAAGGAACGGATACGGACGAATGGGCGCTAGAAAATGGTTACATCTCAATTGTTCCTGTACAATTTGATTTAACAGCACATCATGCAATGCAACAATTGAATTCTTGGGAATTATAAAATCAGACTATTAGAAAATGAAATCACCACTAATAAAAATTTGCGAAGCAAAACCAAAATTAAAAGGTGATAACATATGTTACCAATAAAAAATATGATTTAAACATATGAAATATTACATCATAGCAGGAGAAGCTTCGGGCGATTTACACGGTTCGAATTTGATGAAAGCTTTGTACGAAAAAGATCCATCAGCCGAAATTCGTTTTTGGGGTGGTGATTTGATGCAGAATGTTGGCGGAACTTTAGTAAAACACTATCGCGAATTAGCATTTATGGGTTTTATTGAAGTCATCATGAACTTAAAAACCATTTTGAACAACATCAAAATTTGTAAAAAAGACATTGAAGCCTTTCAACCTGATGTGATTATTTTTATCGATTATCCTGGATTTAATATGCGCATTGCGACTTGGGCAAAAGAGCGAAATATTCCAACACATTACTACATTTCGCCTCAAATTTGGGCTTGGAAAGAAAATCGTATCAAAGCCATTAAACGCGATGTGGATTTTATGTATGTAATTCTTCCGTTTGAGAAAGATTTTTACGAGAAAAAACACAATTTTCCAGTTCATTTTGTAGGTCATCCGTTAATAGATGCCATTGCAAGTAGAACTGAAGTTTCGGATGAAAGTTTCAGAAAAGAAAATCAGTTATCTGAAAAACCAATTATAGCTTTATTACCAGGAAGTAGAAAGCAAGAAATTTCCAAAATGCTTTCGATTATGCTTTCGGTAACCAACGATTTTCCAGATTATCAATTTGTGATTGCGGGCGCTCCAAGTCAGGAATATGAATTTTACAAAACATTTTTAACGAATGAAAACGTGAAATTTATTTCGAATAAAACTTATGATTTATTGAGTCATTCTCATGCTGCATTAGTAACTTCTGGAACCGCAACTTTAGAAACAGCATTATTCAATGTTCCTGAAGTGGTTTGTTATAAAGGAAGTTACATTTCGTACCAAATTGCTAAACGAATTATTACTTTAAAATACATTTCGTTAGTGAATTTAATCATGGACAAAGAAGTGGTGAAAGAACTCATTCAGGAAGAATTGAATACGAATAACTTAAAATTAGAATTAAATAAAATTCTGAATTCAGATAGTCGTACCATCTTATTGAATAATTATGCTGAATTAAAACAAAAATTAGGAGGAGAAGGTGCAAGCAAAAAAACAGCTGAACTGATTGTAAATTCTTTCAAAAAATAAAGAATGTTGGTTCAAAACATTTGGTTCGAATGGTATTTTTTATATTTTTGAAATAAGGAAGTCCCAACTACTTAAAACCAAATACTACTTCAAAAGCAAAGTGTTTGAAAGTATTTAAGTTTCCTTTACTCACCATTACCATTAGTTTTGCAATAGGCATTATTGCAGAATATTACTTGCAATGGAGTTTGTCTACTCTTATCATTTCATTGTTTTTGTGTTTAGGTATTTTTTGTTTTCTATTTTGGAAAAGCAAAAAAGCTTTGCTTCAAAATACTCTTTTCGGAATTGCCACTTACCTACTCGCTTTTACTTTAGGAATGATGAGTTTTTATATTCATTCCGATTTAAATGCGAAAAATCATTACTCTAAACAATCGTTTGAAGAAACAAATAGCATTCGAGCAATCGTTTCGACCACACTAAAACCGAACGAAAAATTCAACAAATATTTTGTAACACTTTCACATTTTAATGATTCAATAGCTTCAGGGAAAATATTACTTTATGTTCCAAAAACAAACAATGAAACCTTACATTCAGGTGATGAGATTTGGTTAAATAATCCCGTTTATCCAATTCCAAAAGCTTTCAATCCCTATCAATTTGACTATTCAAAATATTTAGAAAAACAAAACGTATTTCATCAGATTTACACAAATGAAAATCAAATTAAAATTATTCAAACCCATAAAACAATTGATTTTTACGTTGAAAATTTAAGAAACAATTTGAGTAAAAGTTTTGATATTCATCATTTTGAACCCAAAACTAAAGCCATTATTGACGCTTTAATTTTAGGGCAACGATTAGAATTAGATAAAGAAACCATTGCCGATTATTCCAATGCTGGTGTGATTCACATTTTAGCGATTTCAGGATTACACATTTCCATCATTTATTTCTTTCTCGTGTTCTTGTTAAAACCTTTAAAAAGAGTTCGTTTTGGTGCGGAAATTCAATTACTAATCGTCTTAGGGGTTTTATGGTTATTTGCTTTGCTTACTGGTTTGCCAGCATCGGTAACAAGAGCTGTAACTTTATTTAGCTTTATTAGTATTGGAAATTACTTTAACCAACCAAAAGCAATTTATAACGCCCTAGCTATTTCAGCTTTTCTTATTTTATTAATAAAACCTAATTCAATTTTCGATATTGGCTTTCAATTAAGTTATGCAGCAGTTATATCGATTGTGTTATTTCAACCTTTTTACAAAAAGTTCTATTTTTCCGAAAACAAAATTGCAGTTTACTTTACCGATACCGTTTTGGTTTCCTTAGCTGCACAAATTGGCGTTTTGCCTTTGAGTTTGTATTATTTTAACCAATTACCCTTATTATTTTTATTAGCTAATTTGGTAATCATTCCGCTATCGAGTTTGGTGTTGATTGTTGGAATTGTGATTTTACCACTTAATTATGTACTTCCATCCGCTGCGGTTTTCTTAGGTAAAATTTTAGAATTCAGTATTCAATTTATGAACAATTATATCCATTGGATTGCACAATTTAAAAGCGGAATCATAACTAATATTTCGTTTTCAGGTTGGCTCACTTTTTCATTGTATTTAGTTATAATTGCTTTTATATATTGGCTTTATCATACAAAAGAAAAAAACATAAAATATATTTTAGGAACACTTTTAATTTTTCAATTGAGCTACATCAGTATAAAATGGAGCGAAAATAACAGCAGTGAATTAGTAATTTTCAATGAAAAAACAACGCTAATTGGCATCAAAAATCAAAACAACGTTATGGCTTTTAGCGATATTCCGGAAAATCATAACGCCACTTTACAACACTACACCCGAGGAACCTTTTCAGATTCGTTGCGCATTTTCCCATTGCAAAACACGATTTCTTTTCAGGGTAAAAGAATTTTAGTTATTGATAGTTTAGGGATTTACAAAACCTCAATTCGCCCAGAAATAATTGTATTAACTCAAAACCCAAAAATTAATCTAACTCGATTATTAAACGAAGTAAAACCTAATTTAATTATAGCCGATAAAAGCAACTACAAAAACACCATTAAACTTTGGGAAGCTACTTGTAGAAAAGAGAAAATCCCTTTTCATGCTATTGCCGAAAAGGGATTCTATAGATTGAGATAATTCTTATTTTTTCTGAATAATCTGATTAGCTCCGCTAAGCCAAGCTTGTGGACCTCCTGCTACATATCCTGTACTTCCTAAAGCGTTCAAATTTATCTTAGCTTCAGCCGTTTTTGTAGCACTTACAAACCAAACGGTTGGATATCCATTAACTTGTAATTGTTGTTGTAATTGTGCATTCTGAAGTTTTACCGCGTCAGTTTGATTGTTTTTTCTTGGAAAATCCAATTCCACTAAAACCACATTATCTTTTGCCCATTTGATAAATTCTGGGGTTTTGAAAACTTCTTTTTGCAAACGAATACACCATCCACACCAATCTGAACCTGTAAAAAACAAGAACATCGGTTTATTTTCTTTTATCGAAATATCGGTTGCTTTTGACATATCAGTATGCCAAGTTAATTCTTCTTGCGCTTGCATTGACATACTAGTCAAAGTTAAAAACGCTATTACTAAAATCTTCTTCATATTTTAAATTTTATAAAACAAAATTAAGCAAATTGGATGCCAAAAACAGCTATTACTTAACTTCTTGCATTAATTTTTTAACTAAAGGTGATATCGCGATTAAAACAACTCCAGCAATTAGAGCATAAATGGCCAATTGTTGGTAGCCATCTGCATAAGTATTTAACTTTTCTAAATTTGTCATATTTTTAGACGCACTTGCAATATTTGCACCTAATAAACCTGCAAAATATTGACCGTAAGCACTTGCTAAAAACCACATTCCCATAATAACTGCTTGTGTTTTTTGTGGCGATAATTTTGTCATGGCGCTCATTCCAATAGGAGACAAACACAATTCTCCAAATGTGATTACAAACCATCCGAATGTAAATAAATCTAATGAAGTTTTTCCATCTGGTCCTGCAAAAAACTTAGTATAATAAAACACCCAAAAACCTCCTGCTAAAAACAGAAAAGCTAGTCCAAATTTAATAATTGTATTAGGCTCAATTTTTTTCTTTGCCATCCAAAGCCAAACCATACCCACTAATGCTGCGAAAGCAATTACAAAGAAAGAATTTGCTGAGTTGTTTACACCATTAGGATCTAAAGAAATTCCCAAAACTGTATTGTTTAAATTCTCAGCAGCAAAATCACTTAAAGAACCTCCACTTTGTTCGAAAAACGCCCAAAAAACAATTGAAAATAGCATAAAAATAACTGCCGCAATTAACTTTTTATTTTCAGCTATTGAAAAACCTCGCATTTCATAGGCTAAATATAGCAATGAAAATGGACCAATGGTATACATAAAGTAATCTGTATACTCTGTATTAGAAACCATTACGATTATTATTGGAATAATCAAAATAGAACCTAAATAAGTTGACCATTCATAAATTTTTCTTTTTCCAGATTCAATATGTTGCAAAGGCGATAAACCAATATTTCCTAAACTTTTTTGAGTTTGTGTAAAAGTCAATAAACTAATAACCATAACAACAGCTGCCAATCCAAAAGCAATATTCCATTCTAAACCTTCAGGTATGATAGAAGATAACATCTCTCTTTTTCCAACAGCTATACAAACATAACCACCAATTAAAGCGCCTAAATTAACACCCGCATAAAATAATGAAAATCCAGCATCAGTTCTAGTATCACCTTCTCTGTAAAGTTTACCAACCATCGATGAGATATTAGGTTTAAAAAAACCAGTTCCTACAATGGTAAAACTCACTCCTACGAAAAACATAGATTTTGGATCGATTGCTAAAATTAAACTTCCAACAATCATTAATAAACCACCCCAAAATAAAGATTTTCTGAATCCAAAAATTTTATCGGCAAATAGACCTCCAATAAACGTAAAAGCATACACCCATGCTTGAGTAGCGCCATACTGAAGATTAGCCGCTTCTTTGTCCATTAGTAAATGATGAACCATATAGAAGTAAAGCATTCCTCGCATTCCATAGAAACAGAAACGCTCCCACATTTCGCTAAAGAATAAATACCAAAGTTGCTTTGGGTATTTTCCTTTAAAATTTTGAATTTCTTCTATTGTTTGCATCTTAGTGAATTCCTTTTTCTTGCATTACTTTATTCAATTGTTTCAACAAAATGAACATTAATAAAGTAGCAAACATTAATAATCCGAAGTTAATCCAAAAGAAATCTTGCTTGTTATCGTATGTATCCCAAAGACTTGCTAAAACCCCACTCAATTTATTTCCGATAGAAGTTGATAAGAACCAACCGCCCATCATTAAAGAAGTGATATTTGTAGGACTTAATTTAGAAACCACTGATAATCCCATCGGGCTTAAGAATAACTCTCCAATGGTGATAACCCCGTAATTAGCAACTAACCACCAAACACTTACTTTTTCAGAACCGTTTGCTCCCATATTTACCGCAGCAATCATTACTAAAACGGATAAAGCCGAAATCAATAAACCAAAGGCGATTTTTGTTGGTGTTGAAGGTTCTTTTTTTCTACTTCTTAAGAAAGTGAAGAATGCAACAACTAAAGGCGTTAAAATAATAACCCAACCTGGATTTATAGACTGACTTAAATTGGTTGCCCAAAGCGAAACTTTAGAACCTTCTTCAGGTAATTTATCTTTGGCTACGTTTCTAAAATAAACTGGATAATCAACTGTTTTTTGAACTTCTCCGTCAACTTTTTGAATACGGAAACTGGCATCGTATAATTCAACAATATCTTTTTTGTATTCTACCTCTTTGGCTAGTTTTAATCCATTAAAAACGGTTTGTGTGGTTCCTGTGATTTCTCTATCAGTATAACGGTCAGCCCAAGTGTTTAATGCAGAACCATTCAATTTGAAAACACCCCAAAATAAAATTACAACTGCGAAAATGGTTAACAAAGCACCAATAGGTCTTTTGTCTTCCACTTTGGCTTTGAAGTACAAACTTCCGTAGAAGAAAATTACTGGAATACAAGCAAAAATAAAGGCATCTGTACTATCCGAACCAAATATATAACCATTCGGATTTGCTTCAGAAGTTACTCCTTTTAACAGCCAACCAATAACTCCAAAAACTGCTGATGGTAATAAAATGAAAAGTACAATTTTATAGAAAGGCATGTCGCCAGGTTGCACTCCTTTTTTCTCGGTTTGATTTCCATAATGTTTTGTTCCTAATAAGAAAACAATAACTCCTATAAACATTCCAACACCAGCTGCCATGAAAGCGTATTGCCAACCTAATAGAATTTGTAAAGCTGCTCCAAAGAAGTTACAAATGAACGCTCCAACATTAATTCCCATGTAGAAAATATTGTAACCCTCATCTTTTTTGTCTTTGAATTTATCCTCAGTATAGAAGTTACCTAAAAGTGTTGAGATATTTGGTTTGAAGAAACCGTTACCAACGATAACTAATGTCATGGCAATGTAAAGCATCGTAATGTCATGAATTCCCATCATGAAATAACCAGCTCCCATCATAATACCACCAATTACGATAGATTTTTTGTAGCCCCAATATCTATCGGCAACTAAACCGCCAATAAAAGGCGTTAAAAATACCAAAGCGATAAAAGTTCCGTATAAATCGGATGCTTCTTTCTCGGTCATGGCGAATCCGGCTTCAACATCTTTAAGATATAAGGTAAAAATACCAATCATTAAATAGTAACCGAAACGTTCCCACATTTCAGATAAAAACAAGTAAGGCAATGCTTTAGGATGACTTTTCCACATAATTTATTGTATTTAAAAAAACAAACCTACAAGGGTTTCTTGTAGGTTTGAAAGATATAAAAATATTTTTTAATAATTATCGAATGCCGTGCATCATCTTTTTAATTACTGGAGTTAATGCAAATAAAATTGCTGCTGCTATTCCACATAAAACAACGAAAACCATAAAGAAATCATATAATGTTCGTATTTTATTGCCAGCAAATTCAGGATATTCTGCAGAAATAATCTTTTTCTCTTTGATGATTTTTAATTCCTCAACAGTGAAAGTTGTATCGGTAGCTTTAAAATTATTAACAAAAACTGTTTTATTCTTTTGCGCTAACTCTTTTTCGCTTTTAATTTTTAAAATATTCTCTAATTTAGAATTGATATCTATCTTATTTTCAGCTGCCAATTCTTTGTCAACTTTAGCTAAATTTAATTTTGCTAAAGAAAATAATTCTGCTGCTTCAGGGTCTTTTGTTTCATCTAAAATTGCTCTCAAATCAATATTTTCTTTTTGAGCCGCCATATATTTATCACCTGTTGGAGGTAAAATTGAACCTAAAGTACCTGAAAGAGCGTAACCAGCAGCATTTGAAATAAAGAAAACGCCATAAGCCAAAGAAGCGAAACGTTTTGGAGATAATTTACCAACCAATGAAAGTCCTATTGGAGACAAACATAATTCAGCACATGTTTGAATCAAATATAATAGAATTAACCATTTAATTGCCAACAAACCTTCGTTACCTAAATCTTTTACATTATGAGCTATTATAAAATAACTTACTGCAATTAACAATAAACCGATTGATTGTTTAACCGTCGAAAGAGGTTCGTTGTTTTTTGCTCTTAACTTATCCCATAAAATACTAAATGGAAATGCTAATAAAACAACAAATAAACCATTAAAAATTTGCACCATTGACGGTGGCATATTCCAACCAAAAAAGCTTCTATCTGTTTGATTATCTGCAATAAAAGTTAACGAAGAGCCCGCTTGCTCAAACGCTGCCCAAAAGAAAATAATAAAGAATGACATTATATAAATTACCCAAATTCTTTGTGTTTCTACTTTAGTTAATGTTTTATCTAATAAAATTAACACCGCTAAGGCTACACCACTAGCATATATAATTGGATAAATAATAGATTTAACAACATTATTTCCATCTGTAAAATAATTAAACACGAAGAAAACAGCTGCAAAAACTACTAACGAAATAAAAATAGAACCCATAGTAAAATGAGCTTTTTGCGACTCACCTTCTTCAAAGTCTCCAGCATCATTTTTTGAAGGCAAACCACCTATCTCTTTTCCTTCTGGTGTAACTACATATTTATTTTTCAGAAAATAAAATACTGCGGTTCCTATTAACATTGCTAAAGCCGCAGCTAAAAATCCCCATTTAAAAGCATGAATATCTCTAAGTCCACCAGCATCTTTTACATCTCCTAAAATAGGACAGATAAATTGACCTAAGAAAGCCCCAATGTTTATACCCATATAAAAGATAGTAAAAGCAGTATCTAATTTGCTTTTTTCTTGCTTTGGATATAGACTTCCAACCATTGATGAAATATTTGGTTTGAAGAATCCATTACCAAAAATGATAATTCCTAAAGCTGACCAAAGTAATGTGTTTGCCAAAGATAAATTTGAGCCAAATACACTCGCACTAAAAAACAACAACAACTGTCCTGCGGCCATCATTAATCCGCCCAACATAATACAATTTCTGTTACCTAAAAATCTGTCTGCAATAAAACCCCCTAACATTGGTGTTAGATAACACAATCCAAGAAATCCCCCATAAATTAAAGAAGCATCTGCTTCTTTCATCATTAAAGCGTTTACCATGAACAATGTTAAGATTGCTCGCATTCCGTAGAAATTGAAACGCTCCCACATTTCGGTTCCAAATAAAACCCATAGTCCTTTTGGATGGCTTTGTTTAGCTGCTACTTCACTCATATAAATTAGTTTTAGTTTATTGGTTTATTATAATTTTTCTTTAATAAAATTCGTCATTTTAGTATACAATTGTAAGCGTGTTTTTCCGCCGTAAATTCCATGATTTTTATCTGGATAAATTGCCCAATCGAATTGTTTGTTTGCCTGAACTAATGCTTCTACCATTTTCATGGTGTTTTGAACATGTACGTTATCGTCAGCAGTTCCATGAATTAATAAAAAGTTTCCTTTTAATTTACTTACGTGATTAATTGGCGAATTATTATCATAACCACTAGCGTTTTCTTGTGGAGTTTGCATGTAACGCTCAGTGTAAATACTATCGTAATATCTCCAAGAAGTTACTGGAGCTACCGCAATTGCCATTTTGAATACATCAGCTCCTTGAAACAAACAGTTTGACGACATGAATCCGCCATAACTCCATCCAAAAATTCCTATTCTTGAAGGGTCAACGTAGTTGTATTTTCCAATTACTTTTGCTGCATCAATTTGATCTTCTACTTCGTATTTTCCTAATTCTTTTTGTGTGCACTTTTTGAAAGCGGCTCCTTTGAAACCTGTTCCTCTTCCGTCAACACAAGCTACAATGTAGCCTTGTTGTGCTAACATCATAAACCAATAATCATTAGTTCCGTTCCAAGTGTTTGCAACTTGTTGCGAACCTGGTCCAGAATATTGAAACATAAAAACTGGATATTTCTTAGTCGCATCAAAGTTTTTTGGTTTAATCATCCAAGCGTTTAATTGCTGACCTTTTTCGGTAGTTAATACAAAAAACTCTTTTGGAGTAACATCATATTTTGCTAACTTAGCTTCAACAGCCTCATTAGAAACAATTGTTTTTACAACTGTCCCAATTTTTGAATTGTTTAAAGTATAAGTTGGCGCAGATGTGGCACTTGAATAGGTATTGATGAAGAATTGGAAATTCGGGCTAAAAGTTGCCGAATTTGTTCCTGTTTTTGATGACAATCTCATTTTAGATTTTCCGTCAATTTTGACAGCGTAAACGTCTCTATTAATTGAACCATTTTCAACCGATTGATAGTAAATCATTCCCGATTTTTCATCAAAACCGTAATAGTTAGTCACTTCCCATTTACCAGAAGTAATTTGTTTTTTCAATTTACCTGATTTGTCATAGTGGTAAATATGATTGAATCCGTCTTTTTCTGATGTCCAAATAAAGCTATTATCTTTTAGGAAGGTTAAGTTGTCGGTCACATCAACGTATGCTTTATCTTTTTCGTTTAAAACAATTTTTGTAGTTCCTGCATTAGCATCTACAAAATGTAAGTCTAAGTTATTTTGATGGCGATTCATTACTTGAACGCTTAAAGTAGCAGCGTCATTCGTCCATTTGATTCTTGGAATATAAAAATCTTTGTAATCTCCCAAATTGATTTTCTTAGTAGTTCCTGATTTTAAATCGAAAATATGTAAAGAAACGATTGCGTTTTTCTCACCCGCTTTTGGATATTTGAAAACTGTTTGTGTTGGATATAATCCTTCGTTATACATATCCATTGAAAATTCTGGAACTTCGGTTTCATCAAATTTGATGTACGCAATTTTTGTTCCCGTTACATTCCAATCATAAGCTTTTACGAATGCAAATTCTTCTTCATACACCCAATCCGTAATACCATTGATGATTTTATTTTTTTGTCCGTCTTGCGTAATTTGAATTTTAGCTCCCGAAACTAAATCGTGAATGTATAAATTGTTTTCAAAAGCATATGAAATTTTAGTTCCATCAGCGCTAAAAGTAGGTTCTTGAATAGCGTTTGTAGTAAAACTGCTCACTGTTTTAGATGGAATATCGTAAATAAAATATTCAGCAGTGAAAGAATGACGAAAAATAGGATTTGATTTAGTAGCAATTAAAATCTTTTCCTCGTTTTTATCAAAGGAATAACTATCAATTGAAGTTACTTCTGAATGATTCTTGGTATCAAAAAGTGTACTTATTTTTTCTAAAGTTGCAAAATCATACAAATCGATTTGATAACTTTTTGAATTTCTATCGTAATTTAACACCGTGTATTGGTTGGTGTTTTTCATTGCACTCAAAGCGTCCATTCCTTTTGTTCTGAAAGCACCGCCCCAAATTTCTTCTAAAGTAATTTTTTGTTGAGCTACTACTGATAATGAGCTCACTACAAAAAGCAATACTGCTAAACTGTATTTTTTCATAATAAATATGTTCTTAAAGACCCCAATTTTAGTGAAAATATATGAATTAACCATAATTTTAACTTCATTTAATAAAGTTTTTGATTTTTAAAAAATATTTAGTTACATTTATAATTAAAATGAACCCCTTAAATAAATGATAGTAACGCTACAAAATGGATTATTTTTTTTTTCCAACATACTTGCTGTTGCTAATTTATATGTATTTGTTTATTTAATTCTTCTTTTAGCTGTTTTTGGACTGTTTTTTAATTTTCAATTAAAATCATCTAATATCGATTTTAGAACTTTAAGAAACACTATAAACCATCATTCTAACACGCAATACAGATATTATTTTTTATATCTCGGATTAATATTTCCTGTTGCCGAATTGTTCTATTTGATTTTTAATGAATCTAAAAGCGTTAATTCTTATTTTGAATTTCTCATTGGTGCCTTTTGTGTTTTCATTTTCATAATAACATCAAAAAAAGAAATAGCTAAATTCAGTTACACCATTTTTAGAATTTGTTTTTATTTACTCCTTTTATCTGTAATCTATGGTTTTTTTAAAGAAAAGATGAATTTTCTTTTGTTTTCAAAATATTTATTACTGTTATTTTTTGCTTTTGCAATTTTTAAACGATTTACTACATATCTAATTTTTATTGGCATCAACTTCATTCTTTTATTCATCCTTACCATTTTAAAAAATGAAGAAACAACAAACATTATAACTCTTATAAACGCTTTGTTTATCATAATGATCATTCATTTAGGGCAAATAATACGAAACATTAAAGCAAACGAAAGACTGATTTTTACCCAAGATATTATAAACAACACAAACTCGATTATTATTGCCACAGACAACATGGGCAACGTGCTTTATTGTAATGATTCAATAACTAAAATATTAGGTTACAGTCCAGAAGAAGTTTTAGGAAAAGCTTTTTGGCAATTAACAGAAGACACTGAATTTGAATCGATTGACTATACAAATAAATTCAAACCAAATGCTGTTTATTTCAGAAAATTAAAGTGTAAAAACGGAGATTACAAATTCATACAGTGGACCGACTTTAAACAAAAAAATAGTACTTACGTTGCCACAGGACAAGATGTAACTTCTAAAATTAGTTTAGAAACCAAGTATGCTAATTTGATTCAAAATGCTAAAGACATCATTTATGAAAGTGATCGATATGGCAATATCATTTATGCTAATAAATTTTCAATTCAAACATTAGGGTATCGATTAGAAGAACTTTTAGGCAGACATTTTAGTGATTTTATAAGAGACGACTTTAAAAACACTGTGTCTAAATTTTACGTAGATTCCATCTCAGAAACAGATGAATTTGACATTTTAGAATTCCCTATAATTAAAAAAAATGGTGATGAAATTTGGGTCTCACAAAAAGTTACCATCAAAAGAGATGAAAACGATATAGTTTCTGGATTTTCTTGCATTATTAGAGATATTACTAATACCAAACTTATAGAACTAGAAGAGCACAAAAGAATTGAAGAAATTAGTAGATTAAATTCTATATCCAACAAACTATCTACATTAAATTTTTTAACATTTCAAAGCTTAGATGATTTAATTAGACACATATGTAAAGAAACCGCTATCGGATTACGAATCGATCGTGTGGCGCTTTGGGATTTCAATGAAGATCATATCGATTTGAAAAATATTTATGTTCATTGCGAAGACAAACATTATGCTGATTTAAAAATTTTAAAAAATGACATTAGTAACTATATTTCAAACATTGAATCTCAGCCTATAATTATTGCTTCAAATGTATATAAAGATGAATCTTTAGAGGAGTTTACAAAAGAATATTTCCCTAAATACGACATCAAATCGTTGTTAGATATTCCTATTTATATTGGAGGTGAGCTTAAAAACATTTTATGTATTGAAGCAACAAACGAACTGAGATATTGGACAAATGAAGACATCAATTTTTGCAAAACTGTTGCCGAAATTATAGCACTTGCAATTGAAACAACAAAAAGGAAAAATGCTGAAAATCAAATCATTTATAAAAATGAAATTTTAACTGCTATAGCAAACGTAACCAGTAATCTTTTAATTCACAAAGATAAAGACCAAATTTTTGACACTTCAATTGAACAAATAGGTAAAGTATTAAAAGTAGATCGCCTATATTATTTTGAAAATGATATCAAAACAAATTTAATAAGTCAACGCTTTGAATGGGTTTCTGAAACAGATTTAGCAGAAATTGATAATCCTGAATTACAAAATTTTCCACATGATCTTTTTTCAGATTTCATGGAAATTATTTTAACGAAAAAACCATATAATAGTTTAACAAAAAATATTCCTAAAGGGAATTTCAAAAAAATTCTTATCGAACAAAATATAATTTCTATTCTAATAATACCTCTTTTTGATAAAGATACATTTTTAGGGTTTATAGGATTTGATGATTGCAAAAATGAACGTATTTGGACAGATGAAGAAATCAGCATACTTCTAACATTATCGCACAATATCTCTTCAACTATCATAAGAATAAATAATGAAAAAGCAATAGCCGAAAGTGAGGAAAAATTTAGACTATTAGCTAATAACATTCCAGCTTCTGTTTTTTTAGTTAAATACGACGAAGCACGAACAAAAGTTTATTTAAATGACGAAATAGAAAAACTTACAGGCTATAATCGTGATGATTTTATGAGTAATAAAATTTCATTACTTGATCTTTATCATCCTGATGAAGAAGAAGAATTAAGAATTAAAATTGATGAAGCCTTACACAGCCGAAAACCTTACAAAGTAACCTGTCGTATTAGAAAAAAAGATGGATTATATGTTTGGGTAGAAGAATACGGAGAAGGTATTATTATTAACAACGAGGTAGCCTATATTGAAGGTGTATTAATTGACATTACCGAAAGAAAAATAGCTGAAGAAGCTGTAATTGCTAAAGAATTAGCCGAATCTTCTAACAAAGCCAAATCAGAATTTTTAGCCAATATGAGTCATGAAATCCGAACCCCATTAAACGGAATTATCGGATTTAGTAATTTGTTATTAGGTTCTGATTTAACCGAAATTCAAAAGCAACATTTAGAAACCGTTAATCAATCGGCTTCTACCTTATTAGATGTGGTAAATGATATTTTAGACATCTCTAAAATTGAAGCTGGAAAATTAATCATCGATAACGAAAAAACAAGTTTACATGCCATCATCAATCAATGTGTAGATATGATGAAATTTATGGCGCATCAGAAAAATTTGGAACTCATTGTAAATATCCACAAAGATGTACATTGTGCCATTTGGGTAGATGAAATTAGACTGAAACAAATTTTACAAAATTTACTTAATAACGCTATCAAATTTACTTTAAAAGGACATATCGAATTAGAAGTTTCGTCTGTAAATATTGGTAATAACTCATCAAAAATTAAATTTAGCGTTAAAGATACCGGCATTGGAATTAAAAAAGGAAACAAGAAAAAAATCCTTGAAGCTTTTACTCAAGAAGACAATTCTACAACTCGAAATTATGGTGGAACTGGACTTGGGTTAACCATTACAAACAGCCTTCTCAAATTAATGAATAGTAAATTAGAAATTGATAGTGAACCTAATGTTGGCTCTACTTTTAGTTTCGAATTAGAATTAAAATCAGAAATTTGTAACAATCATTTAAATATAAGTAAGCTCAACTTTAAAAAAGCTTTAATTATAGAGGACAATGAACTAGTGGCTTCAATAATTAAAAAGATGTTACAAAATTTTTCTATTGATGCCGATATTTACCAAAACAATTTAGAAACCATTCCTGATTTTGTTTCAGAAAACAAATACGATTTATTGCTTTTAGATTTAGAATATTTGTCTGAAGTAACAACCATTAAAATCATAAACAACCTTAATAATCTGCCAACTATTTCAATAATAGTGATGCAAAATTCCAATTCGAAATTTAATGAAACTGGAACCAATAAAAATGTTCAAAGTATCATAAAACCCATAAAACTTGATGCATTACAAAGTTACCTAAACCGAAATAATTCAGAAAAAATACAACCAATCCCAAATAGCAAGGAAGAAGTTTTACTTAATGCCATTAAAATTTTAATTGCTGATGACAACAAAATAAACATGCTCTTGACCAAAACATTAATATTGAACAAAGTTCCAAATTGCATCATTTACGAAGCAAAAAATGGCCAAGAAGCAGTTGATTTAGCACTAGAAAACAAACCCAATATTATTTTCATGGACATTCAAATGCCAATTATGAATGGCTATGAAGCGTCGACAGAAATAAGAAAAACAAATCCAAATACAATTATTATTGCCATTACTGCAGGAATCATTACAGGTGAAAAAGAAAAATGCTTAGAAGTAGGCATGGATGATTTTATAGTTAAACCTGTCGATAAAATTTTATTTGAAAACACTTTATTTAAATGGATAAATAGTCTTCCTAATTAATCCAATTAGTATCTTTGCTTTCTATTTGAAATTAATTCAGTTGCTATGAATCAAAATGTTAAAGGCTTTTCAAAATTATCTAAAGAAGAAAAAATAAATTGGATTACCAATACGTATTTCGTAAATCCAGAAGAAGCAAAAGAAAGCATTGTAAAATATTGGAATTCCGATGAAAATTTACAAAAATTACATGACGAATTCATTGAAAATACCTTAACCAACTTTTATCTTCCATATGGTGTAGCGCCAAACTTTATTATCAACGGAAAAAGTTACACAATTCCTATGGCTATCGAAGAAAGTTCGGTGGTAGCGGCTGCTTCAAAAGCTGCGAAATTTTGGGGAGAACGAGGTGGTTTTAAAGCTACTATTATCAATACAGAAAAAATTGGTCAAGTTCATTTTCTTTTTAATGGAAATAATGAAAAACTAACCTCTTTTTTCAATAAAATAAAACCAACATTTTTTGACGATACTCAAGAAATCACCAAAAACATGCAAAAGCGTGGTGGCGGAATTTTAGACATCGAGTTGAGAAATAAAACCAACGAAATTCCAAATTATTATCAATTACATGCTACTTTCAACACAAAAGACAGTATGGGTGCGAATTTCATCAATACATGTTTAGAACAATTTGCTAAAACATTAGAAAATCAAGCACAAGAATATACTGATTTTACATCGGATGAAAAAAACATTCAAATCGTAATGAGTATTCTGAGCAATTTTGTACCAAATTGTGTCGTTCGAGTTGAAGTTTCTTGTCCGATAGACCAACTTACAGAAGATAAAAACATCGATTCAGCCGAATTTGCTCAAAAATTTGCGACTGCAGTTCGAATTGCAGAAGTAGAACCTTACAGAGCTGTTACTCACAACAAAGGCATCATGAACGGAATCGACGCAGTAGTTTTAGCAACAGGAAACGACTTCAGAGCTGTTGAAGCTGGAATTCACGCTTATGCAAGTAAATCAGGACAATATTCGAGTTTATCGCATGTAAAAATTGAAAACGATATTTTCACTTTCTGGATGGAAATTCCGTTAGCATTAGGAACTGTAGGTGGTTTAACTTCGTTACATCCATTAGTGAAATTTTCAATGGAATTATTAGGAAAACCATCAGCTGAGGAGTTAATGAAAATTGTTGCCGCTGCTGGTTTAGCTCAAAACTTTGCTGCTTTACGTTCGCTTACTACAACAGGAATTCAACAAGGTCACATGAAAATGCACTTGATGAACATTTTAAACCAACACAAAGCTACCAAAGAAGAAAAACAACAAGTATTAGATTATTTTAAAAATACTACTGTTTCTCATAGTTTGGTTGTCGATTATTTGGAAAAAATTAGAAGTTAATGGAAACCCAAACTTTTTACAGTAACGGAAAATTACTCATTACAGGCGAATACGTTGTTTTAGATGGCGCTAAGGCATTGGCATTACCTACAAAGTTCGGACAAAATTTAGTAGTAAAACAAGGAACAAACAACCAAATTAAATGGACAAGCTTTGATTCCGACAAAAGTATTTGGTTTGAAGACATTATTTTGTTTGAAGAAGTAAAAACTAAAATCACAAACGAAAACAATTCCACTGTAAAAAACACTTTAATTGAAATTTTACATCAGGCCTTTGTTCAAAATCCAAAGTTTTTAGAAAAAGAAGGATACGAAATTGAAACACACTTGACTTTTCCTCGCCTTTGGGGATTAGGAACATCATCAACATTAATAAATAGTATTGGTGACTGGCTACAAATTGATGCATTTGAATTGTTACAAAAAAGTTTTGGAGGAAGTGGTTACGACATTGCTTGCGCGAAATCAAATTCACCTATAGTTTATCATTTAGAAAATGAAAAACCACATTTCAAGGCAATTCATTTTAACCCTTCATTCAAAGAAAACATTCATTTTGTGTATTTGAATCAGAAACAAAGCAGCAAAATGGCTATTGCAAATTACATGTCAAAACACCATCATGTAAATGCTGTGATTTCAAAAATCAACACCATTACTTACGATGCCATAGATTGTAAAGAAGGAAAAGAATTTGCCAAACAAATGGAGAAACATGAAATTATCATGAGTGATGTTCTAGAAATAGAAACCATTCAAGAAAAACTTTTTCCAGATTTTAAAGGTGTAATTAAAAGTTTAGGAGCTTGGGGAGGCGATTTTGTCATGGCGATTTCTAAAGAAAACCCAACAGCATATTTCAAAGGAAAAGGCTATTCAGTTGTACTTTCTTATGAAGAAATGATTTTATAAACTCATTTTACAAAGCAATATAAAACAAAAAACCCGAATATTGCTATTCGGGTTTTGTGGTACCTCCAGGGATCGAACCAGGGACACATGGATTTTCAGTCCATTGCTCTACCATCTGAGCTAAGGTACCATTACAATTTAGAGCATTACTGCTTGTTGATTGCGGGTGCAAATATAGAACGATTTTTATATTTTCCAAAACAAATAATAAAAAAAATCAATTTGTATATTTGCACTTCCAAAAACAAAACCATGCTTTTAACAATCGATGTTGGAAATTCAAGAATTAAAGTTGCTGTCTTTGAACACAATAAGCAACTTGACTTTTCTATTTTTGAATCTCATGAAGCTTTGAAAAATTTTGAAAATATTTTTGAAAAATATTCCAATCTTCAAAAAATCATCCTTTCTTCGGTAGGAAAATTAGAAAAAGAAGTGATAGATTACATTCAAAATCGATTCCCAACAGAAATTATTGACCATAAATCGAAATTTCCATTTACCAATCTATACACTACACCAGAAACCTTAGGGATTGACCGTATGGTTTTATCGGCTGGTGCTACCTTAATGTATCCAAATCAAAATAGATTAATTATTGATGCTGGCACCTGTATTACTTATGATTTTGTGAATGCTGAAAATCAATATTTAGGAGGCGCTATTTCACCAGGAATAAAAATTAGATACAAAAGTTTGAATGATTACACTTCAAAATTACCATTATTATCAACAAATGACGATTTTAAAATCATCGGAAATAGCACAAAAACCTCAATTCATAGTGGTGTAATCAATGGTGTAATCTTTGAAATTGAAGGGTTTATTTCACAATATTCTCTTAAAAATCAAGATTTAACAATAATTTTAACAGGAGGAGACGCAGAATTTTTGGCTAAAAGATTAAAAAGCACCATATTTGCCAATTCAAATTTCTTATTAGAAAGTTTGAACTTATTATCACTATACACACAAAAAAATGATTAAAAAACTTATAGTATTTGCTAGTATTTTTGTTTCAATAGCCTCTTGGGGACAAGACAATACCGCATCACCTTACTCTTACTATGGATTAGGAGAAGTGAAATTCCGAGGAACTCAAGACGCTAGAGCAATGGGAGGATTGTCAATTACTGGGGATAGTATTCAATTAGGATTAATGAATCCAGCCTCTTATTCAAAACTGAAATTAACCACTTTTGCTGTTGGAGGAACATCTTCTTTCACAAATTTCAGTACTGATTTAGAAAAAGAAAAAGCACAAAGAACAAGTTTTGATTATCTTGCTGTAGGTTTACCATTAGGGAAATTTGGAATGGCATTTGGGTTAATGCCCTACTCAGCAGTTGGATACAAGAACGAAAACACAACGGTAAGTTCTACTGAAACAAGCTATTCTAGAAAAGAAGGAAATGGATTTATCAATAAAGTATTTGTCGGAGGTTCTTATACATTCAATAAAAATCTAAGCGTTGGTTTAGATTTTGCTTACCATTTTGGTGACATTACGAATGATTTTAACAAAAGGATTTTGGCTCCAGATTTTACACAGTACACAACACGAGAAAGAAATATCACCGAATTGAATGGAGTCTCGTTTAATCTTGGACTACTTTACAACACTAAAATCAACACAAAAGTCACATTTCATTCGAGTTTAACTTACAGCCCAGAAACTAAATTAAGCACTAACAATTCTAGAAACATCGCTACTGTAATTTACTCAGCCTCAGGAGCAGAATTTTCAAACGATGATGAAGACATCGCGGTTCCTAACACAAATTTAATCATTCCAAGCAAATTAAGCTTAGGTTTTGGATTAGGTGAAAGTAAAAAATGGTTATTAGGAACTGAACTAACATTCACTCAAAACAAGAACTTAGTTAACAGATTTACAGAAACCATACCTGTTTCTTACGAAAACTCAACACGTGTTGCGCTTGGTGGTTATTACATCCCAAAATATGACTCTTTCTCTAATTATTTTGAAAGAATTGTTTACAGAGCTGGATTCAAATATGAAAATACTGGTTTAGTATTAAAAAATGAAAGCATCAATGATTATGGCATGAATTTTGGTTTAGGTTTACCACTAGGTTTCTCCAAAATTGATTTAGGTTTCGAATTTGGAAAAAGAGGAACTTCGTCAAACGGCTTAATTGAAGAAAATTATTTTAATGTAAGTGTTGGGCTAAATCTTGGCGCCAAGTGGTTTGAAAAAAGAAAAATTGATTAATAATTATTTACAAGCAGAAAAATGAAAACGAAATTAACTTTACTATTTATTGCTATAGCTGGTTTTTTTGTACAAGCTCAAAATACTGAAGCTTGCACCGAAACCTTGAGCTTAATGTCAACTTCAGTTAAAGCTAAAGATATAACAGCTTACGACTATTTAACAACTTTAAGAAAAGACTGCCCATCTTTCCACAAAAGCATTTATTCTTTTGGAGAATTGGCTGTTAAGTTGAAAATTGAAAAAGCAACAACGCCTCAAGATAAAGAAAAATACGTTCGTGATTTATTAAAATTATATGACGAGCATGATCAACATTTTCCAAACAATGGTGCTGGAAATAAAATGAAAAAAGGTTTAGCATTGTTTGAAAATAAAATTGGAACTAATGAAGAAGTCTATCAATTACTAGATGATGCATTCAAAACTGATTATGCAAATTTCAAATATGCAAAAGCAATGTATGTTTACTTTGAAATTTTAGTAAACAATCACAAAGCTAATAAAGGAGTTGAATTACAACAAGTATTTGATAAATATGATGATATTTCTAAAAAACTTGATGAAGAAGAAAAAGAATTATCTGAAGAAAACGATGGTTTCTTAACAAGAGAAGAAGCTGGACAGGTTTTATCAGACAAAGAAAAAACAAGAAAAGCTAGAATTGAAAATAGTTTAGAGATTTTTGGAAATGTTAGAAACGACATGGATAATATCGTTTTAGAATTATCTACTTGCGAAAAACTTATTCCATTCTATCAAAAAGGTTTTGAGTTAAATAAAACTAATGAAGAATGGTTAAAAAGAGCTGCTAGTCGTTTAGATGCTAAAGGATGTGATTCTGACCCTATATTCTCGAAAATATCCGAAGCTCTTTACAAATTAAATCCAAGTGCTGACGCAGCATATCAATTAGGTGTAGTAGAAATTCAAAGAAAAAATACTACTAAAGCTTTAGATTATTTCAACCAAGCTGCTAACTTATATACTGACAACACTAAGAAAGCTAATGTGTATTACAGAATTGCAGTAATGTATAGCAAATCGAACAAAGTACAATCTCGTACTTATGCAAGAAAAGCATTAGCTGTAAAACCATCATTTGGTAAAGCGTATTTATTAATTGCGCAATTATACGGAAGTAGCATCAATGATTGTGGAAATGACCAATTTGAAAAAAGAGCTATGTACTGGTTAGCAGCACAATATTGTGACAAAGCTGGCGCAGTTGATTCATCAATCAAAGCAACAGCAAATAAAACAGCTGCAAGTTATAGAGCTGCAGCTCCATCAAAAACAGAGATTTTCCAATCTGGAAAACAAGGTCAAAGAATTGCTTTTAACTGTTGGGTTGGAGAAAGCATTGTAGTTCCTAGTTTATAAAATGAAGCTATTCATAAAAAATAATATTTTAAACATGGTCACGATATTTATCGTGACTATGTTTTTTTCATGTGAAAGTGACATCAAAAAGGTGCAACAACTTAGTGAAACCAGTTTTATTCCTACTGGAGAAGCCGACAGGATAAATTTAAAATACACCGATTCAGGCAAAATAAAATCGATTTTAAAAAGCCCGAAAATGTTAGACTATAGCAACATTACCAATCCTTTTACAGAATTCCCAAAAGGCATTCACGTTACATTAATAGACAATAAAGGTAACACTACTACTGTTGTTGCCAATTATGCCATTTCATACAAAAAAACAGATATTATTGATTTACAGGGCAATGTTACCATAAGCTCACAAAATGGAAAAAAATTAGAAACTTCTCAATTATATTTTGACCAAAAAAACGAATGGTTCTTTACCGAAAAACACTTTAAATATACCGACGAGGGTGGCGGATATTTAGAAGGACCTGGAGTAGATTTCAGTAAAGACTTCAAAATTTTTAACATGCAACAAAGTAGTGGTGAAGTAAACACTTCTGATAAATAATTGTTTTGCATTTCACTTTTTATTACATTTGATAAAATTATTTTACTATGACTTATTTAAAACTCATCCAATATATTTATTTAATTTTTGCCGTTTTCTTTCTATACGATGCTTTTAGAAAATATCAAGAAGGAAAAGAATTAAGTGACATAGGCTTAAGTCTTATTATTGCTGGCGTTTCGATAGGAATGTTTTTCTTTAGAAGACATTTTCACAACAAATACCAAAAAAAGTAGATCTTAAATGGAGATAGCCATTATTGTAATTTGTTTACTGCTTTCGGCTTTCTTTTCTGGAATGGAAATCGCTTATGTTTCTTCTAACAAAGTGTATTTATCTATTGAGAAAAGACAACAAAACTTTAATGCTTCTATCCTTAATAAACTTACCGAGAAACCTTCACAATTTATAACTTCAATGCTCGTTGGAAACAATGTAGTATTAGTAGTTTATGGTATATATTCTGGTGATTTAATCATAAATTGGCTAAAAGACTATTTCTTACTTACAGCATTTTTTGGATTATTACTTCAAACGTTAATTTCAACCGCAATCATCTTATTAACAGCAGAATTTCTTCCGAAAGTTTTCTTTCAGATTTACGCGAATTCCTTTATTAAATTTTTTGCAGTTCCTAGCTATTTCTTCTATCAATTATTCTTTTGGCCTACAAAGTTTATCATTTGGATTTCAGATATTATTTTAAGAACGTTCTTTAAAACTCCAGGTGACCAAGTCCAAGAATATTTCAGTAAAGTAGAATTAGGCAACTACATTACGGAACAAATGAACAATGTTTCGCATGATAATGAAATTGATTCCGAAATTCAAATCTTTCAAAATGCATTAGAATTTTCCGACTTAAAAGCAAGAGATATCATGACGCCAAGAACCGAAATTAGCGGTGTTGATATTTTAGATTCAATTTCAGAATTGAAAGATTTATTTGTAAAAACAGGTTATTCTAAACTGCTTATTTATCAAAATTCTATTGATGATATTTTAGGTTATGTACATTCTTTCGAATTGTTCAAAAAACCAAAAACCATTAAAAGTGTCATGATTCCTGTGGAATATATTCCAGAAACGATTTACATTAAAGATGCTTTAGATTTACTAACCAAAAAAAGAAAAAGTATCGCAGTTGTTTTAGATGAATATGGTGGAACATCTGGAATTATAACTGTGGAAGATATTATTGAACAACTTTTTGGAGAAATTGAAGACGAACACGATTTAGACGAAGAGTTAATAGACGAAATCATAGAAGAAAACACGTATTTGTTCTCTGCCCGACTAGAAGTTGAATTCTTAAATGAAAAATACAACTTACAAATTCCAGAATCTGATTCATACACTACTTTAGGTGGTTATATCGTAAATCACACGAAGGAAATTCCAACAAATGAAGAAAAAATCATCATAGAAAATTTCGAAATTATCATCCATTCGGCAAGTAATAAAAAAATCGAATTGGTTCGTTTTTCCATAAAAGAAGAAAAAAGATAAAAATCTTTAAAAAATTGAAGTAAAATATGACTTTACTATTTTATTATTAAATAGATAATTGTATTTTCGCCCTCTGAAAAAAATTAAACACAAATAAAAATGGCAGTTTTATCTAAAATTAGACAACGTTCATTCTTCCTAATTATTATCATTGCTTTAGCATTGTTTTCATTTGTATTAGCAGATGTTATTCAAAGCGGCACATTTAGCTCAGGAGCTAACGATGTAGGTTCGGTTAATGGAACAGACATTGAAGCACAACAATTTATGCAAAATGTTGCTATGATTGAAAAACAAGGGCAAGGCACTAGCACAACTCAAGCTATGAATAACGCTTGGGAACAAGAAGTTAGAAGAATTATCCTTACAGAAGAGTTTGACAAATTAGGTTTAAAAATCGGTAGCGAACAATTAATCAACGTTATCAAACAAAATCCTAACTTAGCTCAAAATCCTCAATTTTTGAATGCTGCTGGTCAGTTTGACGAAAACAAATTCAAAGAATCTTTAAAAGGAATCAAAAATGCTCCAGACCAAACTCAATGGTTACAATGGAAAGAATTTGAAAAAAATATTGAAAGATATGCTGTTGAGCAAATGTACAACACTATGATTAAATCTGGTGTTTACACTACTAAAGCTGAAGGTAAATTCCAATACAAATTAGAAAACGATAAAGCAGATTTCGATTATGTAACGGTTGCTTTTTCAACTGTAAACGATGATCAAGTTAAGGTTACTGATGCTGAGATTATTGATTTCATGAAAAAATCACCTAAAAAATACAAATCAGATAATACAACTAGTATTGACTTTGTATTAGTAGAAAACAAACCATCAAAAGAAGACGAGCAAGCTATGTTATCTTCAATTGGTGAAGTTAGAGCTAAATTTGATTCAGTTGCAAATATTGGAGAATTTGTTAATGCAAACTCTGACATTAAATTTGATTCAACTTATTTAGCTAAAAAAGATTTACCTCTTGATTACCAAGAAGCATTATTCAACTTACCTGTTGGTGGAATTTACGGACCATATGTTTTCAATGGTCACCAATGTATTTCTAAAATGATTGCTAAAAAAGGGAATGCAAGCGCAAAAGCAAGTCACATTTTATTAGCTTATAAAGGAGCACCTCAATCAACTGCAACTAGAACTAAAGAAGAAGCTCAAGCTTTAGCAAATGACTTATTAGCACAAGCAAAAGCTAATCCAGGAAATTTTGCTATGTTAGCAATGACAAATTCTGACGACCCAGGTTCTAAAAATAATGGTGGTGAGTACGACAACATTACTCCAGGACAAATGGTTCCTCAATTTAATGATTATGTATTTAATAACGCTATTGGTTCAATTGGTGTTGTTGAAACAGATTTTGGTTTCCACGTAATTAAAGTAGTAGATAAATACAATGCTGTTTTAATGGGAACTGTTGCTCAAAAAGTTCAACCTTCTGAAGCTACAATTGATGCTATTTACACAAAGGCAAGTCAATTAGAAGCTGATGCTAATGAAAATTCGGATTTTGCAGCTTTAGCTAAAAAAGCAGGATTAGAAGTAATTCCAGCTACTAACTTAAAAGGATTTGACGAATACGTTCAAGGTGTAGGTTCTCAAAGAGAAATCATCAGATGGTCATTCAATAAAGATACCGAAGTTGGTGATGTTAGACGTTTCGAAGTTCCTCAAGGTTTTGTTATTGCAAAATTAAAAGATAGAAACGAAAGTGGTTTATTACCTATTGATATTGCAAAACAACAAGTAGAACCAATCATTAGAAATCAGAAAAAAGCTGAAATCATTAAGAAAAAAATGAGTGGTTCTTCATTAGAAGCAGTTGCTAAAGCATCTGGCGCTTCTATTCAACCTGCTACTGGTGTTTCTTTAAAAATGCCTGTTCTTCCAAATATTGGTAACGAACCTAAAGTTGTTGGTAAAGCATTTGGTTTAGCTGCTGGTAAAACTTCTGAAATTATTGAAGGAAATTCAGGTATGTTTATGGTAAGAGCTAAAGCTGTAACTAAAGCTCCTGAAGTTCCAAGTTACGCTACTTACATTACACAAGACAGATCGCAAAATCAATCATATGCTCTTTCTATGGCTTATAAATCTTTAAAAGACAAAGCAGAAATTAAAGATAATAGAGCTAATTTCTAATATCGATTGATTAAAAATAAAAAAAGAGGCTGATTTTCATCAGCCTCTTTTTTTATTTCATTTGTTTGATAGCGTAGGTTACAATTCCCCAAATTATCAACTCATTTTCTTCTCCAATTTTTATAGGTTGGTATTGCAAATTTTCAGGCATTAAATAAACTTCGTCATTATCTTTCTTAATTCTTTTTACGGTAAACTCGCCATCTATAAGGCAAACTGCTATGGCATTGTTTCGAGGTTCTAAACTTCTATCGATTACCAAAATATCTCCATCATCAATTCCTGCTCCTATCATAGAATTTCCACTAGCTTTGGCATAAAATGTGGCTTCTCTATTTTTGACTAATAGATGATCTAAACTTAATTTTAACTCCTCAAAATCAGCTGCAGGCGATGGAAAACCTGCTTTTATTCCGCCCGAAATAAAAGATGTGGGAATAGGATTTTCTAAATCGGGAATAAAGAATGTTATTTTAGGATTTACTTGCATTGCACTTCTAGTAGTTCGTTAAAATTAGTTGTATATCGTTTCGACAAGTGATTTTGTTTCATTTTCCAAGTGCGTTTCAAATCTTGCGTCGCTAATCGAATTTTACGTTCTCCTACTTTCTCATGATAAGCATCCATGACTTCCATTAGTTTTTGAAACTTTGGATTTTCATCATCAAATAAATGAAACTGTTTTTGGTTGGCTGGAATAATTTCGGTTACAATTACTCCTGCTTTTTTATAAATAGCGCCTTCTTCATATAATTCTTTCAACATTTTTATAGCCAAACCACTAATTGAAAAAGCGGTATTACTCGGAAAAGGCAACGTTTGTAAACGATAAAAACTATATTTTGCCCCATCTGCTTTGAATCTATCTTTGCTCAAATATAAAATTACACCATAACAACACGAATTTTGCTTTCGCAACTTTTCGGAACAAACACTAGCAAAAGTTACAACACGTTCTTTGAGTTCGTTGAAGTCAGATATGTCTTTTTCAAAACTACGTGTAACGGCAATATTTTTCTTAACTTTTGGTTCTTCCATCTCCAATACGGATTTACCTTCTAATTCGTATTTTAAGCGCATTCCTACTACTCCCATTTCTTTTCGAATAAACCATTCGTTGTGAGGTAAAGTAAAGTCGTACGCGGTTAAAATCCCTTTAGCTTGCATTTTCTTTGTTAATCGGAAACCTATTCCCCAAACATCGCCAATTTTAGTCCATTTTAAAGCTTTGATTCGTTTCTCATCGGTATCAATTATATAAACCCCTTGTGTTCTTTCGTGAAATTTCTTCGCGATGTGATTTGCTATTTTAGACAATGCTTTGGTAGACGCAAAACCAATTCCCGTAGGAATACTCAACCACTTTATAATACGTTGACGAATTTGCAAACCATACTCGTGATAATCGGGTATATCTTGACCTAAAAAATTCAAAAAAGCTTCATCTATACTATAGACCTCAACATTTGGAGTAAAATGTTCTAACGTTTTCATAACACGATGACTCAAATCGCCATACAATGCATAATTAGAAGAGAAAACTTGAATATTGTGCTGTTTGATTACATCTCGAACTTTAAATTCGGGTGCACCCATAGAAATTCCAAGCGCTTTAGCCTCATTACTACGCGAAATAACACAACCATCATTATTAGACAAAACCACGACAGGCTTACCATTCAAATGAGGTTGAAAAACACGTTCACACGAAACGTAAAAGTTATTACAATCGACTAAAGCATACATCTTGTAAAGTTACTTCAACTTTTACAAAAAGAAAATGAGTCAATTGTTAATGTTAATAAATTATCGTTTTAACGAAAAGTGTGCTTTAAAAATTTGTTTTGCAGTTCCGTTCTGAGGCAAGTACTCTACTGTAAACCAATAATCAGTAGAAGGTAATGCTTCACCATTGTAAATCCCATCCCAACCTGAACTCGCAGGTGACATTTGTTTTAAGAATTTTCCGTAACGATCAAAAATATTAATCACTGCATCTGGCTGATGACTCAAATCCCAAATATTCCAATTATCATTAACTCCATCTCCATTTGGTGTGAAATAATTTGGATAATTGATGATGTAAATTGGACCTATAGTTGTTGGATTACATCCTCCTAAAATATCGTAAATATTTATATAATATTCCCCCGTAGGTAAATTAGTAAACACATTACTCGATTGATATTCGGTTACACTTCCATCCGGATAAACCAATTGATAAAGATACTCTCCAAATCCACCCGTTAAATTTACAGTAATAAACGTGTTGTTTTCAAATGGAGTACTCACCGTAAAATCAGCAACAGCTGGACCCGATTGTACAATAGTTACGGTAGTTGTGTTATAGTTGCAATTGGCTCCCACATCTGGTGTAAGTTTGATAAATTCAACCGTATAAACACCTGCTTGTGAAGCTTCATAGCTAGGGCCAGTTCCCATTAATGTTCCATTCAAATACCAATTCACGATAAAAAATGCAGGATTCAAACCTGAATTCATGGTAAACGTTCTTAATACATCACCCGTTTGAGAATCTACACAAATAATTCCACCTTGAATCGTTATGTCTAAAAGAGGATGAACTGTAAATGTAAACGAAATTTCGTCATTACAATTTGGGTTCCCAATAGCTGAAGCATACACATAATAAGTATACGTTCCAGGAGTCGAAATATTCAAATTCGTAATTAGATCTGCTGAATTACCTCCCGATTGCGAATAATAACCAATATTATACGTTGTTGTTGGTAATGTTGGCAATACGTAGGTTCCGCATTCTTCGTTATCAAAAACCAATCCTAAAGTGGCTAAATTTGGCGTTTCGGAAACGATGATATCAAAACTATCTTCTTCTGTACAAGTAGTTCTAACATCGGCATTCACCGCATAAACATAGATAGTTGTTGTTGTATTTGGCGTATTGAAAATGGTTCCAGGAGGTACAGGATTTACTCCATTAGGATCATAAAAATATCCAATGGTATAATTAAAAGGTGTTGGTGCTACATGTGTTAAGGCTGGTAATTGATAATTTTCAAATTCACACACATTTACGTTTGGATAATCCGGTAAATTAATTCCATTATAAGTAATTGTAAAAGGACGATTAATTTCGCAACCTGTAGTAGTCTCAATATTATACAAATAGAAAGTTTGGGTAGTATCAAAAACTTGTGTAGAAGAAACAATAGTTCCTCCTCCACTTGGTCCACCAGGCGCAGTATAAATTGTTCCGTTAACTGGTACTGAAATAGTGTAAGGATTACATTCTGTTCTACCAATAACATTATCAGCAGGCGGAAACGGATTCAAAGAAATAGTAAAACTTGATTCATTTTGACAGTTATTAGCATCTAATCCGTTGTAAATATAATAAGTTCCAGGCGCTAGGTTTAATCCTGTCAAATCAATTATTTCGCCAGCATTTAATTGTTGTTGGCCAATTACTGTTGGACCTCCAGATAAAGTATAGTAAGTACCATTCGTTAAAATAGGTAAAACAAATTCACCACAATAAACATCACTTATAATTGTATCTACAGGCGGTAACGGATGAATTGTGATGTTATAATTCAAGTTAGAAGTACAATTAGGTAACGTTGTTGTATTCGTAAAATAATATACGACTTGTGAAGACGTGATGTTCAAATCTGTAATTGGAGCTCCTCCACCATTAGGCGCTGTAAAATATCCTCCGAATGGAACCGCTGGCAACGTGTAAGCACCACAACCTGAAACAGCAGTAAAAACAGAAGTATCTACCAAGTCAATCAAAAATGGATTATCTAAAGAACAGCTTCCTGGTGCACCTGAACTCGTTGTATGAGCTAACTGATTGTAAACGTAATACGTGCCTGGAAAATTAGGCCCAGCTACACTTATTACATCACCCGCAAACAAAGGAGTTCCTGAGCCATTTGGTCCAGAAAAATAATTTCCATTTACTAATGCTGGTAAAATATAGTTATCACAACTTACAACATCTGCAGGATCATCTGCTAATGGCAAAGGATGCACGTAGAAAACAAATTGGTCATCTCTACACAATACACCATTTACTTCTGCATAATAATATAAAGTCTCTGTAAAAGTTGCGGCTGTTGCATTTAAATATTCGGTTCCTGCTGAAACAATAACTCCAGTTCCTAAAGGGCCTCCTGGTTGAGTGTAAAAATTTCCAATATTTGCCGGTGGTGTTGGCACGATAAATCTACCACAATGGTCTAACTGTGGAACATATTCGTCAATTAAAGTCAAATTAAAACTTTCTTCATTTGTACAACCATTTGCATCGGGACCAGCAAAAATATAATACGTTCCACCATCTACTAAAATATCTCCAATATTAAATTGTACTTGCCCAGGTGTGGTAGGTCCGCCTGGCAACAGATAATACGTTCCATTCACAATAACTGGTAATGTAAATTGACTACATTCAATTGGATCTGGAATATCATCAACAACTGGTAACGGATTAACAGTAATCGTTAAAGACGTAACATCAAAACAAATTGGATTAGAATTGTCTTGAATTCGGATTCCAACAGTAACCGTAGTGGTTCCGTTTGGAATTGTAATAGAAGTTATAGGATTTGTTCCTGAAGAAGCTTCTACAAGAGAATTATGATAAGTAACCGTATAATTTGCTGGCGATTGACCATTCAAAACTTCATTAGTCGTACTATTAGTAAAAGCATAAGTAGTATTTCCCTGACCTTCACAAACCGAAACTGGATTAGGAGGTGTTGCAACGACGGCATTCGTAACAATCAAATCGAAAGGATACTCAGCATCGCAAAAATTACCTGTTAAGGTATTGAATATTTTGATATAAATAGTCTGACCACCAGCACTTGGGTAAGAAGTTAAATTTCCATTTGGAATTGGATTGTTTGCTACAATATCAGCAGGCGTTTCATAATAAAAAACATCGTAAGTAGCCGAATCTATTCCTAAAGCTAATTCATCATTAGTTGTTAAATTGAAATTATAAGAAGCGGCACCCGTATTACAAGTTAATAAATTGGAAGGATTTGTAACTGCTAAATCGGTAAACACAATAGTATCTGTAATCGTACATGTTCCTCTTACTGCTTCAACTGTATAAGTTCCAGCATTCGTAACTGTGTAAGAAGAATTGGTTTCCACTGGAATTGGAAATCCATTTTCATACCAAGTATAAGTAAATGTATTATCTAAATTAGTATTTAGTTGAACCGTATCACCTGTACAAATAATTTGATCTGGACCCAAATCTAAAGTCGTAGTAAAACTTCCTGCAGCAATAAAAACAGCCGAATCAAAACCTGAATTAGCATAATCTCCAATTACTAATCGTATTCTATAAGGTGTATTTGGGATTACTGCCGAAGAAGCATTCATAATCACTGTTTGCCCTCTCATATTTAATGCTGAAGTTGGATTTCCAACATTATATGTTCCGAAAAAACCAGGATTAATCGATGCACAATTATTATTTGGACTTGAAGGATCGTTATAAATACTATTTCTAATTGTAGTTACCGATACCGGAGTACTTGTCCCAGGAATGACCGCTAAGTTATTTGAAATTCCAGAAGATAAATCGGTTAGTACAAAAGCAAAAACATCACTGAACTCACATTGATAAAAACCATATTCGTTTGAAGCAAACAAGAAATTAAAACTAAAACTATTCGAAAGCGGAATAAAATCAAACTCTAAATATTCTGCGTTTACAATAGGACTGGTTCCTCCGTTAGCATTACTTAAATTTTGCAAAAAAGCATCACCAGGAGCATTAACCACGCTGCTCAAATTAGCTCCCGTATAAGGTCCTTGCGTAAAAGTAGCCACTCCATTTCTGATAATTATCCCTTCAGAAATTGGAAAAGACGAACCATTTTGATTAAAATAAGCAACCGCTTGAGTCGATGAAACCGAAATATTAGAAACCTCAACACATGAATTTCCTAATAACAAATCGACTAACTGTGCTGGCGAATTTGTAGTGTTATCTACTGTTATTGCTTGTGAAAACAAACAACTCGAATATAGAAAGGCGAATATAAAAAGTAAGTTTTTCAAGATTTATATGGGAGTATTAAAATCATTGATATAAATATAATTAAAAAAGGATAAAACAAATTGTTTTAAATCAAAAAAAGTTTGAACATTATTAAATATCCAAACTTTTTCTTAATTATATATTTTTTTTACTAATCGTTCAATTTCAAAACAGCCATAAATGCTTCTTGAGGAATTTCTACATTTCCTACTTGACGCATACGTTTTTTACCTTTTTTCTGTTTTTCTAAAAGTTTACGTTTACGAGAAATATCTCCACCATAACATTTTGCTGTAACGTCTTTTCTTAAAGCTTTAATCGTTTCACGAGCAATTACTTTAGCTCCAATTGCAGCCTGAATAGGAATATCAAATTGTTGTCTTGGTATTAATTCTTTTAGTTTTTCACACATTTTTTTACCAATATGATACGCATTACTTTCGTGAATTAAAGCCGAAAGCGCATCAACTGGCTGTGCATTTAACAAGACATCTAAACGCACTAATCTTGATTCACGCATTCCTATTGGATGGTAATCAAAAGACGCATATCCTTTAGAAACTGTTTTTAATCTATCATAAAAATCAAATACGATTTCCGCTAATGGCATATCGAAATTTAATTCTACACGTTCGGTAGTTAAATACGTTTGATTGGTAATTACACCACGTTTTTCGATACACAAACTCATTACATTTCCAACGAAATCCGATTTTGTAATGATGGTTGCTTTGATATATGGTTCTTCTACTCTATCTAATTTAGATGGCTCTGGTAAATCGGATGGATTGTTTACAATTAAAATAGTATCAGGTTCTTTTTTAGTGTACGCATGATACGAAACGTTAGGAACAGTAGTAATTACCGTCATGTCAAACTCACGCTCTAAACGTTCTTGGATAATTTCCATGTGTAGCATTCCTAAGAATCCACATCGGAAACCAAATCCTAACGCAGCTGAACTTTCCGCAGCAAATACTAAAGAAGCATCATTCAACTGAAGTTTTTCCATCGAAGCACGTAAATCTTCATAATCTTCTGTATCTACAGGATAAATTCCAGCGAAAACCATTGGTTTTACATCTTCAAAACCTTTAATCATATTTGTTGTAGGTGTTTTTGCATCGGTAATAGTATCACCTACTTTTACCTCTTTAGCTTCTTTAATTCCAGAAACTAAATAACCTACATCACCAGTTGAAATAACACTTTTTGGTACTTGATTTAATTTTAATGTCCCAACTTCATCCGCAAAATATTCATTGCCTGTAGCCATGAACTTAATCTTCTGCCCTTTTTTTATTTCTCCATTAATAACACGGAAAATTACTTCAATTCCTCTAAAAGGATTATAATGCGAATCGAAAATCAGAGCTTGTAATGGCTCTTCCGGATCTCCTTTTGGAGCCGGAATTTTATCAATAATAGCTGCTAAAATATTTTCAACACCAAAACCTGTTTTTCCAGAAGCATGAATAATATCTTCTAATTTACATCCTAATAAATCAATAATATCATCACTAACTTCCTCAGGATTAGCACTTGGTAAATCTACTTTATTTAAAACTGGAATAATTTCCAAGTCGTTCTCTAAAGCCAAATATAAATTCGAAATCGTTTGTGCCTGAATACTTTGCGCTGCATCTACAATCAACAAAGCACCTTCACAAGCAGCAATAGAACGAGAAACCTCATACGAGAAATCCACGTGACCTGGAGTGTCAATCAAATTCAAAATGTATTGTTCCCCTTTGTAGGTATATTCCATTTGAATAGCATGACTTTTTATGGTAATTCCACGTTCGCGTTCTAAGTCCATGTTATCTAGTAACTGAGCCTTTTCTTCACGAGCTGTAACGGTTTGCGTAGCACCTAATAAACGGTCTGCCAACGTACTTTTTCCGTGGTCAATGTGTGCAATAATGCAGAAATTTCTAATGTTTTTCATCTTTCAATGTAAAGTTCATGTACAAGAGGCATTTTCATCTTCCAAACTCTTGTGCGTTTAATCTGCAAATATAAGCTAAAGTTTTGGATTTTAAAGCCGATAAACTTTGGAAACCCATTCGATTTAAAAAATTCCTATCTTTGCAAAAAATTGAACCACCATGCCTAAAATTGGTAACATCATACTACCCGATTTTCCTTTATTATTAGCCCCAATGGAAGACGTGAGCGACCCACCATTTCGTCGTTTATGTAAATTACACGGAGCTGATTTAATGTACTCTGAATTTATTTCTTCAGAAGGATTGATTCGTGATGCGGTGAAAAGCAAGCAAAAGCTAGATATTTTTGATTATGAACGACCTGTTGGAATCCAAATATTTGGTGGTGATGAAGAAGCGATGGAAATGTCGTCGCGAATTGTGGATGCCGTTCAACCTGATTTGGTAGACATCAATTTTGGCTGTCCTGTTAAAAAAGTGGTTTGTAAAGGTGCTGGTGCTGGTGTTTTGAAAGATGTAGATTTGATGGTGCGTTTAACCAAAGCTGTTATCAAAGGAACCAATCTTCCAGTTACAGTAAAAACACGTTTAGGCTGGGACGAAAGTTCAATTAATATTGACGAAGTTGCCGAGCGTTTACAAGATATTGGCGTGCAAGCCTTAACAGTTCATGCCAGAACACGTGCGCAGATGTATAAAGGACATTCGGATTGGAGTCATATTCAAAGAATTAAAGAGAACCCTAGAATTACAATGCCAATTTTTGGAAATGGTGATATTGACTCTCCTGAAAAAGCTTTGGAATACAAAAACAAATACGGTCTTGACGGAATGATGATTGGTCGTGCTGCGATTGGCTATCCGTGGATTTTTAATGAAATTAAACATTATTTCGCCACAGGAGAAAAATTAGCTCCGCCAAGCATGAATGACCGAATTGAAGCCGCAAAAAATCATTTAATTTGGAGCATCGAATGGAAAGGTGAACGATTAGGCATTAACGAAATGCGTCGTCATTATACCAATTATTTCAAAGGCATTCACGGTTTTAAAGAATACAAACAAAAATTGGTTACCACAGATGGCATCAATCAGTTATTGGATGTGTTTACTGAGATTGAACAAGTGTATGCGGATTATGTTTTTGAAGAATCAAACTAAACGTACAGATGAACAAATTAATTACAATTTTCATTTATGTTATAATTATTATTTTCTCTTTAAAACTAATAATTGTCGTTGGAAATTATATTAAAATATCAAATTCCACTGAATATGTAATTGCAAAAAAATTCATCAAAGAAGATCCAAGTCTAAAATCTAAAATTGGTGAAATTAAAGATTTTGGCTCGTTTCCAAAAGGAGGAATTCAATGGAAAAATGGTTTAAATTCAGCTCAAATCGAAACTAACGTGATAGGATCAAAAGGAGAAGCTTACGTTATCATATTTATCAAAGAAAATCATGAAAAAAAGTGGATTTTAGACACATTGTTGATTTCAAAAATCGATAAATAATCTACCCATGATACACCCTAGAAAACACAATCTTCCCTTCTTTAATTTCCAAAACCTCAGCCACTAACATATCAGCTTCACCTGCTACTTGACGTGTGTATTCCATAAAAACTCTGTCGGTGTTGGCGGTTAATGAAGTTACTTTGTAATGTAAAGTTGGTAATCTATCAAAAGCGTCTTGCCACCACACGCGCATGGCTTCTTTTCCTATGATTAAACCATTGGTTTCGGGCTGACGAATTTTTAATTTCGGACTAAAATGTTGGGCTTCGTCATCGTATAATTCTAATAATTTCTCTAAGTTTTTCGTATTGAAAGCATCAAACCATTTAATGGCGATTTGTTGTAGTTGATTTGGCATAAAGTTTTATTTTAATTTGAAACACATAGACATATAGGTTTCATAGTTGTTAAAAAGTCGTTTCACTTTGCATAGAAAACATAGCGTAGTGAAAAATTCATAAAAAAAGGCACAAAGAATAAAATCCTATGTGCCTATGTGTTTCAAAAAAAGCGTTTAGGCATTTTTTAAGTTGATGATTTCTTGTTCCGTTAAGAATCTCCAATCACCTCTTGGTAAATTTTTCTTAGTTAAACCAGCAAAAGTTACACGGTCTACTTTTAAAACATCGTATTTTAAGTGTTCGAAGATTTTACGAACCACTTTTACGTTAGACGTTTTCATTTTGATTCCTATTTCACTTTTTGGTTGATCTTCAATATAGGTGATTTCTTCCACGAATACTTTGTGGTCGTCAATCATTAATCCTTTTTGGATTTTTTCTAAATCTTCGAATTTCAAATTTTTATCTAATGTAACTTGGTATACTTTAGAAGAACGTTGGTTAGGAACTGTGAATTTCTGAACCATTTCAGTATCATTCGTAAACAACAACAAACCAGTTGTGGTTTTATCCATTCTTCCAACAGGTAATAAATTCGATTTTGAAGCACCACGAACTAAATCCAACACGTTTGCTGAACCTGGAGAATCATCACCAGCTGTTGAAAAGTTTTTAGGCTTGTTTAATAAGACATATTCTTTCTTTTCTGGCGTAATGTTTACACCATCAAACTGAACAACATCGGTTAATTTAACTCGGTGACCCATTTCGGTGACAACAACACCATTTACTTTTACATTACCGCTTTGAATGTAAATATCCGCATCTCTACGACTACACATTCCTGAATTAGAAATATAACGATTTAGACGAATTTCGTCTGGATTAGATGGTCTTTTTGGTGATTTTGGAGCTTTTGGAGCTTCTGGTTTTGCCACTTCTGGTTTAGTTGCAAATTTTGAAGGTGCTTTACGAATTGGTGCATTTCCTCTTGAATTGCTCTCTTTCTTGTAGCCTCCTTGTCTTGCTGAACCCGGACGGCTTTTATCATTCCCTTGACGTGACATAATTATAAACAAATTTTTGCAAAGATATAACTAATATGTTGAAACGCCCACTTTAGTTTTTTAAATCCGAAAATGATAGGCAGAAACAACTAATAAAAAGATATAGAATGAGTTAAAATTAGTTTTTTTCCATGAAATAATACAGAAGGTTCTATTAAAACAATGCAAAAAACACCCGAAACTATAATGAACTTCAATAAGAAATGAAGTTTCAGATATTCTGTTTTTGTGGTTGCTTTCCACAACATCATGCAAAAAAACAACAAAGCAATTAAGCTCAAATAAAAGTAAATATCCATGTAACCCACATTGTAAATTTCGATTAAGAAATACACTGGTATCAATGTTAAAAAAGTCAATATAGAAATGATACTTTTTGCTCTCTTTTCGCCAAAAACAACAGGAATAGTCTTATAATCAGCAATTAAATCGCCTTCGATGTTTTCTAAATCTTTAATTAATTCTCGAATTAAAATCAACAAAAACAAAAACGTAGCATGTGCAAAAATGACTTCATAAAAGTTTTTGTAATACATTAAAATTCCGAAGAATGGTAAAACCGCTAAAACTGCCGCTGTAATGTTTCCAATTAAGAACATTTTTTTCAACTTGTGCGAATAAAACCAAATCAAGAAAATATACGCCGAAAAAAACAACATCGCTCGCCAAGAAATAAAAAACATCATCAAAGCCACAATGAAATTAATCGTAAAATAGACTTTTAACTTAGTTTCTTGACTCACCAAACGGTCAATCATAGCTTTTTTAGGGCGATTGATTAAATCTTTTTTGGCATCGTAAAAATTGTTAATAATGTAACCCGAAGCAATCGTTAAAGTAGAAGCAACAACAATTAAAAACAAACGCCAATCTAGAATAATATCTAAAGCACGTTTTTCGGGAGCTAAAATGAATATGGCAGAAAGATATTGCGCCAATGCAATCACCCAAATATTATATCCTCTAATCACAGAGAAAAAACTGAATATTTTAGTAAGGACTAATTTGGTTTTACGGGTGAGCATTTCTTTTTAGGTGAAAGGTGAAGGGTTAAGGGCGAAAGATGAAAGGCATAAGTATTCAATTTATTGTTAAATCTAACTTCCTTTTGCCTTTTGCCTATTCCCTTTTGCCTATTTCTAAAAATTATAAACTACTTCTAATTTATAGTCTTTTAAAGATGCTTTTGCTTTGTCTAAATCTTGGGTAAATCCTAAAATATAACCGCCACCGCCAGAACCACATAATTTTAGATAGTAATCGTTCGTATCGATTCCTTTTTGCCAAACTTGGTGAAATTGCTCTGGAATCATAGGTTTAAAGTTATTCAAAACTACTTTTGATAATTGTTTAGTGTTTTCTAATAACGATTTTACATCGCCGTGTAAGAAATTTTCCACACAAGCATCTGTATATTTTATGAATTGTGATTTTAACATGGTTCTGAAACCGTTATCCTTTAAGTTTTCCATGAAAATAGAAACCATTGGAGCAGTTTCGCCCACAATTCCTGAATCAATTAAGAAAACCGCACCTTTTCCTTGTGTACTTTGCGTTGGAATTCCAGTAGCTTCAATATTATCTTTCGAATTGATTAAAATTGGAATACTCAAATAACTATTCAACGGGTCTAAACCTGAACTTTTTCCGTGGAAAAACGATTCCATTTGAGAGAAAATCGTTTTTAATTGTAATAATTTTTCACGCGTTAAATTTTCTAACACCGTGATTTTATCATTGGCATATTTATCGTAAATAGCCGCTACTAAAGCACCACTACTTCCTACACCATATCCTTGTGGAATGCTTGAATCAAAATACATTCCGCTGTTTACATCTTGCTTTAAAACTTCTAAATTAAAAGTTACTAATTCAGGTTGTTCCGCTTGTAATTGCTCTAAATAAGTAACGAATTTTTTTAAACTTTCGTTTGATTTAACTGCGCTTTCCGAAGGATTTTCATCTTTCTTTAAAGCACCATTATAGAAATTATAAGGAATTGAAAGTCCTTTCGAATCTTGGATAATTCCATATTCTCCGAAAAGCAATATTTTTGAGTAAAAAAGTGGTCCTTTCATAAATTTCAGTTTTCTTTTTCAGTAAACAATGAGTAAATGTACAAAATTAATTTGATTTAGCGCCATTCCCAATTTGATCACAAATATACTGACCATTTTGACAATAGCCAACTAATTCATCTTGAATAAATTGCAATACGTTTGCTTTTACATTTTCGGGATACAAAACGTGCACATTTGCACCTGCATCTAACGTAAAACAAACTGGAATTTGGGTTTCATTTCTGAATTTCCAAATCTTATTAATAATTTCCAATGTATTTGGTTTCATCAAAATAAAATAGGGCATTGAAGTCATCATCATAGCGTGTAGAGTCAAGGCTTCGCTTTCTACAATTTTGATGAATTCTGCGATATTTCCTGATGATAAAATAGCTTTAATTTTTGATAAATTTTCGTGAGCTTGCTCAAAACGTCTTTCTGCATAAGGATGATTGTGCATTAAATCGTGTCCAACCGTACTTGAAACTTGCTTTTCTCCTTTATCAACTAGCAATATGGTATCTTGGTAGTTTTTAAAGTTTGGATGAATTTCTGAAAATTCTACTCCAAACAAATCCGAACTTCCTTTAATTTCAGCGTGATTTCCCCAAACTACTACTTCGCCTTTGATACTTCTGCACGCGCTTCCACTTCCTAATCTTGCCAAAAATGAAGCTTTTGAATAGAAATATTCGTCAGAAATAGTTGGATTAATAGCTTTTTCTAAACTCATAATGTTCATTGCTAAAGCTGCCATTCCAGATGCCGAAGAAGCAATTCCTGAGCTATGAGGAAAGGTGTTTTGAGTATCAATTTTAAAATGATATTCCTTTAAAAACGGACAATATTTCTCGATTCTTTCGAAGAATTTTTGAATTTTTGGTTTGAAATCTTCTTTTGGTTTTCCTTCAAAAAGTAAATCGAACGAAAAACTATTGTTTTCCGATTTTTTGACTACTTCTAACTTCGTGATTGTTTTACAATTGTTTAACGTAAAACTTATTGAAGGATTCGCCGGAATTTGGTTTTCTTTCTTGCCCCAATATTTTACTAAGGCTATATTACTAGGTGCACTCCATTCGAAACTTGCAGAATCAATGGAATTATATGAGGTTGCGATAAAATCTTTTTCGATAAGCATAGCTTAAAATTTTGACAAAAATACCGATTTTGATTGATTTGTTCCCTTGATATTTCGTTAATTTGCCTATAAAATTGAAAACATGAACAAATATCTTAAAATTATATACTGTATTGCCATCTGTTTAGCTGTTGGTTACTTGTCGAGCAACGTTACGCAATCAAGCATCACTACTTGGTATCCAGAAATTAAAAAACCGAGTTTTAATCCGCCAAATTGGGTTTTTGCACCGGTTTGGACCATGCTTTTCATCATGATGGGAATTGCTGCAGGAATGGTTTGGAATAAATTAGAAACCAACAAAGAATTGGTAAAAAAAGGATTATTGTTTTTTACTGTTCAGCTACTTTTGAACGCTTTGTGGTCATATTTGTTCTTTGGATTGAACAATATTTTATTGGCTTTAATCGAAATTATTTTGCTTTGGTTAATCATTTATGAAACGTACCATATTTTCAAACAAATAGACAAAAGAGCTTCTTATTTATTGATTCCGTATTTAGCTTGGGTAGGTTTTGCAACGATTTTAACTGGCAGTATTTTTTGGTTGAATCGATAATAAAATATTATTTAAGATATTCTCAGCCACAATAAAACCGCCTGTCCAAGCATTCTGGAAGTTGAATCCACCTGTAATAGCATCGATATTTAAAATTTCGCCTGCAAAATAAACGTTTGGTAAAATTTTGCTTTCCATGGTTTTGAAATTAACTTCTTTTAAATCGATTCCGCCAGCAGTAACGAATTCTTCTTTAAAAGTACTTTTTCCGTTAACGTGAAATTCGCCATTCGTAAGTTGTTCAATTAACGAATTCAATTGTTTTTTATTTATATCTGCCCATTTGGTTTCCTCTGAAATTCCTGCTGCTTTTACGAGGTTTTCCCAAAGGCGTTTTGGCAATTCGAAATGTGCGTATTTTGAAACTAATTTTTTGGCGTTTTCTTCTTTGATGTCTTTCAACAAATCAAGCGCTTCGTCAAAAGTAGTTTCGTTTAACCAATTGACTTGAATAGCAAATTGATACTTTTTTTCAGCTAATTCTCTTGCTCCCCAAGCCGAAAGTCTTAAAATTCCTGGACCGCTCATTCCCCAATGCGTAATTAACAATGGCCCTGAAGCTTCTAATTTGGATTTCTTAACCTTTACTGAAGCAACCGCAGAAAGTCCCATCAAATCTTTAATTCGAGGATCTTTGATGTTAAACGTAAACAACGATGGAACTGGTTCGATAATTGAATGACCGAGATTTTGCAACAATTCCCACATTTTTGGATTACTTCCGGAAGCCATTACGATTTTCTCACAAGTAAAAACTTCTTGCGTTGTAGTTACTTTCCAATGGGTTTCGGTTTTGTACAATTCTTGAACACTGTGATTAGTTAGAACATCAATTTTTAGCTTTTTAACCGCTTCATGAAAACAATCGATTATCGTTTGAGAAGAATTGGAAACTGGAAACATTCTGCCATCGTCTTCAATTTTAAGTTCTACTCCATGTTTTTCGAACCATTCAATAGTATCCCCTGAACAAAACTGGTTAAATGGTCCTTTTAATTCGCGTTCACCGCGAGGATAAAATTTCACTAAATCGTTTGGTACAAAACACGCATGTGTCACATTACATCGTCCGCCACCCGAAATGCGTACTTTTTCTAAAACGCTTTTTCCTCTTTCAAGAATAGCCACTTTTAAGTTTGGATTCTTCTCTACAATATTGATTGCTGTGAAAAATCCGGCAGCGCCTCCGCCGATTATTATGATGTCGTATTTTGAGTTCAAATGATTTATTTTAATTTGAAATAAAAGTAGTTATTTTAAAATAAAAAAGCTCCAACTTTCGTTAGAGCTTTTCGTGCGGGTAAAAGGACTCGAACCTTCACACCTTGCGGCACCAGATCCTAAGTCTGGCGTGTCTACCAATTTCACCATACCCGCGACAATTGGAGTGCAAATATAGATATTCGTATATATAAATCAAACAAAAAAGAAAATAATTTCATTAAAACTGATAAACCACTCCTACTCCAAGCAATTGTTTTAACTGAACCTTAGGTCCTTTAATAACTTGAACACCACCTTCTTCTTCTTTCGATTTAATATCATCATCATAAACAACATGTGTGCCGATATTAGCTTTAACATATTGATTTACTGTCATATCCAATTGCAATTGCCAATCGACATCAATATTTCCAAAATTATTTATATAATCTGTATACAAAGCAATTCTGTGCTCAAAATTGATGTTTTTAAATACTTCTTTTTTCCACTGATTTGTAACCAAGATACCTGTTTCATTTCTAACATTTTTACCTTCTCTTACTAAATTTCCGAATTCATCATAAATTGCTTTTTCAACCCCAAAAGCACCTTGATTGGCTAATCTTTGATCGAAAACCATAGTTGTCTTTTGTGTTAAAGGAGAAAGATACAAGTTTAGATTCAAATCTTTTCTCGAATATTCGGCTCCAATACCTAAAAATGCATAAGCGGGTGCAAATGGTTTCGAAATTGCTAAATCAGTATTTGGATAAGCGTAACCATTAGCAAACTGAGTATTAAAATTAAATTTTCCAGCATAATACCAGTTAGAGATGGTATCTGTTCTAAAACCAAATGTAGAGTTTAATTGTAATTGATCGTCAGTTTTCCTAACATCTTGCTTCTCTTGCTTGTTGATCCCGTATCGAGCAATCAATTCGTTTTTCCAAACTAAATTTTTATTTGTGTATGTTCTAACAAATTGTCCTTTTAATAAACCCGAAACAGAATTATTCCCTCCTGCATTCCAATTAACAAAAGTTATTTGAGATATATCTAAACCAACAATATTTTCTTTTGACCAATTTGACGTAGAATCTGGTAATTGTGTTCTAATAATTTGTGCTGAAGATTGTAAGCAAATAAAAAATAGTCCAAAAAGGTAGGCTTTTTTAAACATTTGAATAAGTATTAAATAATTGTTTTAAATGATTAACATCGATTTTGCAAAGTTGTTGCAACTCAAAAACTGTTCCATGTTCTATAAATGAATCAGGAACTCCGAGATTGATAATTGATTTATTTAAATTGTTTGTTGCAATAATGACACTAATTTGTTCTCCAAAACCACCAGTAATCACTCCATCCTCAATAGTAATAATGTGGTCGTGTGAATTTATAATAGATTTGACAGCATCAATATCCAATGGTTTTATAAATGGGAAATGATAATGCGAAAATAATTCTAGATTTTCTACTTCTTTCAAAGCTTTCGTAACATTATTACCAATAGTTCCCGTAGATAAAATGACAACTTTACTTCCTTTTTGAAGTTCTTTTATATTACCAATTTCTATTCTCTCAAAAGGTTGTTCCCAATTCACATTTTTGCCCCTTCCTCTTGGATAACGAATAGCGATTGGATGATATAATCCTTCTGAAGCGGTAAACATTATATTTCGTAACTCCATTTCATCTTTTGGAGCCGCAATAATTAAATTCGGAATACAATTCAAATAGGCAATATCAAAAACACCGTGGTGAGTTGCGCCATCTTCACCAACCAATCCTGCTCTGTCCAAACAAAAAATAACAGGTAAATTTTGTAAAGCTACATCATGAATTACTTGATCGTAAGCACGTTGTAAAAAAGTAGAATAGATATTACAAAAAACAACCATTCCTTGGGTAGCCATTCCAGCAGCTAAGGTAACCGCGTGTTGTTCTGCAATTCCAACATCAATAGCGCGTTTTGGAAAAGCTTCCATCATGTAAGTCATTGAACTTCCTGTAGGCATTGCTGGAGTAATTCCAATGATTTTTTCGTTTTGATTAGCTAATTCCACTAATGTATGTCCGAAAACATCTTGAAATTTGGGTGGTAAATGCGATTCGTCTTTCGGATGAATTTTTCCAGTTTCAGCATCGAATTTTCCTGGTGCGTGATATTTCACTTGGTCTTCTTCCGCCAATTGTAATCCTTTACCTTTGGTAGTTATCACATGCAAAAACTTTGGTCCTTTAACCGATTTTAATCGTTCTAATTCCGAAATTAATTTGGGTAAATCATGTCCATCAATCGGGCCAGAATAATCAAAATTCAAGGATTTGATAATGTTATTTTGTTTTGGATTTTTTCCTTCTTTTACAGCAGTTAAATAATCTTTCAAGGCTCCAATACTTGGGTCAATTCCGATAGCGTTATCATTTAAAATCACCAATAAATTCGCATCAGTAACTCCTGCATGATTTAAGCCTTCAAAAGCCATTCCGCTTGCAATCGAAGCATCTCCAATCACCGCAATATGTTGTTTGTCAACTTCTCCTTTTAATTGTGAAGCCAACGCCATTCCTAAAGCAGCCGAAATCGAAGTCGAAGAATGCCCAACGCCAAATGTGTCAAAAACACTTTCACTTCGCTTTGGAAAACCTGAAATTCCATTTAATTCTCTATTTGTATGAAAAATGTCTCGTCTTTCTGTTAGGATTTTATGTCCGTAAGCTTGATGACCTACATCCCAAACCAATAAATCTTCTGGCGTATTGAAAACATAATGAAGTGCAATCGTCAATTCAACAACACCCAAGCTTGCGCCCAAATGCCCTTCTTTCTTCGAAACAATATCAATGATAAAGTCTCTCAATTCTTTGGCTAATTGAGGGAGTTGATTTCCAGGAAGTTTCCTTAAATCGGCTGGGTTGTTAATTTTTGAAAGCAAATTTTCCATCACAGCACAAAAGTAAGAATTGGTTATCGTATTTTTGTACTTATGGAGAATATTTTTACCGATGCCTTTTTTATGAAGAAAGCCTTACAAGAAGCCGAAGTAGCTTTTGAAAAAGGCGAAATTCCTGTTGGAGCTGTTATTGTTATCGATAATAAAGTAATTGCTCGCACCCATAACTTAACCGAATTGTTGCATGATGTAACTGCTCATGCCGAAATGCAGGCCATAACCAGTGCTGCGAATTTCATAGGCGGAAAATATTTAAAAGATTGTACTTTATACGTTACGTTAGAACCTTGCCAAATGTGTGCAGGCGCTTTGTATTGGTCACAAATTTCTAAAATTGTTTTTGGTGCGTTCGATGAAAATCGTGGTTTTCAAAAAATGGGAACTCAATTACACCCGAAAACCCAAGTAGTTTCAGGCGTTTTAGAAAAAGAATGTAGTGATTTGATGAAGGCTTTTTTTAAAAATAAAAGATAATTTTTTGTAAGTATTTTATTTAAAAATATTTTTATCTTTACTAATAAGAATTTGCACGGTTTTTGTTACGGCTAACTCGAGAACAAAAACAAATTAACTCTCTAATCTCCTTCCAAATGAAAACAACTCGTTTTTTACAATTGATATTTGTATTGATTGTAGCTGTGTCGTGCTCTAAAAGCGCTAAAGATTTCAATTCTGATTTCTCACTTTTCAAAGCGTATATCCTCAACTTTAGTTCAGGATTGGTCTCGGCAAATAGCGATATTAGAGTGGTTTTAGCTTTCGACAAAAAAGAATGGACCGCCAACGAAGAGTTAGATGAGAATTTGTTTACCATTAACCCAAGTGTTGATGGAAAAGTAGTAGCGCTTTCTAATAACACCATCGCGTTTATTCCAGAAAAAAAATTAGACCAAAACAAAGAATATCAAGTTACACTTCATTTGTCGGAATTAACGAATGTACCTAGCAAATTAAAAGATTTCAACTTCACTATTAAAACCATAAAGCAAGATTTTATGGTGACTACTAATGACTTACAATCGTATAGTAAAGATTACCAATATTTAAACGGAGTAATCACGTCGAGCGATGATTTGGATTTTGAAAGTGCTAAAAAACTTATTTCTGTTAATCAAGAAGATAAAGCGGTAAAAATTAAGTTTGTCAAAGAATTAAGTAATAAAAAAGAATACAAATTTGTAATCGACAGCATAAAAAGACAAGTTGAAGACAGTAAAATTAAAATTTCATGGGACGGAAATCCGTTTGATATCGACCAAAAAGGCGAAATGCTTTACGATATTCCAGGTAAAAATAATTTTAAAATAGTTTCGGCTGAAGTTGAGAAAGACAATAATCAAGTCTTATTATTAAACTTTTCTGACCCATTAAACAGAGATCAAGATTTTTCTGGTTTAGTACAAGTAGAATCAGCTCTTAATTTACGATTTGCAACTGCAGGAAATTTATTAAAAGTATTTTTTAATGAACCTTTAAAAGGCGAACTTTTAGTAGAAGTTTTTCAAGGAATTGAAAGCGAAGTCGGCTTCAAAATGAAACAAAATTTTTCCGAAAAAGTTAGTTTCGAACAAGTTAAACCTGGAGTTCGTTTTATAAAAAGTGGAACTATTTTGCCAAGTTCAAACAACTTGAAAATTAATTTTGAAGCTGTAAATTTGAGCGCAGTTGATGTAAAAGTGTACCAAATTTACAAAAACAATATCCTGCAATTTCTTCAAGATAACGAATTAAACGGAAGTCGAAATCTAAGAAAAGTAGCTCAACCTATAGTTAAGAAAACCATTGCATTAAATAAAAATAAATTGCAAAATTCCAGCAAATGGAATGCTTATGCAATTGATTTATCTAAAATCATTACACCAAATCCTGGTGCTATTTATCGTGTTGAAATATCGTATAAACGTAAATATTCGCTTTACAAATGTACATCGGCTTACGTTGATGAAGGCAATGAAGAAGAGCAGGAACAAGATGATGAAGTAAGAAGTAATCAAGATTATTACGACGATTACTATTACGAAGGCTATGATTGGTACGAAAGAGAAGATCCATGTACCGATTCGTACTATTACAACAACACCATTTTTACGAATGTTATTGCTTCCGATTTAGGCGTTATTGCAAAACGTGGCGGAAACGGTTCGTATGTTTTTGCGGTGAACAATATTGTTTCAACACAGCCTGTTGCTTCTGCAAAAATTGAGTTGTATAATTTCCAACAACAACTTTTAGGAACTATCACAACCGATAGCGAAGGAATAGCTAAAACCGAGTTGAAAAAATATGCTTTTTTTGCGATTGTTACCAAAGACAAAAACACAACTTATGTAAAATTAGATGAAGGTCAATCTTTGTCGGTGAGTAATTTTGATGTAGGTGGTGAAGAATTACAAAAAGGCTTGAAAGGATTTATTTATGGCGAAAGAGGCGTTTGGCGTCCTGGAGATACTTTACATTTAGCTTTCATGTTGAATGATGTGGAAAGCAAATTAGAAAAATCGCACCCAATTACTTTTAAGTTAAGCGATCCGCAAGGAAAAATACGTTACCAAATGGTTCAAAAGTATAATGGCTGGAATCATTACAAATTCAAATTAGCCACAAAAGATAATGACCCAACAGGAAATTGGGAAGTGAAAATTTCTGTCGGTGGCGTACATTTTTATAAAAGTATCAAGATTGAAACCATCAAACCAAACCGTTTAAAAATCAAAAATAGTTTTGCTGATAAACAACTTTCGGGCAATAGATTAAACGGTGGCGAAGTTGAAGTAGCTTGGTTGCATGGAGCAGTTGCAAAAAACCTGAGAGTAGAAATGCAGGCTAAATTCTTGCAACAACAAACTGTTTTCAAAAAGTATGAAAAATATGATTTTGACGATGAAGTGCGTAAATTTTATACCGAAGAAGTAAACGTTTTTTCAGGAAAAGTTAATGATTTAGGAAAAGCGAAAGTTGCGATTCAACCTAAAATCACAAGTCAAGCACCAGGAAAATTGAAAATGGTTTTCCAAACAAAAGCCTTCGAAAATGGTGGTGATTTTAGTACCGATGTAGCTACAGCAACGTATTCTCCATATAAAACTTACGTTGGAATAAAAGCACCTGAACCAAATAAATACGGCTTATTAGAAACTGATAAAGTAAATCGCTATGATATCGTGACTTTAGATGAATTGGGTAAACCAAAATCAGTTAGAAATTTAACAGTTCGTATATATAAAGTAGAATGGCGTTGGTGGTGGAATTCTGATGGAGATGATTTATCACAATACAATTCTTCGGAAGTAACAACGGCTTACAGAAATTATGTGGTTTCAACTGATGCCTCAGGAAAAGCAAGTGTTCAATTTAAAATTCCAGAAGCCGATTGGGGAAGATATTTAATTCGAGTAGAAGATACTTATGATGGTCATGCTACAAGTTTAACCTCATATATCGATTGGCCATATTGGTCAGGGAAATCACGTCAAGGAAGTAGCGAAACAGCAAATATGCTAGTATTTACAACCAACAAAGAAAAATACAATGTTGGAGAAAATGCTATCGTTTCTTTCCCGTCAAGTGAAGGCGGAAGAGCTTTAATTTCGATTGAAAACGGTTCGAAAGTCATCAAAACACTTTGGGCAACCACTAAAAAAGGCGAAACACAAGTGGAAGTTCCTATCACGGGTGATATGGCGCCAAATGTGTATTTACATATTTCGTTGTTAAAACCACACGCTTCTACGATAAACGATACGCCAATTAGGATGTACGGAATTTTGCCAGTAGAAGTTATTAATAAAAATACCGTTTTAGAACCAGAAGTGTCAATTCCTGCGGTGTTAAAACCGGAACAAAAAACTATTGTAAAAGTTAGTGAAAAATCAGGTAAAGAAATGACCTACACCATAGCAATTGTAGATGACGGTTTATTAGATTTAACCCGATTTAAAACACCAAATGCTTGGGAAAAATTTTATTCTAGACAAGCGCTTGGTGTAAAAACATGGGATGTATATGATGATGTTATTGGTGCTTATGGTGGAAAAATTAATCAGATTTTCAGTATTGGTGGTGACCAAGATTTAGCAGGAGGAAATGCCAAAAAAGCGAATCGATTTAAACCAGTTATCATTTATTTAGGACCATTCAAACTGGAAAAAGGTCAAACCAAATCACATACGATTACTTTGCCAAATTATGTTGGTTCAGTACGAACAATGGTTGTTGCTGGTGATGCCAAAACTAGTGCTTACGGAAGTGTAGAAAAAACTTCGTTTGTGAGAAAACCTGTTATGGTATTGGCTTCGGTACCAAGAAAAATTTCTCCAAACGAAAGAATTATGTTGCCAGTGACCGTTTTCGCAATGGAAAGCCAAGTGAAAAATGTTAATGTGCAATTAAAAACGAATAACGGAGTGCGAATCATTGGAAATGCAACTCAAAATGTAAGTTTCAGTTCGCCAGATGAAAAAGTAGTCTACTTTAATTTAGATGTGGAAAGCGCAACTGGTATCGGAAAAATAGAAGTCATTGCCACATCAGGAAAAGAAAAATCAACCTATGCAGTGGAAGTTGATATTACGAATCCAAATCCGGTTACCAATGATTACGTAGACATGGTAATTCCGGCAAACGGTTCCAAAACAATCAATTGGAAAACATTTGGAGTTGCGGGAAGTAATAAAGCAAGATTAGAAGTTTCGTCTTTCCTAACTATCAATTTTAATGGACGATTGAGTTATTTGATTCAGTATCCTCATGGTTGCGTGGAGCAAACGACATCGGCTGTATTTCCGCAATTGTATTTGGCAGATATTATGGATGTTGATGCGAACAAAAAAGCAGAAATTCAGCGAAATATCAATGCTGGAATTCAAAAATTGGGCAATTTCCAACTATCAAATGGTGGATTGAGTTATTGGCAAGGAAATAATTATGTGGATGATTGGGCAACTTCTTATGCGGGACATTTCTTAATTGAAGCCGAGAAAAAAGGTTATGTTTTACCAATCGGATTTAAAAATAAATGGATTTCGTTTCAACAATCCGAAGCTAAAAAATGGCGATTCAACGCACAATATCGCAATGATTTTGCACAAGCGTATCGTTTATACACTTTAGCATTAGCAGGTTCAGCTGACATGGGTTCAATGAACAGATTAAGAGAAACCACAGGAATTTCAAACGAATCCAAATTGCGATTAGCTGCCGCTTATGCCTTAGCCGGTCAAAAGAAAGCCGCATTATCGCTAATTGGAACAACAACTGCTCAAGAAGACAAACGATATGCAGATTATTACTATGGTTCGGAAGAAAGAAATCGAGCTATGGTTTTAGAAACGTACATTTTGGTAGATAACAAAACGAAAGCGTATGAAATGGCAAACAAATTAGCCAAAGATTTATCGTCTAATCGTTACATGAGTACGCAAACTACCGCTTTTGGATTGTATGCGATGTCAAAATTTGCACTTAAAAACGGCGGAAAAGGTGTGAATATGACGTATTTAGTAGCTGGAAAATCGGAAACGGTTAGTTCTAAAAAATCATTTGTGGATAGAAATTTAGTAGCAAAACAAGGTTCGAATTCAGTAACGATTCAAAATAAAAACAGTGGAACACTTTATGTTCGTGTATTAAATAGTGGAATTTTACCTATTGGACAAGAAAAAGAAATTCAGAAAAACTTCTCAACCTCGGTAGTTTATAAAGACAGAAAAGGAACTGTTCTGAATTTAAGTTCGGTAAAACAAGGAACCGAAATCATCGCGCAAGTTACTATTAGAAATCAATCGGATGAAACATTGGAAAATGTAGCACTTTCACAAATTGTTCCGTCTGGATTTGAAATTATGAATTCACGTTATACCGATTTTGGAAGTTATGCCGAAAACAAAGCCGATTACATCGATATTCGCGATGACAGAACACAATTCTATTTCGGAATCAGAGCTGGTGAAACCAAAACGTTTACCATGTTGTTAAATGCAACTTATTTAGGAAAATATTATTTCCCAGGAGTGCAATGTGAAGCGATGTACGACAATAATTATTTGGCAAGAACCAAAGGACAATGGGTGCAAATAGTGAAAGAGTAAGTTGGTTTACTCGATTAAAAACTAAAATTAGAAATAATAAATTTAAAACTGCCATAAGCTTATTGCTTGTGGTAGTTTACTATTTCTCACTCCCAAGACAACTATTTGAAAACAACTATTCGACCGTAATTGAAAGTCAAGATGGACAACTTTTAGGAGCTAAAATCGCTTCTGACGGACAATGGCGTTTTCCCGAAAGTGATAGTGTTCCGCATAAATTTCAAAAATGTATTGTTGCTTTTGAAGACCAACATTTTTATAAACATTTTGGGTTTAACCCGATTTCGATGTATCACGCTTTTAAACAAAATCGAAAAGCAAATCGTGTAGTTCGAGGAGGAAGTACGTTAACCCAACAAGTGATTCGTTTGCATCGAAACGGAAAATCGCGTTCCTATTTTGAAAAAGGAATCGAAATGATTCTCGCAACCCGATTAGAATTTCGCCATTCGAAAGATAAAATTTTAGAATTGTATTGTGCTCATGCACCTTTTGGAAGCAATGTGGTAGGTTTAGAAATGGCATCTTGGAAATATTTTGGATTGCAACCGCATCAATTATCATGGGCGGAAGCAGCTACTTTAGCGGTTTTACCCAATGCGCCAAGTTTAATTTATCCCGGAAAAAATCAAGAACGATTATTAGCGAAACGTAATCGATTACTAAAGAAATTGTACAATGATAAAGTCATTGATAAAGCAACTTACGAATTATCATTGCAAGAAAGTTTGCCTCAAAAACCGTTTGATGTACCGCAAATTGCACCTCATTTGGTTCAAAAAGTAGCAAAAGAACATCCTGCTGAAAAAATAAAAACAACCATTCAATTGGATTTACAAGAGCGTACTAACGAAATCGTAAAGCAATATTATAATTATTACAAACAAAATCAAGTGTATAATATTTCGGTTTTGGTGGTTGATGTGAAAACGCGTAACGTAATTACGTATGTTGGGAACAGCCCAACGGATAAAGAACATCAAAAAGATGTCGATGTTATTGAAGCACCACGAAGTACTGGGAGTATTCTAAAACCGTATTTGTACACAGCTATGTTGAATGATGGTTACATCTTACCGCAAACATTGGTTCCCGATGTTCCAACACAAATTTCTGGATATTCGCCTCAAAATTTCAATTTAACTTATGATGGTGCTGTTCCTGCGAGTAGAGCTTTGGCGCGTTCGTTGAATATTCCATCTGTTTTGATGTTGCAAGACTATTCGGTGAATCAATTTTATGAAAAATTGCAACAATTGAAGTTGCGAAATGTTAATCGTCAACCATCTAATTATGGTTTATCGTTGATTTTAGGTGGTGCTGAGTCTAATTTGTGGGATTTGTGTAAAGCGTATGCTTATATGTCGTCCACGCTAACCTATTTCAATCAAAACGATTCCAAATATCGTAAGAATGAAATGCTAAATCTGAATTACGATGCCGATTTTCAACCTGATTTTGGAAGTAGTTCACGTCAGAAAAATATTTTTGGTGCTGGTGCTATTTGGCAAACCTTTAATGCAATGAAAGAAGTTAACCGACCAGAAGGTGATGAAGCTTGGAAATTCTACGATTCTTCATTAGAAATCGCATGGAAAACAGGAACAAGTTTTGGAAGCAGAGATGCTTGGGCAATTGGGGTTACCAAAGATTACGTAGTGGGAATTTGGGCAGGAAATGCCACAGGCGAAGGAAGACCATTATTAACTGGAGTTGATAGTGCAGCGCCTATTCTATTTGATGTTTTCAGATTATTACCAAAATCAAAATGGTTTGAAATGCCGTATAACGATTTAGATCCTGTTGAAGTTTGTGAGCTTTCGGGTTATCTAGCACAAGACCATTGCCCGAAAATAAAACAATGGATTCCAAAAACAGCTAAAAAAACAGACAATTGTCCATATCATAAAATTATACATTTAGATAAAAATCAGCAATTTAGAGTCAATAGTAATTGTGAAAGTGTTGATGAAATGATAACCAAATCTTGGTTTGTTCTACCACCAGTTATGGAATGGTATTATAAAAGTAAGAATGTAAACTATCAAAATTTACCACCTTTCAGAAGTGATTGTGTAGATGCTTTGCAGGACAAACGTATGGATTTTATCTATCCAAAAGCTAACACTAAAATTATACTGACGAAAAACTTTGAAAGCAAACTACAACCTGCTATTATCAAAGTAGCGCATTCTAATTCAGATGCGGAGTTGTTCTGGTATTTAGATGATAAGTATGTAGGAAATACAAAAACCTTTCATGAGAAACCTATTTTTGCTACAACAGGATTTCATGTCATTACCGTGGTAGATGAATTTGGTAACGAAATCAGAAGAAAAGTACAATTTGAGAGCGAATAAAAACAAAAAACCGCCATTCTTTCGAGTAGCGGTTTTGGTTTATAAATACTTCTTTAAAATTGTCTCTTTTTGTTTTGGAATTTCAGCAATTTCAGTTTCTAAAACTTTTATTTTTGCTTCTATTTTTTCAATTTCTGAAACTATTTTTTGTTGTTCAGCAATTGGTGGAACGGCAATTTTAATTCCTTGAATTCTATCTATTGAAGCTCTTTTTGTTCTTGAAAACTCAAATGCTTTTCCTTCTTTTTCTAAAATGAAAGCTAAATATTTTTCATTAATAGAATTATCTTTAACTCTTAAAACACCACAATGATCTGTTGGATAAAAAGGATAATCTTTTGGAAGATGATTTACCATCCAATCTCCATCAATTCCCCATAAAACAGATGGTTTACGGAAATCTTTAATTAATAATTTATCAATACTTCCAAATGGTTCAATAACATTGGCACTATAAACTGGAATTTTACCATTTTCTACAAACTCATTTTTAAGAACCCTTTTTCCAATAGAAACTTGAAAAATATTTTCATCGCTTAATCTAACTGTTTTATCAGCTTTTGATTCTACTTGATTAAATAAGTTTACAATTGTTTCTTTTCCTTTCTCAATTTCCTCTTTTGCTTTCTGTTCTTTTGCTTCTAAAACCTCAATTTCTGAAACTATCTTTTTTTGAATATCTAAAGGTGGAAGTGGGATTTCAGTATGAGCTACTTTTTCAATATTTAAATTATCAACAGATGTTCCTCCACTTGCCGCACTGATAAATTGATCTTGTACTATTTTATCAGATAAAATATAATATAAATAATCTTTGTTTAATTTACTTGTAAAATCGCTTAACAAAAGCCATCCATCATGGATACAACCCTCAATCTCCATAATATAAGGTCTTCCAAAACTCATTGAATTAGATAAAATAAAATCACCTTTTTTTACGTATCTAGACTTATCAGCTCCAGTAATTGTAATTTTTTCTTTCGTATCAGTAATAAATTTTGAATTCGGTTTTACATCTCCAATTTTTATCCAATTAACTCCATTTTTTTCTTCAGTTAAAAATTCTTTAATTGGTCTAGGTGATGCTCCTCTTACTAAAGAGACAAGTTGATTTAGCTTTGCTATTTCCCACTTACTTTCAATTTTCACTTTTTTTTTAACTGAAAGTTTAAGCTCTTTATGAAATTCCGCTCTGTCAAAAGTGAGCATATCTAATAAATCAATATAAGAAACATTATCCTTTAAATTTTTAGCAATTTCTAAATTACAATTACCAATAAATGCATTATATATGTAACTACTTGCTTTTGTTAAATCATTTATGTCTTCAATATTATAAAGGCTTGTACATTCATCAATAGTTTTGCCACCTTGTATTGGATGCATTCCTTCGCTTCCTCTTCTATCTGAAAAATAATACCCAATAAATTTTTTTTCAGCATCTTTTTCACCGCTTTTAACTAAAACAATGTTTTTTTGATTGTAAGCAATAATGAAATGTAATAATTTATCTTTTTCTGTTTCAATTAATTTATCCCAAAATTCATTGTCCTTTTTAGCTTTTATTTTTTTACGGTATTCTCTATAAATTTCGTGTTCTGATACAGTTTTATTTGGTTCTTTTTTCAGTAAAGAAATATAATCGTCAAAAGAAATATTTTCCCAAACATAATTTACATATTTAGAAATAGGTTTCTCAATTTGATTAATGGTATTGTCTATAAATTCAGCACAAAATTTATTTACGTAATATTTTAACCTGATGCTTTCTTGATTACTTTTTCGTTTTAAAAATAATGTGACCGTATTTGTATTTGTTGCCATAAAAGTGTTACCTCCTAATTCAGCAATTGCAACAATATCAAAATATTGTAAAATTATTTCTCTTGTTTTGGTTTGTATTCCTGTGTTGTTTAAAATTGAACTCGGTAAAACAATTGCTGCAATACCATCATCTTTCAATAAATGTTTGGTTCGTTCTACAAAAAGACATTCAATATCTTTACTTTTTTCTGAAAGATATGAATATAAAGTAAAATCGTTTTGCGCACCAATATATTCTAAATCATCTTTACAATCGTTCACAGAATAAGGTGGATTTGATAAAACCAATGAAAATTTAGCTTTTGTAGAATCTTCAAGATTGGTGTTGTCTTTCAATAAACCTTTATAGGTTTTAGAGGTTTTAAAACTATCTAAACCATCACCGTGAATAATTTGAGCCACACCATCTCCATAAAAATAACAACCTACTTTTGCTACTTTAACTAAACGGTAATCTTTTTCAATTCCATACACATATTTTGCTGCCCATTCATAAGGATCGGCTTGCCAAGATTTTACTTGCTTTACTGCTTTTGGAAAGAAATTCTTCATTTCTTCTTCTTTGAAAGCATTTATAATATCTTGATATTCTTCCATTGCTTCTGTAATGAAATGACCACTTCCCGCAGCATAATCAATTATTGCAGGTAATTCAGGGGCTTCTTTGTTTACTTCTTTTTCTATCATTTGTTTGATAGGTATAGAGCGAACAATGAATTTTGTAATTGGTGGAGGTGTAAAATATTGACCAACTTCTTGTTTTAATCCTGTAGTCAATAATTTTTCGAAGAAATCAGACAAATGTTGTTGCTTTCTTGGATAACGAATTTGATATTTTTCTAAAAGTTTTACAACGTCTTTTAATACACGTTGATTTTCATCGAAACTTGCATCGTCTAAAACTTCTTTTATAGCAAGAATATTATTGAATTTTAAAACTTTTTTCTTTTTCTCTAAAAGTTCTTCTGGTGAATTTGCTTTGAAATCTTTTTCATCGATTCCTTCAATTTCTTTTTGAAGAAAAGCAAATAAACCATCTTTATGTAAATTAATTAAACGAACTTGAAAATCTACCGCATTATCATCTTCTCTCCAATGAAATTCTAATTCATCATTTTCTCTTTTAGCTTCATCATACAATTTTGCTAAAAAAAGATTGAATATTTTATTGAAAGCATTTGGTTTGTCAGAAACTGAATGTTTACGAAGTATTGAAGCAAATTCGTGAAATATTTTGGTGCTTTCCGCTTCGTCTAATTCTTTTAAATCTGCTTTTGTAAATTTTTTACTTTTAAAATCATAAGGCTCATTTTCCCAAACACCTTGATGTTTTGTATTCTTATTCCAAATAGCATAAAAATCTTTTACAGTTGGTGCAAGTCTATGTTCTTCTTCAATCTTTACAATTTCATTTTTGTAAATAATATTGTCTTTATCCAGTTTAGACGCATAAAGCATTAATATCTCAGCACTTTTATCTTGCTGAAAATAAGAAAAAAGTTGACCTCCATCTTTTTTCATTTTCTTTAATTCGTCATCAAACTCTTTTCCAAAAGTTTTACATTCAATCATTAAGTAAGCCTTGTCTTCATTCTTAACAAGAATATCAAGTCTTCCTTTTTCTTGACGACCAAGTTTCCATGTAGGTTCAAGAATTATATTTTCGGGTTTATAACCTTTTTCAAGAAGTCTATTTACACATTCCAGCACAACGAAATTTTCAGCTTGTGAATGGTTTTGAGTTGTTTTGCTTTCGCAAATAATTTTATCTCCGTAGTTTATAATTTCTTTATGGAAATCAATTTCTATAATATAACCATCTGGATATTTTTTTATAAAAACATCCTTTGCATTTTCTTTTGGCTGAAAACCAATTACTTGCAATAAGTTTTTCATATTATATTAATTACAATTAGTAACGCCAAAAATATAACATTTTTTTTTTAATTTTCATGCAAGTTATATAAAAATATTAAATACATATAAACAAAAAAACCGCCAATCTTTCGAAAGGCGGTTTTTTATTTTTACAGGATACATCCCATATTATTTTACTATAATTTCATTTCCTTCTTTGTCAAGGAAGTGAAATTCTAGATACGTGTAAGCGTCACGAGGTATAATTTTCACCCATTTCTTATATTCGAAAAACCATTTCGAACGTAATGATGGAAAACCTTTTGTAAGGTATGCTGCCACAAACGGATGCACGTTAAGTACAACTTTTTTATGGTCTTTTATAATGCGTTCAAGGTCAGACGCTATTTTGTCGATAATTAAAATTGGAGCTTCAATTTCCCCATGTTCATTGTTAGGGTCTTCTTCTCTTGTTTTAATATTAACTTCTGGTCTAACTCTTTGTCTAGTTATTTGAATTAATCCAAATTTGCTAGGAGGCAAGATTTTATGCTTGGCCTTATCGTCACTCATTTCTTCTCTTAAGAAGTCATACAATACTTTGCGGTTTTCTGGATTTTGCATATCAATGAAATCCACCACAATAATTCCGCCCATGTCTCTAAGTCTTAACTGACGTGCAATTTCAGCTGCAGCAATCATGTTAACTTCTAGAGCAGTATCTTCTTGGCTAGTTGCTTTGCTTGAACGATTTCCACTGTTAACGTCTATAACGTGTAAAGCTTCTGTATGTTCAATAATTAAATAAGCACCTTTGCTCATGGAAACTGTTTTTCCAAAAGACGTTTTTATTTGTCGTTCAATATTGTATTTCTCAAAAAGAGGCAAGTCTTTTGACTGATAGTGTTTTACGATAGACACTTTATCGGGAGCTATTTCTTGCAAATACTCCTTCGTTTCTAAATACAAATCTTCGTCATCTACATGTATACAAGAAAATGTATCGTTAAATACATCTCTTAAAATAGAGGAAGCTTTGTTTAACTCTCCTAAGACTTTTGATGGATGAGGCGCCGTTTGTAAACGTCTGCTCATCGACATCCATCTTTCAAGGAGTGTTTGTAGATCTTTATCAAGTTCGGCTACTTTTTTGCCTTCGGCTACTGTTCGCACAATAACACCGAATCCTTTTGGTTTAATAGATTGAACTAGTCGTTTTAATCGGTCTTTTTCTTCTCTTGATTCTATTTTTTGTGAAACAGAAACTCGGTCTGAAAAAGGAACTAAAACCACATATCTTCCAGCTAAAGAAATCTCAGAACTAATTCTGGGACCTTTTGTAGAGATTGGTTCTTTTACTACTTGAACTAAAATCGACTGATTTGGACTTAAGATATCTGTTATCGTCCCATCTTTGTTGATTTCAGCTTCAAAAGGAAAATTTTTGAGTGAATAATCTTTTATTTTACCTGCGCTTACAAGTTTAATGAATTTCATTAAAGAAGGAAGATTTGGACCTAAATCATGATAATGCAAAAAAGCATCTTTTTCATGACCTAAATTCACAAAAGCGGCATTTAAGCCGGCAACTGGTTTACGGATTTTGGCAATAAAAATATCACCTACCGCAAAATTGCTTTGCTTTTCTTCTTCTTTGTGTAATTCAATTAGTTTTCCATCTTTTAATAAGGCAAAATCTACAGCGTCTGAACCTGATCGAATAATTAACTCTTTGTTCATGCAGTACATTTTTATCTGTTTGTGCTGGGTGCTTGGTGTTTTGATGTTTGATGTTTATAATACACCCATCATCTAACGTCCATCATCTAACATTTTCACAGATGGATTAAATAATAATTTTACAGGATTTTTCCCGATAATCAATGTAGAATTGATTGTTTTCAATGAACTTTTTTTTCTAAAAAAGAAAAAGTAGTTTTAAACTACTTTTTCTTTTTATGACGGTTTGCTCTCGCTCTTTTCTTACGTTTGTGAGTTGCTACCTTATGTCTTTTTCTTTTTTTACCACTTGGCATAACATGTTGGTGTTTAGATTAATAATTTATTTTTATACTGTAACTTCTGTTTTTTCTTTAACGCTTTCTACAAACACTTTAGCAGGTTTAAATGCTGGAATGTTGTGTGCAGGAATTTTAATTGTAGTGTTTTTAGAAATGTTTCTTCCTGTTTTTTCAGCTCTTGTTTTGATGATAAAACTACCAAAACCTCTTAAATAAACATTGTCACCAGTTTCTAATGAGTTTTTTACTTCTTCCATAAAAGTCTCAACAGTTGCTTGAACATCTCCTTTTTCAAGACCTAATTTTTCTGAAATTTTCGCTACGATATCTGCTTTCGTCATTTTCTTTCGTATTTAATATATTGTGTATTTTTTTGAGTTTGCAAATATAAGAATTAAAAAAACAATAAATCAATCATAATTGATTAAATTTTAATTACTAAAGATTTATTTTTGTTGTCCAATAAAAAAACATGGAATTTTCTAACTCTTTAATTCATTGGTATTTACAAAATAAGCGCAATTTACCATGGCGAAACACTACAAATCCATACCCGATTTGGCTCTCAGAAATTATGCTGCAACAGACGCGTGTGGCACAAGGTTTGCCTTATTTTTTGTCTTTTACTGATGCTTTTCCGACAATTTTTGACCTAGCAAATGCCGATGAAGAACAAGTTTTAAAATTATGGCAAGGCCTAGGTTATTATTCCAGAGCCAGAAACTTACATGCTACAGCAAAACACATTGCTTTTGAATTAAACGGAGAATTCCCGCCTACATATAAAGAATTACTAAAACTTAAAGGAGTTGGCGAATATACCGCAGCAGCTATTGCTTCTTTTTCGTACAACGAACCTGTTGCGGTTTTAGATGGTAATGTTTTCAGAGTTTTGAGTCGTTACTTTAATGTAGATAGCGACATTTCCTTGCCAAAAACTAAAACAGAATTCCAACAATTAGCGCAAGAAGTTTTAGATAAAAAAAATCCAGCTTTGTTTAATCAGGCGATTATGGAATTTGGTGCGCTGCAATGTGTTCCAAAAAATCCGGATTGTAATTCTTGTGTTTTAAATTCGAGTTGTGCGGCTCTTCAACATAAAAAAGTTTCAGAATTACCTGTAAAGTCAAAGAAAACAAAAGTAACAAATCGCTATTTGAATTATTTGATTTTGAAAGATTCGGATTCGAATTATATTGTACAAAAACGCGAAGGAAAAGGAATTTGGGAAAATTTATACGAGTTTCCAGTTTTAGAAACCGAGATACAGTTGAGCGAAAACGAAATTATTGAACAGGTTTCTAAAATGCAATTCTACAACGAGAAACCTTCAGAAATTTTGATTTTACAAAACGAAATCACGCTTCATAAATTATCGCATCAGCATTTGCATATTCGTTTTTTCGAACTTCGTTTTACTTCGAAATTACCTGATTCAAAACCTTTTACAGCAATACAAAAATTGCCTTTTCCAATTGTAATTCATAATTTTATGGTTGCAAATTATTGTAATTCACTTTAAATTACTATTTTTGATTAACCCTAAAACAATTACAAGCCATGAACGGAACATTAAATAAGGTAATATTGATAGGTCATCTAGGTGACGAAGTGAAAATGCACTACTTCGAAGGAGGTAATTGCATTGGACGTTTTCCATTAGCGACAAACGAAGTATATATCAATAAAACTACTGGAGAAAAAATAACCTCTACAGAATGGCACAACATTGTCGTTCGTAATAAAGCAGCTGAAATCTGTGAAAAATATCTTTCTAAAGGAGATAAAATTTACATTGAAGGACGAATTAAATCGCGTCAATGGCAAGCTGAAGACGGTGCAACAAAATACACTACTGAAATTCAGGTGACCGAATTTACATTCTTAACGACTAAGAAAGATACAGACTTAAGTAAATCTTCTTTACCAACAGGTAGCGCACCAGATGATTTTAATGTTTAACTAAATTGATTTAATTTGGATCCTGATCCTGCCAGTTTACTTCACACGATAGATTTTGAATTCCTTTTTGGAATAATCGCAATTGTTATATTGCTAGCTTGTTCTGCCTTTATTTCGGGTTCTGAAGTAGCCCTTTTTTCTTTGTCTCAAAAAGATGTTGACGAAATACAGAATAAAGATTTCAACAAAGGAACTCTTATTTCCAGATTATTAGAAAAACCTAAGAAATTACTAGCTACTATTTTGGTGGCCAATAATTTTGTAAATATTGCTATTGTAATCATTTTCTCTTCTTTTAGTGGACGATTATTTAATGGAATTGAATCTTCTGTTTTACGATTTGTTTTAGAAGTTGTAGTGGTTACGTTTTTCATTTTACTTTTTGGAGAAGTTTTACCTAAAATTTATGCTAATCGAAATAATATGGATTTTTCCCAAAAAGTGGTAATTCCTATTTCGATTTTGAATAATGTTTTATCGCCTATTAGTGTTCCCATGCGAAATGGAATTCTTTTTATTGAAAAGAAATTGAATGTGCAAAAAGGGAATTTTTCGGTAAACCAACTTTCACAAGCGTTAGAATTGACTTCACAATCGGACACAACTGATGGCGAACAGAAGATTTTGGAAGGTATTGTAACTTTTGGAAATACCGAAGTGCGTCAGGTAATGAGTCCGAGAATTGATGTTTTTGCTTTAAATATTGAAGAAACTTTCGAAGAAATAATGCCGAAAATTGTCGAAAAAGGCTATTCTCGAATTCCAGTTTATAGAGAAAATATCGACCAAATTGAAGGGATTTTATTTATTAAAGATTTGATTCCACATATTGATAGTGACAAATTTGATTGGATAAACTTACTTCGTCAACCTTTCTTTGTTCCCGAAAATAAAAAATTAGACGATTTATTGAAAGATTTTCAGGGAATGAAAAGTCACTTGGCTGTGGTGGTAGATGAATATGGCGGCACTTCTGGAATTATTTCGTTAGAAGATGTTTTGGAAGAAATTGTGGGCGATATTAGTGATGAATTTGATGATGAAGATTTGATTTATTCTCAAATTGATGATAAAAATTTCCTGTTTGAAGGTAAAATTAGCTTGAAAGATTTTTATCGAATAATTGATGTGGATGAAAATGAATTTGAAAGCAAAAAAGGTGAAGCCGAAACTTTAGCTGGTTTCTTACTCGAGATTTCTGGAAATTTCCCAAAGAAAAGACAGAAAATAACGTTTCATAATCTTATTTTTACCATCGAAAATGTAGACAAGAGAAGAATAAAACAAATAAAAGTTACGTTATAAGAATCATGATACAAAATATAGTAAAATTAAGTTGTTTGGGATTATTTTTTGGATTGGTTTCTTGCGGAGACGAAACATTACCAAAACCAAAAGGACATTTGAGTTTGGAATATCCAAAAGCCAAATATTCTAAATTAGATACGGATTGTAGCTTTACTTTTGAGAAAAATGATTTGGCTAACATAAAAGATAAATCATGTGCTTTCGAAATTAATTATCCAAAGATGAAAGCTACCATTTATCTAACACACAAACCTGTTAATAATGATATCGATAAATTATTGCGCGATGCTCAAACATTAACTTACAATCATGTGGTTAAAGCGGATGACATTGTGGAACAACCTTTTATCAATGACAAGAAAAAAGTGTACGGAATGTTTTATGAAGTAGGCGGAAACGCAGCAACAAACGCTCAATTTTACGTTACAGATAGTACAAAAAACTTTATAGTAGGAAGCGTTTATTTTTACGCAAAACCAAATTTTGATTCTATTTTACCCGCAGCAAATTATCTAAAAGAAGATATGCGAAGAATTTTGGAAACATTAGAATGGAAATAAAAAAAACGCCCTGAAATTCTCAGGGCGTTTTTTTATTACATTTTTTTCGACTCCGTTACTTTGTAAGAATCACCGCCGGCAACACCTTCAATGGTTTTGGTTAACGATTCTAACGATTGCTTTTCAGCATCGAATTTTACAGTTGCAATTTTAGTTTCAAAATCTACTACAGCTTGTCCAACACCTTCTTGACCAGCTAATTTGTTTTCGATTGTTTTTGCACAACCCATAGCGCAAGTCATTCCGTCAATAGTAAAACTTGCCGTTTGCATTTTAGCTAAATCTGCTTCAGAAACCACTTCTTTTTTAGTTTCTTCAACTGCAACTTCTTTGTTTTCTTGTTTGCAACTTGCTAATGAAAGCGTAATTAAAAGCGCTAAACCAATATTTTTTAAATTTTTCATACGAACAAATGTTAAATTAAAAGTCTCTAAATAAAGACTATGCAAAATTACAAAATTTCATAGTGCTATTTTAAAAATAAAGCCTGAATTTTGACGAACAAAATAGCGCTATGGAAAACAATTCAACAAAATGGTATTTATTAGGCTTTTTAGGCTGTGTTTGGGGAAGCTCCTTCATCTTAATGCAATTGGGTTTGAAAGGTGTAAACTCGGTGCAATTAGGAAGTTTGCGAATCCTTTTTGCAGCTATGTTTTTGATTATTGTTGGGTTTAAACAAATTCCTCAAATTCCATTACACAAATGGAAATACATTGCGTTAACGGCTTTGTGTGGAACATTTATTCCAGCGTTTTTGTTTGCTTTTGCACTTTCCAAAATTGATGGCTCTATAAGTTCGATTTTAAATTCATTAACTCCTTTAAATACATTATTGGCAGGATTGCTCTTTTTTGGAATGAGCGTGCAACGAAGTCAAGTATTTGGAGTTATTATTGGATTTATTGGCTGTGCTTTGTTGGTTTTATTTGGTGATGGAGAAAACACTACTGAAAACTATTACTACGCTATCTTAATTGTAATTGCCTCTATTTTTTACGGAATCAATGTCAACTTAATTAAAAAATACTTATCCGATTTAAAACCTTTAACGATTAGCACAGGAAACTTCTTAATTATGTTTTTTCCAGCTTTAATCGTTTTATACTTTACGGGATTTTTTGATATTGTTCACGAAACTAAAGTGCAAACTTCATTAGGCTTTATTGCTATTTTAGGTGTCGTTGGAACCGGATTTTCGAATATTTTATTCTTTAAATTAATTCAGTTGTCATCGCCTGTTTTTGCATCTTCGGTCACGTATATTATTCCAGTAGTAGCTTTTATTTTAGGGTATTTATTTATGAATGAAACGCTTTCCTTGATTCAATTATTAGGCGCATTAATCGTTTTAGTTGGGGTTTACTTTTCGAGTAAGAAATAAAAAAAAGCGCCCAATTTCTTGAGCGCTTTCTGAATTTCATGGTTTGTTTATTATTTGAAATCAGCGTCTGTTACACCTTCGTTAATTTTAACTTCAGTAGTAATTAATTCGATTTCGATACCAACATTCATGATGGTTTTGTATGGGAATTTCAATCCTTTTACATCTTTGTAATCTTGGTAGTAAGTAGTTTGTGTCATTTTTTGACCACCTTGCTCTAATTCTTTAGCTTCAGCTACTTTAAATCCAGTTTTTACATCATAGTAATAGGTAGATTTTCCGTTTTTGATTGCATAAGCATCAGCTCCATTGATATTTTCAATTCCAGTTAAAGTTATATCTTTATCTGTTAATAGTGCTAACTCTTTGAATGTTGTAGCTTCAGCTTGCATATCTTTCAAATCTTGGTCTTTGAAATCTTTTCTTTGACCTTGTTGTACCATGTAAGCTTCTTTTTCGTTAACCACTTGTTTCATCATGGTCATTCCCATAGCTTTCATTTCAACACCCATTTTCTTAGGAGCTGTTTTAACTACTAATTCTAAAGGAGTTCCTTGAACAGTTCCAGCTGACATTACTGCTAACGTTTTTACGTTTTTAACTGCTTTTTCACCACCAATTACATTGATATAGTTATTTAATACAGTTTGAGCTGTAACTCCTGCAGGAACAGGTTTTTTAACTTCTGGTTTTTCTGTTGGGTTACCATATTTGTCAAAGTAGAAAATTGGTAATTTTTCTTTTTTACTCATTGCTTCTAAGCCTGGTAAAACATCCCCAGCTTTTCCAACGATAACCACTCTTGTTTTATCCGATAAGAAATATTTGTTAGCTGCATTTTTAATATCTTCAGCCGTAACTGCGTTGATATTTTTAATGTAGTTTTCATAGAAATCTTCTGGTAAACCTTGAGTTTCTTTATTTAAAGCGTATCCAGCAATAGTTGATGGTTTTTCAATTTGCATTACGAAGTTACCTACGTATTTTGCTTTTGCATTTCTTAAATCTTCTTCAGAAACTAATTCTGTTTTGATTCTTTTTAACTCGTTGAAAAATTCAACAACAGAACTATCTGTTACTGTATTTCTTACAGAAGCACTTGAACGGAATTTATTGATATATTTTCCAGCCCCAATAGAAGAGTATGCACCGTATGTCCAACCGTGTTTTTCACGTAAGTTTAAGAATAATCTTCCTTCACCTCCACCACCTAAAATTTGGTTCGCTAATAAAACTGAAAAGTATTCTTTATCTGTCATTTTTAAGTTTGACAAGTTTACTAAAGCAATTTCTGACTGTACAGCGTTTGGTGTATCGATAAAGTTGATTTGGCTATACTGAACATCTTTTGGCTCAGAGTAAGATAACTGAGGTGCAGTTGCTTTTCTCCATTTTCCAAAAAGTCTTTCTACCTCTTTTTTAACTTCTTTAAAGTTAACATCTCCAACAATTACCAAATAAGCATTAGCAGGAACGAAATAAGTGTTGTAATTTAAAACAACGTCTTCAAATGTTACGTTTTTCAGCGTTTCTTCACTTGTGTATTCTCCTTTGTAATGTTCTTTTCCAAACACTAAAACATTTTCTACTCTACGAGCAATAGCAGAAACGCTTTTTTCATCTGCTTTTAAACCTTCGATGATTTTTTCTTTTTCTTTTTCGAATTCAGCTTTATCAAATAATGGGTTTAATGCACCATCAGCCATTAATTCTAAAATTCTTTTTGAATATCTCGAAAGTCCGTTTCCAGAAGCTCCAGAAGCATAAAAATTGATATCAGCACCTAAGAAATCGATTTCTTCGTTGTAAACATCTTTTGTGATAGTTTCAGTTCCGTTACCTAACATTCCACTTAAAATATCAGAAACTCCTTTTTTATTTCCTTCAGCATAAGGCGGATTATCTAAAGTTAGATTGAAAGAAACACGTGGTAATTTGTGATTTTCCACAACTAAAACTTTCAAACCATTCTTAAGTACAAAACTTTGTGGTTTGTTTATGTTAATGCTAGGAGCTGGTCCTGCCTTTGGTTGCGGTCTGTCTTGTGCTTGCATAGTTATTGTTAAAAATAAACTGGCTGCTATGTATATAAATTTTTTCATATTCTTCAAATCTTAGTTTTGAGCTTTGTCTTTAGCAGGAACATAATCTAAAATCATTCTTTGGTTTGAGTTTAGATATTTTTTTGCAATGTCTCTAATTTCTTCTCTTGTAATAGAACGATAAATTTCAATTTCTGTATTGATTAAGTTGATATCGCCATACAACATATAGTAAGTTGCTAAATTATCAGCAATTCCTTCAACAGAAGCATTATTACTTACGTAGTTGCTTTCAAATTTGTTTTGAAGTTTTTGGAAGTCTTTTTCAGAAATTAATTCGTTTTGCATTTTTACGATTTCCTCATCAATTTCTTTTAAGATAGATTCTGTCGTATTTTCTCCCATTGGTAAACCATAGATTAAATACATACCATAATCTTCTTGACTATAGTTGAAAGCACCAATTTGTAATGCCATTTTTTTATCGTCTACAATTTTCTTGTATAATTTAGAGCTTTTTCCATCAGAAAGGTAAGCTGAAATCATATCTAAAACTCTAGCATCACGTGTTTTCATTGAAGGCGTTCTATAAGAAGCTACTAACATCGGAATTTGAATGTTTGGATCTTGCCAAGTTGCTTTAAATTCTTTTGTAATTGGCGCTTCTTCAACTTTTTGACGAGTTACAGGAGCTCCTTTAGGAATAGCACTAAAATATTTTTTAACCCATTCTTTCGCTTGCGCTTTGTCAAATTGACCAGCAATTACTAAAACTGCATTATTTGGTACATAAAATTTTTTGTTGAAAGCTAAGAATTCTTCTAAAGTAGCTGCATCTAAATGCTCCATTTCTCCAATGGTTGTCCATTTGTATGGGTGAACTTTAAACATGTTTTCTTTAACAGCCTTAATTAAGTTTCCGTAAGGTTGATTGTCAACACGTAATCTTTTTTCTTCTTTAACTACTTCATTTTGTGTATCAACCCCTTTTTGGTCAATAACAGGATGCATTAATCTTTCAGATTCCATCCAAATAGCTAATTCTAAATTGTTAGAAGGAAAAACTTCATAGTAATACGTTCTGTCATCTGTAGTATTAGCATTGTTGTTTCCTCCGTTTGCTGTAACTAGTTTAAACCATTCCCCTTTACCAATGTTTTTTGTTCCTTCAAATAAAAGGTGTTCAAAAAAGTGAGCAAAACCAGTACGGTTAGGTTGTTCGTCTTTAGCTCCTACGTGATACATTACAGAAGTAATTACCACTGGTGCAGAATTGTCTTGATGAAGTACGACGTGTAATCCGTTGTCTAAATCAAATTCCTCGAATGTTACTTTTTGAGCAGAAGCAGTTCCGCCAAGCATTAGTGCAGTACCCAAAGCCATTAAAGATTTTTTCATACGTTATTAATTTGTTTGATATAATTGTAATTAGACGCAATTTCCGAAAAATGTTACAATTAAATTGTGTTTTTATGTAGAAAAAACATTGAAATTAAAATTTAGAATATTTTTATTAAGCAGATAGTTGTTTGGTTTAGAAATTATTGTATATTTGCAACCTTAAAATTTTTAACTAAAATCATTGTTATGTACGCAATCGTAGAGATAGCAGGGCAACAATTCAAAGTAAGCAAAGACCAAAAGGTTTATGTTCACCGTTTAGCTTCAGAAGAAGGAACTAAAGTTTCTTTTGACAAAGTTCTTTTATTAGATGAAAACGGAACAGTAACTTTAGGCGCCCCAGCTGTAGAAGGAGCTTCTGTAGAAGCCAAAGTGTTACAACACTTAAAAGGTGATAAAGTAATCGTTTTCAAAAAGAAAAGAAGAAAAGGTTACAAAAAGAAAAATGGTCACAGACAATCATTCACTCAAATTTTAATTGAAGGAATTGTTGCTACTGGAGCTAAGAAAAAAGCTGCTAAAAAAGAAGTTGAAGTTGAAGTAACTGAAACTGCTGAAGAAGTTAAGCCAAAAGCTAAAGCGACTAAAAAACCAAAAACTGAAGAATAACATTTAAAATATAACATCATGGCTCACAAGAAAGGTGTCGGTAGTTCGAAGAATGGTAGAGAATCAGAATCGAAACGTTTAGGCGTTAAGATTTATGGTGGTCAAGCTGCTATTGCTGGAAACATCATTGTTAGACAAAGAGGTTCTAAGCACAACCCAGGTGAAAATGTTTACATGGGAAAAGATCATACTTTACATGCTAAAGTTGATGGAGTTGTAAAATTCCAGAAAAAAGCGGAAAACAAATCATATGTATCTGTAATTCCTTTTGAAGCTTAATAATCTTATTTAGCAAACATATTAAAAACCTCTCCAATGGAGAGGTTTTTAATTTACTATGAGTTTTATTTAATAAAATTATATTCATTTATTTGCCTGAATAGTTTTATATAATTCTAAAGCTTTACCATCTGTCAACAATGACACAAAGTGACAAATATGCAACAGTCTGTCGTATAGATTTTCTTTTTGAAACTGAAAACGCTCTGGAAGTAATTTTAGCAATAACTCATCGTAACTAGATGCCGTTCCGTTTTCTTTTTTATTGTAAGCGGTACAAAAACTATCCAATAAATTATTGATAATTTTATAACCCATTACCTCTTTCTGAATTACTTCCTTACTTTGATATACGTTTTTTATACTGATTTGGATGATATCATTCATTTGAGCTTTGTACTGACTTTTATCCATCAAGGCAAATGGGAAATCTCCATCCAAAATAGCTTTTTCATTTTCCATAAAAACCACCACTGCATCGTTGATTAAACTTCCAATGGCTAATGCTCGCAAATAACTGATTCTATCTTCTTTAGTGAGTAATTCGTTGTATTTCTTGGTATCAATTCCGTTTTTGACTAATTTGATTAGATATTCTAATGCATATTCTTCCGAAATCCAACCTAAATTAATTCCGTCTTCAAAATCGATAATGGTATAACAAATATCATCAGCTGCTTCAACCAAATACGCTAAGGGATGACGTTCGAAACCAATATCATTTCCTGATTTATTTGAAATCAAACCTAAATCGTTTGCTACCTCAGCAAAAAACGCTTTGTCTTGCTGAAAGAAACCGTATTTTTTATCGCAAATTTTTTGTGTTGGTTTTTTAGGCAAACTTTCTTTGGGATATTTCATAAAAGCCCCTAAAGTGGCGTATGAAATACGCAAACCACCTTCAATTCCTTCACGAGAAGCCGCTAAAACTGAAAATCCGTTGGCATTTCCTTCAAAATCGATTAAATCTTGCCATTGTTTTTCGGTGAGTTGGTCTTTGTATTGCAATCCATTTCCGGTTTTGAAATATTCGCCAATTGCTTTTTCTCCTGAATGTCCGAAAGGTGGATTTCCAATATCATGAGATAATGCAGCAGCAGCCACAATCGCACCAAAATCATTCGCTTGATAACCGTGAACTTCTTGTAAATGTGGATATTTAGCAATGATTTGCTTTCCAACTAAACGTCCCAAAGAACGCCCAACGACCGAAACCTCCAAACTATGCGTTAGTCGGTTGTGTACGAAATCGGTTTTTGAAAGTGGAATGACTTGCGTTTTATCTTGCAAACTTCTAAAAGCGGCAGAAAAAATAATTCGGTCATAATCAACTTCAAAGCCTAAACGGGTGTCGTCTTGCTCTTTTCGTAAACGTTTACTGGTGTCGCCTTGTCTTTTTAAGGACAATAATTGTTCCCACTGCATCATGTGATTCTGGATTGAAGATTTTAGAAATTACTCTTTTTCGTTAGCCAAAAAGAAATTTCTCGATTTTTTTGGATACTGGTTGTAACTTTTATCACTCGGATTTACGATTACCGATTTGATGTTGATTTCGTCTCCTACTTTGAAACTTTTTTCAGTGTATTGGTAATCCAATAAATATTCGCCACAGAAATAGTTTCCATCTGCGTCTTTTTCTATAATTCCAGTGTGAACCCCTTTTTTATCTTTTGACATAATCTGTTTATTTTTTTCAAATGTACGAATTGAAACGCAATTTTTTAAAACAAAAACAGCCATCAAAAGACAGCTGTTTTCTATATTCTATTTTCTGTATTCTATGCTCTAATTAAGAACCACACATTTCGCAATCTTCTGGTCCGGCATTTTTTGCCATTTCAATCATTGCTCTGTATTCTTCAGCTGTCATTTCTACTGGTTCACTTACAACAGCAATGCTTTCTACTTTTTGAGTTGGCTCTTGTATTTCAATTGGCGCCGCTACTTTATCGTTATTTAAAGTAAACTTAATGGCATCTACCGCCGCTTTAGTTCTTAAATAGTACATTCCCGTTTTTAAACCTGATTTCCAAGCGTAGAAATGCATTGACGTTAATTTCGCATAATTGGCATCTTGCATAAACAAGTTCAACGATTGCGATTGGTCAATAAAGTAACCTCTTTGACGACTCATATCGATAATATCTTTCATCGACATTTCCCAAACCGTTTTGTATAATTCTTTTAAGTCAGCTGGAATTTGCGCAATGTTTTGCACAGATCCATTATGACGCATAATTTCTTGTTTCAATGTTTCGTTCCACAAACCTCTTTCTACTAAATCATGTAATAAATGTTTGTTTACTACAATGAATTCTCCAGACAATACACGACGTGTGTAAATATTAGAAGTATAAGGTTCGAATGCTTCGTTATTTCCTAAAATTTGAGAAGTTGAAGCAGTTGGCATTGGCGCTACTAACAATGAGTTTCTTACTCCGTTTGCTATTACTTCTTTTCTTAAACTTGCCCAATCCCAACGACCAGAAAGTTCTTCGTCTTTGATATTCCAAAGGTTATGTTGGAATTCTCCTTTAGAAATTGGCGAACCTTCGTAAGTTGAATATGGTCCTTCTTCTTTTGCCATTTCCATAGAAGCGGTTACAGCTGCAAAGTATAAGGTTTCAAAAATTTCTTGGTTTAATTTTTTAGCTTCATCACTTGTAAAAGGCATTCTCAACATGATAAAAGCATCCGCTAAACCTTGTACTCCTAATCCAACTGGACGGTGGCGCATGTTTGAGTTTTCTGCTTCTACAACTGGATAGTAATTTCTGTCAATTACTTTATTTAAGTTACGAGTTACGCGTTTTGTTACGTTATATAACAATTCGTGATTGAATGCTCCATTTTCAACAAACATTGGTAACGAAATAGACGCCAAGTTACAAACTGCAATTTCATCTGCAGATGTATATTCCATGATTTCGGTACATAAATTAGACGAACGGATAGTTCCCAAATTCTTTTGGTTTGATTTTCTGTTCGCTGCATCTTTGTACAACATATATGGTGTTCCTGTTTCAATTTGAGATTCAAGAATTTTTTCCCATAATTCACGAGCTTTGATGGTTTTTCTACCTTTTCCTTGTGCTTCGTAAGAAAGATATAAAGCTTCAAACTCTTCCCCATAAACATTGTCTAAACCTGGACATTCGTTTGGACACATCAACGTCCAAGTTGTATCTTCTTCTACACGTTTCATGAATAAATCAGAAGTCCACATTGCGAAGAATAAATCTCTTGCACGCATTTCTTCTTTACCCGTATTCTTTTTCAAATCTAAAAATTCGAAAATATCAGCATGCCAAGTTTCTAAATAAATAGCGAAACTTCCTTTACGCTTTCCTCCACCTTGATCTACGTAACGAGCTGTGTCATTGAAAACACGCAACATTGGAACAATTCCGTTTGAAGTTCCGTTTGTTCCACGAATGTATGAACCTGTTGCTCTTACATTGTGAATTGCTAAACCGATTCCTCCGGCTGATTGTGAGATTTTTGCTGTTTGTTTTAACGTATCGTAAATTCCATCAATACTATCATCTTTCATGGTTAATAAGAAGCAAGATGACATTTGAGGTTTTGGAGTTCCTGCGTTGAATAATGTTGGTGTAGCGTGCGTAAAGAACTTTTTCGACATTAATTCGTAAGTTTCAATTACTGCTTCTAAATCATTCAAGTGAATTCCAACCGAAACACGCATTAACATGTGTTGTGGACGCTCTACGATTTTTCCGTTGATTCTTAATAAATACGAACGCTCTAAGGTTTTAAAACCAAAGTAATCGTAATTAAAATCGCGAGTATATATAATATGAGAATCTAAAAATTCTGCATTGGCTTGAATCACTTCGTGTACCTCATCTGAAAGCAAAGGCGCTTCTTGATTGGTTCTTGGATTCACATAGTGATACATTTCACTCATCGTTTCCGAGAATGACTTGTTGGTGTTTTTATGTAAGTTTGAAATAGCAATTCTTGCCGCTAATTGCGCATAATCTGGGTGAGCAATTGTCATAGAAGCCGCTGTTTCAGCTGCTAAATTATCTAATTCTGATGTAGTTACTCCGTCATACAATCCTTCAATTACACGCATGGCTACTTTAACAGCATCTACTCTGTCATTTAAACCATAACATAGTTTTTTAATTCTATCTGTGATTTTGTCGAACATTACTGGCTCCTTATGGCCATCTCTTTTAACTACATACATACTTTTTTAGTTTTTTGAAATCAGACAATCCCTTCCCTGATTTCTGGTTATTTGTAATCTTTTTTTGAATTGAGTTTTACTTCCTAATTCTAACGGAAATATATTTGCTTTTAGTACACCGATTAAAAATCAGCGTCAAAACTAATTTTACTTGATTCTGAATCGGAGTTCATTACTCCTGCTTTTTGATATTCCGCTACACGTTTTTCAAAGAAATTCGTTTTTCCTTGTAACGAAATCATGTCCATAAAATCAAATGGATTCGAAGAATTATAAACTCTATCACATCCTAACTCTACTAACAATCTATCCGTTACGAATTCTAAGTATTGAGTCATTAAAGTAGCGTTCATTCCAATCAAACTCACTGGAAGCGACTCGGTAATGAATTTTCTTTCAATGCGTAATGCATCAACAATAATTTCTGTGATTCTTTCTTTTGGTACTTTGTTTACGATGTGATTCGTATGTAAATGAACCGCAAAATCACAATGCATTCCTTCATCACGAGAAATTAATTCGTTTGAGAAGGTTAATCCTGGCATTAATCCACGTTTTTTCAACCAATAAATTGAACAGAACGAACCTGAGAAGAAAATTCCTTCCACAGCTGCGAAAGCAATTAATCTTTCCGCAAATGAATCCGATTCAATCCATTTTAACGCCCAATCTGCTTTTTCTTTAATCGCTGGAAATACTTCAATGGCATGAAACAATTGGTTTTTTTCAGCTTCGTCTTTTACATACGTATCAATCAACAACGAATAGGTTTCGCTGTGAATGTTTTCCATCATAATTTGGAAACCGTAGAAGAATTTCGCTTCTGGATATTGCACTTCGTTAACAAAATTTTCCGCTAAATTTTCGTTTACAATTCCGTCAGACGCAGCAAAGAATGCTAAAATATGTTTGATGAAATATTTTTCATCATCGTTTAATTTATTGTTCCAATCATTTAAATCGGTATGCAAATCTATTTCTTCTGCTGTCCAAATACACGCTTCTTGTTTTTTGTACCATTCCCATATATCTTGATGTTTGATAGGAAAGATTACAAATCGATCTTTATTTTCTTGCAAAATAGGTTCCACTATAGACATAGCTATTTGATTTTAAAAATGTTAATGATTGGTTAAATTGACTTATTTGGGGATTACAAAGTTTGTCATTTGAAACGAGAAATGAAAGTCAAACTTATTCACAATTGGAGTAAGTTTTTAACAAAGTTGAAAATTGTCAGTAAATTAATATAGGTTTTTAAAGTACTGTAAATCAATAAGTTAAAAACAAATAAAACAACTGTTAAAACCTTGTAAGCGATTGATAAATCAACCTCTCACAACGATTTTTGAACCATAAAAAATAGATTATTTTTTCAACTCTTTTGCTACTTTGTCTAATTCGTCAAACCATTGTTGTCCGAATTTTCTAACTAGTGCTTCTTTGACAAATTGATACACTGGAACTCCTAATTCTTGCCCTAACGAACACGCGTCATCACAAATATGCCATTTATGATAATTCACTGCCGCAAAATCCGAATATTCTTTAATTCGAATAGGATATAAATGACAAGAAACTGGTTTTTTCCACTCTACAATCCCTTGATTGTAGGCTTGCTCGATTCCACAAAGTGCCGTTTTTCCGTCAAAAATTACGTAGGCGCAGTCTTTTCCATCGATAAGTGGTGTTTCTAATTCACCAAAATCGGAAACCACGTGCGTTCCTTGTTCTTCAATGGCTTTAATTCCTTCTGGACGAAGAAAGGGTTTTACTTTTGGAAAAATTTCAGCTAAAATTTTGGTTTCTTCCTCATCTAAAGGAGCACCCGCATCGCCATCCACACAACAAGCACCTTTACAAGCTGACAAATTGCAAACGAATTCTTTTTCTAAGATTTCTTCGGAAACGATGGTTTTATTTAACTGAAACATATTGGGTTTATTTTAAAGTGCAAAGATACGATTTTGAATTTAGATTTTTGGATTTAAAATTGAGCTTGATATTGGCACGCGGATGAAACAGATTCTAAGAAGCGCGAATAATGACGGATTTTTTTCAACACAAAGTCTCTCGAAGTTTTGTACAAAGTTTCGCAGAGTTCTTTTTTGGTTGTTTGCTAAAAAACTTGGCGCTCTTTGTGCTCTTTTACGCAGAGATACACCGAGTTTTTGTAATTTTGATTGCGTTGATTAGAGATACACCGAGTCCGAAGCTTCGGGATTTGCATTCAAATCTTAACATTACTTGAACTTGAACTTGATTTTTGCCCTTGCAATTGATAATGTATCGTTAAATTAAAAACGTTCTTTATTCAATATCCTTATATTTGCACAAACATTCAGCGTTTTATGGAATTAGGAATCAATTGGAAAGACATTTTTACCATCAGCATGATTTTATTTGCTGTGATTGATATTGTGGGAAGTATTCCTATTATTGTGGATTTACGCAGCAAAATGGGTCACATACAATCGGAGAAAGCTTCAATAGTTGCGGCGGTGATTATGATTGCCTTTTTATTTGTGGGTGAAGAAATTCTGAAATTAATTGGTATTGATGCGAATTCATTTGCTGTTGCCGGTTCGTTTGTATTGTTTTTCCTTGCTTTAGAAATGATTTTAGGCATTCGATTATACAAAGAAGACAACCCGAGTACGGCTTCTATTGTTCCCATTGCGTTCCCATTAATTGCTGGTGCTGGAACGATGACAACTATTTTGTCGCTTCGTGCTGCTTATGACAAAATAAACATTATTATTGCAATTGTTATCAACGTAATTGTAGTCTATGGTGTGTTGAAATCATCAGGGAAAATTGAGCGTTTATTAGGTGTTAACGGATTAGGCGTTATTCGTAAAATTTTTGGTGTTATTTTATTGGCAATTGCTGTAAAATTATTCGCCGCAAATGTTAAAGGATTATTTATTTAGAAATTTATTGAAATGAAAATATTTACTTACGTGGCGGTTGCCATTGCTTTAGCTTTAATTGTTTTTAACCTTTTTCAAATTGATTATAGTAATCCGTTTGAAGGAAATAGTACTATTGCCATCATTGGTGTTGTTGCTGGAATTTGCGCTATCTTATTATTGGTATTATTGCGTTTTTCAAAAATGATTGAAGAGAAAACAAGACAATAATGGTCGACGTTTTAATCATTGGCGCTGGAGTTTCAGGCGTTTCGTGTGCTTTGATTTTGGGCTCAGCTCAAAACAAACCGTTTGCAATGGATAAAAAGATTGCCATTGTGGCGCACCAAAAAGCCTCTTCGTTACAAAATGCCATTTTTAATAACGCTTACGGAATTCCTGCAGGGAAATTAGGAAGTGAATTATTGGATGAAAGTTTGAATCATTTAACCAACTCATATCCTCACGTAGAACAAATTCATGGTGAAAAAGTACTTGCTATTTCAGGTGAAGCTGGAAATTTTATAGTTACTACCAACAAATCTTCGCTTCAAGCTAAAATTGTAGTGATTGCGATTGGTTCTGGAAATCCTTTTACGATTGAAGGCTTGGAATCGTTTGTAATGCCACATCAAAAAGCCGCTCCCGAAAAAAATAGAATTCAGTTAAAAAATACCGACCACTTGGTTACAGAAGGTATTTATGTAGCTGGAGTTTTAGCCGGACACAGAAGTCAGTTAAGTATAGCAGCCGGAAGTGGCGCTTCAGTAGCAACGGATATTTTAACGTTGTGGAATAACGGAAATCCGGTGCAGGTGCATGATGCTTTGGCGAAATAATCTTACTTACTCAACACCTTATTTACCATATCGTCTTTTTTCAAAATCAATTGGTAATATGCTTTTTCATTAAAAAGTTGACGAACAAACTCGGCGTGAAGATAGAATAGCACTTTTTCTTTTTGATTGTCTAAGTTAAAAAGCAATCCGCCTTTTGCCATATATTCTTTGAAGTTATTGAAATAATTTCCAGTTCTGATTTCTTTTTCTAAACCTTCGGTGGTAATTTTTTTAAACTTATTTCTGTTTTGATCTAATTGTTCAAAAACAAAATAATTCACTAGTCCTGATTGCATCAACATCGTTAAACCTTCAGCTCCGTGCGAATCTTCTAACGGCACAAAAATATCTGGCATAATTCCGCCACCGCCATAAACTAATCGGCCTTTCTTGGTTTTGAATTTTAAACTATCGGCGATTTTGGTTTTATCTTTTTCGTATAATTCGCCACTTTCAAAACGCTTTTCAAATTCGTTAAAGTAGTTTTCGCCTTTGTCTTCATAAGGTTTTTGAATCGAACGACCAGATGGTGTGTAATATCTTGCCACAGTTAATCGCACAGCCGATCCATCGCCTAATGGCATTTCGCGTTGTACCAATCCTTTTCCGAAAGAACGTCTTCCAAAAACCAATCCTCTATCATTATCTTGAATGGCTCCTGCTAAAATTTCACTGGCCGAAGCACTGTTTTCATTGATTAAAACACTAACTTTTCCCGTTTCAAAAACACCTTTTTCAGTAGCTAAAGTACTTTCGATTTTATCTTTTTTGTTTTTAGTTTTAACGATTAGTTCTTTGTTTTTTAGGAATTCATCAGCGATTTTTACTGCCGAATCTAAATAACCACCTCCATTATCTCTAACATCAATAATAATATGACTGGCTCCCTCGTTTTTCAATTGGGTTAAACCCGATAAAAATTCGTCATAGGTTTTTTCTGCAAAGCGATTTATTTTGATGTAACCTGTAGTTTTATCCACCATTTGAGCTACATCAACACTCTTAATTGGAATAATGTCGCGGGTAACGTTAACTGCAAATTTTTTCTTTTCGGATTTTCGATAAACGGTTAATTTTACATTAGACCCTTGCTCGCCTTTTAAGATGGAAAACAATGTATCGGTTTCTAATTTTTTGTTATACAACTGCAATTTATCGGCGAAAAGAATTCTGTCGCCTGCCTTTAAACCTGCTTTTTCAGAAGGTCCATTTGGAATAGGTTTTATGATAGCTACCGAATCGTTATACATGTAGAAATTTACACCAATTCCAACGAAATCACCACGCATGCTTTGCTCTACGGCTTCCAATTCACTTTTAGGAATATAAACCGAATGTGGGTCCAATTTCTCAAGAATTCCGTTAACTGTTAAATCCACGATAGAATCAGTATTTAAACTGTCAACATATTCTTTTTCGATGAAATCGATAAGTTTATTGAGTTTGTTTTTATTGGCATTCTTGCTTAAAAAAGCATTTTCGGTAGAAGGATTGAGTTTACTTCCCAATAACAAACCCACCGCAACAGCTACTGCGATTACTATTGGAAAATATACCTTATTCATTTTCATTTTAGCTCAAATCTTCAATTAATTCAACCTCAACACCTGCTTTTCTTAAGAAATCTACACCTGAAGTATCTTTATATTCTTGATGATACACTACTCTTTTGATGCCTGATTGATGAATTAGTTTGCTACAATCTTTGCAAGGTGAAAGCGTAATATATAAAGTTGCATCTTCGCAAGATTGTGTAGAACGCGCTACTTTTAAAATCGCATTAGCCTCTGCATGAAGCACATACCATTTCGTTAGATTATCTTCGTCTTCGCAACAATTTTCAAATCCCGATGGTGTTCCGTTGTAACCATCTGAAATAATCATTTTATTTTTAACAATAATTGCTCCTACTTTTTTTCGTTGGCAATAAGACAAATTACCCCATTCTTTGGCAATTCGCAAATAAGCTTTATCGTATTTTTCCTTTTTTTCTTTCTTCATTATCGGTTCCAAATTTCGCTTTCAATAATCATTGGCAAAACTACGCCAATTATAAATGCTGACATAACTAAAGCCCAATCTCTTTTTGAAAAACGGAAAAAAGTTTGCACCACATACGAAATAATTAAAACTACTAACACTACAATAATTTGTGCCGCTTCAATTCCTAATGCGAATTCTAACAACGGCAGCAATTTATCAGAAGCATTTCCTGGCAAAATCGTTTTGAAGTAATTAGAAAACCCAAGTCCGTGAATGATTCCGAAAAACAAAGTAACGATAGCCACAAAAGTGATACTTTCATTTTTAGAGGATTTTCCAGCGGTAAAGAGATGAAAAATAGCGGTTATTAAAATGGTAATTGGAATTAAAAATTCAACCAAACTGGCTTTAATTTGAACCACTCCATAAACCGACAATAGCAAAGCTAAGGTGTGTCCAATTGTAAAAAGCGACACTAAAACAAAAACGTTTTTCCAATCTTTAAAGGCATACGGAATTACCAAAGCCATTAAAAATAAAACGTGGTCGTATGCATTAATATCTAACACATGTTTAAGACCAATATTAAAATACATCCAAAATTCTGACATAACTACAATTTATTTGGGGATTTTCAAACTTACGATTTATTTTTAAATCAAAACAAATTCTATATCACAAAACCTTGTGAAATTGTTTCAAAAAAATAGATTTTTTGTGTAATTTTGCATAAAATTAAAACAATCAACATGTCAATTTCAGATTTATTCGATAGCGGTTTTAGAAATAGAAACAAAGGTCATTTTTCAGCCATTGTAAGAGTGGCGTTATCTGATGGAACTATTACTCCTGAAGAAAAAAAATTCTTAGATAAATTAGCTATTAAATTAGAAATTTCTCAAGCAGAATATGAGGAAATTTTAGAAAATCCATTAAAATACCCAGTTAATCCACCGTTAATGCATGCGCACCGTTTAGAGCGTTTATATGATTTAGCAAGAATGGTATATGCTGATGATGTTTTAGGAGAAAAACAACAAGATTTATTAACACGTTTTGCTTTAGCTTTAGGCTTTACAGCAGGAAACGTAGGTTATATCGTAGATAAAGCTTTAAAATTAGTAGATATGAATGTGGATTTAGACACGTTCACTTACGAAATGCAACACATGAATAGATAATTCAAACTGTTTTAAAATATAAAAGCACAAATTCTAATGAGTTTGTGCTTTTTTTATTTTGTTATACTAAGAATCTACTTCGCTTTCGCCATAAATTCCTCTGCTTTTTCTACCATGTTTTTGCTTCCGCAGAAGAACGGAACGCGTTGGTGTAATTCGGTTGGTTGAATTTCCATAATTCTACCAAAACCATCCGAAGCTTTTCCTCCTGCTTGTTCAGCAATAAAAGCCATTGGATTACATTCGTACAACAAACGTAATTTACCATTTGGTGTTTTTGAAGTAGTTGGATATAAGTAAATTCCGCCTTTAATCATGTTTCTATGGAAATCGGAAACTAAACTTCCTATATATCTTGATGTATAAGGTCTGTCGCCTTCTTCTAACTGGCAATATTTAATGTAATCTTTCACTCCTTGTGGAAAATGAACGTAATTTCCTTCGTTAATCGAATAAATTTTTCCGTCCTCCGAATATTTCATATTTGGGTGCGACAAATAGAATGTTCCGATTGCTGGATTTAATGTAAATCCGTTTACGCCATCGCCTGTTGTGTACACCAACATAGTTGAAGTTCCATAAATTACATAACCTGCCGCTACTTGATTTACGCCTGGCTGTAAGAAATCTTCAATAGTTACTGGAGTTCCAACCGGTGTAATTCTTCTGAAAACTGAAAAAATCGTTCCCACTGAAACATTTACATCAATATTAGAAGAACCATCTAACGGATCCATCAAAACGACATATTTGTTATTGTGTGAATTATCCGAACCAGCCACAGTGATGAAATCATCATTTTCTTCCGAACCAATTCCGCATACAATTTCACGATTAATTAAAGTTTGAATAAAAACTTCATTGGCGTAAACGTCTAATTTTTGTTGGTCTTCTCCTTGAATGTTTTGTTCTCCGGCAGCACCAACAATATCCACTAATCCGGCTTTGTTTACCTTATAGTTTACTACTTTGGCTGCCAAACGAATTGAGTTAATAATACGAGATAATTCTCCTGTTGAGTACTGAAACGAATTTTGATGTTCAATAATGAATTCGCCTAACGTTCTATTTCTTTCTTCCATTTCGAAAACGATGTAGTTGTGTTTAAGGCACAAATATCGGTAAATTTGTGAAATCAGAGAATTAATTTGAAAAGATGTTTAAGTTAATTTTACTTTTGTAAAAAATTACGAAAAATGATTATCAGAAAAGCCACAAAAAACGACATGCCATCCGTTTTAGAATTGATTCAAGAATTAGCTACTTTTGAAAAAGAACCTGATGCTGTTGTCGTTACTGTTGCTGATTTAATTCGCGATGGTTTTTCAGAAAATCCGCTTTTTCAGTGTTTTGTTGCCGAAGTTGATGGCGACCCGAGCCAAAGCGAACAGGCGAAGCAAATTATCGGAATGGCTTTATACTATTATCGTTATTCGACTTGGAAAGGAAAAACCATCCATTTAGAAGATTTAATTGTAAAAGAAAACAAACGCGGAACAGGTGCTGGCTTTGCGCTTTACAAAGAAATCATCAAACAAGGAAAAGCAGAAAATGTCCGCAGAATCGAATGGAATGTTTTAGACTGGAACACACCAGCTATTGATTTCTATGAAAAATCAGGCGCTAAAGTTTTAGGCGATTGGCGTGTGGTACACATGGACGACAAAGGAATAGAACGATTTTTGATTGAAGATTAACGATTTAAGATTTTTGAAGTAAATACTAATTGACACATTGGCTAATTGCCATATTGACTAATTGAACTCATGAAAATATTCAAATTTGGAGGCGCATCGGTTAAAGATGCCGAAGGCGTAAAAAACGTATTACATGTTTTAAACACAGTAGGACACGAAGATGTTTTATTGGTAATTTCCGCTATGGGAAAAACCACAAATGCATTAGAAGTGGTAATCAAAAATTACTTTGATAAATCGAAGGAATTACACGCATCGCTTCAAGAAGTTCGAAAGTACCACAACCAAATTTTATTAGACTTATTTGAAGACGAAGATCACGATGTGTTTTTTGATGTAAACGCTCATTTTGATGATTTAGAATATTTTATTCGCAGTAACAAATCGCCAAATTATAGTTTTGTTTACGATCAAGTGGTGAGTATTGGAGAATTAGTTTCCACTACGATTGTAAGTCATTATTTCAATTATAGTGGCTTAAAAAACAATTGGATTGATGTTCGCCCATTAATTAAAACCGACAACAATTACCGCGATGCGCAAGTAGATTGGGAAACCACTCAAAAGTTAATTTCAAAAGGTGTTAAAAAGAAAACCCTAAATATCACACAAGGATTTTTAGGTTCGGATGAGAATAATTTTACGACTACTTTAGGTCGTGAAGGTTCGGATTACACGGCTGCGATTTTTGCGTATTGTTTAGGTGCCGAAAGCGTTACCATTTGGAAAGACGTTCCTGGAGTTTTAAATGCCGATCCAAGATATTTTGAAAATGCGGTTTTGTTGAACCAAATTTCATACAGAGAAGCTATTGAGTTAGCTTTTTATGGAGCTTCGGTAATTCATCCAAAAACGTTACAACCTTTACAGAAAAAGGAAATTCCGTTGTTTGTAAAATCGTTTATCAATCCAACATTACCAGGAACTAGTGTTTCAAAAGGAGCTGATTTAGAACCACACACGCCTTGTTTTATTGTGAAGAAAAACCAATTATTGTTATCGTTATCGTCTATTGATTTCGATTTCATTATGGAAAATCACATTAGTGAAATCTTTGCTTTGTTTGCGAAATTCAAAGTAAAAGTGAATTTAATTCAAAACACGGCAATTAGTTTTTCAGTTTGTATCGAAGACAAGTACAACAACTTTGAAGAGTTACGAAAAGTATTAGCAAAGAAATTCAAAGTTTCCTATAACGAAAATGTATCACTTTACACCATCAGACATTTTGATGAAAATGCTTCAAAAGTAGTAGAAACAAACAAAACAATATTGTTGCGTCAGATTTCGAGAGAAACGATGCAGGTGATTACTAAGGAGTAGTTTTAAAATAAATTACCGCTGATTCGCAGATTATTATTTAAAAAAATCAGCGAATCAGCGGTTCAAACAAAATCATTCCTTTTTTCCAACAATAAATACTACTTTTGAAGATTCGGAGTTATAGTATTTATGCAAAAAATTGTTTTTTTAGCGGGATTTCTGTTGTGTTTTTTGAGCGGTTTTGCTCAAGAGACATTACAATCCTATCCGACTAAAAAAATTGCGTTTTCTAAAGACACGATTTCAATAGAAAAATTCAGTTTAAACAATTCCTTTTTCGAAATTAAAGACAAAAACGGAAAAATCATTGATACGAGCTTTTACAAAGTAAATTTCCAAAAAGGAACTTTGGTTTTCACCAAAGAAATCAATACTTCTGATTCTTTAGTAGTTCGCTATTCTAAATTTCCAGAGTTTTTAACCAAAACGTATTCTATTTATGATGACGATAAAGTGGTTTCAAACGAAGCTGGAAAATTAGTCGTTTTCAAAAAAGACAAAAACACCAAATTCAAGCCTTTCGACGGATTGAATACTTCGGGAAGTATTACACGTGGCGTAACCGTTGGAAACAATCAAAACACGGTGGTGAATTCGAATTTAGATTTGCAAATCACAGGAAAAATTTCGGATAAAGTCAGTTTGCGTGCTTCCATTCAAGACAGCAATATTCCGTTGCAGGAAGGTGGTTATTCGCAAAAATTGGATGAGTTTGATCAAATTTTCATCGAATTATTTTCGGATAAATGGAACATTCGTGCGGGTGATTTATTTTTGGAAAACAGAAAATCAGCTTTCCTTAATTTCAATAAAAAAGTACAAGGATTATCTACTCGTTTTACCTTTGGAACACCTGATAAAAAAACCGAAGTAGTTGCTTCTGGCGCTTTGGTACGTGGACAATATGCGCGAAGTAGTTTTGTTGGTCAAGAAGGAAATCAAGGACCGTATAAATTGCGTGGAAATAATAACGAATTATACGTTTTAGTAATTTCTGGTTCGGAACGGGTTTATGTGAACGGAATTTTGAAAACGCGTGGAGAAAACAACGATTATATCATCGATTACAATGCTGGAGAAATCATTTTTACTTCTTTATTTCCGATTACTTCCGAAATGCGAATCAATGTAGAATATCAATACACCGATAGAAATTTTACCCGATTTATAACATATGGCGGAATTTCGCACGAGCGAGAAAATTGGCAAATTGGTGGTTATGTCTATTCAGAAAGTGATGTAAAAAATCAGCCGTTGCAACAAAATTTATCTTCGGAACAAATTGATATTTTACAAAACGCTGGTGATGATATTTCGCAAATGAATAGTCCTTCAGCGTATTTGGATTCTTATTCCGAAAATAAAATTTTGTACAAAAAAGTGATTATTGGAGCTGATGAAGTGTTTGAATATTCGAATAATCCAACAGACGAATTGTACAATGTGCGATTTTCTTTGGTAGGAAATTTTCAAGGAAATTATGTTTTGGTCAACAATCAAGCCATTGGAAAAATTTATGAATATGTAACGCCAATCGGAGGAATTCCGCAAGGAAATTATGAACCAATTGTCCGTTTGATTGCGCCTACAAAAATTCAAATGGCAACGATTTTAGGAAAATACAATCCGAGTGAGAAAACACTTTTAGATTTTGAAGTAGCATTAAGTAACAGCGACCAAAATTTATATTCGAATTTAGACGACAATAACAATAAAGGTTTTGCTGGGAAATTCAACGGAAAACAACGCCTTTTTGATGGAAAAACTAAGATTGATGCGTTTGCGAATTATCAGTTGGTGCAAGAAAATTTCAAAACGATTGAACGTTTGTACAATATTGAATTTAACAGAGATTGGAATATTACTTCGACTTTATTAGGTAATCAAAGTTTTTTGACTTCGGGATTGGATTTTAATTTCAATAACAAAGGAAAAGCGATATATCAGTTTGAAAATTTAGCTTTTGGCGATGCTTTTTCGGGAAATAAACATACTTTTTCAGGAAGATATGCTACCAAAAATTGGATGATTTGGAGTAATTCAAGCATAATGAAAAGCGATTCCGAACTTTCAAATTCGTCTTTTTCTCGAAGCGAAAATCGATCGTCGTATAAATTGGGTAAAAATTGGGTTGGTGCCACAGTGAATTTAGAAGACAATTCGGAAAAACTGAAAGCAACCAATACATTTTCGGCGTTAAGCCAACGTTTTTTAGAATATGGCGCTTTTGTAGGAAGAGGTGATTCAACAAAGGTTTTTGTGGAATTGGGATTTTTACAACGCCAAAATGATAGTTTGCAAAACAACCGAATTGAACGTGTAAATCATTCGAATTCGTATTACTTAAAATCTCAATTAATTAAAACCGAAAAAAGCAATTTGAGCGTGTTTTTGAATTATCGTACTTTGAAATATGAAGATTCAAACTTAAAAGACGAACCATCGTTGAATTCACGAATTTTGTATTCCGATAGATTTTTTGGACAATTGATTCAAACTACAACCGCCTATGAAACCAGTTCGGGAACGATAGCACAACAAGAATTTACCTATTTACAAGTAGAACCTGGACAAGGTGTTTACATGTGGAACGATTATAATGGTAATGGAATTCAGGAATTGCAAGAATTTGAAATTGCTCCGTATTCTGATTTAGCAATTTATGTTCGAGTGTTTTTACCAAATCAGGTTTTTGTACGAACGCATCAAAATAAATTCTCACAGGCGTTGAATTTTAATTTTAACCAATGGCAAAATGAAAGTGGTTTTAAGAAATTTGCTTCGCACTTTTACAATCAAACTTCGTTTTTAATAGAACGTAAAATTAGAAGAGATGGTTCTAATTTCGATTTGAATCCGTTTTCAAAAAATGATGATGAGTTGATTGGTTTGAATACGAATTTTAGAAATAGTTTGTTTTTTAATCGCGGAAAACAATATCATTCCACCACTTATTCTTTCTTAATTAATGAAAGTCAAAATTTACTTTCTGTAGGGAGTATTTCGGCTAAAAATCAATCACATCAATTGCAATATCAGCATTTGGTAAAGAAAAGTTGGTTGTTTAATTTTTCAGGAAGCACTACTAAAACTGAATCTACTTCTGAGAATTATCCAAATCGAAATTTTGAGATTGAAAGTTATCAATTAGAACCGAAAATTGGCTATTTGTTTTCCAAAAACGCGAGTTGGGATATTTTTTATGAATTTCAACAAAAAGAAAATCAAATTGGCGCTTTTGAAACGTTAAAACAAACACGTTTAGGAACATCGTTTACCTTCAACAGCGAAAAAGGATTTAGCATGAATGGCGAGTTTTCAATGTACAAGAATACATATGAAGGAAACGCCTTATCAGCAGTAGGCTTTCAAATGTTAGAAGGTTTACAGCCTGGCAAAAATCAAACATGGAGACTGCTTTTACAGAAAAATTTGACCCAATATTTAGATATTAATATTAATTATCAAGGTAGAAATAGCGAAACCAGTAAAACGATTCACACAGGAAACATCCAATTAAGAGCGTTTTTTTAGTTAATATTTAGATTAATTCTACATTTCTACTTAATTTTACAAGCTTATTTCAATTTTTTACAATGAAGAATCTTCTAATAAAATTATTTTTTATTTTATTTATAAACTTTGGTTTTAGTCAGTTAAGTAGTAAACACTGGTTACCGCCTTTGCATTGTAGAGATGCTTCTTCTGTGGCTGACCACTATTTATACTTGTCCACTCAGGAAACAACTCCTTTTCAAGTTACAGTTACAGATGGCGCTGGAAACCCTTTTGGAGCAAGCCCATATACTATTTCAGCTACTACTCCCTTAACAATAGATATTGGATTTGGACAAAACACAAAAATGTTTGTTGGACAAGAAAATGTAAACATTGTTTTAAGTGATAGCGGAATTATTTTGGAAGGACCCAAGGATTTTTATGTAAGTTTTAGAGTTAGGTCGCAAAACCACGCCGAAATGTTAGTTTCAAAAGGAAGACCAGGAATAGGAACAAGTTTTAGATTAGGACACATCATAAACGAAAGCTTTGATCCACGAAAATCATTTGTTACAAGTGTGATGGCAACAGAAGACAATACCAACATAACTTTGTCTGATTATGACCCAAATGTTATTTTTACCACAAGTACGGGTTTTATAAATGCCGCTTCTCAAAGTTTCTTATTAAATGCCGGACAAAGTATTATTTTTACAGGTTATAGCGATACTTTTGAAAATTTAGATGGTGCTATTGGAGCTTTAATAAGTTCTGACAAACCTGTAGCAGTTAATAGCGGTAATGCTTTAGGTGGAATTGAATCAAGTAGAGCTGATTTTGCTCTTGATCAAATTGTTTCGTCCTCGCAAATAGGAAATGAATATATATTTATTGAAGGAAACGGGCTTGCTTCTATGGAATTACCCTTAATTGTAGCTAATGAGGATAATACCGAAATATTTGTCAATGGTTCTGCAACTCCAAATGCTACTATAAATGCTGGTGATTATTATTTAGTTGATAATTCCTTTTACCAAGGCACAACAAATAGAAATATTTATGTTAGAACTTCAAAAAACGTATACGCTTATCAATTACTAGGTGGCGGAAATGATACAGCCACAGCAGGATTAAATTTTATTCCACCCTTGAGTTGTTTCTTTCAAAATTCGGTAAACATTCCTGACGTGAATGTGATTGGATCAACTTCTTATAATGCCGACTTAATGGTCTTAACTTACGCTTCGGCAACAATTACTATAAATGGCGCAACTATTTCAAATACAGAAGCACAAACTGTACAAGGAAACACTGATTGGGTAACATACAGAATATCTGGGGTTAGTGGAAATGTTAATATTGAATCAACTGGACCTTTAGCTGTTGGGGTTTTTGGATATTTCAACAATGTGGCTGGTTTTGCAGGATATTATTCAGGTTTTGGAAGCAACCCAGAAGATACAGATGTTGCAGTTTGCTCTAATGAAACTGTTAATCTTTTTGAATCTATAACAGGTAACCCTGGCGAAAATGGTACTTGGACCGTTCCAACCGGTGGTGCGCCATTAAATAATGATGTTTTTGACCCAACAATCAATATTCCGGGTGAGTATATTTATCAATTTACAAAAGACTGCAACTCATCACCTACAACAATTCCTGTAAAAGTTAATGTTACCATTCAACAAGCGCCAAATGCGGGAACAAGTTTAAATTATTCAACATGCGTAAACGCTAATTCATTTGACTTATTTACTCTATTAGGCACTACCACAACCACTGGAGGAACTTGGTCTTCTGCTCTTTCTTCTGGAACGAGCGTTTTTAATCCAGCTTTAGATTCATCAGGTGTTTATACATACACAATACCTCAAAGTGGTGCATGTCCAGAGGTTTCTGCAAGTGTTACAATAACAAATAATCCAATTCCAACCGCACCAGTGATTTCTGATTTTAGCTTGTGTGATAACAACCTTGACGGGGATGACACAAATGGATTTGTTACTTTTGATTTAACTCAAAAAAATACTGAAATTACAACTCTTATCCCTGGATACAATATTACTTATCATGCCGATTTAACAGAAGCAATAGCCGGAAGTAACAGCATAACTTCGACATATGCAACGAATAGAATTATTTATGTAAGATTAACAAATACAACTAACGGATGTTACTTTACTGCTACATTTAATCTAGTTGTTAATCCCAAACCTATTATAAATGCTATTGTTACTTTAAAACAGTGTGATACCGATACAGACGCAAACACAACATTCAATTTAACACAAGCTAATGTTTTAATTTCTACAGATAGCAATTTAACCTTTTCATACCACAATAGTTTAGCGGGAGCTAATAATAACAACGACATCGTTGCTAATGAAATTGCGTTCAATGCAGCTAACGGAAGTACGGTTTGGGCAAGAATAACAAATTCAAATGGTTGTTTTAGAACTTCAAGAGTTAATTTAGTTGTTTCAGCTACAACAGTTCCTCAAACCTATAGATATACAATTGATGATGTTTGCGACGATTATTTAAGTGCAACAGATCCTGATGGAGATGGAATAGGATATTTTAATTTAACCGAAATTGAACCTGCTTTAACAAACCAATTTCCTGCAGGTCAATCGTATACTTTTACTTATTATTTAAATCAAAATGATGCCGAAACGGAGCAAAATGCAATAATTGATATTACAAATTTTAGAAATACAGTTGCTAGCAATCAACTTATTTGGGTTCGAATTGAAAGTAATTTATTCGAATGTGCTGGATTAGGTCCATTTTTAGAATTAATTGTTAACCCATTACCCGATACTAATTTAGGTGATGATTTTGTTATTTGTATTGATCCAGTAACTGGAATTGGCTCTCAAACTATAAATGCAACACCAATTACACCTGGAAATTATAGTTACGCTTGGACTCCAGCTAACCCAAGTGGAAACATACCAACTTACAACATTACCACGCCTGGAACTTACGAAGTAACCGTAACTAATTTAGACACCACATGTAGTTTTACAGATTCTGTTGAAGCTACTTTTTCTTCTGAACCAGCAAGTGTTACTGCCGAACTATTAACGCCAGCTTTTTCCACTGGTTTAGCTACAATTCAAGCATTAGCAATTGGAGGATTTGGTATTTATGAATATAGCTTAAATGCTCTGGATTGGCAACCAAGTCCTGTTTTTAGTAATTTACCAAATGGATCTTACACCATTTATGTAAGAGATATTCAAGGTTGTGGCTTACTATTAACTAACACGATTCAAACCATTACTTATCCTAACTATTTTACTCCAAACGGAGATGGTTATAATGACAGATGGAATATTAATTTACCAGAAGATTATCATGGCTTAATTTCAATTTATGATCGTTATGGTAAATTGATGAAACAAATGAGTCCAGACAGCTTAGGTTGGGACGGAACATTCAACGGAGAATTATTGCCTTCTACTGACTACTGGTTTAAAGTTGAATATGACGAGGACAACATAAGAAAAGAATTCAAATCGCATTTTAGTTTAAAAAGATAATTGCAAATGGGAACTATAGAAACCATAATTAATGGAAATATTGCTACTTTACTATTTTTTCATCCATCAAGCAATTCATTTCCGAGTACATTATTACAACAATTAACTAATGAAATTAATGCTTTAAGTAAAAATGATTCCGTTTCTATAATTGTTTTAAAAAGTGCAGGAACAGGTGCCTTTTGTGCAGGAGCCTCATTTGACGAATTACTTTCTGTAAGCAATTATGAAGAAGGGAGTCGCTTCTTTTCTGGATTTGCTAATGTAATCAATGCTATGAGAAAATGTCCTAAATTAATCATTGGAAGAATTCATGGTAAAGCCGTTGGAGGTGGAGTTGGATTAGCTTCTGCCTGTGATTATTCATTTGCAACGATAAAAAGTGAAGTCAAACTTTCTGAAATTGCTATTGGAATTGGACCTTTTGTAATAGAACCAGCTGTTTCAAGAAAAATTGGGAAAATGGCCATGTCAGAAATGACTCTTAACCCAACCGCTTGGAAAAGTTCAAAATGGGCATTTGAAAAAGGATTATTTTCTGAAGTATTCGAAACCATTGAAGATTTAGACATAAGACTTGAAGAATATACTAAAGAACTTTCATCTTACAATCCTGATGCCTTATTAGAAATGAAGAAAGTGCTTTGGGAAGGAACAAGTCATTGGGAAAGTTTACTTTATGAAAGAGCTGCAATTTCCGGAAGGCTAGTATTATCAGATTTTACTAAAAACGCATTAGAAAAATTTAAAAAATGAGAAGTTTAATCATTTTCCTTCAACAAGTTAATGTTGAGCAAAAATTAAAAAACGCTCCAGATAGTCAATATCAAATTGGAGTACTAATTGGTTCATTCGTACCTTTTATTGTATTAATTGGAATTGCCTACGCACTTTATTACAGAGCAAAAAAGAAAGAAAAAATTTAAATTAAGTAAGATGTCAAACATAAGAATTACCAAACAGTTTAGCTTTGAAACAGGCCATGCCCTTTATGGTTATGATGGAAAGTGTAAAAATGTACATGGGCATAGCTATAAACTATCCGTTACTGTAATTGGAAAACCCATAAAAGACACTTCAAATGTAAAATATGGAATGGTGATTGACTTTGGTGATTTAAAAAAAATCGTGAAGGAACAAATTGTAGACGTCTTTGACCATGCTACTGTTTTTAATAAAAACACCCCTCATGTTGAATTAGCACACGAATTAAAATCAAGAGGCCATGATGTGATTTTAGTTGATTACCAACCCACAAGTGAAAATATGGTAATTGATTTTTCTAATAAAATTAAAAATCTTTTACCTAACAATATAAAACTGCATTCCCTTAGATTACAAGAAACTGAAACTTCTTTTGCTGAATGGTTTGCTTCTGATAATGAATAAGGAAAATCTATGAAAATCTATTTCGCATCCGATCAACACTTTGGGGCTCCAACTCCCGAATTAAGTTTTCCTAGAGAACAAAAATTTATTCAATGGCTTGATATTGTTAAGCAAGATGCCGATGCAATCTTTTTATTAGGTGATTTGTTCGACTTTTGGTTCGAATACAAAACCGTTGTTCCAAAAGGCTTTGTAAGAGTTTTAGGGAAATTGGCTGAAATTAAAGATTCAGGTATTCCAATCTATTTTTTTGTAGGAAATCATGATTTATGGATGAATGATTATTTCCAAAAAGAGCTAAATATTCCCGTTTATCATGATAATCAAGAATTTACTTTTAACAATAAAACGTTTTTAATTGGTCATGGGGATGGAAAAGGCCCTGGCGACATGGGTTACAAACGAATGAAAAAAGTCTTTACCAATCCGTTTTCAAAATGGTTGTTTCGTTGGTTACACCCTGATATTGGTGTGAAATTAGCCCAATATCTATCTGTTAAAAACAAACTGATTTCAGGCGCAGAAGATGTAAAATACTTAGGTGAAGAAAACGAATGGTTAGTTCAATATTGCAAAAGAAAAATAGAAAGCAAACACTATGACTTTTTTGTTTTTGGTCACCGTCATTTACCATTGGAAATTGATTTGACTGAAAATTCGAAATACGTAAACTTAGGCGATTGGATTGGCTATTTTACCTATGGCGTTTTTGATGGCGAAAAAATGGAATTGAAAGAATTCAAAAATTAATTTTCCGTATTTTTCTCCAATGCTTCAACTTCTTTTTCTAAATCTAATTTTCTAAAAGAAGGCGAAATCAAAGCGGTTACAATGACGGTTCCAATAGTCATACAACCACCAAAAACCACAGCCCGAACAACTCCAAATAATTTAGCTGTTACACCACTTTCAAAAGCACCTAATTCATTTGAAGAACCTACAAAAATTGAATTCACAGAAGAAACTCTACCGCGCATATTATCAGGCGTGTGTAATTGTAAGATCGTATTTCTAATGACAACCGATACACCATCAGCAACGCCACTTAAAAACAAAGCCAATACCGAAATCCAAAATATTTCGGATAATCCAAACACAATAATACATACTCCAAATATGAAAATGGCGGATAACAGCTTCACTCCTGCATTTTTATTCAGCGAAAAATAAGCCGCAATCAACATCGTTAAGATTGAACCGACGGCTGGAGCTGCCCGCAAAACACCAAAGCCTTCTGAACCTACTTTTAAAATATCTTGCGCAAAAATGGGCAACAAAGCTACTGCTCCACCAAATAAAACAGCAAACATATCCAATGAAATGGCACCTAAAATGGTCTTATTGGTAAATACGAATTTCACACCTTCTTTTAAACTTTGAAAAATTGGTTCCCCTATTTTTGGATTCAAAATTGGCTTTTTCGAAATTTGGGTCAACCAAAGCAACGCAAATAATGTACAGGCAAATACCAAACACATCGACCAATGCACACCAATTATTCCAATAGAAATTCCAGCTAATGCAGGCCCAAACATTGCGCCCATTTGCCAAGTAGAACTGCTCCAAGTTGCAGCGTTTGGATAATTTTTCTTAGGAACAATTAATGATAACAATGAAAAAACAGTTGGTCCAATAAACGCACGAACAATTCCGCCAAGGAAAACTAGGGCATAAATAATCCACAAAATGGTTGATTTTGAAAGCGCAGAAACAACACTTGGAATTGTAACTAAAAATAACCCTAAACTAATTACCGAAAAACCAACAAGACATTTTATCAAAAGACTTTTCTTTTCGTTTTGATCTACAATATGACCCGCAAATAAAGCCATAGAAACCGCTGGAATAATTTCCATTAAACCAATAATTCCTAACGAAAGTGGGTTTTTAGTTAAACTATATACTTCCCATTCTATAATTACAAATTGCATTGACCAAGCAAATACCATTGCAAATCGCATTCCTAAAAAAAAACGAAATTCTTTGAAACGAAGTGCTGCGTAAGGATCTTTTTTAGCCATTTGAAGAATTGATATCGCGTAATTGCAGTTGCAAAGTTACAGTATCTTTCCATTCATTTTCTTCCAATGAAAAAATAGCATCAAATTTATTTTTATGAGAAACTACATCTAATTTATTTCCCAATCCAAAACCAATAGCTCCAAAACTTTCCGAATTACCTTGCTTTACAAATGCTTTCAAATGTTCGTTATCAGTACCTAAATTTTTCGCATAACCAGAATCCGTTAGATTTTTCGCTAAAAATAATGGTGTCATATTTTCAGGTCCGAAAGGTTCAAATTGCTTCAATAAACGCATCAACTTCGGATTAATTTCAGATAATTCGATTTCGGCATCATAAGAAATCTCTGGAGTCAACAAATCGGGATGAATGGTTTCTTGCACGATTTTTTCGAAGGCATTTTTGAAGTTTTCATAATTTTCTTCCAAAAGCGTCATTCCAGCAGCATACATGTGACCACCGAATTGCTCCAGATGTTCCGCACAAGCTTCCAACGCATTATAGACGTCAAAATCTTTCACAGAACGGGCTGAAGCTGCTAATTTCTCTCCACTTTTTGTAAAAACAATGGTTGGGCGATAATAATTTTCAACCAATCGAGAAGCCACAATTCCGATAACCCCTTTGTGCCAATTTTCTTGATATACAACCGTTGAAAATCGGTTTTGTTCGTTATTTTCTTCAATTTGGAGTAAAGCTTCTTTGGTAATTTGTTTGTCTAATTCTTTTCTATCGGAATTATGTTGCTCGATTTCGGAGGCAAATTGTTCCGCTTGATCTAAATCGTATTCGGTTAATAAAGCAACCGCTTCGTTTCCGTGTTTGATTCTTCCAGCTGCATTGATTCTTGGTGCCACAATAAAAACGACATCAGTAATTGTCAAGACTTTCTTCTTTACATTTTGAATCAAAGCTTTTATTCCTGGTCGCGGATTGGAATTAATCACTTCCAATCCAAATTTTGCTAAAACCCGATTTTCACCCGTAATCGGAACGATATCAGCAGCAATGGCTGTCGCTACCAAATCTAAATACAGTACTAAATCATCAATAGTTTGGTTTCTATTTTCGGCTAAAGCCTGTATCAATTTAAACCCAACACCGCAACCACATAATTCATCATATGGATACGAGCAATCTTCGCGTTTTGGATCTAAAACTGCAACCGCATCGGGCAAAATATCGCCTGGTCGATGGTGGTCGCAAATGATAAAATCGATGTTTTTTGCTTTGGCATAATTGACATGCTCAATCGATTTGATACCACAATCCAACGCAATAATTAAGGAAATATCGTTGTCTTCGGCATAATCAATTCCCATGTAAGAAATGCCGTAACCTTCTGCATATCTATCGGGAATATAGGTCGCAACATTCGGATAAAAACTTCGTAAATAACTCGAAACTAAGGAAACAGCGGTTGTTCCATCGACATCGTAATCACCGAAAATTAAGATATTTTCGTTGTTAGCAATCGCTTTTTCAATTCGCGCCACCGCTTTGTCCATATCTTTCATGAGATACGGATTGTGTAAATCGGCTAAAGTGGGACGAAAAAAGGTTTTGGCTTGTTCGAAGGTTTCAACACCTCGCTGAACTAATAATTTTGCGATGATTTCATCGACTTGAAGGATGCTCTGAATGGCTTGTACTTTTTCTGAATTTGGCTTAGATTTTGGATTCCAACGCATAGTTTAATTACGAATTAAAAATTATGAATTATTTATTTTGGCTTATATAATTGAATGACAAAGGTATAAATATTTTTTGTTTTTTCAGTTGTCATTTCCACGTAAGGAGAAATCTCACTACAACTTATGATAAAATATTTTCACCTCAACTTTTGCAAATTGACGAAACATTTCCATCACACCACAATATTTTTCTACGGATAAATTCACGGCTTTTTCTAGCTTTTTCTCGTCTAAATTGTCTCCGTAAAAATGGTAATCGACTTTTACTGTGTGATAGGTTTTTGGATGTTCTTCGGTTAATTCACCTGAAGTTTCAATTTTGAAATCAGCTACTTCTAACTTCATTTTTTCGATTAAAGAAGCTACGTCTAAACCTGTGCAACCCGCTAAAGCTGATAACATCAACGCTTTTGGACGCAAGCCTTTTCCTTCGCCTCCATTTTCAGGACCAGCATCAATTGAAACAATATCTCCACTTGGATTAGTGGACTCAAATTGCATGTTACCTTTCCAGGTGGTGGTTACGTTGTGTGTTTCCATTGTTTTTTTGCTAAGAACAAACTAATTTAATTAATTACTATTTGCGATTCTCTTTAACAGTGATGCTGTTTTTTCATCTAAACTAGCATTAAAATGTAATCTCGTTGGATTTTTATTCGTAATCATTTTATAAAAAACACAAGCATTTAAAAAAGAACCTATTTTTGAAGGATGAAATTCATCATCATATAATTGAATCTCAGGATAATTATTACAAATATTAAAATGAATATTTGGATGATTAGAAATTATCATCTTTTGTTTTAAATTTATCTGATTTAATGCTTCATTCAAAATTCTGAGATGTTCTTTTTCATTTAAAACTTCTTCCGAACAAAACTTTTCATCCGAATTTAAATTATTAATTGGAAACTTTACATAATCAAAATCAGATTTAGGCAAACAAATACTCTTTATTGGATAATGTTGAACTTTTGGAATCCATGTATTAAAAAATATATACTTACAATTCTTATTACGATTTAGCACCTTTATTTCTACTATATCTGACTGAACTAGTTCATCAACCAACTCCTTAGAAAATAACATATCTGGTGCTTCTTGAATGATAATCAAATCCCAACTTCGAGAAGAAATTATTTTTTCAGTTTCAGTTATCTCAAAATCTTTTTTACGAATCGTGTAAATATTATCCCCATCTCTTCTGTAAATTATATTATTAAGATGACTATTTAATGTCATTCCAGGATAAGCTGCTTGTTCAATTAAATAATGTGTTGATTTCTCATTCAACATTTGTTGTACCATTTTTGGCATATCATGATAGTAAGTCAAGCTATTTCCAATAAACAATATATTTACTTTCTCAACCTGTTCGACAGGTTTTGATTTACAACTATAAAAAATAATAAATAGTATTGCTAAAATTTCTTTCATATTAACTTACTTCAAACTCTTCCCTCCCACAACCACAACAATCTCACCTTTAGCCGGCTTTACTTCAAAGTGCTTTAACACTTCTTCTGCGGTTCCTCTTACGGTTTCTTCGTGTAATTTGGATAATTCTCGAGAAACAGAAACAGGTCTGTCGGCGCCGAAATATTGTACAAATTCAGCTAAGGTTTTATTTAATTTGTGTGGCGATACATAGAAAATCATCGTGCGATATTCCTCTTGTAAAGCTAAAAATCGGGTTTGTCTTCCTTTTTTATCAGGTAAAAATCCTTCGAATACGAATTTATCATTGGGCAGACCGCTATTCACCAAAGCCGGTACAAAAGCAGTTGCTCCTGGTAAACATTCCACATCAATTCCATTTTCCACACAAGCGCGTGTAAGCAAAAATCCTGGATCGGAAATCGCTGGAGTTCCTGCATCGCTAATTAACGCAATGGTTACGCCTGCTTGTAATCGCTTCACCAAATTTTCAACGGTTTTGTGTTCGTTGTGCATGTGGTGGCTGTGCATGTGCGTAGCAATTTCGAAGTGTTTTAACAATTTTCCGCTGGTACGTGTATCTTCTGCTAAAATTAAATCGACTTCTTTCAGTACTCTAATGGCACGAAAAGTCATGTCTTCTAAATTGCCAATTGGCGTTGGAACAATATATAATTTACTCATTTAAAACTATTTATAAACACAGATTTCATGAATTAGCACAAATTTTAAAAACATATAAGTCATATAAGTTGTTTGAAGTGAGTTGCAGAAAATGAAAAGTTCATAAAAGATTGTACGAACTAAAACGCTCTGTGTATCTCTCTAAAAAGAATCTACTTCAAAAAAACTCGATGAATCTCTGTGTTATTAACTAAACTTTTTCTCGATAATTTCCATAAAACGCGCTTCAAATTCTTCGTTGCCTTCCCAATTGTTATAATCAGGTTTTACGAAATCCAAAACAAAAGATTTTGCTTCTTCAAAACTATCAAACGTATTCAATTGCGAAATTACGCGGTTGAAATCATCCGAACTTCCGCCAAATAATTTCTTCTCAAATCCGATTCTATCGTTCAAACCAAAAGAAATCGTCTTGTTTAATCTGTCATTTAATGAGCTTATTTTTGGCTCTTGACTTACTTTTTCGAAAGTTGCTTTTACTTCTTCTTCTAATACTTTTGGAGTTTCGGCAACAGGTTCTGGTTGGATTTCTTCCTTAACTTCTTCAACTGGAATTATGTCTTCAAAAATAGTTTCTGATACTTTTTTCACCTCAACAGGAACATCTTCTACTTTTACAAAATCTAATTCTTTGTAATCGTGTACTAATAAGTCTTCAAACGAAATTTGTTTCGCTGGTTCTTCTGCTTTTGGTTCCGAAACTTCGGAATCAGCAACTGGTTCTTCTTCGATTATTTCTTCCTCAATTGGCTCTTCTTCCATTGAAGTCATCAAAACTTCTTCCTCTTCTTCATCATCTTCCACAATTAATTCTGCGATTACGACTTTTTCTTCCGTAATTGTCTCTGCAATAGTTTCTTCTACTTCTGGAGTCACTTCTACTGGAACTTCCGCTACAGTTTCAACAACTTTATCCTGAATTGGTGCATTGAAAACTTCTGTTGGTTTTCCTTCTAATTTTTCAGCTAAACCTTCTTCAGAAATTTCGTTTTTTACCAATTCGAAATTCTCTTCATAAAAACGCAAAATGGTCAATTGATCGTACAAATTTTTAGCTTCTTGCTGTAATTGAACCGTTTCTGAATGGTTTTTTAACTTTAAAATTCGGTGCGCAATACTGATTAATTCAGCGGATATTCTTTTCTTCATAACTTTAGGCTGTAGCGTTTACTATATCGATTGTTTTTTACTATTTTTGTTTTGCTTACAAATGTAGCAGAAAATAATTTTTAACGTACGAAAGATACAAAATGTTTCTCGAAAATACCGTAAATCAACAAGAACAATTTGGCTGGATTGAAGTAATTTGTGGCTCTATGTTTTCGGGTAAAACCGAAGAATTGATTCGCCGACTAAAGCGCGCTCAGTTTGCTAAACAAAAAGTAGAAATCTTCAAACCGGCTGTCGACACAAGATATCACGACGAAATGGTGGTTTCGCACGATGCCAATGAAATTCGTTCTACGCCTGTGCCAATTGCTCAAAATATTCGAATTTTAGCACAAGGTTGCGATGTGGTTGGTATTGACGAAGCGCAATTTTTCGACGAAGAAATTGTTGCCGTTTGTAATGATTTAGCCAATTCAGGAATTCGAGTTATCGTTGCCGGATTGGATATGGATTTTAAAGGAAATCCTTTCGGACCGATGCCTGCACTTATGGCTACTGCCGAATATGTAACTAAAGTTCACGCTGTTTGTACTCGCACTGGAAATTTAGCGCATTATAGTTTTAGAAAATCGGATGATAAAAGACTGGTTATGCTTGGCGAAACCGAAGAATATGAACCGTTAAGTCGTGCCGCATATTTTAAAGCCATGCGAGAAAACATGGAAGTAAAAGATGTTGAAATTGTAAACAAGCAAAAAGAAGATAATCAATAATTTGAATCTTAATATCACCCATATTATTTCGTTTTGTAAAGGCGTTTTTCACGGAAATTCGACTGAGTTTACTGCAAGTCATATTTCGATAGACAGCCGTTCGTTGCAAAATGGAAGCAATACTTTGTTTTTTGCCATCAAAGGTCAAAATCACGATGCACATTTGTATTTGGAAGAGTTGATTGCAAAAGGCGTTCGTTATTTTGTAGTCGAATATATTCCGGAACATTTATACGAAAAAGCGAATTTCATTATCGTTGAAAATTCGTTGAAAGCGTTACAACAAACTTCGATTGGGTATCGAAAACAATTCAATTTCCCATTTATTGGAATTACCGGAAGCAACGGAAAAACCATCGTAAAAGAATGGTTGAATTTCTTATTGAGTCCGAATCATTTGATTGTTCGAAATCCAAAAAGTTACAATTCACAAGTAGGAGTTCCTTTATCAATTTTAGCTATTGAAGGCAACTATGATTTAGGCATTTTTGAAGCCGGAATTTCGTTGCCCAATGAAATGTCAAACCTAGAACACATCATTCAACCGAAATATGGGATTTTAACAAATATCGGTTCGATTCATGATGAAGGTTTTTCGAATCGCGAAGCCAAAATCAAAGAGAAAATTAAACTTTTCGAAAATTGTTCCGATATTTTCTTGGAAAAAAATGCTGAAATTGAAGTTTTACTTCCAGAAAACAGTCAAAAACATACTTGGAGTTTTTCAGATGAAAGCGCGAATCTTTTCGTTTCTAAGAAAAATGAAAATGGTAAAACCGAATTAACTTTTAAAAACGCAGCCAGTACTTTTAGTGTAAATATTCCGTTTTCCGATGAAAATTCGATTGAAAATGTAATTACTTGCGTGAATTTCATGTTGTTTTTAGGCGAAGAAATTACGTTTATCCAAAATCGAGTTACTGAATTATATCCAGTAGAATTAAGACTTCAAGCTAAAAAAGGTTTCAACAATTGTTTGGTCATCGATGACAGTTATTCAGTAGATTATCAATCGTTGAAAATTGCGTTGGATTTCTTAGAACAACAAAAATTACACGATAAAAAAACGATTATTTTATCCGATATTTTCACGAGTGGAATTGCTGTTGAAACGCTTTACAATCAAGTAAAACAACTGCTTTCGAAAAATAAAATCGAGCGCATTATTACCATTGGCGAAACCATTGGAAAACAATTGAACGATTTACCAAATGTGATTTCATTTGCCACTACGCAAGAATTTTTACTGCAATTCAACACGCAATCGTTTCAAAACGAAACTATTTTAGTAAAAGGTGCGCGTGGATTTAACTTCCATGAAATTGTAGTTTTGTTGGAAGAGAAAAATCACGAAACCATTTTAGAAATCAATCTCGATGCGATTAGTCACAACCTAAATTTCTATAAATCCAAACTAAAACCAGAAACCAAAATTATGATCATGGTGAAAGCATTTGGCTACGGAAATGGCGGTTACGAAATTGCAAAATTGCTCGAACATCATAAAGTCGATTACTTAGGCGTAGCTTTTGCCGATGAAGGTATCGAATTGCGAAAAGCTGGAATTACGACTCCAATTATGGTTTTAAATCCAGAAAACAGCAGTTTTAGAGCCATGATTGCTTATAATTTAGAGCCTGAAATTTATTCGATTACAGGTTTACAAGCGTTTTTGAAAATTGCACAACACCAAAATATTTCACATTATCCGATTCATATTAAATTAGACACGGGAATGCATCGTTTAGGATTTGAACCGCATTTGATTTCCGAATTGTGTTCCTTACTAAAAAACAATAATTTCGTTAAAGTGAAAAGCGTTTTTTCGCATTTATCAGCAAGTGATGATTTGGAGTTTGATGATTTCACAAGATTACAATTTCAACGTTTTGATGCGATGTATTCCGAATTAGAGAAAGTATTACCTACGAAACCGATTCGTCATATTTTAAACACGTCTGGAATTTTCAATTATGCTGAAAAACAGATGGAAATGGTGCGATTAGGTATTGGTTTGTATGGCATTGGGAATTCAGAACAAGAATTGAAAGTGTTAGAAAATGTGAGTACTTTAAAAACTATAATTTCCCAAATTAGAGAAGTAGCTCCCGAAGAAAGCATTGGTTACAGTCGAAGATTTCGAGTGGCTCAAAAAATGAAAGTCGCAACGATTCCGATTGGTTATGCCGATGGAATAAGAAGAGCTTGGGGCAATGAAAAAGGTTTTGTTACCATCAACAATCAAAAAGCTACGATTTTAGGATCGATTTGTATGGATATGATGATGGTGGATGTTACCCATATTTCATGTAAAACCGGTGACGAAGTTATTGTTTTTGGGAAAAATCCGAAAGTAACAGAAATGGCAAGTGTTATTGGCACGATACCTTATGAAATTCTGACTGGAATTTCTCAACGTGTTAAAAGAATTTTTTACAAAAATTAACATTGTGTTAAAATTTTTGTATTTTCGTTAGTATAAAAACAAAAACTAACTCTTAAAATTAAAACTATGGGAATGATTTCAGAATTTAAAGATTTTATTGCAAAAGGTAACGCAATGGACTTGGCTGTTGGAGTAATTATTGGAGCTTCATTTGGAGCAATTGTAAACTCTTTGGTTTCAGATGTAATAACTCCAGCTTTATTAAACCCAGCTTTAAAAGCAGCTCAAGTTGAAAATTTAGCTGACTTAAAAACTGATGGAGGAATTTTATACGGTAAATTTTTAGCAGCTGTTATTAGTTTCTTAGTAATTGCTTTTGTTATTTTTATCATGGTAAAAGGAATCAACAGCATGAAGAAAAAAGAAGAAGCAGCTCCAGCGGCACCAGCAGGACCATCTCAAGAGGAATTGCTTACACAAATTAGAGATTTATTGAAAAAATAGTCGATACCGCTACATTATATATTCTAACTAAACCCCGATTCGTCGGGGTATTTTTTTACATTCCCGTTACAAATTAAAACTTTTGTTATAATTTCATCAATACTTGCTAAGTCATTTGAATATTCTATATTTTTGCATCATTAAATAACACACACAATGAGAGTAGCCGTAGTTGGCGCTACCGGAATGGTAGGCGAAATAATGCTTCAAGTATTAGCAGAACGTAATTTTCCTGTAACCGAGTTAATCCCAGTTGCTTCTGAAAAATCAGTTGGGAAAGAAATCGAATGGAAAGGGAACACCTATAAAGTGGTTGGTTTACAAACCGCTGTAGATATGAAACCGGAGATTGCTTTGTTTTCGGCAGGTGGAGAAACCTCTTTAGAATGGGCTCCAAAATTTGCTGCTGCAGGAACAACCGTAATCGATAATTCTTCCGCTTGGCGTATGGATGCTAATAAGAAATTAGTAGTTCCAGAAATCAATGCAAACGTTTTAACTAAGGAAGACAAAATTATTGCGAATCCAAACTGTTCAACGATTCAAATGGTAATGGCTTTAGCGCCTTTACATGCCAAATATGACATCAAACGTATTGTAGTTTCTACTTATCAATCTATTACTGGAACTGGTGTAAAAGCCGTGCGTCAGTTAGAAAACGAATATGCAGGCATTCAAGATGAAATGGCCTATAAATATCCAATTCACAGAAATGCCATTCCTCAATGTGATAGTTTTGAAGAAAACGGTTACACCAAAGAAGAAATGAAATTGGTTCGCGAAACGCAAAAAATCTTAAACGATAACACTATTGCGGTTACTGCAACTGCGATTCGTATCCCAGTTGTTGGCGGACACAGTGAAGCTGTAAACATTCAGTTCGAAAACGATTTTGATGTAAACGAAGTACGTCAAATTTTGCAAAATACGCCTGGTGTAACGGTTCAAGATAATTTAGACACTTATTCATATCCAATGCCTATTTACGCACAAGGAAAAGACGATGTTTTCGTAGGTAGAATCCGAAGAGATGAAAGCCAACCAAACACCATCAACATGTGGATTGTTGCTGATAACTTAAGAAAAGGAGCGGCTACGAATACGATTCAAATTGCGGAATATTTGGTAGCTAATAAATTAGTATAATTTTCTATTTGTCATTTCGACCAACGGGAGAAATCTCATAAAGTGAGCAACTAATGTGATTTCTCCTATGTCGAAATGACAAAAAAAATAGAATTGTAAAACATAACCACGAACTAGCGAATTAAATCTCACAAAACTTAAAAATTCGTTAATTCGTGGTTTCTTTTTTTCATTTCTTTTAAAAAAACTATCTTTGTGATTGTGAAAAAGAAATTACTCCATATAAACATTGGTTTGATGCTCGCAGTTTTATTTGCTGTGTGCTATCAATCAGTGCATACTTTTTCGCACGAACACCATCTTAAAACAGAATGTTGTGATGATTCGCAACATTTGACTTTAAAAACTTCTGAAAAAACAGTTACCGAAAGTGAAGATTGTCCAATTTGTGATTTCAAATTTGTGGCTTTTCTTTCACCAGAAGTTTTACACTTTGACTTTATTCCTTCGTTTTACGAAATTCCGTACCAATTCAATAGTAAGGAAACTTGCATTACTTTTGATGGAAATTCGTTCTATCTTCGTGGTCCGCCCGTTTTTATTGCTTAAATAATTTCGCTTTGTTTTCTAAACAAGGCTTCTGTTGTTGTATATCAAAAGATGTACAACACTTTGCTGTATTATTTATCAAATAAAAACAAGTTAAAAAATGAAATATCTTTTCAATATACTACTGCTATTATCTTCTATAGCGGGCTTTTCTCAATTTAAAATTAGCGGTTACGTTACCGATGCTAACAATCAAAAATTATCCGGCGTTGTTGTTCATATCGAAGAAAATAATTCTGAAACCACAACCGATGAAAACGGTTTCTATCAATTTTTATCGTTTCCGAAAGGAACTAACAAAATCATTTTTCATTTATCAGGCTACGAAACCAAAACAGAAATCGTAACTAGTAATGGAGCCGAAATCAAGTTGAACGTAATTCTGACGGAAAAAGAACTACATTTAGATGAAGTTATTGTTTCCACTTTATACAACAAAATGCAATCGCAAAATGTAATGAAAGTAGAACACGCTTCGGTAAACACTTTAAAAGAAAACGGTGCTACTTCGCTTGTTGATGGAATTGCAACGATTCCAGGAGTTTCTCAAATTTCAACAGGAAATTCTATTGGAAAACCTGTTATTCGTGGTTTGAGTGGCAATCGAGTTTTGGTGTATTCGCAAGGTGTTCGGATGGAAAATCAGCAATTTGGTGAAGAACACGGCTTAGGTTTAAACGCATCTGGAATTGAAAGTGTAGAAGTAATCAAAGGACCAGCCTCGTTATTGTATGGTTCTGATGCTTTAGGAGGTGTTATCTATTTTAATCCCGAAAAATATGCGCCTTTTCAGGAAAAATCAGCCGATTTCGAACAACAATATTTCACTAATACGCAAGGAACTTCCACTACTTTCGGATTTAAAGCTTCTCCATCGAATTTTAAGTTTTTGGTTAGAGGAAATTACACGTCGCATGCCGATTATGAAGTTCCAAATGGCAATAGAATTATCAATACGCGTTTCATCGAGAAAGATTTTAAATCGGGAATTGGCTATTCCACCTCAAAATTTTCAACCGATTTTAGATATAATTACAACAACTTAAATTTGGGTTTACCCGAAGAAGATTTAGAAAATTCTGGATTCCGAAATCCACTTTATCCAAAACAAGAAGTCGATAATCATGTGTTGAGTTTGAACCAAAAAGTGTACTTTAAGAATTCTAAAATTGAAGGTGATTTCGGCTACTCGTTAAACGACCGAAAAGAATTAGAAGCACCAGATGAAATTGCGTTATCTATGAAATTGAAAACTGCGAGTTACAATGTAAAATACTTTTTCCCAAAAATGAATCGATGGGAAAGTATCATTGGATTGCAAGGAATGGACCAAACCAATACTAATTTTGGCGAAGAATTATTGATTCCTGATGCGAATGTAAAAGATTTTGGAGCTTTTGCAACTACAAATTACAGTTGGAATTCCAATGTTTTACAAGCGGGAATTCGTTATGATAACCGAAAAATCAACACCTCAACTCACGGAATTGAAGGTGAAGAAGGTTATTTTGAAGCTATCCATAAACACTTTAATAGTTTCAATGCGTCCTTAGGTTACAAAACCGATTTATCAAGTTACATTTCAACCAGAATTAATATTGCTTCTGGATTTAGAGCGCCTAATTTATCCGAATTAACTTCAAACGGTGTTCACGAAGGAAGTAATCGTTATGAAATTGGGAACAATGATTTAGAAAACGAACAAAATTTTCAAGTCGATTTAAATTTGGAATACAAATCTGAACACTTTGAATGGTTCGTAAACGGATTTTACAATCTCATAAACAATTACATTTACATTACACCAACTGGTGCTGAAATTGACGGAAATGATGTTTACAACTATGTACAAAACAATGCGTATTTATTTGGTGGAGAAGCTGGAATTCACTTTCATCCTCATCCTTATGATTGGTTGCATTTTACCAGTAGTTTTGAAAGCGTAACAGGTAAACAGGGTGACAATTATTTACCATTAATTCCAGCCAATCAATGGAAAAACAACATTAGAGCAGAATTTGAATACCGCAATTGGTTGAAAAAAGGATTTACTTCGTTATTTTTAAATTATACTTTTGCGCAAAATAATTTAGGTAAATTTGAAACCAAAACCCATGATTATTTATTAGTCAATTTTGCAATTGGTAGTACTATCAAAATGGCTAAAACGCAATTCCGCTGGAATGTAAACGCAAACAATCTTTTGGACAAAAACTATGTTAATCATTTATCGCGTTTAAAAGCTGACGGAATCAACAATATGGGGCGAAATATAATCATGAGTTTAAATTTTGATTTATAATTAACAAATCATTCCAATTCATTTGAATATCTTTGTTTTAATCAACAAATACTATATGAAAAAAACAATAACAATATCGGCTATTGTTTGTACACTTTTTATGAACGCACAAACAAAAATCAATTATCCTGAAACAAAAAAAATCGACCATGTTGACACGTATTTTGGCGAAAAAATTAACGATCCTTATCGTTGGTTAGAAGACGACAGAAGCGCAGAAACGGAAGCTTGGGTAAAAGCTCAAAACGTGGTGACGTATGGTTATTTAGAGCAAATTCCATACAGAAATCAGCTAAAAACTAGAATGGAACAATTGTGGAATTACGAGAAAATTTCGGCTCCATTCAAAGAAGGTGATTTTACCTATTACTACAAAAATAACGGACTTCAAAATCAATCGGTTTTGTACCGAAAAGATAAAGCGGGTAAAGAAGAAATCTTTTTAGATCCAAATACATTTTCAAAAGATGGGACTACTTCGTTAGGCGGATTAAATTTCAGCAAAGACGGAAGTTTAGTTGCTTATTCTATTTCAGAAGGTGGAAGCGATTGGAGAAAAGTAATTGTAATGGAAGCTAAAACTAAGAAAATCATCGGTGATACAATTGTAGATGTGAAATTCAGTGGAGTTTCTTGGTACAAAAACGAAGGTTTCTATTATTCAAGCTACGACAAACCTATTGGTAGCGAATTATCTGCAAAAACAGACCAACACAAATTGTATTATCATAAATTAAACACTTCGCAAAAAAATGATAAATTGGTTTTTGGTGGCGATATAAAAAGAAGATATGTTGGTGGTGGCGTTTCGGAAGATGAGAAATATCTATTTATTTCGGCTGCGAATTCAACTTCTGGAAACGAGTTATATTATTTAGATTTATCAAAACCTGATGCTAAAATCGTAACGTTAATTGATGATTACGAAAATGATAATGATGTTTTAGACAACAAAGGTTCTAAAATTTATTTGGTAACGAATTACAAAGCACCAAACAAGCGTGTGGTAACTTTTGATTTATCAAATCCAACCAAAGAAAACTGGAAAGATTGCATCGCTGAAACCGAAAATGTATTGTCGCCAAACACAGGTAGCGGTTATATTTTCGCAAGTTATATGAAAGATGCTGTTTCATTCATCAAACAATATGATTACAACGGAAAACTAGTTCGTGATATTCAATTGCCAGGTGTTGGAACTGCCGGTGGTTTTGGTGGAAAAGAAAAAGAAACCACTTTGTATTTTTCGTTTACCAATTACGTAACACCAGGAACCATCTACACTTTTGACCCAAAAACAGGAAAATCGGCTATATATCAAAAACCAAAAGTTGATTTTAATTCGGCAGATTACGAGTCAAAACAAGTATTTTATACTTCAAAAGATGGCACAAAAGTTCCAATGATTATAACGTATAAAAAAGGAACTAAATTAAACGGACAAAATCCAACTGTTTTATATGGTTACGGCGGATTTAATGTAAGTTTAACTCCTGCTTTTAGTATTGCTAATGCGGTTTGGTTAGAAAATGGAGGAGTTTACGCTGTTGCAAATTTACGCGGTGGTGGAGAATACGGTAAAAAATGGCACGATGCAGGAACGCAATTGAAAAAGCAAAACGTTTTTGATGATTTCATTGCCGCTGCTGAATATTTAATTAAAGAAAAGTACACTTCTTCAGATTATTTAGCGATAAAAGGTGGTTCAAATGGTGGATTATTAGTAGGTGCAGTTATGACACAACGTCCAGATTTAGTAAAAGTGGCATTACCAGCAGTTGGTGTTTTAGATATGTTACGTTACCATACGTTTACCGCTGGAGCTGGTTGGGCTTACGATTATGGAACATCGGAACAAAGCAAGGAAATGTTTGAATACATTAAAGGATATTCACCAGTTCATAATGTAAAAGTTGGTAGAAAATATCCAGCAACGATGGTAACTACAGGCGATCATGACGATCGAGTAGTTCCTGCGCATAGCTTTAAATTTGCTGCAGAATTACAGGATAAGCAAGCAGGAGACAATCCAGTTTTAATTCGAATTGATGTAAATGCGGGTCACGGAGCAGGAAAATCGGTTGCGGCTACCATTCAAGAAAATGTGGATATGCAAGTCTTTACACTTTACAATATGGGTGTTAAAGAATTAAAATAGAAAAGTTAAAAAACTGATAAAAGAGCCTTCGGGCTCTTTTTTTATGCAATAAAACTTAAAAAGATGGGTTTTCTATTTATGAGAATTCTAGTTTTTATATTAGTCATCATTATTTCGATTGGATTACCAAGTTGTAATTCAACAATAAAAAGTGTGTATCGTGATGATTTTAGAAGTGCTTCAAAAGATGAAATTGAAAAAATTCAAAAAGAGGTAAATGCAAAAAACAGTAACAAAAGTATTTTATTTCTAACGCAAATTTACAAAGGCGAAAAAATTATCATCTCGCAAAATGGAAAAAGAATTTACTCAGAATATCCCATCACTAATTTAAACAACAGAATAGCCTCGTATTTGAGTTTTAGCAACCAACAAGATTTGGTAATTAAAGATGAAAGCTCTAAAAAAGAAATCTTAATTCCAACCAAAAAGTCAAGCAAACACAAATACATCTATCTAATGAAAAAAGTAACTAAAGGGAAATTTCAGTTTATCATAACCTATAGTAATACGCTTAGACCTATTTAATATTTCTGGCTAATTGCCACATCACCATAAAATTGCATCAATACAAAAGCGCCAATTAAGCTAGAAGCAACGCCTTCAAAAAATAATACCCCGCAATATTGAATAATATTTATTTTACCAACAAAAAAGAATGTATCCGATAATGTTGTTAAATAACTTTCTCCTCCTTTTATATAGATAAATGCAATTAACCCAACTATTCCCAGAAAAACGCCTAATGCACCTGTTATAAATCCTGAAAATAGATTTTCAAAATAGTCCATCTTACCTTTTGTGTAATTATACTTGATGGTTTTGTGAATTCCATATAAGACTATAAAAGCATTTAATGAACGTAAATAATTCTTACTTGCCAATCCTAAAAAATCCATTAGTAGGAAAAACAACCCGATTCCTAAAAAGATTAGAAATGCATTTTGTAATACTGTTTTATTTTTCATGACTTTCAAAGTTTAGATTAATAAATTTACGGTTTTTAATCTAAACTATTGAAAATCAATACATAAAAATAAGTTAAATTAAAAACGGTTATCCCCATCTAACATTCTTCCTAAGCCTCCAAGTAAGCTTCCTTCTTCTCTTCCGCTTCCACCTGCTTTAGGTGCAGATGCAATAATTCTATCTGCTAAACGGGTAAATGGTAATGATTGAATGTAAACAATTCCAGGTCCGCGAAGTGTTGCAAAGAAAACACCTTCTCCTCCAAAAATAGTGTTTTTAATGCCGCCAACAAATTCAATATCGTAATCTACGTCTTTTGTAAACCCAACCAAACAACCGGTATCAACACGAAGTAATTCACCAGATTGTAATTCTTTTCTAGCTAAAGTTCCGCCAGAATGTACGAAAGCCATTCCGTCACCTTCAATCTTTTGCATAATGAAACCCTCGCCACCAAACAATCCTGTTCCAAGTTTTTTAGTAAATTCAATTCCTACAGAAACGCCTTTTGCTGCGCATAAAAAAGAGTCTTTTTGGCAAACAAATTTTCCGCCAAATTGTTGCAAATCAATCGGAACAATTTTTCCAGGATAAGGAGAAGCGAATGAAACTTTTCGTTTTCCCATGTCTTGATTTTGGTAAGCGGTCATGAATAAACTTTCTCCAGTTAAAACTCGTTTTCCTGCTGAAAGTAATTTACCGAAAATACCAGACTGTTGTTCTTGGCTTCCGTCTCCAAAAATAGTTTCCATTTTGATGCCGTTTTCCATCATCATAAAACTTCCGGCTTCGGCAACAACCACTTCTTGAGGATCTAATTCAATTTCCACATATTGCATTTCTTCACCATAAATATGGTAATCTATTTCGTGTGCTCTCATAATTTTAGTTTTATCAATTAGTCGAACCGATGATTAAAATGTTACTATAAAAACAAAAAACCGAAAACAATTTTGCTTTCGGTTTTAACTTATAATTAGAAATTTCTTATTTCATCAACTCGGATAATTTTAAGGTTTTTCCGCACATATCGGCTGTAATTTTAAAGATTACATCCCCTTTTTTACCTTCATTTCCCCAGCGAACTTCTTTACCAACATTACAACCAATACTTGTTTTAGAACCTTTATTCAAAGACACAAAACCAGTTCCGGTGTGAATGGAAATTTTGTCTTTAGAATCATTTATAAGCGAGAAGCTTTCTCCAACAACTATTTCTGTTTTTACACTTGAAGAAGTTTCAGTATTGGTTATAGTACCAAAAGATGTTAACACGACAAAACTTGATAACAGGATAATTTTTTTCATAATTTTATAGTTTTAGTTTACTAAAAATAGTACTTTTTAATGAACTTTTATGAAAAAGTTAATGAAAAGCCTTTTTTGGTTTACGAAAGAGTAATTTTAGTAATCTAACTTTACATAGCCAATTTCTCTGCTTATTTTTCCTTTTCTGCGATTGATGTAAGAAGAAGAATTTGAAGCTTTGTATTTTCTTGGATTTGGTAAAATAGCTGCAATTCCAGCTGCTTCATATCGTGTTAAACTGGCAGCATCTTTTCGAAACCAATGTTTTGAAGCTGCTTCAGCTCCATAAACACCATCACCCATTTCGATACTATTCAAATAGACTTCCATGATGCGTTTTTTACCCCAAATTAGTTCAATTAAAACAGTGTAATATGCTTCTAATCCTTTACGAACATAACTTCTACCTTGCCAAAGGAAAACATTTTTTGCAGTTTGTTGCGAAATGGTGCTTCCGCCTTTAAGTCTTTTACCTTTAGAATTGTTTTTGTATGCTTTTTGCATAGCTTCAAAATCAAAACCCCAATGTTCCAAAAAACGTCCGTCTTCACTGGCAATTACAGCTTTTTGAAGATTTAATGAAATTTCATCTATTGGCACCCAATCATGACTACAAGTCATTTCTTTATTTTCTTTTTTATGTTCCATAGCACGAATTCCCATTAAAGGTGTAAACGGAACTGGAACAAACTTGAACAACAAAACAACTGAAAAACTAATAATGTTAAACCATAAAAAAAGTAACCAAAAGAAACGAAATATCTTTTGACCTGTAGTTCTTTTTTTTGCAGGTTTTTTTGCTGAAGTCTTTTTACTTGGAGTAGTTTTTTTTGCCATATATAAAAGCTTTGCTTTTTTAGTTTCAGGTTTAAAGTTTCAAGTTAAAGCATGAAACAATTTATATCAAATCTGCTAATTCTTGTCCGACTAAACTGCCTATTGCAACGCCCATTCCGCCCATTCTAACACCACAATACACGTTATTTGACAGTTGTTCTACAATAGGTTTTTTATGTGTCCCCACACCCATTGTACCGCTCCATCGGTGTTCGATTTCGAACTCTTCATGTGGCAAAATTACTGTTTTTAACAACTCTTCCAAACGATTTTGAATCAATTCGGTAGTATCGTGTGAAGTTGTGGTTTCGCCTACAAAATCTAAATTTCTTCCTCCACCAAAAAGAATTCTATCGTTGATATTTCTGAAATAAAAATAGCCTTTATCTAAATGAAAAGTGCCTTTAATATCTAAATTCGGAATTGGTTTTGTAATCAAAACTTGCGCTCTAGCTGGTTGTACTTGATTATTGGTTAATTGCGATGCAAAACCGTTTGTGGTAAACAACAATTTATTGGTTTTAAACGTAATTCCGTTTGTAACAACCTCAACAGTATCGCTTAATTCTTGAAAACTTGTTACAGTTTGACTGTTTAAAACAAGAATGTCGTTTTGATGTGCTTTTTTTAGTAAAGCTTGCATCATATTTCCAGTATCAATTTGCGCTTCAAACGGATTAAAAATCAAATTTTCAAATATCCCTCCAAAATTAAAACGATCTACTTCTTTTGAGAAAACATCGGTTTTAAAAAGTGGTTTTATAATATCGTTAATGAATGGAATTTTTTGAATACACTCGTTATAAAACGACTCGTCTTCTTTTAGAAATAATTCGTAACCACCATAAGGTTTCAAATCAATTACAGCATCTCCGAGATTTTTTCGGAGCAATTGTAAACCCTCATATCGTTTTTGAATCAGTTGAATAACTTCTTCTTCTGTATGCGTTTTTAAATCGTCTATGATTTCAGAAATACTACCAAAACATGCAAAACCTGCATTTTTTGTACTCGCTCCTTGAGGTAAAATGCCTTTTTCGAGAACTAAAATTTTGGCAGCCGGAAATCGTTCTCGCAACGCTAATGCGGTATGCAAACCAACTATTCCACTACCTACGACAGTAAAATCTACGTTTGAAAACCAGTTTTTTATTTCCCAATAACTGAGTTGCATTATTCCTCTGTATTTTCAGGATTTTTCTTTGCTTTAATTGCTTTCATAATCAATGGAAAAGTAGTTACTGCAATTAAAATTAGGATGATTTTTTCGATGTGCTTCTTTAAATCAATACCAAATTCTTCGTTAAAGAATCCGTACAAATAATGTCCAGCAAAAACCAAAAGAAACGACCATAAAAGCGAACTCAACACGTTGTAAAACATGAATTTACTTTTTTGCATGTGCACAATTCCGGCAATAATGGGCACGAATGTTCTAACTATTGGTAAAAAACGAGCAAAAATGATGGCTTTCCCACCGTGTTTTTCAAAAAATGCTTGTGATTCGTATAAATACTTCTTTTTGAAAAAGAAACTATCTTCTTTATTATATAAAAACTGACCACTTTTGGCACCAAACCAATAGCCAAAAATATTTCCTAAAGTTGCCGCAGTAGCAATCAATAATGCCAAAATGGTAACATTTGATAAATCGCTCGGAATCATGAAAAATGTTTCAACTAATTCACGACTATAAATTCCTGACAAAAACAAAAGACTGTCACCAGGAAGAAAAAACCCAGCAAATAAACCCGTTTCAGCAAAAACAATGAATAAAACCATGTAAATTCCAATAGGCACACCACCTACTTCCATTGTGATATAGAATTCGGGATTAAAAAGTTTGGTCCAATGAAAATCGTTCATAGCTATGCCAATTTATTTACAGATTTTGCTACAATCATAGAAACCGCTGCATCACCTGTAACGTTTACAGTAGTTCTACACATATCCAAAGGTCGGTCGATGGCAAAAATCAAGGCCAAACCTGCTTCAGGAATTCCAGCTTGTGCCAATACGATAACCAACATTACCATTCCAGCACCAGGAACAGCAGCACTTCCAATAGAAGCTAAAGTTGCTGTAACAATAATTCCTAATTGAGTAGCTAAAGATAAATCCATACCAAAAGATTGTGCAATAAAAACAGCCGCAACGGCTTGATACAAACTGGTTCCATCCATATTAATGGTAGCACCAATAGGCAAAACAAAACTTGCTACTTCATCATCAACGCCTAAATTATCAACTGTTCTTTCCATTGTAACTGGTAAAGTAGCTGCACTTGAACTAGTAGAAAAAGCTAATAATTGTGCTGGTGAAATTCCGTCAATAAAGAATCTTGGACTTTTTTTGGCAAATACTTTAACTAAAACTAAGTAAATACACATTACTAAGATTAGACCTATAATAACTGTTAAACCATACATTCCAAGTGCTTTGAATAAATCTAAACTTGGTGATTCGGCAACAATTGCGGCTAATAAGGCGAAAACTCCAAACGGTGAAAACAGCATAATTAAGTCAATCATTTTTAAGATAATTTCATTGAAACTATCAAAAAAGTCTTTAACGGGTTTTGATTTATCTTCAGGAAGTAAAATCATTGCAATTCCGAAAATAACCGCAAAGAAAATCACTTGCAACATATTTCCGTTATCAGCAGAAGCTTTAATAATATTATCAGGAACAATATCAATTAATGATTGTAATGGTCCAACTTCACTTTGTTTGTTTGCTGCTTCAATTTTTGAATTGGCATCAGCTGTATAACTTGCAACTAATTCTGTTCGTGTTTGTTCCGAAATATAACTTCCCGGCTTGATGATGTTTACGATTACCAAACCAATTGAAACTGCTAAAACCGTTGTTAAAATATATAAACCAATGGTTCTTCCACCCATTTTAGATAATTTCGAAATATCTTTTAAGTCGGAAATTCCTTTAATTAATGAAGCTAAAATCAAGGGAACAGCAATCAATTTCAATAAATTAATAAAAATGGTTCCGAATGGTTTTACCCAATCAACAATAACGTCTTTTCCCCAAGTAAATTGAATCAATATAAAAGCGAATAAAACTCCAAAAACCATTCCAAGTAATATTTGCCAGTGTAGTGCTAATTTTTTCATTATCAAGTTTGCTTTTAAGATTGTGAAAATAGGTATATTTTTTGAAAAAATTGCTACATTTAGCTTCGTTTTAAAAATAACAGATATGAAAAATTACATTTTTCTCATTTTCAGCATGATAAGCATGAGTACATTAGCACAGCAAAACCTAACTCCAGAAACCTTATGGCAATTAGGAAGAGTAACACCTTTAGGGATCTCAAAAGATGGAAAACTTTTAGTTTATAAAGTAGGAACTCCTTCTGTGGAAGAAAATAAAATCAATTCTAAATATTACACTATTCCGGTTCAAGGTGGAAATGCTACTTTGGTGGAAGATTATAAATCATTGTTGGCAGATAAAAATGTTTCTCCTGATGGAAAAAACCTTTTATTTTCGAAAGAAATAAAAGTAGAAAAGTTATTAGGGAAAGATATTTATCCAGAATTATCAAAAACTACCGCTCAAGTTTATACTGGTTTAGATTATCGTCATTGGGACACTTGGAACGATGGAACACACAACCACGTTTTTTATTCGGAAAACAAAAAAGATGCCGTTGGAATTGATATTATGCCGAACGAACCTTTTGATGCGCCTCAAAAACCTTTTGGTGGTGATGAAGACTACATTTGGTCTCCAGATGGAACAAAAATCATCTACGTTTGTAAAAAGAAAGCCGGAACAGCTTATGCAACCAGCACCAACACCGATTTATATGAATATGATTTAGCAACAAAAATCACAAAAAACCTTACCGAGGGTAATTTGGGTTACGATACACATCCAACTTTTTCTCAACAAGGCGATTTGTCTTGGTTGCAAATGAAACGCGATGGTTTTGAAGCAGACAAAAACGATATTATTGTTCGTCATAAAGGTTTAGATATTAATTTGACAGCAGGTTGGGACGGAACCGTAGATAGTTTCACTTGGAGTAAAGATGGGAAAAAAGTATATTTCATAGCTCCAATCAAAGGAACAAAACAACTTTTTGAAGTAAACTTTCCTGGTTTAACAAAAATTGCAGTTCGAGTAACTCAATTAACCGATGGCGATTTTGATGTAAATGCAATTGTTGGTTTTTCAGGAACTTCGGTTTTAGTAACTAGAAACGATATGAATCATGCTCCAGAAGTTTATTCGTATGATTTAGCTAAAAAAACTTGGAAACAAATTACCAAAGTTAATGAAGAAGCTTACGCTAAAATCAGTTCTTGTAAAACAGAAAAACGTTGGGTTACAACTACTGATGGTAAAAAAATGTTGGTTTGGGTAATTTTACCTCCAAATTTCGATAAAACTAAAAAATATCCAGCGCTTTTATACTGTCAAGGCGGACCACAAAGTGCGTTAACACAATCGTATTCTTTCCGTTGGAATTTCCAATTAATGGCTTCTCAAGGTTATGTAATTGTGGCACCAAATCGTAGAGGAATGCCAGGACACGGAACCGCTTGGAACGAACAAATTTCAGGTGATTGGGGCGGACAAGTTATGGATGATTATTTAGCTGCAATTGATGATGTTGCGAAAGAGTCGTATGTAGATAAAACTCGTTTAGGTGCTGTGGGTGCGAGTTATGGCGGATATTCTGTGTTTCAATTAGCTGGAATTCACAAAAATCGTTTCAAAACCTTCATTTCGCACTGTGGTATTTTCAATACAGAAAGTATGTACGGAACTACAGAAGAAGTATTCTTTACGAATTGGGATTCAGGTGGCGCTTATTGGGAAAAAGACAATGCTACAGCACAAAAAACCTATAACGAATTCAATCCAATTAAGTTGATCAACAACTGGAACACGCCAATATTAATTATCCAAGGCGGAAAAGATTACCGTGTGCCAATTGGACAAGGACAAGAAGCCTTCCAAGCAGCACAATTAAAAGGAATTAAAAGTAAATTCTTGTTGTTCCCTGATGAAAATCATTGGGTATTAAAACCACAAAATGCATTAGTTTGGCAAAAAGAATTTTTTGGTTGGTTGAAAGAAACGCTTTAAAAGTTCAAGGACAAGAGCAAGTTCAATTTTCAAATTGTTCTTGTTCTTGAATTTGATTTTTGACCTTGAAAATGATGCAATTCCAAGACATAGAATTCACCATAAAAACCTTTCATAAGCATAGCTTAACGAAAGAGGCAGCGCTATGGCTTTTAAAAGTATATGAATTAGAACACCCAAATTTTGCTGGTTTTGAATTTAGAGAAGCTGCAAAACCCGATTTTATTTTAATGACTGCCGAAGGTGAAATTGGAGGCACACAAATTATACGAATTCCAGAAAATACATTTGAATTTCCGTTGGTTTTGATGTTGAATTTATTGGCTCATGAAATGATGCACGTAAAACAAAAAGCGCCTGAAGTTGCTATGCAAGACAAAAACGAGCGCGAATGGCAAGCCTATTACGAAATGTTGTTCCACAAAGAATTTCCTTTGATTCCGAAAGCGTCTACTTATCATCAAAAGTTTTTTGCTGAAAAAGCGATGGTGTATTACGATCGCTCAGAAAAAGAAGCCAATCCGTTGCGATTGAAATATGAAAATCAGAAAATAGAGATTGAGAAATTAATTAAAAGTTTAGGATAAAAATCTGAATTCAAATTTAAGAAGATTCAACTAAAAAAATGAAAATCGAAAATGAAAAAATACATAATAATCTATTACATAATAGTTAATCTAATCTGTTTAATTCCTAGTATTATAAGTGTGTTTTTAGAATTTGATTTTAAATTTAACACCTTGTTTTTCTTTACTTTCAGTTTATTAAATGTTATAGCCATTTCATCTGTTTATCTTAATCGAATACCAATACCTTCTTTGTATTTTCTTTCATTAACAAATTTAATTCAAGCTTTTACATTTGTGTTTTTAGGGCTTTCGTATAAGTTTTTACTTGGACCAGATATTTCTTTCTTTATAATTGACGATGGTGATTTATCAACAAGATTTACCGCAATATTTTATAACATCATATTCGATTTAGACTCATTTAATATTGATGACAATTTTATGTTTGGATTTGATTTTGTGCACTTTTGGCTATTCTTGTTTTTCAATAAATTAATTATTGAAGAAAAAAAACTTAAAACTAATCTTTAGAAATTAAAAGTAACAAACATAAAAAAAGCGATTTCAAATTGAAATCGCTTTTTTAGTTTTTATTCTTGAGGGTCTTTCATTACAAAAGATTCCATGAATTTTGTAGTGTAATTTCCAGCCACATAATCTGGTTCGTCCATTAATTGTCTGTGGAATGGAATGGTAGTTTTGATTCCTTCGATTACGAACTCATCTAAAGCACGCTTCATTTTATTGATAGCCTCTTCTCTCGATTGAGCCGTCGTAATCAACTTAGCAATCATAGAATCATAATTTGGCGGAATTGTATATCCAGCGTAAACGTGTGTATCTAAACGTACTCCATGTCCTCCTGGCGCGTGTAAAACTGTAATTTTACCTGGAGAAGGGCGGAAGTCGTTATAAGGGTCTTCAGCGTTAATACGACATTCTATTGAGTGTAATTGTGGATAGTAGTTTTTCCCTGAAATTGGAATTCCAGCCGCTACCATAATTTGCTCACGAATTAAATCGTAATCAATTACTTGTTCTGTAATAGGATGTTCTACCTGGATACGTGTATTCATTTCCATGAAGTAGAAGTTTCTGTGTTTGTCAACTAAGAATTCTACTGTTCCAGCTCCTTCGTACTTAATGAATTCTGCTGCTTTAACCGCTGCATTACCCATTGCTTCACGTAATTCGTCTGTCATAAAAGGTGAAGGAGTTTCCTCAGTCAATTTTTGGTGACGACGTTGCACTGAACAATCTCTTTCTGATAAGTGACAAGCTTTTCCGTAAGAATCACCTACTACTTGAATTTCAATATGGCGAGGTTCTTCGATTAATTTTTCTAAGTACATGCCATCATTACCAAAAGCAGCAGCCGACTCTTGACGAGCACCTTCCCATGCTTTTAATAAATCTTCTTTTTTCCAAACAGCACGCATTCCTTTTCCACCACCACCAGCAGTTGCTTTAAGCATTACTGGGTAGCCAAATTCATCCGCTAATTTTTCCGCTTGTTCGTACGAATCTAAAATCCCTACCGAACCTGGCACACATGGCACACCTGCTTCAATCATAGTTGATTTTGCTGATGCTTTGTCTCCCATACGGTCAATCATTTCTGGAGAAGCTCCGATGAATTTGATTCCGTGCTCTTGACAAATTTTAGAAAATTTAGAATTTTCAGATAAGAATCCGTATCCTGGATGGATAGCATCTGCATTTGTAATTTCTGCAGCAGCTATAATGTTTGACATTTTTAAGTAGGATAAATTACTTGGAGGTGGCCCAATACAAACCGCTTCATCAGCAAATTTTACGTGCAAACTATCTGCGTCTGCTGTAGAATAAACTGCAACCGTTTTGATGCCCATTTCTCTACAAGTTCTAATTACACGAAGTGCAATTTCCCCTCTATTGGCAATTAATATTTTTTTAAACATGTTTTTTTAATTAGATAATTAGACAATGTGTCAATTAGACAATTATGAAGAAAGAAAACTTCTAACTTCCAACTTCTAACTTCTAACTTTATTAAGATGGATCAACTAAGAATAAAGGTTGATCAAATTCAACTGGAGAAGAATCATCTACTAAAATTTTCACGATTTTTCCTGAAACTTCTGATTCGATTTCGTTGAATAATTTCATTGCTTCAATCACACAAAGAACATCTCCTTTTCCGATAGTTGAACCTACTTCAACAAACATTGGTTTGTCTGGAGCTGGTTTTCTATAGAAAGTACCAATAATTGGTGATTTTACTGTAATGTATTTTGCGCTATCATCAGCTGCTGGAGCTGCTGGAGCATCAGTAACCACTGGAGCTGCTACTGCTTGAGGAGCTGCCATTTGAGGCGCTGCTTGCATTGGCATTTGTTGTACATAAGTAGTAGTACTTTCTGTTCCTTCAGTAGTTGTTTTTATGGTGATTTTAAAATCGTCCATTTCTAATTTAACTTCTGTAGCGCCCGATTTGGCTACAAATTTGATTAGGTTTTGAATCTCTCTAATATCCATAATATTTGATTTAGTTTAGTTTGTTTTTATTTAGTGTAAGCCCATTTTAAATAGATAGCACCCCATGTGAATCCGCCACCAAAAGCTGCAAAGATAATGTTATCTCCTTTTTTCAATTGGTTTTCGAAATCTGATAATAATAAAGGTAGGGTTGCCGAAGTGGTATTTCCGTATTTTTGAATGTTAATTAGAACTTTAGATTCGTCTAACTCCATACGATTTGCAGTAGCATCGATAATTCTTCTGTTTGCTTGATGCGCTACTAACCAATTGATATCGTCGTGAGATAAATTGTTTCGTTGCATGATTTTCTCACTCACATCAGCCATTCCAGAAACTGCGTATTTGAAAACCGTTTTTCCGTCTTGGAAAACAAAATGTTGTTTGTTTTTAACGGTTTCTTCTGAAGGAGGTAAAATAGAACCACCCGCTTCAATTTTTAAGAATTCTCTCCCGATTCCATCACTTTTTAGAATTTCATCTTGAAGACCTAATCCTTCTGTATTTGGTTCAAACAATACGGCTCCTGCTCCATCACCAAAGATGATACAAGTAGCTCTGTCTGTATAATCAATAATTGATGACATTTTATCGGCACCAATTAATAGTACTTTTTTATATTTTCCAGATGCAATATAAGCTGATGCTGCAGACATTCCGTAAAGGAAACTCGAACAAGCGGCTTGTAAATCAAATGCAAAAGCATTTGTTGCTCCAATTTGTGTAGCTACATAAACTCCAGTTGAAGCTACTGGCATATCTGGTGTTGCCGTTGCCATAATCACTAAATCGATATCTTTAGGATCTAAATTGGCTTTCTCTAATAAGTTTTGAGCGGCTTTAATTGCCATGAAAGAAGTACCTTGGCCTTCTTCTTTTAACAATCTTCTTTCTTTAATTCCGGTACGAGTGGTAATCCATTCGTCATTAGTATCTACTAATGTTTCCAATACTTGATTCGACAGAACAAAGTCGGGAACATAAGAACCTACTGCCGTAATTGCTGCTGTTATTTTATTCATCTTCGATTAATTTTTCCTTCTGAATTTTTAAGGTTCAAAAAGTGGTGGAAATTACAAAAAAAATTTCAAACGAATCCTATTCGTTTTTATTAATTATAAACGAAATAGGTACTTAACAAAAAAACTCTCACAATGTGAGAGTTTTCTCTATTTTTTCTCTGATGCAATTAAGCTACTGCTTCATTTTTATCAATTACAACTTGACCTCTGTAGTACATTTTACCTTCATGCCAGTAAGCTCTGTGGTATAAGTGTGCTTCACCAGTTATTGGACATGTTGCGATTTGAGCAACTGTCGCTTTGTAATGTGTTCTTCTTTTATCTCTTCTTGTAGACGACTGTCTTCTCTTAGGATGTGCCATTGTTCTATTTTATTTATCCGTTAATAGTTTTTTTAAATTCTCCCATCTAGGGTCAATATCATTATTTTGTTGTTCTTCTTTTTTGTTTTCTTTTGGAGAAAGCGATTCCAGTTTTTCAATTACATCCGTTAAAGAACCGTCTTTAACACCTGGATGTACTCTTCGTAACGGCACTGATAATATGATTGACTCATAAATATACTGTGCTACATTTACTTGAAATTCACCATGAGGCAAAATGAGCAACTCCTCATTATCATCATTAAAGGCATCTCCAAACTTTACTAAAAGTTTTAATTTTCCTTTAATTGGCAAATCAAACTCTTCTCCAGACACATCGCAAGGTACATTTACTGTTCCTTTGTGCTTAAAATCGAGTTCAAGCATGGTGCTTTTCTTCTCTAAAACAATCTCTACTTTGACCGAAACGTTATTATATTCGTCATAACCAAAGCTCTTAAAGAACGTATTATCTATTTGATAATCAAACTGATGCTTCCCTATTTTTAATCCCACGAATGGTATTAAATATTCTTTTAAATCATTCATAACAACAGTTTTACCTTTTTAAAAGGTGTGCAAAGATATAAAATATTTATAAATTCAAACCAGTTGTGAACATTTTTTTGTTTATAACTGTTTTTCTTTTGTTTTTAAAGGGTTTTTAATCAGCTCTTGATAGTCATTTCTTTTGTTAAAAATATCAATTGCTAAATAAACCGCCTCTTTAAATGACTCGTGATTAGCCACTCCTTTACCTGCAATTTCATATGCAGTTCCGTGATCGGGAGAAGTTCTAATTTTATTTAACCCTGCTGTGTAATTTACTCCGTTACCAAACGACAACGTTTTGAAAGGAATCAATCCTTGATCATGATAGGTTGCAATAACCGCATCGTATTTTTCATATTGTGCCGAACCAAAAAATCCATCCGCTGAAAAAGGTCCGAAAACCATATTCCCGGCTTCAAATAATTTCTTTAATGCTGGTTTTATAATTTTTTCTTCTTCTTGACCAATCACACCATTATCGCCCGAATGTGGATTCAATCCTAAAACAGCTACTTTTGGTTTTTCAATTTCAAAATCTTGCTTCAACGTTTGAATGATGGTTTTAATTTTACTCAAAATTAATTTTTCATTCAAATGTTTCGCTACTTCATTCACTGGAACGTGATCGGTTAATAACCCAACACGTAAATCATCGTGAACCATCAACATTAAAGCATCGCCTTCTAACTCTTTATCCAAATAATCGGTATGCCCCGGGAATTTGAACTCTTCTGATTGAATATTATACTTATTAATAGGTGCTGTTACCAAAACATCAACCAATCCTTCTTTCAGTGCTTTAGTAGCTGCTACAAAAGATTTTATAGCATAACTTCCTACTACATCATCATTTTTTCCGAATTCTAAATTTACACCTTCTCGCCAAACATTCAATACATTGATTTTTCCAACAACTAATTGCTCTAGTTTATCAATTCCATGAATAGCGACATCTAACTTTAATTCTTTCTTTAAAAAAGAAACGATTTTTACATTCGCAAAAATTACAGGCGTACACAATTCTAACATTCGAGTATCTTCAAATGTTTTTAAAATAACCTCGCTTCCAATACCATTTAAATCTCCAATCGAAATTCCAACAATTATATTTTCTGCTTTTTTAACCATGACAAATGTTATTTATTGCTTACTTTTGATGTGCAAATTTAGTAAAATTAAATCAGTTATGTTTACCGGAATTATAGAAACCCTAGGAATTATAAAAGAAATCGAAAAAGATCAGGAAAATCTGCACTTAACGGTAGAATCTGAAATTACACATGAATTAAAAATTGACCAAAGCGTAGCTCATAATGGCATTTGTTTAACCGTTGTAAAAATTGAAAATAAAAATTACACGGTAACCGCTATTAAAGAAACAATTGATAAAACATCTATTGGAATTTGGAGCGTGGGTGATGTTGTAAATTTAGAACGCGCTATGAAACTTGGCGATAGACTTGACGGACACATTGTTCAAGGACATGTTGACCAAACTGGAACTTGTACCAACATTAAGGAAGCAAATGGAAGTTGGGTTTTTACGTTTGAATACGATGCGTCTTTAAACAACATTACTATTGAAAAAGGTTCTATTACGGTGAACGGAACAAGTTTAACCGTAGTCAATTCTGGATTAAACACTTTTAGTGTTGCAATAATACCTTACACTTACGAACATACAAATTTTAATACTTTTAAAATTGGCACAAAAGTAAACTTAGAATTCGATGTAATTGGAAAATATGTAAGTCGATTGAATGAATTAAGAAAATAAAAAAGGCTCTTACAAAGAGCCTTTTTTTATAGATATATATTTCTTAGATAAATAATAACCCGAAACTAATGCTAGAAAGAATAGTATTACTAATCCTCCATCAATAGGCAAACCTGGTGGCGGTGGTGGCGTTGGCGGCGGTGGTGTTGGATCTGCTGCAAAAACACCTTGAATACTAAAAAGTACTACTAAAATAGTTATAATCTTATTCATAATTGTTCTCATTGGGCGCAAAAGTATAATTTATATCATTCTCTTACTAATAAAAGAAATTATTTAATAATAAGTTAATATTCTGTAACACAAACTCATTATAAAATACGAAAATATAAATATTTTTATACTTTACAAGTTATTTTGAGAAAAAAACTTAAAAAAAACTTAAAATTTGTTATTTGTAAGTATTCTCTTCCTTAATCTAAAACAATAAAAGTGGTCCCACCTGGGCTCGAACCAGGGACCACCTGATTATGAGTCAGGTGCTCTAACCAACTGAGCTATAGGACCAGTATTGAAGTTGCAATATTAAGACTAATTTTTATGGCACGCAAATCTTTTTTAAAACTTTATTTTATTTCTTGACAAAGCTCTACTAACACACCATTGGTTCCTTTTGGATGTAAAAACACAACCAATTTATTATCAGCACCTTTCTTAGGAATCTCATTCAAAACCACAAAACCTTCTTTTTTTAATCGAATAACTTCTTCATTAATGTCATTTACGTCAAAAGCGATGTGATGGATTCCTTCTCCTTTTTTTTCTAAAAATTTAGCTATTGGGCTTTCTGGATTAGTTGCCTCTAACAATTCTATTTTATTTGGCCCATTCATAAAAAAAGAAGTTTTAACTCCTTCACTAGCCACTTCTTCTTCCTTATATGGTGGTTGTCCAAATAATTTTTCAAACAAAGCATTAGACACTTCTAAACTCTTTACCGCAATACCTATATGTTCAATTTTTCTCATTTAATTTCATGATTTTAAGTACGAACAAAGTTAACAAAAAACAACGAATGATTTTTTAAAGACTTTTATATATAAACTTAAAAGAATACGCCTTGATGAAATTTTATGTATTTTTGCATCATGGAAACAAATAGACAAAAAAAAATAGGAGCACTTTTACAAAACGACTTGGTTTCGATTTTGCAAGGTGAAATCCGTAAAAATAACATCAATAACTTAATAATTTCGGTTTCAAAAGTAAATGTAACTTCTGATTTATCGATTGCAAAAGTACATTTAAGTATATTTCCTACAGATAAAGCGCCAGAGATTTTAGCTGCGGTTAAAAGTAATGCTCCGCTAATTAAACATGATTTGGCACAACGTGTAAAAAATCAATTGCGAAAAGTTCCGAATTTGATTTTCTATATCGATGACAGTTTAGATTACATCGAGAAAATTGACAAAGCCTTAACTGGTGATGAAAATCCTATTGAGAATCCAGATTTATTAGAAAAAAGAAAGAAATCGTAATTTGAACCTTTCCTTTTACATAGCCAAGCGATATGCTGTAAGTTTCAGTAAAAACAAAGCAATTAACATCATCACTGGAATTGCTTCTGTTGGAATTATAGCTAGCACAATGGCGCTTTTTGTTTTCTTATCAGTTTTTAGTGGTTTGAAAGAATTTAGTTTAAATTTTGCTAATGCTTCAGACCCAGATTTAAGAATTGAAACTAGTGCAGGTAAAACTTTTTTGGTTAATCCAAAACAAGAAGAATTACTTAAAAAAAGCAATCATATTTCTTCTTACAGCAAAATCATTGAAGAGCGTGTTTACTTTATGTATAACAACAAAGAATTGGTGGCGCATATAAAAGGAGTTGACAATCAATTTATACAAGTAACTGATTTTAACAATCATTTATATGCTGGAGAATGGTTTGAAAATAATTCTGAAAACGTAGTTGTTGGGGCTGATATTAGTAGAAAATTAGGCTTAGGATTATTTGATTACAATAATGGCTTGGAAGCTTATGCTCCAAAACCAGGAAAAGGAAATATTGAAAATCCGAATGAAGCTTTTAATAAAGTTTTATTATTTCCATCTGGAATTTATTCTATAAATGAGGAATTAGACGGTAAATATGTTTTTTGCTCTATTGATTTAGCTCAAAACTTTTTAGGCTTGAAAAACAAAGAAATTACCAATCTAGAAATCAAATTGAAGCCAACCGCCAACGAAAGTCAAGTCAGAGAAGAACTAACTTCTATTTTTGGCAAGGCTATCAAAATTAAAAACAGAGCACAACTTAATGACTCGCTTTACAAAATGCTACAATCTGAAAACTTATTCATTTATTTATTCAGCACATTAGTAGTAATCCTTACCTTATTTTGCCTTGCAGGAGCTATTGTAATGATTATTATTGACAAAAGAGACAACCTTAAGACTTTATACAATATTGGAGTTACACAAACATCAATTCGTACTATATTTTTTACGCAAGGAATTATTATTACCTTATTTGGGTTAATTATTGGTTTAGGATTAGCAATAGGAATAATTCTACTTCAACAACATTTTTCATTTATTATGATAACACCTACTATGCCTTATCCTGTTCTTTTTGAGTGGCAAAACTTGGTAATTGTAATTATGACTATTGTAATACTCGGATTAATTTCTTCCTGGATAGCTTCTGGAACGGTAAATAAAAAACTACTACACTAATTTATTCACTAAAATATTTCTTTACTGCTTAGGCAAAGGCGCGCCAACTGCCACATCACAACGATGCCCTTCTTGTCCGTGTGGTGGGTTCATGCCAGGAAGCGTAGTTGTACCTTCTATAGTTGTTGAACCGCTACCAGAATTAATTTTCATTACTGGTTTCTCCTCTGTTTTTTGATTAACTACTTGAGTTGTTGTTTGAGGCTGTTTCTTTTCTGCTGGTTTTGAATTTAAAGGTGCTCCAACAGGAATTTCACAACGATGGCCTGGTTGACCATGAGGAGGGTTCATTCCAGAAGCCGTTTGAGTTTGTGCTTGAGTTGTTTGTTGAGTTTGTTGTTGTTGAACTTGACCTTGATTACCAACACGTTGTTTTAACCAAGCTTCACCAGAAAAAGGTTGGGTTTGTTGTTGTGTTTCTTCAACTGATTTAACCTCTTCATCCTTTTTACAAGAAACAAATAACACTGAACCTATTATAATTGCTAAAATTAATTGCTTTTTCATCTTTTTCTTTTTTATAGTTCTCAAAGATAAAACTTTATCTTTTGTTTTGAAAAAGTTTGCTGATAATTTGTTTGATGGAACAAAAAAAACCTCTCAGTAATGAGAGGTTTAGTACCCTTAAAGGTTGATTTGTCGAACCATTTTGTAGAAGATTTAAAGAAGCTTTCCCTTGCTTACAGAATGTTGACTAAAGACAAACAGTATTAAAACCTTATAACACTCCATATTTTTTTAATTGCAACCTCAACTATTTACAATCTAGTTGAGGTTTGTTATACTTATATCAAATATTTTATGTCCGATGGAACTTTTATGAAATTCCCACATATTTATATTTAAATAACATATCCTTTGCTCGGCATTTAATCGATGCCCTAATGGATATGATGCGTTAAATAAGAACTTAAAATGCAACAAAATGAATACTTAACAGTAAAAGAAATTAGCCTAAAATATAATATTAGTGCTAGAAATGTTAGAAGAATAATAAGCAAATTAACTGATGAGTGTAGTGAAGCTACGCTATACAAAAATAGGAATCACGAATGGCAAGTACACCATTTGTTAGTCCCAAAGTTCAAACCTCAGCGAATTAGAAAGAATAAATATTATGCTCTTAGCGTTGACCCGTGTGCGAATTACACAAAATCAGATATTGCTGTAGTGATGAGATTCGTTTACGAACAAATGAATGATGATTCTTTAGAGCTTAATTATGTTATAGAACAAAAGAAGAGTAATAACCAGAACCATTTACATTGCTTCGTAAAATGTTCAAATAAGAAAAAATTACTTGATTTTTTTAAACTAGGATTTAGTAGAATTAGTTACCATGAAAGCATGATTTTTAACCTAGAAGGTTGGAAAGAATATATAACAAAAGACGGAAATCAGATAACAACATTAAAAAATGAAGAAAATGGAAAAATTAACAACTACAGAAGATAAAATAAAAATAAAACAAACTCAAATTTCCGTTGAACATGACCCTATGAAAAAACAGGTAATGCAAAAACAGTTAAGAAAACTTCAGTTAAGTTTGGAGATTGAACAAATCCGTAAGCGAATAGAACAACTTGGGTAGTCCCCCCTATAGAAATATTTTTTTAAATTTTGGTTTCGTTACCCGCCTCATTATTACCTTTTTTAGGCGAATAAGAATAGGGGCTATGGATATGCCTTCAAAAAAATTATATTTTTTTTGAGTTATTTATTGTTCCCATTTGTACCTTCATTAGCAACATTTTGCATACCTTGATTTAAAAAAAACAAGGTTTATTGTTTCAAAAAATCGGATTCCATCTATGGAGTTCGTGAATTGTTTCAAAAAAAAAGGTCGGAAAATATCCGACCTTTTTTATGTTATTTTGAAGTTATAAGACGTTGGATTTTTTGTGCCGTTCCTAGACTACATCCGCCTAGTTTTGCAGCTCTTCTTAATGATTGTCCGTCCTTTAATTCACGAACGACTGATTTATATTTTGTCAGAATCTCATCATTACTCATTCTAGAGCCGTAAAGACGACCTTTATACATCCCTTTAGCTTTTGCAAGTTCGATTCCCTGACGTTGGCGTTCTAGCATATTATAGCGTTCCATTTCGGCTACATTTCCCAAAACTGAAACTATCATTTTGAAGGTCGGATTTGGTTTTCCGTTAATAAGTGAAAACATTCCGATATTTTCCACAAAAAGCCTGATTGATTTTTGATTGAAGTATTCGACCATAGTTAATATATCTATGATGTTACGACCTAATCTGTCTATTGATGAAATGTGGATTTCGTTAACGATACCAGCTTCGATGTCGGATAAAAGCCTCTTAGCTTCTTTACGTTCGACAAATTGGATTGAACCTGACGTTTTATCGATATAGATTTTCGAAAATTCTTTAGCGTTCACTTCTTGACGACCAGTGTTTTGCTCTTCGGTTGAAACTCTGATGTATTTTACTTTTGCCATGGCTTATATTTTAATTACATGACAAATATAGTGTATATTTTTAGACTAGCAAAAATATACACCTAAAAACCAGGATATTAGCTAAAAATAATGTGCTATTTTCAAGCATAGTTTATTTTTATACAATCTTACCTTAATCTAATTTTTTGAGATAATTTACCAATTATAGATTTTGCGTTTGCAATGAATTTTTCATTGCGTGTCATTTTCTTACATTGGGATACTTCGAGGGTGAAATTACCTGCAGAAAGTTGAAGTTTGATTAAGACCAATTCGTTTGTTAACCAAGCGATTAGATATTCGTCTTCACCGATATTACCTAATTCCTTAAGTTCCGACCCATAAAATGAAATGAGTTTTTCTTTAATAGCTTCAATTTCTTTTACAAAAATTCCAACACGGTTCGGAGTATCCATCTTTTGTAATATAATCGATTTTGGATTATCGATTGGGTAAGAAGCCATGTTAAAATAATTTAAAACAAATGATGGAATGTAATGAGCATTCCTACCATTGATTTCCAAAGTAGGCTCTGTGGTTGGAATCCAAAATAGATAATCAATCAAATGCTGACCGTTTTCAATTTCTGCTGAATTTTTCTCAATAAACTCCACATATTCTTTTGGAGTAACTACACGAACATTTAATTCCAGAAGCTCGTAGGCAAGAGTCGCCTTTGCTTTAGTGTTTTTATCATTCACAATGAAAATATCACAACTTGTAGCATAGGCAATATGTTCGTAGTCTGTTTCAATGTTATCTAAATGATGACCTTCCTCAATCTTGTCAGGGTAAAACCCGTGAAAGTCCAGTTGTCTAACCAGAGCAATTATTTTGTTAAAAAGACTCTTTTTATCCTCTCCAATAAGCATACTCTCAAAAAGTTCCATAAAGTCCTTTTTCTGTAATTTTTGAGCATTTTCGTTTAATGTTTCAATAGGATTGAATCTTTTATCTTTGATTCTACCACTAACTTTTATATCCTGTTGAAATCCATCACGCCATTCGGAATAGCTATCATCTTCGTACAAGGTGCTGGACATCGTCATGAGGTTCTGCATCATGTCTTTCATGGAAATCGTTTCTTCCGTTCCCATAAGATGCTTCACTAGTTCTGAGCTTCTCGTATTTGTAATTTGCTTATTAACTTCTTCATCATCCGTTTGCTTCGCAGTTAAATTTGGTAATTGAATTTTAAACAAAGAATCTAACATCGATGAGAATGGCTCTAATGCTTCCATCATTCTATCAACATTAAAGTCAAAATTTTCGTGCTCATCATATGCTTCGACATGTTGTCTCATTGATTCCTTTGAATCCAGAAATTGGAATTCCAAAACGTGCTTGATTATATAGACAATGAATAGCGACTTGGAATATTTTTGAATTTTCTCGAGATGCCCTTCAATTCCTTCCATGCCTACTTTCTTGTAGCTACGATATAAGTCCTTAAGATGTGCGGGAGAATAAGGCAAGATATATTTTGATTCATCAGCCAATACCTCAGTAAGTCTTTTATAAACCTCATCATTATGTTCCAGTCTGCTAAACACATTCCAATCTAAATATACTCGAATCATTGTTTCTGTTTTTAAGCAAATTTAAAACATAACAATTTGGTTATAAGGATGATTTTGATTTAATTATACACAACTTCTTCACTATCAAGAAATTTTACTCACATTATCACTTTCTTATAATTGCTTTTTTGTTGGCACATCAATCCCTTTAAAAAAATCTTCCAAAGTAATGTTTAGAAGTTTACAGATTTTTACTAAAGTTTTAAGTTCAAAGTTAACTCCTGACTCGAGTCTCCAATAAGCAGACCGACTCATTCCAAGCTCAAACGCTATGTGTTCGTAGTTAGAATAACCCTTTTCTTTTCGAAGTTCTTTTAAGCGTGAAGCAATAGCTTCATACTCTGGTTCTTTAGTATTTTCGGCTGAATTTTTCATTTTTCAAATCTCTTAATTCTGCCTTTTTTGTGGTACTCTAAATTAAAGTACACTATATAATAGAATTTTTTATATTTTTGTATAAATAATTTAATAATTTCACTTAAAAAGAACTTATTGATAATGTTTGCTTTGTGATAATTTAAGTATGACCGAGAAATTGCGACCTTATTTGGTTCATGTAATAAAACCTCTTATAATTGGCGGGTTAATTTATATCTGTTTTAGAAGTAAAACACTCCGTTTCTTTGATTGGATTGACAAGATAGGGTTTTCACATTCTGTAAATAAAATTAGGGCTTTAGTGTATCCATGTAAAGAGGTTTTACCTAAATGGTTTATAAATTCTTTACCTGATGGATTGTGGGTTTATTCATTTACGTCATTTTTCTTAATAATATGGAAAGACCAAATAAATGAAGCGAAATATTGGCTTTTAATCCCTTTACTATTTGGTTGTTTGATAGAGGTTGCACAGGCAATGAAGATATTTGAAGGCACCTATGACCCAATAGACCTATTTTTTGGAGTTTTCGCCTTTATAATTAGTGTTAATATTAATAAATTTAAAAATGAAAAAAAAATCAAAATTGATTAGTTCTGTATTGATAACTGGAGTATTTCTACTTGTAGCTTTTGGTAGTGGTAAAGACGATAAAAAAGTGGCTTGGGTAAGTAACTCAAAAGAGCTTTTTTGTGGCAGAAAATTTTGGAAATCTACAACAAGTCCACTTGGCACAACCACGAAATCAGCCACTATATTAAATTGCGATGGCACCTACATCTCAACAGAAGATGAGGACATGTCTGCATTAAATGAAGAATCGGGCAATACACTTGGACAATCAAAAACAAACAACGGTGCTTTTTCTGGAACTTGGAAAATAGTCACAACCTTTCCTGAGGCTATAAAAAGAGATGGTTCTACCCAAAAACAAAAACCGACATACATAAAATTTAATTCTAATGATGGTAAGATTGGTTACGCTGAAATATATTGCTATAAATATGAAGTATATTATTATTTAGCACTTACTGTAATGGACGCTTCTGGAAACGAATTTTATGATGAAGAAGCATTTAAGGGCGGTATGTTTAGTGGTCAAGTTTTGGCTACAGATTTAGAAAATAAAGTAGAATAAATTTGTCGTGGTTTTCTATTTAATATAAAAAGTCGCAATTGCGACTTTTTTATTGAATTATAAGGCGAATAAGGTTGTTTTGGTTGAATTATAATTTGTAATTTAACAAAAAGGTTGTAGTGTGTTAAAATTAATAGTATATTTGCATTATGATTATTTGAAAGCCAAAAAATGGCAACAAGCCTACTTTTTTTTAATCAAACCCAAAACCGCATGGGGACAGTATAACTGTTTAGACGATAATAATTTTTTTCCACTTTGTTTTTCTAAAAGTGGTTTCAGCAAACACAAAATTTATTGTTAGGCTTTTTTAAGTCCAGACAAAGTATTCTTTTCATTAACGAATCGAGTATAAAAACATTATTTGTCCAAATTAAATTATGAGTATAATTTGGGTGTGTCCAGTTGCGACCAAAAAATAACGATACAAATTCCACCGTCAAAATAAAAAACAGGAAAATGACGACTGAGAAACAAAGTGTTAAGTATTACCGAATGTAAAAAAAAATTAAATAAAAATGGGGTGCATTTTAATGATGAGGAAATTGAACTGATTCGTAATGTACTGTATGAATTGGCTGAGGTATGCCACAAAACAATTAATAATAAAACTATAAAAACAAAATAAAATGGCGAAAAGTTTAACAAAAATAGGACAAGAAGAATTTGAAAAAAATAAAGAAAATTTTTTAAAAAGAATAAAACAAAAAATTGTAGAGGACGAAAGTCCACTTGATGATACGGTTAAGGTGAAAGTTCATTTCAGTATGGATAAAGATTTTAAGCAGTATTTCAAATTTAATATAATAACACCACGAATGAATTTTACAAGCGATTATTATCCGAATGACTTCGACTTCAGAAAAGGTGAAATCAATAATGTAGATGAAATAGAAGTTTGGGGAGAAGCGTCTGAGATACTTATTTATTTCGGAAATGAATTATAAAAAGTGTACCATGAATAAAAATGTTTTACTCTATGTAAGAGTTTCTACCGATGAACAAAGTGAAGGTTTTAGCCTTAACTATCAAGAAGAATCATTGAAGAGATTTTGTGGTGGAATGGGTTTTAATATTGTCAAGGTATACAGAGAAGACCATTCGGCAAAAGACTTTAGCAGACCTCAATGGAAAGAGTTGAGGTCTTTCGCTAAAGCTAATAGGAAAATAGTTGATAAGGTACTCTTTGCAAAATGGGACAGATTCTCTAGGAATATTGAACAGGCACTGACCGAGATGAGGTTGTTTGATTCAATGGGTATTGAATTAAATGCCTCTGAACAATACCTTGACATGTCGAACTGCGATAACAAAATGGTGCTTTCGATTTATTTAACTGCTGGCGAAGTTGAAAGAGATAAAATATCCAGTCGAACCAAGAGTGGAACATATCAAGCCAAAAGAGAAGGATATTATGCAAATCGTGCTCCATTTGGATATGATAGCTTTAGAGATGGTTACAAGTCATCAAGAGGAATGTCGAAAGGTAAACGCTCGATTTTAAAACCAAATGAAAATGCTCATTTCGTTACCAAAGCTTTCAAAATGGTGGCGATGAACATAGAATCTGTAGAAACTACAAGAAGAAAGCTCCAAAATGAAGGAATGAAATTGGAAAAAAGTTCATTCAACAGACTGTTAAAAAATATTGTATATGCTGGAAAAATTGAAGTGCCTGAATACAAAAAGGAGCCTGCAATGATTGTGGATGGCAAACACGAACCATTAATTGATTTGGAAACGTATAATAAAGTTCAGGAAGTGTACAGAGGAAAAAAGTTTAAGGGTTCAAATCAATCATGCAGAAACAAACATTTCCCGTTAAGAGATTTTCTTATTTGTGAAATTTGTGGCAAACAAATTACTGGAAGTCTTTCAACTGGAAGAAGTAAAAAATATGCCTATTATCATTGCCGAGAAAAATGCAAAACTCGTGTATCGACTGAACAAGCCAATATCAACGTAGCAAGTTTATTTACAGATTTGCAAATCAATGACAACATAAAGGAACTCTTCATGGATATTTTAAAAGATTCGGAATCACAAATAAATGGTGACAGAAAAGGTCAATTAAAAATTAAAATAGAGCGCAAAAAAGTTTTATTGGAACAACTTGACAAAGCTGACGATATGAGATTGGCTAATGAATTACCATCAGACAGATATAAAAGTATCATTGATAGATACAATACTGAGCTTATTAATATCAACATGGAAATCGAAGCTTTACAATGTGGTGAGGATTCAATAAAAGAATACATAAGTTCAGGCATTGAGTTATTGGTAAATTTGGATTCGTTGTTTGCTGAAAGTGACTATGAGGGCAAAAGAATCATGATGGGTTCATTATTTAATGGAAAACTATTATTCGGAAATAGTGGATGTCGAACCACTACCGTTAATGAAGTAATTAATGTTTTAATCAGAAATAATAGGGAATTGAGGGAAATAAAAAACGGACAAACTGTAAATAAATACAATTTGTCCGTTAAAGTACAGATAACAAGTGAAAAATCGAACGAAATATATGAAGAATTATTAATAATTGAAAACTTAAGGTTGGAAAATAAATCAAAATGATGGCATTTATTTTGATGTAATGATAATTACAATTTAATCTATGAAAACAGATAAAGAAATATCAGAAAAGTATATTCAATCAGCTGAGAGATATTTAAGTAAAAATGACATATCATCAATTGAATGGGCTGTTGTACACTACAAACGTGCTGTTCTTTTTGATCATACTAATTTTGAACTTAAAAAACGATATGCTGAAGTATTTCATCAAGTTAGTACTATTAATAAAATCACAGAAAATGAGGATATTGAAAAAACACTATTGATTAAACGATTCATAGAATGTATTTTATTTAATAAATCAGAAATCAGATCTCTTTTTAGTGACGATTTTAATTGTGAATACAATTATTATGGTTTCACATTAGATGCTTTAATCAAGAATCTCAAAAATGAAATTACCCAAAAAAATAAAAAATATAAGTTAGGTTATTTCTTTATCGCCAATAGATTTAACCCGTGTTTGATTATTGATGATACTATTTTGAGATTTGGAATAAAAAATAAAAAAATAAATTTTATAAGTTCTCAAAACATTGATGGAGCAGATATTAGTAGTTTGCTAATTTGGGTAAATAATTAATTTGAAGATTGACAAAATTCTAACCCCAAAAATAAATTCTTAAAATACATTGTAGTAGTATATAACTTCTTGAAAAGCAGATTGTTTTTCTGTTTAATCGTTTTAGATGAGTTCTTATAGAAAGATTTCTTCTTTCTATATGATTTGTTCCAAATGGTCTTGTACTATGAACAGCATCTTTTAATAGTAACTTATAATGTACCAACTTATCTGTGTAAATAGTTTTTGGATTAGACAACAATAATGTATTGGTAACATATTGCAATGTTCTTTTAGTCCTCCTTCCAATGCTAAAGCTTACAACTTGTTTTGTTTGTTTTTCTAATGCATATACAATCCAAACAGGTTTTTCTTTATTTCCTATAAAAGTCCTCATTTCATCTACCTCATACGTTTTATATTTAAAAATGGGTTGATTAGGTATTTTTTTAGCAATTAAAATTATTCTTTTTAATAAGGTGGTGGTCGAAATTTTTAATATTCTTGCTGTACTTCGTATTCCTAATCCTTCTTTTGTAAATTTTACAATTCTTTTGTTTACCCATTGATTATATGCTTTGTAAGTATAAAAATCAATAAATCTCTTTTTACATTCTTTACAAAGGAATTGTTGTTTCTTATTAGCTGTAAACCCATTTTTTACAATATTCTTTGATTTACAACTTGGACAAATTTTGTTATCACTAAATCTGATACATGAGGTCTTATTTTTTATCATTTGCTTCGTTTTAAGACATTATATAACATAAAAAGGAGCGCAATATTGCGCTCCTTTTTAATAACTATTTCTATTTTTTTATTGATTATCAAATTATTAATCTCCAATAAAAATTGTATCACTAAATCTGAAACATTACC
>NZ_DLHR01000014.1:0-97506 GCF_002483315.1 Flavobacterium sp. UBA7663
CTGCCTACTGCTCTATCCCGCGATTTGTGAGTGCAAAGGTACAATCTTTATTTAAAATTACAAGACTTTTTTAAAAATAATGTTTTCTTTCTACTATTTCAGGCGTTATCACTACCTTTGTACCCATAAATATATTGAAATGGAGCACAGAGCAGGTTATGTAAATATTATTGGAAATCCGAATGTAGGAAAATCAACTCTTATGAATGCGTTTGTAGGTGAGCGTCTTTCTATTATTACATCGAAAGCACAAACTACAAGACACCGTATTCTGGGAATTGTAAATGGAGATGATTTTCAAGTTTTATTTTCAGATACGCCTGGAATTATAAAACCAGCGTATGAATTGCAAAATTCGATGATGGATTTTGTAAAATCGGCTTTTGAAGATGCTGACATTTTGGTTTATATGGTGGAAATTGGAGAAAAAGAATTAAAAGATGAAGCGTTTTTTAATAAAATTATCCATTCTAAAATCCCAGTTTTGTTGTTATTAAATAAAATTGATAAATCGAATCAAGAACAATTAGAAGAACAAGTGCAAGCTTGGAAAGAAAAAGTACCTAATGCAGAACTTTTTCCTATTTCGGCATTAGAGAATTTTAATGTACAAACTGTTTTTGATAGAATCATCGAATTACTTCCTGTTTCTCCAGCATTTTACCCTAAAGATGCGTTAACCGATAAACCCGAACGTTTCTTCGTTAACGAAACTATTCGTGAGAAAATCTTGTTAAATTACGATAAAGAAATTCCATATGCCGTAGAAATTGAAACGGAAGAATTTATCGAAGACGATAACATTATTAGAATTCGTGCCGTAATTATGGTAGAACGCGATACGCAGAAAGGAATTATCATTGGTCACAAAGGCGCTGCTTTAAAACGTGTAGGCATTCAAGCAAGAGAAGATTTAGAAAAATTCTTTGGCAAACAAATTCACTTGGCTACTTATGTAAAAGTAAATAAAGATTGGAGAAGCAGTGCTTACCAATTAAAACGTTTTGGGTATAACCAGAAGTAAGAAGAAAGAGCAAAGAAGAAAGATAAAAGATGCCTGATGAATACTCGTCAGGTTTTTTTATTCCAAAATCTTATACATCAAATCTTCTAATTCGTGCATTTGCGGCACACCTTTTTCTCGGTTTATTCTAGCGATGAAATAAAGCAATATCCAAAAAACAACCATAAAGGAAATTACCACTATATCTAACACTATCGATTGTTTTAGTGACCAATGCGTGTAAGCCATCATAGCAAAAACTAAAAACAATCCTGCAATGATAAAGTGTAGAAACATAAAAAGCGTCCACAACAATTGCTCTGGACCAAAAAGACCTTTTACTGTTGTCTTATCTTCATTAGCTTCTAATTCCAAATGTAAAAAAGGCGAATAGTATTTTCGTTTTTCTTTGCTGAAATAAAAATACAAATGCTCATCAATTATTTTAATTTGGTAATCGGCTTTTAATTCGGTTTTTAGCTGTTTTGCTTTTTCTAAAATTTTATCGACACTATTTTTTGATTCGACTTCAAACTTTGGTCGTAGTGCAATACTTTTTTCAGGCTCCATTTCTTCTGATTTTGAGGCTAATATATAAATTTTTAACAAATATTGATAGAATTTTACATCCTAGCCCAGATAAAAACGGAAACCTCGCAAATTTTTGACCTATTTTTTCTTTTTATTTGGCCAGCGACCTTAGAAGCTGACCGAATAAATTTAGAAAAAAAGAGCTAAAATTGTGGAGTTGTAGTGGATAGCTGGAAAAAGCTCCAAAAAAAATCGTACTTTTGCCGATTCAAAATAAGATTATGAATAATATTGTTGCCATTGTAGGAAGACCAAATGTTGGAAAATCCACATTTTTTAATCGTTTAATTCAGCGAAGAGAAGCTATTGTTGACTCGGTAAGCGGTGTTACGCGTGATAGAAATTATGGAAAAAGTGAGTGGAACGGAAAGGAGTTTTCTGTAATTGATACTGGAGGTTATATCAAAGGTTCGGACGATATTTTTGAGGCGGAAATTCGTCGTCAAGTAGAATTAGCTATTGATGAAGCAGATGCTATTATCTTTATTGTGGATGTGGAAGAAGGTATTACACCTATGGATGACGAAGTGGCTAAATTACTTCGTAAAGTTAAAAAACCTGTTTTGTTAGTGATTAACAAAGTAGATAATGCCATGCGTGAAAAAGACGCTGTTGAATTTTACAACTTAGGATTAGGAGAATATTACACGATTTCGGGAATGAGCGGAAGCGGAACAGGAGAACTTTTAGACAAATTAGTCGAAGTATTACCTGAAATGCCAGAAGTTACTGAAGAAGTAGAACCATTACCACGTTTTTGTGTTGTAGGAAGACCAAACGCAGGTAAATCATCATTTATTAATGCTTTAATTGGCGAAGATAGATTTGTGGTAACCGACATTGCTGGAACTACTCGTGATGCAATTGACACAAAATACAACCGTTTTGGATTTGAATTCAACTTGGTCGATACTGCTGGAATTAGACGTAAAGCGAAAGTAAAAGAAGATTTAGAATTTTACTCAGTAATGCGTTCGGTTAGAGCTATTGAACACAGTGATGTTTGTTTGTTAGTTATTGATGCCACTCGTGGATTTGAAGGACAAGATCAAAGTATTTTTTGGTTGGCCGAAAAAAACCGTAAAGGAGTTGTTATCTTAGTAAACAAATGGGATTTGGTAGAAAAAGACACCATGACTACTCGTGATTACGAACGTAAGATTAGAGAAGAATTACAGCCATTTACCGATGTGCCTATTCTTTTTATCTCGGCTTTAACGAAACAACGTTTACTAAAAGCATTAGAAACAGCAGTTGAAGTGTTTGAAAACAGAAAACAACGTATTTCGACTTCAAAATTCAACGAGTTGATGTTGCCAATTATTGAAGCAACGCCACCTCCTGCTTTAAAAGGAAAATATGTGAAAATTAAATATTGTATGCAGTTGCCAACACCAACTCCTCAGTTTGTGTTTTTTGCCAACTTACCGCAATATGTGAAAGATCCATATAAACGTTTTATCGAAAATAAATTAAGAGAACAATACAATTTTAGTGGCGTTCCAATAGATATTTATTTCAGACAGAAATAGTTGAAAACCGAAGTTAACGCTTCGGTTTTTTTAATGGCAATTGTTAAATTTCCGTAAGAAAATTTTTATTTACACAATAAATATTTTAATTCGCAGTTAATTAGAACTTAAACTAAATAATAACTTTTTTCATGTTTCAGAAACTCGCCTACTTTGCCTTGTTTTTATTCTCAATCTTCAGTTTTAGTCAAAACACCATTTCTTTAAAAGGAAAAATTATCGACAAAAACACTTCTGTTCCACTTGAATCGGCAACTATTTATTTGAAATCAGTAAAAGATTCCACTTTGATAGATTATACCATTTCAGACAAGAATGGAAATTTTACTTTTAAGACAAAAAAAATGGATAATGCCATTTATTTCAAAATTTCATACATTGGTTATATTGACTACACAGAAAAAATTGAAAACTTAAAAGCTGACAAAGATTTTGGTTTTATAAAACTAGAAGAAAATGTAAGTTCTTTAAAAGAGGTTGTCATACAATCTGAAGCACCACCGGTTACTATAAAAAACGATACTTTAGAATTTAATGCTTCGTCGTTTAAAGTTCGTCCTGATGCTAATGTGGAAGCGTTATTGAAACAACTTCCAGGTGTTGAAATAGATGAAGAAGGTAAAATTACCGTCAACGGAAAAGAAGTCAATAATATTTTAGTCAACGGAAAACCTTTCTTTGGTAAAGATGGTAAAATTGCCACTCAAAATTTACCAGCCGAAATAATTAGTAAAGTTCAAGTAACCGACACCAAAACAAAAGAAGAAGAATTATCAGGGCAAAATGCTACTTCAGATGAAAAAACCATAAATTTAACCATTCAGGAAGATAAAAATAAAGGTGTTTTTGGAAAAGCAAATGTAGGTTATGGAACCGATGAACGATACGAATCGAGTATGCTTTTCAATTATTTTAAAGATACACAGAAGATTAGTGTTTTAGGTTCTTCTAACAACGTAAACTCTATTGGATTTTCAATGGATGAAATTTTCGACAATATGGGCGGCGGGAGAAATAATTCAATATGGGTAAATGATAACGGTAGTTTTGGTATTAACGGAATGCAATTTGGAGGTAATAACGGAATTACACAATCCAATATGATTGGAATAAATTTTGCAGATGAATGGGCAAAAAAGAAAATTAATCCAAACGGAAGTTATTATTATTCAAACGCAGAAACTAACAATAATAACAGAACCAATAGAATCAATTTACTTCCAACTGGTAACACCAACACATTAGCAGAATCTAAAACCAAATCTATAACCGATGGACACAATTTAGGAATGGATTTTGAAATAAAATTAGATTCAACCACAACCATTTATATGAGTCCAAGTTTTGCCAAAAGCGAAATTAAAAACAAAAACACTGGTTTTGATGCTACATTTGATGAAACAGGAAACGCTTTAAACGAAAATACAAGTGATAATAATTGGTCAAGCCAAAACAACACTTTTAAAAATAATATTTATTTTTATAGAGGTTTAAAGAAAAAAGGCAGAGGGATTAGTGCTTCATTTGAAAACGAAAATAGCAAAAATGAATCTGATTTATTTACTAAGACAACAACAACTTTTTTTCAATCTGGAAGTTCAGATGATGATAGAAATCAATTCAGAATTGACGATTCTAAAAAAGATAGTTTCAGAGCCGAAATAGGTTATAATGAACCCTTAAGAGATTCTTTAGTATTCAATTTTGAAACTACTTACAGTTACAAAAAGTCAAGAGATACCAGAGAAACATATGACTTTGATAACGGGTTAAATGCCTATTCTAACTACAACGATTTACTTTCAAACGATATTGTTTCAACAACTTCATCTGTAGCCCCAATGGTTGGAATTAGCATCCGAAAAAAGAAAATTAGAGGAAGTCTTTCTATGGGAACAGAAATCATTAATTTTAATAATCAATCCAACTATTTATCAAATACAACAACAGTAAATAAAAACTATATGTACCCTAAAATGAATGGTTATTTGAGCATTACATTAGGTAAATCAAAATCGTTTTACACCTACTACTCTTACGAAGTAAATTTACCTAGTGCCAATCAAATCTTACCATTTCAAAATTTAGGCAATCCATTAAATACGCTAATTGGAAATGCTGATTTAAAACCTAACGAAAATTACTCACTTTATACCAACTTCAACAATTATGATTATGCAACCAGAAGTGGTTTTTATGCTTATGCTGGCGGAGATTACAATGTAAATCAAATTGTAGCTTCTACTACTTATGATGCCGATTTTAAAGCAACTACAACGTATCAAAATGTAGACAGAGCTTATAATACGTATGTTGGTTTTAGTTTAAACAAATCATTAAAAAAAGAAAAAAGAACGTTTAAATATGGTGTAGGCTTGCAGTTAGGTTACAATTATGATCAAGGATTAACCAATGCAGCATTATTTGAATCAAAAGGATTAACCTTAAATCCAAGAGCCAATATGTCTTGGTCAATTGATGAAATGATTACGATTAGTCCGTCGTACCGATACACATATATTACTAATGATTTTACTAATTACGTAATTGACAATACTAAAAATTTCAAGCACAGTGCTAAGTTAGAAATCACAAGTTATTGGCCTAAAAAAGTAGTTTTGGGAAGTGATTTTGGTTACAACTACAACTCTAATATAGCAGATGGTTTTCAAAAAGATTTCTATTTATGGAATTTGAGTTTGGGATATAATTTCTTTCAAGACAAATTATTAGCCAAAGTAAAAGTGTATGATGTTTTAAATCAAAATATCAGCGCAACAAGAACGATTACGCCAACCGCCATTACCGATATGGAAAATACCGTTTTACAACAATATGCGATGTTTTCTTTAACCTATAAATTAGAAAAATTTGGTGGTAAGAAAAAAGATGGTGGCATTATGATTATAGATTAAATAAAAAACTCGTTAGTATTGCTAACGAGTTTTTTATTTTTAATTTCAAGTACAAGTTCAAAAATCAAGAGCAAGTTTGTTTTTCGCTTCGCTTAAAGTATTCCTACTTCGTAGGAGATTCCTACTTCGGCGGAATGACAATGTTAGAGAATTATATTTCAAATTACCAACTTCCGCCTGCGCCACCACCTGAGAATCCACCACCGCCGAAGCCGCCGCCAAATCCTCCTGATGAACCACCGCCAAAGCTTCCGCCACCACCAAAACCGCCCCCGCTTCTCCCTAGGCTACTTAAAATAATAATGTCGCCTAAATCTAAGCCGCCGCCACCTTTAAAATTTCCACCGCCTTTATTTCCTCTGGAAGCTAAAACTAACAGAATAATAATAAAAACTACAATTAAGATGAATGGTAAAGGATTACTTGATTCTTTTCTAGAACCTTTGTATTTTCCCTTTAGAACTTCAAAAATAGCATCGGCACCTTTGTCTAAACCAGTGTAATAACTTCCGGCTTTAAATTCTGGAATAATAATGTTTCTGATAAGTTCTCCGTTGATTCCTGCGGTTAGTCTATCTTCTACTCCGTATCCTGGAGCAATCCATATTTTTCTTTCTGTTTTTGCTAAAAGAATTAGAATTCCGTTGTCTTCTTTTTCTTGACCTATTCCCCATTCCTGAGCCCATTTTGGTGTTAAAATACCAATATCTTCTCCTTTTAAATCTTCAACTGAAATTACTACAATTTGAGTAGAAGTTGAATCAGAATAGCGAACTAACTTATTTTCTAACTCTTTTTCTTCTTGCGGATTTAAAACATCGGCATAATCGTAAACACTCGTTTGAAAACTAGGTTTTTTTGGAATATCAAACTGCGCATAAGCAATCATTCCGCTTAAAGCTAATACAAATAAAAATAACTTTTTCATATTAACTTCTTGAGATTTCGTTAGACAATTCGTTCGTATCATCTGATTGATATGGGAAATATTTTTTCAATCTTTCGCCTGCTCTGAGAATTCCTTCTACCAAGCCTTTCTTGAAGTTGCCTTCTTTAAAGTTAGCAATTACTGTATCTTTTGTACAATCCCAAAAATCAGATTCTACTGCTTCGTTGATTCCTTTATCGCCAATTATAGCAAACTTTTTATCCGAAACGCACACATAAAACAAAACGCCATTTCGATCTTGTGTTTCGTCCATTTTCAATTCAAAAAAAACCTCCTGAGCTCTGTCAAGAGGTGATTTTTCTGTATGATCTTCAATGTGCACACGAATTTCTCCTGAAGTGTTTTTTTCGGCTTCAACAATAGCTAAAACAATTTCTTGCTCTTCTGCTTTTGATAAGAAATCTTCGGTTTTTGACATTATTTTTTCTCTTTATTGAAATCAAATTCTACATCCACTGGTTTTTCAGCACCTGCAACTGCATCGAAATATGGTTTTTCTTTGTAGTTTCCTAAGAAAATAGAATTAGGGAAAACCAAAATGTAGTTGTTGTATTTTTGAACCGATTCGTTGAAACGTGTTCTTGCTGTTAAGATTTGGTTTTCTGTACTAGCTAACTCATCTTGTAATTTCAAGAAGTTTTGATTTGCTTTTAAATCTGGATATTGCTCAACAGTCACCAATAATCTTGACAAAGAACTATTTAAATTTCCTTGCGCTTGATTGAATTGTGTTAATTGTTCTGGTGTCATATTCGTTGGGTCAATTTTTACAGAAGTCGCTTCAGAACGTGCTTTGATTACTGCTTCTAAAGTTGATTTTTCAAAATCAGCCGAACCTTGAACCGTTTTAACTAAATTTCCAATAAGGTCATTTCTTCTTTGGTACGAAGTTTCAACATTTCCCCATTCTTTATTTACTTCTTGATTTACACGAACAGCTCCGTTTTTGATACTAAAGAACCAAAATACTAGGATTAACAATAATCCACCACCGATAATAAAAGGCAAAAATTTTCTCATCATTTTTTTAAGTTTAAAAGTTTATTAATTGTTTATAGTTGATTTTTAATTGTGTTTAATTGAGCTTTAATTGTTTCTAATTTACTGATAATTTCAAATTTATCTAAGGTTTTTTTCTGACCTTCTTTCAAATGTGTTTTGGCACCTTCTAATGTAAATCCGCGCTCTTTTACCAAATGATAAATCAATTGCAAATTCTTCACATCTTCTGGTGTAAACATACGATTCCCTTTGGCGTTTTTCTTTGGTTTTAGAATATCAAATTCTTTATCCCAAAAACGAATTAAGGAGGCATTTACGTTAAAAGCTTTGGCTATTTCGCCAATACTATAATATCTTTTGTCTGGTGCTAATTCTAAATGCATTTTTCAAGTTCAAATTCAAATTCAATTACAAGTTCAAAACTTCTAAAATCGTTAATCATCAATCTTAAATCGTTAATCCAACGATTGATTTTCTTGATTCGCTAATTTTGAAATCTCTATATATTCTTTTGCCGAAATACTTCCATAATAGAAATTCAGCGGATTTACACGTTCTCCATTTTTAAACACTTCGTAGTGTAAATGTGGCGCCTGACTTCTTCCTGTACTTCCCACATATCCAATAATATCTCCACGTTTTACTCTTTGACCTGGACGACAATTATATTTACTTAAATGCGCATACAATGTTTTATAGCCATAACCATGATTCACTTCTATATGATTTCCGTATCCTGATAACGAAGCATCTGCTTTATAGACAACTCCATCTCCAGTAGCGTAAATTGGCGTTCCAGTTCTTGCGGTAAAATCCATTCCGTAATGGAATTTTCTAATTTTCGTAAATGGATCACTTCGATAACCATAACCCGAAGCCATTTGTTTTAAATCCTCATTCTTAACCGGTTGAATTGCTGGAATTGCTGCTAACAACTTCTCTTTTTGTTTTGCCAACGCTACAATTTCATCCAACGATTTGGATTGAATTACCAATTCTTTCGTTAAAATATCCACACGTTTTGTTGTGTTTTCCATTAACTCCGAATTATTAAATCCTTGCAAATCTTTGTATCTGTTTACACCTCCAAAACCCGCTTTTCGTTCTTCTTCTGAAATAGGAGTTGTATTAAAATATATTCTATAAATATTGTTATCTCTATTTTCAATCGCTTCTAAAACTTCATTCATCAAATCCAGTTTCTTATTCAAAACCTTATAATTTAAAGCTAAAGCTTCAATTTCTCTCGCTTGAATTTTATCTTTTGGCGTTTCAAAATAACTGGTATTAATCAATAGCAAAAAAATCAAGAATCCAAACAAAGCCGAAGACACCAAAAACAAGACAACATAGCCAAACTTCTTCCTTTTTCTTGTCTGAATACGCTTGTAGGCTAAATTTTCTGAATCGTAATAATATTTTACCTTCGACATAAATGAAAATATACTATTTTTGTGCCAAATTTATTGATTGACATAGGTTATACGAACAAATTTAAGAAATGTTTCATTCTAAAGCTATTTTATTTTTTAGTTGAGATATTTTTCGAAAATCTAATTCCAAATTCCTACTAAAATCAATAACCAAAACTTGAAATAACTAATTGATAATGAAATCACAAGACATTCGTAAACAGTTTTTACAATTCTTCGAATCTAACGGACACTTAATTGTTCCTTCTGCGCCAATCGTTTTAAAAGACGATCCAACCTTGATGTTTAACAACTCGGGAATGGCCCAATTCAAAGAATATTTCTTAGGCAATGGAACTCCAAAAAGCCCAAGAATAGCCGATACGCAAAAATGTCTTCGTGTTTCTGGAAAGCATAATGATTTAGAAGATGTAGGTTTTGATACTTACCATCACACTATGTTCGAAATGTTAGGTAACTGGTCTTTTGGTGATTATTTCAAAAGAGAGGCTATCAATTGGGCTTGGCAATTATTAACGGAAGTTTATAAAATTCCAAAAGAAAATTTATACGTTTCTGTTTTTGAAGGAAATCCAGATGAGAATGTTCCATTTGATCAAGAAGCTTGGGACATTTGGAAAGAATTAATTAGCGAAGACCGAATTATTTTAGGAAACAAAAAAGACAATTTCTGGGAAATGGGCGACCAAGGGCCATGTGGACCTTGTTCTGAAATTCACGTTGATTTACGTACCGAAGCTGAAAAAGCGTTAGTTTCTGGAAAAAGTTTAGTGAATAACGACCATCCACAAGTAGTGGAAATTTGGAACAACGTATTCATGGAATTCAACCGTAAAGCTGATGGTTCACTAGAAAAATTACCAGCACAACACGTTGATACCGGAATGGGATTTGAGCGTTTGTGTATGGCATTACAAGGAAAAACATCAAACTATGATACCGATGTTTTTACACCGCTTATTGAAAAAGTAGAGCAAATTACAGGTTTAAAATACACTTCAAACGAAGTTAAAAACATATCAGAAGAACAAAACAAAACCAACATTGCTATTCGTGTAATTGTAGACCACGTTCGTGCGGTAGCTTTTGCTATTGCTGACGGACAATTACCATCAAATACTGGTGCTGGTTATGTAATTCGTAGAATTTTACGCCGTGCGATTCGTTACGGATTTACGTTTTTAGGTACGAAAGAACCTTTCATTAATAAATTGGTAGAAGTGTTAGCGAATCAAATGGGCGAATTTTTCCCAGAGATTAAATCGCAACAACAATTGGTTACCAATGTAATTCGTGAAGAAGAAGCGTCTTTCTTAAGAACTTTAGAACAAGGATTACAATTGTTAGATAAAGTAGTAGCTGAAACCTCTGGAAAAGAAGTTTCTGGTGCAAAAGCCTTTGAATTGTATGATACTTTTGGTTTCCCAATTGACTTAACGGCTTTAATTCTTCGTGAAAAAGGATACGATTTAGATGAAGCTGGTTTCAATGTTGCGATGCAAGAACAAAAAGCCCGTTCACGTGCCGCTTCTGAAGTTTCTACTGAAGATTGGAACGTTTTGATTCCAGGAAATGTAGAAACGTTTGTGGGTTATGATAAAACCGAGAATGAAGTAAAAATTACACGTATTCGTAAAGTAGATTCTAAAAAAGATGGTGTTTTGTACCAAATTGTTTTAGATAATACGCCGTTCTATCCAGAAGGTGGTGGACAAGTTGGTGATAAAGGAACGTTAGTTTCGGCAAATGAAACGATTGAGATTATTGATACGAAAAAAGAAAACAACTTAATATTACATTTCGCAAAACAACTTCCAGAAAATATTGAAGCTGGATTTGTAGCTAAAGTAAAGACCGATTTAAGAACTTCGACTTCTAAAAATCACTCGGCTACGCATTTGATGCATTTAGCTTTGAGAACTATTTTAGGAACACATGTGGAGCAAAAAGGTTCGTTAGTAAATCCAAATTATTTGCGTTTTGACTTTTCGCATTTTTCTAAAGTTTCTGATGAAGAATTACGTCAGGTGGAAGCAAGTGTGAATCAACAAATCGAAGCACAATTACAATTGGTAGAACATAGAAATATTCCAATCAAAGAGGCATTAGATAAAGGTGCAATGGCTTTGTTTGGTGAAAAATATGGTGATTCTGTTCGTATGATTGAATTTGGTGACAGTAAAGAGTTATGTGGTGGAATTCACGTTAAAAATACAGCTGAAATTTGGCATTTCAAAATTGTTTCAGAAGGAGCTGTTGCTGCTGGAATTCGTCGTATAGAAGCTATTACGGGTGATGCTGTGAAAGATTTTTACACTTCGCAAGAAAACACGTTAGCGGAAATCAAAGAAGTATTGAAAAATCCGCAAGATGTTTTAAAATCCGTTGCTTCATTACAAGATGATAATGCAAAGTTAAAAAAACAATTAGAGCAATTAGTAAAAGAAAAAATCGAAGGATTAAAAAATACATTAGTTGCTGATTTCCAAGAAATAAATGGAATCAACTTTTTAGCAAAACAAGTAGATTTATCTATGAGTTCAACTAAGGATTTAGCGCAAGCTATTGGAACTTCAAAACCAAATGCTTTTGTATTCTTAGCTTCAATTGAAGATAATGCACCAAATATTCATTGCTATATTTCAAAAGAATTAGTCGCTGAAAAAGGATTAAACGCTGGAAACGTAATTAGAGAATTAGGAAAATTCATCGACGGAAATGGTGGTGGACAACCTTTCTTCGCATCAGGAAAAGGAAAAAATGTGAATGGAATTAATGAGGCTTTGGAGAAAGTTGTTGAATTTGTAAAATAGAAAAAATAGAAAGATTCTAAATTATTTAAAAACCTACTTAGAAACAAAACCTTTGTAGGTTTTTTTCTATATTAGCAACAAATTAAACAAAACAAAAAATGAAAAAACTACTTTGCCTTTTTAGTACAGTTGCACTTACTTTAATTTCATGTTCTAGCGAAGATGATACATCAACTTCGTCTGGAACCCAATTAACAAAAATTATTGAAACCTATGACGACGGGACTGTTGAAACAGTTAGTTTTGAATACAATGGAAATAAAATTGTTAATGTAAGTTCTGATTTAGACTTTAGAGACGAAACAATCTACACTTATACTGGAGATTTAATTACTAAAGAAGAATATTTTTTCGATGATGGTGCAGGTTTTTCTTTCGAAGAGGTTATTGATTATGAATATGACTCAAGTAGTAGATTGATTAAATCAATCAGAACTGATGAAGATGGCGAAATAGAAATAGATGACTTCACATATAACTCAAATGGAACAGTTTCTTTTATTACAACAGCAAATAGTACCACAGTAGCTTCTGGAACAATTTATTTTAATGGAAATCAACCATACAAAAAAGAAATAACTGAAAACCCAGGGACAGCTTTTGAAGTGAGCTGGGTTGAAGAAACTACATTTGATAGTAAGATAAGTCCATTTACTAATGTAACTGGTTTTGCTAAAATTGCTATTGGAACACCAAAATACACAAGAGGTTATCCTGGAATAGTTAATAATTCTTTAGATTTTTCAATTGATGACAATCTTGATGATAGCTCAAGTTATACATACAATAGTAATGACATGCCTGCTACTGAAACTTATATAGATTTTGATAATAGTGATAATAATTCCACTATACAATATATTTATAATTAAAAATTAAGCTCCTTAAAAAGAAAAATCCCGAAAAGCCAAAAACTTATCGGGATTTTTTTATTCTATAACAGCAATTGCTTCAATTTCAATCAACCATTCTTTTCTACCTAAACTTTCCACTCCAACCAAAGTACTTGCTGGATAATTTTCATTACCTAGAAATTCTTTTCTGACTTTTCTAAAAATAGGTAAGTCGATTTCTGGATTAAAATTTACGATGTAGGTATTCATTTTTACTACATCTTTAAAAGTAGCATTGCAATTTTCAAGTTGCTTTTCTAAATTTTGAAATGTGGCAATGGTTTGTGCTTCTAAATTTGCACCATCACCTATTTGTCCTGAAATGTAAAGCGTTTTAAAATTTCCTGTTTTTACTACAACCGTTTGAGAAAAACCTTCATTAGGTTCAATGTATTCTTTTTCAATCATTTTTTAGCGAATTAAATCCTTAGTAAAAATACTGGTTTTTTGTAAAAAGTAGTTTAAATTTGAAGTCTAAACCTAAATGATTTGCAATTCACTACCAAAATACCCATTCAAAAAAGCAATTTTCCAATTGATTACGATTCGAAAATCATGTTATTAGGTTCGTGTTTTGCTGAAAATATAGGTGAGAAATTTAACTATTTTAAATTCCAAACAACAGTAAATCCGTTTGGGATTGTTTTCAATCCAGTTTCGTTAGAAAAGTTAATTCGTCGTTGTGTTGTAAATAGAAAATTTACCGAAAACGATATTTTCTATTATAACGATTTATGGCATTGTTTTGAAGTCCATTCCGAATTATCAAATTCGGATAAAAATACCTTTCTAAATTCTTTAAACGAATTAATTGATGCAACACATCAACAATTAAACGATTCAACTCACATCATCATCACATTAGGAACGTCGTGGGTGTATAGAAATATAGAATCAAACGAAATTGTTTCCAATTGTCATAAAGTGTCGCAAAAGCAGTTTACAAAAGAATTACTTCCAATTAATCAAATCGAAGAAAGTTTACAAAGTATCATTTCCATAATTCATTCGGTTAACCCAAATTGCAAATTTATTTTCACGGTTTCTCCAGTTCGTCACATAAAAGATGGTTTTGTGGAAAACACATTGAGTAAAGCGCATTTGATTACTGCAATTCATAAAACAATCAGCAGACTCCCATCACCCATCACCTATTTTCCTGCTTATGAAATCATGATGGATGAATTGCGTGATTATCGTTTTTATGGTGAAGACATGTTGCATCCCAATCAAACAGCTGTCGATTATATTTGGATTCAATTCTTTGAAAATTATATTTCGGAATCGGAATTTGGATTAATGAATGAAATTTGTACGATTCAAAAAGGATTAAAGCATCGCCCTTTTAATCCAAATACAGAAAGCCATCAAAAATTCTTAAATCAACTCGATTTAAAAATTAAAACCATTCAAAATCAGCTCCCTTTTGTAAAATTTTGTTAAAATACGGCAATTGTCGTATTTCATAAGTTTCCATTTTTTGTGAATTTTGATTTATTAATAATTAAAAAATCCCTATTATGAAAACTTTAAAATTATCCCCATTCTTTTATCTATTTGTTTTATTAATTTCTGTTCAATTTGCAACAGCTCAAAAGTTAGTTAATGCAGCTGAAGTAACTCCTTCACTCTTAAAAGAAACTTGCGACAACGCATATATAGAAATTGTAGAAGTTAAAGACACGTATATAAAAATTAAAAACACTTACAATGTTTATCTTGATATTGATTCAAGTAAGAGGTTCATTACATTTAGTAGCGTTTATAATCTTGTTGACGGAGCTCCTAAAAGAGATGTTTTAGAATTAATAAACAAATTAAATGCTGAAGTAGCGTTAATCAAAACTTACTATTCAGAAAGCACAAACACCATTACCTATTTCTATTATTTTTGGACTGAAGGTGGATTTACTCAAAAATCATTAATAAGTTCATTGCGTCTTTATAAGACTGCTTTAGATTTAACATTAGAAAAAGACACTGGCAAACTTATTAAATAAAATTATTTATGAAAATAAGAATTGCCTTTGTATTCCTTGTGATTACTCTTTTTTACAGCGAACACATTTGGTCTCAAAGACCCGTTCTTACCGACGAAGAAACAGTTTCCAAAATGGTAACAACCGAAATGCATGAAGTGTTTCAATCCTCTGATTTCATCAAAAAGAAAAACAAGAGATTTTCTGAAATAACTGGCAATATGACCATTGACATTACAGTAATTCAGAGCGGTAAAGTAGCCACTTTTTTTAAAGTAGATAGCACTATAAATGACATCGATTTTATAAACTTCATGTCGGAATACATTCTTACTCATAAATTTAAATTCAAATTAGAGAAGAAAAAAAGATACAAAATCAGATATGACATATCATTTTAAACATTAAAAACAAAACTCATGAAAAAATCATTTATTATGTATTCCCTTCTTATAGCAATTATAGGAACTACTCCTGCAACTGCTCAATTTGGGAAATTATTAGACAAAGTCAAAGGAAGTGGCGGTTCTAAAAAATCGGGAAGTTTTGCTACTGTATGGGAATCAGAATTTGGTAATAAAGCAACAAGATTGGCCATAAATAATCATGACGGTTCTTACATTTTAGGCACAGATGATAACTCGGCCTCAGTATTAAACGGAGAAGGAAAACTAATTTGGAATGGTGATTACAAAAACATCACAACAAATAAAACCAACAAATGTGAATATCAATATGCTATTTGGAAAGACAATGGCGGATATTTATTTTTATTTGACGAAAGAAAAATGGGTACAGATCGTGTTGCCGTAATTGATATTGCTTCGGGAAAAGAATTATGGAATTCAGAATTGTATCAAAATCTACTTCCAAAAGGAACTAAATCAGAGGATGGTGCTGACCAAGGAGAATTGGAAACTGTAAAATATATTCATGAATTAGATGCCTTTTTAATTTCACAAAAAGCTTCTGTTATTTTAGTAAAGGCAAATACTGGTGAGAAAATTTGGGAAACCAATCGATTCAAAGGGGGCGTTGGAAAATATATTTACGATGCGAAAAAGAATGAAATTATCATGGTGAATTTTAAACCAACAGCATTAGGTGCTTTGTTTGCTGGATTTAAAAATCAAATGGTGAAATTAAACGCAAATAATGGTGAAATCATTTGGGAAAATACGTTTTTAGGAACTGTAGAAAAAGAATTAGTTACTAGAAGAGCAATCTTAGATTTATGGATTAAAGGCGATAAAGTTTTCATGTACTTAAACGGATTACAAGTTTACAACATTAATTCAGGACAAAAACTTTGGGAATCGGTGTATGAAAATGATATGGATGGCGGAGGCGGAGGCATGTTCTCTAATACCACTCAAAAAAAATATTATAGAACTATTGCTGACCCATTATTTACAGACAATGCCGTGTATATTGTAATGTTAGGCGGAAGAGATAGAGCTAAATACGTTCAAAAACACGATTTAGAAAGTGGTAAAATTATGTGGACTTCTGAGAAAATTACAGGTGCATTCTCTATGCCAAATATTTTCAGAACAGGCGACAAAGTAATTGTGCAAGTTGGAGGTAAAGTACAAGTTCAAGAATATAGAAAAGAACAACAACAAAGTTTGTACGGAGGAAGTTACACTTCTCATGTTCCTTACATTTATTGGGATTATAAAGCACAAAAAAATAGTTTAATAGCTATAGATGATAAAACAGGAACAACTTCTTGGCGCTCGGAAAAGTTTGACAAACGTATTACTGATTTCATCATTCATGAAAACAAAAATGTATTTGTTGGAGATGGAGATCAATTCTACTGTTATGATATTGCTTCGGGAAAACAAATTTTTGATGTAAAACACAACGATGCTGGTGTAGGTAAAGCTACCGACGTAATTGATTTTGGAGAAACTGTAATCGTATTATCTGAAAAAGGATTAGCGTCTTACAATAAAAAAGATGGTTCAAGAGCTTATGCAACAGAGAAAATCAGAGGTGTTGATTATTTCTACGATGTAAATGGAAATTACTTTTTACGCGACCAAAGAAACAGTAAAAATATCCTTCACGCTATTGATATGACAAATGGCGAAACAAAAGGCTCAGTTCAATCAAAAGGAAAAGGCGGAAGTCCTAGATATGGTGATGGTCTAGATATTACTGATGATGGTGAATACATTTTTGCTTTTAAAGGAAAAAAAGTGGAAAAAATAAAAGTAAACAATTAATTTGTTTTTTATAGTTTGATTACTTTGAGTGGATTGATATGATATCAATCCACTCTTTTTTTTTACAAATACGTCAAATGTCGTATAGGAAATAGCCCGGTTTTAGTCGAATTTTACGATACAAATAAAACCTGAATTATGTCTAAATTATTCCTTACAATCGAAACACTTAGTAAAAAGAAGGAATCTTTTGTTTTTATTTTTAGACTACTCGTTTTACTTTGTTTGCTATTAAATATTTATTATCTTATTTATGTAATACGATGATTTAAATCTAGTTTTAAATTTGATTTTCATACTTTTATAGTAACAATGATTCAACTTTCAAAATGAAGAACAACATAATATACATAATCGCCTTAATCCTTTCTCAGCTATTTACTTTTAGTTGGAGCCAAACCTATTCTAAAAAACAAATCGATTCCATCAATAACATGCCTTTTGATGATATTATTGCAAATAGCTCTAAATCATTACAATTGTTTAATAAAGTATTAGCCGATTCAAAAAAACAAAACTATAAATTAGGAATTGCTTCCAGTTATGAAAAAATGGCGCTTTGTTATTTTTATCAAAGCAAGTATGATTTGCATTCAAAATATACCTTTATTGCCATTGAAAACTTTAATCAATTAAAACAGAATGGCAAAGTAGCTTCTCTTTATGCCAGTTACGGTTATCATTTAAGAAGACGTAATTTAGATTCTGGTATCATGTACATGCAAAAAGGATTGAAAATTGGTGAAAAATACAATACTGAATACGAACTTAGAGGCATTTATGACAATTATGGTGTTTTAAAAGAAATGAAAAAAGAGTACGACAGTGCTTTTTTATTTTATAATAAATCTTTGACTTTAAAAGAAAAAGCGAATGATAAAATTGGGATTCCATATAGTTTGAATAAAATTGGAATGCTTCAATTAACGTTAAAAGACTTTGCAAAAGCAAAACAAAATTTAGACAAAGCCTATCAAATACGACTTGAAATTGATGATAAAATTGGAATTGCAGAAAATTTAAATTTTTATGGCTACTACTATTTTGAAACCAATGACAATCAAAAATCAATTGAATATTTCAGCAAAGCATTAAATGAAAGTAAAGCCTATAATTACAATTATTTAACCCAAGACAATTATCAAAAACTATCTGAATTATATGAATTAAATTCCGATTACAAAACGGCTTTAGACAATTTTAAAAACTACACCACTTATAAAGATAGTATTTCAAATATCAACCTCAGAATCAAACAAGCTGAATTAGATACTGAATTTGATACCGAAAGAAAAGAGAAAGAAATTTTAGAACAAAAAGCCAATTTAGCTGTAAAAAACACTTACATCGTAATTATTATTTCGCTTCTAATTTTATCTGTAATCGTTGGCTATTTTATGTTAAAAAATCAAAAAATGAAAACCCTTCAATTGCAAAAAGAAAACGAATTAAAAGATGCGTTACTTAAAATTGAAACTCAAAATAGACTTCAGGAACAAAGACTTCAAATTTCGAGAGATTTGCATGATAACATTGGTGCTCAGCTTACATTTATCATTTCGTCTGTAGATTCATTAAAATATGCATTTGCAGATGGAAATCCAAAGTTAGAAGACAAACTAAACAATATTAGTTCGTTCACAAAAGAGACTATCTATGAATTAAGAGATACGATTTGGGCCATGAACAAAGAAGAAATTACTATTGAAGATTTGAAAACAAGAATTTCAAATTTTATCGATAATGCCCAACTTTCATTAAATGGTATTCAATTTAATTTTAACTTTGAGACAAAATCGTTTCAATCTTTCACTTCTAGAGACGGAATGAATATTTATCGCTTAATACAGGAAGCAGTTAATAATGCCATTAAACATGCGAATGCCTCTCAAATTGATGTTTCATTTATCGAATCTGATAACAAAATAACTGCTGTAATTGCTGACAACGGAAAAGGATTTGATTTGAATACAGCCGAAATTGGCAATGGACTTAATACAATGAAAAAAAGAGCCTCCGAATTAAAAGGAAATTTCAATATTGAAGCCTCTGAAAAAGGAACTAAAATTTATCTAAGCTTACCAAATCAAAAAGAAGTTTAACCTGAATAATCACAAAAAATGCAAAAAATCATCAAAACAGTTATCGTAGACGACAATACTTTCCTTATAAAAGCTATTAAGGAAAAACTTTCTTTTTTTGATGATATTCAAATAAAATTTACGGCTTTAGATGGTTCTGATTTACTAGCTAAAATAAACAACAATCATAATATTGATGTGATTTTAATGGATATTGATATGCCTATTTTAAACGGAATTGAAGCAACAGAAATCATAAAAAACAAGTATCCTCACATTAAAGTAATCATGCTAACTGTTTTTGATAATGATGAAAATATCTTTAATGCTATCAAAGCAGGAGCTGATGGTTATTTACTAAAAGAAGTAGAGCCGAAAACCCTTTACGAAGGCATTATTGATACTTTAAACGGAGGTGCGGCCATGAATCCTTCCATTGCCTTGAAAACTTTAAAATTACTTCGTAATCCAATTGATTTAGACAATAAAAAAGAAGAAGAAATCATTAAATTATCAGGAAGAGAAATCGATGTTTTAGAGCAACTTAGCAAAGGATTGAATTATATAAATATTGCCGAAAACTTATTTTTATCTCCGGCAACTGTTAGAAAACATATTGAAAATATTTACACAAAACTTCAAGTTCACAACAAACTAGAAGCCGTTCAAAAAGCCAAAAAGAACAATCTTATTTAAAAAAATACGTTATTTGACGTATTGATTTTAGATTCAAAATCTTGCAATTTTACCACATTATAAATTTGACAAAATGAAGCGGACTCTGGGTACATTTATAAGAAAAAACAAAATGACCATGATTATCATAATCATAGTCATTTTATTCTTGTTGCTTAACTGCTATAATATTATGTATTGCAATTAACTATTTACCATTTCAATTTCTAACTGCACGTTTTCCCAATCTTCTAATAATTGTTCTAACTCTTTTTTCTTTTTTTCGTAAGCGGCAAAAAAAGTAGCATCTTCAATGTGTTTATCGTAATTTGAAGCCAATGCTTTATCGTCTAATTGAATGTCTTTTTCCAATTGCTGAATTTGACTTTCAATTTTACTTAATCTGTTTTGTAATGATTTTGCCTTTTTTTGATCTTCGTACGAAATATTTTTGACTGCTTTGTTTGTGCTTACATTCGAAACCACCTCTTTCTTTTCAATTTCGCGCATATTCATGGCATTTTTCTGCTCTAAGAAGAAATTGATATCACCTAAATATTCTCTGATTTTCTGATCTTTGAATTCATACACAATATTTGACATGCCTTGCAAGAAATCACGATCGTGAGATACCAACAACAAAGTTCCTTCAAACTGCTTTAAAGCGGCTTTTAAAACGTTTTTAGACTTAATATCTAAGTGATTGGTTGGTTCATCCATTACTAAAACGTTTATGGGTTGCAAAAGCAATTTACAAAGCGCTAAACGATTACGTTCTCCACCCGAAAGTACTTTTACTTTTTTCTCTACATCATCGCCACGAAATAAAAACGAACCTAACATATCGCGAACTTTAGAACGATTCGTATCAGTTGCTGCTTCTTCCATAGTTTGTAACAGAGTAATTTCGCCATCCAAATATTCCGCTTGATTCTGAGCAAAATATCCCAATTGCACATTATGTCCTAATTTGATAGAGCCTTCATATTCAAATTCGTTTACGATTGCTTTCATAAACGTTGATTTTCCTTGACCATTTTGACCAACGAAAGCTACTTTACTTCCACGTTCTACTAAAAGCGAAATATCTTTTAAAATGGTTTTGTCTCCATACGCTTTGGTAACATGTTCGGCTTCTACAACAACTCTTCCCGGTGTTTGCGAAACAGGAAACGATATGTTCATCACCGAATTGTCATCTTCATCGACTTCAATTCGTTCTACTTTATCTAATTTTTTAATCAACGATTGCGCCATGGAAGCTTTTGATGCTTTGGCACGGAATTTCTCGATTAATTTTTCGGTTTCTTCAATTTTTTTAGCTTGATTTTTCTGGGTAGCCAATTGCTTTTCACGAATTTCCTGACGCAACACTAAATATTCAGAATATGGTTTGTTGAAATCGTAAGCTTTACCTAATGAAATTTCAATGGTACGATTCGTAACATTATCTAAAAACATTTTATCGTGCGAAACGATTACAACTACGCCTGGGAAATTTCGTAGAAAACCTTCTAACCAAATGATACTTTCAATATCCAAGTGATTCGTAGGCTCATCTAAAAGTAAAATATCATTGGATTGCAATAATAATTTTGCTAATTCAATACGCATTCTCCATCCTCCTGAAAAAGTATCAGTTTGATTGTCAAAATCTTCTCTTTTAAATCCTAGACCTAATAGAATTTTCTCAGTATCACCTACATAATTATAACCACCTAATACTTCGTAATGATGGGTTACATCACTCAATTCTTCAATCAAATCCGAATATTCTTGACTTTCATAATCGGTTCTAGTAACTAATTGGTGATTGATTTCATCTATTCGGAATTCAGCACGTTTGATTTCTTCAAAAGCTTGATAGGCTTCTTCCAAAACGGTTCTTCCTTTTACAAAATCGATATCCTGACGAAGAAATCCCATTTTCACTTCTTTCTCTGTCGCAATTTGACCAGAATCTGGAGCAAAATCTTTGGCTAAAATTTTCAACATGGTTGATTTTCCAGCACCATTTTTTCCGACAAGTCCAACTCTATCGCCAGAACCCAATCTAAAAGTTACTTCTTCAAAAAGATATGTTCCACCAAATGAAACCGATAAATTATGTATGTTTAGCATATTGAATGTTACAATTGTTACACTAGGAATAGTTAGTTATTGTACCTTTGTGTAAAATATTTTGCAAATGTTAAAAAAAGGATCCAAATTAAATAGTATTTTAACAGGAAGTTGTCCAACTTGCAATGAAGAAAGCATGTATTTAGACAAAAATCCGTATAATGTTCTAAATGTGTACAAAATGCACGAAAATTGTAGCCATTGTGGAACCAAATATAAAATTGAACCTTCATTTTTTTATGGTGCTATGTATGTGAGTTATGCCTTAGGAATTGCATTTGGTGTAGCTGCTTTTATCATCACTTATTTCTTTGTTGGAGAAAAGAATTTGGTAAACAATTTTATTGCTATAATCATTACTCTAATTGTTTTTATGCCCTTAATCATGAGACTATCAAGAAACATATGGATCAATATGTTTATGAGTTACGACAAAGATTGGAAAAAACATAAAGGCGAAAAGAAAGCTACACTTAGATAAACAAAAAACCGAAACAAATTAGTTTCGGTTTTTTTTATAACATCTTATAATATCAATTTCTTTTTCCAAAGGAATATCGTTTTCAATATGCTGAAATAATTGATTTGCTAAATAAGGCCCAAGCATTACACCACGAGTTCCTAAACCATTTAAAAGATGTAGTTGTTTAAACTCAGGATGCGTTCCAACTAATGGTCTTCTGTCTTTAACAGTAGGTCGCACGCCACCAAAGTGTTCTACAATTTCAAAATCACACGAAATTAATTCAGAAAGCTTTTCAACTAATTCTTGCTTTCCTTGCTCAGTTGGAGTATTTGTTTTGTCTTTCCAATCGTAAGTAGCTCCTACTTTATACAAATCGTTACCAATTGGAAGTATAAACACACTTGACTTTATCACAACATCTAAATCTAAATTTGGAGCTTTGATGATTAACAATTCACCTTTTGTACCATCTAATGGCAAATCATTAAAATATGGATTAGCATGCAAACCAAAACCCTCAGCAAAGATGATATGTTTTGCTTGTATGTTTTTGTATTGGATACAGTTTTCTAAAAATTCAATTTCATTATAATGGAAACCTTCATTTGAAAAACTATTTAGTGATTTCAGATAATTAGAATAGACTTCAATCAAAGTTGAAATTTCTAAATAACCGGTATGATTCACTCTTCCATAGTGAAATGGAGATTGAATACTTTCATAAGAACTAGTAACTAATTTAGCATCTAAAAAAGGAGCTAAATTTGGTTTATCAGCAGCTTGGAACCAATTATTTTGTTCTTCAACTGAATATAATTTACGAAGTATTGGCAATTCAAAATCGAAAACAACATTCAATTTAGATTGAATTTGATGATACAAAGGAAAAGCAAAATCGATTTGTTCCTTTGCTTTCCAAACCTCACTGAAACGTTTAAGAACTACAGGATTATACAATCCTCCAGCAACACGTGATGAAGGTTGTGAATTGTTATCAAAAACAAAAATTGATTTATTGTTTTGCAGAGCAATTTCCGCAAATGAAATTCCGGCTAAACCATTTCCTACGATTATAAAATCTATCATGCTGTAAAATTAAAAAACTCTTACCAATGGTAAGAGTTTTTTTAAATGAAATTGGAGAAATATTATTAATAATTCCACATATCTTGTTCGAAGTCACGAATCTTTTCTTTTACACGATCCGATTCTAACAATTGCATTTGAGAGTTTTCTTTCATGTAATCAGCAATCTTACGATCACCATATACATTCTCTTCTAAATAAATCATACCGTTAAAACGACGAGCGTTTAACAAATGATCAAAAGAAAACGGCATTGCAGAGTTTCTATTGTTGAAAGCTTTTGCTTCATGTAAAATATCTCTTGTTGATGGGAAATAAACCCAAAACAAATCAATATATTCTAATTCAGCATCATTATTTTTCTTAGAGAAAACATCTGGAACCACTGGACAAATACCTAATAATCTGTATTTTAACTCACCTTGTCTTTTATCAAAATACCAATAACCAACAATACGATAAGCACTTACATCATAAGCTTCAATCTCAGTTTTTCTAATAAACTCCTCATCGATTTTCTTGGTACCTTTACGGTAAGCTTCCATATCCTCATTCATTTGTTCACGACCTACATCAGTAGTATCAACAGTATATAATGAAGACTCGATATCTTTTAAAGTTTTCTTAGTTGTGAAATAACTTGAGTCATAAACTTCAGTTATTTTACCTTCTTTAATTCCATTAATTAGAACATTATAAAGAGGTCTTCTATCAGGTGAAGACATAACATCACCTTCAACTGGGAAATAAAGAGGAAAGTTTACTCTCTCATCAAGATCAACAAATTCCCAAATACGTTTTCCCATTAAGATATCTCTATCATGAACATAGCCGTAAGGCAACGGTTTATCATTGTCAGCACTTAATTCAGCTTCAGTTTTTTTCCCGATTTGATCAGGTGTCTTAGCATTTAATAAGTTTGACTGAGCAAAAGTAGTAGCACTTAAACCTAATACTAAAATTGCAATACTATTTCTCCAATTCATTTTATTCATTTTTTATTTGGTTTAAAAAGATAAACTCAAATTAATTTAAATTATTGTATTTCGTAAGTACAAATTGATACTTTCTTAGCCATTTGATCAATACCAGTAAAACTAGCTTTGATTTCAGAAATAACTACAACATCACCTTTTTGTGCTTTTGCAATTGCAGATCTAGCTCTAGAATCCATTCTATTACCACTTACTACAATTGTAGGTTGTCCAGGAACTTTAACGTTAAATTGAGTAACGTTTACTGTTACAGGGAAATCAAAATCTTCCATAACAGCAGTAATAGAACAAACTTCTAAATTAGATTTTGGTCCTTTATTCTTTTCAGAACCACCAACTTTTCCAGTTGGAGCAGGTAAACCTTTAATTCTAAATACTTGAGAACTAGACATTGATTTACCGTCTGGCATTGTAGCGTTTACGTTAATTTTAACTTCACTACCTGAACCTGGTTTTAACATGAATTTACCATCACCTACTTTAGACATTCCAGGAGCACTAGCATTAACTTTATTAGAAGCAATACCAGGAACTGAAATAGAGATAGGGTTAGGAACTCCACGGTAAACAACATTCATTTTATCAGCAGAAATAATTGCTTGGTTAGGACGAGGTACAACAACGTACTTGCCTTCGAATTTTAATGGAATTTCTTTTCCATCTTCTAAGAAACCAAATTCTCCAGAGATATTTTGTTCTCCGATACCACCAGCTGTCATAGAGATAACTGCTTGACCGTTTTCAATTTTTCCAGGACCTTTGAACGATGTAGGTACAGTATTAGCATCATAACGACCTAAAACAACTTTACCTGTAACTTGCTCACCAGCGAAATATGCATTTTTATCTAATACAACAATTGCTTGGAAGTTTTTCATAGATGCAGCAGATTGTAATGCATTACCTAAGAATAAGTTGTAAGCTCCAGCTTCAGTATTTTTAACATCATTTTGCATAGCAGTAATGAATGTTAATGTAGATACTGCAGGGAAACCTTTAGTTTTATAATCTAAAAACTTTTGTTTTACACCTTCTCTGTTTGTGATATCAGCAGTTGAGAATTTTTTCTCAATTTCTTTGATAAAAGGAATGTACTTTACGTCATTACCTAATACTTTTTTAACATCAGCAACATACTTGTCAATTTTAGTTACAATTTCTGTTCCTCTTGGGCTATATCCATCACCTTGAAACCATTTTTCATCGATAGTAGATTTATCCATAGATTCGAAAGGTAATTTACCAGTTTCATCTGGTTCGATACCTTCTGTAACTTCAGCTTTAACAGTTTCTAAGAAAGCAACAAAATCTTTAGAGATTTTTGCAACATCCTTAGCTTTTCTTGCTGGCTCAGCATATTTTGCTGGCTCATCAGTTGCTTTAGTGTCTAATGCAGACAGTAAAGTTGCGTTAGATTGTTCTGTTAATTTATTAGATTCTGAAAACTTGTCATTAAAATTACCAAAAGCTGTTAATACTTCTTTTGACATGTTTAATGCCAACATTGCGATGAAAACCAAGTACATCAGGTTAATCATCTTCTGTCTAGGGGTTAATTTTCCTCCTGCCATTTTTTCTTTAAATTAGTTTTAATTAATAATTCTTTAATTTGATAAAACTAATTATCTGTTACTCATAGCAGTAAGCATACCTCCGTAAACAGCATTTAAAGATGCAATGTTTGAAGTCATTGACTGCATTTGCTCTTTTAATTTAGCTGCATTGTCAGCAATTTCTTGATTTGCAGTAGCATTTCTAGAAGCGCTGTCTAATTGTAATTTGTATAAGTTATTTAAAGCTTCCATTTGAGCTGCAGCTGTAGACATTTCTTCAGCATATTTCTTTTGACCAGCCATAGCATCTACAGTTGGAGAAATTGATTTAGCAGCACCTTCGAAGTTTTTAATACTGTTTCCTAAGCTTGCCATTAATTCACCATCAATTTTAGCTTCTTTCAACATATTATCTAATTTTTGAGATAATAAACCTTGAGCATCAGCTGGATTTTCTTTTTTATCTTTTGCTTTAGCTTCTCCACCTGCTAATTCAGGGTATACTAAAGACCAATCTAATTCATGTTCTACTGGTTCAAATGCAGATAATGCGAAAATTAATGCTTCAGTTAATAAACCGATTACAAGCATTGGTCCTGCACCTGGCCAGTGCATTAATTTGAATAATGCTCCAACGATTACTACTGCCGCTCCCATTCCGTAAAGGAATCCCATCATTTTTTTGCTTAATAATGCCATAATAAATAAATTTTAGTTAGTTAAGTTAATTATATAATAAAATTGGTTAAATACTATTTAGGACTGTTTCCTGTTGCTGCTGTACCCATATAATCTTGTACAGTTCTGAATCCAATGTAACTTCTTGCAGAATCAGCATATTCATAATCACGAGTTGAAACTTGTAAGAAGTAAGCAACATCTTTCCATGAACCACCACGAACTACTTTTCTTTGGTTTTTCTTATCAGCAACATGCGGATTCATTGTAGAAACAAATTCGTAAGCTTCAGCATAGTAAGAAGATTCCGTCCACTCTGAAACGTTACCCGCCATGTTATATAGGTTATAATCATTTGGCTCGTATGACTTAGCTTCAACAGTGTACAAAGCACCATCGGCTGCATAATCTCCACGGTTTGGCTTGAAGTTAGCCATAAAACAACCTCTGTCATTTTTAGCGTAAGGACCTCCCCAAGGATAAGTACCACCTTCTATTCCACCTCTTGCAGCATATTCCCATTCTGCTTCAGTTGGTAAACGGAATGAGTTAACTTGATCTCTTCCTTTTTTCTTTTTGATAAATGCATTTTTATACATTGTTCTCCAAGCACAAAATGCTTTTGCTTGATTCCAAGAAACACCAACCACAGGATATTCTCCGTAAGCTTGATGCCAGAAATAATCATTATGCATTGGCTCGTTATAAGAATAAGCAAAATCTTTTATCCAAGCTGTAGTATCAGGATAAATTTCAATAGGTGGCGCATCTTCATAGAAGTTTTTACGCCCTTTTTTCTTAACGGCTTTGTTTAAATCTACTTGATTGTATTTGAATTTTAACTTAGAAGCATCAATAGTTTTCAAACCATTGTATGATTCAGACTCAGGTAGGTACATTGAATCCATAACTTCTACATAAAATTCATCTGGATATTTACTAGGCTCTTTAATAACCTTGATTTTTTTATTTAATTTTCTTCCAGCATAAATATCATCATCAGTTCCTACACTGTAATAATTTTCATACATATACTTGTCGTAAGGAGTCATTTTCTCAGGATCAACGTCAGCAAAGGCAAAATCACCAATACTTCCTCCTTTTCCTCCACCAGAACCAGGCTTTTGACCTTGTTCATCTGCAAGAATAGCTAGACGCGTTCTGATAGTTGAATCTTTTACCCATTCAACAAACTGACGGTACTCACTGTTAGTAATTTCCGTCTCATCCATATAGAATGAACGAACCGTAACTGTCTTAGTAGGTGCGTCTTGAATGTTAGCTAAATCATCATCGGCTTTACCCATAATAAAAGCTCCTCCAGGGATTAACGTCATTCCGTAAGGTTTCTCGGGATGCCATTTTCTCCCTTTAACTCCTACTAATTCTCCTTTATCGCCTTTACCACAACTGATAAATAATGACAAAATTGCTGAAAATGCAACAAACTTCTTCATATAAACTTGGGTTAAATGTAATTTCTATTTAAGGGCGTAAACCTATTCAATAATTTTGAAAAAAACAACATTTTTTTAAAAAACGTGCAAAAAATATTGAATTTTAGGACTACACCTGTGTTAACATTGCTTTAACACTTTGAAAAATAACAACTTTTACAAAATATTCCTTCTTTGGGCTTTCCACCATCTTTCTGGAATTTCCTGCTCGCAAGCTGCTAAATAATCCTCATGTGTGCAAGGTAATAACGTATTTCTTTTTAATTTATTATTAACATTTGTTAAAAACGGTATTTCTATCCACCATCTTGCTGTTTTATTGCTCTTATAAAAGATTAATTCTTCATCATCTATTGGAACAATATACTTAATATAGTTTTCTTTTGTTCCAAATGGATATTCATTGGAACGAAAACAGAATCCTTCAATAAAATACCATAACATCTGAGCGGTTAAAACAACTTCATGACTATTTGGATTAAAATTAAAAATTCCAAATGAAGTCACTTTATCACTAATTCCAGCATAACGTGTCAAAGCACATATTTCTTTCCCTGTAAAACCATTCGGATTAAACTCCTCAAAATTACCAGAATAAGAGGATTGCACTGAATTCATATCAATGCTCACTAAATCAGCATCTCTAAAAACAGGCTCTGCAACCAATATATTATTTGAAACTTCCCCTAAACGATAGGCTTCAAAATATAATTTCTCAATTAAATCTATTTCTTCTTGCGAATTAAAATACGTCTGAAAACCTAAGTTACTGAAATTAAATAGATTATTAGGTTCTTCAACAATTATTTTTGATAAATATGAATTCGAAATTAAACTCTTTTCTTTGGCAAAATCAAATTGGTTATCAATGGAAACCAAATTCACCATCTGATCTAAATTATCATATGCCCGATACATCGGATAAGTTAAATCTTGAGTTCCCCCAATAACAACTGGAATAATTTGTTTCTTGATTAGCTCTGTCATCAAACTTTTCACGACAAAATAAGTATCTTCAATGCTAGCTCCAGCCTCGATGGTTCCTAAATCTACAATTGAAGTATTCCAATTTCCAGGAAACATTCCATAGAATTTCTTTCTGAAGGTTTCAAAAGAATAATCCTCATTATCTTTATTGTTTCCTCTATGTTCATTAACAGTAAAAATAGCAATAGAAACACCTTCTAAAACAGGGAAATCGGTTTGTATATGAAATACCACTTTTTTACCCAATGATTGATTGGATAGCGTTTGAAGATAGTTTTCAAAAGATTCGCTTATCGGTTGTAGAAAATCGAATACCATTTACTATTTCTTTTTTGCTGTTGCTTTCTTTGTTGGTGCCTTTTTAGCTGCCGCTTTTTTAGCTGGAGCTTTCTTCTCAATCATTTCTAGAACTTGTGCCAATGTTAATTTACTCGCATCAACATCTTTACTTAATTCAATTTTGATTTTTCCTTTTGTAATCACCGAACGACCCCAACGTGCTTTTTCTACTTTGATACCTTCTTCTTTCCAATCGTGAAGTACTTTATCAATGTCTTTTTGTTGTTTTTCCTCGATTAATTCATTCAAATCTGACTGAGATAAATTATCGAAATTATATTTCTTATTCACATTGATAAACATACCGTTCCATTTGATGAAAGGTCCAAAACGCCCAACTCCTTTTTGAATTGGTAAACCATCATAAGTTCCAATCGGCGCATCTGCTTGAACTTTCTCTTCAATTAAACCTTGCGCAGTTTCCATGGTTACATCCATTGGATCAACGCCTTTTGGCAATGAAATAAATTGGGTTCCAAACTTCACATATGGTCCAAAACGACCATTATTTACTTCAATTTCTTCTCCTTTGTATGTACCTAATTGTTTTGGAAGTAAAAATAAATTCAAAACTTCTTCTAACGTGATATTTCCAATATTTTGATCTTGACGTAAACTTGCAAATTGCTTGTTTTCTTCATCAATATCTCCAATTTGAGCCATTGCTCCATATTTTCCTAGACGCACAGAAACTTGTTTACCGGAAACAGGATGCACACCTAAAATACGTTCACCACTTTCTCTATCCGCATTTTTTTCAACATCAACTACATTTGGATGAAAGTGTTTGTAAAAATCATTCATCATTTTAGCCCAATCCACTTTTCCTTCTGCAATTTCATCAAAATCCTGCTCCACTTTTGCTGTGAAATTATAATCTAAAATAGTTCCGAAATTTTTCACTAAGAAATCATTTACAATAATTCCGATATCTGTTGGAACTAACTTTCCTTTGTCTGAACCTACATTTTCGGTTAAAACTCGTGCTTTTACTTCGCTATTTTTTAAAACTATTTGCGTGTATTTTCGTTCTTGACCTTCAAAACTTCCTTTTTCTACATAGGTTCTTGCAATAATTGTAGAAATAGTTGGCGCATATGTTGACGGACGACCAATTCCTAATTCTTCCAGTTTCTTAACCAAAGAAGCTTCTGTGTAACGACTTGGCGGACGCGAAAAACGCTCGGTAGCCGTGATATAATTATTCGTAAGTTTTTCATTTACTTTTAAAGCAGGCAACATTCCTTCTTGTTCTTCATCATCGTCATCGTTTCCTTCTAAATATACTTTTAAGAAACCTTCAAATTTAATTACTTCTCCAGTTGCTGTAAAGATTTCTGAATGATTGCTCGCTTCGATTTTTACATTGGTTCTTTCTAATTCGGCATCACTCATTTGAGACGCTAAAGTTCTTTTCCAAATTAAATCATACAAACGCGCTTGGTCTCTATCAATATCAACAGTGTGACGCGACATATCCGTTGGACGAATTGCCTCATGTGCTTCTTGTGCCCCTTTTGATTTGGTATTGAAATTTCTCGGTTTCGAAAATTCCTTTCCGTAATAACTAGTAATTTCAGCTTGAGCGGCTGCCATTGCTTCTTGCGATAAATTTACACTATCCGTTCTCATATACGTTATAAGTCCGGCTTCGTACAAACGTTGTGCGATTTGCATGGTAATTCCAACAGGCAAATACAATTTTCTAGCTGCTTCTTGTTGCAACGTAGAAGTTGTAAAAGGTGCTGCTGGTGATTTTTTTGTTGGTTTGGTTTCTAAATCTCCTACTTTGTAAGATGAACCTATATTTTTAGTTAAGAAATCTTCCGCTTCTTTTTTAGTAGTGAAGTTCTTAGGTAATTTGGCTTTGAATGTTTTTCCAGCTTCGTTAGTGAATTCCGCTGTAATACTGTAAGATGCTTCTGGGTTGAAATTTTGAATTTCTCTTTCGCGTTCTACAATCAAACGAACAGAAACTGATTGCACACGACCAGCTGATAATCCACCTTTTACTTTTTTCCAAAGTACTGGCGATAATTCGTAACCTACTAATCTATCTAAAACTCTACGAGCTTGTTGTGCATTTACTAAATTGTAATCAATTCCTCTCGGATTTTCGATTGCTTTTTGAATAGCAGTTTTCGTAATCTCATGAAAAACAATACGCTTTGTTTTTTCTGGTTTTAAATTTAATTCTTCAGATAAGTGCCAAGAAATTGCTTCTCCCTCACGGTCCTCATCGGAAGCCAACCAAACCATTTCGGCATTTTTAGCTAATCCTTTTAATTTGGTCACTAATGCTTTTTTATCAGCCGAAACTTCATATTTAGGTTTAAAACCATTTTCTACATCTACACCAATTTCTCTCGAAGGCAAGTCGGCAATATGTCCATAACTTGACTCAACTTGATACTCACTTCCTAGAAATTTCTCGATGGTTTTTGCCTTAGCTGGTGACTCAACGATTACTAAATTCTTTGCCATTTCACTTTTTGTTTGTTCGGCAAAAGTATAGGTTTTTTTTAAATTTTAACATCCCGAGTATTTTTTTACCTACAATTAACCAAAATATCAGTCAAATTACTCTTATATATATAGGTGTAAAAACCACGAAAAACGGCTACTTAGAATTAGAACAAAAAATAATTTAAAAATTTCATGTTAAACCTTTTCTGCCATCTTGTCAGATTTTATAATTTAGTATTATCTTTGCAGACTGATTTAAAGGAAATCTTTATATGGAAAAGGAAATTGACGAGAAAAAACAAGGTCAGAGTTTAGTGCTTGACCAAAAAGAAGGAAATACAAAAAAACTTTTTATAGAGAGTTATGGTTGCCAAATGAACTTTTCGGACAGCGAAATTGTGGCGTCTATTCTTTATGAAAACGGATATAATACAACTCAAAACTTAGAAGATGCTGATTTAGTTTTGGTAAACACTTGTTCTATTCGCGATAAAGCAGAACAAACGATTCGTAAACGTTTAGAAAAATACAATGCGGTTAAGAAAATCAATCCTTCAATGAAAGTTGGGGTTTTAGGTTGTATGGCGGAACGTTTGAAAAGTCAGTTTTTAGAGGAAGAGAAAATTGTAGACATGGTGGTTGGACCAGATGCTTACAAAGATTTACCAAATTTATTAGCTGAAGTAGAAGAAGGAAGAGATGCCATCAACGTAATTCTTTCAAAAGAAGAAACTTATGGCGATATTTCTCCTGTTCGTTTAAATAGTAATGGCGTTAATGCTTTCGTTTCAATTACAAGAGGTTGCGATAATATGTGTACGTTTTGCGTTGTTCCTTTTACACGTGGCCGTGAGCGTAGTCGTGAACCACAAAGTATTATTGACGAAATTCAAGATTTATACGATAGAGGATTTAAAGAAGTAACCTTGTTAGGACAAAATGTAGACAGTTACCTTTGGTATGGTGGTGGTTTGAAAAAAGACTACGACAAAGCTACAGAAATGCAAAAAGCTACTGCTATGGATTTTGCGCAATTGTTAGACAAATGTGCGATGTTATTTCCAAAAATGCGTTTTAGATTTTCGACTTCGAATCCGCAAGATATGCATGAAGAGGTATTGCATGTTATTGCGAAACACCATAATATTTGCAACTACATTCACTTACCGGTTCAAAGCGGAAGCACTAGAATTCTAAAAGAAATGAATCGTCAACACACGCGTGAAGAATACATGGCGTTGATTGATAAAATATATTCAATTATTCCAGATATTTCATTGTCTCAAGATATGATTGCTGGTTTCCCAACAGAAACAGAAGAAGATCATCAAGACACCTTGAGTTTGATGGAATATGTAAAATACGATTTCGGATTTATGTTTGCGTATTCAGAACGACCAGGAACATTGGCTGCTAGAAAAATGGAAGACGATGTACCAGAAGAAGTTAAAAAACGTAGGTTAACCGAAATTGTAGATTTACAACAAAAACACGGATTAGAAAGAACACAGCGTTTCATTGGACAAGAAGTAGAAGTATTGATTGAAAAAGAATCTAAACGTTCTGATGCACATTGGAGTGGAAGAAATTCTCAAAATACAGTTGTAGTTTTCCCAAAAGAAAATTACAAAGTAGGCGAATTCGTAATGGTAAAAATCACAGACTGTACAGCCGCAACACTAATTGGAGAAGCGGTTGGATATTCTGAAATAATGAATTAATTTTTTGTTTCAAGTTTCAAGTTTAAAAGTTCCAAGTTAACTTTCTAAACCTGAAACTTGGAACCTGAAACAAAATATATGGAATCAGTACAAGCTATAAAACAACGATTTGAAATTATTGGGAACGACCCAAAACTCAATCGTGCCGTGGAGAAAGCCATTCAGGTTGCTCCAACGGATATTTCGGTATTGGTAACAGGTGAAAGTGGTGTTGGAAAAGAAAGTATTCCAAAAATCATTCACTCACTTTCACACAGAAAACATGGAAAATACATTGCAGTAAACTGTGGTGCTATTCCAGAAGGAACAATTGATAGTGAACTTTTTGGTCACGAAAAAGGTTCGTTTACCGGAGCAACCAACACGCGTGAAGGTTATTTTGAAGTAGCCGATGGCGGAACTATATTTTTAGATGAAGTTGGCGAATTACCTTTAACCACTCAAGTACGTTTATTACGTGTTTTAGAAAATGGTGAATTCATCAAAGTGGGTTCTTCTCAAGTACAAAAAACAAATGTTCGTATTGTGGCTGCTACCAACGTAAATATGTTTGATGCGATTGAAAAAGGCAAATTCCGTGAAGATTTATTTTATCGTTTGAGTACGGTTGATATTATGTTGCCACCGCTTCGCGAACGTAAAGATGACATTCATTTGTTGTTTAGGAAATTTGCTGCCGATTTTGCACACAAATACAAAATGCCTCCTATTAAATTGGATGACGATGCCATTCAATTGTTGATAAAATACAGATGGAGCGGAAATATTCGTCAGTTACGAAATGTTGCTGAACAAATTTCAGTTCTAGAAACCAAACGTGAGATTTCATTGCAAACGCTTCACTCCTATTTGCCTCAGGAAAATGCAAATTTACCTTCGGTAATTGGAACTAAAAAATCGGAAAGTGATTTTAGTAACGAAAGAGAAATTTTGTACAAAGTCCTTTTTGACATGAAAAGCGATTTGAATGATTTGAAAAAGCTTACGATGGAATTAATGCAAAACGGAAGTTCAAAAGTACAAGAAGCTAATAAAGGATTAATTCAGAAAATTTACGGTAAACCCGAAGAAAACACTATTTTTGAAGAAGAACCAAGAGTTGAAATGCTTCCGAACCAAAATAATCTGATGCAAGAAGAGTTTGAAGACGATGACGATGAGAATTATTTATTCGCTGAAACCGTTGACGAAGAAGAAACTTTGAGTTTAGAAGCAAAAGAAATTGAGTTAATCAAAAAATCTTTAGACCGAAATAAAGGAAAAAGAAAAGCAGCTGCAGATGAATTAGGGATTTCGGAACGAACACTTTATAGAAAAATCAAACAATACGATTTATAATGAGATATTTAATAATTGTTTTTAGCATCGCTATTTCACTACTTGTAAACAGTTGTGGAGTTTATAATTTCACAGGAACTCAACCTATAGACGCTAAAACATTTCAAGTAAATTACTTTCAAAACAACGCACCATTAATTGAGCCTGGAATTGAAAGAAATTTCACACAGGAATTACAAGAAATTATCCAAAACCAAACGAATCTAAATTTAGTTTCTCAAGGTGGCGAATTACTTTACGAAGGAGAAATAGTAGATTACCGCATTACACCCATGACGGCGACTGCAGATCAGAGAGCGGCACAAAATAGATTAACCATAACAGTAATGGTTAGATTTAGCAACAGAAATAAAGAAGATGATAATTTTGAAAAACGTTTTTCATTTTTCTATGATTTCGATGCCAATCAGCAATTAGTAGGTTCGCAATTAACAACAGCATTAGATGTAATTTTTGAGAGAATCACACAAGATATTTTCAACGAGTCGTTAGCTAAATGGTAATTTTAAACAATTTTAAATTTTGAAGTTGTAATTGAACTTGAAAATGAATATATCCGATTTAACATATCTTTTAAATAAGCCCGAAACTATAAACGAAAAGCAAACCATTGCTTTAGAGAATGTAGTTTTGCAGTTTCCGTATTTTCAGGCGGCGCGAGCTTTACATTTAAAAGGATTGTACAATCAGGAAAGTTTTAGATACAATTACGAATTAAAAAAAACGGCAGCATATACTACGGATAGAACTATTTTATTTGAGTTTATAACTTCTGATAATTTTACTGCAATACAACAAGAGAAGATTGATGAAATTCGAAAATCTTTAATGGATATTGAAGTACATCATATGGAAGAAGTAATTGTATTGCCTCAAATAGAAATTATTTCTACAGAAGAAGAAGAAAAGGTTGAGCCTGAAATAATTGAACAAACTTCTGAAGAAAAATTAGAAATTGGCAAACCATTACCATTTACACCATCTGAAAGACATTCTTTTCAAGAATGGTTACAATTGACAAAATTCAACCCAATTGAACGTGAAATTGAAGAAAAAAACACTCAAAACGATCCTGAAAAACAAAAAAAATTAGACATAATCGATAAATTTATTGAAGCCAATCCAAAAATTGCTCCAGTAAAAGAAACAACCAAACCACCTGCAAATATTAGCAGAAGCATTGAAGAACCTACACACTTAATGACTGAAACATTAGCCAAAGTGTATTTGGAACAAAAAAAATATACAAAAGCGATACAAGCTTATGAAATATTAATTTTGAAATATCCAGAAAAAAGTAGTTTCTTTGCAGACCGAATAAACGAAATCAAAAATTTACAACAAAATAATAATTAATTATGGGATTCACAGGTTTTTTAATTGCGATAACAATTGTTTGTTTTTTATTAATCTTAGCTATTATGGTTCAAAACCCTAAAGGTGGAGGTTTATCTTCTTCATTTGGTGGTTCTCAACAATTAGGTGGAGTTCAAAAAACAACAGACTTTTTAGATAAAAGTACTTGGACATTAGGAGGAATTTTAATTGCATTAATTTTACTTTCTAGTTTAAGTTTTAATGGAGCTGCATCTGGTTCTAAAGTATTAGGTGAAGACGAAACAGCTGTTCCTACTACAACAGTTCCTACAACTCCTCAAGCTGCTCCTGCTGCTACACCAGCACCAGTTGCAACTGATTCTGCAAAATAAGAATTGATAAAATAGATAAAAATGCCAGCATGTCAGTGCTGGCATTTTTTTTACCGAAAAATTGTCAGAAAATCGCTTTGGCACAATTTCTGAAAAACAACAAGCAACAAATTAATTTTAATAAACAAAACATATAATCATGTCATTAAACATTAAACCTATTTCAGATCGTGTAGTAATTGCTCCTTTGGCAGCAGAAACTACAACAGCTTCAGGAATTATAATTCCAGACACTGCAAAAGAAAAACCACAAAAAGGTACTGTAGTAGCCGTGGGAAATGGCAAAAAAGACTACACCATGACTGTAAAAGTTGGAGATACAGTTTTATATGGTAAATATTCCGGAACAGAATTCAAATATGAAGGTAAAGATTACCTGATTATGAGAGAAGACGAAATTTACGCAATTCTTTAATCACAGATTAATCAATAACATTTAAACAAAAATTAAAATGGCAAAAGATATAAAATTTGACATTGAAGCTCGCGATGGTTTAAAACGTGGCGTTGATGCATTAGCAAATGCAGTAAAAGTAACTTTAGGACCAAAAGGAAGAAATGTAATTATTTCGAAATCATTTGGTGGACCAACAGTAACTAAAGACGGTGTTTCTGTTGCAAAAGAAATCGAATTACAAGATCCATTAGAAAACATGGGTGCTCAAATGGTGAAAGAAGTAGCTTCTAAAACCAATGATTTAGCAGGTGACGGAACAACAACTGCAACAGTTTTAGCACAAGCTATCGTTAAAGAAGGTTTGAAAAACGTTGCTGCTGGAGCAAACCCAATGGATTTAAAAAGAGGAATTGATAAAGCAGTGGAAACTATTGTTGCTGAATTAGGAAAACAATCAGTAGCTGTGGGTGATTCTTCAGAAAAAATCAAACAAGTTGCTTCTATTTCTGCTAATAACGATGATACAATTGGTGATTTAATTGCAACCGCTTTTTCGAAAGTTGGAAAAGAAGGTGTAATCACGGTTGAAGAAGCAAAAGGAATGGACACTTACGTTGATGTTGTAGAAGGAATGCAATTCGATAGAGGTTATTTATCGCCATATTTCGTAACTGACGCAGATAAAATGGTAGCTGAATTAAGCAATCCATACGTTTTATTATACGATAAGAAAATATCAAACTTACAAGAATTATTACCGGTTTTAGAACCAGTAGCACAATCTGGCAGACCTTTATTAATTATTGCTGAAGATGTTGACGGACAAGCATTAGCAACCTTAGTAGTAAATAAATTACGCGGTGGTTTAAAAATCGCAGCTGTAAAAGCACCAGGTTTTGGAGACAGAAGAAAAGCTATGTTAGAAGACATCGCTATCTTAACTGGCGGAACTGTAATTGCTGAAGAAAGCGGATATTCATTAGAGAACACTACTTTAGACATGCTTGGAACAGCAGAAAACATTACTATTGACAAAGATAATACAACAATTGTAAATGGTGCTGGTGATGCTGAAAACATTAAAGCAAGAGTGAACCAAATCAAATCGCAAATTGAAACTACAACTTCGGATTATGATAAAGAAAAATTGCAAGAACGTTTAGCCAAATTAGCAGGTGGTGTTGCAGTACTATATGTTGGAGCTGCTTCTGAAGTAGAAATGAAAGAGAAAAAAGACCGTGTTGACGATGCTTTACATGCAACTCGTGCAGCTGTGGAAGAAGGAATTGTTGCTGGTGGTGGTGTTGCTTTAGTAAGAGCAAAAGCGGCTTTAGCAAACATCAAAGCAGAAAACGCAGACGAAGCAACAGGAATTCAAATCATCAATAAAGCAGTTGAATCTCCATTGAGAACTATTGTTGAAAATGCTGGTGGCGAAGGTTCAGTAGTAATTGCAAAAGTTACCGAGGGGAAAGACGATTTCGGATTCAATGCAAAAACAGGAGAATACGTTCAAATGTTAGCAGCTGGAATTATCGATCCTAAAAAAGTAACTCGTGTAGCTTTAGAAAACGCCGCTTCTGTGGCTGGTATGATTTTAACTACCGAATGTGCTTTAATAGATATCAAAGAAGAATCATCAAGTATGCCAATGGGCGGAGGAATGCCAGGTATGATGTAATTCGAAGTAAAAAGTACGAAATATAAAAACCCCGATTTGAAATTTCAAATCGGGGTTTTGTTTTTATTTACTCCAATCGAAATTGGTTACATAACTTAGTCTTACTGTGGGATTACTTTCTTGAAATGTATTAGTATAATTCCAAATATTTTGATGAATATAACTCAATTGAATCTGATGATTTTTATCGAAATTATAACCTACTCCACCAATTATTCTATTTTGATTTAAAAACGTTTTTCCTGCATTCGAACCAATATTCATAAAAACCTCATCGCCAAGCAAAGCAAATAACTTCGTTACCTCTTCTTTTTTCATTAAAGGATAATTGAATAATAACATATAACGCATTCGGTTTCTATAATCGTAATGATCTATTTCTAAATCACCATTCGATTGCATTGCTGGAATTCCAACATAACGAAATTCATCTCGTAATCGGTGTGAGATTTTTAATTGTCCACTGTTGTGAACAAACGTTCCTTGAATCCAAAAATGATTTTCAGGAATGCTAATTTTATTCATCGCCGGATTTCCGTAGGAATAGGTATTGTAATGACTAAATCCAACACTTCCCATAAACTTTTTAGTAAACTGATAATCTACCGATGGGCGAATAAAATATTGCTGTTTTTCAGAAAATCCATTGGCATATCGCATTGTGGCTTCAAATGAAAAAGAAAACTTTTCCGTAATCATATTCTTTCCAAAATAATGCAACCAAATATCGTTATTACTTTCTTTTACTTGTGCATAACTAATATTCACAGTAAATAAGTTCGCTATTCCGATAAAGAACAGCAAGCGTATTTTTATATTTTTTATCATTATTCTGCAATTAGATTTTTTCTTGAAGCTTTTGGGTGCGAAGATAAAGGTTTATGATTTTCTAAACCAATGATAGTAACTGTTCCTCCATCATCATGTGCTTCATAATCGTGTTTAAAGTGTTCTAAATTTTCCATCACCGAATGGTCTACTAATTTTGTTTTTTTCAAGCAAATACTTACTTGATAACCTGGCGGAATTTCCTCTAATTTTCTTTTGATTCCTAAATAATTAGAAAAAATAGCAGCTTTATTAATTTCAACTTTGTACTCATTATCCACGAAGGAAACTACTGTAGGCGCTTTAAAAAAAGAAGAAATTGGTGTGCCATTTACAACATGAATAATCATTTTAACCAACATTCCTGCAGCAATTCCAAGTAATAAATCTTCAAATAAAGTTACCAAAACTGTCACCGTGAAAATGAATAATTGTTCTTTTCCAATATGTAACATGTGTATGAATTCTTTTGGATGCGCTAGTTTAATTCCCACACTAATTAACATCGCGGCTAAAGCTGCGTTAGGAATCATTTCTAGTAAGGGAGCTGCTAATAAAACAAAAAGTAAAATGAAAAATCCGTGAAAGAAGTTAGCCCAACGCGTTTTTGCACCATTATTTACATTAGATGATGAACGAGCTACTTCAGAAATCATCGGTAAACCACCTAAAACAGCTGCTAAAGTATTTCCTATGCCAACCGCAATTAAATCTTTGTTAGTGTCAGATTTTCTTTTAAACGGGTCTAACAAATCAATAGCTTTTACGGTTAACAACGATTCTAAAGTACCAACCAAAGCAAACATAATGACATATTTAATGAATAATCCGGTTTGATTAATTCCTGAAAAATCGACATTCCAGTTGATATTATCTACTAAATTTCCGATTTTCACCAAAGCGTAAGGTGGTTCTGTGTGCGCAAAATCCATAAATAATTCGCATGGAATAGCAAATAACAACACAACCAAGGGTGCTGGAATCATTTTAATAGATTTGTTTTTGATGTATGGCCAACCCAACATAATTGCCAAACTCACCACTCCAATAATTGAAGCTTTTGTATCTAAATTGATGATGAATTTCGGAATGTTTAATAACAATTCGATTGGTCCCATTCCTTTTGCTAAAGCAGGATTATCATTCAATAAAACAGGAATTTGCTTGGCAATAATTATGATTCCAATAGCGGCTAACATTCCGTGAATAGTAGAAAGCGGAAAGAAATCGGCTAACTTACCTAATTTCAAAACACCGAAAAGGATTTGAATTATTCCGGCAACAACCATTGCTCCAAGGGCTAATTTCCAACCTAAATCGTTATTTCCTTGCCCAAACTCGGCAACAGCACCAGCAACAATAACAATTAAACCAGCCGCTGGCCCTTTAATCGTCAAGCGAGAACCCATAAAAAACGAAACGACTAAACCACCAATTATAGCAGTAATTAATCCCATAATTGGAGGAAAATCTGAAGCTTTTGCAATTCCTAAACTTAAAGGTAAGGCTAATAAAAACACGATAAAACCAGAAATTGCATCCGATTTAAAATTCTCTTTTAAGCCCGCCAATCCATCAGCAGGTATATATTTTTTAATTTTTGAAGTCATTTTTAAGTAATTTTATGATGATTTGTAAGGCGACTCATGATATGTTTTTACATGAGGGCCAAGAAATAAACGTGCATAAATTCGGATTCCAGCAATACCTGAAACCACAAAACTTGATGCTACGAAAAAGGCAAGAATAACTTGATTACTGCCGATGTGACTAAAAATCAAATCTTCGCCAATAAATGTCGAAGTGATTGGAAATCCAGTAATTCCAAGTGTTGCCAACAGGAAAAAGAAAGCAAATTTTGGATGTTCATAAACATGTCCTAAATATTGACTAATTAAAATCCGCATTTCTATTTTTTTCAGTTGAAGCAAAGCAATATAACCTATGCCTCCTGCAAGAATAATTCCTGCCAAATAAAAAGCAATTTCACTTACGCTAACTTTGTCGTTAAACACAATTGCTAAAGCAATCCAAAAATGATTCAACACAATTAATATCCATGCTAAAAACGGACTTTTTCGTTCTGAAAAGGATTTAAAAACAAATACCAATCCAATAAACGCAAAGACTTCAGGTAAAACCGAAATAAGTTGTTGTGGCAAATCTACTTTGAATTTATAAGCTAAGAATCCCAATACAAAAAGCGGAATAAAAAAGTAATACACTCTTTTGATATTTAAAAAATCTAATAACTTTCCGATTGTTTTTAAGGGTTTCCAAAGTACTAAATTCAAGAAGCCTTCCAAATTAAATTCCTTTAAAGCAAGAATATACAAAGTGTTTTCAATTCGTTTTGGAAAAAAGAAATTAGCTTTTTTACTTTTTGGCTGGAAATTGTAAAATTGGTCTCGAATCAAATAACTCACCACAGATGGCGAAACTAACAGTTGGTACGTTCTTAAAAATGCATTTCCTGCAAAATGAATTAAAGCTAAAGTTTCAAATCCTAATGCTATTTCGATGAAAATAATTCCAATTTGAGATATGGAACTATAAGCGACCTGACTTTTTACAGAAGATTGCACTCTCGCCATTAATGATGCAGCAATACTGGTTGTAAATCCCATTAAACCAATTGCAATTCGCATAGTTGTTTGATGTTCCCAAAATGGATAGGTTCGTAACATCAGAAAAACCCCTAAATGCACAGATAGTGAACCATAAAAAATTGCACTTGATGGAGTTGGTCCTTCCATTGCTCTTGGCAACCACGATGAAAACGGAATTTGAGCCGATTTTGCCGCAGCAGCACAAGCCAAACAAAGTGCTATAAAAACCCCAATAAATGAATGACTTTGCAAATGTTCGTTAACCAATTCATAATTATTCAACTTCATGAATGTAATATTTTCATGAAATAAATGATGACTTGCCCACATGGTTAATAGTAATCCAACATCGCCAATTCTGTAAATTGAAAACACTTTAAATGCGTTTTTTACTGGCAAATAACGTTCTCTATAAAATGCAATTAATAAAAATGAAGAAATTCCGATGATTTCCCAACCAATAAATAGGGTTTCGAAATTGCCAGCTAAAATGGCCAAATTATAACCAAAAAAGAAAAATAAAACCGTATTAAAAAAACGTTTATATCCTTTTTCTCTGTGCAAATAATAGCGACTATAAGTTGTTATCATTGAGGTTAACAGAGCACCCACAAACAAGTAAACTGCACCAATTTTATCAAAATAAAAATCTATAAAAAACTCATAATGTTCTGTTTTTAAAAGTGTTATTTCTTTTAAATTCAGATCTTCTGAACCGTTGAAAATCCAAAAACCGATAAACAATACCAATCCTAAAAATTGAATAAAAACCGTTCCGAAAGCAATTCCCGAAATTAATTTTTCATTTTTCTCTGGTAAAAAGATACTACCGATAAACCCTAAAAAAGGTACTACTAAAAAATATTGAAGTATTTGTTCCATGATATTATGCGTTAGTTAGAATTCCTACAGGAAGATTTTCCTTTGTTTTTTCAGCTAATGCTAACTCATTTTCAATATGACTAGCTTTTTGAATTGGATGATATTCGATAAATTCTTCTTGTTCAAAAACAAAAATCTGTTTCGTTTCTGGATGAACAACCGCTAATCGTAACCACTCGTTTTTATACCATTCATAAGTAGCTGGATTTTTAGAAATCGCTTTTTTAACTACTTCTGGATAATGCTCAACAACCGCTAATAATCGAATTGGATCATGAACTTCTATCATTTGACTAGGTAATCCTGGGCGCAAATCGCCATCAATTCCGTTGGCAACACCAATTAATCCCATGACATTATGAGGTAACTTTGAACCTGCACCTAATTTTTGATTATCTACTCTCGAAAAATAATATTCCAAATTAATTCCTCCTGCAACTGGTGCTACTTGACCCAGAATTACTGCTAAATAGTCACCTGAAGCATCAATTTTATAATCATAAGAGTTTAAAAAAGAACGTCTGTCTAAAAATAATTGTTTCGACAAACTTCTTCTTCCTACAACACACATGGCGTTTGTAGCATGATTTAATTCTGGTCGAGGTTCAAATAAAGAAAAAGCTCGTTTTTTTACGTTTTCATGAATCTTTTCTATTGTTTCGGTTGAATCAATCGTATCAAATCTTCTAGAACGTTCTTTTGCGTTATTTGCTAATGCTTTTTCGAATGTAATTTTATTTTCTTGATGTAACTTTTTATTGACATCGTTCAAAATCTCTTCATCATAAAAAGCAATTTCATCGCGTGTGGTATCATGCAATGCTGGTAAAAATTGAGTTGCTGCTGGAATATTAATTCCTCTTTGTTTCAAAATAGCTCTCACACTAGGATGATTAGCCGCATAAGATGCCACTTTTGCGTTTACCGAACTTGGTCTTCCACAACAAGCGCCACAATCATAACCTGCATAATGTGTATTATTTACACTTGTTGCTCCATGACCTACCACATAAACAATTGGAGCAAAATCAGTTACCAATCCAATACTTTTTAGCAAACCTTCCACCCTATTTGCCATTTCTTCAATGGTAAACCCAACTTGCAAATCGTCAACTTTTTCATTGTTATTGTTTTCAATAACCAATTTTGATTTTTTATGTAAATGCTTAAAAGAAGCTGTAGTTGCAGGTGACATCGAAGGTTTGAAAATATTCAAAAACAACTTGAATGCCGAAGAAAACCCTAAAGTTTGACTAATAATCCAACCAAATAACAATGAATGAGATTGCTTGTGATAATGTAAATCTTTAGCTTGTTTTTTCTTTCTATGTTCTTCTTTAATTAAATATTTAGGCGTTACTGGCGCTGGACATAACTTAGTATGAAATTTTCCACCAACAGGCTGAAAATAAAATTCAAAATTAAAAAAAGCTGCTGTTCCAAAAGTTACTGCTTGTTTGTCGATATGTTCTATGTGTCTTCTAAACGAACATTCTCTATCGTCCATGCAAAACAATCCTTGAAAACTTGGAATTTCTTTGACGTTGATTTCTTTTACTTCTTTTACACCAGAAAGTACTTCATCGTAAAAGCTAAATTCAAAAGCTTGTTGCCAAAGTGATAATACATCAAATAGCTCGTTATATTTTATAGCATCAAACAAATTATATTCTTCTGCTCTGACCTTAAGACCTAGTGGAGACCAGTTACTATTGAATTTTTTATCTAAAACATCAATCTCTAATAGTAATTCAAATTGTACTAGTTCTTCAAAAGTAATGGGTTTGCTATCTAAAAGCGAACTTGGATTGGATTCAATAGTAGCAATCATGCCACTCCATCCTGGATGCGAAAATTGTTGATCAAACAAATAATGTTCGTACAATTCTACTTTTCCTACAACAATTTCTAACAATTGTGTTATTGAAGTCTTATTGAATAGCAATTCTTTTACTCGTTTTGAAGTAAAAATTCCAGTTGATGCATTTTTTTCTAAAGCAATTATGGAGTTTAGAAAACCGTTTTCGTTTTCCGGAAAAGTCCACATGGCAATTCCTTGGTCTAAATAGCTACACAAAACTCTAAACAACAAACTATGTGTTGATTTTTCTAGATTTATGGCATATTCTTTTTTCCAATTGGCGCGTAAATTTCCTATTCTTGATTGAACGGATTCATCATACGGTTGATGTAATAATTTATGCTTCCAAGATTCTATATTTTCAATTCCTTTATTTTTCGAAATAATATAGTCTAAAACATTCTCTTTAATCTCATTTTTAGCAAATCTGTTTCTAAACTCTACCAAAGAAAGATAGGTTTTGTATCCAAAAATTGTATTTGCCTTTGCTAAAGCTTCGTGAAATTCTTTATGTTGAAATGCGTGTAATGTATTGTGATGCACAAAGTCTTTCAACGGATTTTGTGCTGGTAAATAATGGGTTAAGTGATGAAGCACTTTGTGTTCATCAAAACCAACATTTTGTGTTTTCATTTTATAATGAAATTGAATTAATACAAATAAATCATTGATTTCAAAGGGTTTGAAATCTTAAAAAATAATTATCGTATTAAGACAAATGGAATTTCCAATTACAATATAAATCGTAAAGTGGAATAATTTCTTTTGAGAAAAATAATTGGGCAGAATATGACTCTGAACTTTGTGCAAACTTTGTGTTTTTGAAGTTTACAGATTTAGTTGAGATTGAAAACCAATCTAACTCAACTTCAAATTCAGGTTCCGATTCAATAATAATAAATTCTCCTTCTTCAACCTCAACAGTATGAAAATGAGAAAAATCAGAAACCTTAAACTTTTGTTGAAATTCAACTTGAGATTCTAATGCTGCCTCATTTGGAGTATTGAAATAAACACCAATAGCCCACATAAAAAATGCGAGCATGAAAATTGGAAATAATTTTATAAATTTTTTCAAATTGATTTTACTTCTACCTAAAAGCAATACAAATGTATGGTATATTTTGATTCAGCAATTTAATTTAGAAAAAAAATAACAAAAAATCCGATTAGAAATTCTAATCGGATTTTTTGTTATTCTATCCTATTGTAGTTACAACATCCATGAAGTTTGTCATAATCTTCATCTTTTGCTTTAGCAAATTCAGTGTCGTGCCCCACAGCAGCAATTGCTTTTGCTACATCTTTAGCAGTACACTTTGTTTCATCAATAATCAAATGAATATCACCATGGTCTGAGTGCCATTCTGCACTTTTTACTCCTTTCACTGAAAATGCAGCTTTTTCAATGCGCTTTTCGCACATTTCACAATTTCCTGCTACTTTAAATTCTACTTTTTTGTTTTTGCTTTTTTTCTCTTGTGCTACCATTGTTAGAGAAAAAAGGCAAGCTAATACTAATAAAACTATTTTTTTCATTTTTCTATTATTTAGTGATTATGAGTTTCCTCTTCAACTGGGGCTAACTCTTCTATTTTATGATTCTCTTTTTTATCTTTAATTTTAAATCGCAATCCAGCATAGTACATGGCGCCAAAAGTTGGAGCATATATCATACTACTATCAAAATAAGTACCAAAAGGGTTTTCATTTTGAACAATTCCGTTCATTTGTTTGTAATTCGTCATATTTTCTCCTCCAACATACACTTCAAAAGTACTTGAAAATGTTCTCGTAATTTGAGCATTTAATGTTCCGAAAGCTGGTGCATATTCATCAAAACGATATTGTACTGGGTTTGATTGTGTATAAGGTAAGCGTTGTTCGCCTAACCAATTGTATGTAACATCAAACTTCCATTGTTGTCCTTTGTCTTTGATGTGTGTTTCGTATGCTAAATTTCCAAAAACTCTATGTTTTGCTTGCAAAGCCTTTTCCAATTGTCCTCTTATGAATTGCGTTTGCACATCGTAATATTTATAAGCTGTTTTAAACGTTAAATGCGTTATCAAATCAATTGAAAATTCTGCTTGAAATGAATTCGCAAAACTATTTCCATCTAAGTTATAAAACAATACTTCTTGTGGGGAATGATCCACATCTACAACCGCTTGATTTTGGAAATCGGTACGATAATAGTCTAAAATCACCTCAGCATCCTTTCCAGCTAATTTGAATTTTTGAATGAAACTTAAACCATAATTCCATGCAATTTCAGGATTTAACCCGTACAAACTTCCATCAGTATTCAAGATTGAGAAATTTCTGTTTGAAGCAAACAATTGTTGGTTTTCAGCAAAAATATTAGCCGCACGTTTTCCTCTTCCGGCTGAAGCTCTAATTACCGCTTCTTTCCAAGGATTGTAACGAATATGTAATCTTGGCGTGATAAAAGTTCCTAAACGATTATGATTATCAACACGTGCTCCAGCAACTAAACTGAAATTATCGGTATTGTCATACGTATATTCAAAAAAAGCACCAACCGAATTATCAATTCTTGAAAAATCGCGATTAAAATTCACATTTACAAATTCATTATAATCATCGTAAGTGAAATTTAAACCTGTTGTGAATTTATTTTTGGTATTATTGATAATCGAATTGAACAATAAATTCGAATAAAAACTTTTTTGATGAATGTCATACTGACTTAAACCAAAATACGATTCTTGTTTGTGTGATTGAAACGAGTTCTGAAATCCAAAACTTTGATATGGCATATCAGGAAAAACATAACCAGTTTTGTTTGAAATTTCAATTTTTTCAGTATTGATTTCACTTCCCCAAGCGTTTGTAGTTAATCTGTCCGTATCTGGATTGAAACTCATTTCACCAGCTTGTTTTTCATCGTTCATATAGCGAACATTTAAAAAACTTACGATTCCATTTTCGGCATTGTTATATTGCCAACGGTTTAAAATATTGACTTGTTTTCCGATTGGACCATCTAAAAACCCATCATCATTCATATCATTTTTTCCTACACGTGTATTTCCGTGTAAAAACAAAGTCGAGCTTAATTTATCAGTAAATTTATTATTGAAATGCGTATTGATTTCATAACGTTCATCTTGCGAAGCATATGCATTTAAGAAAAACGGAATATCATTAGAAGGTTTTAAAACTTCGTAATTGATTTGGCCTGAAATACTTTCGTAACCGTTAATCACACTTCCTGCTCCTTTAGTAATTTGAATACTTTCTACCCAAGTTCCTGGCACAAAAGACAATCCGTAAGCTTGTGAAGCACCACGAACCGAAGGAATATTTTCTTCCGCAATCAAAATATAAGGACTTGTTAAACCTAACATTTTAATTTGACGATTTCCTGTTACGGCATCAGAAAAATTAACATCGATAGATGGATTCGTACTAAAACTTTCAGACAAATTACAACAAGCCGCTTTCAACAACTCTTTTTGCCCCATTACTTGCACATTTTGAACTTTGTACAAGGAATGTTCGGTTCCTTTTTTGGTTTTGGTAATCGTTACTTCTTTCAATGTATTGACTTCTTTTAGAATAACAGAAATCGTGCTTGAAGTAATTTCAATTTTCTTAGTTTCAAAACCAATGTAACTCACCACTAAAAAAGTAGTTTCGGGAGATTTCTTTATAGAAAAATTTCCATTTTCATCTGTTGTAGTTCCAATTGCAGTATTGAACCAAAACACATTAGCTCCTAATAAAGGCTGATTATTTTCGTCTGTTACTATTCCTTTTACGGTTTCTTGCGAATAAATAAATTGAGAAACAAAGAATAGCAAAAACGCTATATTTTTAAACATAATAAGGTTATTTATTGTTATTAATTCTTTGATTTATAGAATAAAAAACAATAAATTATGCGTAAAAAACCAATTGACAGTAGAGTTTGTAGAGTGGCGGCGCGTGAGAATCGCAATAAAAAGCCACTTCATTTGAAACGAAATTTTCTGATTCAAATGCAACGAAATTTGGTTTCCAATCAGCATTAAAAACCGCTTGTTCTAAATCTAATTGAAAGGTTTTAACCAATATATCATCGGTCTTTTTTTCAACTTTGATTAGTTTGTTGGAACAACAAGAATCGTGAGAATCTTCTTTTGCACAACATAATTTTATATCCTCAACACAAGGTTCGTCTTCTTGATATTGAAAAGAAACTGATGCAATTTCATCTTTACAATAATGCACGGCAAAACTCAACCCTAAATTGGCAAGCAATACTAAGGAAGCTAATACAATACTTATGTGTTTTCTGAAATTCATCGGAGCAAAAGTAGGAAATTGAATTTTAATTTGCGTTAATTTTAATCTAAATTTCAATGACTTGCCCTAAAAACGGAACTTGAGCATCAAAACCATATTGTTCTTGGACTTTTAATCGCAATTCATCAGCCGCTTCATTTTCGCCATGAACTAAGAATACTTTTTTAGGTTTGGTTTCCAATTCGGATAACCAATTCAGTAAATCTTTTTGATCTCCATGAGCGGATAAACTTTCAATCAATAGAATATTCGCTTGAACAGGATAATATTTTCCGTAAATTTTAATTTCTTGAGCGCCTTCTAATAATTTTCTGCCACGTGTTCCTTCGGCTTGATAACCTACCAGCGTTACCGTAGTTTCTGGTTTATCGATTAATCTTTCCAAATACGATAAAACTCTTCCTCCAGTAATCATACCACTTGCTGCGATAACTACTTTTGGTTGTTTATCATAAACTGCATTCATGCTGTCTTTGTAATCAGAAATTAGGGTAAAAACTTTGCACATTTCGTCGCAATCTTCAAAAGATAATTTATGCCATGTGCGATTATCTTTAAAAACATCTAAAACGCTAATTCCCATTGGCGTATCGATGATGTAAGGCATATTTGGAATACGTTCTTCTTTTTTTAATTGCCAAATTAAATACATCATAGTTTGCACACGTTCTACCGCAAAACTTGGAATTATAACTGTTCCGCCTTTGTTGAACGTATTATTTATGATGGTTTCCAATTCAAATAACGCATTAGTTTGTGGATGAAGGCGATTTCCGTAGGTACTTTCTAAAAAAACATAATCTGCTTTTTTTGGTTTTTTAGACGGAAACATCAACACATCATCATCTTGACCAATATCACCGGAGAAAACCAAAACTTTTCCGTCGATGGTTAATTCAATTGAACAAGCGCCTAAAATATGACTTGCATAAAAGAATTTGAAAGAAACATCATCATCTAATTTCACATCCAAATCTTTTTCCACAACTCTGAATTTCGGAATTACAGCATCTACTTCGGACTCTGTATATAACGGTTCGGCTGGGTCATGTTTTGAAAAATGTTCTTCATTGGCTTTTTTAGCTTCCTCTTCCTGAATTTTCGCACTATCATACAAAATCAATCGCGAAATTTCTTTTGTTGGTCGTGTGCAGAAAATTTTTCCTTTAAAACCTTCATTAACGAATTTGGGCAACCAACCACAATGATCTAAATGCCCATGAGTAAGCAATACAAAATCAATCGTTTCAGGTAAAATGGATAGCGGCTCACGATTTAATTCGCGCAATGATTTTATGCCTTGAAACATCCCACAATCAATCAGAATTCGGAGATTATTGTGTTCGATTAACGTTTTTGAACCCGTTACAGTTCCTGCTCCGCCTAAAAAATGAATTTTCATGATTTTTGCTTTAATTTGTTAATTGATTCGCTTCTTTTAAAACATTTATAGTTCGATTATGACTTAACTCGATGGTTTTTAAATAATCGGGATGTTGAATTAAATCATTTATGGTAATACAATCTAAAATCAACAATTGGTCTTTTTCTGCTTTGGTTAAAGTGGTTAAACAAGTTACAGGATAAACTCGAAAACGATCAACCAAATCTTTGATACCATTTTTTTGAGGATAATCCCAACTCAACATACTCAAACCGGAACATTCTCCAAACTGAATTGCATCTGTGGTAAACTTGTTGTTGGTTACAATGATACACTTTGAAATACTTCGTTTTGCAGAAAACAAATCGTACTTTTTATCTTTTACATCATTGAATCGAGACAAAATATACATGGGAACTTTTACATCACTTTTTGCATCTTGCCCTGAATGAAATTTGCATTCAATCATAGAAACCACATCGTTTTTGAGAAGCAATATGTCTATTTCATGAGAAATACATTTTCCATTAAGTGTAATACCAACTTTAGTTTGAAAACCTTGCTCTTTCATGACTTTAGCAATAAATTTCTCAAAGAAAAATCCTGCAGGGCCAAGTCCTAACAAGGCAGTTCTTAGATTGTATCGAGCGGCATGAACGTTAGAAATGTTTTTTAATAGCTGATAAGCACGCTTATAGATTTTTTTCGAGGAAATGCCCTCATACATTTCGCTTTCAATTTCCTTAACAATGGTTTCTGCCATAGCTTGGTCGGCTCCTGATTTTCGGAGTGAATTAATTAGTTTCTGTTCATCGTAATGAACTAATTCACCTGAGTATTTTGTAACTTTCATAATCAAAAGATTATTACATAAAGATACAAAAAATTAGCGAGTTAACTGCTGATAATAAAAAGCTGGAATAAAAAGCACTAAAAATAAAGGCTGAATTAAAAAACGTCTGATGTAGAACAAAATCAAATAATCAGGTTGATTAGAAAAATGAAGTAATCCGAAAAAAATTGCGACTAAAACTAAAAAAAGAAAAAGAAATAAATATCCTGAAAAAACCATCAACTGTTTTTCATTGAACAATAATCGAATTATTATCAATGAAAAAAAGGTGTTTAAAGTGTATCGCAAAAGCAAATTCAAAAACAACAAAAACTGATCTAAATTAGGTAATGGTTTGTTTTGATAATCCGTTTTAAAAAATGACAAGAAAGGATCATAAAACAATTGGTCCTCAAAGGCTCTGACTAAAATTAGTCCCAAGAGCGCTAATCCTATAAAAAAAAGTCTTCTTTTATTTTTAATTAGTTCTCTTAACATAGCCTGAAAATTTGGTTACCCATAAAATCCACAAAACAAATACAACTCCATAAATAAAAAGAGGGAAAATAGTACCGTGTAAAAGTTCTTCATATTGCGGATAGTAATACAATGCAAAAGACAATAATGCAATTCTAATAACGTTCAAAACATGTATCAAAACAACTCCAAAAACAATAAATAGCAAAGTTTTTTTCCACTGAGTTGAAAATGCAAAAACGAATGCTGCAAACAAGATCATTACACTTACCGCATTGCACCCTTCAATAACTCTTGCCACATATTTTTCTTTGTAAAAAATTTTTAACGAAGGTTCTTTATCATGCTTTATAGATTCTGCATCATCAGTAAAAAACAACATAAATTGTTTGGTCTGATTTGAAACTATTTCTGTAAAATAATCCACCTCATTTTTTACCACATCATATTGACTCAAATACATTTTATAAATAAATGTAAAGACAACATAAAAAAGTAAAAACTTAATTAAAAAAGCAAAAAAAGGTTTATATTGGTTAATGGTGTTTTTCAAAACGTACATTTTTAACAAAAATATAGATTTTTTTATAGTATAGAATAAATACTTTTGTAAAAAAATACAACTATGACATTTGAAGAATTAAAACCAATTGTTTCGAGCATTATTGAAAAAGAAAATGCTACTCGCGATGAGAAACTGAAAGAAATTTGTCAACTATTAAGTGATAACGTTAGTTATTATGATTGGGTGGGATTTTATTTTGCAAATCACGAAGCTAAAACACTACACTTAGGTCCTTACGTAGGTGCCGAAACCGATCACACTGTTATACCATTTGGAAAAGGAATTTGCGGACAAGTTGCGGAATCAAATGCAAATTTTGTGGTTCCTGATGTTCAAGCACAAGATAATTATATTGCTTGTAGTTTTACTGTAAAATCAGAAATTGTGGTTCCTTTATTCGTTAACGGAGTTAATATTGGACAAATTGACATTGATTCACATGTTTTAGACCCTTTTACAGCAGCAGATGAACGCTTTTTAGAATTTGTTAATGAAGAAGTCGCAAAATTATTTTAAGTTATAAATAAAGTTTGACTCTTTTTTATACATTTGTCGTGATTATAACTAATTCGACTCTCGCTATTTATGGAATTTAATGTCCCAAGTTTAGAGCTTCCTTTCTTTGCTAATTTATTGCTATTATTAGTATTGGCAAGATTTTTTGGCGAAATCATGGAACGTTTTAAACAACCTGCTATGATTGGTGAAATTTTAGCTGGTGTACTTTTAGGGCCAACGATTTTAAATTTCATTCATCGTACCGAAGAGTTAAAAGTAATTTCTGAATTAGGTGTTTTCTTATTGGTAATCATTGCTGGTTTAGAAATTAACTTGGACGAAATAGTGAAATCGATGAAAGGTAGAAACATTGTAATTTCTCTTTTAGCCTTTTTTATACCGATTACTTCAGGTTTTTTTGTGGGTCGTTATTTCGAATTAGACGTTATGTCAACCATTTTCATTGGATTGTGTGTTGCCATTACAGCATTACCTGTAAGTATTCGTATTTTGATGGATTTAGGCAAACTGAATTCGTCAGTCGGACAAAAAATAATTTCGGTTGCAATTTTTGATGACGTTATTGCGCTTACTATTTTAGGAATATTATTAGATATAAAAGATGTTGAACAAACGTTTACTAACATTACTAATGCTACGCTAATAACCCTTTTAAAATTGAGCTGCTTTCTTATTTTAGTAATTGCAACCTATAGAGTAATCCGCAATGTATCAAGAGAAGAAAATTTAATCGAAAACAAATTAAATAAGATTATATCCGTATTAAAAGGAAAAGAATCGCTTTTTGCTGTGTTTTTCGTATTCATCTTAATTTTTGCTACGATAACAGAAAGTATTGGTTTGCATTTCATTATTGGAGCCTTTTTTGCTTCCATGCTAATTTCAAAAGAATTGGTAGGTGAAAAACATTTGAATACGTTTCACAATACCACAAATAGTATGGCAATGGGATTTTTAGCTCCTATTTTCTTTGCAGGAATTGGGCTAGAATTTCAATTTTCGTCCATTGAAAACTATCCATTATTATTTGCCATAATTGCTGTTTCTTTTTTATCAAAAATTATTGGTGGATATGTTGGTGGTCGATTTGCAAGATTAGATCACAATGTATCCATGGCACTTGGATTTGGCTTAAACGCCCGAGGTATTATGGAATTAGTTATTGCTAATATCGCTTACAAAGCAGGAATTATCAATACCGAAATCTTTTCGATGCTTGTTATTATGGGACTTATAACTACGTTAGCAACACCATTTTTATTAAAAAGAGCCTTCAAAGCGATAGACAAAATAGCTTAATTTTTTTATTTGAAAATAATTCTGAATTCATAATCCATAATTCTAAATTATTTTTATCTTTGCATCCGAATTGCAACCATACAATTCATACATAATAATCATTTAAAATAATATTAGCATGTACTTGTCTAAAGAAACTAAAGCTGAAATCTTCGCTAAACACGGAGGAAAAGCTGAAAACACTGGATCTGCTGAAGGGCAAATCGCATTATTTACATTCAGAATTACTCACTTAACTGAGCACTTGAAAAAAAATCGTCACGATTATAACACTGAGCGCTCATTAGTACTTTTAGTAGGTAAAAGAAGAAGTCTTCTTGATTACTTAAAAAAGAAAGATATCAACAGATATCGTGAGATTATTAAAGAATTAGGTATTAGAAAATAATCAACTAAAGGGGCTTCGTGCCCCTTTTTGTTTTATTTATATTGACAGAAAAAGTTTGGTTTTTCATTGGGTTACAAACAACTACACACACAACAACAACACAACTGACCCTTTGTTTAATTTAGAATTAAAAAATTTATGATTCCAAAAGTATTCCAAGAAGTTATCGATTTAGGTGACGGAAGAAGCATCACAATCGAAACTGGAAAATTAGCCAAACAAGCAGATGGATCTGTTGTTGTTCGTATGGGCGATGCCATGTTATTAGCAACAGCAGTTTCTGCAAGAACCTCAAATCCTGCAGTAGATTTTCTACCTTTAACAGTAGATTATCGCGAAAAATTTGCAGCAGCAGGTCGTTTTCCTGGTGGTTTCTTCAAAAGAGAAGCACGTCCAAGTGACAGCGAAGTATTAACAATGAGATTAGTAGACCGCGTATTGCGTCCACTTTTCCCAGATGACTATCATGCTGAAACACAAGTAATGATTCAATTAATGTCGCATGACGAAAACGTTATGCCAGATGCATTAGCTGGATTAGCGGCTTCAGCTGCATTAGCTGTTTCAGACATTCCTTTTTATAACTTAATTTCTGAAGTTCGTGTAGCACGTATCGATGGAAAATTCGTTATCAACCCAAGTAGAGAAGAATTAGCACAATCAGACATTGATATGATGATTGGAGCTTCTATGGATTCTGTTGCGATGGTTGAAGGAGAAATGAAAGAAATTTCAGAAGCAGAAATGGTAGAGGCTATCAAATTTGCTCACGAAGCTATCAAAGTTCAAATTCAAGCACAATTACGTTTACAAGCTGCTTTTGGTAAAAAAGAAATTCGTACGTATGAAGGTGAGAAAGAAAACGAAGAAATTTACAAAAAAGTAAAAGCTGCGGCTTACGATAAAATTTATGCAATTGCAAAAGTTGGTTCGGCTAAACACGAAAGAAGTGCTGCATTTGCTGAAGTAAAAGAAGAAGTAAAAGCTTTATTTACAGAAGAAGAATTAGCTGCTGATGGCGATTTAGTATCAAAATATTTCTACAAAACAAACAAAGAAGCTGTGCGTAATGTAGTGTTAGAATTAGGTGTTCGTTTAGACGGAAGAAAAACAACTGAAATCAGACCAATTTGGTGTGAAACAGATTATTTACCTTCTGTTCACGGTTCGTCTTTATTTACCCGTGGAGAAACACAAGCTTTAGCCACTGTAACTTTAGGAACTTCAAGAGAAGCTAACCAAATAGACTCTCCATCTGAACAAGGTGAAGAAAAATTCTATTTACATTATAACTTCCCTCCTTTCTCAACTGGTGAAGCTAAACCTTTAAGAGGAACTTCAAGAAGAGAAGTAGGTCATGGAAACTTAGCTCAAAGAGCTTTAAAAAATATGATTCCTGCAGATTGTCCTTACACAATTCGTATCGTTTCTGAAGTATTAGAATCTAACGGTTCTTCTTCAATGGCAACGGTTTGTGCTGGTACAATGGCGTTAATGGATGCTGGAGTTCAAATGGTAAAACCAGTTTCTGGTATTGCTATGGGATTAATTACTGATGGTGAGAAATTCGCTGTATTGTCTGATATTTTAGGAGATGAAGATCACTTAGGAGATATGGACTTTAAAGTAACTGGAACTGCTGACGGTATTACAGCATGTCAAATGGACATCAAAATTGATGGTTTACGCTATGATATCATGGAACAAGCTTTAGGGCAAGCTCGTGACGGACGTTTACATATTTTAGGTAAATTAACTGAAACTATTGCAGCACCAAGAGCTGAAGTAAAACCAAAAGCACCAAAAATTATTACAAGAACCATTCCTGGAGCTTTCATTGGAGCGTTAATTGGACCTGGTGGAAAAGTAATTCAAGAATTACAAAAAGCTACTGGAACTACAATAGTTATCAATGAAGTAGATGAGCAAGGTGTAGTTGAAATTTTAGGAACTAATCCTGATGGTATTGCTGCAGTATTAGCTAAAATTGATTCTATTATCTTCAAACCTGTAATGGGAGAAGCTTACGAAGTAAAAGTAATTAAAATGTTAGATTTTGGAGCTGTTGTAGAATACACACAAGCACCAGGAAACGAAGTTTTATTACACGTATCTGAATTAGCTTGGGAAAGAACAGAAAATGTTACTGATGTTGTAAACATGGGTGATGTATTTATGGTAAAATACTTAGGAGTTGATCCTAAAACACGTAAAGAAAAAGTGTCTAGAAAAGCACTTTTACCAAGACCTCCAAGAGAAGAAAGACCTATTGAAAAAAAGGATACTCCACAAGGTTAATATTTTTAAATATTAGTTCATATAAAACCCCAATTCATTTAACTGAATTGGGGTTTTTAAATTTTATTTTATTTTTTTTGTAACTTTTTTGTAACCTGCTACGTATAACTACCAGAACTTTTAAAAAGTAAGGAGAAAAAATAAATGAGACAACTTAAAATTACCAAGCAGGTTACCAATCGTGAAACTGCTTCCTTAGACAAATACCTACAAGAAATTGGAAAAGTTGACCTTATTACTGCTGACGAAGAAGTAGAATTAGCACAAAGAATTAAAGCCGGAGATCAACGCGCTTTAGAAAAATTAACAAAAGCTAATTTACGTTTCGTAGTTTCAGTAGCAAAACAATATCAAAATCAAGGACTTACACTTCCTGATTTAATTAACGAAGGAAATTTAGGATTAATTAAAGCTGCTCAACGTTTTGATGAAACGCGTGGATTCAAATTCATTTCATATGCTGTATGGTGGATTCGTCAATCGATTCTTCAAGCTCTAGCTGAACAATCTCGTATCGTTCGTTTACCATTAAACAAAATTGGTTCTATCAATAAAATCAACAAAATGTATGCGTTGTTAGAGCAATCTAATGAGCGCCCACCTTCTGCTGAAGAAATTGCAAAAGAACTTGATATGACTGTAAATGATGTAAAAGAGTCTATGAAAAACTCTGGTCGTCATTTATCAATGGATGCGCCTTTAGTTGAAGGAGAAGATTCTAACTTATACGACGTTTTACGTTCAGGTGAATCTCCAAATCCAGATAGAGAATTAATTCACGAATCATTACAAACTGAAATTGAAAGAGCATTAGAAACATTAACTCCAAGAGAAGCAGATGTAGTGCGTTTATACTTTGGTTTAGGTGACCAACACCCAATGACTTTAGAAGAAATTGGCGAAACTTTCGATTTAACTCGTGAACGTGTTCGTCAGATTAAAGAAAAAGCGATTAGAAGATTAAAACATACTTCTAGAAGTAAGATATTAAAAACATATTTAGGATAACACCTAAAGTATAGCAACAACAGTCTAAGACTGTTCGTTTTTTGATTGATGATTGAAACTCCGGCTGATTACCGGAGTTTTATTTTTTAACCCCTACCCCCCAAAGGGAGGAATATTATCTAGTTAAATCTTTTAATCGACAAAATTTTTAAACTCTTAAACTAAAAACTATCTTTGTGCACAACAACACACACTTTTACAAGTTTATGAAAAACACACTTATTGCTCCTTCAGTTCTTGCAGCTGATTTTGCTAATTTACAACGCGACATTGAAATGATTAATACAAGTGAGGCCGATTGGTTCCACATTGACATTATGGATGGCGTTTTTGTTCCGAATATTTCTTTTGGTATGCCTGTTTTAGATGCGATAAATAAACACGCTAAAAAAACCATAGATGTTCACCTGATGATTGTTGATCCTGATCGATACATTGCAACATTCAAAAAATTAGGCGCCGATGTTTTGACGGTTCATTACGAAGCTTGTACACATTTACACAGAACACTTCAAGCAATCAAAGCGGAAGGCATGAAAGCTGGAGTAGCATTGAATCCGCACACCAACGTAGATTTATTAGAAGATGTTATTCAGGATATCGATTTAGTGTGTATCATGAGTGTAAATCCAGGTTTTGGAGGTCAATCGTTCATTGAAAACACTTATGCTAAAGTTGAAAAACTAAAAGCTCTAATTAATAGAAAAAATGCGGCTACAATAATCGAAATTGACGGCGGTGTAACCAATAAAAATGCAAAACAACTAGTTGATGCTGGTGCTGATGTATTAGTAGCCGGAAGTTATGTTTTTGGTGCGCAAGACCCAATTGCAACCATTGCAGATTTAAAACAAATAACAAAATAATTCAAAAAAGCCTAACAGTAAAATGTTAGGCTTTTTCATTTAATATTGATCGATTAAGTATTTTATTAAATCGGTTGTGGTTATAATTCCCACTAACAATTCTCCCTCACATACAGGAAGTGCATGAAACTCTTTAGTAGCTAAAATTTGAGCCGCTTCTTTGATAGTGGTTTCAGGTGAAATCGAAACTATTTTTTTAGCCATTACTTGCTCCACGGTAAACATATTATAAACTGTTGTATCCACAACATCTTCGTCGTCATCAATAGCATCTGCAAACGAAATTCGCAACAAATCGGTATAACTTAACATTCCAACAATTTTATTACTGTAAACCACAGGAATGTGTCTAATGTGGTACTTTTTAAACAAGCTTTCCGCTTTTGTTAAATCATCTGATAAGTTCAACTTCACTACATTTTTTGTCATGATAGTTGACACGGGCACTTTTTGTTTCATAATACCAAAATTTTAATGACATAAAGTTACTTAAAATTTTGGCTCAAAAACATGATAGATATCAGTATTTTAAACTATAGATGAAATAAAATACCTTTCATTATAGTTAATCATATGCTTGACTTTCAGGAATATAGAAGGGAATTTCATTTTAAATTCCTGTGGAGATTCAAAAAAGTATTCCAATAAAACAGCAACAAATTCAAATTGATTTTCGTAAGCATAATCACGTAAAAAACCAGACTCAATTAAACGTTGCTTCACTTCGGGCTTTGAAACCACACGAAATAAATTTTGAAGGGATTCGTTAAACAAAACAAAAGTTGCTTTATCACTTTTTAATGCATAAATATGAAAAGCATGGGTAAATTCATGTAATCCTAAATTCAAATTATCATTTGTAATATCAATTCCTTCTTTAAAATGTTTCCAAGAAAAAACAACGCATTCCATTCTTGGATTAAACTCTCCTTTGTGGTAATTATCATTTTGAGATGAATAATAAATATCAGGATAAACAACAATTCGTTTGAACAATGGATTTAAATATTCACGCATTCCAAAGGTTAACATTACATATGTTGCCGATATAGTTACTTTCATTTCTTCGGTAATTTCTATATCTCTACCTTCAAAATTATAATGCAAAATTAACTTAGCTACTCTATGTTCGAAATATCTTTTATACTTAGGTTTTAATCGATTGTAAAAATGAAAATTTGTTGTTAAGATATGCTTTCGAGAATCATTTAACTTTAAAAAATTCACATTAGCAAATACCACTAAAGGTTTTTTATAATTACGTAGATAAACAATTTCTGTTACGTAAAAAGCAAAGGCAAAAAAGATAGCCGCAAAAGGAGCCACCACAACAAACATAGCAATGTAATCAGCTAAAAATAATTCGTGTTCTATAGGTGGTGGATTCATTTATTTGGGACTATTTTACAAATAACGTAAAAATTATGTGTTTAAAAAAAATAAACGTCAAGAAATCTTGACGTTTATTTGTGACCTCGGCAGGGTTCGAACCTGCAACCCTCAGAGCCGAAATCTGATATTCTATCCAGTTGAACTACGAAGCCGAGCCTCACCCCAACCCTCTCCAAAGGAGAGGGAGTGATAAAGTATATTTTATACTAAAAGTTTCTTTACAATTCCAGAAATTACTTTCCCTTCTGCTTGTCCTCCTATTTGAGCTGAAGCTAATCCCATAACTTTTCCCATAGATGCAATACCTGAAGCACCCGTTTCAGTAATTATTTTAGCAATTACCGCTTCTACTTCTTCTTCTGATAACTGAGCTGGTAAAAACTTCTCAATTACAGCGATTTGTGCTAATTCTGGTTCTGCTAAATCTGGACGGTTTTGTGTTGTGAAAATTTCTGCACTGTCCTTACGCATTTTCACCAAACGTTGTAACATTTTGATTTCTTGATCTTCAGACAAACCATCTCCAGCACCAGCTTCTGTTTTTGCTAAAATAATTGCTGATTTAATAGCTCTTAACGCTTCCAAAGCTATACTGTCTTTAGCTTTCATGGCCTCTTTCATGTGATCCATGATTTTTGCTTCTAAACTCATATTGTATTTTTTATTTATTGTAGTTAATTTATCTTAAAACCCCAGAAAGAGGTTTTACAAATACTGTGCAAAGGTAATAAAAAAACCCGAAAATTGTTCTTCGGGTTTCTTGGGGTAGGTTAGTTTGTTGTAGATTTAATCCACATTATCATGAAGGAATGAATTGTTTGAACGCAATTGGATATCGTCGTTACTATCAGTTCCTAAAGACATTCTAGATTGATTACTAGCAGTGTTTGGTGTAGAAGTTACATCAAACCCCATTCTTTTATAGGCTGGAATTCTTTCAAACTCATCAATTTGCGAAGCGCTATTGTTAAATTTATGATTGAATTCTTTCATTTTTCTTTTACGTTCGTCGGCTCTAAGTTTTAATGTATCCTCAATAGACATTTCTAAAGGAGAAACATTATCCAAATTCATGGCATCTTCAAACTTTTGAGTATTTGTTTTCATGGTGAAGTTTAACTCTTCATCAATCGGTTCATTTACTACTTCAATTGGTTTAGATGCTACTAATTCTTCTTCTTTTTCCAAATAATCTTCAAGAGAATATTTAATAATTCCGCTTTGATTTACCTCTGTAACTGGAACCACGTTTATAGGATCTTTTACTTCCATAGCGCGTGTTTCTGGCGTTAACTCGAAAACAATTGCATTCTCTTTAACTTCTTCTTTTGCAGCGAATAAATCCAATGAAAAACTCACTTCTTCAGTCGCTACAACAAATTCTGGATCTTTTACTTCGATTTCTCTGATTTGAGGTGTAATGATTTCGAAAGTTGGCGCTACATTTGGGCTAACCACTTCAAAAGTTACATCGATATTCTTTAAAAACTCAGTTGTAGGAACTAAATCAATTGCTGCTACTGGAGTATGAATTTCGAAAACTGGCTCTTCTACTTCTTCTTCTAAAGTAAAAATCACTTTTTGTTCTACTACTTCGTCACAAATAGGATTGATTATATCCGATTTAACTTCTGTTTCAATTGGAGATTCAAAAATTGGCTCATTAACCGGAAGACTAGCAATTGTTTTATTCAACAATTCGTGAACAATTTTTTGTTCGTCTTCTAAAGAATGAATAATTTTCTTAGGTTCCGTATTAACGATTTCAGCTTGTTGCTCAATATTGAAACCTGTAGCAATTACCGTTACCGAAATTGCTTCACCTAAAGCTTCTTCTTCACCAACACCCATAATGATGTTTGCGTTGTAACCTGCTTCAGATTGAATAAAATCATTGATTTCTCCGATTTCATCGATTGTAATTTCGTTAACTTCATCAGTTCCAGAAACGATTAACAACAATACGTTTTTCGCACCTGTAATCTTATTATCATTCAATAATGGAGAATCTAATGCACTTGAAATTGCTTGTTTTGCTCTATCTGAACCTGCTGCTGTTGCAGAACCCATGATTGCTGTTCCGCTGTTTGACAACACGGTTTTAGCATCTTTAAGGTCGATATTTTGAGTATAGTGGTGTGTAATAACTTCAGCAATTCCTCTTGACGCAGTAGCTAACACTTCGTCAGCCTTTGAGAAACCAGCTTTGAAACCTAAGTTTCCGTATACTTCACGTAATTTATTATTATTGATAACGACTAAAGAATCTACTTGTTTACGTAAACGTTCTACTCCAGCTAACGCTTGCTCAGAGCGAACTTTTCCTTCAAATTGAAAAGGAATCGTAACAATACCAACTGTTAAAATGTCGCGCTCTTTTGCCAATTGCGCAATTACAGGAGCCGCACCCGTTCCAGTTCCTCCACCCATTCCTGCAGTGATGAAAACCATTTTGGTGTTGCTATCCAACATTTTCTCAATTTCGGCGATACTTTCTATTGCAGATTGTTGACCTACTTCAGGGTTTGCTCCTGCACCTAATCCTTCGGTAAGGTTAACACCCAACTGAATTTTATTTGGTACTGGACTATTTTGCAATGCCTGAGAATCAGTATTACAAACTATAAAATCAACACCTTTAATGCCTTGCTTAAACATGTGGTTTATGGCATTACTACCTCCACCTCCAACGCCAATTACTTTAATTACGTTAGATTGGTTTTTAGGTAAATCGAATGAAATGTTTCCAAATTCTGACATAGTATCTCCTTTTATTCTGCGTTATCTAAAAATTCTTTAATCTTATCTATATACTTATCAAAAAACGAACGTTTGATTCTGTCATCTGTTGTTTCTTGTTTTGTATTTTGAGTTGCTTTTGGCTCCTCTTTTTCTTCCTCAATAATTGGTTCTTCAACCACAACTTGAGGGCGAGCCGCCACTACTGGCTCTTCTTTTTTCATTTCTACAAATGGAGTAGCACTTTTTGTATTATTTCTAATACTGTTCATTACTAAACCAACTGCTGTTGCATATAATGGACTTGACAATTCTTCGTCTGAATCTCCTGCCAAATGCTCGTTTGGATAACCAATTCTAGTATCCATTCCAGTGATATATTCTACCAGTTGTTTAATGTGTTGCAATTGTGCTCCACCACCTGTTAATACAATACCTGCAATAAGTTTTTTCTTAGGATCTTCATGTCCGTACAATTTAATTTCGGCATATACTTGCTCTACAATTTCCACAACTCTAGCGTGAATAATTTTTGACAAGTTTTTTAGCGAAATTTCTTTTGGCTCTCTACCTCTTAATCCAGGAATAGAAACAATTTCGTTGTCTTTATTTTCTCCTGGCCAAGCTGAACCAAAACGAGTTTTTAATAACTCCGCTTGTTTTTCAATGATTGAACATCCTTCTTTAATATCTTCCGTAATTACGTTTCCTCCAAAAGGAATAACTGCTGTATGACGAATGATTCCATCTTTAAAAATGGCTAAATCGGTTGTTCCACCACCTATATCTATCAAAGCAACTCCTGCTTCTTTTTCTTCTTGACTCAATACTGCATCAGCCGAAGCTAATGGTTCTAATGTTAATCCAGATAATTCTAATCCGGCACTTTTGATACATCTTCCTAAATTACGAATCGAAGCCGCTTGCCCTACTACTACGTGGAAGCTAGATTCTAATCTTCCACCGTACATTCCGATAGGTTCTTTAATTTCGGCTTGACCGTCGATTTTAAATTCTTGTGGTAACACGTGAATAATTTCTTCACCTGGCAACATCGCTAATTTATGAACCTGACCAATCAATGCATCGATATCGGCATCTCCAATTACTTCTTCTGCATTTGGACGACTGATGTAATCACTATGTTGAATACTACGAATGTGTTGTCCAGCAATACCTACCACAACATCATTAATTTTATAACCTGAATCATTCTCCGCATCAGCAACTGCTTGCTGAATGGATTGTATGGTTTGTGTAATATTATTTACAACACCTCTATGAACACCCAAGCTTTTAGATTTTCCTACTCCAAGAATTTCTAGCTTTCCGTATTCATTCTTCTTCCCTATCATTGCTACAATTTTAGTTGTACCAATGTCTAATCCTACTGCAATGTTGTCTTTGTTCATAACTCTAACTATTTCTTACAAACCACTTGTTGCGTAAACATAACGTTTACCTCTTTATAACTTTTAATCAATGTATCTTTTATAGCATGATGAAAAAACGCTTTATAATTCTTTAGCTTTTTTTCAACATTTATTGGTTTCCCAAATGCTATTTTATAATCATAACTTCTATTGGTTAACACCACATTTCCTGAAGCCATAACCTGTGCGCCAGTAATATTTTTACTTAAGAAATCATCTTTTTTGATTTCGTTAAATAAGAACAAAAACGGCTTGCAATTTTCTTCACTTATTTCGCCAGTAACTAGCGGAACTCGTGCTGAAAAATTCTCCGACAACGACATTCTATAACCTTTTGAATCAAGATAATAGCTTTCATTATCAGTAATAACTCTTACGATTGGGGTCTTTTGAGTAATACGCGTATTTAGAAATCCGTCTACTGTTGAAAAAACTTGTGCTTTTTCAATCATCTCGTGATCATCGAGAACAGTTTCTAAAGTATTCAAATCTACTTTATCTTTTTGTATTCTTGATGTACCTCCTAAATTTTGTATTAACAAGTTATTAACCATTTCATGTGTTAAAAACATATTTTCATTCGACTCGAATTTGATATCTATCTTACTGATTTTACGCTCACTATTCCTCTTTAAAGAGAAAGAATAAAGGAAAATCATTGTAAAAATGATTAACACTAAGCGAATAGTATGCCAATTAATTCTTTTCATGAAGCGCTTTTTTTAGATCTTTTACAAGTTCACCAATGTCGCCCGCACCTATAGTTACGAACACATCTGCATCTGAATTTTCAAAAGCCGTGAACAACTCGTCTTTGCTGACTAATTTCTTATGTGGATTGTCAATTTTATTCAACAACCAAGTCGAATTTACACCTTCCATTGGCAACTCGCGAGCGGGATAAATTTCCAATAATAAAATCTCGTCGAATTGACTTAAACTTTCTGCAAAACCATCAACAAAATCTTTCGTTCTACTGAACAAATGGGGTTGAAATGCTGCAATGATTTTTTTACCCGGATATAATTCTCGAACCGCTTGATGCACCGCGTTAATTTCGGTTGGATGATGTGCATAATCATCGATATAAACTAATTTTTCTTCTCTGATTTGGAATGAAAAACGTCTTCTTACACCTTTAAAACTTGCTAATGCTGCAATGATTTTCTCATTTGAAACACCATAAGATTTCGCCATCGCAAAAGCTAATAATGCGTTAGTCAAATTATGATGGCCAGGCAAACCAAATTTTACATTTTGAACTACTTCCGTTGGTGTTTTTACATCAAACACATAAAACCCATTTTCAATTCGGATGTTTTGAGCCGAAAAATCAGCATCATTGTTAACACCAATAGTATTTCCTTCTAATGGCAATCCTTTGATTACGTATAAATTTTCGCTTGGTGTTTTAGCAGCGAATTCTCTGAATGACTCTTCAATACTTGCTGCATCGCCATAAATATCCAAATGGTCGGCATCCATAGAAGTTACGCAAGAAACATTTGGATGTAAGTGCAAAAATGAACGGTCAAATTCATCTGCTTCAACAACAGTTACCGTTTTTCCTGAACCAATTAAATTAGAATTATAGTTCTCCACAATCCCGCCTAAAAAAGCGGTAACATCTACGCCACTTTCATATAAAACGTGACCTAAAATACTTGATGTTGTCGTTTTTCCGTGCGTTCCAGCAACTGCGAAACAATAGGTATCTTTAGTAATAATTCCTAAAACTTCGGCACGTTTTTTAATTGTGAAACCTCTTTCTATGAAATAATTCCATTCGGAATGGATAACAGGAACAGCTGGTGTTACAATTACTAATGTATTTTCTACATAAAAATTTTCCGGAATTAAACGAATATTATCTTCAAAATGAATTTCTAAACCGATAGCTTGTAATTCATCTGTTAATTGCGTTGGTGTTTTGTCATAACCCACTACTTTTTTTCCAATGTATTGAAAATAGCGAGCAAGAGCACTCATTCCGATGCCTCCGATTCCGATGAAATAAACGTTATGTATTTGATTTAGATTCATATTTTTTTGTTTCAGGTTTCAAGTTTATTTTGTTTCAGGCTTCATAACTTGAAACTTGGAACTTGAAACATTTAAACTAATTTCATTATCTCTTCAACAATATCTTTTGTTGCGTTTGGCTTAGCTAATTTTTTTATATTTTGACTCAATTCCAATTGTTTATTTTCGTTTGAAATTAAATCGGAAAATATAGTTTCAAATTGAGCTTCCAATTCAGATTCTTTGATTAAAATGGCTCCGTTTTTATCTGAAATTGCTTTTGCGTTTTTAGTTTGATGATCTTCGGCTACGTTTGGTGACGGAATAAAAATCGTTGGTTTTCCCACAATACACAATTCCGAAACTGACGACGCTCCTGAACGAGAAATTACTACATCTGCAGCAGCGTAAACCAAATCCATTCTATCAATAAACGCTACTACTTGAACAGCCTCCCCAACCCCTCCAATAGAGGGGCTTTTATCGTTATACTTTTTATATTCGTCGAAATATAATTTTCCGCATTGCCAAATAATTTGAATGTTTTGGCTCAGTAAAAAATCCAATTCTTTCTCAATTAATTGATTGATTCTTCTGGCACCTAAACTCCCGCCTAAAACCAACAGTGTTTTTTTATTCGCGTCTAAATTAAAATAAGTAATTGCTTCCTTTTTATCGGCAACTTCAATTAAATCTTGACGCACTGGATTTCCAGTTAAAATCATTTTATCTTTTGGAAAAAATAGTTCCAAATTTTCGTAAGCCACACAAATTTTATGTGCTCTTTTTGCTAATAACTTATTGGTAATTCCTGGATACGAATTTTGCTCTTGAATTACCGTTGGAATATTCAACATCGATGCCGCTTTCAACACTGCCCCACTTGCAAAACCTCCAGTTCCAATAACAACATCTGGCTTGAAACTTTTGATGATTTTGAATGAATTCCACATGCTCGAAGCTAATTTCAATGGAAACATCGCGTTATCAAAAGTAATTCTTCTTTGAATTCCTGAAATCCATAATCCTTTGATAGCATAACCTGCATGAGGCACTTTTTGCATTTCCATTTTATCTTTGGCTCCTACAAAAAGAAACTCAGCTTCTGGAAAACGAGATTTTAATTCGTTTGCAATTGCAACTGCTGGATAAATATGTCCGCCTGTTCCACCTCCGCTAATTATGAATCTTGGATTTTTCATCTATCTTTTATTTAAAACTGCATTCATCGGATTTTGTCCGTTTACTAACACATCGCCGGCTTCGTCTTCGGTTAATGAATGTTTTATTGAACTTTTGATATCATTTATTTTTTGCTGATTTTCATCGGCTTCTTTATCTTCGTTTAATGCTACTTGAGCATCAATAATTTGTTGTAACGCTTCATCACGTTTACGTTTTTCTTCTAAATCTAAGGCTACTTCTTCTTCTTTTTTCGTCACGCTTAAAATAATTCCAATGGCAATACATGTCATCCAAATAGAAGTTCCTCCACTACTAATCAACGGCAAAGGTTGTCCTGTAACTGGAAGCAATTCTACCGCAACTCCCATATTGATAAACGCCTGAAATATGATTGGAAATCCGAGTCCGATGATTAAAAGTTTTCCAAATAGTGTAGTTGCTTTTTGCGCATCAATTATAAATCGGATAAATAATAGCAAATACAAAAAGATGATTCCAACAGCACCAACTAAACCATATTCTTCCACGATAATGGCGAAAATAAAATCGGAAGAAGATTGAGGTAAAAAGTTTTTCTGAACACTTTTCCCTGGACCTAATCCTTTTATTCCACCGGATGCGATCGCTATTTTTGCTTTTTCAATTTGGTATTCGTCTTCGTTTGGCTTGTCATCAAAGAAGCTATCAATACGACTCATCCATGTATCAACACGATTTGGCATTGCATCTGGAAAAGCTTTTGCTACCAATATAAACATAGTCAAACTCACAATTCCAGCTCCAATTATAATTCCGAGATATCGCATTGGGTATTGTCCAATGAAAACCAACATACATACCATTGAAAAAATCAGAGCAGTTGTTGAAAAATTTGCTGGAAGCACTAATGCTAAAACGGCAAAAACTGGCGCCCACAATTCTAATAAGGAATCTTTAAACGAATATTCTTTATCGCTAACCTTAGCTAAATATCTCGCTACGTATATCATCAACACAATAAAAGCTAATGTAGAAGTCTGAAAACCAATACCTATAAAAGGAATTTGTATCCAACGACTGGCATTTGCACCATCGATTACTGTTCCTTTAAATAATGTATAAACTAATAATAATATTACTAACGGAATTCCGAAAATAGATAGCGCTTTAAAGTAATGATAAGGCGTTTTGTGAATAAAAAATATGATTCCAAAACCTAACATCACATGTATAAAATGTTTGAACAAATAACCAATTGTAGTTCCTTTTCCAATAACGTAAACTAGGTTTGTACTAGCGCTATACACTGGCAAAAACGAGATTAGGGACAATAGAAAAACTATAGCCCAAATGGTTTTATCTCCTCTTATTTTACCAATGATATCAAACATTTCTATCTGTTATTATAAATTATAAATGGCTTGTTTGAATTGTTTTCCTCTGTCTTCGTAATTTTCAAATAAATCAAAACTTGCACATGCTGGTGATAACAAAACGCTATCTCCCTTTTCTGCTAAACGTTGAGCGATTTGAACTGCTTCTGACATTGAAGTGGTTTCCACCATAACATCCACCACATTATTAAATGCGTTGCTGATTTTTGTATTATCAACACCTAAGCAAACGATAGCTTTTACTTTCTCACGAACTAATGGCATTAATTCATCGTAATCATTTCCTTTATCAACACCACCTACAATCCAAACGGTTGGTGTTGTCATGCTATCTAAAGCATAAAAAACAGAATTTACATTCGTAGCCTTAGAATCGTTGATGTATTGCACACCTTGAATTTTCAATACCTTTTCTAGTCGGTGTTCAGCACCTTGGAAATTAGTCAAACTCTCTCTGATGGTTTGTTTTCTAATATTCAACAATTGCGCTACAGCAGTTGCTGCCATTGCGTTTTTTATGTTGTGTTTTCCCTCTAATGCAAGTTCGTTGATTGGCATAGTAAATGTGTCGTTTTTAATTGTGGTATTCATGTTATTTTCTGCTAAAAATCCTCCATCATTTTCTGGTTTTGTAACCAGTGAAAAAGGAACTTTATTTGCTTTAATCGTATTATTTTTTAACCAATTTTGAATCGCTTCATCTTCATTGTCATAAATCAAATAATCGGCTTCGGTTTGATTTTTTGTAATTCTAAATTTAGAATCGATGTATAAATTGTAATCGTAATTGTATCTATCTAAATGATCTGGACTAATGTTCGTAATAATCGCAATGTGAGGCTTGTAGTTTATTATTCCGTCTAGCTGAAAACTACTCAATTCCAATACATAAATATCGTGCTTGTTTTCGGCCACTTGCCAAGCGAAGCTTTTTCCAATATTTCCTGCTAATCCTACATTTAAACCACCTTGTTTTAACAAATGATACGTCAAAAGTGTTGTGGTTGTTTTTCCATTACTTCCTGTAATTCCAACTGTTGTAGCGTCAGTAAATTGAATGGCAAATTCTATTTCAGAAATTACAGAAACTCCTTTTTCAATTAGCTTTTTTACAATCGGTGCTTTTTCGGGAATTCCTGGACTTTTCATTACTACATTAGCATTCAGAATTAAATCTTCTGTGTGCTTTTCATCTTCCCAAGCGATTCCATTAATGGTAAGAACTTCTTTATAATTTTCTTTTATTTTTCCAAAATCCGATACAAAAACATCGTATCCTTTTTTCTTTCCTAAGATGGCGGTTCCTACTCCACTTTCGCCTCCGCCTAAAACTACCAGTCGCATCTTATCTTAATTTTAAAGAAACAAGTGAGAAAATCGCTAATAGAATTCCGACAATCCAAAAGCGTGTTACAATTCTACTTTCGTGATAACCTTTTTTCTGATAATGATGATGCAATGGTGACATTAGGAAAATTCGTCTTCCTTCTCCATATTTCTTTTTGGTGTATTTAAAATAACTCACCTGAATAATTACTGATAAATTTTCTGCTAAGAAAATTCCGCAAACTACAGGTATCATTAACTCTTTACGAATAGCAATTGCAATTACAGCGATAATACCACCAATAGTTAAACTTCCGGTATCGCCCATGAATACAGAAGCTGGATATGCATTGTACCATAAAAACCCAACTAAAGCTCCAACGAATGCTGCGATATAAACTGTCATTTCACCAGCATTTGGTATATACATAATGTTCAAATAATCCGAAAAAATGATATTCCCCGAAACGAAAGTGAACAATCCGAGTGTTAGTACAGAAATTGCGGAAGTTCCTGCGGCTAAACCATCTATTCCATCAGTAAGATTGGCTCCGTTTGAAACGGCTGTGATGATTAAAATTACCATTGGAATAAAAATCAACCAAGCGTAATCTTTATAATCATCTCCCATGAAGGATAATACTTCTGCGTAATCGAACTCGTTATTTTTGAAAAACGGAATTGTAGTTGCTGTCGATTTTTCTTCTAAATCAGCTGGTTTGATGTTGTTTTCAATTTTTACTCTAGATGTTAAAGTGTCCTTACGAACCGTTACATCTGGACTCAAATACAAAACAGTTCCAACGATTAAACCTAAACCAACTTGCCCAATTACTTTGAAAATTCCTTTTAAACCTTGTTTATCTTTCTTGAAAATCTTGATATAATCATCAATAAAACCGATGGTTCCCATCCAAAGCGTGGTTACAATCAATAAAATGATGTAAATGTTATTCAACTTTGCCAATAACAAAACTGGAATTAATGTCGCCAAAATGATGATGATTCCACCCATTGTTGGTGTTCCTGCTTTTGCAGTTTGACCTTCTAAACCTAGTTCACGAACGGTTTCACCCACTTGTTGATTTCTCAAATAATTGATGATTTTTTTTCCGTAAATCGTAGCAATTAACAACGACAAAATAAAAGCTAGTGCCGAGCGAAAAGTAATGTATTGAAAAACTCCTGCTCCAGGAACATCAAAGGCTTTGTCTAAGTATTGAAAGATGTAGTATAACATATTGTTTGCTTAGTTTTAAAGGTTAATTGTTGGCTTTTATTTGTTTAATTGTTGTAATAATTCGGTTACTATTTGTAAATCGTCAAAATCGTGTCGCACTCCATTTATTTCTTGATAGGTTTCATGTCCTTTTCCTGCGATTAGAATAATATCATTTGGATTTGCCAATTGACAAGCGGTTTTAATGGCTTGCTTTCTATCTAAAATGGAAACGGTTTTCTTGAAATTTTGAGGTTCCACTCCTTTTTCCATTTCTTCGATAATCGTCTCTGGATTTTCGGTTCTTGGATTATCTGATGTAAAAATGGCTTTGTCGCTCATTGATGAAGCAATATGAGCCATAATTGGTCTTTTTGTTTTATCTCTATCGCCACCACAACCAACAACTGTAATTAATTGTTCGTTTTTTGTTCGGATATCTTCGATTGTTTTTAATACATTTTCCAATGCATCTGGTGTGTGAGCATAATCTACAATAGCTGTAATTTTAGAATCGGAAACAATAAATTGGAAACGTCCTGAAACACTTTCTAATTCTGAAAGCAAACGTAACGCTTCTACTTTTTCGATTCCTAATTCAACTGCTACACCGTAAATGGCTAATAAATTATAAGCATTGAAAGAACCAATTAATTTAACCCAAACTTCATTATCATTGATTTTCAATAACAATCCCGATAATTGGTTTTCTAAGATTTGTGCTTTGTAATCAGCATACGATTTTAAAGCGTAAGTCAATTTCTTGGCTTTTGTGTTTTGAAGCATTACCAATCCGTTTTTGTCATCGATATTGGTAATTGCAAAAGCTGATTTTGGTAAATTATCAAAAAATGATTTTTTTACATCACGATATTCAGCAAACGTATTGTGGTAATCTAAATGATCGTGTGATAAATTGGTAAAAACACCACCTTCAAAACTTAAGGCTTCTGTTCTTTTTTGATGAACGCCGTGCGAAGAAACTTCCATGAAGCAAAATTCGCAACCTTCTTGTACCATCAAATCTAGAAATTTGTTGATAGTTAGAGAATCTGGAGTCGTATGTGTGGCTTTGAATTCTTGTTCGTCAACCATGATCTTTACGGTTGATAACAATCCAACTTTATAACCTGCTTTTTTGAATAATTGATATAATAGTGATGCAATAGTTGTTTTACCATTAGTTCCTGTAACACCAACTAATCTGATATTTTCAGAAGGATTTTCGTAGTAATTAGCCGCTAAAAAAGCCAAAGCTTCGTTAGCATCTTTTACTTTGATATAGGTAACACCATTTACAATTACACTTGGAAATTCTTCACAAATTACCGCAACAGCACCAAGACCTAATGCTTTTTCAATATAGTCATGACCATCAGAAAGTGTTCCTCTGATTGCCACAAAAACATCGTTCAATTCAATTTTTCTCGAATCGAATTCAATTTTTGAAATAGTAATATCGGTAGCTCCATGAACTGCTTCAATTCCTACTTTATATAATATGTCTTTTAATTGCTTCACGATAATTCGATTATGATAGTTTGATTTTTGTTAAAAGCTTGTCCTGATGTTAGCGATTGTTTTTTTACTCTTCCTACACCAATAACTTTTACTTTTAATCCTAAATTTTCTAACAAGGCTACAGCATCCATTCCTTCCATTCCTTTTACATTAGGAACAATTCGCTCTTCCTTTTCTGCTTTTTTATAATATTCTGCGTAGCTTTTTTCTTGAGAAACTACTTTAGCATCGATATTTTTTACATGATTTGTTGATGGAGAATCTGTAAATATTTTTTGTGCTATTCTTTTGAAAACTGGCCCAGCCACATCGGCTCCGTAATATCCTGCAGCAACATTTGGCTTATGAACTACGATAATGCAGGAATATTTAGGTTCATCCGCAGGAAAATAACCTACAAATGACGAAGCATAATATAATTTCGATTTGTCTTTATAATTTACTTGAGCAGTTCCTGTTTTTCCTGCCATTGAAAAATCTTTTGAATACAATTTTGAACCTGTTCCTTTCTTTACTACGTTTTCTAAAACGGCTTGCACTTTATCCAATGTTTCTTGCGAACAAATTTTCGGATTGATTACTTCAGTATTATATTTTTTGATGGTTTTATTCCATTCTTTTATTTCACTAACGAAAATTGGTTTTACCATTACTCCATTATTGGCAACAGCATTATACAAAGTCAAGGTTTGCAATGGAGTTACTGATAATCCGTAACCAAACGCCATCCAAGGTAATGCTACTCCCGACCAACGATTTGTTCCTGGTTGTGGAATAACTGGCTTCCCTTCACCTTTTATTGGTAAACCTAGAGGCTTATTCAATCCGTAGCTGTTGATTCTGTCTACAAATTGCTTTGGATTATTTTTATAACTGTCATAAACCGATTGTACTAAAACTGTATTTGATGACAACTCAAATCCTCTTGCAAGAGAAATTTTACCATATCCACCAGGTTTTGAATCTCTTACTTTTCGACCGTAATATTCGATTATACCGCCTTTTGAATCATAAATTTTACTGGTATCTGCTTTTTTATCATCTAAAACCGCAATTAAATCTACTAGTTTAAAAGTAGAACCTGGTTCATGAGATTCAGTGATAGCATAATTTTGTGTTTCATAATATGAACCATCATCTGCTCTTCCTAAATTTGAAATTGCTTTAATGTGACCCGTTTTGGTTTCCATCACTACCACACAACCATGATCAGCACTGTAATGCTCTAATTGTTTTAATAAAGCGTGGTGTGCAATATCTTGAATGTAAACATCAATCGTTGAAATAATATCGTAACCATCTTGAGGATCTTTCTCGTTGATATCGCTAATAGGTTTCCATTGATTTTTTGCGATTTTTTGCATCATTCGATGCCCATTCTTTCCATTCAAATAATCGCGAAAAGCGTATTCTAATCCTTTACCATCTTCGTTTGAACGTTCGTAACCAATAGTTCTTTTTGCCACCAAACCAATTGGATGTTCTCTCACAATTTTTTGCTCGATTATTAATCCACCTTTATTAGCTCCTTTATTGAACAATGGAAAAGTTTTCAAACGCATATGCTCGGTATAGCTCAACTTTTTCGCTAAGAAAACATAACGACTTTTATTAGCTCTTGCCTTTTGTAATTTTGCTTGATAATGTCCGGATGATTTTCCAAACATCACTGATAATGAATCGGAAAGTGCTTTAACATTCTCTTTAAAATTTTCATCCGAAGGTGCCACCGCATCAAAATAAACCGTGTATTCTGGAATTGACGTTGCTAACAAACTTCCATCAGCCGAGTATACATTTCCTTTGTTGGCTGGAATTGGAAAATTCTTAACCGTTCTTTCTTTTCCTAATTTTCGGTAATAGTTACCTTCAACCCATTGAATATTATTCAGTTTAATCAAAATAAATACAGCCATTATGAAAAACATAACAGCTACAAAATACATGCGATACGATATTTTCTTATCTTCTATTGCCATATTTTTAATTTATCCCAAAAACTTTTTTTACTTTCTTTATCTTCAACAACGACTTTTACTGGAGGCACTTCTGAAGGCAAAATTTGACGTGTTTCCATTTTCTTAGCTACCGTAGATTCCATTTTTAGTTTCATCAATTCAGAACGACGGTCTACAAATTCAGAACGTAATTCTTTAACTTGATTATTTAATTCAGTGATTCGGTAATTTTTCGCATCGTATTGGTGATTATTTGCAATAGCAAACATTCCAAGAACCACAAGAAAAACAATGAACTTCCAGTTCTTAAGAGCGTCATCACTAATAAGAAACTTGGCTTTTAATAAACTGTAAATTCCGTCTTTCATTCTGTTATATTTTTTCCGCTACTCTTAATTTTGCGCTTCTTGCTCTATTGTTGATTGCAATTTCTTCTTCTGATGGTACGATTAGTTTTTCGATAGTTTTAAAAGGAACTTCAAAATTTCCGAAGAAATCTCGTTCAGGTTCTCCTTCAAACATGCCGTTTTTTACAAAACGTTTTACCAATCTATCTTCTAATGAGTGATATGAGATAACACTCAATCTTCCGCCTGGTTTTAGAATTTCTAAGGATTGCTCTAAGAATTCTTTTAGCACATCCATTTCCTGATTGACTTCAATACGAATGGCTTGGTATATTTGAGCTAAAATTTTATTGCTTTTATGTCCTGGCAAAAACTTAGCAAGTACTTTTTTTAATTCGTCAGAATTCCTAATTTCTTTATCTTTTCGAGCTGTTACAATTACGTTTGCCATAGCTCTTGCGTTTTTTAATTCGCCATAATCAAACAAAACTCTCGCTATATCTTGTTCATCATATTCATTTACCACATGATACGCACTGATGTCGCCTTTTTGATTCATTCGCATATCTAATTCGGCATCAAAACGGGTTGAAAAACCTCTTTCTGCAACATCAAATTGGTGAGATGAAACGCCTAAATCGGCTAAAATCCCATCCACTTGTTTGATACCGTGGAAACGTAAAAAACGTTTTATAAATCTGAAATTTTCATTGATTAAAGCAAATCGCTCGTCGTCAATAGCGTTTTTTAATGCATCTAAATCTTGGTCAAAAGCGAATAATTTTCCGTTTTCACCCAAACGACTCATAATTTCTCTAGAATGTCCGCCACCACCAAAAGTAACATCCACATACACTCCATCAGGATGAATATTCAATCCATCAACTGTTTCTTTTAACAATACTGGATTATGATATTCCATCTTCGTCGTCATTTAAATTACCCATTACTTCTTCTGCCAAGTCTGCGAAATCATCCGTAGCGTTTTCAATCGCATTTTCATACTTATCTTTATCCCAAATTTCGATGATATTAATTGCTGAATTCAACACAATATCTTTATCAATTTGAGCAAAAACAACTAAATCTTTCGGAATTAAAAGTCGTCCTGTTGCATCAATCTCTACCATTTTAACTCCCGCTGTAAATCTTCTGATAAAATCGTTGTTCTTTTTTACAAAACGATTTAGCTTATTGATTTTCAACATCATTTTATTCCACTCACTCATTGGAAACAACTCCAAACAAGGTTGAAAAACCGAACGTTTTAACACGAAACCCTCCTCTAAAGAACCCAATTGTTTCTTTAGTGACGTAGGTAGCATCAGCCTTCCTTTGGCATCTACTTTACATTCGTATGTTCCGATTAATGTTTTCAACTTTTTATTTCGATTAGAATAAGGACAAATTTAGAAAAATTTTACCACTTTTTACCACAAACTACCACTTTGTTAATAAGTTTTTAGATTTTAAAAGTTACTCTACCACTTTTAACAAAAGAATATTTGCAAAATCAAGAATTAAGAAGAATTTCTGCAGAAAAATGAAAATCTAATGTTTTATTATTTTCCAGTAAAAAACCATTAAAATTGTTGATAACTAACATTTTACAAGCTTCAAAAGTTTAAAAATAACTCTGTTAAATTTTTCTTTTCATTCTTTAATAAAATAGTATATTTGTCAATCATTAGAACTAATACCTTAAGTGGAATTTATGTTAAGAAAAGAAAAAAAATACACCTATTTTGAAGCTGGCGAAGGAACTCCAATAATCATTCTTCATGGTTTAATGGGCGGCCTAAGTAATTTTGATGGTGTAGCTAATTTTTTTCCTCCTAAAGGATACAAAGTGGTGATTCCAGAATTGCCTATTTACACACAAAACATTTTAAAAACCAACGTTAAAGCCTTTTCAAAATTTGTTAAAGACTTTGTTGTTCATAAAGGATTTGACCAAGTAATTCTTGTTGGGAACTCGTTAGGTGGACACATTGGATTATATTTTACTAAAATGTATCCAGAACTTGTAAAAGCTTTAGTAATTACAGGAAGTTCAGGTTTATATGAAAGCGGAATGGGTGAAAGTTACCCAAAACGTGGTGATTATGAATACATCAAAAAGAAAGCTGAAGACGTTTTTTATAATCCAGAAATTGCAACTAAAGAAATTGTTGATGAAGTTTTTGCAACAGTTAACGACAGAATTAAGTTGATTAAAACCTTAACCATTGCAAAGAGCGCTATTCGTCATAACATGGCAAAAGATTTGCCAAAAATGACTACACCAACGTGTATTATTTGGGGAAGAAATGATAAAGTAACACCACCAAATGTAGCCGAAGAGTTTGATAAATTATTACCGAATTCTGAGTTGTTTTGGATTGACAAATGTGGACACGCTGCCATGATGGAGCACCCAGAAGCATTCAATCAAATTTTGTTTGATTGGTTACAAAAGAAGAATTTATAATAGTTCCCCTTTTTGGGGAATTTTATTTTATAGCCTATGAAAATTAATACCGCCGAATTCGTAATTAGTAATTCAGAAGTAGATAAGTGCCCGAAAGACCGCTTACCTGAATACGCTTTTATTGGTCGTTCCAATGTAGGAAAATCATCATTGATTAACATGTTGACGAACCATAAAAATTTGGCAAAGACATCTTCAAAACCAGGAAAAACGCAGTTAATCAATCACTTTAAAATCAATAATAATTGGTTTTTAGTGGATTTACCTGGTTATGGTTATGCACGAGTTTCTAAGAAAACTAAAGCCGTTTTCCAGCAATTTATTATGGATTATTTTGAGCAAAGAGAACAATTAGTTTGCGCCTTTGTTTTAATCGACATCCGATTAGAGGCTCAAAAAATTGATTTGGAATTCATGGAATATTTAGGCGAAAGCGAAATTCCGTTTGCAATTATTTTTACCAAATCAGACAAATTAGGAAAAAACAAAGTCAATAACCACGTGGAAGCTTATAAAAAACAATTACTAGCTGGAGATTGGGCTGAAATGCCACCATACTTTGTGACTTCATCTTTAGAAGCTAAAGGAAAAGAAGGGATCCTAGAGTATATCGGTCAAATTAATGAAGATATTTTTAAAGATAATGGATTTGTTTAAAAAACAGATACCAAATAAAAAAAGCCGCTAACGATAAATTAGCGGCTTTTTTTTATGCTTTTAATTCCATTTTTTCTGCGAAGTAATCACAGAAATCGCGCATAGTATCCGACATTTTTTCATCGGCAGTAGCGCGTTGAAATGTATCTGCCATTGCTACTAATGTTTGATGAAAAAACTGCTTCATTTCATCTACTGGCATATCCTTTGTCCATAAATCAATACGAAGTGTTTCTTTTGCTTTGCTATCCCAAACTGACAATAATAAAGCTTTTGCTTCTTCTTGCTCAATTCCGCCATCTTGAGCTGTCCATAACAATTTATCGGGAACGTTATTTTCGTCTAAACCTACAGTGATTTTTATATCTGATGTTTTCATATTTATTGCTTCTTTGGTTTGTATTTTGAATTGTCGAAGATGGTTTTGGAATCCATCGCTAATAACTGTTCTAATGTTACATCATCGTTGTTTTCCATATAACTTCTTACTATTTGCCAACCTAACCATTGCCCCACTCTTCCTGGTGTTTGATTATCAATTTCCAAATAGAATTTTGTAAACGGAGCTGGTTTAATGAATCGTAATTCGTTCTTTGGATTGGAATCGAATAATAATTTATTTTCTACCAGATTACTCCACATGTAATATTCGTTTGCTTGACAAAATTGCAACTGAGTTTCGGTATAACCAATTTTCACCGCATCAGAATAAAACGGAATCAATTTATCTTTTACGTACAATTCTTTTCCGTAATAAATCATAGCAGAAAGCAATGTTCTATCGGTTGGAGGTGCAATTTTTCCGTAACAAAAAGTTGAAACTAAATTAGGTAAGATCTGATTTTCTTCTAATTCTGCTTTCTTATACTCTGGGAAATCAACATAAAAACGATGGTCTTTTCCTAAATAACAATCTAAAGATACTAAAGCTAAAGTATCTACATAAAACGCTTTGGCTTCAGTATCCACTTCACTAATTAAAGTAATAACACGAGGCGTTTTATATTTTGGGAAATAATATTGTACGTAAGCAAACATTTTCTCCATATCCGCTTCAACAGGACCTAAAGTTGGATATTTCATTTGTACTTCTTTGTACAATTCTTTCAACAGTGGATTTTTTAGTTTGTTAACCCAAATAGAATCTGGGTTTCCCGCTGGAAAAAAGAAAGGATATTGCGCTTTAATTTTATTTAAATCCTCTGGTTTTGATTGATAAAAGATTTGATCAAAACGTTCTACTTTAAATTCAATTGGAATTTTAGCTACCGCTTCTTCCACCTTACTATCATCTTTACATGAAAATAAAGTAATCGCAACAAGGACAAATAATAATTGCTTCATATAGCGTATTTTTTATATTTTTATCAAAACTAATTTGGTTTGCAAATATACAGTTATCGACTAATAAATTTTCATAAAAAAATGACAAATTCTACCACGTTCCAAGCCGAAAAAATCAATCAACATATCGTAAAATGGTTACTCGATTATGCTACTAACGCAAAAGTAAAGGGTTTTGTTGTGGGAATATCGGGTGGAATTGACAGCGCATTAACTTCTACACTTTGCGCGCAAACTGGTTTACCTACTTTATGTGTCGAAATGCCTATACATCAAGCAGAAAGCCATGTGAATAGAGCAAACGAACACATTGACCAATTAAAAAAACGTTTCCCAAATGTTTTTAATGAAAGAGCTGATTTGACTCCGATTTTTGAAACGTTTAAAAATCAAGTTCCGACTTCAGAAAATGAAGCCGTTTTGAATTTATCGTTAGCCAATACTCGTGCGCGTTTACGAATGACAACATTATATTATTTTGCTGGAATTCATGGATTATTAGTAGCTGGAACTGGAAACAAAGTTGAGGATTTTGGTGTAGGTTTCTTTACAAAATATGGCGACGGCGGCGTTGATATTAGTCCGATTGCTGATTTAGTAAAAAGCGAAGTACGATTGCTTGCCGAATATTTAGAAGTCCCAGAAAGCATCTTGAAAGCCAAACCAACAGATGGTTTATTTGGAGATGACCGAAGCGATGAAGATCAAATAGGCGCTAATTATGATGAATTAGAGTGGGCCATGACTCAAATGGAAAACGGCAAAACCACAGAAGATTTTTCAGGAAGAGAAGCTGAAGTTTTTAAAATCTTCAAAAGACTCAACACCATCAATCAACACAAGATGAAACCGATTCCAATCTGTGAAATTCCTAAAAATATTTAATTTTTACATTAATAATTAACAAGTAATTACATTTTTTTTTAGTAACTTTGGTGTTATATTATGAATAATATAATTTTTTAGTTATGGTTAAAATATGTATCGCAGACAGTTTACCTGTTGTAGTCCAAGGATTACAATCGTATTTTCAAGGTAACCCCCACATGGAAGTTGTAGCATCGGCTAAAAATTTAGAATCATTACTGAATGTTTTAAACGGTAAACGTTGCGACATACTACTACTTGATGTTGAATTAGAAGGTTTATCTAGCATTAGAGATATTAAGAGTTTATTGAAAGATTTTTCTGAAACTAAAATTGTACTTTTTACAACCGTTTCTGAACAAATGTATGCGCCAATAGCTATTAAAGCTGGTGTTTCGGCTTATGTTTCTAAACGAAGTGATTTAAAAGAACTAGAAGGTACAATTGCAAAAGTATCGGAAGGGAAAGTTGTTTTCAGCGAAACCGTTAAGAAAAGCATTGAAATGCTGAGTAAAGGGAAAAAATCAGAACGCTTGTTTAAAAAATTATCTACTAGAGAAATCGAAGTGCTTCGTTACTTAAATGATGGTAAGAAAAACAAAGAAGTAGCTCAAATTTTAGGTTTGGATGAAAAAACCATCAGTACATACAAGTTGCGTTTGTTAGCCAAACTAAATGTTACCAACTTAGTAGATTTATTAAAAAAAGCGAAAGATTTAGACGTAATTTAGTTGTATCTGGATAAAACTCTACCCAAGCTTTTAGAAAAAATATGCGTAAGCCCCAAGTAAGCCATTACCATTTCTAATGTTTCTGAATTATCAGATTGTTCTTCATTTGAAACATTATTTTTCAAATCGTCGATAATATTATTGACTAAATACCAGCGCAATGTAATAATCGTTTCGGTTACGTATTGGCTTATGGTGGCTTCTTTTTGTTTTACATAAATTTGTTGTACTTCCCAATTGTGTAGCACTTCACGCTCTTCATTCATAAGAACCGTGGTAACTTCTTGCGCTAATTCTTCTGGAAGATGCATCAAATATTTATCCAATTCAAAAGCTTCATTTTCATTATAGTATGCAATCAAATGGTTATAAATTGCTTTGAAAACTGGATTAGCCAATTCCACCTCATCTTCTTGCAAACTCAGATAAATACGTTGGTATACTTTATAGTTATTTTGCTCCTTTACCTCAACCATTTCGCCATCTTCATTTTGAGCTAAAATAGTATCTTCAAAAGTGACTTCTTTATCTCCATACAAAAGTAAAATCTGGATGATTTTATGTTCTAATTCGTATTGGATATCAACTTTAGCTGTTGGCTGAGAAACATCATTCTTAACAACCTCAAAAGCTTTTTGTTCTTCTTTGTATTGTTTATTAGCTTCCGATAAGTCTTTTTTAACTAATTGTGCTAACGTATTAAAAAGCACATCTTCGGAAATATCCATGATTCGGGAACATTCCTTAATATATACTTCGCGTTTGATTCGGTCTGGAATTTTAGAAATACTGATGACCATATCTCGAATCAAATCTGCTTTTTTAATTGGATCATTCTTTGCTTCTTGCATCAATAAAGACGCCTTGAACTGAATGAAATCTTTAGCGTTTTCTTCGAAATAGTGCAATAAATCTTCATAAGACGTTTTTCGAGCAAAACTATCTGGGTCATCGCCGTCTGGGAATGTACACACTTTAACGTTCATTCCTGCTTCCAAAATCAAATCAATTCCTCGAATAGAAGCTCGAAGTCCGGCTGCATCACCATCAAAAAGAACCGTAATATTTGGGGTTAAGCGATTAATTAATCGGATTTGATCAGGCGTTAAAGCTGTTCCAGATGAAGCCACAACATTTTCAATTCCAGCTTGATTCATTTGGATAACATCGGTATAACCTTCCACCAAATAACAATTATTCAGCTTAGCAATAGATTGCTTCGCATGGAAAATTCCGTATAAAACTTTACTCTTATGGTAAATATCACTTTCGGGCGAATTCAGGTATTTTGCTGCTTTTTTATCATTGGTCAAAATACGACCTCCAAAACCCAAAACACGACCACTCATACTTTGAATCGGGAACATCACACGACCTTTAAATCGGTCGAATTGCTTGTCTTCTTTCACAATGGAAAGTCCAGTTTTGTCTAAATATTCTAATTTATAACCTTTCCCGAGTGCTTCTTTGGTAAAAGCATCCCAAGTTTCTGGCGAATATCCTAATCCGAATTTCTTAATTGTTTCAGAAGTAAAACCACGTTCTTTAAAATAAGACAATCCAATAGCTTTTCCTTCTTCGGTTTCTAATAAAGTGTGATGAAAATATTTTTGTGCAAATTCGGAAACCAAATACATACTTTCCTTTTCATTAGCTTGTGCTACATCTTCATCTGACTGGACTGTTTCTTCAATCTCGATATTGTATTTTACCGCTAAATATTTAATGGCTTCTGGATAGGTGAAATGTTCGTGTTCCATTAAGAAAGTCACGGCATTTCCGCCTTTTCCAGAGGAGAAATCTTTCCAAATTTGCTTTACAGGGGAAACCATAAACGAGGGCGATTTCTCATTTACAAACGGACTTAGTCCTTTCAAATTACTTCCTGCACGTTTGAGTTGCACAAAATCACCAATCACCTCCTCAACTCGGGCGGTTTCAAATACTTTTTCTATGGTGTCTTTTGATATCAAATTGCAATTTTAATTTGGAAAGTCTCAAAGATACAAAGTTGTAAAGTTAATCTACAAAAAAACTTATAAAAACAAAAAAGCACTTCATATGACTGAAGTGCTTTTTTAAACAGAGAACTCAACTTAACCCTAAATTTAATTAAAATCAAAGCGTATTCCTAATGAAACGTTGTTTTGATCAATATTATTGTTCTTGAACATTGGATTTAAGTCATATTTAACATATAGACTGGTTTGACCATATCCTAAATAAGCGCTTAACCCGTATGTAAAATCAGAAACATTGAAATCTCCTTTTTGTTTTTCTTTTACTTTAATGTCGTCAACTTCGTATTTTAAAATTTGTTTTGACTTAATGCGAACACCTCCATAACCTCCAATTCCTAAACGAACCGACTCATGTGTTCTGAAATAGGTTTTTGTACCATCTTTTGAAAGTTTTTTAGGTGTAAAATCGAATTCTAAATGCAATGGCGCTGTTAAATACACATTTCTAAAACGAGAATCATCTAATTTTACAGTTGATGTAACTAAATCTGTTTGATCACCATTTTTAACGAAATAACGATTATCAGTTGGACGAAGATTGTTATACATCAATGATAGTCCGTATTTAGCATGAAGCAGATTGTTGTTTTTGAAAATTCTTGAATTATAAGTAACTCCCCATTCATAAAAATGCGAACCCCAAACTCTATAATCTGAATCTTCTAAATTTTCTCCGTCGGTAATCACATTATTTAAACCAAAGGCAAAAACAAATTGTGATGTAGTTCTTTTAGATTTTCTTTCGGCTTTATCTTTTTCTCCATTGTAGATTTTCATGGAGCCTAAGTTGATTTCGGTCCTATTTTCTCCAATAGAATCATCTTTACTACTTCCTAAAACAATCTTAGTTCCTCCTCTTTTTGGTTTGTCATCAGAATCAGAAATTTTACCATCCACTTTATCTTGAACCAATTGAGCTAATTTTGCTTCTTCAATTGCTACTTTAGTTTCAATATTGTTAGCACGTTCTTGAGCAATTTTAGATTTCAAATCTTGTGCTTTTTCAGCTGAAATTTCTCCTTCTTTTACTTTTAAATCAATTGCTTCAACTTCTTTTTTTAAAGCGTTTTTTTCTTCAGTAGTAATCATTTCAATGCTGTTTGCAATTGCTTTCGCTTTATCTTCAAATGAAATACTTTTTGAATTTCTACCTTTTATAATTCCAGTTTCTGAAACAGAATCATCTACAATCTCAAGTTGTATGTCTTTAAACCAAATTTGACCTGTTCCATCTAACAAGACGCCATAAGAAAAATCTGTTGCATCTTGAGGTACAAATAAAACAACTTCGTATTTAGCCCAATCACTTGTTCCTTCTATAGCTCTATTTTGCATATTATCAAAAGAAAGAACTTTATCATTATAATAATCAATTCGCATCCAAAGTCCAGCCCAAGATTTTACTTTTTCACTTTTAACATAACCTGTCATTTTGATAGTTTTTCCCAAATATAAATCAGGCTTACTCGATTTCATTAAAGTTCCAAAACCCTCTATTTTTTTATCAATAGATCGTATAGTTAAAACTTCTTGCTCGTTAGATGTTGATTTTTTTGACAAACCCATTTCATAACTTTCTGGCTTACTTCCACGTGCAATCCACTCGGTTGATTTCTCTATAGTTTCTATTTCCTGCGCAACGGCTTTTGTTAGGAAACTAAACACCATAACGATGGTGTACAAAATAATTTTTTGCATGACTGTTTGATTTTTAATTAATGATGATTTTTGTTTATTCGTAATTTCTATTCGCTAAAGCTGATTTAGCATCTTTAAACTTCCTATTTAATTTATCTAAAGTAGTTTCTCTGTGATTTTCGTCTAATTCTTTTTCAACATTTGTTAGTAACGAATTAGCATCTACTTTCATTTTAGCTTTTGGACTTATTTTTTTATCTGAAATAATCACTTTTTCACCTGTTTGAACTTCGGCTAATAAATTTTCAGGCGAAACATATTTGTATGAGTTGGGAGTTTGAAGTTGGGAGTTGGGAGTGATTTTTTCTTCCAAATCATTTTCCGGTTTTATCAATTCATTTGTTTCCTTTGATTTCTTGTTTTTTTGCGTTTTTGAAAAGTTTACTTCATTTTGAACTAAAACGGATTGTTCTTTTTCAACTAAAATCTCATTTATTTTAGTTGTTTCAATTGAATCTGTTTCTTCATTAATGGTTGTTACAATTGGTGTTGAAATATTAATTTCTGTTGTTTCGTTTGAATTGAAAAGGAAAAATCCCAATCCGAAAAAAAGTATCGTAGAAGCGGCCACAAAAAACCAACCATAACCTTTCTTTGGCTTTTTTTCTTCTGAAACCGTAAGCATAGCATCTAATCGGTCCCAAGCTTGAGTTGATGGCTGAATTTCTCTAGCATTCAGCTTTTCTCTTATTTGATTATCTATTTTATTTGGTTCCATTTAATTTGTTTTTTAAGTCGGTGATTTGTTGTTGCAATAACTTTCGGGCGTGTGATAATTGCGATTTTGATGTTCCTTCACTTATTTTGAGCATTTCAGCTATTTCCTGATGTTTGTAGCCTTCAATCGCATATAAATTAAATACCATTTTATAACCATCGGGTAAATTGTCAATCATGTTTTGAATGTCATCTACCGAAAAATCTTCCATTTCATAAACCGATTCATTCTCACTTACCGTAACATCATCTATATCTTGGTGATTGAAATTATTCTTTTTCACCCGAATAAAATCGATACATTCATAAATCATAATTCTGCGAATCCAACCTTCAAAACTACCTTTGTGTTCAAAATTTTTCAGATTAGTAAACACTTTCATAAATCCTGTAATCATTACATCTTCTGCGTGGTGAATGTCTTTTATGTATTGGCGACACACACTTAACATTTTAGAAGAAAACTTGGCATAAATCTGCTGTTGTGCTTGTCGATTATTTTCAACAGCCAACATAATAAGTTGTTTTTCTTCTTGATGTAATTGAATTACTTTCATTTTTCAAGTTCAATGTCAAGTTCAATATCAAACTCAAATTTATACTATTTGAAATTGATTTTTGGTCTTGGGCTTGTTATTGAATTATTGCTTCTAATTATATAGACGAGAATGTTTTGAAAATGGTTGCATGAATCTTTAAAAAAATAAAAAAACTTCTAATTAAGGAACGCAGATTGAAATAATTAGAGAAATTTTAAAAATTGAAATTGACTTTTGCCCTTGAAATTGAACTTTTTTTATTTTTTTCTTTCAATAACGTAATTTACCATTAAAATAAGGGAATCTTTATAAGTAGATGTTGGGAAATCTTGTAATAATGAAAGTGCTTCTTGCTGAAATTGCACCATTTTTTCTTCGGCGTACGTTAATCCGTTTTTGTCTTTTACAAATTGGATAACTGCTGCAACGCGCTTTTTATCTTTATTATGATTTTTTACCGAATTGATTACCCAACTTTTTTCTTTTGGAGAACAATTATTCAAAGCGTAAATCAGTGGCAATGTCATTTTTTGTTCTTTGATGTCAATTCCGGTTGGTTTTCCAATAGCGTCATCGGTATAATCGAATAAATCGTCTTTAATTTGAAATGCCATTCCGATAAGCTCTCCAAATTTTCGCATTTTCTCGACCACATCTTTATCTTCTGGAGCAACAGAACATGCGCCAAGCGAACAACAAGCTGCAATTAAAGTAGCTGTTTTTTGTCGGATAATTTCGTAATAAATATCTTCAGTGATGTCTAATCTGCGTGCTTTTTCAATTTGAAGTAATTCGCCTTCACTCATTTCACGAACTGCGACTGAAATGATTTTTAACAAATCAAAATCGTTATTATCAATAGAAAGCAATAAACCTTTTGAAAGCAAATAATCACCTACTAAAACGGCAATTTTATTTTTCCAAAGCGCATTCAAAGAAAAAAAACCACGACGTTTGTTACTATCGTCTACGACATCATCATGAACTAAAGTTGCAGTATGGATTAATTCAATAACCGAAGCACCACGATATGTTCGCTCATTAATGGAACCACCCGAAACCATTTTAGCCGTTAAGAAAACAAACATTGGTCGCATTTGTTTTCCCTTTCGATTTACTATGTAATGTGTGATTCTGTTTAATAAAGCCACTTTTGAAGACATGGAATCGCGAAACTTCTCTTCAAAGAGTTCCATTTCATTTGCGATGGGTAGCTTTATTTGTTCGGTTATTTTCATTGAGGTATCAAAAATACAAAAACAAACTCGTTAGTCAAAAGTTTAGCAAAAGATTATAAAAAAAGAGACTCCGAACTTTATCGAAATCTCTTTGATTTTTTAGAATGAAAACCTATTAATTTTTAATAGAATCAACAAATTGCTGTTCGCTTTCTTTTAAAGGAAAAATGTTGTTCATTTTCCAAAATTTCTCTGTGTAATTAGTGCCAGCTTCAAAAATAGTTTTTCCATCAAAACCTTTTTCTGGTATTTCTACGTCGTTTTTGCTATCAAGCACTAATAAATCAAAAGTACCACTAACATTGTCGTGTACTTTTTTACCCATTTGAATATAAATATTAAAACTACTTTTATAGTAAACCAATTCATATTGGTTATTTACAAACTTAAACTTACACCAAACCGATTGGTCATTAAGTTTTAATTTAGCAATTAATATATTTTTAAGTTTTGAATTTTTCTTGTGAGATTCTGCTATTTCAACCTTAAATTCAATTATTTTATTGGATTTATTATCTACGATAACATAACCTTCGTACAATAATTCATCGCTATCTGCATTCGGAATTATTTTAATGAATTCGTATTCAAACCCAGCTGCATCTCTTCTTAAATATCGATCAAAAGTATATTCTTTACTCTTAATAAGATTTTCAATTCCATCAAAATTATAAGCATATTTTACATAATCTCTTACATTGTAGGCCGAATCCATTCCATTCAAAACAGAACTCGTTGAATCTTGCAAATTGGATTTTATAGCTCTACTTTGATTTATTTGTAAAACCGATTTACCATTTCCTTTTTTAATGAAATAATCCATTTTAGCATCTGAATACTTGGTATACTGATTGTTAATTTTTACAATTTCTCTACCATATGTAGTTAACTTAGTGTTTTTTACGGCACGAACTTTAGCGTCTTTTATTAACGATTTCAAAAAATCTCTACCTGAAACATTTGAGATTATTAATTCATCTAAAACATACACTTTTGGACTTAGATAAATTTCAACTTCCTTAGTTTCAAACACGACTTTCTTGGTTTCGTAATTGATATGACTAATCTCAACTTCTTTAATGTGATGTAATGAAAATTCACCATTTTCATTTGTCATCGTGCCAGTCAAATTTCCCGAATTATCTTTAAAAAGAATATTTACAAAAGGAACCGTTTCTTTTGTTTCTGCATCTTTAATAATTCCTTTTGTAATGTTTTCTTGTGAAAAACTAAACGTAAAAAAAAGTAGAAAAAATAAGGTGTGCTTAATCATAATGTTTGATGTGTGTTTATTGAAACTGAAATTTATTTCTTAAATAAAAAAAATTTCAGTTGTACGAAGATACTGTTTCTTACAAAAAAACACGTATTTCCTACATCTTTTTATAGCACAAAAATTACAATAATTGAATTTTAAGATTTATTTGCTAATTGACCACAAGCCGCATCAATATCTTTTCCACGACTTCTTCTCACTTTTGCAACAATATTACTTTTTGCTAAAGCCGTAATATAAGCGTTAGTTGCCTCTTCTGATGCTTGTTGAAACATACCGTCGTCAATAGGATTATACTCGATAAGATTAACTTTACATGGTACATATTTACAGAATTTCACCAAAGCATCAATTGATTTTTTATCGTCATTGATTCCTTTCCAAACTACGTATTCGTATGTAACTTTGCTTTTCGTTTTTCTGTACCAATATTCTAAACTTTCACGTAAATCGGTTAGTGGAAAATTTTTGGTAAATGGCATGATTTCATTTCGAATTTCCTCCACAGCTGAATGCAAAGAAACTGCTAATTTGAATTTCACCTCATCGTCTGCCATTTTTTTAATCATTTTCGGAATTCCAGAAGTAGAAACTGTGATACGTTTTGGCGACATTCCTAAACCTTCGGTAGACGTAATCATATCAATAGCTTTCATTACGTTTGGATAATTCATCAAAGGCTCACCCATTCCCATGAAAACGATATTTGATAGAGGTCGGTCATAATATAAACGACTTTCGTTATCAATTGCAGCTACTTGGTCATAGATTTCTCCTGGTTCCAAATTTCTCATGCGTTTTAATCTCGCTGTAGCACAAAAATTACAATCTAAACTACAACCCACTTGCGAAGAAACACAAGCTGTCGTTCGAGTTTCTGTAGGAATCAAAACCGATTCTACAATTAAGTCATCGTGCAAACGAACCGCGTTTTTAACTGTTCCGTCTTCGCTACGTTGTAAAGTATCTACTTTTATGTGATTAATTACAAAATTAGCTTCTAACATAGCGCGTGTTTCTTTAGACACATTCGTCATATCTTCAAAAGTATGCGCGCGTTTTTGCCATAACCATTCGTAAACTTGGTTGCCACGAAATGCTTTGTCTCCGTTAGAAACAAAAAAGTTGCGCAATTGTTCTTTAGTAAGTGCTCGTATGTCTTTTTTCTCGATTTGCATGGTGCAAAAGTAATGAATTTAGAATTTAGAATTCAGAAATTAGAAATTAGAAGAGTTGGAATTTGTATTTTTGTTGAAAATTTGATTTTATCATGCATTTCATATCAGAAGATTTAGAAGATTACGTTGCCAATCATTCACAAGCGGAACCTGAATTATTAGCGAAACTTAACAAAGAAACTTACCAAAAAATCATGCAACCTCGTATGTTGAGCGGTCATTTTCAAGGTAGAGTTTTGAGTATGCTTTCTAAAATTATTCGCCCAAAACATATTTTGGAAATTGGAACGTATACTGGTTATGCTGCTTTGTGTTTAGCAGAAGGATTGGCTGAAAACGGAACTTTAGATACAATTGATATTGAAGAAGAATTAGTAGATTTTCAAAGAAAATATTTTGATGCCTCGCCATGGAAAGATCAAATTTTTCAACACTTAGGCGATGCGGTTGAAATTATTCCAACACTAAATAAAAAATTTGATTTGGTTTTCATTGATGCCGATAAAGAAAATTACGTGAATTACTTTCACTTGATTGTTCCCATGATGAATAAAGGCGGAATTATCTTATCGGATAATGTCTTGTGGAGCGGAAAAGTTTTGGAAGAAGTAAAACCTAACGATAAAAGCACACCTGTTTTATTAGAATACAATCAACTATTGAACACTGACCCAAGAGTAGAGACGGTTTTGTTGCCTATTCGTGATGGTTTGACGGTTAGTCGTGTTTTGTAATGAAATTGTATTTTTTTCCAAAAAACAAGTACAATTTATAAAACACTAAACCAAAAGTTGCTCCAAACAAATAACCTGTAAGAATATCTCCTGGATAGTGCAATCCTAAGTAAATTCTGCTGTAAGCAAAAATTAGTGGAAACAAAAACAGCAAATAAGTGTGTTTATAATATTTGCGAAGGATTAATACAACAAACGTTGTAGAGGCAAATGAATTAGAAGCATGTCCAGAGAAAAAACTAAATGATTTTCTTGTGATTACTTCTCTAATTGTCCCATCAAGTTCGGGATTGTTACATGGTCGTAAACGTTCGAAAGAATATTTAAAAAGATTTGTAATTTGGTCTGTAAAAGTTATTAATACCGCTAAAAAAAGAATGATAATTCCTAAACCTTTCCAACCCACTTTCTTTTGAATGAGATAAAAAACTCCAACAAAAAGTGGTGACCAATAGATTTGTTTGGTAATAATTTTCCAAAAACCATCAAACGGTTCAGAACCTAATCCGTTTAAAAAAACAAATAATTCTTTATCTAGGTTAATTAACTGTTCCAAATTACAATTGTCTTTTTACAGGTCCGGTAATAGTTTCTATATCTTCTTTTACTTTTTCAATCGGATTTTGAACATCTAAATTGATGTTTTCCATAGGATTTACCATTTTTGCAATTCCCTCTTTTGCTTTTGCTATTTCATCTGAAACACCTCCTGTTAAAGTATTCATATCCAAACCAGCATCTTGAGTTCCTTTCTGAATTTCGCTTTTAATTTCGTTTGTTGCATTTTTTAACTGCGCCATACCTTTACCCAAAGCACGTGCAATATCTGGAATCTTATCTGATCCAAACAACATTAAAACTACTAGAATAATGAAAAATAATTCGCCTCCTCCTATTCCAAACATAACGTATTGTCTTGAAAATTAACTTCGCAAAGTTACAAAGTTTTATACCTACTTTATCTTAAAGTAATCAAAAAAAAGACTATCCGAAGATAGTCTTAATTCTTATTTTTTCTCTAAAGTATCAAATTTTGATTCTGTTTCTGCTTTAGGCCAATAATTATTTTCAACATCAATATCAGCTGTTTCTAATTTTGGATCTAATTGAATTTTTACTACTTTTTTCTCAGTTGCGAAAACACGTTTAGCAGTGTCGTTGTTTCTTCTCCAAATTTGAGCTGGGAATTTTTGTACTTCACTCGTTCCGTCTTCAAACTGAAGCTCTACGATGATTGGCATAATTAATCCTCCTGGCTTTTCAAACTCTACTTCATAGAAATATTTAGGCGATTTTAATGCATTTTTTTCTTCAGTCGTATAATTTTTATTTACATAATCAGAAAGTGCTTGAACACTATTTACATCCATTGCTTTTTTCAATTCAGGTTTAAAATCTGGAGCGTCTTCAGCAACTAAGTACAACATTGGTTCTCCATCGCTAATTTTTCTTCCTCTTCTATTAAACATTGCTTGAGTTTCTTTTGAAGCTTCAGTAGAAACGTAATATTGTTTAACTGTTTTCACTCCAATATCAGTATAATCTGTCGAATAGAACCAACCTCTCCAAAACCAATCTAAATCTACAGCTGAAGCATCTTCCATAGTTCTGAAGAAATCTTCTGGTGTTGGGTGTTTAAATTTCCAACGGTTAGCATAAGTTTTGAATGCGTGGTCAAACAATTCGTGACCCATAATAGTTTCTCTCAAAATATTTAAACCTGTAGCTGGTTTTCCGTAAGCATTAGCACCAAATTGATAAATATTCTCAGAGTTTGACATAATAGGTTCTAAATATTTTTGATTTCCTTTCATGTAAGGCACAATATTTTTAGCTGGACCTCTTGTTGCAGGGAATTTTGGATCGAATGAAATTTCTGTTAAATATTCTAAGAATGTATTTAAACCTTCATCCATCCATGACCATTGTCTTTCGTCTGAATTTACAATCATTGGGAAGAAATTATGTCCTACTTCGTGGATAATAACTCCTAACATTCCGTATTTAATTCGATCACTTACAAATCCTTTTTCGTCAGGACGACCGTAGTTCCAACAAATCATTGGATATTCCATTCCTTGATCTTCTGCAGAAACTGAAACTGCTTTTGGATAAGGATAATCAAATGTAAAATGTGAATATGTTTTTAAAGTATGTGCTACCGCTTTTGTTGACAAATCTCCCCAAAGCGGATTAGCTTCTTTTGGATAAATCGAAATTGCTAATGGTTTGTTTGTTGGTAAATCAACTGCCATCGCATCAATTATAAATTTTCTTGAGGTTGAAAAACCAAAGTCACGTACATTTTGTGCTTTAAATTTCCATGTTTTCTTTTGGTCTGAAAAACTACTTTCTTTTGCAACTGCCTCTTCTTGAGTAACAATTACTACTGGTTTATCAAACGTTTTTTCAGCTAATTCCCATCTTTTTACTTGTTCTGCAGTAAAAACTTCGCTTCTGTTTTGTAAAACTCCTGTTGCTTCCATAACGTGGTCAGCAGGAACTGTAATGTTTACTTCGTAATCTCCAAAAACTAAAGCAAATTCACCTCTACCCCAAAATTGCATGTTTTGCCATCCTTCAACATCATTGTAAACAGCCATTCTTGGGAAAAATTGTGCCATTACAAACAAACGGTTTCCATCAGGAAATTGCTCGTAACCAGAACGACCGTTGTTAGCTCCTTCCATGTAATTCACAATATTGTACCACCACTTGATTGAGAAAGAAACTTTTTCACCATTTTTTAATGGCTTAGGCAAATCGATTCGCATCATGGTTTGATTGATGGTATATTTCATTGGATTTCCTTTGGCATCTTTAACATATTCAATATTAAAACCTCCAGGAAAAGGACTTCCCATATATTTTTTTGCAAAACCACTTGTTGAAATGGCCTTGTCCATATTTTGACTTTCTACCAAAGGTGTTTTCGAATCAGGTCTTTCGATATTTTGGTCTAATTGTACCCATAAATATTCCAACGATTCTTTTGCGTTATTGTGATAGGTAATAGTTTCTGAACCATATAGTTTTTTATTCTTATCATCTAATTCCAGATTCATTTTATAATCTGCTTTTTGCTGATAATAAGCAGGTCCTGGAGCTCCAGAAGCTGTTCTGAACATATTAGGAGTGGCCATTTCGTCATACATTTGACGGAATTTATTCTCGTTATAATGTCCTAATTCACGCTTTTTTTCTTCTGTTTTCACTTCTTGAGCCAAGGCTCCAAAAGTAACTGCTAGAGTTAAAAAAGCACTAAGTACAATTGACTTTTTCATGGTATTTCAGTTTCTTTTAATAGACTATTTTTTGTTGCGCATCACTATTAGTAAACAAAAAGCTGTTTTTGTTACTATTAATATTTACATGAACAATATTTTGTTGTTCGCTGTAAACATCGGTTAGTAATGAATTAAAGATTTCGAAGGTATTTATTTTTTTTGAAATAGCAATTTTACTGTAAAAAATTAACACATCGCCTTCTACTTCTCGAGCTAAAAATTCAAGGTTTTGTGCTTTTTTATTTATGGAAATCTTTACGTTTTCCTTTAAGTAATCTTTAATTAAGGTTTCGGCTTCGGGCAATTCTTTCTTAGAAGTTAAATATACTTTCTTCTTGTATTTTTTTTCCAGTGCTTTTTCTAAATCGTCGATAAAAATTCTATGCGTAATTTCTATTCTTTTTTTATTAGGCACATAATCGATTTGAGTTACCGAAACATAAAACTTATGCCAAGCAAATGAGCTCAACAGCACAACCATAATGATTGGCAAAACAAATCGCAACAAATTCTTCTTCATTGGGTAAAAATAGTAATTATTCCTTTTGCTTTTCTAATTTATATGCTTTTGCTTTATCGGTTAAATACTGAATAAGCTGTAATTCATATTCAGATTTTAAAAACAATGATAAATCTTTGGCAGGCATTTCAGCATATTGCAAAAACAAGGGAATATCTTCATGTTTAATTTTTAAGGTTTCTACGAAAAAATTATGTGAAAAACGCTCAAACATATGGTGAGAAAAAGATTTAGACTGAATATCTCGCTGTCTTCGTTCTTCAAAAACTTGTTCTGAATACTTTTTAGGGTTTTTATCTTTTACAAATAAACTCACTAATCCAGCTCCTATAGCTAGAAAATTAAAATTCGACCCATTGGGCGCAAAATGACTTGGCATTGCAGTATTTACAGGTGTTCCTAACCGAACATCATCTTCATAATACATGACTTTTTTTGCATCAATTTTTGCAAAACCATCACCATAAACTTGGATTCGTTTTATGTCTTCTTCAATAATACCCGTAAGCGTATAGGGTGTAATTTCTACTTCATTTAACTCGGTAACTCTTACTTGCAATCTAATTTCTAATTCCTCTAACCAAAAATCCTTATCGGTTAAAATATATTTTTTGGAATCGTATGAAAGTCCTTGAATAAAAAGCGTATCCGTAGCTCTAGCTTTAATAGAAAATTTTCCATCCACATTCGTAACTGCTCCAATATTTGAAGTAATATTAAAAATCGTTAAATTTTCAACTTCTATTGAATCGGCAACAATTCTTCCTTTTAAAACTTTTCTTTCCACATGTTGTCCAAAACAAATTTGAACAAATAAAAAGAGTATGCAAAAAAGACCGTTATTTTTCATCTGCTTTGATTTTAGAAATTTCAAGTTCATTTAGCTTTAAATATTCCACCGCCAACTCTGATAAAATAAAAGACGCCATAGTTTTATTTTTATCTCTCATTGCTCTAGCAAATCTTTCATTTTCTGCTATATAAAACAGAAACCCATCAACATAAATTTCTGGAATTTTTAGTGTTTCAATAAAATACTCCCTTTCAAAATAATCAGAAGTTTTCAGTTGTAACATTTCTTTTCTTTCAACCACTAATTCTTTCTTTAACATACTTGTTCTTCCGCTAATCGAATTTATTAATCCATCAACACTCATTCCTCCCAAAGGAATTAATAACGGACTATACCATTTAAAATCTCCAGCCGTAGCTAATTTACGTTCTGCTGGAGTATATGTTTTTTGGTTGGCAGGTACAATTCCAAGAGCAACTGCATTTATATTTTTATATTGAATGATAGCAACCTCATCTAATTCATTAATGAGTGATTCCATTTTTACAAAAACCAAATCTTTTAAAAAATCATTGGCGGTTAATACATATCGTCTAGCTTTCAGATTAACTGCACTAAATTGTAGCGTATCAGAAATTTTTGCACTTATTTCAAAATAACCTCTTGAATCAGTAACAGCGCCATTTTTTTTTGATAAATTAATGATATGAATTCCTTCCAATAGTGAAGACTCAGAAACAACTTTACCTTTAATTATGGAGATGTCCTGAGAAAAAAGAAAACCTGGAATTAGTAAAAAAAAGAAAAATAGTTTTTTTATCATAAATGAAATCTTATCACATTGTAAATGTAATTAGTTCTCGTCAAAATGAAATCCTAATGAGATGATAAACTTATGTTAATACAATTTGATAAATTTGTAAAAAATTAATTTAATGAAAAATATTATAATTGCTAGTACATCAACTTTACATGGTGGCGACTATTTAGATTATTTATTACCTGAATTACAAACTTTCTTTTTAAACGTAAAAGAGTTGCTTTTTATTCCATATGCAAGACCAAGTGGTATTTCGCATGACGATTACACCAAAAAAGTTAGTAAGGCTTTTACAAAAATTAACATCACAGTAAAAGGAATTCACGAATTTGAAAATCCAATTGAAGCCCTTGAAAATGCGGAAGGAATTTTTACTGGCGGAGGAAACACTTTTTTATTAGTAAGCCAATTATACAAAAACAATGTAATTGATACTTTAGAAAAAGTAGTTAAAAACGGAACACCTTATTTAGGAACTAGCGCCGGAAGTAACATTTGCGGTTTAACAATGAGTACTACTAATGATATGCCTATTGTATATCCACCAAGTTTTAGAACTTTAGGATTTGTTTCGTTCAACATTAATCCTCATTATTTAGACCCTATTGAAGGTTCAACACACATGGGAGAAACGCGCGAAACCCGAATTAATGAATTTCACCATTTTAATCCGCAACCTGTTGTTGGATTGAGAGAAGGAAGTTGGTTAGAAGTTAAAAGAGATTCTGTAAAATTGAAAGGAGCTTTAACTGCTCGAATTTTCAAAAGAAATGAAACGCCAATTGAAGTGGCACCTGAAACCGAACTAAACGAATTAAAATAAAAAAAGCCTTGCAGATGCAAGGCTTTTTTGTAGAGCGGAAGACGAGGCTCGAAC
>NZ_DLHR01000014.1:97649-175511 GCF_002483315.1 Flavobacterium sp. UBA7663
CCAACTGAGCTACTTCCGCATTTGAATTACAAAAACTCTAATTTTATTAGGAGTTGTATGTATTTCTTTGGTGGGTGCAAATATACTTCAAAAGTTTTTTTAATTGCAAATTTTTTTAAATATTTTTTTCGAAGCAATTGCACTAACTTTACACTAGAATAAACACATTTTACTAAATGATTAGCTTTTAATAAGTTATACAATTATGGAAATAAAAAAAATCAATTCAATTGACACTTATCCTGTTAGGCATGAAGTTTTAAGAAAGGGAAAGCCTATCGAAACTTGCCAATTTAAAGGAGATGATGATCAAAATACTGTTCATTTTGGATTGTATCAAAAAGAACAATTGATTGGAATTATTTCAATTTTTAAAGAAAAGAACGAATTATTCTCTGAAATAAATCAATTACAGATTAGAGGAATGGCGGTTTTGGAAGAATTTCAAGGCAAAGGATTTGGAGCTGAATTAGTTAAAGAAGCTGAAAATCATTGTGTTAATTTGAACACCGATTTAATTTGGTTTAACGCACGAGAAAATGCAGTTCCTTTTTACAAAAAACTAGGCTATGCTACTATTGGAGATTCTTTTTTAATTCCTGATGTTGGCATTCATTTTGCTATGTATAAGAAAATTCGGAAAAATTAATTCAATAATTCTTCTTATATTTATGGCACAATTGCTGCTCTCTATGAAAAAAATTACATTTCTACTTCTTATTCTCTCTGTTATTTCTTGTAAAAAGGAGGCTTTACCTGTTGCTTTTGATAATAGCATTATTAAAGACACGGTTTTAAATGTCATTATAAGACCTGTGCATCCCGACTTACTCTCAGAAAAATCAGATAGTTTGAAATTATACTATCAAAAAATGAACTTTCATGAAATTTGGTATTTAGATGAAAACCGAAGAGATTTAATTAATGAAGTAAAATTTTGCTACGAAGATGGATTAAATCCAAACGATTATGAAATTAAAATTATTGAAGATTTAGAAAGCAAAAGAGCAAAATTAAATGATGAAGATATTGTAAAATATGACATTCTACTTACCGAAACATTTGAAAAATTAGCCAATCATTTACACAAAGGAAAATTAAATCCGAAAGAATTATACACCGATTGGGATTTAAAACCAAAAGAAATAGCACTTTCTCCATTTTTAGAAAAAGGTATTAAAGAGAAAACTATCGCTACAACCTTTAAAGATTTAAAACCCAATCACATTGTCTATCAATTACTTAAAAAAAGTTTACTAGAAATAGACAAATTTCCCAATGTAACTTTTGAAAAAATTGCTGTCAAAAATAAAATTGTTGTAAACGACACTTTACCCGAAATGGTAAAAATTAAAAAAAGATTGGCTTATTGGAAAGATTATAAAAACAAAGACAGCATAATTACTTGGGCTTACGACACTTTAACACTCAAAGCTGTAAAACGTTTTCAAGCACGACATGGATTGGCTCCAGATGGCGTTATCGGAATTGGAACACTTAGAGCTTTAAACACTACAAAAAACGAACGAATAGAACAAATATTTGCCAATTTAGAACGTTGGAAATGGTATCCTTCTGATTTGGGAAAACAATACTTAATATCAAACATTCCAGATTACATGTTACATTATGTAATTGATAATGATACGGTAGCTTCACACAAAATTGTAGTAGGAACACCCAAAAGAAAAACTCCTATTTTGAGTTCCAAACTTTCTAATTTTGTTTTCAATCCTACTTGGACCATTCCTCCTACTATTATTAAAGAAGATTTAACTCCAGAAGCATCAAGAAACCGAAATTATTTTCCTTCTAGAAGACTAACAATATATAACAGTCAAGGAAAAGAAGTGAGTCCGTATGAATGGAATCCAGCCAAAGCTAATAATTACAAATACGTACAAAAACCAGGTTATAATAATTCTTTAGGTTTGGTTAAATTTAATTTTGCCAATCGTCATTCGGTTTATTTACATGACACAAATCATCGTGATTACTTTGTGAAAACTTATCGTTCATTGAGCTCGGGTTGTGTACGCGTGGAAAATCCATTGGTTTTAACCAAACAAATTTTAACCAAAACTAATCCTAACAAATGGGATAACAACGAAATTGATTCCATTATAAAATTAGAGAAAACAAAAACAGTGTCCGTTAAAGACACTGTAAATGTATATTTGTTTTATTGGACGAGTTGGATAGAAAATGACAAACTTCAATTTAGAGATGACATTTATGAACTCGATAAAGTCCTTTTTCAAAAACTACGAAACTAACTTAGATTTCACTACATAGTTTCTTGATGGGTGATAAATAAAAATACACGATTTGCCTTTTATTGTTTGAATCAATTCTTTGTGTACTTCGTATGGAACAGCAGGGCAGCCTTGACTTCTTCCTAATCTTCCTGTATTTTTAATAAATGATTTGCTTACATAATCTGCTCCGTGAACCACAACTGCTCTATTTCTAGCATTGTCGTTAATTCCGTATTCCATTCCGTCTAAACGTAATGATAATCCGTGTTTTCCTGTGTAAGTTTCTCCAGTTACATAAAAGCCTAAACTACTTTTAAATGATTCACTAGTGTTAGAAAAATCAGTTGCAAATTCAGAACCCGAATTTCTTCCGTGAGAAACTAACGATTTTAAAATCACTTTTTGTGTTTTCATATCAATAACCCACATTCTTTCTTGACTAGATGACAAACTAAAATCAACTATAGTTAAAATTTCGTTTTCAATTTTGCCTTGTTGTTTTAATTGCTCATACCCTTCAAAAGCAGCTACAAAGCTTTCAAAAGTTGGTAAAGAAAATCCATTAGCATCAATTACAGTGTAAAATGATTTACTTTTAGCTTCAAAAGTTGCTTTCGCATTTGCAGCAATTAATTTTGGATCAGTAGATTTAACTTCATTCTTAGTATTTTCTGCTGTATTTAAAGGCTTGAACGAAAAAACGCAAAATAAAATTAAGGGCAATATTCTGTAAATCATTGTTAATCTAGTAGTTATATTGTTATTGAGATGTGCCAAATATATTTATTATTTTTAAACCTGCAAACTTTTTTATGCATTTTATCGAAAATTTTAACCTTTCGTCGGTTATTCGTACAAAAGTTAAACATTACATAAAAAAAGTAGACAAATATAATAATCCTCTAATTTTGTAGCCAAAATTTTTTACATGACAAACAGATTCAGTATTTCAATTCTTTTTTGCTTAGCAGGTTTTCTTTTTTCGTTTTCACAAACTAAAAAAAGTGTTTCAACAAAAAAAACAACTGAAAACATTTCAATTGATGCTGAACTAAATGAAGCTTCTTGGAAAGATGCAGAAATTGCAACCGACTTTGTTTCTTTAGAACCAAAAAACGGAACTCCAATTCCTGAAGAATTTAAAACTGAAGTAAAAATCTTGTACTCAGATGACGCTGTTTATATAGGTGCTAAGTTATATGATCCAAATCCAGAAAAAATTTTAAAAGAATTAGTAGAGCGAGACGAAATTGGCACTTCTGATTTTTTTGGTATTTTTATAAATGGTTACAATGATGGGCAGCAAGAATTTAGATTTTTCGTAACTGCAGCCAATGGACAAGTCGACACAAATTTTACTTCATCTGAAGGCGAAGATGGCTCTTGGAATGCCATTTGGGAAAGCAATGCAAAAATTACCGATTTTGGTTATGTCATCGAAATGAAAATACCTTATGCCGCGCTTCGTTTTCCTGAAAAAGACAAACAAACTTGGGGTCTTAATTTTTTTAGAGAAGTTCGAAGAGAACGTCAAAAATATACTTGGAGCCCTATTGATAATAAAATTGGAGCTATTTCGCAGCAAGCTGGAATTTTAACTGGAATTGAAAACATCAAAACACCTACCCGTTTATTCTTAATTCCTTATTCTTCGTTTTATCTTTCTGGAAGTGAAACACAAAAAACCAAAGGCGAATTAAAAGGTGGATTGGATATCAAATACGGAATAAATGATGCTTTTACATTAGATGCAATTTTGGTTCCCGATTTTGGACAAACTAAATTTGATAATGTGGTTTTAAATCTAGGTCCTTTCGAACAACAATTTAATGAAAACCGCCCTTTTTTTACCGAAGGAACTGACTTATTTAGCAAAGGAAATTTATTGTATTCGAGAAGAATTGGACAAACTCCTGATTTGAATTTAAACATTGCGGGAAATGAATCCGTAGAAAATCCTGGCGCTATCAATCTATTAAACGCATTGAAAATTTCGGGTCGTGATAAGGATGGTTTGGGAATTGGATTTTTAAATGCTATTACCGAAAAAACAATGGCAACAGTTTCAAATTCAAACGATACTTCTACACGACAAATAGAAGTTTCGCCATTAACCAATTACAATGTGATGGTTTTTGACCAACGATTTAATCAAAATTCATCGGTAACTTTTATCAACACAAATGTTACCCGAAACGGAAGTTTTAGAGATGCCAATGTAACAGGATTATTATTCGATTTGAACAATAAAACCAACAAATACAATCTTTCAGGAGGATTAAAATCGAGTAGCATTAATGATGTTGAAAACAAAAATGGTTATAATGCATCGTTATATTTTGCAGAAACAAACGGAAAGTTTAGATATAGCTTTGGTAGCGAATATATGTCAAAAGATTTCGAAATCAACGATTTAGGAATTAATTTCAGAACCAACTATTATTCGTTTTCTGGAAACACCAACTATCGTATCCTAAACCCAAACAAAACTTTCAACACCTTTAGAATCAACTTAAATTCTTACTTTGAATTTTACACACCAACAAATCAAATTCAATCAAGTAATTTTAATGTAAACTTAAATTCTACTAACAAGAAAAATCATTTTTTTGGTGGAGGAATCAACTTTAACCCTTTTAAAAATTACGATTATTATGAGCCTCGTGTAGCTGATAGGTTTTTTGTAAATCCAGAAAATATAGGCGGTTGGATCTACTTTTCATCAAACTATAATAATAAATTTGCAATTGATTTTGAACCTTTCATAACGCATGTAATCAACGAAAATAGATACGAAGCTGGAGTAAATATTAGTCCTAGATATCGTTTTAGCGATAAGTTTTCACTGGTTTACGGCTTCAATTATTTTAAACAAAAAAACGATATTGGTTTTATAGATTTCGAAGATTCAAATATCATTTTTGCTCGAAGAGATAGAGATACTTACACCAATTCAATTACAAGTAAATTTTCGATTAGTAGTGTAATGAATTTCAATTTATCGGTTAGACATTATTGGTCATTAGCCGAAAATAATAAAATCAATAATCTGAACGAAGATGGAAGTTTATCAATTAACAATACTTATACAGGTAACCGAAACTCAAACTTTAGTACTTGGAATTTAGATTTATCCTATTCTTGGTGGTTTGCTCCAGGAAGTCAAATGTCGATTTTGTACCGAAACAACGCAGGTACTTTTGATAGAACTATAAATAAAGATTTTGGTTCTAATTTCTCTAACTTATTTGAAGACAATCTGAATCATGTTTTATCGGTAAGTGTTCGTTATTTTATTGACTACAACCAAGCCAAAAACTGGATTAAAAAAGGATAAATCACTTAATCGTTTTCGTAATTTTAAGTCGCTTTTTCATTTAGAAATTTATCAATTGTTTATCTTTGTACAAACACACAAAAATGAACAAAAAAGTAATTTTAATGATATTGGACGGTTGGGGAAAATCGCCCGATCCGAGAGTTTCCGCAATAGACAACGCCAACACACCATTTATTGATAGTTTATACACAAAATATCCAAATGCACAATTAAGAACTGATGGCTTAAACGTAGGTTTACCAGAAGGTCAAATGGGAAATTCAGAAGTAGGTCATATGAATTTAGGCGCTGGTCGAATTGTATATCAAGACTTAGCAAAAATAAATTTAGCTGTTCAAAATAAAAACGTAAATCAAGAAAAACCACTTATTGATGCGTTCAAATATGCGTTAGAAAACAATAAAAAAGTACACTTTTTAGGATTAGTTTCAAATGGAGGCGTGCATTCTCATACCTCGCATTTATACGGATTATTAGACGCAGCTAAAGAATATGGTTTAGAAAAAATATTTGTTCATGCCTTTACCGATGGTCGTGATGTAGATCCAAAATCAGCTTTATTAGACATCGCAAATTTAGAAGAATATGTAAAAGATTCTAATGCAAAAATTGCAACCGTTATTGGCCGATATTACGCAATGGATAGAGATAAACGCTGGGAACGCGTTAAATTAGCCTATGATTTATTGGTTAATTCAATTGGTCATCACACCTCAAATTTTATTGAAAGCATACAAAATAGTTACGATGAAAATGTAACCGATGAGTTCATTCAACCTTTAATAAAGGTAGATGAAAATAACGAGCCACTGACAAAAATTGAAAATGACGATGTGGTTATTTTCTTCAATTTTAGAACTGATAGAGGAAGAGAATTAACCGAAGTTTTATCGCAAAAAGACTTTCACGAATTCAATATGCACAAACTGAATTTGTATTATGTTACGATGACCAATTACGATGACACCTATAAAAATGTTCACGTAATTTACGACAAAGATAATATTACTGAAACACTTGGCGAGGTTTTAGAAAAAGCCAATAAAAAACAAATTCGTATTGCAGAAACTGAGAAATATCCGCACGTAACCTTTTTCTTTTCTGGCGGAAGAGAAGAACCTTTTGTAGGAGAAACGCGTATTTTAAAAAATTCGCCAAAAGTAGCAACATACGATTTACAACCCGAAATGAGTGCTTTTGAATTGAAAGATGCCCTAATCCCAGAGCTTAAAAAAGGTGAAGTTGATTTTGTTTGTTTAAATTTCGCCAATGGCGATATGGTGGGTCATACCGGTGTAATGTCAGCCGCAATAAAAGCGTGCGAAGCTGTTGATGTTTGTGTAAAAGAAGTGGTTGAAACGGCTTTAGAAAACAATTACACCACAATAATCATAGCAGATCATGGAAATTGTGAAACGATGATAAATCCTGATGGCTCACCAAATACAGCACATACAACCAACCCTGTACCAATTATTTTAGTGGATAAAGATCTAAAAACAATTCATGATGGTGTTTTGGGCGACATTGCTCCTACTATTTTAGATTTAATGGGAATTGAAAAACCCGCAGTAATGACCTGTAAATCTCTATTATAATGAAAAATATACTATTACTATTAATCTGTTTATTATTTTTTGGATGTGCAACAACTTTCAAAGGAGCAAATGGAGAAGATGGAAAACCAGGAGAAGACGGTAAACCCGGAACTGAACAAAAAGGAAAAGATGGTGAAGATGGCAAAAATGGACAAAGTAAAAACACAACAATAGGCATAAAAGTATAAGTTTATTAATCCCGATTCGTCGGGATTTTTTTTGAACAATTCTAAAATAAAAGTTAAACTTTTACATATTGATAGTATTACTATTATATTTGCATTGTTAAATATTAATTTATGCAAAATTTACTATCTAATTTAAAAATAACCATCAACGAAAAGCTATACGTTAAAGATCCAGAGACTTCTGAATTAGGACGTAATATTTTAAAAAATAGCATCTTACTAATTGATGAAATTGGCTTTGAAGCGTTTACTTTCAAAAAATTAGGTGAGAAAATTCAATCTAATGAAAGTTCTATCTATCGCTATTTTGAAAACAAGCACAAACTTTTGGTTTACCTAACTTCGTGGTATTGGTCGTGGATGGAATATCGTATGGCTTTTGCTACTACAAATGTTTCTAATCCTATAGAAAAATTAGAAAAAGCAATTAAACTTGTTACTGAAAATATAGTTGACGATAATGCAACTCCACACATTAATGAAGAAATTCTAAACCGAATAATCGTTGAAGAATTTACCAAAACTTTAATGACAAAAGAAGTGGACAACGAAAACAAAGAAGGTTTTTTCTTAGTGTATAAAAGAGTTATCAATCGTATAATTGATATCATAAAAGAAGTGAATCCAGATTATCCTTACGCGAAAAGCTTAGCTTCAAGTGTTGTGGAAGGTGCACTTCACCAACATTTTTTAAAAAATCATTTAAAAACTATCACCAACTTATCTGAAAAAGAATGCGCTACTGAATTCTATACAGATATGGCTAAAAAAATACTACTATGACACCTTTAAAAAGATTTAAAAACCTCATCTTAATCGACAAACAAGATATTTATCAAATCTTCCTATATTCGATAATTGCAGGATTAATTAGTTTGTCTTTGCCTTTAGGAATTCAATCCATTATTAACTTTATTCAAGCTGGAAAAGTAAGCACTTCTTGGATTATTTTAGTAATTATCGTTGTTGTTGGAGTAGCTTTTGTTGGAGTATTAAAGATAATGCAGTTCAGAATTACTGAAAACTTACAACAAAAAATATTTGTGCGTTCATCTTTTGAATTTGCTTACCGATTTCCGAAAATAAAATTCAATGAATTGCACAATCAATACCCGCCAGAACTAGCCAATCGATTTTTCGATACGTTAACCGTGCAAAAAGGCTTTTCAAAACTATTATTGGAAATTTCAGGAGCAGCTTTACAAATCCTTTTCGGAATTATTCTGCTTTCCTTATATCATTCATTCTTCATTTTCTTCGGAATTGTGCTACTATTGTTGTTGTATTTAATTTTCAAAATCAATTTTAATTTAGGATTAGAAACCAGTTTAAAAGAATCTAAATACAAATACAAAATCGCACATTGGTTACAAGAAATTGCCAGAAATCATTTGAGTTTTAAAAGCAATTCGATTTTCAATTTTTCGCTACACAAAAACGATAAATTGGTTAATGAATACCTAAAACAACGTGAAAGTCATTTTCAGGTTTTGATGAAACAATTCATTCAGTTAACTGGATTTAAAATTTTAATCACAGCAGGTCTACTAATTATTGGAGGATTATTAGTAATCAATCAGCAAATGAATATTGGGCAATTTGTTGCGGCTGAGATTATCATTTTGAGCATTATTGCTGCGGTTGAAAAATTGTTTTCAGGGTTAGAATTGTTTTATGATGTATTGACTTCTTTAGAAAAACTTGGTTCTGTTGTTGATATGGAATTAGAAGAAGACATTCAAAATTCGAACTATTTAGTAGATAAAAATAAAATTACAATCGAAACCGAGAATGTTTCTTTCACGTATCCAAAATCAGATAAAGAAATACTAAAAAACATTAGCTTATCGATTCAACCGAAACAACATACTTTGATTTTGGGCGAAAATGGTTCTGGAAAAACAACTTTAATCCGTTTGTTAGCGCGTTTGATTGAACCAACATCTGGAAGTATTTTTATCAATAACACCAATTATAAAAAGTATTCTTCAGATGAATATCGTTCTAAAATTGGAATTATCACAGCGCACGAAATGCCGTTTGAAGGTACAATTTTAGAAAATATCACCTGTAACAATCCAGAAATTAAAATGGAAACCGTTTTTGATTTAATCGAAAAATTAAAACTTACCGAAGCCATCAAGGCTCTTCCAAAAGGATTAGACACACCAATTTCTTCAGAAGGAAAGCAAATTAATTCGTCAACCATTCAAAAAATTGTCTTGGCGCGTTGCATTATCAACCAACCAAAATTATTATTTTTAGAAAATCCTTTAGACAAATCAGATGAACAAAGTTGCAGAGAAATCATTGACTTCTTAAGCAACGAAAAACATCCTTGGACACTAGTTGTTGTTAGTAAGAACAGCTATTGGAAACAGATTTGCAAACAAACCATTCTTTTAGAAAAAGGTGAAATTAAATCAATTTAAGCCATGCTAAACATCACAAAAAATAGAATTGACCAATTTGTAAAATTAGAGCAATTCAAATCGGGACAAATATTTAAAGAACAAAAACATTACAAAGTTATTCGAAAACTTATTTGGGCTTTTGTTATCATGGTGGTTTTATTTCTTTTCCTTCCTTGGACACAAAACATCAAAGGTGCTGGAAATGTAACTACGTTAAAACCAAATCAAAGACCGCAAACAATTCAAACAATTATTGGTGGTCGAATCGAAAAATGGTACGTAAACGAAGGTGATTTTGTAAAAAAAGGAGATACTATTTTATTCATTTCGGAAATTAAAGAAGAGTATTTAGACCCAAATTTAGTTGAAAACACAGGCAATCAGGTAAAAGCAAAAGAAAATGCAGTAACTTCTTATGCTGATAAAGTAAAAGCATTAGAAGCGCAAATGGGCGCTATTCAAAACGAAAAAAATCTGAAACTAAAGCAAGCACAAAATAAATTGAAACAATCTTATTTAAAAGTACAAAGTGACAGTATTGATTTCGAAGCGACTAAAACCCAACTTAAAATTGCTAAAACACAATACAATCGTTCGATAAATTTGAATAAAGAAGGTTTAAAACCAATGACCGATGTGGAGGAAAAACGCATGAAATTGCAAGAAACCGAAGCAAAAATCATTACACAAGAAAACAAATACATTACCAGCAAAAATGAAGTATTGAATGCTACAATGGAACTCAACAGAATTAGTGCTGAATATGCTGAAAAAAATGCCAAAGCAAGTAGCGATAAACAAACCGCTTTAAGTTCACAATTTGACACCGAAGCACAAGTAAACAAACTGAAAAACCAATATAAAAACTATCAAATTAGAAATGGTTTGTATTACATTACAGCACCACAAGATGGTTATGTAAACAGAGCTTTACAATCTGGAATTGGTGAAAACATTAAAGAAGGAACAGCTGTTGTGAGCATTATGCCTTCAAAATATGATATTGCAGTTGAAACCTACATTGATCCTGTTGATTTCCCTTTAATTAATAACGGTGAAAAAGTACGTGTTTGGTTTGATGGTTGGCCTACGATTGTTTTCAGCGGTTGGCCTGGTGTTTCTTATGGAACATTTGGAGGTGTAATTGTTGCTAAAGAAAATTTCATTAGTCCAAATGGAAAATATCGTGTGCTAATTGCGCCTGATCCTAAAGATAAAAAATGGCCAGAGCAATTAAGCATTGGAGCTGGAACACAAACTTTGGCTTTGCTAGACGATGTGCCAATTTGGTTCGAGATTTGGCGAACATTGAATGGTTTTCCACCTAATTTTTATCAACCAACAACCACCGAAAATACTAAGAAATAATGAAACCGAAACTATTTTATATCTTCCTTTTCATTTGTAGTTCATTTAGTTTGTTGGCACAAAATTCACCAACTGAATTCACCTACAATGAATTTTTAGGTTATGTAAAAAAATACCATCCATTAGTAAAACAAGCTGATTTAAAACTGAACGAAGCTCAAGCCAATTTAATGCAAGCGCGTGGTGCTTTTGATCCAAAAATTGAAGTTGATTTTAGTGAAAAACAATTCAAAGACAGTGAATATTATTCGATTTTAAACAGCAGTTTTAAAATTCCAACTTGGTACGGAATCGAATTAAAAGCTGGTTTTGATAACGCCGAGGGAATTTACGTAAATCCAGAAAATACATTGCCAAATAGTGGATTAACTTCGTTTGGAATTTCAGTCCCTGTAGGACAAGGTTTATTCATTAATCAACGAATGGCCGACTTAAGAAAAGCCAAAATTGCCAGAAACTTAAACGTTGCCGAAAGAAATTTGCAAGCGGTTGAAGTAATTTATGAAGCTTCGGTAAGTTATGTAAATTGGAAAAGAAGTTTTGATGAAGTAAAATTGTATGAAACCTATTTAGAAAATGCTTTAATTCGTTACAACGGTGTTTCAAAATTAATTGAAGAAGGCGATAAACCTGCAATTGATAGTGTTGAAGCTGGAATTGCCGTTAAAACTCGAAGATTAAATTTAGAAGAAGCCAAACTAAAATTTACTAAAGCTAAATTAGAATTATCTAACTATTTGTGGTTAGAAAATAATATTCCTTTAGAACTGAATGACAATTTATTTCCTGAAGCAACGTTATCCAAAACAATCAAAGAAGTTTTACAAGTTAACGAATTAGGAACCGTTGATTTAGATAATCATCCAAAAATTCTAGCTTTAGACGCTAAAATTGCAATGTTAAAAGTAGACCGAAAACTTAAAGCAAATGCACTTTTGCCTAAGTTAGATTTGAGTTACAATTATTTATCAGAACCCAGTTATATTGACAATTATCGCTTTGAAGATTATAAAGTAGGAGTAAATTTTGCATTTCCTATATTTTTAAGAAAAGAGCGAGGAAGTTTAAAATTAGCCGATTTAAAAATTCAGGATTCAGAATTTGGATTGCAGTTTGAACGGAAAAATTTAGAGAACAAGCTCAAAGCACAACAGCAAGAAATTGTTTCGCTTGAAAAACAGCAAGATTACAATGATAAATTAGTAAAAGATTTTACCACATTGTTAAACGCCGAAGACCGATTATTTGAAATGGGAGAAAGTTCGTTGTTTGTTATTAATTCCAGAGAAAATTCTTTGGTAAGCTCACAAATTAATGAAATTGCATTAGAAAATCGTTATTTGAATGCTATAATTAGTTTGTATAAAACCATTGCTAATCCCCAATAAAACACACAAAACATAGTAAAATAGTTTATTTTATAACTTTCTGCATAAAAATTAATAAATTAGCAACCCCAAACAAGTATCATGAAAAAAACTGTTTTTAATTTATTAATTCTCTTTCTGCTATTAAGTTTAAACACTTTTGGTCAAGGAGGCGCTCCTTCTTGTGCTGAATTAGCTGCTAATCCTGCAGCGTATCAATCTTGTGCAACGAGCATTCCTTTTAGTAGTTCTACTGGTGGAAATGGAGAAAACTTTAATTCAACCTGTATTCCAACACAATATGTTGGACCTACATGGTTTTTTATTGAAATTGACACACCAGGAGATGTCACACTACAAATTAGTCAACAAAATTTAGCTGGTAATGGTACCGATGTCGATTTTGTTTTATGGGGACCATTCCAAAATTTAAATAATATTTGTAATCAATTAAACACTGCTAATGAAGTAGATTGTAGTTATTTACCAGACAATGTTGAAACTGTAAATATTCCAAATAGTAATGCAGGTGATTTATATGTTATAGTAATTGATAATTATTCAGGTCAAGCTGGAAATATTACTGTATCGCAAACAGGAGGAACAGGAAGTACAAACTGTGACTTCTTATCTTCTGTTACGTTAAACAATACGGATGGTTCTCTTTTAACTAATTTAGACTATTGCAAACCTGATACTAAAGAAATAGTAGCAACAATAGATATTTCAGATTTCCCAGGCGTTCCAAGTAACTTACGATTTAATTACACTTGGTTTAAAGACAATATTCAAATCAATGCCGTTTCTAATTCAACAACGTCAACCAACAGCTTAATTATTTCTGAAAGTGGTGTTTATAAAGTAGTTACAACGGCTTATGACATTACCGTAAATCCGACAGGAAACTTAACTGGTTTAAGAGTGAGTGAATCAGAGGCTAATTTAAAATTTCATGTAAAACCTGATGTTAGTATTTCAAATTCTAATACGGTTTGCTTGAATACGAATCCAATATTATCATCAAATATTATTAATAATGTGGATTTAAATGCGACTATTGATGTTTTAAGTTATCAATGGTATCGTAATAACACCATTATAAATGGAGCTACAACAAATACATTTACTCCAACTCTACCAGGAGACTACTTTGTAAAAGTTATCAATTCACCTTGCTCAGAAACAGATTCAAATGTAATTCGAATCATTGCTAATCCAAGCATTCAAATTGCAACGGATACCACAATTTGTGAAGATGATGCTTATACTATTACTTCATTAAATGCAAATGCAAGTATAAATACTGGATTAACGTATCAATGGTTTAGAGATGGAATTGCCATAACTGGAGCAAACAATTCGACTTATACTGTAACTAAATTTAATCAAACACTAAATACAACTGCACAATATTATTTAGAAACCGCTGAACAAGGAACTTGTACAAATACCTCAAATTCAGTTTCAATTACTATTAATGCATTACCTATAATTAACTCGGTTTTAACTACTTTAGAACAATGTGACTACATCAACAATACTCTTGATGGAATTGCTGAAACTAACTTATTACAACTCTATAATTATTTTACAAATAATACTCCTGGATTAACGCTTAATTTCTATGCTGATGCTGGATTAACACAATTAATAACCAATCCTACGAACTACGTTAATACGACATCTCCATTTTTACAAACCATTTATGTAAAAGCTATAAATGAGAATGTGACTCCTAATTGCACTTCGGTGGGTGTTGGTAGTTTTGTTCTTCAAATTAATCCAACAAGTGTTGCTAACTATCCAAATATTCCTGCAGTTTGCCCAGAAATCAATCAAAACTATGGGTTTGTAAATTTTGATGTTCAACGTATCTTAATTAAAAACACTTATTTTGCGAGTTCTGATGTAAGTATTTCTTTTCATTTGAATACATCTGATGCTTCAACAGGTTTAAACGGATTGAGTAATTTAAGCCAAATTCCGGTTGGAACCACAATTGTTTTCACAAGAGTAATTTCAAATACAACTCAAAGCTGTGAAGGAATTGGAACTTTTGATGTGATAGTCACACAAGCGCCTTTACAAAATATTATAAATAATGAATCTGTTTGTCTTTTAGATTCGTTTTTGTTGAATACAAAAGATGCTGAAGCTTTAGCAGGACAAAATCCTTCTGTTACTGTTTCTTATTTCAATACGTTTGATAATGCGAAAGACAATGTTTTTGTTATAAATAAAAATATTCCTCTTCCATTGGCATTAGGAACAAGAACTATTTTTGCTCGTTTATTTGATACACTAACTGGATGCATTTCAATTGTAAACTTTACTATTACGGTTTTCCCAAATCCAATTATTGTACAACCTTCACCCATTCGCCACTGTGGGGGTGTCACTGCTACTTTTGATTTAAATAGTAGAATTAACCAAATTACTAACGGAAATTTAAACTATCAAGTTACGTTTTATGCCAATAATGCAGACGTATTAGCAAATAATCCAATTACAACACCAGACAATTATACAAGTTCATCAACAACTATAATTTGTAAAGTTATTGATGCTACTAACAATTCTTGTGAAGCATTTACTACTTTGAATCTTGTAGTAATGGCATTACCTGGAAGCAATTCTAATCCAACTCAAATGGAATTATGTAACGATTCTGGTTTTGACTATTTTGATTTGACTACTAGAGAAATTGAAATGGCTGGTTTGACACCTATTAACACAATCAATTTTAGATATTACACAGAATTACCAGATGCTTTAACAAATGGAAATACAAATCGTATAGCTGTACCAAGTAATTTCTTAAATACAACTATCAATTTTCAAAAAATATATGTTCGATTAAATAGTAGAACTAATATTGATAGTGAAACCGGAATTGCTTGTTTTAAAATTTTAGAATTGGACTTATATGTTAGACCTTATCCAGTAAATTATCTTTTAAACGAACCTTATACTATTTGTATTGACCAACTAAATAACATTACATATCCTGTTGAAATAAAAACGCAATTAAACAGCACCGATTATACTTTTCAATGGTACAATGGTCATGATGCAGTTGCTGGAAATGAAATTATTGGAGAAACTGGCACTTCATTTACCACTTCAACTGTTGGACAATATTCGGTAGTGGTTACTAACATTTCTAATGCAGCCAACTGTTCGTCTACATTTAATCTTAGTACACAAAATTCGATAGTACCTAATTCTGTTTCAATTAATCCAAACGAATTAATCGCTTTTGGAACAGATAATACTGTAACTGCAATAGTAACTCCAACATCTAACGATTATTTATATTCGATTGATGGAACCTACTTTCAGTCTAGTAATGTGTTTACTAATATTCCTGGTGGCGACTATACTTTAACCGTTATCAATAAATTTGGTTGTGGAGATCTTAGTGCAACATTTACTGTTGTAGATTATCCTAACTACTTTACTCCAAACGGGGATGGTTATAATGATACATGGAATATAAAAGGAAGTAGCGCTTTAGATTTAGCAATCATAAGAATTTTTGATCGCTATGGAAAGTTAATCAAACAAATTGACCCGAATGGAAATGGATGGAATGGAACATTCAACAATGAATTATTACCTTCTACGGATTATTGGTTTACGATTGAATATACTAAAGACAACATTACTAAAGAATTCAAAGGCCACTTTAGTTTAATTCGATAAACGAAAAATAAAGCAATAAAAAAGCCTCCGCGATGCGGAGGCTTTTGCGTTTTATATCCAAAAATATTAGTAACGACTTCTTGTTGAGTTTTCTCTATTATTAGAGTAACCGCCTCTACTTCCACCTGAATTACGATCGAAACTTCTTCTTTCGCCTTCTGGTTTTGGTTCAGATTTGTTAACAACGATTTTTCTACCTTCGATAGTTCCACCGTTTAATTCGTCGATTGCTTTTTGAGCCTCAGCATCATTAGCCATTTCAACAAATCCAAATCCTTTACTTCTTCCGGTAAATTTATCAGAGATAATTTTAACTGATTCAACAGCTCCATACTCTTCAAAATAACCTCTTAAATCTGCTTCCTCTACACTGAAAGGAAGACTTCCTACAAAAATGTTCATCTATGAAAAATTTAATTCCTTACAAAGGTAGACTATTTAATGTTGTGAAAAGGTTAAAGTTTGGTTTATTTTCAAAAACAAGCCTTTTTAGCTAAAAAATTCAAAATCAAAAAGTTAGTTTTTTGAGAAGTTTTTAATTTTTTAGATTTTTTTCAACAAAAAAGGACAACCTTTCGATTGTCCCTTTTCTATAGTTCAGTTCATATTTATTTACAACCTGTCATTTCATAGTAAGCGCGTTCCACTGCTTCTTGATGATTTGGATGTGCAATTTTTACTAACTCCGTAACTCTTTGTTTTAAAGTTTTTCCGTATAAATCGGCAATACCATTTTCGGTTATAATATAATGAGCGTGTGCTCTCGTTGTTACCACTCCAGCACCTTGTTTTAAATAAGGTACAATTCTACTTTCTCCTCTTTTTGTAATCGACGGTAATGCAATAATTGCTTTTCCTCCTTCACTTAATGAAGCTCCACGAATAAAATCCATTTGACCTCCTACTCCAGAATACATGGTACTTCCTATAGAATCGGCACAAACTTGTCCAGTTACATCTACTTCGATAGCCGAATTAATAGCCACCATTCTTGGGTTTTTACGAATGCGAGCCGTATCATTTACCATGGAAGATTCTTTCATTTCAATAAACGGATTATCATCTACAAAATCGTACAAACGTTTTGAACCCATTAAAAAAGTTGCCAATGCTCTACCTCTTAAAGTTCCTTTATAATTACAATTAATGACATCATTTTCTATTAAATCGATAACACCATCCGAAAACATTTCTGTATGTAATCCTAAATCTTTGTGATTGGTTAATTTACTCAAAGCCGCATTTGGAATAGAACCTATTCCCATTTGAAGCGTACTTTTATTTTCAATTAAAGAAGCAACATAAGCGCCAATTTTTTCTTCTTCAGCTGTAAATGGTGTTACATCATGAGCATAAATTGGAACATTAACTTCTACCAAATAATCAATTTCTGAAACGTGTAGAATTCCATCTCCAAAAGTTCTTGGCATATTTGGATTGACTTGAGCAATAACAGTTTTAGCATTTTCAATCGCCGCTATAGACGCTTCAACAGAAACTCCTAACGAACAATAACCATGACCATCTGGTGGTGAAACATGTATAAATACTACATCTAATTTTACTACATTTTTACGAAACAATAATGGCAGCTCGCTTAAAAAAACAGGGGTGTACGAACCATTTCCAGCTTTTAATGTATGACGTACATTAGCTCCAATAAAAAAGGAATTTACATGAAAACTTTCTGCTAATTCAGGATTAGCATAAGGCGCATCACCTTCGGTGTGTAAATGACAAATTTCTACATTTCTTAATTCTGATGCCCTATCGGTTAATGCTTTTGTTAAGATTGTTGGTGTAGCTGCCGCGGCTTGAACATAAACTCTGTCGCCACTTTTTACTACTTGTACAGCTTCCGCTGCGGTTACATATTTTCCCATACCTAATGAAATTTATATTGCAAATTTATGTTGGAATTTAAGTATAAAATATGATAATTCTCATTTTAAATTTAGAAGTAAGATGCTCGTATTGTCACATAATAGCTTGAGATTTAAAATTAAAGTTATTCTTGAAATTGAAATTGAACTTGAATTTGTATTTTTGCTTCGAAATTTTGCATTATGATCGTAATTAAAACCTTAGAAGAAATTGAATTGATGCGCGAAAGTGCTTTGATTGTTTCGAAAACATTAGGAATGATTGCTAAGGAAATTAAACCTGGCGTTACTACTTTATATTTAGATAAATTAGCGGAAGATTTTCTTCGTTCGCATGGAGCTGAGCCTGCATTTTTAGGAATGTACGGTTTTCCAAACTCGCTTTGTATGAGTCCAAATACGCAAGTGGTTCATGGTATTCCAAATAATGTTCCGTTACAAGATGGCGATATTATTTCGGTAGATTGTGGTGCGTTGAAAAATGGTTTTTATGGCGATCATGCGTACACTTTTGAAGTAGGTGAAGTGGCTCCAGAAACAAAAAAACTACTTCAAGTTACCAAAGAATCTTTATACGTTGGAATTCGAGAAACTAAAGTAGGTAATCGTGTAGAAGATATCGGACATGCAATTCAACAATACTGCGAAAGTCATGGTTATGGTGTGGTTCGTGAATTATGCGGACACGGTTTAGGTCGAAAAATGCACGAAGATCCAGAAGTTCCTAATTATGGGAAACGCGGTCGCGGAAAAAAATTAGTCAACGGAATGGTAATAGCAATCGAACCAATGATTAATATGGGAACCAAAAACATCAAACAACATAAAGACGGCTGGACAATCACAACTGCTGACGGAAAACCAAGTGCTCACTTTGAACACGATGTTGCTATTGTAAACGGAAAACCTGAATTGCTATCCACTTTTGCTTACATCTATGATGCTTTAGGAATTGTGAGTAACGAAGAAGATGGATTGAGACAAAAACCATTAATATTATAATATAACTCATTTAATGTATGAATTGTAAAACTTGTAATAATCCTTATGAAAATACCGCACAATATTGTTCAAATTGTGGCGCTAAAATAGTTGATGACAGACTTTCATTAAAAGGAACTTGGGAAGAATTTGTTGGACCATTTTTTAGTTGGGATAATAATTTTTGGAGAACTTTCTTTGGTTTGTTTAAAAATCCCAAAGATGTATTAGAAGCCTATATTTCTGGTGCCAGAAAAAAATATTTCCAACCTTTTTCCTATATAATTTTATATGCTACGATAGCGGTTTTTTTCTATAAATTTTTTCCAATGGAAATAATTATGGATTATTCAGAAGGATTTACAAAAGGCTATAATTCGACAAATCCCTCAAGTAATGTCCCTAAAATAGACATGAAAGGTTTCATGGAAGGATACATGGAAACATTAATGAATTATTACAACTTTTTCGTATTGTTATTAATCCCTATATATGCGCTGACTAGTTATATTATTTTCAATAAAAGAGGTCATAATTTCTTCGAACATTTGGTGTTTAATAGTTACTTACAAACAAACTTAGGTTTTATATCATTAGTATTACAAGTTATATTAGTAAATATGTTGGGAATGAGTTTTGGTACTTATTCTATGCTATTTTTGTTTTTATTCATACTTTTCACGCTTTATGCTTTTAAAGAATTATATAATCAAAACTTAAAACAAAGTATTGTCTCAGCAATAAAATATTTATTGCTTTTCTTCGGATTATATTTTGGGATAATCATCGCACTTACAATTCTATTTTTCATCATATACGCCATAACATAACTTTACTTTAATGAAAAAACTTTTTAAACTTATATTAAACACCATTCCTCGTCCGATATTGATTCGATTGAGTATTGTAGTGCGTCCTATTTTGGCTTTTTTATTAAAAGGAAGTCGATTTACAGATCCAATTGATGGAAAAAGTTTTCGTATGTTTTTACCTTATGGTTATGGAACACAACGAAATAATGTATTATCACCAAGTACGCTTTCATTAGAAAGACACCGTTTATTATGGTTGTATTTACAAAACGAAACGGATTTCTTTACTGCTCCAAAAAAAGTATTACACTTTGCACCAGAGCAAGAATTTTACAAACGTTTTAAAAAACAATCAAATTTAGATTATACAACTACCGATTTGTTTTCACCTTTAGCCGATGTAAAAGCAGATATTTGTAATTTACCGTTTGAAGATAACTCGTATGATATGATTTTGTGTAATCACGTTTTAGAACACATTCCGGATGATACGAAAGCCATGCAAGAATTATATCGCGTTTTAAAACCCGGAGGAATGGGTATTTTCCAAATCCCACAAGATTTATCAAGAGCCACTACTTTTGCAGATGATTCCATAACTGACCCAAAAGAAAGAGCTAAAATCTTCGGACAATATGATCACGTTAGAGTTTATGGTAGAGATTACTTTGACAAACTAAGAAGCATTGGTTTTAAAGTAGAAGAAGTAGATTACACCCAAACAATTGCTCCCGAATTAGTAGAAAAATATTGTTTAGCAAAAGGGGAAATTATTCCGGTTTGTTATAAATAAAAAAATCCCGCAATCATTACAATTGCGGGATTTTTATTTAATGACTATTTTTATTCTTCTGGCATTAGCATACCAATTACTTTATCTTTAGCTAAATATTTCTTAGCAACATCTTGAAGTTCTTTAACGGTCAAAGCATTCAATTTAGCTTCAAATTCAAATACTTCTTCAGGATTAACTCCATCTGTATATTGACGTTTTAAAACTGCCATCCAGTATCTGTTATCTTTCAAGCTTTCTTTGTACTCTAATCTTGAAGCTTCTTTAAATTTATCCAAATCTTTTTGTTCTGGACCGTTAGTAATCATTTTGTTTAATTCTCTTAATGCAGATTCTGTAAGTTTTTCAGCATTTTCAGGTCCACAAGGGAAAGAAATTGAGAAATTATAACTTCCGTAAGGCACTTTATTCATACTTCCTCTTGCACCTACTCCATATACACCACTTTCATTTTCTCTTAATTCTTCTACTAATTTAATTGTTAATACTTCACCTAATGCTTTGAAAGCAAATGCTTCTTTAGCATCGTATTTTGTATCTCCATAAATCATAATATTCACAGTACTTTTTGGATCTTTACCTTTATTTACCACTTTTTTGTGTGAACCATTAAGCATTCTGTATCCTAAATCTTTCGCACTTTCTTTAGTATTCTTGTCTGAAGGCAATGAAGCAATATATTTCGCTGCAAAAGCTTCCAATTGAGCTTCATCAAAATTCCCAACAAAGTAAAAATTAAAATCAGCTGCATTTGCAAAACGCTCTTTGTATTTTTTATAAGCTAATTCATAATCCGCTTTATCAAAATCTTCTTCTTTTGGAAAACCTTTATATCTTGGATTTTCTTTGTTCAAATACGTATAAAATTCATTCGAAAAATATGTACCAGGTTGCGACATCATATTCGACATAAAACCTTTTTGTTTTGAAATAAAACCAGCAAAAGCATCTTTATCTAAATTCAAATCAGTGAAATAAGCGTATGTCATTTGGAATAAATACTCTAAATCTTTTGGAGTAGAAGAACCATTTAATCCTTCATAAACTCCACCAACATAAGGATTTACTCTTGCGATTTTTCCAGTCATGAATTTATTGATATCATTTTTAGACATTCCTGAAAAACCTGCTTCAGATAAACCACCCATTGCTAATGACACTTTTGCCATTTCATCATTTGAAAATAAATTTGAACCTCCAAAACTGATTGCTTCAAACATTACTTGATCGTTTTTAAAATCGGTCTTTTTGTAAACTACAGTTGCTCCATTTGAAAGTTTTAAAGTAGTTGTTCCTAATTTCGGATTGCTTTCTTTTGAAACTACACTTCCTTCTTTAACCGGATTTCTCAATAAACTTTCAGATACTTTCGTTTCCGTGTAAGCTGTTAATTCATTTTTATTTACAGTTAATGAATTTAAAACTTCTTGTTCCGTTGGTTTTACCAATCCATCTTTTTCTGGACCTGTTAAGATTACAACTCGGTTGTCTTCTTTTAAATATTTAGAAATTAATCCGTTTGTATCTTCAACACTTACTAAAGGTAACATTTTTTTGAACACATCAAATGTCCATTCTATACTAGGTATTGGTTCTTTTTCAAGGAAATTTGCCTGATATTCTGAAACGTAATTTTCAGATTCATTCTTTTCTCTCTCGTTATATTGTCTTTCGATTTGCGATAAGAATTCGGCTTTTGCTCTATCTAATTCGCCTTGCGTAAATCCAAATTGTTTCACTCTTTCATTCTCTTTTACTAAGACTTTTAAAGCTTCTAATTGTTTGTCTTGCGCCACCATAGCAAAAGACTGAAAAGCTTCTTTTGTTCTTGCAAAAGTACCACCATGGTAAGTATAACCAAAGTTAAAAGGAGGATTTGGACTGTTTTGTAACTCTTCTAATCTGTTATTTAACATGGTAGAAAAAAGCCCTTTAGCAAGATAGTCTTTAAAATCTGCAAGAGTAACTACATCTTTTGGTTTTTCATAATCTTTATATAACAATTGAACTTGAGAAAAGGCAGCTTCTTTATCCGATTCTACAGAAACAAAAGTTTCTTTATGATTAGGAACATCATACGTTTTTCTTTCTTTTTGCTTCTTCGGATTTTTATATTTTCCAAAATGAGCGATAATTTTTTGCTCCATTTCGGCAACATCGATATCTCCAACAACAATTACTGCCATTAAATTAGGACGATACCAGTCTTTATAAAAACTAGTTAATTTATCGTATGTAAAGTTTTCTAAAATTTCTTTTTGACCAATAGGAAGACGTTTTGCGTATAACGAATTGTACATCATTTTAGGCATAAAACGCCCCATCATTCTTTTATCGGCGCCTAAACCTAAACGATATTCTTCTAAAACAACTCCTCTTTCTTTATCAATTTCTTCTGGGGTTAAAGTGGTATTGAACGCCCAATCTTCAATTATTTGAAACCCTTTTTCTACTTTTTCTTTATCATCTGAAGGAATTGGTAAAAAGTAAACCGTTTCATCAAAACTCGTGTAAGCATTTAAGTGTTGCCCGAATTTAACTCCGATACTTTGAAGGTAATTTACCAATTCATTTTTAGGAAATCGCTTTGTTCCATTGAAACACATGTGCTCCATAAAGTGTGCTAATCCTTGTTGCTCATCCGTTTCTTGAATAGAACCTGCATTAACAACTAAGCGTAAATCTACCTTATCTTCTGGTTTTGCATTTTTACGGATGTAATAAGTTAATCCGTTTGAAAGTTTTCCGATTTTTACATTTGGGTCAGTCGGAATGGGATCTTCTAGCTTAAAGTCCTGCGCAAAAAGAAACGCTGGAGCCAAAAGCAATAAAGAAATGGAAAATTGAAATTTCTTCATAAAATTTGATTTTGTTTGGATAAAATTATCTTTATAACTACAAAATCAAAAGTTTATTATACAAGTTTTAACAATTGTTTTCTTATTTGGAATTAGTCTACAATCAAAGAATTGAAATTATCTGTAGTAAATTGCTGCATTTTATTGTCTAAATCCGAGTACAAAAGCATCACATACAACTCTGGATGTTTTTGTAAGAATGCTTTACTTTCCTCTAAACTCATTAACATAAAAGCAGTTGCATAACCATCAGAAATAGCCGAAGATTTAGATAAAACTGTAGCGCTTAATACATTGTTTTTTTGTGCCAATCCTGTTTTTGGATTAATGATGTGTACGAATTTATTCCCTGTAACTTCGTCAATCATTACTTTACGATAATTACCTGAAGTTGCCATTCCTAAGTTTTCTAGATTGACTTTGGCAATTAAAGTACGTTCTTCAGGTTTTTGTAATGGGTCGTCAATTCCTACTACCCAATTCTTATTTTCAATCGTGTTTTTTCCTAAAGCGAATAATTCACCGCCAATTTCAACAATGGCATTTTCAATCCCTTTCGATTTTAAATAATTTACGACCACATCAACCGAATAACCTTGCGCAATCGCATTAAAATCGATGAATGTTTGGTTGTATTTTTTTGAAATGGTTTTGTTAGCGTTTAAAGCAATTTTATCAAAACCAACAAATTGCAACAAACTATCGATTTGTTTTTGAGACAGATTTTCTTGCTTTTTATTCGGGCCAAAGCCGTAAGCGTTTACTAAAATACCAATTGTTGGATCAAACAAACCTTTTGTTTCTTTATAAATTTGATTTGAAAGTTGAAACGTTTCTGTAAAAAAATCATCTACTACAACAGCTGAATCCCCAGCATTTATCTTTGAAATTTTAGAATCTGGTCGATACGTAGAAAGTGATAAATCGAAAGCTGTTAGCAACGAATCGATTTGATTTTTAGTTACTTTTTCTTCGTTTGAAATATATTTGATGGAATACGTACTCCCTTGCGCTTCGCCTTGAATGGTGTGAAAATCTGTAGTTTTATCACATGAAATAAATAAAACTACAACAACTAGAAAACTATAAAATCTCTTTAATTCCTTCATAATTTAAAATATAATCTTGATTTTTAAAAACAGGCTTTTCGAAATCTTCTGCGTTAGCAAAACCAACTCCAGCATACAACACTTTAGCTTTTTTACCTTTTGCGTGATTAATGAAGGTTTCCATAAACAAAACATCGTAATCGGCAGGATTATCAGGATACGTAACGGCTTGTACCATTACAAAATGCAAGGTATTTGTAGGTTTATCTACACAAACAAATTGAGGATGTTTTTTCAATTGGCTGTTAATGGCAATGAACTCAAATCCTTGTTTTTCGAGTTCTTTTCCCACGTGATTCATGGCCAAACGATGTAAGTCTTGTAGTGATAATGGTTCCATGATGCAAAGGTAGTTATTCTATTTGAAAGCATAAAAAAACCGACTCATTTCTGAATCGGTTTTGGTATTTAAAACATAACTTTTTCAATTTCAAGATGGAAAATATTTATAAACACCTTGATTAGTCATTTTATTAAAATAATCTTCAACTATATATTGATATTCTATAATAGGTAATTTTGACCAACCATTATTATTTTCTTTAATATTTTCAGGGACGGGACATTTTGTAAATACAATAAAAGAATCAAAGTCTCTTTTATTAAAAGCTATAAAATATTTATTACCTAATAATGGTTCTTCATTAAAATATGTCGATTCAATTATTTCAATTTTATCATCATAATATATCTTACATTTTAAACTTTTCATCCCTTTAGTCTTATTTATTTCTATTGGTATTGCTGTTGCAAAATGTAGATTATTAATTAATTTACAAGCATTATGTTTATTGTAATAAAATCCTGCTATATAAAACAAAAAAACAATAAAAATTAAAAGACCAATCCCTTTAAATTTATTTTTACTTTTAACGTTGAGCATAATATATTTTAAAATTAATTTTATCTATAATTACCATAAATATCTTCTTTTGCAACTGCTCTTTTAAGAGGCTTTTTCCAAGTTTGACCTTCTTCGTATTGAAACTCTTCATGAACTAGAAGATTAAAATAGATTTCAGCATATTTAGGTTTTTCAACACTAAATTTTACAAAAAACTTTTTACCAATTACAAGATTTTTCATTTTGTCAACATTAGATATGTGTTTACGATAAACAGAATTTTTAGCAGCATCACTTGCATAAGAAATATCACTGTAATCTACACCTTTGTACATAAATGTAAAATACACATTAGTGCTTTTGTTTTCATAATTATAATTAACTACTTCTCCAACTGTATATAATGTTTCACCTTCATCAAAATATTTTTTCCTATCTAAATATCCTGTATAACCATGAATAATTAGTCCAAATATTAATGAAAAACCAATAATTGTAAGACTATTTTTTATTAAAAAATCTTTCATTTTTAGCAATGGAATTGAATTAACTAATTTCAAAAATAAACAATTTCAATCAAATAAAAAACCGACTCATTTCTGAATCGGTTTTGGTATTTAAAATTTGGATTAACCTCCAAAGTCGTCAAATCTAATGTTTTCTGGATCTAAACCGAAGTCTTCACCCATTTTTTGAACTGCTTTGTTCATCATTGGTGGTCCACAGAAATACAATTCAATATCTTCTGGATTATCGTGTTTTGATAAATAATTATCAATTACCACATTGTGAATAAATCCAACGAATCCGTCACCTTCTCCGTCGATTCCTTCTTTAACTTTCCAGTTATCTTCTGGTTGTGGTTCAGATAAAGCCAAATAGAATTTAAAGTTTGGGAAATCTTTCTCTAACGCTCTGAAATGGTCTGTGTAGAACAATTCACGTTTAGAACGTCCTCCGTACCAATACGTAACTTTTCTTCCAGTCTTAACTGTACGGAATAAGTGATATAAGTGTGAACGCATTGGTGCCATACCAGCTCCACCACCTACATACAACATTTCTGCTTCTGATTCGTTGATGAAGAATTCTCCGTAAGGTCCTGAAACTACTACTGGGTCACCTGCTTTTCTTGAGAAAACGTATGAAGAAGCAATACCTGGGTTAACTTTCATCCAATCGTTTGTAGCTCTATCAAAAGGAGGCGTTGCAATACGAACGTTCAACATAATTTTTCTTCCTTCTGCAGGGTAAGAAGCCATAGAGTAAGCTCTTTCAACCAATTCGTCATTTTTCATAACTAATGGCCATAATTTAAACTTATCCCACTCAGCTTTAAATTTTTCAGGATCACCAGGATGTTCTTCTGGGTGCGCCATAATATCCATATCTGAGAATTTTACTTCACATTTAGGGATTTCAATTTGGATATATCCACCTGCTTCGTAATGCATATCATCAGGTAACTCAACAATAAATTCTTTAATAAAAGAAGCTACGTTGTAGTTAGAATATACTTTTGCTTCGAATTTTTTGATACCAAAAATTTCTTCTGGCACTTCAATTACCATGTCTTGTTTTACTTTAACTTGACATCCTAAACGCCATCCGTCTGCTAATTCTTTACGTGAAAAGTTAGGTATTTCTGTTGGTAATGGTTCACCACCACCATCTAATACTTTACATTTACATTGTAAACAAGAACCTCCACCACCACAAGCTGATGGTAAAAAGATTTTATTATTTCCTAAAGTAGTTAGAAGTGTACTACCTCCGCTTACTTCAATTTCGTTTTCACCGTTAATTTTAATCTTTACTGCACCCGAGTTTACTAACTTTGATTTAGCGTATAATAGCATAAACACCATTAGTAAAATAAGCACTAAGAAAGCTAAAATTGAATATGTAATTAATTCTGTTATACTAAACATGAGTTCAATTTTTAATGTTATACTATTATTTAACTACTTGAGTTGAATCTACTTTTACAGAATCTACAGCTACTTGAACTGAATCAACTACAGGAGTTTCAACAACAGCTGGAGCTGGAGTTACTACTTTTGCTTCTGGTTTTTTGTTTAATGCGTTAAGGTCAATTCCACCAAAACTCATAAATCCAATAGCCATTAAACCTGTTAAGATAAAAGTAATCCCTAAACCTCTTAGCGGTGCTAATACATTCGAATATTCCATTTTTTCACGGATAGCTGCCATTGCAACAATTGCAATTGTCCAACCAAATCCAGAAGCAAATCCGAAAGTTACTACATGTCCTAATGAAGAATAAGTTCCACCATCAACTCTTTGTTGCATGAATAATGAACCTCCCAAGATAGCACAGTTTACCGCAATAAGTGGTAAGAAAATACCCAATGAGTTATATAATGAAGGTGAAAATTTCTCAACAATCATTTCAACCAACTGTACCATTGTTGCTACAGAAGCGATAAATAAAATGAAAGTTAAAAAGCTTAAATCTAATTCTGCAAATGATGGATCTAACCAAGCTAATGCACCAGCACCTAAAACATAGTGATAAATTAAATAGTTTAATGGAACCGTAATTACTTGTACAAAGGTTACTGCAATTCCAAGACCTATAGCTGTTGATACTTTTTTAGAAACGGCCAAAAATGAACACATTCCTAAGAAGTATGCAAAAATCATGTTATCAATGAAAACTGATTTTAAAAATATATTGATATATTCAAACATAGCTATTATTTTTTCTCGATTAATTTCTTGTTAATTCCTCTTTGTACCCAAATTACGATACCTACCATAACTAAGGCCATTGGAGCTAATAACATGAATCCGTTATTAACATATCCTGTAGCATACAAACCTGTTTTTTCAACAGAGTTTCCAAGAATTTCTATTCCGAATAATTTTCCTGAACCAAATAATTCTCTAAAAAATGCTACAACCATTAAAATGATTCCATACCCTAAACCGTTTCCTAAACCATCTAAGAAAGAAGGCCATGGTTTGTTTCCTAAAGCAAATGCTTCAAAACGTCCCATCAAGATACAGTTGGTAATAATTAATCCTACAAATACTGATAGTTGTTTACTGATATCATAAGCATACGCTTTTAAAACTTGGTCAACCAAGATTACTAAAGCTGCTGCTACAACCAACTGAACAATGATACGGATTCTACTTGGAATTAAATTTCTTAATAATGATACAATTACGTTACCAAAAGCTACTACCGCAGTTACTGAAAGTGCCATTACAAAGGCATTTTTCATTTGAACTGTTACCGCTAAAGCTGAACAAATACCTAATACCTGAACTGTTACTGGGTTATCGTCATTAAATGGATTCGTAATTAATTTAATATTACTTTTTGAAAATAATCCTTCTTTATTGTTATCTGCCATGACGATTATTTTTTATTAGATTTTAGATATTTTTCATATGGTTTTAAACCTCTAACTAACATTTCGGTTACACCATTACCTGTTAAAGTTGCACCAGAAATTGCATCAACTTCACCATCAGCTTTGTTGTCTTTTCCTGTATATCCTTTAACTACTTTTAAACCTTGTAAGTTTCCGTTAGCGTCAAAAACACTCTCTCCAATAAAACTTTTTTGGAAATAATCTTGAGTAATTTCACCTCCTAAACCAGGAGTTTCTGCTTTGTGATCAAATACAATACCGTCTACTTTTAAATTTTCGTCAACCGAAACATAACCCCAGATAGCATCCCATAATCCCATTCCTCTTACAGGAATAACATAGAATTTTTTACCATCTTTTTCAGCGTTAAAAATTGGGAATTTCCCTTTTTCTTTAGCGATATCAACCGTAAAAGCATCTTTACTGATTTCTGCTCCGTTCTCGTCAAAAACCACCTCACTAATGATGTGTTTTTTGTATGCTTCCTCAGAAGCATCTCTATCTACAGCTACTCCAAACGATTTTAGAATGTACTGCATTTTCTCTTTCTTAATGTTTGCGTCTTGGTCTGGCTTAAGTGCAGTTGCAGCAAATGCCAAAGCAGAAGCTACTAACACTACCATTACAGTCGCAAACAAAAACGTATATCCGTTACTTTCTCTATTCATGACTATGCAGATTTTAATTGTTTAGACTTAGCCAATCTTTTCTTTCTCTTAGAAATGTTTCCATTTACTACGAAATAATCGATAGTTGGCGCTAAAGTGTTCATTAATAAGATAGCTAACATTACTCCTTCTGGGTAAGCTGGATTGAAAACTCTAATCATAATACTAAAGAATCCTATTAATAAACCGTAGATAATTTTTCCTTTATCGGTTTGTGCTGCAGAAACTGGATCAGTTGCCATGAATACAATACCAAAAGCAAAACCTCCAACTACTAAATGATTTGTCCAATCAAAGTTCATTAAAGCAGTTAAACCAACAGCGTTGAACATCATTGCTGTTAATGCTGCTCCAATTACTCCAGAAACCATAATTTTCCAACTACCAACTCCTGTTGCAATCAATATGAATGCACCAATTAAAATAGCTAAAACCGAGGTTTCTCCAATTGAACCTGGAATAAATCCTAAGAACATATCCATTGTAGAATAAGCGACTTCTTTTCCTTGTGCTAATGAACCTAAAATAGTTTCACCTGAAATTGCATCAGTAGTACTTGCCTCACTAACCCAAATTTTATCTCCCGACATGAATGTAGGATAAGCAAAGAATGCGAAAGCACGCGCTAATAAAGCTGGGTTGAAAATATTCATTCCAGTTCCACCAAAAGCTTCTTTACCAATTACAACTGCAAAAGCAACTGAAATAGCTAACATCCATAAAGGTAAGTCAACTGGCATAACCATTGGAATTAACAAACCAGACACTAAATATCCTTCGTTAACTTCGTGACCTCTAAATATTGCAAAAGCAAATTCAATACCTAATCCTACTGCATACGATACAATAATCATTGGTAACACTTTCCACAATCCGTGTAAAAAAATATCCATAAATGAAGGTAAAACACCATCGTTCAATTGAATAAAGTGTTGGTAACCTGCATTATAAATTCCGAATAATAATGCTGGAACTAAAGCTAAAACCACAGTAATCATAGTTCTCTTTAAATCTACAGCATCTCTAATATGAGCTCCATGCTTTGTAGTATGATTAGGCACATATAAAAATGTATCTAATGCATTAATTGCTGGTGCATATTTTTCAAATTTTTGCCCTTTCTCAAAAGGCTTTTTAATTTGGTCTATTTTATCTCTTAAAAACTTCATAGCTATTATCCTACTTCTTTAATCATTAAATCAAGAGCTTCACGAATGATTTGTTGCGCTTCTAATTTAGATGTGTTAGTATAATCAATTAAAGCAAAATCTTCTGGAGCTACTTCGTAAATTCCTAAGCTTTCCATTTTATCGATATCACTTGCCAAACAAGCTTTTAATAATTGCATTGGAAAAATATCAAGAGGCATAACTGCTTCCATTTCTCCTGTTACAACTAAAGCTCTTTCTTCACCGTTCAAATTGGTGTTAGGTGCATATTTTTTACCTGGCATTAACCATGATAAACCTGTTCTTGATGCACTGTGAACACTTGGCGAAGCGAATGGCATCCATCCAAACATTCTGTAAACATTTCCTTCAGGAATAACAGTTACTGTATTGCTTAAGAAACCTAAATTCCCATCCATTTTTACTTTAGTACCAGTTAAAACGTCTCCAGAAATAACTCTTACGTTATCTCCTTCAACTTTACCAGCAACTAAATCGGCAATAGCAGCACCAGAAATTACATTGTAGTATTGAGCATCTTTAACTTCAGAACCTACTAAAGCCACAGTTCTTGTAGCATTGAATTTTCCAGTTAAAAATAATTCACCAATTGTTGCAACATCTTGAGGCGTTACCGTCCAAACTCTTTCACCTGCATTAATAGGCGAAATTTTTCCAATTTGAACACCAACATTTCCAGCAGGATGTGGTCCGTATACATTGTGAATAGAAACTCCCTTAACATCTTTGAAAATTGATTTTCCTTTTCCTTTTACAGACAAATGAACTTTCCCAGTTGTCAATTTAGCTAAAGCATCAATACCAACTTGGAAAGCTTCTAATTTGCTTTCTAAAACAAACTCAACATCTGCCGCCAAAGGAGCAGTTGCATAAGCTGAAATAAAAATAGCTTTAGGTGCATCAGCTGAATTAGCAATCACATCATATGGACGTTGATTGATAAATGGCCAACAACCTGAAGCTAACAAATGTGCTTTTACTTCTTCTGTTGATAAATCGTTAGGATTTTTCTTGCTATGCTCAACGAAAACATCTTGAGAATCAGCAGCAATAAGAATCTCTAAAATGACTCTTTTTTCACCACGTTTGATTTCTTGAATTTTTCCGCTTACAGGAGCAACAAACTTAACTTTCTCATCTGATTTAGAATAGAAAATTACTTCTCCCGCTTTAACGTTATCTCCTTCTTTTACTACCATCTTTGGAGTTACTCCGTGGAAGTCAGAAGGTTTAACAGCATAGACTTTCGAGCGAGTGGCATCAGCTATCTTGTGAGCTGCTTCACCCTTCAACTTAAGGTCTAAACCTTTTTTAATTCGAATGTCTTTTGACATATTTTTGAAGATATGATTGTTAAAAAATTTACTATAAAACGTGCAAATTTAATCAAATACATAGCACCTTACCAAAAATAAAGACGGAGATTTGATTTATTTATAATTATTCTAAATTAGAAATTACTAATAAATTAAAAGGAATTACGTTTGTACCTAAAGTTTTACTATTTTTACGTCTTTATAGGATTAAAATGAACAAAATTGCACTCATAATTTCTTTTTTCTTTTTTCAATTTATTTTCTCACAAGCAGGAATTGAACAAGAACCTTCATTTAACATTAAAACCATTTCATTTCGTGTAAATGGAAATAATGTTATCCCGTTTTTTAAACTTGGTGAAACTTTTGAATTGAGTTTTGATGATTTATACGGAGATGAAGCTGATTATTACTACACCATTACGCAATACAATTACGATTGGTCTGCACCATCTGATTTAGGAAAAGTAGAATACTTGAATGGAATGGATAACCAACGTATCATTACTTATGAAAATTCATTCAATACTTTACAATTGTATTCGCATTACAAACAAGTTTTTCCTAATAGATTCAATCAAATTACGAAAAGCGGAAATTATATGATTACTGTTTTAAATGATGAAAACGAAACCGTATTTTCCCGTAGGGTTATCATTTACGAAGAACAAGTTGCTGTGGGTCTTTTAGTTAGAAGAGCAAGAGATTTTGATAGTTTAGACGGAAAGCAAAACATCGAAATGACAATAAATTATGGTGATAGAATTTTACAAAATCCTATTCAGAATGTAAAAGTTACTCTTTTTCAAAATGGAAATTGGAAAACCAGTATTTCTAACATTAAACCACAATACACTCTAGGTTCAGAATTAATTTACCGATACAATAAGGAAACACAATTTTGGGGAGGAAACGAAACCTATAGTATTGATAACAAAATTATTAGAGGAACCAACAACACTGTTGCAAAAGTAACTTCGGGAGAAAACATTTACAACACCTATTTGTATGTAAATACGCCACGAAAAAATCAGCCTTATACCTATTTTCCTGATATTAATGGCAACTTTTTTATTCAGAATGCAAATACCGCAAATTCACAAATAGAAGCTGATTACTCTTGGGTTTACTTTGCTTTAAACACGCCTAATTTATTAGACAAAAATATTTATGTGGTTGGCATGTTTAACAATTACGCTTTAACTGATGAATATAAATTAGAATTCGATAAAAATTCTGGTTTATACGAAAAAGCTATTTTGTTGAAGCAAGGATTTACCAATTACCAATACGTTATTACGGATAAATCAGGAAAAGTAGATTATGAAAATGCTGTTGACGGTAATTTCTTTCAAACAGAAAACAACTATACCGCAATTGTATATTACAGAGGCAATAACGACCGATACGACAGAGTAATTGGAATTGCAAACACAAATAGTGAAGTTATCCGAAATTAAGAATGAGTAGAAAAGACATAAAATACAGAGGAACTCAGTGTATCAACTGTGAAACATCGTTAGATATAAGCGAAAAATATTGTCATCATTGCGGTCAATTAAATTCCACAAAAAAGTTAACGATAAAAGATTTCATTGAAGAGTTTTTTGCCAACTTTTACGCTTACGATTCTAGATTACGCAATTCTATAATTTCGATTTTTACAAAACCAGGCGCTTTAGCTCGTGAATTTAACGAAGGTAAAAGACATACCTATGCCAATCCGTTTCGTTTGTTTTTGAGTGTTTCGATAATTCTATTTATTACTTTTAATTTAACAGAAGGAGATAAGTTACCTGTTTCTGACACCGCAAAAGAAGAATTAGCAAAAGAACAATTTAAAGAAGAAATAAAAAAAGACAGTGCAGCTCTAAAATTATTAAATACTAACGTAACAATAAAAGACAATCTTTTAAAAAACAAAATTGAATACAGCAAAGACTCAATCTACACCAAAGATTTTATCGACAAAAATATCAATCGGAATTTAGACCCTTTAGTCTATTACATAACTTCGCTAAGAAATTTCCACTTAAAATATCCGGAAAAATCAGATGATCAAATATTAAAAGAGCTAGGATTTGAAAACAACTTTACCTACAACACAATGTGTAATAAAGCAAAGCTTTTTAAATCCAACAATATCTATGAAGAACTTTTCGATTACTTTTATCAAAAACTTCCGTTTTTTATTTTTCTTTCTTTACCTATACTAACACTTATGTTTTGGTTGGTTTTTTATTCAAGAAAAATTAATTACACTGAACATTTGGTCTTTGCTTATACATTTTTTACCTTCATATTTTTATGTATGATGATTTTCAATTTAATAAGTTTTATAAGTGAATCGTTATCTAACTTCATCGCTGGAATTTCATTTGCATTTTTATTCCCAATTTATTTCTACAAATCTTTAAGAAATTTTTATCAACAAAGCCGTTGGATAACTGTTTTAAAATTCTTAATTTTGAATCCGTTATTCTTTTTATTCTTAAGCATTTGCGCTTTAATAATGATGCTAATAGGAATAATTCTATTTTAATATATGGTAAGTCAAATTACAAAAGGCATAAAGATTTCAGTTTTAACTAGTTTTGAAGGAACTTACTTCAAAAACTATAAGATTCACTTTGCCTTTGCGTATCATGTTACTATTGAAAATCAAAGTAAAGATTCGGTACAATTAACCACACGTCATTGGGAAATTTACGATGCATTAAACAATGTTGAAGTAGTAGATGGCGAAGGCGTAATTGGAAAAAAACCAGTTATCAAGCCAGGTGAAAGCTATACTTATTCTTCTGGATGCTTACTTTCTTCTCCTATTGGCGCTATGAAAGGATATTTCAATATGGTAAACTTTACCTCAACTAGAAGCTTTAGAGTAATTATCCCTACTTTCAAGCTAAGTGCTCCTTTTGCTATTAATTAACTTTCATTTCAGCTAAGTAACTTTTGTTATCGATTATTCAAAATATACTTTGTATTTTTGTATTCGTTTACGAAAAACCAGTAAATCAACACACAAAATTGTCTAATTTTCGCTCAAGGACTTTGTCCAAACTGAGCGAAGCTAAAATTCAAAACCATGTTAAAAGGATTTTTTAATGTCCCAAAAGCGGTTAACGAACCCGTAAAATCGTACGCACCAGGTTCTCCCGAAAGAGCAGCCGTTGCAGCAACATATACAAAAATGTGGAATTCTCAAGTAGAAGTTCCTTTATATATTGGTAGCGAAGAAATTAAAACGGGCGATACCAAAAAAATGTCAGCTCCACACGATCACCAACATATCGTAGGGTTTTATCATCAAGCAGATAGAGCTTTAGTTGAAAAAGCAATTACCGAAGCATTAGAAGCTCGCAAAAAATGGGCAGCTATGGCTTGGGAAAACAGAGCTGGAATTTTCTTAAAAGCAGCTGAATTATTAGCAGGTCCATACCGTGCTAAAATCAATGCAGCAACTATGATTGCACAATCAAAAACGATTCACCAAGCAGAAATTGATTCGGCTTGTGAGTTGATTGATTTCTTACGTTATAACGTTGAATTCATGACTAAAATATATGCAGACCAACCAGCATCAACATCAGACATGTGGAACCGTGTTGAATACAGACCATTAGAAGGTTTTGTATATGCAATTACACCTTTCAATTTTACCGCTATTGCAGGAAATTTACCTTCAAGTGCAGCTTTAATGGGAAATGTTGTGGTTTGGAAACCAGCTGCAACACAAGTATATTCTGCTAATGTAATCATGCAAGTTTTCAAAGAAGCAGGTTTACCAGATGGCGTTATCAACATGGTAATGGGTGATTCTGGAATGGTTTCTGACGTAGTTTTATCTAGTCCACATTTAGCTGGAGTTCACTTTACAGGATCAACTGGCGTTTTCAATGACATTTGGAAAACTATCGGAAACAACATCGCTACTTACAAAACGTATCCAAGAATCGTTGGAGAAACAGGTGGAAAAGATTTCATCATTGCACATCCATCAGCAAATCCAGCACAAGTTGCAGTAGGAATTGCTCGTGGTGCTTTTGAATTCCAAGGGCAAAAATGTAGTGCTGCATCTCGTGTTTATGTACCACAAAGTTTATGGCCTGCCGTTCAAGCTAAATTAGAAGCAGATTTGAAATCGATGAAAATGGGTTCTCCAGAAGATATGAGTAATTTCATTACAGCAGTTATTTCAGAAGCTTCATTCGATAAATTAGCACGTTATATTGACCAAGCTAAAAACGATAGCGATGCGGAAATAATCATGGGTGGAAATTATGATAAATCAAAAGGATATTTCATTGAACCAACGGTTATCTTAACTACAAATCCAAAATACAATACCATGTGTACCGAATTATTCGGACCAGTAGTTACGATTTATATTTACGAAGATGCCAGATGGTCTGAAACGTTAAAATTAGTTGACGAAACTTCAGAATACGCTTTAACAGGTGCGGTATTTAGCCAATGTCGTTATGCGGTGGAAGAAGCAACCGTTGCGTTACAAAATGCGGCAGGAAACTTCTACATCAACGATAAACCAACAGGTGCTGTTGTAGGAATGCAACCATTTGGAGGCGCAAGAGGTTCTGGAACAAACGATAAGGCAGGTTCATCTCAAAACTTATTACGTTGGGCTTCTGTTAGAACTATTAAAGAAACTTTCGTAACACCAGAAGATTATAAATATCCGTTTTTAGGATAATTCGAAGTACAAAGTGTAAAGTACTAAGTACAAAAAGGGTTAAGATTTAATTTCTTAACCCTTTTTATTTATAATTAATATAGCTTATAAATTTCGTCAAAATCAACATAAGTATCTCTACTTAATGTAAATATTTGATTATCATTTTCGTCCAAAATCAAACCAATACTACAATCTTTTTTAGGAAAATAAATTTGATATATTCTTCCATCACTTAAAGTAATTCCATAAGTTTTTATTGAGTCATCAGATTCAATAGAATTTTGAGTGTAATCATAATTTATTGATTTTCCTAAACTATCCAACAGAGTCATTTTTTTAGGAAAAAATTCAATTTCCAATTTATTTCCTTCTTTATCTAGGGCTTTCCATTTTCCTCTGTAAATATCAGAACCTTCACAAGAAAAGAGAAAAGAAAACAAAAAAACTAAAATAATTTTTTTCATAGAAAATACTAATCTTTAATAAAATTACTTCTTATACTTCAACGGCAAATGCACCACTTTCTTCGTCTCAAAAAACTCATCTGAAAAGAAATCTGATAAATTATATTCTGTGGCTTTTGAGAAAGCTTTTAATTCTTCGGTTAAATCGCCTCCTTTTAAATATAAAATTCCGTTGGCTAATTCGTGATTTTGTTTTTTCGAAACTTTATCAACTACCCAACTTACAAAATCAGGCATATTGGTTACTGCGCGACTTACGATGAAATCGAATTCTTGTTTTACTAATTCGGCACGTTTTTGTTCGGCTTTTACGTTTTTTAATCCTAAACCAGCAGCAACTTCATTTACTACTTTGATTTTTTTTGCAATGACATCAATCAAATAAAAATCGACTTCAGGATGCAAAATTGCCAATGGAATTCCAGGAAAACCACCACCTGTTCCCACGTCCATAATCTTTGAACCTGGACGGAATTCGATAATTTTTGCAATTCCTAACGAATGCAAAACGTGACGCGTATATAATTCGTCGATATCTTTTCTTGAAATCACATTAATTTTTGCATTCCAATCTTCATATAGCGATTGCAATTTTTGAAACTGAAGTATTTGATTATCAGATAAATCAGGAAATTGCTTTAAAATCTCTTCCATTAGTTAAATTTTACACAAAAATACGCTTTTTGGTGAATAAAAAATGACTAATATCATAAATGAAAAAATTATAATAATTATCTTTGGCAAAATTTGAATACAAAATTTATGAGTACTACTACACCTATTTTCTCAAAAGAAGACAATCTGAAGTTTTTCAGAACATTAAATAAAAGAGTAAACGATTATTTTAAAGAAAATAAAATTGACAAAACAGGAAACTGGAAACTTCACTTGAAAACTATTGTGATGTTTGGTCTTTTCCTAACACCATACTTCTTTTTACTTGCAATGGATATGCCTTTTTGGACATACTTATTGCTAAACGTAGTAATTGGAATTGGAATGGCAGGAGTGGGAATGAATGTAATGCATGATGGTAATCACGGTGCATATTCAACCAAATCTTGGGTAAACAAATTAATGGGCGGAAGTATCTACATCTTAGCTGGAAATGTGTACAACTGGCAAGTACAACACAATGTTTTACACCACACGTATACCAACATTATTGGTCATGACGAAGATTTAGAAGCTGGAAGAATTTTACGTTTCTCAAAAACAGCTAAATGGTACAGTCACCACAGATTTCAACATTATTATTCAGTTTTCTTATATGGATTATTAACATTCAACTGGGCTATTACCACTGATTTCCTTCAAATGAAACGTTACTTAAAAAGAAACTTATCGTATGGTGAATTCAAAAAACCAACAATTCTTTGGACAACTTTAGTGATTACAAAAATAATCTACTTTTCAATTTGGTTAGTTTTACCAATGGTTTTAGGAGTTACTTGGTGGAAAGTTATTTTAGGTTTCGCCGTAATGCATTATACGGCCGGATTAATCTTGAGTGTAGTTTTCCAATTAGCGCACGTAGTAGAAGATACTGTAAATCCAATTCCAGATGACAATGGAGAAATAGAAAACACTTGGGCAATTCACCAATTGTTTACAACAGCTAACTTTGCTCCTAAAAATTGGATTGTAAACTATTACACTGGTGGATTAAATCACCAAATTGAGCACCATATTTTCCCAAATATTAGTCACGTTCATTACAATAAAATTGCAGAAATTGTTAAACAAACTGCTGCGGAATGTAACTTACCGTATCACGAGTTTAAAACCACTCGAGCGGCAATCGCATCTCACTTCAAACATCTGAGAGAACTAGGAAGAAAACCACAATTAGCATAATAAACTGAGAGACGCGAGGAATCGCGTCTTTTGTATTAACTATAATAACTAACACACAATGAACCCGTTATCGGACAGAATCAACAACTTAGCCGTTTCACAAACTTTAGCAATGGCGGCTTTGGCAAGAGAATTAAAAGCACAAGGAAAAGACATTATCAGCCTTAGTTTAGGAGAACCAGATTTCAACACACCTGAATTTATTAAAGAAGCTGCAAAAAAAGCTATCGACGAAAACTACAGTACGTATACTCCAGTAGAAGGTTACTTAGAATTGAAAGAGGCGATTTGTAAAAAATTCAAAAGAGATAATAATTTAGAGTACAAACCATCACAAATTGTAGTTTCTACAGGAGCAAAACAATCATTATACAATATTGCGCAAGTAATGTTAAATGATGGTGACGAAGTAATTCTTCCAGCTCCATATTGGGTTTCATATTTTGAAATTATCAAACTTTCTGGTGGAGTTCCTGTTGAAGTTCCAACTTCTGTCGAAAGCGATTTCAAAATTACACCAGAACAATTAGAAGCAGCTATCACGCCAAAAACAAAAATGATGTGGTTCAGTTCACCTTGTAATCCAAGTGGTTCGGTATACAATCGTGAAGAATTAACGGCTTTAGCTAAAGTTTTAGAAAAACATCCACACGTATATGTAGTTTCTGATGAAATCTACGAACACATCAACTTTTCAGGAACATTTTGCAGTATTGCATCTATTCCAGGAATGTTAGAAAGAACTATTACTGTTAATGGTGTTGCAAAAGCATTTGCAATGACAGGATGGAGAATTGGTTATATCGGAGCGCCAGAATTTATCGCAAAAGCGTGTACAAAAATTCAAGGTCAAGTTACTTCGGGAGCAAATTCTATTGCACAAAGAGCAACAATAACAGCTGTTGAAGCGGATCCAAGCGTATTAAACGAAATGGTTTCTGCATTCAAAAACCGTAGAGATTTAGTGGTTGGATTAGTAAACCAAATTCCGGGGTTCAAATTGAATGTTCCTGAAGGAGCATTTTATGTTTTCCCTGATGTATCTTACTATTTTGGAAAAACCATCAAAGGAACCGAAATCAAAAATGCAACTGATTTCTCAATGTTCTTATTAGCAGAAGCAAATGTTGCAACTGTAACTGGAGATGCTTTTGGAAATCCAAATTGTATTCGTTTCTCATACGCAACCAGCGAAGCTTTATTAACAGAAGCGATGAGAAGAATTAAAGAAGCTGTTTCTTAAATTATATATTTAACTGAATTGGTATGCTTAAAAAATCATCTAACTAGCCCTCTATTCCTGGGTTAGTTAGATAACTTATAAAGATTAATCAATGAAAAACTTATTCATTCTTTTTCCTCTTTTAATATTAATCAACTCTTGTAAAAGTGTAAAACATGAGGAGGATTTTCCCGAAAATTTTAATGATAAATTATATTTTCAATTGGATGAAAAGTTTGTTGATGAGATAATACCAAAATTAAAAGATAGTCACTTAAAATTTTTAGACCAAGAAAAGCAAAGCTATTTATCTAAAGAATTAAACGACCCAAACTATCTAAAATCTATAGAATGGGATTATGATTCATTTGAGATCAACAACAATGATGAGTTTTTAAAAGAACAGATTAAATCAATTATTGCACTACGAGGGAAACACTTAAAAATTGAAAAGTTATATTTATTTAAATTACATTATAGTGGCGAACAAATAATTGAATATGACTTTGTAGTTATCGAAGAGCGAATCCCCTCTGTTCAAATTTATTATTTTTATTTGCCAAATTCTAGGACTAAAACTGAAAAATTACCAATACAAAAGGTATTATATGATGATCATGGAGTAACCGAATCCTTTGTAGATAATTTAAGATTTTCATTTGAAAATATTCAAAAAATGGACTTGAGCGCAAGATTTTCTGTATACAAGATAACAGCAAATGGTCCTAATAAATACTCTGTAGAAACTCATATCGTTCGAGATATGCTGTCATCTGAAAATTACTTTTTGGAAAAACTATATAAATTAAAACAATAGACTAATCTTCTAACAACATTAGTTTCACAGAAATGGAAGTTATCAGATAATCTAAAATTAGTGTAATTCGTGTTTTTTTATGCGCTAAATTCAAAAAAAGCGAACTCGAATTAGAAATCTTGGATTTTTTATAAGAACTTTGCACACTTTTTTTCGGCAAATCCCGAATAATTAAAGCTTTACAAATGAAGAAGAAGATTGAAATTTTAGCTCCTGCAAAAAATCTAACACAAGGAATCGCTGCCATAAATAGTGGTGCCGATGCGGTTTATATTGGTGCTCCTTTATATGGCGCACGATCTAATGCAACCAATTCTGTGGAGGATATTGCTGAATTAGTTAAATATGCGCATTTATATAACGCTCAGGTTTTTGTAGTTATCAATACCATTCTATATGATAACGAATTAGAACCTTGTCGTCAATTGATTTGGAAATTGTATGATATTGGAGTAGATGCTTTAATCATTCAAGACATGGCGATTATGGAAATGGAGCTGCCTCCTATCGTATTGCATGCCAGTACACAAACCAATAATCGTGATGCCGATAAAATTAAATTCTTAGCGGATGCCGGAATCAAACGTGTGGTTTTAGCGCGTGAATTGAATTTAAGTCAAATCAAAGAAATCAGTGAAGCTTCTGATGTGGAATTAGAATTCTTCGTTACGGGCGCATTATGTGTTTCGTTTAGCGGAAATTGCTATATGAGTGTTGCCAATGGAGAACGTTCGGCAAACCGTGGTTCTTGCGCACAAAACTGTCGTTTACCTTATAATTTAATTGATGGAAATGGCGATACTTTAATCAAAAATAGTCACTTACTTTCGATAAAAGATTTTGATGTTTCGAATCAAATTCCGAATTTAGTAGAGGCTGGAATTGTTTCTTTCAAAATTGAAGGTCGTTTGAAAGACATTGTCTATGTGAAAAATAATGTTTCTTATTTACGTCAGAAATTAGATGCTTTCTTAAACGAAAATAGCGATAAATATACCAAAGCTTCTTCTGGAAAATGCACGTATTTATTCGATTCTTCATTAGACAGAACATTTAATCGTGGTTATACCGATTATTTTGTAAATGAAAGACATCAATCTATCGGTTCTTGGGAAAGTCCAAAATCTAAAGGGCAATACATTGGAAAATTGATTAAAACCGTTGGAAATTCATACGAAATTGAAAACGGTGAGTTATTAAATAATGGTGACGGATTGTGTTTCATTAACGAAAACAACGAAGCCGAAGGAATTTACGTGAACCGTGCAGAAAACGGATTTGTTTATCCAAATGTATTGAAAGAAATCAAAGAAGGTACTTTCATTTATAGAAACAACGATGCTGCTTTCATTAAGTTAGTAGAAAGAGAAGACAGTGCGGTTCGAAAAATCAGTACGACTTTACTATTAAAAGAAAACGAAACAGGTTTTGAATTAATCGCAACTGATGAAGATGGAAATGTAAGCGTTGTAAATTTGGTTCACCCAAAAGAGCAAACAAAAAACAACGAATCTTTAGCTGAAAATTTCAAAATCAACTTAGCAAAAACAGGATTTACACCTTATACAGCTGATGAAATTACGATTGAATTTTCTGGAAATTGGTTCCTTCCTATTTCAAAAATCAATGAAATGCGAAGAACAGTTTACGAACAATTATCAGAAATTCGTTTAAAAAACTATGTTCGTAAGGAACACCAATTGGTAAAAACATCGCATCCTTATCCAGAAACGAAATTGGATTTTATGTACAATGTTGCCAACAAAACCGCTCGTAAATTCTACGAACGTCATGGTGTAACCGAAATTGAAAAAGCATTCGAATTGCAATGGGATCCAGGAAAATCTCGTGTAATGACGACTAAATATTGCATCAAATACGAATTAGAACGTTGTCCAAAATACCACAGAGAAAACATGGATAAAAAACTAAAAGAACCTTTAGTTTTGAAACAAGGCGAATTGGAATACAAACTAAAATTCAATTGCAAACCTTGTGAAATGGAAATTTGGGAAAAAGATGCCGAATTCGAAATTGAAGAAGATCACTTTCATTAATATAGAAACCGATGTGTAATGCATCGGTTTTTTTGTTTCTGGAATCCCAAAATTAAATTGTATTTTTGGAGTAATGCAATCCATTTTAGAAAATATCGCCAAACATGTTGCTTTAACTCCACAAGAGCAAGAACTATTTTTGTCTAAAACCGAAACCAAACCATTCAAAGCCAAAACCATTTTATTAAGTGCTGGCGAAGTAGCTACTTGCACTTATTTTGTGAATTCTGGTATTTTGAGAAGTTTCAATATTAATGACAATATTATCGAACACGTATTGCATTTTGCTTGCGAAGGTTGGTGGATTGGTGATATGTACAGTTACATTTCAGGAAAACCTGGCAATCTTTTTATAGAAGTTTTAGAAGATGCCGAAGTAGTGATTATTACTAAAGAAAACCAAGAAATTCTTTATCAAGAAATCCCGAAATTAGAACGTTTTTTCAGAATATTAGCCGAAAATTCATTGGTTTCCCATCAAGAGCGATTAATGGATAATTTGAGTTTAACCGCTGATGAACGTTTTGAAAAATTCTGTTCTAAATATCCTACCTTAATTCAAAAAGTACCACAAAAACATATTGCTTCTTACATTGGTGTAACACCTGAGTTTTTCAGCAAAATGAAAGCGAGATTATTAAAAAAATAATTTCTTAATCTAGGTTAAGTGCTCTTCCCTATTCATCGATGTAAATTTGTATCATAATAATTACTAAATTTATACATTATGAAAAATACAATTTTACACAAAGCAGATTCAAGAGGACACGCAGATCATGGATGGTTAAACGCTTACCATAGTTTTAGTTTTGCTAATTGGTACAATCCAGAAAGAGTTCAATTTGGCATGTTGCGCGTTTTAAATGACGATACTGTTGCGGCAGGAATGGGTTTTGGAACACATCCGCACGATAATATGGAAATTATCACCATTCCGCTAGAAGGCGATTTAGCTCATAAAGACAGTATGGGAAATGCCGCAACTATCAAAACAGGAGATGTGCAAGTAATGAGTGCTGGAACAGGAATTCAACACAGCGAATTCAATCCAAATCCTGATCAACACACAAAATTGTTTCAAATTTGGTTGTTTCCAAAATATAGAAATGTGGAACCTCGTTACCAACAAATTACATTAGAACAATCTTTACAAAAAAATGATTTTGCGCAAATCTTATCACCAAATGCAGACGACGAAGGTGTTTGGATTCATCAAGATGCTTGGTTTTATTTGAGTGATTTTGACAACGGTTTTTCAAAAAAATTAAGTTTGAAAAAAGAAGGAAACGGGTTTTATATCATCAATATTGAAGGTGAAATTGAAGTAAATGGTGAAAAGCTAGAAAGAAGAGATGCAATTGGGATTTGGGCAACCAATGAAATTGAAATCAAGGCGAATTCAAATGCGAAGTTTTTAGTGATGGAAATTCCGATGGAACAATAATTACAACTATGAACGACGAAGTACAGCTAAAAATCAATGATAAAAACGGAGCTTTTTACATTGAAGTAAATGGAAAACAAGAGTCTTTGATGACTTTTGTTTTTGCTGGCGAAGATAAAATCATCATCGACCACACTGAAGTGAATCCTGGAAATGAAGGAAAAGGTTTTGGTAAAAAAATGGTGACCAAAGCGGTGGAATTTGCTCGAGAAAAAGGCATCAAAATTATTCCGCTTTGTCCGTTTGCCAAAAGTGTTTTTGATAAAACTCCCGAATTTAGAGACGTATTATAAATTTAAAACGAAATAGTCATGGATCCAAAAGACATTAAAAAAGAATATACAAATGGTGAAGTAACCATTGTATGGCAATCTGGAAAGTGTACGCATTCTGCCAATTGCGTTAAAAATAATCCTGCTGTTTTTAAACCAAAAGAACAACCTTGGATTACTCCCGATAATTCAACGACAGAAAAAATTATTGAAACCGTAAACAAATGTCCTTCTGGTGCTTTAACATACTATCTAAACAAAAATGACTAAAAAAATCATCGCTTTTGGAGCTTCATCGAGCAAGTCTTCCATTAATAAACAATTAGCTTCTTATACCGCTAATCAATTTCAAAATGTTTCTGTAGAAATTTTAGATTTAAACGATTATGAAATGCCTGTTTTTTCGGTAGATAAACAAGCTGAGAATGGTATTCATCCATTAGCTCAAGAGTTTTATGCAAAAATTGGAAGTGCAGATTTAATCGTGATTTCGTTTGCTGAACATAATGGAAATTTTTCGTCAGCATTTAAAAACATATTAGATTGGTCTTCTCGAATAAACGCTAAAACTTTTCAAGAAAAACCAATGTTGTTATTAGCTACTTCACCTGGAGCTCGTGGTGGAAGTTCGGTTTTAGATATTGCTACTAAACGATTTCCGTTTCAAGGCGGAATTGTAAAAGGAAGTTTTTCGTTGCCTAGTTTCAACGATAATTTTGATGTTGAAAAAGGAATCACAAATGAAGATTTGAAAAATCAATTATTGGAAATTGTAAATTCAATCGAATTATAATAAAAATGTTATTTTTGCTATTCAAGAAAAACTTGAAACATTAAACTTGAAACAAAATTTATGAAAGCATACGTATTTCCAGGTCAAGGAGCACAATTCTCAGGAATGGGAAAAGATTTATATGAAAATTCAGCAGTTGCAAAAGAATTATTTGAAAAAGCTAATGAAATATTAGGTTTTAGAATTACTGATATCATGTTCGAAGGAACTGCAGAGGAATTAAAAGAAACCAAAGTAACCCAACCAGCGGTTTTTTTACATTCGGTAATTTTAGCAAAAACATTAGATAACTTTAAGCCTGAAATGGTTGCCGGACATTCGTTAGGCGAATTTTCTGCCTTAGTTGCCAATGGTGCTTTATCATTTGAAGACGGGTTAAAATTAGTTTCGCAAAGAGCAATTGCTATGCAAAAAGCGTGTGAAATTAAACCTTCAACAATGGCTGCTGTTTTAAACTTAGACGACAAAATTGTAGAAGATATTTGTGCATCGATTGATGGCGTTGTGGTAGCTGCAAATTACAACTGTCCGGGTCAATTAGTAATTTCTGGAGAATACAAAGCAGTAGAATTAGCTTGCGAAAAAATGAAAGAAGCAGGAGCAAAACGTGCTTTAATTTTACCTGTTGGTGGTGCTTTCCACTCACCAATGATGGAACCTGCAAGAGAAGAATTAGCCGCTGCTATCGAAGCAACTACTTTTTCAACTCCAATTTGTCCAGTGTATCAAAATGTAACAGCAAGTGCGGTTTCTGACGCAGATGAAATCAAGAAAAACTTAATCATTCAATTGACAGCTCCAGTAAAATGGACGCAATCGGTACAACAAATGATAAAAGATGGCGCAACGAGTTTCACGGAAGTTGGTCCAGGAAAAGTTTTAGTGGGATTAGTAAATAAAATTGATAAAGAAGTCGAAACGATTTCGGCATAACCTATTTTGAAAGGAGTTAAAGAAGCGTACTACAAAGATTTATGGGATGTAATTCATTCCACGTTTTCTGAATTTGGAGAACACAAAATCATGAAAAAAAGTGCTTCATTAGCCTACACAACCGTATTTTCAATGGCTCCACTACTTATGGTTTTACTATATGTTGTGGGGCTTTTTTGGGGAACCAATGCCATTGAAGGCGAAATTTTTTACCAAATCAAAGATTTTTTAGGGGAAAAAGCCGCCATTCAATTACAAGAAATGATTAAAAACATCGCTATTTCTAACAAAAGTGGATTTCCTGCACTCATCGGAATCGTGACTTTATTAATAGGAGCAACTTCTGTTTTTGCTGAAATTCAAGATTCTATTAATTCTATTTGGGGAATTCGACTAAAAAAACGTTCTGGTTTTTGGTTATACTTCAAATCAAGACTACTTTCTTTTGGTGTAATTGGAAGTTTGGGATTTATTTTATTGGCTTCTTTAGGATTATCTGCCATTTTAGATTCATTGAACCAAAAGTTATTTGCCCATTTTTCTGAAGCGGCTGTTTATTCGGTTTACATCGGACAAACATTGGTAACATTAACAGTGATAACATTACTTTTTGCAGTAATTTTCAAAATATTACCTGATGCCAACATTACTTGGAAACAAGTCAGAGTTTCTTCAATTACAACCGCTTTACTATTTATGTTTGGGAAATTTTTAATTTCATTTTACATTTCTCAATCGTCTTTAGGAACCATTTATGGAGCTGCGGGATCATTAGTAATTATTATGGTTTGGGTTTATTATTCGTCTGTGATTTTATACTTGGGAGCGCTATTTGCAAAATGTTATGCTATTGAATTTGGAAGTTCGATAAAACCTTCAAAATATGCCGAAATAATTCATGTGGTAGAACTAAAGTTAGAAGCTACTACATTACAAGATGCGAAGGAAGAAGTAGAAGAATTTAAGCTAAAAAATGATATCGAGTAAACTTGTCAATAAAAAAACATTTCACTTCTGTTTGGCATTAATTTTGTAACTTTATTTTCATAAAACAAATTCAACCATGAAAAAAATATTTTTAGGAATTGCACTTGTAACAGTCTTATTATCTTGTAAAGAAGAAACGAAAGAAAAAGTAAAAGAAGCTTCTAAAGCCGTTGGAGCCGATTTAAAACAAGCTGCAGATTCGGCAAAAGTAAAAGCTAAAAAAGCAATTGATTCTTCAAAAGCAGGTGAAAAAGCAAAACACATTATTGCTAAAGGAGCTGAAAAAGTGGAAGAAGGTGCAAAAAAATTAAAAGAATCAGTAGAAGATTAATGAAAAATCCCAAGTAGTTTGTTCTACTTGGGATTCTTTTTTTACTTCATTTCTATTTCGTATTTCTTCTCAACCGATTTTTCCTGACTTAATTTTTTAGGACCAATTGGAAATCTTACATCAACATGCTTTGATGCAATAGTTCCGTCTTTTTCTAATACATCTGCCCTATTGGCTACCATATTCCAAGAAAAAGAAACATTAGATCTACCGTTTTGTAATTCTTTTACTTTAAAACCATTCTTTGTTTTTTCAGTAACATAAACACCTTTACAATCGCCCTCTAATTGAATAAAAACTTTCATAGGATGACTTTCATCAACAAAAATATGATCGCTCATTAATTCATCAATTTTAATATAAGCTTCTCCATTAACTAATTTTCCTGTTCCAAAATCTTCAAATAGAATTTCTGGGGTTTCCGTTGCATGAAGAATTCTATTGTTCCCATTTCTATCTTCTATCATAGTAGATAAAGAACCACCACCCAAAACTTTATATGAAGTATTATTATTTCTAGCTCCTACAAAAACATAATCAGTAGTTGAAGTGTTGGCATCAAAATATCCACCATAAGTTACATCTCTTCTTGCTGCAGTACTTCCTGTAAAATAATTCACATCTTTACCTGCAATTCTGGCAAATGGACCATTACTTGTTCCTAAATTATCATCTTGATCGTACTCAAAATAAGCTGAAAAATAGTCTACTCCATTTCCTTTACCAACACCTCTAACATGCAAACCTGTAGTCCCTTGACCAGAAACTCCTACCGATTCACCTGGTAATTCTGTAAAGGTTGTTCTTCCTCCAACTCCTAAAACTCCCATAACGGTTGAAGTTGCATTTGCTGCTAAAGCTGCGCTAATTCCTATTACACCTCTACCTCCATTTGGATCCAAATTTCCGCCATCAATTACAAATTGTGTATTCGTAGCGTTTAAAGCTCTTATTGTTCGTTGCGAATTATTGCTGTTTACAAAAAGACCAATCTGTCCTGCTCCTGCATTAATTGTTGTTAACGTATTAGCAATTGGAGCCGTATTAGTTCCTAAAATAACTTGACCGTCGTTTTCAATAGTAACACGATTGATATTGTTTGTTCTAATTTGGAAATTTTGATTATCAGTAGTTCCTAAAAAATTTATACTTGGATTGGTACCCGAATTTCCTGTTAAAGACCAATCTTGGCTTGAAGCTAATGGATTAGATTTCAATGCAACCCATTCTGTTCCAGACCAATAATAGAATCCAGGAGAAACTGCAATCAAACCTGCTCCAGCAGTTGCTGTATTGAAAATTAGAACTCCTGTTGCGATAGGTGCTGGACCAACAGGCGCCACAACATTAGTAGCTGTAAGGGCAACTCTAGGAATTAAAAGTCCTTTTGAATTGCTTTCGATTTGGAATTCAACTCCATTCTGAATATTAGTTGTTCCAATTCCAACTTGTGAGAATACATTTAAAGTAAATAAGAAGCTAGTAACTAAAAGTAGTGTCTTTTTCATAATCTGTAAGTTTTAATTACTTGCAGTTACGAAAAGAATAAAAGATTGGTTTTCTTAATTATTAAAAAAGTAGCTTTTTTAACTTTTGTTTATTTATTCCTTATTTTCTGTTCCCATTTCCAAGCGCTGGCCAAAGCTTCTTCTAAAGAATATTGGGCTTTCCAACCTAGAACAGTATTCGCTTTGTCTGTGTTTGCAAAAGCTTCAATTATATCGCCTTCTCTTCTACCCACAATTTGATAGTTTAATTTTTGATTGGAAACTTTTTCAAAAGCTGTAATCACTTCTAAAACTGAACTTCCCGTTCCTGTTCCCAAATTAAACGTCTCTACTTTTTCTGAATTTTGCTTGTTTAACAAACGTTGCAAAGCAATTACATGTGCTTTTGCTAAATCTACAACATGAATGTAATCTCGAATTGCGGTTCCATCTGGTGTAGGATAATCATTTCCAAAAACGGATAATTTTTCACGAAGTCCAAATGCGGTTTGCGTAATAAAAGGCACTAAATTTTGTGGAACTCCTAATGGTAATTCACCTATTTCAGCTGAAGGATGCGCTCCAATAGGATTAAAATAGCGCAATAAAATGGAATTAATGTTAGTTACTTTAGCAACATCTGTAATAATTTCTTCACCTATTTGCTTTGTATTTCCGTAAGGCGACATCGCAACTTGAATAGGTGCATTTTCAGTAATTGGCATTTTTTCGGCTTGACCGTAAACTGTGCAAGACGAACTGAAAATAAAATTAGCTTCTGTTTTTTTTTGTAATTCTTGAAGTAAATACACTAAAGAATTGATGTTGTTTTCGTAATACAACAGCGGATTTTCAACACTTTCTCCTACTGCTTTTGAAGCAGCAAAATGAATGACACCTGAAATATCTTGATATTTAGAAAAGAAATTTTGAACAGCCGATTTATCTCGCAAATCGATATTTTCAAACAAAGGTTTTTTTCCAGTGATGCGCTCAATTCCATCTAAAACACCAAGAGATGAATTAGAAAGATTATCAATCGCAATTACTTCAAAACCTTCATTTTGTAATTCAACAACCGTGTGAGAACCTATAAATCCTAAACCGCCTGTAACTAATATCTTCATTTTTTAGTTTTCAGTCACAGTCGCAGTAAACAGTAACTGAGACTGAGTACTGCGACTGAACACTATTATACGTATTCTAAAACCGAATCTGTAATAAATTTAATTTGTTCATCATCTAATTCCGTGTGCATTGGCAATGCGATTACTTCTTTTACCAATTGATTGGTAACTGGAAAATCAGCTTCGTCATAGCGCGAATCTGCATACGCTTTTTGACTGTGTAATGGAATTGGATAATAAATCGCACAAGGAATTCCTTTTGCCTGTAAATGTTCTAATAATCCATCGCGTTTTCCATTTAAAATACGGATTACATATTGATGAAATACGTGACAATCACAAGATTCGCAAATAGTTGGAGCCCAAATATTTGGATTCACACCCAAAGCCAAACTGTATTTTCTTGCAGCATCTTGACGTGCTTTGTTATAAGTATCTAAATGTGGTAATTTCGCTTTCAAAACTCCAGCTTGCATACTATCTAAACGCGAATTCACTCCTACTACATCATGATGATATCTTTCATACATTCCGTGATTTACAATTCCTCTTATTTTATGTGCTAAAGCATCATCATTAGTAAAAATCGCTCCACCATCTCCATAACAACCTAAGTTTTTAGATGGGAAAAACGATGTTGCTGCTACATGACCAATAGTTCCTACTTTCTTTTTAGAACCATCTTTTGAAGTGTAATCAGCACCAATTGCTTGTGCATTATCTTCGATGACATATAAATTATGCTCCTTAGCAATTTCCATAATCGCATCCATATTAGCAGCGCGACCAAACAAATGTACTGGAACAATTGCTTTAGTTTTTGGTGTAATGGCTTTACGAATTCCGTCAAGCGAAATATTCATATTGTTCATATCAACATCTACTAAAACTGGAGTTAATTGCAACAAAGCAATCACTTCAACCGTAGCTGCGAATGTAAAATCGGCTGTAATAACTTCGTCACCTGGTTTCAAATCCAATCCCATCATGGCAATTTGCAACGCATCGGTTCCGTTAGCACATGGAATTACATGTTTTACTCCCAAATATTTTTCTAAATCTGCCTGAAATTGGTGAACCAAAGGTCCGTTGATGTATGTATTCGTATCTAAAACCTCTTGAATAGAAGCATTTACTTCTTCTTTTATTTTTTCGTATTGACTTTTTAAGTCAACCATTTGCAATTTTCTCATTTGGAATAAAAATTAAGTCTAGCAAAAATAAGAAATTCTATAGTACAAATTTTATCTAACTTAAAAAGAAACGTATTTTAGCACCATAAAATTCAATTATGCTATTTTTATACAACATAATTACGCTTTTAGCAGCCCAACTTTTAAAGATTGTAGCCCTTTTTAGTCCAAAAATGAAACTTTTTGTTGATGGACGAAAGTCGGTTTTTCAAACTTTGGATAATAAAATTCAATCTACGGATAAAACGATTTGGTTTCATGCGGCATCTTTGGGCGAATACGAACAAGGTTTACCTGTTATTGAAGCGATGAAACGACAATTTCCAACACATAAAATTGTAGTTACGTTTTTTTCGCCTTCAGGTTATGAAGTTAGAAAAAACAACACAATTGCTGATGTTACGGTTTATTTGCCTTTGGATACGATTTCAAATGCGAAACAATTCATTAAATTGGTTCATCCAGAAATGGCTTTTTTCATTAAATATGAGTATTGGCCAAATTATTTGAACGAACTGAAAAATCAAAACATTAAAACCTATTTAATTTCTGGAATATTACGAGAAAAGCAAGCGTTTTTTAAATGGTATGGTGGATTTTATAGAAACGCTCTTAAAACATTTGATTACTTTTTTGTTCAAAATGAAAGTTCTAAAACACTTTTACAAAGTATCGGATTTAAAAATGTAAAAGTTTCTGGCGACACGCGTTTTGATCGAGTAGTTTCGATTTTAGAACGTGATAATTCATTGGATTTCATCGAACAATTTAAAGACAATACAACCACAATCGTCATTGGAAGTTCTTGGCCAAAAGATGAAAGTTTATTAGTGAATTACATCAATCAAAGTTCGGATGACGTGAAATTTATTATTGCGCCACATAATATCAAATCGGAGCAAATTTCAAATCTCAAAAATCAAATTCAAAAGAAAACGATTTTGTATTCGGAAAAAGATGAGATGCTGAAACAAGTTCAGCATGACAAAATAGAAGATTTTCAAGTTTTTATCATCGATACCATTGGAATTTTAACCAAAATCTATTCGTATGCCGACATTGCTTACGTTGGCGGAGGTTTTGGAAATCCTGGCGTTCATAATATTTTAGAACCGGCGACTTTTGGTGTTCCGGTTGTGATTGGTCCTAATTACTCGCATTTTGCAGAAGCTACAGCATTAGTAAATATGGAAGGTTGTATTTCGATTCAAAATCAAACCCAATTAAATGAAGCTTTTGATTTGTTGCTTCACAACGAAGACGAACGATTAGAAAAAGGGCACATTTGCAGCACATTTGTTCAAATGAATAAAGGAGCGACTCAAACGATTATGAATCATATTTTGAACTAATGACAAGCTTCAAGCCATTAGAAATAATAGACATTTCAACCATCACTCAAATGATGCAAGATTTCTATGCGATTGACAATTATCCGATGGATGTTGAAGTAGCTAAAAATTTGTTTCAGGAATTTATTTCGAATGAACATCTTGGAAAATCTTGGTTAATATATACTGAAAATGAAATTGTAGGTTACATCATTCTAACATTTATTTTCAGTTTCGAATATGGTGGAAAAATTGCTTTTGTAGACGAATTATTCATCAAAGAAACCGCTCGTGGAAAAGGAATTGGGAAAGAAGCTATTCAGTTTATTCAGAAAGAAGTTCCTAAATTATCGTTAAAATTACTGTATTTAGAAGTCGAACCGCATAACGAAAACGCACAAAAATTGTATCTTGCACACGATTTTGTAATTCACAATCGAAAATTAATGAAATACAAAGTCACTAAATAAAATTATACCTATGAAATTTTTAAAATTACTACTTATTTTAGTTGTTTTCCAAGTTCAAGCGCAACAAGGAGGCATGTGGATTCCTTCGCTTTTAAAAGGAACCAACGAAAAAGAAATGAAAGCTTTGGGAATGAAAATTAGTGCCGATGATATTTATTCGGTAAATAATTCCAGCTTAAAAGATGCTGTTCCTCATTTTGATGGCGGTTGTACAGCGGAAATGATTTCGCCAAAAGGACTTTTATTAACGAATCATCACTGTGGCTATGACAACATTCAAAGTCATTCTACCGTTGAAAACGATTATTTAACGAATGGTTTTTGGGCTTATAAAATGGAAGACGAATTGCCAAACAAAGATTTAACGGTAACATTCATCATCAAAATTGAAGATGTAACCACTAAAATTTTTGAAGGTGTTTTAAATCTTCCTTCGGAAAGTGATAAGCAAAAGAAAATCCAGCAAAACATTGCGGCTTTAAATAAAAGCTACACAAGAGAAGCTTGGCAAGAAACGATGATTCGTGCCTTTTACGATGGAAACCAATACTTATTATTCGTAACTGAAACATTCAAAGATGTTCGTTTAGTGGGTGCACCACCAAGTTCAATTGGTAAATTTGGTTCTGATACTGATAACTGGGTTTGGCCACGTCACACAGGAGATTTCTCTTTATTCAGAGTTTATGCAGACAAAAACAATCGTCCTGCTGAATATTCAAAAGACAACATTCCTTACACACCAAAACACTTTTTCCCAGTTTCTGCAAAAGGAATTCAGGAAAACGATTTTACAATGGTAATGGGCTATCCAGGAAGAACGCAAGAATATTTACCATCATTCGCAGTGGAACAAATTGTAAATGATTTGAATCCGGCAAAAATTGAAATTCGTGATGCCGCTTTAAAAGTACAAGATGGTTTCATGAGAAAAGACAATGCAATTAAAATTCAGTATGCTTCAAAATACGCAGGTGTTGCGAATTATTGGAAAAAATGGATTGGAGAAACAAAAGGTTTAAAAAAATCGAATGCGGTTGCTATCAAAAAAGACTTCGAAAAGAAATTCCAAGAAAGAGTTAACAAAGCTGGCAAACAAGCAGAATACGGAACTATTTTAGCTGATTTTGAAAAAAACTACAAAGACATTAGAGAATATGCTATTGCAAGAGATTACTTTACTGAAGTTGTTTTGCGTAATTCAGAAATTTTATCTTTTGGATATCGTTTGTACCAGTTAGAGCAAGTTTATAATACAAAAGGTGAACAAGCATTTAATGATAGAAAAAACAATCTAATTTCAGGATTCGAAGGTTTATATAAAGATTACAGCGCTCAAGTGGATGAAAAAGTTTTTGAACAATTGATCAATTTGTACGCTACAAAATCGCCAAAACAATTTTTGCCTGAGAGTTTGAACAATATTAATGCTTCAAATTTAACTACAAGTGTATTTGGTTCATCTAAATTAACGAACTACAATGGTTTGAAAGAACTATTAAATGGTGATGCAAAATCAGTTTTAGAAAAGTTAAATCAAGATCCAGCGTATAAATTGGTAAAATCAATTGCAGATAGCTACCAAAAAAATGTAGCGCCTAAGTTTGATGAAATAAATTTAAAAAACATCGCTTTACAAAGAACCTACATGAAAGGCATTATGGAATTCTTTCCAAACGATAGAATTTTCCCTGATGCGAATAGTACATTACGTGTAACTTATGGAAAAGTAAAAGGCTACAAACCAAGCGATGCAGTTATTTACGAACCTGTAAGTTATTTAGATGGTGTTATCGAAAAATATATTCCTGGAGATTACGAATTTGATGTTCCTAAAAAATTAATCGATTTGTATAATGCAAAAGATTACGGAAGATATGCCGATAAAAATGGAAAAATGCCTTTAGCGTTTATTGCAACAAATCATACCACTGGTGGGAATTCTGGAAGTCCAGCTTTAGATGCAAAAGGAAATCTTATTGGATTAAACTTTGATAGAGTTTGGGAAGGCACAATGAGCGACATTTATTACAGTCCAGAAATCTGTAGAAACATCATGGTTGATGCTCGTTATATTTTATTTGTGATTGATAAATTTGCAGGTGCGAAAAACCTTATAGAGGAGATGACAATTGTTTACCCTAAGTCACAAAAAGCCAAATAATTAGAATATTTTTAAAAAATAAATAGTTTGGCACGCCATTTGAAATAAAGCATTTCGGAATCCAAAGAAAAAAAATGAAAAAAAATGTCTAAAAATATTTTGACATGTTAAAAAATTTATATCTTTGCTCCGAATTAATAATTAACCTTTATAATTTAGTAAGATGAAAAAAGTTGTTTTAAGTTTAGCAATTGTTGCTGCTATGTTCGTATCATGTAAAGAAAATGCTGCTGAGGCTACTGAAACTGTAGATTCTACAGTTGTTGAAACTCCTGCTGTTGAAGAAGCTCCTGTAGCTGATTCTACTGCTGTAGTTGCTGACTCTGCTGCTACTGCTGCACCTGCTGCTGAAGCTGCACCTGCTAAGTAATTTATTGCTGACAGAAAAAATCAAGCTCCACAATGTGGGGCTTTTTTTAAATATAAAAAAACCAGAATAGTGAAATTCTATTCAAAAAAATTTTAACCTTTTATAATTATAACAAAATGAAAAAAGTTGTATTAAGTTTAGCAGTTGTTGCTGCTATGTTCGTTTCTTGTAAAGAAGCTGCTGCTGAAGCAGAAACTACAGTTGATTCTACTGCTACTGAAGTAACTGAAACTGTTGAAGCTGTTGCTGACTCTACTGCTGTAGCTGTTGACTCTGCTGCTGCTAAAGTTGAAGGAGCTGCTACTGAAGCTGTTGAAGCAGTTAAAGAAGAAGTAAAAAAATAATTTTTGATTATTTTATAATTAAAAGTCCCGATTTTCGGGACTTTTTTTATTCTGATGATCCAAATATATCTTCTGCAGAGGAAAAATCTAAAAACTCAGCTCTATCCGCGTATTTAATTATTTCATCTATTCCTTTTTGAAGCAGTAACTGTGTGGTATATCTTCTACTTACCGCCACTTCATGTTCATCTAATATCAATCTAAAGAAAAACTTTCCACTAGACGATTTAAAGCGCATAAAGACGCATCTTTCTAAAGAACTTTTGAGTTTTTCAATCTCCTCTTCACATTCAAAACGCAATTCGAAGTCGTTGCTCGTAAAAATAGTTTTTCCTTTTCTGGAAACAAACTCATATTTATAAACTCCACTTAATCGTTGTGCGATTACAAATGTACCCATAGTTGTGATTGATAATTTTATAAAGAATTCTTTAAAGATAATAGAAAATTCTTAGTTTAGAATTTTCTAAACAAAAAAAGCTCCGAACATTGTTCGGAGCTTTTGTACTCAAGGCGGGACTTGAACCCGCACGGGCATTACTACCCACTGGATTTTAAGTCCAGCGTGTCTACCAATTCCACCACTCAAGCAAATATTTTGGTATAGAGCGAAAAACGGGGTTCGAACCCGCGACCTCGACCTTGGCAAGGTCGCGCTCTACCAACTGAGCTATTTTCGCGTTTCGTATAATAAACTTTAAAGAACGTTGCTATACTTGTTCCGTATTGCGAGTGCAAATATAGTACATATTTTTATTCTTGCAAGTACTTTTTAAATAAAAATTGAAACTTTTTTATAACCTTTTGATAACGAATATTTTATTTTAAAATTATTTTTTAACCAGCATTCGTTTTATTTCGTTTAGCTTCATTAAAGCTTCCACAGGAGTTAAAGTATTGATGTCGATATTCATGATTTCTTCCTTAATATCTTCCAAAAGCGGATCGTCTAAATTAAAGAAACTCAATTGCAATTCATCATTAGCCGATTTAATTCCAGATAATTCTTCACTGGAATGTCTTTTTTCCAATTGCTTCAATAATTTTTGCGCTTTTTGAATCACAATTTGAGGCATTCCTGCCATTTTTGCTACGTGAATACCAAAACTATGTGCGCTTCCGCCTTTCACTAATTTACGAATAAATAAAACGGTATCTTTTAATTCTTTTACCGAAACATTAAAATTCTGAATTCTGTCAAACGTAACTTCCATTTCGTTTAATTCGTGATAATGCGTAGCAAAAAGTGTTTTCGGTTTGTTTGGATGTTCATGCAAATATTCTGAAATCGCCCATGCAATTGAAATTCCATCATAGGTTGAAGTTCCTCTTCCAATTTCATCTAACAGCACCAAACTTCTTTCTGAAATATTGTTCAAAATCGAAGCGGTTTCGTTCATTTCTACCATAAAAGTAGATTCACCCATCGAAATATTATCACTTGCTCCTACTCTGGTGAAAATTTTATCCACAACACCCATTCTCACGCTTTCTGCCGGAACAAAACTTCCCATTTGCGCCATTAAAACAATCAAAGCCGTTTGACGCAAAATCGCCGATTTACCCGACATATTCGGACCGGTAATCATGATGATTTGCTGAGTTTCTCTATCCAAATAGACGTCATTCGAAATATACGGAACGCCAACCGGTAATTGATTTTCAATTACAGGATGACGCCCTTCTTTAATTTCTAAATCATAACTTTCATCTAAATCTGGGCAAACATACTTATTATCAATCGCTAATTGCGTGAAAGAAGTCAAACAATCCAATTGCGCAATTAAATTGGCATTCAACTGAACGTGTTTTATATAAGTAGCAATCCAATTGACCAATTGCTCAAACAACTGATTTTCTAATTGATGAATTTTTTCTTCTGCACCTAAAATTTTAGATTCGTATTCTTTTAATTCTTCAGTAATGTATCGTTCAGCATTCACTAAGGTTTGCTTACGAATCCATTCGGCTGGAACTTTATCTTTATGTGTATTTCGAACTTCAATATAATAACCAAAAACGTTATTGAACGAAACTTTCAAGGAAGGAATTCCAGAAGCAATACTTTCGCGTTGTTCTAATTCCTCTAAATACCCTTTTCCAGTGGAAGAAATCGCTCGTAATTCATCTAATTCTGAATGAACTCCGATAGCAATTGCGTTTCCTTTATTTACACTAACTGGAGCATCTTCTTGAATAGTCGTTTTGATTTTTTCGCGTAACAATTCACAAGCATGTAAACTGTCCCCAATTACTCGTAAAGCTTCATTTGAGCTTTCTAAAGCCAAGGTTTTTATTGGAATAATCGCATCTAACGAATCTTTCAAGAAATTAACTTCTCTTGGCGAAATTTTTCCTGTTGCTACTTTTGAAATCAAACGTTCTAAATCGGAAATTTGTTTGATTTGATATTGAATTTGTTGTAAAACTTCAGGATTCGTTTTTAGATATGATATCACTTCATGGCGACTTCTGATTTTTGAAATATCTTTCAACGGAAGCGCCAACCAACGTTTCAAAAGCCTTGCTCCCATTGGCGAAAGCGTTCTGTCAATCACATCTAAAAGCGTTACCGCATTCGGATTATAACTATGATATAATTCTAAATTTCGAATGGTAAATTTATCCATCCAAACATAAGCATCTTCGGCAATACGTTGAATATTGGTAATGTGCTGTATCTTGTTATGTTGCGTTTCCGACAAATAAAACAAAATCGCACCCGAAGCAATCAAACCTTCAGTTAATTCTTCTACACCAAAACCTTTTAGCGAATTGGTTTGAAAGTGTTTGGTCAAACTTTCTAACGCATAATCTTCTTTATACACCCAATCTTCCAAAAAGAAGGTATGAAAATCGTCTCCAAAAACCGAATTAAACTGATTTTTAAACTGTTTCGGAATTAAAATTTCACTTGGACGGAAGTTTTGTAATAGTTTATCAATGTATTCTTCATTGCCTTGCGAAACCAAAAATTCACCTGTAGAAACGTCCAAAAAAGCTACACCAAGTGATTTTTTACCAAAATGAACAGATGCTAAAAAGTTATTTGACTTGGATTGCAACACCTCATCATTCATCGAAACTCCAGGCGTAACTAATTCCGTAACACCACGTTTTACGATGGTTTTAGTCATTTTTGGATCTTCTAATTGGTCGCAAATCGCTACTCGAAGTCCGGCTTTAACTAACTTGGGTAAATAAGTATTAATTGAATGATGCGGAAATCCTGCTAAAGCAGTTTCGGTTTCAGAACCTGCACCTCTTTTAGTTAATGTAATACCTAAAATTTGTGACGCACGCACGGCATCATCTCCAAAAGTTTCATAAAAATCGCCCACACGAAACAACAAACACGCATCGGGATATTTGTTTTTTATCTCGTTGTATTGTTTCATTAATGGTGTTTCCTTCGGTGCTTTATCGGGAGTTGCTGCAGATTTTTTAGCCACAATTTCAAATTTTAAGTATGATTGCGAAGGTAATAATTTCAAAGACAATGACAATATCAATTTCAAAAATCAAGTTTTAAAGTTTTATAATTAATCTTTACTTTTGCCACATGAGAAAATTAGCCAACGCAGAATTAGAACGCAAAAACATCAACGAGTTTAAAAAGGCTCAAAAAACACCTATCATTGTAATCTTAGACGATATTAGAAGTTTACACAATATTGGTTCTGTTTTTAGAACTTCGGATGCTTTTTTGATTGAAAAGATTTATTTGTGTGGTATTACGGCTACTCCGCCCAACAAAGAAATTCACAAAACTGCTCTTGGCGCTACTGAAACTGTGACTTGGGAATATGCGAAAGACGTTTTAGAAGTGGTAAATCAATTGAAACAAGAAAATGTAAAAGTGTATTCGGTGGAACAAACTGAAAATGCCATTATGTTGGATGATTTTCAACCAGAAACTAATATCAAATATGCCTTAATCTTTGGAAACGAAGTAAAAGGTGTTTCGCAAGAGGCTATTAATTTAAGCGATGGCGTGATTGAAATTCCGCAATTGGGAAGCAAACATTCGTTGAATATTTCGGTGAGTGCTGGGATTGTAATTTGGGATTTGTTTCAAAAAATGAAGTAAAATTTTCGGAACAAAGATTGAAGAAATTAAATAAATTTTTAAAATCTGTGTAAATCCGTTTAATCTGTGTTCCAAAATCAATTTTTAATCTTGTTGTTAATCTCATTCAACAAAAACACATAATCTTCTTGTTTTTTCACAAAATCTAAATCCGAAACATCAATAATTAACACATTCAAATCGGTTTGCGTTTTAATGTAATCTAGATAACCTTGATTGATTTTTTCTAAATAATCTGCCGGAATTTCTTGCTCATAGCTTCTGCCACGCTTTTTGATGTTTTCTAAAAGGCGTTCAGTATTTTGATACAAATACACGTACAAATCAGGTTTTGGCATTTCTTTGTGGATGATGTCAAACATGGTTTTATACAAACGAAATTCGTCTTCTTGAAGCGTAACTTTGGCAAAAATCAAGGATTTAAAAATGTGGTAATCGGCCACTACAAAATCTTTAAATAAGTCAAATTGCGCTAAATCATCAGCTAATTGTTGGTATCTGTCAGCTAAAAACGACATTTCTAAAGGAAACGCATAACGACTTTGGTCTTTATAAAACTTCGGCAAAAACGGATTGTCAGCAAAACGTTCTAAAACTAATTTAGCATTGCAATCTTCGGCTATTTTAGTTGACAAAGTAGTTTTTCCTGCTCCAATATTTCCTTCAATCGCAATGTAATTGAATTGTTGTAATTGGAGTTTTTCAATTGGAGAAATTATAGAATGAACAGCTTTTATTTCGCTTTTGTCTTCGGTTTGAAGTAATAGTTGTGTAATAGATTTCTTTAAAGTTGGATGTTCCCAATTTAATCCTAAATCTGACATCGGTTGCAAAACAAATTTGCGATTATGCATTAATGAGTGTGGAACTTCCAAAGTTTCTGTCAAAATAATTTCTTCATCAAAAGCAATTATATCTACATCAATAATTCGGGCTTGATAACCTGAATCTTTAGAACGAATTCTTCCTAACTTCTTCTCTACTTTTAAAACCTGCTTCAAAATTTTTTGAGCCGATTTTGACGTATGAATTAGAATAGCAGCGTTATAAAAAGGTTCGCTTTCAAAACCCCAAGCAGGTGTTTCATAAATTTTGGAAACCTTTACAACTGTTGCTACTTCGTTATGAATCAAATCAATACAAGACTGAATCGTTTCTAATCGATTGCCTTGATTACTTCCTAATGATAAAATGACTTGATGTTGACTCATATTGGCAAAATAACAAACAATTTTAGACTTATAATTTACCTTTCTTGTTTTTTTATGAACATGTAACAATTTTATGCTTTTAACTACTAATTAGGTAATTAATAAATAAATTGAAATGAGATTTTTAGGAAATGTATTAGCTACAATTGTAGGTATATTTATTTTTTGTATGATTTTTTTCTTCGGAATTATAATCATTGGTGCCATTGCAGGTAGTGGAGATGACACGGTTAGTGTAAAAAAGAATTCGGTTATTGAATTGGATTTATCAAAAGTATCTTTAGACTATGCTGGAAAAACAAATTACAAAGACTTCAATTACTTTGAAGCACACCATGATGGTGTAACAGATATTTTAAATGCGATTGAAGCAGCTAAAACCGATGACAAAATCAAAGGAATTTCTATTTTAAACAATCAATCTCAGTTAGGATTAGCGCAAAGCAAAGCCGTTCGTGATAAATTAGAAGAGTTTAAAAAATCAGGCAAATTTGTTTATGCTTATGCAAATTATTATACGCAAGGTGAATATTACTTGAATTCGGTTGCCGATCAAGTGTATTTGAATCCAATGGGAGAAGTTGATTTCAAAGGACTATCTTCTGAAATTATATACATGAAAGATTTACAAGAGAAATCGGGTGTAAAAATGGAAGTTATTCGTCATGGAAAATACAAAAGTGCAGTAGAACCTTTCTTAGCTCAAGAAATGAGTCCGGAAAATCGTGAACAAATGACGGTTTTATTGAACTCGGTTTGGAATACAATTGTTGCCGATATTTCTAAAAGCAGAAAATTATCTATTGCTCAATTGAATGCTATAGCCAATACTTTAGGTGCAAGAACTCCTGAATTAGCTTTAGCTAATAAATTAGTTGACAAAGTAGCATATGAAGATGAGTATCATGATATGATTAGAGCGAAATTAAAAGTAGACAAAAAAGAAAAATACGATATTGTTAGCATTACTGATTATGCTAAAAAAGCATCTTCTACAGTTGAAGATTACTCTAAAAATGACATTATTGCTGTAATTTATGCTCAAGGTGAAATTGCAGGTGGTGAAGGCGATGTTAATGTAATTGGTGAAGGTTCTATCAAACGTTCTTTACAAGAAGCTCGTGAAGATGAAGATGTAAAAGCAATTGTTTTACGTGTGAATAGTCCTGGAGGAAGCGCTTTAACTTCTGAATTGATTTGGAGAGAAATTGAAATCACTAAAAAAGTCAAACCAGTAGTTGTTTCTATGGGTAATTATGCAGCTTCAGGTGGTTATTATATTGCGGCTAATGCGGATAGAATTTTCGCTGAACCAAATACGATTACAGGTTCGATTGGTGTTTTCGGAATGTTACCGAACATGAACCAACTAGGCAAAAATATCGGAATTAATGCCGAACAAGTGAAAACACACGAAAACGCAAGCGGCTATAGTGTTTTTGAGCCAATTGAAGAAAATTTCAAAGGATTTGTTTTAGAAAGCATCGAAAAAACATACGCTACTTTCTTAAAACGTGTAGCTGATGGTAGAAAAATGACAACTGAAGAAGTTGATGCTATAGCACAAGGAAGAGTTTGGACAGGTGTTGACGCTCACAAACTTGGCTTAGTAGATGAAATCGGAGGTTTAGATGCAGCAATCAAATACGCAGCTAAACTTGGGAAAACTTCTTCTTACAGAACAGAAAACTATCCAGAATACGAGAAAAACTTTGAAGATTTATTAGCTAATTTCACTGGAATAGCAATGTTTAAAACTAAAGAACAATTATTAAAAGAGCAATTAGGCGAAGAAGGCTTTCAAATGCTGGAACAAATCAAACGTGTTAAAAGCAGAAAAGGAATCCAAGCCATTATGCCTTATGAAATTGTAATAAACTAATTCAAATTCAAACACATAAAAATCCCAAAAGCAATTTGTTTTTGGGATTTTTTTTATAAGTTTAACGTAGCTTTAATCCCAATCTATATTTTTGGTACTACTTTTGTAGTAAATACATGATAATTTGATTACAAATCGAAACAAAAAATCTATTCGCACTCTTAAAAAGTAAAATTATGTTGAAAAAAATCTTAAAAGGAACTGGAATTTTCCTATTAGTAACCATCATCGCATTGGCAGCTGCGCCTTTTTTATTCAAAGATAAAATCAAGGAAATGATTGCTAAAACTTTGAACGAAAATGTAAATGCCAACATTGCATTTGAAGATGTAGATTTGAGTTTGTTCAAAAGTTTTCCGCAAGCTAATGTTACGATTGAAAAATTGAGCATTATTACAAAAGCACCTTTCGAAAAAGACACCCTTTTATATGCTGGTGAAACCAATGTAACTATGAGTGTAAAAGAACTTTTTAAAGGAGATGGCGAAGCTATGAATTTAGAAAGTTTTAGTGTAGTTGACGGGATTGTAAACATCATTTTTAATAAAGATGGTTTAGGGAATTTTGACATTGCATTAAAAGAAGAAGCTGATAAAAAATCTTCTGACAGCAAACCGTTTGCATTGAATATTCAGGATTATGAAGTAGAAAATTTAAAATTCACTTACATTGACGAAGGTTCAAAAATGAAAATGGTGTTAGACAGCATTAATCACCAAGGAAAAGGAAATTTTGCTGCTCAAAAATTAGATTTAGAAACTAAAACAACAGCAAAACTATCTTTTGATATGGACAAAATGAACTACATGAACAATGTAGCCATTTCATTAGATGCCATTTTAGGAATTGATTTAGAGAAAAGCAAATACGAATTTAAAGACAACAAAGCATTAATCAATCAATTACCATTAGAATTCAACGGATTTATTCAAATGGTGGAAGCGGGTCAAACCTATGATTTAACATTCAAAACACCAACTTCTGATTTCAAAAACTTCTTGGGATTAATTCCAGCAGCTTATTCAGGCGATATCAACAAAGTAAAAACAACCGGACAATTTTCGGTAGACGGAAAAGTAAAAGGTAATTTAACCGAAACCACGATTCCTGCTTTTGATGTAAAAATCGCTTCTAATAATGCGTCTTTTCAATATCCAGATTTACCAAAATCAGTTAAAAACATTGTGATTGACACGCACATCATCAACGAAACTGGGTTAATGAACGACACGTATGTGAATTTGAACAAACTTGCATTTTCAATTGACCAAGACGTTTTTAATGCAAAAGCAAATATTAGAAACATAGCAACAAATGCTTTAGTTGATGCCGAATTAAAAGGAACTATCAATTTAGCGAATGTTACCAAAGCCTATCCAGTAAAATTAGACAAACCGTTAACCGGAATTTTAAAAGCCGATGTAAAAACGAAGTTTGATATGAAATCAGTTGAAACTTCTCAATATCAAAACATTCAAAATTCTGGAGTTGTGAGTTTGACTGGATTCAATTATGAAGGTCCAGAAATGGCAAAACCTTTCAAAATCAATCAAGCTGCAGTTGCATTTAATCCGAGTCAAATTCGTTTGAATCAATTTGATGCCAAAACAGGAACTTCCGATTTGCAAGTAACCGGAACATTGGATAACTTTTACGGATTTGTATTCAAAAACCAAATTCTGAAAGGAAATTTCAATATGAATTCGACAAAATTAGTCGTTTCTGATTTTATGGCGCCAACAACAACCACTACGGAAGAAGGCAAAAAAACTACAGAAGCGGTAAAAATCCCTTCGTTTTTAGATTGTAGTATTACTGCAAAAGCAAAAACTGTGGTTTACGACAATTTGAATTTGCAAGATGTTTCAGGCAATATGGTTATTCGTGATGAAGCGGTAACCTTAAATAATTTAAAAATGAGCATTTTTGGTGGAAATATCGGTTTAACTGGAACGGTTTCAACTAAAGGAAAAACACCAACATTTAACATGAATTTAGGTTTAGACAAAGTAAATATTGCTGAATCGTTTACACAATTAGACATGCTAAAATCGATTGCTCCTATTGCTGGTGTGATTAACGGAAAATTGAATTCGACAATTAAATTATCGGGTGATTTACAACAAGACATGACACCAAATTTAAAAACTATTTCGGGTGATTTATTTGGGCAGTTACTTTCTACAACAGTTAATGATAAAAACTCGGCAATGCTAACCGTATTGAGTTCAAACATGAAATTCATCGATTTAAACAAGTTGAATTTAAACGACGTTAAAGCTGCCTTATCATTCAAAGACGGAAAAGTAAATCTAAAACCAATGGATATCAAATACCAAGATATTACTGTAAATGTTGGCGGAACACATGGATTTGATCAAAGCATGAATTACAATTTGAAATTTGACGTTCCTGTAAAATATTTAGGAAAAGACGTAACTAATTTAATTGCAAAATTAACGCCTGCTGACCAAAAACAAATCACAAGTATTCCAGTAAATGGTTTAATGACAGGTAACTTTTCGCAACCTAAATTTAATACCGATTTAAAACAAGCTTCTACAAATTTGACTTCACAATTGGTTAAAATGCAAAAGGACAAATTAGTAAATCAAGGCACAACTGCTTTAGGAAATTTAATTGGCGGAACTAAGAATAATGCATCTGGAACTACAACAGCAACAGATACTACAAAACCAAAAACCACTCCAAAAGAAGAAATTAAAACCAAAGCAACAGACGCTTTAAAAGGTTTATTAGGAGGAAAAAAGAAAAAAGAATAAACACAAAATTTTAAATAAAAACAAAAACCCTTTCAAAATTTGAAAGGGTTTTTGTTTTATAAACTCATCTTCACTACATAACCTTCATAGGTTCTTACATTAAAAACGGTTCCGTCTTCGAAAAGCAAGTATTGCCCTTTTATTCCTGATAACTTACCAGTAAAATTTGGTGTTTTGTCTAAATTTAAACTCGTTACTTTTTTAGGATATTGTAAAACAGGAAAATCCAATTGAATGATTTTTTCTTCTTTTGGGAAATAGTCTTTCACTTCATTTGGTAGCCAATCCAATACTTTATTTCGTTCTGAAATCAAGTCCATGTTAGGTACTTCGTTTTTTAGCATTTTTTGCCAATTGGTTTTATCGGCAAAATGGTTTTTCAATGCTACTTCCGTAATTCCTGCTAAATATCTATTTGGTACTTCTACAATTGGAATAGCTTGCACCGCACCTTGATCGATCCATCGTGTAGGAACTTGTGTTTTTCGGGTAACTCCCACTTTTACTTCACTCGATAAAGCCAAATACACCACATGCGGTTGCAATTGCACTCGCTTTTCGTAAGCTAAATCTCTATCTTCAATATCTAAATGGGCAGTGCTTAATTCGGGTTTCATAATCCAATCGCCTACTGCTGGACTGCTCATAAAACAATCGTAACAAAATCCTTGACGAAAAATCTTTTTCGCTTTTCCGCAATTTAAACATTGGTAGCCTTGAAACTCAATTTCAATGTCTTTTCCTAAAAGTTGGTTAATATTTAAAAAACTATTTTCAAAAACTAAATAATACTGAATTGGGTTACCAAATTCGGTTTGCATTTTAGAAAGTGTGCCTTGATATATCATTTCGTGTAAAGATTTTCTTTTTTGTCCGATTATTTGAAAAAAATGCTATTTTTGGTAAAGTTATTATTCCAATTTAATAATTCAAAATTAGAAATAGGTAAATGCCATTACAAATAATAAATTCTTTTGCCACTTGGATTTTAAAAAAGCGAATTCATCAAATGGAATTGTTTTTAAAATATCCGCACGAAGTACAAGAAGAATTACTTTTTAATCTAATAAAAGCTTCTGAAAACACACAACTTGGAAAGAAATATGATTTTTCTTCAATGAAAAGTTATACTTCTTTTTCAGAAAGAATTCCTGTCTCTAGCTATGAAGAATTAGAACCTCTTATTGAAAAAACCAGACAAGGCGAACAAAATGTATTTTGGCATTCAAATATTAAATGGTTCGCAAAATCGAGCGGAACCACTAATGCAAAAAGCAAATTTATTCCAGTAAGTTCAGAAGCATTAGAAAATTGTCATTACAAAGCCAGTAAAGACTTATTATGTTTGTACTTAAACAACAACGAAGAGTCGCAAATGTTTACTGGAAAAAGTTTGCGCTTGGGCGGAAGCAAACAATTATACGAAAACAACAATACTTTTTTTGGTGATTTATCAGCAATTTTGATTGATAACATGCCGATTTGGGCCGAATTTAGCTCTACACCAAGCAGTAAAATATCTTTAATGGGCGATTGGGAAACCAAACTTCCTGCCATTATCAATGAAACCATCAACGAAAATGTGACAAGTTTAGCTGGTGTTCCAAGTTGGATGTTGGTTTTACTTCAAAAAACATTGGAAACCACTGGAAAATCTAATTTATTAGAACTTTGGCCAAATGCAGAAGTATATTTTCATGGTGGCGTAAATTTTGACCCGTATAGAGAACAATACAAGAAATTATTTCCAAAAGAGAGTTTCAAATATTACGAAATTTATAATGCTTCGGAAGGATTTTTTGCCATTCAAGATCAAAATGATTCTAACGAATTATTGTTGATGTTAGATTACGGAATTTTCTACGAATTTATTCCGATGGATACTTTTGGAAAATTAAACCAACATGTTATTCGATTAAATCAAGTAGAATTAAATAAGAATTATGCATTAGTAATTACGACAAATTCGGGATTATGGCGCTATTTAATTGGAGATACCATTCGTTTTACTTCATTAAGTCCTTACCGAATTAAAGTTACCGGAAGAACCAAACATCATATTAACGTTTTTGGAGAAGAGTTAATGGTTGAAAATACCGATGCTACTATTACTAAAACTTGTAAAGAATTTAATTGCGAAATTACAGACTATACCGTTGCTCCTATTTTTATGACTGACAAAAAGAAAGGCGCTCACGAATGGATTATCGAATTTAAAACAAAACCTGATAACATAGAAAATTTCAGAAAAGCTTTAGATGAAAATCTTCAGCACGTAAATTCGGATTACGAAGCAAAACGCTACAACAATATGACACTAAATCCGTTAGTATTGAATGTTGCGAGAGAACAATTATTTTACGATTGGTTAAAACAGCAAGACAAATTAGGCGGTCAACATAAAATCCCAAGGCTTTCAAACGAACGATTGTATTTAGAAAGTCTATTATCTTTACAATAAAATAGTATGAAAAATAAAATCTTACTTTTTACCCTATTAATTCTACTTGTTACGACCCTTTCGTGCGGGCCAAGACGCTATAAATGTGGATCATACAGAAAATGCGAGAATTATAAAGAAAAAACCAAAAACAACACAATTCATAAAGAATTTGACAAAACATATTGCTGTTAAACGGATATATTTACAGAATTCACAAAAAAATCGATTTACTCAAAATGCAGTAAATCGATTTTTTTTGCATTATATCGAATTTTTACATGTAGTTTAACAAATAAAGTAAATAATAATTTTTTTTACGGAAAATACCACTAATTTTGCACGCGATTTAACTAATCATTAACTAATTATCATTTAAGCAATTAAATTTATGAAACTAACCAAAATCCTTACATTATTTTTACTTTTAGGAAGCCTAGCATCTTTTGGACAAGAACCAAAACGTTCTGAAGGAGCCGAAGCCATTGTGAATGCCATTAATAAGAATACTAAAGGAATTAGCTTCATCATTAGTGATACTGGAATAAATTCAGAGTTAAACGAAATAGGCACTACTTTCTTTAAAAACAAATACATCATTTTGTCAAACAAGAAAAGAAGACATGCAGATGTAACTGTTAATCCAATTACTAATACTCCAAATAACAACTTATATTGTGTAGATGTAAAAGAAGATGGAAATTTATCTTTTCCTTTACTTTTCTCCCAAGCATTAGACTCTGATAATGATGAAGGTTCAATTGGATTTTCTTCTGATCAAAGAACTATTTTTTATACTCAAGAAAACCCTAATAACAAACAGTTATTTACTTTACACAAAGCAACTCTTAACGAAAAAGATGCTAAAAAATGGACAAACATTACTAATTTAAATGTAGTTCCAGAGCAATATTCAGCTGAAACTCCAAGTGTTTCTCCTGACGGTAAGAAAATTTATATTGCATCAAACATACCTGGTGGATATGGTGGATTTGATATTTACGAAGCTATCATTGCTGAAGACGGAACAGTTGGTAAATTAGTTAATTTGGGTCCAAATGTAAACACAGCTGATGATGAGAAATATCCATATATGTCTTCTGACAACAAATATTTATATTTTTCTTCAAAAGGCCACTTAAATTTAGGAGGTTATGATGTTTTTAGATCAGCTTACGTTGATAATTCATTTTTAACTGCGATGAACTTAGGAACTGATTTAAACTCAAGAAGAGATGATGTTGCTTTTGTAATGACTTCTCCATCTAAAGGATATATTTCTACTGATAAAAAACAATCTGGAAATTTTGATATTTTAAAGTTCGAAATCAAAAAACAAGAGAATTTACATTTCAGCTATACTATTGTAGAAGAAGTTACTAAAACCGCTTTACCAAATGCTACTGTAGTAGTTACAGATGAATTTGGAACTAAATTAGCAGAAACACAATCAGACAATAATGGTAAAATCAAACTAGCTTTAGAACCATTAACATTTTATAACATTGAAGTTATGAAAGATGGTTACGAAACTAAGAAAACAAACATTGCAACTGGTGATACAGATAAAAACATTGCTTTAACTCAGAAGAAAGCAATTGTTACTGATGATGCTATTGTAATTGAAAATATCTATTTTGATTTTAACAAATCTAGTGTTAAAAAAGAATCAGAATTATCTTTGAACAAAATTGTTGAAGTTTTAACAAACAATCCTAATATGAGTATTACAATTAACGCTCACACGGATAGCAAAGGTTCTGAAACTTACAACCAAACATTATCAGAAAGCAGAGCAAAAGCAGCTTACCAATATTTACTTAAAAAAGGAATTCCTGCATCGCAGTTAACCTACAAAGGTTTTGGTGAAAGCGAATTGTTAGAAAAATGCGAGAAATGTTCAGCTAAACAAGACCAAACAAATAGAAGGGTTGAATTCAAAATCGTTAAATAAAAAAGTACACTCTCAATTAAACACAAATAAAAAAATGAAAAAAATCTCTTTAGTATTAGCCTTATCAACTTTAGTATTATTAACATCATGTTCAAGCGGATGGAGTTGTCAAAAAAGATATTGCAACGCCAAACAAACAAAAACAATAGAGCAAAAGAAAAATGCTTAATCATAAAAAAGGTCGCCAATTGGCGACCTTTTTGTTTGTATTACTTTCATTAAGAAACAGCTTTTAATCGTTGTAATAAATTTTTACTCAAACTGTTTTCAGCATATTCTTTTGTGACTTGCAAATGTTTGTCTTCAGAACTTGGCAATTCATACATTGCATCGGTTAAAATAGCTTCACACAACGAACGTAATCCTCTAGCTCCCAATTTATATTCTAAAGCTTTAGAAACAATATAATTTAAAGCTTCTTCTTCAATTTCTAAAGTTACTTCATCCATTTCAAACAATTTTTTGTATTGTTTTACTAAGGCATTTTTAGGTTCTGTTAAAATTGCTCTTAACGTTTCAGCATCCAAAGGATCCATGTGTGTTAGAACTGGTAATCGACCGATAATTTCTGGAATTAATCCAAAATCTTTGACGTCTTTAGGAATTAAATATTGCAGTAAATTATCTTTATCAATTTGGTCTGTTCCAATAGACGAACTATAACCAACTGCTTGTCTATTTAAACGTTTTGAAATGATTCTTTCGATTCCGTCAAAAGCACCACCAGCAATAAATAAGATATTTTGAGTGTTTACCTCAACAAATTTTTGGTCAGGATGTTTTCTTCCTCCTTTTGGCGGTACATTAACCACTGTTCCTTCTAACAATTTCAACAAAGCTTGTTGTACACCTTCACCAGAAACATCACGCGTAATTGATGGATTATCACTTTTACGAGCAATTTTATCAATTTCGTCAATAAATACAATTCCTCTCTCGGCTTTCGCTACATCATAATCAGCCGCTTGTAATAAACGAGTCAAAATACTTTCCACATCTTCTCCTACGTAACCCGCTTCGGTTAAAACAGTTGCATCAACAATAGCCAATGGAACATTCAACATTTTTGCAATCGTTTTTGCTACTAATGTTTTACCTGTTCCGGTTTGTCCAACCATTAAGATGTTACTTTTTTCAATCTCAACTTCGTCTTCCAATTGAATTTGCATCAAACGTTTGTAGTGATTATAAACCGCTACACTCATTACTTTTTTAGTTTGATCTTGTCCAATAACATAATCATCTAAAAACGCACGAATTTCTTTTGGTTTCAACAGAATCAAATCGGCAACCAAATTGGAATTTCCTGATTGTTTTAATTCCTCTAATACAATTCCGTGAGCTTGTTCGATACATTTGTCGCAAATATGCGCATTAATCCCTGCAATTAATAAATTGGTTTCAGGCTTTTTCCTTCCGCAGAATGAACACTCTAATACTTCTTTAGCCATTTTTTGTTTCTGGTTTCAAGTTTCAAGTTTCAAGTTATAAAACCTGAAACTTGAAACTTGAAACTTTAAATTAATTATCTTGTTAAAACCTCATCAATCATTCCGTATTCTTTTGCTTCAGCGGCAATCATCCAATAATCGCGCTCAGAATCTTTGTGCACTTTTTCGAACGATTGTCCAGAATGTTTAGAAATGATTTCATACAATTCATCTTTTAATTTCAACATTTCTTTCAAGTTGATTTCCATATCTGTTGCTACACCTTGTGCGCCTCCAGATGGTTGGTGAATCATAACTCTTGAATGTGGTAATGCCGAACGTTTTCCTTCTGCTCCAGCACACAATAAAACCGCTCCCATAGAAGCCGCCATTCCTGTACAAATTGTAGCTACGTCTGGTTTTACGAATTGCATAGTATCGTAAATTCCTAATCCAGCATACACACTTCCTCCAGGTGAATTGATATAAATACTGATATCTTTAGAAGCATCAACACTTTCTAAAAACAACAATTGTGCTTGAATAATATTGGCAACATAATCGTCAACTCCAGTTCCCATGAAGATAATTCTATCCATCATTAAACGAGAGAAAACATCCATTGAAGCTACGTTTAATTGGCGTTCTTCAATAATATATGGAGTCATACTTCCAACAATTTTATCGTAATATAAACTGTTTACTCCATGATGCTTAGTAGCATATTTTTTAAATTCTTTTCCGTAGTTCATTTTTGTATGGTTTAAATAATTAATATTTAGAAATTCTGCTGTTGAATACAGAATAAAAAAGCGCCAAAACTAGTCTGACGCTCAAAGATAATTATTTTTTGTGAGATATTATTCTCCGTACATTTCTTTGATGAATTGATCGTAATTTACTTCTTTCGTTTTCGTTTTTACTTTTTCTTTGTAAAGACCTAACATTTTTTCGCTCATTACTTGCTCTGATAAACGTTTTACCTCATCTTGGTTTGACATTACACGAGCTACAATTCCGTTAATTTCATCTTCTGAAGGATTTAATTGACCAAATTGAGCCATTTGTTTCTTGATTAAATCAGCAGTATGTGCTTTTAAATCTTCGAAAGTAATTTGTAAATTATTATCAGCCATTACTTTTCCTTCGATTAATTGGAAACGTAATCCTTTTTCAGATTTTGCAAATTCTTCTTCCGCTTGTTCAGCAGTTAAAGGAGTTTCTCCTACATTTTGAATCCATCTTTTTAAGAATGCCTCTGGCAAATCAAACTTTGTAGTTTCGATTAAAAACTCAGTAACATCATTTAAGAATTTTTGATCAGCTTGTTGAGCAAATTGTGCTTCAGCATCTTCTTTAATTCTAGCTTTTAAATCTTCTACAGAAGAAAGAACTCCAGGTCCGAATAATTTATCTAATAATTCTTGATTTAATTCTGCTTTTTCAATTTCATTGATTTCTTCAATTGTAAAATCAACATTGATATCCAATCCGTGAACATCGTCATGACCTACTTTTAAGTAATCCATTAATTTGTGATCGTCATCGAATAAACCTTTAGTTCCGATAGTAACTACATCACCTACTTTTTTTCCGATGAAAGCTTTAGCTACTTTTTTATCAGCAAAAATATCTAAACCGAAGTTAGCGGGAGCGTTGATTCCTTTTTCTTCGTTTGTAAAAGTTCCTCTAATTTCAAAATCAGCTTTTACTTCCGCTTGAGAAATTAATTTTCCGTATTGTTTTTGAATTCTTTCTACTTGATCATTCAACATTTTATCATCTGCAATAACGTTGAATTTTGTAACATTGTTTTTAGCTGTTAAATCAACTGAAAACTGAGGCGCTAATCCTAATTCGAAATCAAAAGAGAAATTTTCCGCATCCCAATCGATACTATCTGTTACTTTTGGAAGTGGATTTCCAAGGATATCTAATTTTTCAGTAGTTAAATAGTTATTAAGAGAAGTTTGTAATACTTTGTTTACTTCTTCTAACAAAACAGCTTTACCATATTGTTTTTGGATTAAACTCATTGGAACAGCTCCTTTTCTGAAACCAGAAATAGCAGCATTTTTTCTATAGTCAGCTAATACTTTTTCTACTTTATCCGAATAATCTTCTTTAGTGATTGCTACTGTTACAATAGCATTTAATGCATCAACTTGCGTTTTTGTAATGTTCATTATCTGTTTATTTAAGTACCATAAAATTTGGGTTGCAAAATTATAGAATTTTTACAACCCAAACAAGTTTTTAATTTATTGAAATTCAATTCGCTATAAATTTATTTTTCGTCGATAAAGATTTTATTCAAAATTGACTGAGTAATTGATAACAGAACACTAAAAATTAATGCTGTTAAAAAACCATCTACTCTAAACTCGGCAATAAAATAATCACAGATCAAAATGATAATGGCATTGATAACCAATAAGAACAAACCTAACGTAAACAAAGTAACCGGAATTGTAAGCAACACTAGTATTGGCTTTAAAAAAGTATTTAACAGGCCTAACACAACCGCCACCATTAAGGCTCCTGTTAAACTAGTAACATGAACTCCAGGTAAAAAATAAGAAAGTACAAACACTACAATTGTACTGATGAAAAGTTTAATAATTAAATTCATTTTATTGTCTTTAGAAATTTAAAGTTACAAAAAAAGGCATCAATAATGATGCCTTTTTTTAATAATTTATTTCAAATACTAATTTGTTGGAACAATATTAATACCAGGGAAATTACTAGGATTTAAAAAAGGTAATCTAGCATTGTAATGTGAGTTAATGACTTTTATAACTTCATTTGCTATAACTGAATAACCTCTAGCGTTTGGATGCACACCATCTAAAGAAAATAAAACTTTAAATTCAGAAGTTCCTCCACTAAAATAATTTGCAGTATAAAGAGTCCCATTCTCTGCTCTTAAACCAGAAACCAATTGTGTTAAAATTACATTCATATCGGCAACAGCTAAGTCATTTGCATTAGCTATTGAAATTATAGATGCATTATAAGCAGCTGTAGCATTTGCAATAGCTGTTTTTTCAGAAGGAATTAAAACATCGCCATCTTGTAAAGGAAAAGTTACTCCATTAACATTGAATGGCGCTGTCCCTAGAGGGTTTGGTTGTCCTATCTTACTTGAAGCTGGTAATAAAATTAAATCATTTGAGGTAGCTTGTCTTGCTCTTCCATAAAGTTGTCCTAATGCAGTTGCGAAAGGCGCTAAAGTTGGAATTGTTGAAGCAGCTCCAGAAATAGTTCCGCTTAAATCTGACAAAGTTTCGTCTAGAATTAAAACTGGATTTTTTGTACCAGGTGCAGTAGAAAGTGGTGAAATTCGACCACCAGTAACTTGAGCCAAAAATCCATATAATTGTAGAGCTGAAGCATTTGTTGCAGTTGCTTCTGCTGGTAATGCATTATAAGGAACCGTTGTAAAATAAGGAATAGAAGTTACACTTGGAACAGTTGCAACAACACCTTTTGCTCCATTTTGAGCTAACCCCGTTACAGTTCCAAAATTAGGATGAACCCCACCATTAATTATTAAATTATAATGAAATGCAAACGCTTGAGGATCTGTAATGTCGTTTATTCCATAAGCAGCAATATTTGGATTACCTGTTCTATCTACACCAATACCTCCTGAAGTAGCATATGATAACACATCATTTGCTCCAATCCAGTTAGTGAAAAATGTTGGATTCTTTGACATTGCATCACCTAAAACCGTTGCGGTTGGAGATGTTGCGTGTCTTGCATAATAAGGATTAAGTGAGCCGTATCCTGGTATTAACAAATGAAACGACTTAGCTCCTGGAACACCCATATTGTTATATGCAGTAGCTTGTGGTGTTAAAGTTACACCAATATTTCCTGTTGAAATAATTTCTGGTCTACCTTCAAGAGCATCAATAACTAATCGTTTGTTAAATCCTGACACACCTAAAATACCTCCCACATTATCAACATCTTCTGCAAAAGAAGGCTGTGTAAATTCACCACCACCAACCAAAGCAAATTGTTGTGCTAATAAATTAGGAAAAGAATTAACTTGGCTTCCTCTTGAAACTGTACCATCCATATAACCCGCAGTTAATGAATTACCAACAGCAACATAAGTGGAAAAATCTGCATCACCAGCTGAATAATCTTGAGCAACTGGATTTTCAAACTCTGGCTCACATGAAGCAAAACCAGCCGCTAAAATAGCTAAATATATAAATTTATTTTTCATCGTTTTTTGTTTTAAAATTAGAAACCGTAAGTTATACCAATACCTGGAGAAAACACTACAGATTTGTATGTTCCTGCAAAATCACCATTAGGATTGTGCTCGTAAGAATTATCAATTTCATCAAAATGAATATATAAGAATGAAAAATCAATTCCTAACTTGTTATTTAATTGATATGTTAACCCTCCTGTAAATGCATTTGAATCATTTCTTGGAGTTTCTGGAGCAAAATAAGTATCTTGAACAGGACTTTCATCAAAATAGTATCCTGCTCTAAAGGTAAATTTATCATTTGCTTTATATTGAGTACCAAAACGATATGTAGAAACATCTTTGTAGTTTCTTGGATTTACAGAAGTAGGTAATCCATTATTAAATTTCACATCTAAGCTTTTATAAGCACTCCACATTGTATGATTTAAATCAAAAGCAACTAACCACTTATCAGTAACTTGATAAGATAATCCAACTGTTAATTCTGCTGGCAAAGGTAAATCTGCATCAAAAGTTGTATTAGTTAACAATGATTGTGCAAAGACTGGCACGTCAGAAAAATTAGCATCACCATCGCGTGCTTCCATAATGATTTCTGAACGATAATTCATTCCCAGACGCAATTTATCAGTAGGATTAAACATCATACCTAAAGTATATCCCCAAGCCGAAATACCTTTTGCATCCAAAGTTAAATCTGTTGGATCTCCATCAACTTGAAACGTCCCATTTGAAGCATATAAATTTCTATTGAAATTCACAGAACCTGTTGCGTAAATTGGCCCACCACCAACACTAAAATGTTCTCCAACTCTAACAGAAATAGTTGGCTGAACAAAAATAGCTTGTAAATCAATATTGTTAACTAAATAGGCACCTTGCCAATTTTGATCCCATTCAACAGCACTACCATAAGGAGTGTAAACTGCTAAGCCTGCTGTAAACCAATCGTTAATTTTATATGTTGCATATAAGCTAAAAGGTGTCCCAAAATTTTCAGTAGATGCAGTAGTATTGAATACACTCTCTTGAAACTTTGTCTTTGCAAATAATCCACTTGCTCCTACAGATAAATTGAATTTTTTATCTAAATAAGCCATACCTGCAGGGTTGAAAAAAGCAACCTCTGCACTATTCACCACAGCAACACCAGTGTGCCCCATAGCCAATTGCTTTTGTCCTTGAATGCTTACTCTATATCCACCTGCAAAAGCAGTAGAGCCAGCCAAAGCCAATAATGTTAAAGAAAGTAATTTTCTCATAATGTAAAAATGTGTTAGTTTTTTTCTTTGTTTGTTATAATCAATACTTCAAAATTATAACAAAATATGAATTTTACAATTTTTTTAACTAAAAAATTATGCATGCATAATT
>NZ_DLHR01000015.1:0-108860 GCF_002483315.1 Flavobacterium sp. UBA7663
TGATGTACATGTAGCATTTGATGCGGTAACTTCATACAATGTATTTAATGCCATTCCTGTAATCAAACCTGTTACATCAACAGAAGGTCCTGTTGGTGTAAAAGTATATGTAGCAGTTGCATCGTAGTTTGTAATTGTACTAAATCCATCTGCTAAACACGTTGGTGCTGTAGTTAGAATAATAGGGGTTGACAAATTTTGTAAAATTTCATCAATAACAAAAGTTGTAGGAACTGCAGAACAAGTTACATTATTAAGCGTAACAGAATATGAAGTACCATAAACAAAATTAGTCACATTTCCGCTTGAATCAAGGGTTGGACCTATTGGATTAAATACATAATTAAATGCTGGGTTATAATTTGTTACAGTTGCAGAACCATTTGCAACACAAGTGGCTGGTGTAACAGAAACAATTGGATTTGCATAAACTACAACAGAAGTAGTAACGTTTAAAGGTCTATCACAACCTAATTCGTTGTAACTATAAGAAACACCATCTAAGAAAACTGTTCCATTTGCTCTATTAACAGTAATTGTATTTGATGTTGTACCTTTAATAAAAGTAACATGTTGCAATGTATTTAAAGCTCCTGTATTGAAAAGCAAAGTTGATGGACCATCAACAATATTAACAGCACCTGTAGTATTATTTTTTGCCACACTAACAGTAATAGGAGTTCCTGCAGGAACAATATTGGCTAAAGTTAATGTTACCGTATTATTGGTAGCATTAATAGTTGTCGAGTTTGCTGTATTTGCAGTAGTACCTGCGGCCAATATAGCGCCAGTTGAATTATTTGGATTAACACCTCCTACAGTCGCTATTGCGTTTCCAGTAGTTGGAACTGAAGGGGCTGTCATGTAAGTCACATTAATATCTGTAGTAATTGTTAAACCAGACAAAGTTAATGTAGCATTTCCAGCAGCATCTAAATTTATTGTTTGATCTGCACCTCCATTAATATTATAAGTAACAATTGAATTTGGTGTTCCTGTAAAAGTATAAACTGCATTCTCTCCATCGCAAATTTCTGTTGGTAAAACAGTTAAATCTGTAAATTCAACTCCCGGAACAACATCTAAACATACTTGTTCTGAATATGTACATCCAAAATCATCCGTAACATTGTAAGTATAACAATGATTACCAACCGTTGTAGGTGTAACAGTAATTTGATTTCCACTAATATTAGTAATATCAGGATTTGGTGTCCAGTTTGTACTTGTAATTACAGGAGTAAATTGATAATCAGCTGGTAGTAACGAACTATCAAAATTAATACTCCAATCAAATATATAACCATTGTCAATTCCAAGATTGTCTGTAATAATTAATGACCAGTCACCGTTTAAATCACTGCCAATCAAATTAGTGAAAGGCTGAACTGGCGCATAATTTCCAGCATTAATTGATGCACCATTTGGTGTCCCACAATTTGAAGTTGGTCCAGCAACCATAAGCCCAACTGCTGTTGGAGTAAAACAATATAATCTTCCTGTTCCGGGACCTACAGCTGGATCATCTAAAGGACATCCTAAATAAGTTCCACCACCTCCTGGATAAGCTTTTAAAACAATCGATTGTCCTGTTGGACTTACCAATCTAATTTCTAAATCTCCTAAATAAGAATGCTCCATATTAATACAAACTGAAGTAATTTGACTTGCAGATGTAATGGTAGTTCCAAAAGGAAAACAATCAACCGGAATAGACGTTTGATATGAAACCCCACTTCCGTCAGGTAAAAACGTAGTACCACTTACTGGTGGAGCACACTCTTTTGTAAAAGTAACTGGAGTTGCTGATGCAGTTATAGTTGCACTTTGTCCTAAACAAATTTCGTTATCGGATACATTAGAAGTAAAAGTTGGTGTAGTTGAAACATAAACCAACTGGTTTAATCTATTTGAATTTCTACAACCATTAGCATCGGTAATAAATAGATTAACTAAATAAATCCCTTCATTTGCAAACACATGTGAAGCTGTTTGACCTGGTGTCGTAGTCCCGTCACCAAAATCCCACAAATAAGTTGCACCTACTCCACTTGCAGCAAAAACACCACTACCAGTAAACTCAACAGTCTGTCCTTGACAAACGCGAATTATATCTTGGGCTCCAGCTGCAGGTAATGAACTATCCAAAACAGACGTAATGGAAGGACATGGTGGACCACATAAAATTGTAGCATCCCAACCTGGCGCATTTTGAGAACCATTTGATACAAATACAAATGTTAAACATCCTGTTGGAGAAGTTGCTGTATATGAGGGTATAATATTAGTTCCAAAATAAGTTCCAACTGGAGTTCCAGTTGCTGAATCTCCATCATAAATTGTCAAAGAATCATTTATACTGCTAACTAAATTAAATGAATTAAAGTAAACTGTAACAACCTCTCCAGCATTTTCAGGACAAATTGTTGTTGTACCATTAACAGCCGTAACGTTATCTGGGTAATTTGCTGTAGCTCCTCCTAAATCATAGAAATGATCACCACCACAATAATCTGGTTGTGTTCTAAAAGTACCATCTACTGACCAGTTTCCTGTTGTAGCACCACAAATTGGTCTCACATAAACATCATAAGCTGTATCAGAAGTTAAACCTGTAATCGTATATGAATTTCCTGTAACAATTTGACCAGTTGAAGTAGCATTTGGTGAAGGAGAACCCGCAGGAAGCCAAATAACTTCAAAACTTGTAGCGGATGGAGCTAAATTAACCCAAGAAACTTCTAATGACGATGCTGTAGCACTTACAAAATTAACTCTGGCAGGTGGAGGACATGTTGAACAACCAATATTAGAAACCCATCCATCTCTAGTTCCTGAACCATCACTTCTGAAAACAAAAGTTAAACATCCACTAGGATGTGAAGATGTAAAAGGACCTGGGATTGTTGTACCCCAATAACCTCCCGCTAAACCACCAGGCACATTACCCGCCGGATTACCACTAGCAATTAATGGTGAAGCTGTATTTGGCCCATCATAAACATATAATGCATCCCAATTTGCTTCTGTATTGAATGAACTAAAAGTTACCGTTACAATTTCCCCTGGATTAGTGGGACAAATAACTACTGGAGTTGCAGTATTATTAAAGTTATTACCATATTGTCCTGTAGCACCTCCTGGATCTACAAAATTACCCCCACAAACTGGTGGAGCAACAGTAGTAGAAAAATTCCTAACAATAGACCAAGGACTTACGTTATCAGCCTCACAAATAGTTCTTACATAAAAACTATAAGGTGATAATGGTGCTAATCCTGTAAGTGTGTAATTATTTGTTGCTACATTTATTATAGTTCCTGTTCCAGGTGCAAAACCTTGAGGTCCATATTCAATTTCCCATGGTCCAGCTGGATTAGGACTTGTCCATGATAAAACAGCTGAATTTGTTGAAGGCACTACATTTAAAGCCGTTGGCGTTAAACATTGTTGATCTACTTTAACATTATCGATAATCCATCTATCACCTAAACCATTATTTACTTCCATTACAAAAGCAAAATAAACGTTTTGACCCGCATAAGCATTAAGCAGAATCACCATTTGCTCAAATGGTAAGTTTTCAATATCAAGCTCTGTATAAGTAGCTAATGTCGTTGTGAAAGCAGCTCTATTTTGAGTTGTTGTTGACATCATTACCTTGTATATACTTCCTTGTTCCCCATTTGAACCTGATCTAGCATAAAATCTAATTTGTCCGTTTGCTGGAACTGTAACTTGAGGTGTTATTAACCAATCTTGTGCTAAGCCAGTAGAAGTTGCTCCATTATCTCTATTTACCATTGCTGATCTTGCACCTTGATAAACCCAACCAAAACCGGTGGCAGTAGTTATACCCCAACTTTGAGCTGTTCCAACGCCGTTATCTTCTACAACCCAGCCTGCAGGAGGAAAAGTCGCACCTTCAAAATCCTCAGGAAACTGAGCGTAACCAAAGATTGAGAAAAACGTCATTATAAAAAGTAAAATTCTTTTCATAGTTATTTTATAGTTATGATTTGTTTAAATATCAAATTTACACAATTATTTTGTGTCATTTTCTAATATCGACCAAAAGCTTATTTAATCGATAAAAAACATATATCTCTTGTTCAAAAACAAGAGATATATGTTGTAGACAGAAAACAATATTACTTCTTCACAATTAAGAATTCACTTCTTCTGTTTTGTGCGTATTGTTCTTCGTTACATGGTTTACAAGCTACTTTTGGTTCGCTTTCTCCAAATCCTTGTCCTGAAATTCTATCTTTTGCTATTCCTTTGCTGATTAAGTATTGAACAGTCGATTTTGCTCTTCTGTCTGATAAATTCATATTGTACTTATCACTTCCTCTGCTATCTGTGTGCGATTTTGCAAAGATTACCATGTTTGGATACTCGTTCATTACGGCTACCAACTTGTCTAACTCTGCTGCTCCTTCTGCTGTGATGTTACTTTTGTTGAACTCAAAGTAAATTGGTTCTAAAATAACTTCCTTCTCTGTGATGATTGGCATAATTGGAGTTAATAAAGCTTCTACTACAACTTGCTCGTTTTCTGCTTTTGTTACTTCAAATACACCACTTTCATATCCTGATTTTGATACTTGAGCGCTGTAAGCTGTATAACACGCTACACCTGTTAAAGTTTCTCCGTTTAATGCTGTGGTTTGATTTGAAACTGTTTTTTGTTTCTCATCCACTAACATTACCGTTGCTCCTTCTATTACTTTTCCTGTTTTAGCGTCTTTTACTCGAACTAATGCTTGTACGTTACAAACTGGATCTGCTTTGTAGATGTTGTCTACTCCATCTCTGTTACTTGAGAAAAAGCCAACTTTCTTAGTTGCATTGTAAGTGAAAGCAAAATCATCTTTTGATGTATTTACTGGTTCACCAACGTTCATCGCTTCTGTACCTTTGTTCAAGTCCATCTTGAAGATATCGTATCCTCCAAAACCTTGTTTCCCGTTTGATGAGAAAAACAAAATGTTGTCGTCTGTAATAAATGGAAAACTCTCGTTTGCCTCAGTGTTTACTTTAGCTCCTAAGTTTTCAGGCGTACCATATTCGTCTCCGTTTACAGCTACTTTCCAAATGTCTTCTCCTCCAAAGCCTCCTGGCATGTTTGATGAGAAGTACAATGTTTTTCCATCTTTGCTTATGCTTGGATTTCTAACATCATATTCCTTATTATTAAATGGAAGTGGTTTGCTGTTTGACCATTTATCGCCTTCTTTTGTAGCTTTGTAAAGGTAAATTTTACCAAATTTTGATTTTTTGGCTTTATCTTTTACATATTCTTTTTCATTAAAACTCTCGCTACCATAGTACATCGTGTTGCCATCGCTTGTAATACTTGCTGGTCCATCATGCCATTTGGTATTGATGTTATCTACCGCTACTGCATCACTAATGGTTCCATTGGCGTTGTAAGTGGCTTTGTAGATGTCCAAATACGGCTCTTCGTTGAAGTTGCTGTTTCTTTTTGATGTGTTTCTCGCACTTGCAAAATATACATTGTTATCATTAGTAAGTACAGCACCAAAATCAGTTTTATCGCTACTTACGTCTGATTTGGCAATGTCGTACAATTTACTTTGTCCTTTTAATGCTGGAAGGTAATTTGGATTACTTAAAAATGTTTTGGCTCTTTGGTCGTTTGGTGCCAATTGAGCAAATTGTTGCATTTGTTTGTCGGCTTCTTTAAAGTTCCCTTCTGCTTTTAGCATTTGAGCATATTTGTAATACGTTTCCGCATCTTGCTTTTGCTCTACTACTTTTGCATACCATTTTGATGCTTCTTTCGTATTGAAAACATTGTAGTAGCTTTCAGCTAATTGTTTGTAAACGTAGTTATCGGCTTTACTGCCTTCGGCTAATTTTAAATATTCTTTGGCTGCATCAACGTATTCATATCTATTGAATAATTTGTCTGCTGTTTTGGTATATTGATTTTGTGCACTAAGTATTCCACTTACCATCACAAAACTTAATGTTACATATAAATTTCTCATTGTACTTTAGTCGGTTTAGGTTAGAAGAATCTTGGTGAACTTGATACTTTTTTCGGGAAGTTCAAATCAAACAACAATATAATCTCGTGCGAAGATGGCGTTGTTACATTCAAATCCGATACGATATGATCATAAGCGTAACCTAATTTTATATTTGGTGTAATGGCATAATTAACCATGGCTCCAAAACTGTCTTCTAATCGATAGGTTCCACCAATCTCAAATTTCTCATTAAACAAGAAGTTAGCCGATAAATCCAAAGATGTTGGCGCTTCAAAGGCCGATTTCATCATGAAAAAGGGCTTGAATTTAACATTCTGATTGATATCAAACACATATCCTCCTGTTACAAAATAATGCGATACTTCTGAACCAAATTCTCTTCCATTAAAATCTAAATGCTTTGACTTCATTAAATTCGGAATCGAAAATCCTAAGTAATACTTATTCGTATAATAGAAAAGTCCAGATCCAATATTGAAATACGAATTGCTCGTATTTTCTGAAAAAGCAGGATCGTTAACATCTGGCAACGTTGAATAAACATCATCAAACAAACTTACTTTGTGCAACGTTAATCCCGTTTTTAATCCAAAAGCTAATTTGTGTTCGCCTCCTAAATTTAATGTGTAAGAAAAATCAGCATAAACATTGTTCTCCTCTACTGGTCCAATTTTATCTGAAATAAACGATAATCCCATTCCAACATTCTTTCCCACTGGAGAATGTCCAAAAAAAGTGGTCGTGGTAGGCGCATCCTCAATCTCAACCCACTGCTTTCTATGTAATAATCCTAATGATAAATTCTCTTTGCTACCCGCATAGGCCGGGTTCATTACACTCATATTGTACATGTATTGCGTATAATGCGGATCTTGCTGGGCATGTAGTTCAACCGTAAAGGCAATTACACTTAAAGTTACTAAAAATAGTTTCTTCATTATTTTTAATTTATTTTAAAATAAGCTAAGCTTACAATATTAACTTTTTAAATTATTTATGTTCTCTATTAATGTATATCCAACCAGTTTTGGTTTCTAAATCTGTAAAATCAATTACAAAATAGTAGGTACCGTCTGGTAATTCATTTCCGTTATCCGATTGACCATGCCATTCGTTTTCATAATTTGATTTAGAATACACTTTAGTTCCATATCTATTAAAAATGTCTAACTTTTCAATATTGTAGAAACTTAAATCTAATTCATCATTTAGATTATCACCATTTGGAGAAATTCCTTTTGGAATAGAACAAGGTTGAACAGTAACACTTGCTACATCAGAAAGAGCTAACGAACAATTTCCATTACTAATATTTAGTAATTCAATTGAAACAAGAACCGTCGTACTTACAACTTCAACAGTTGCAATACCAGCAGCACTTAAAGTTACTGTTTGGTCACTTCCTCCATTAATAGAATAAGTAATAATATTATTTGCCGTACCGTTAATTTGGAAAATAGCTCTTTCACCTGAACAAATTATTGAATTTATAACAGTTAATGTTGGAGCAATAGGACTACTTAATTGTGCAGCGTTTACAAATGAAACAGAAGTAGCTGATGAACAAGTTCCATCATTAGAAACAACCGTATAACTAGTACCCGTTATCATTCCTGAAATAACTCCACCTGCTCCAACTGTAGGACCTGTTGGTGAAAATGTATAGGTATTAGCAACGTTATAATTCGTAATCAAATTAGAACCAACTGCTGTACAAGTAGGAGCAACTGTGCTCAAAGTAGGAGTAGCTGGAGCTGCTAACATAGCATTAATGCTAAATGAAGCTGAATCCGTTGAAGCACAACTTCCGTTACTAGCAGCAACCACATAATTGCTACCAACTGTCATTCCTGAAATAACACCTGAAGCGTTAACTGATGGTCCTGAAGGTGTAAATACATAAGTTAATCCAGGAACATAATTTGTTATAGTTGCAACACCATTTGACGAACAAGTTGGAGCTGAAACTGAAATTATAGGAGTAACTGGAATTGATAATTGCGCTGCATTATTAAAAGTTAATGAAGAGGCAGATGTACAAGTCGCATTACTAGCAGCAACAGTATAATTTGTTCCTGTAATCATTCCTGTGATAGCACCACCTACCCCAACAGCTGGTCCAGCTGGAGAAAAAGTATAGGTTAAACTTCCGTCATGATTTGAAATAGAACTAGAACCATTTATCACACACGTAGGTCCTACAGAAATAATTGTTGGAACTGCTGGAGTAACTAAAATTGCATTAATACTGAATGATGCTGAATTTACAGAGGTACAACTAGCATTTGAAGCTGTAACTGTATAATTTGTCCCAACTGTCATCCCTGAAATCAATCCACCTGCTCCAACCGTTGGTCCAGCTGGCGTAAATGTATAAGACATGCTAGCATCATAGTTTGATATTGTAGCAACGCCATTTGATGAACATGTTTCAGGCGTAACTGAAACTGTAGGTGCAACTGGGGTAACCAACATAATATCATTAACAAAAGGTAAAGAAGATGTAGAAGAACATGTCCCATTACTTGCTAAAACTGTATAACTTGTTCCTGTAACCATTCCTGAGATTACACCGCCTGCACCAACGGTTGGACCAGCTGGAGTAAACACATAAGTTACACCACTATCATAATTTGAAACTGTACTACTACCATTTGCTGAACATGTTGGCGCAACAGAATTAATTGTTGGAACTACGGGAACACTTACAATTGTAATAGTACCATTCTGACTTACACTAGGAGTACAGCCTACAGTAGTAACTGTATAATTAAACGTTCCTGTTTGTGTTGGCGTACCACTTATTGTAAAAGTATCAGTGGCAAAACTTGTTGTCAAACCTGTTGGTAAACCTGTAGCTGTAACACCAGTAACTGAACCACTAGTTGTATAAACAATATCAGCAATAGCACTACCTTGACAAATTACTTGACTATTTGTTCCTACAGGTGATGTTAAAGTAATAGCACATGTAGAAGGTACACAATCTACAATTACATTAATTTCCTCAGTAGCATTACACGGACCAGCATTAATTTCAACAAATATAGATGTTGATGAAGTTGGAGTATATGCTGATGGATTAGTAATTACATTCGCATTTTCATCATAATATACAAATACAAAACTTGCAGGATCATATGGTGCAACCCAAGCTGCTTGATAAGAAGTCAAATCAATCACAGGATTACATTCTCCTGGTGTTGCCACAATAGGTCCCGTATTATTAAAAGGAACTGCCCCAACAATATTAACCACAACGTCATCTGTGGCTACATCAGAACATCCTGGTCTTGTAACACTTACTGACCAAGTACCATTTTGACTTACAGTTGTAGTATTTGTTGGTGTTGTATATTGTAAAGCTCCACCAAGATACCAACTATATATAGGAGAACCTGGTTGTGTTGGTGCTTGTAAAAAAGAAGCTGTTAAAGTTACACTTGTTGCTGCTCCACATAAAATTCTATCTGGACCTAAATTAACTCCACAAACCACATCACATGATATTTGACCAGATGAAGGAGTAACATTTACTTGGTTAATTGTATAAGTACCTTGTTGAGTACTAAAATTTGTTACCAACAATAAATATGTTTCCCCAACAACTGCATTTGGGAAATGTACAGTTTCATTAAACGTTGAACTATAACTTGCATCTACAAGATTACATGGACCTGTATAAGTTGAACCTGGAAACCCAGATAAACTACTACATATATTAGCTAAATTATTAGTTGAAAAAGGACCCCATAAAGCAAAGTCAACATCAATACCAGTTCCTGACATATTAAACTGCTGTAAGTTTAATTCAATAGGACCCGATTGTCCAATTTGAAAAGTAAACCATGCTGGGCGAGGTGTTGAGCCTAAAGAACCATTATTTCCATGACTTCCACTACCACCACAACCAGTAATAGGACCATAACCAGTTTGATTTCCTCCAGGCGTACCTGGATGTGTATTGTTGTAAGGTCCTCCTTGACCAGAACACATTGCAGAAGCCGTTGCACAATCAGGCGATTGCGCAAATGTTAAGCTAAAGCTTAATAAAAATATTATTTTATAAAGTAATTTCATAATCTGATTATTTTAGAAATGAGAAATAAGACCAATCAGAAACCTTTGTTTGGCTATTTTCAACCAAAACTAATCTCCATTTGAAACACTTTGCCCCTACTTCAACATGAATTAAATCACGATTCCCTTTTTTAACAAAGTTTTCTTTATTTAAAACTTTAATTGTTTCTTTAAAGTCAGAAGCATTTTCGCCATTAAAGCAATCAAAAATAGTTACAACTTCAATAGAAACATCCTTGTTTGTTAAATCAAGAGTTGAAAAATCCCAAGAAATTTTTGCGTTGTTTATAAAATCTAGTTTAGGGTCTTGAAGATTTTCGATTTTAACCCCTTTAAAAATAGCATCGTTTTTACCTAATGTGGTTTGAGAGAAACCATATTGAAAAAACAAAAAGATACTAAAAAGTAATACTTTTTTCATTTTTTATAGTTTGATAGTTAGTTTATAGAACCACAAATTTAACAAAAATTTAAAACTAGATACTTTTTTTTCAATAATTAACATTTAAAAATAAAATCTAAAGTTTATTATTTATCTTTGCGTCACTTTAAAATTGCTATTAAAACTAATTGGTAAAATGACACAAAACGAGGATTTTCAGGACGAGATAGGAAACGACCATATTGCAACGAGTGCTCAAACTCCAATGCGAGATGATGCATTTATTATTTCTGACGAAGAAAAAATTGAATTGATTAAAAAAGATGTTGAACATATTTTAAACACATTAGGCTTAGATTTAACCGATGATAGTTTAAAAGGAACACCAAATCGTGTTGCCAAAATGTTTGTAAAAGAAATCTTCGGAGGACTAAATCCAAACAAAAAACCAGGCTCTTCTACTTTCGACAATAAATATAAATATGGCGAAATGTTAGTTGAAAAAAACATTGTGGTATATTCTACTTGCGAACATCACTTACTACCTATTGTAGGTCGTGCTCATGTAGCTTACATTTCTAACGGAACGGTAGTTGGTTTATCTAAAATGAATCGTATTGTAGATTATTTTGCAAAAAGACCTCAAGTTCAAGAACGTTTAACAATGCAAATTGTACAAGAATTACAAAAAGTTTTAGGAACTGATGATGTGGCTTGTGTTATCGATGCTAAACACTTATGCGTTAACTCAAGAGGAATTCGCGATATTGAAAGCAGTACGGTTACGGCTGAATTTGGCGGAAAATTCAAAGAAGATAAAGTTCGTAGAGAATTTTTAGACTACATCAAATTAGACACACAATTTTAATTTAGAATTCTGAAATCAGAATTTTAATTTAAACTATCACAAATATTGAGCAATCATAAAACATGGAATTACATAAAAATCAAACGTTGAAAATATACAATACGCTTTCGGGCGAGAAAGAAACCTTTACTCCTATTCATGAAGGAAATATTGGAATGTATGTTTGCGGTCCTACGGTTTACAGCAATGTGCACTTAGGAAATGTTCGTACGTTTATGTCGTTTGATGTGATTTTTAGATATTTATTACATTTAGATTATAAAGTAAGATACGTAAGAAACATTACCGATGCCGGACATTTAACCGATGATGGTGATGTGGATAACGACCGTTTTGTAAAACAATCGCGATTAGAGAAATTAGAACCTATGGAAATCGTACAGAAATATACGGTGGATTTTCACAAGGTTTTGGATGCGTTTAATTTTCTTCCACCAACGATTGAACCTACTGCAACGGGACATATTTTAGAACAAATTGAGTTAACTCAAAAATTAATTGACACAGGATTTGCTTACGAAAGCAATGGTTCGGTTTATTTTGATGTGTTTGCTTACAATCAGAAAGGCATGAATTATGGTGAATTGAGTAACCGTAACATCGAAGAACTTTTTGCTAACACACGTGATTTAGACGGACAAAACGAAAAGAAAAATCCACAAGATTTTGCCCTTTGGAAAAATGCTTCTCCAGCACATATTATGCGTTGGAACTCGCCTTGGGGTGAAGGTTTTCCAGGTTGGCATTTAGAGTGTACAGCAATGAGTACGAAATACTTAGGAGAAACATTTGATATTCACGGTGGTGGAATGGATTTGAAATTCCCGCATCATGAATGTGAAGTAGCGCAAGGAAAAGCTTGTAACGGACATTCGCCAGTGAATTTTTGGATGCATACCAATATGCTAACCATGAACGGTTTACGCATGAGTAAATCGACCGGAAATTATATTCTTCCAATGGAATTGGTTACGGGTGAAAATACGTTTTTCGAAAAGCCTTTCCAACCTAATATTGTACGTTTTTGTTTCTTACAAGCGCATTACAGAAGTGTTTTAGATATTTCAAACGATGCGATGTTAGCAAGCGAAAAAGGATATACTCGTTTAATGGAATCGTACAAATTAATTCCGATGTTGAAAGCAAGCAACACTTCTACTTTAGATATTGCTTCTTGGAAACAAAGTTGTTATGATGCGATGAACGACGATTTCAATACACCAATTTTAATCGCACAATTATTTGAAGGTGCTCGTTTTATCAATTTGGTAAATGACGGAACTGCAACATTAACAGCTGAAGACATTCAACTTTTAGAAACCACTATTTCAAGTTTCTTGTTTGATGTATTAGGAATTAGTAATGAAGCAACATCGGGAAGTTCAAATGCAACAGATAAATTAAAAGGAGTTGTTGAAATGCTAATTGGAATGCGAAACGAAGCTAGAGCCAATAAAAACTTTGCTTTATCTGACCAAATTCGCGACCAATTATTAGCCTTAGGAATCCAATTAAAAGACGGAAAAGATGGTACTACTTTTAGTGCCTAAATTTTATATAATCAAACACAAAGAATCTCTTTTTAGGGATTCTTTTTTTTAACAGACAAGCGAAAATTATGTGCAGTCATCATACTTCATCAAATCCAAAAACCCTAAAACAATGGATTATTTATCCTTTTGTTTTATTGGTTCGATTTTATCAGGTTGGGATTTCTCCTTTTACACCGGCTACTTGTCGTTTTGAACCTACGTGTTCCACTTACACCATTCAAGCGTTACAGAAACACGGATTATTTAAAGGAAGTTGGTTAGCAATTAAAAGGATTTTCAGTTGTCATCCTTGGGGAAGAAGTGGTTATGATCCTGTTCCTTAATTTTTTACACAGAGATGCACGGAGTTTTTTTTGATTTTGAATGTGTTGAATAGAGATGCACAGAGCGTTTCACTTATCAAATTTTTAAAATTATTTAAATTTCTTCAATCTGTGTTCCTGATAATTTGTTTCAAGTTTGAAGTTGATTTTTGAAATTGTCATTGCTCTTGAAAAAATTTCTTATCGGAATTTTAACATGTTTACCAATTTTATTATTTATTTTTACCCTTTAAACATTTACACATTATTATGATTCACGCACTAAATATGGTTTGGAATCCTGCAGAAGGAATAGATTTAGGGATTTTCATGTTACGTTTTTACAGCCTTTCTTGGGTTTTAGCCTTTGGATTAGGTTGGTATGTAATGAAACCTATTTTTCTTAGAGAAAACGAATCTGTAGAATCTTTAGATAAACTTTTTGTGTATACTTTGGTGGCAACAATGTTAGGCGCTAGATTAGGACACGTAATTTTTTATCAATCTGAATTATTTCACGAAGATCCTTTGAGTATTTTATTACCAATTAGCACTAAACCTACACTACATTTTACTGGTTTTGCTGGTTTAGCGAGTCATGGTGCGGCAATTGGCATCATTATCACTATGTTTTACATCCAAAGAAGAGTCATCAAGCGTTCGTTTTTATGGATTTTAGACCGAATTGTAATTCCCGTTTCATTAGGAGCAATTTTCATTCGTTTAGGGAATTTCATGAACTCTGAAATCGTAGGAACTGAAACTACTTCTCCTTTCGGAATTAAATTCTTAAGAGATAAATACAATGGTAGAGAAGCGATGGAACAAACCCAAATTGGCGATGTTAACGAAGCTTACAAAGCCATTGAAACTAATCCACAATTTACCGAATTATTAGCTGCTGTAACACCAAAACACCCAGCTCAATTATACGAAGCCATTTGTTATGTTTTTGTGTTTGCTATTTTGATGTTTTTATACTGGAAAACGGAAGCTAGAAACAAAGCGGGTTATTTATTTGGATTGTTCTTAATTTTACTTTGGTCAATTCGTTTTGTTGTGGAATTTGTTAAGGAAAGTCAAGGTGGTTTTGAACAATATCCTATTTTTAACGCACTTTCAACTGGACAATGGTTGAGTATTCCGTTTATTCTTATTGGATTTTACTTTGTTTGGAAAGCTAAACTGGTTAAAGAAGCTTAATTTAATAATCCATTATAAAAAAGTCGGTTAGAAATTCTAACCGACTTTTTTATTTTTTTCTTTCAATAAGTATTCCAACTCCTAAAGCATTTGGTAAATAAGGGCCTTCAAATTTACTTTTAATATCTATTTTATATTTCCCTTTTTCAAGTGTATCAAAGGTTTTAATAGTTTGAAAAACATCGCAAATATCACCTGAACAATCACCAATATCCTTTCCAGCTTCATCAATAAGATTCATAATAACTGGAAGTGTTTCGACTTTACCATCAGGAGACGTAATTTCCACCTCTAAAGGCACTTCTTTGAATTGAAACCCACTTATGTGTCCAAAGTGCAACTTTAACTCACAAACCCCTTCAGATTGCATATTTTCGAACACAAATGACTTCATATCGTTTACTTCCCAGCGATTATCTATAAAATCACGATTAAATTCTTCATATACTTCATTCTTGTTACAAGAAGTTAATACAAAGACAAGTCCAATTAAAATAAGTTTAGCTTTCATAATTTATCATTTTAGAATTATAAATATAAAAAAAGTCCTGATATAAATCAGGACTTTTTAGTATAATGTAAACTAATTTCTTAGTCTTCTTTTTTGAATTCAGCCATTTTACGACCTTCTTTTTCACCAATTGTATCTTGCATCACTGGAGTTGCAATAAACAATGATGAATAAGTTCCTACTAAGATACCTACTAAGATAGCAAATACGAAACCTCTAATAGTTTCACCTCCAAAGATGAAGATAGCAACTAATACCACTAATGTTGTAGCAGAAGTATTAATAGTTCTACTTAATGTGGTATTTAACGCTTTGTTTACTAACCCTTTGAAATCTGGTGACGAATTGTAATCTAAGTATTCACGTACTCTATCAAATACAATTACGGTATCATTCAAGGAATATCCAATTACCGTTAAGATTGCTGCGATAAACGCTTGATCAATCTCCATGTTGAAAGGTAAAATAGTATAGAAAAATGAGAAAATACCTAACACTATGATTACGTCATGCGCAACTGCTATAACCGCGGCAAAACCAAATTGCCACTTACGGAAACTAATCATTAAATATGCAAACACAACAAACAAGGAACCTAAAACTGCCCAAAGTGAATTTGTTTTAATATCTTTTGAAATAGTACCTGTTACTTTAGCAGATGATAAAATTCCGATTTGTTTTCCTTCATACAAGTTAGCAAACTTATCGTAAGTTAAATCAGCTGGTAAATGCTTCTTTAAACCATCAAATAATTTTTGATTTACTTCTTTATCAACTCCTTCACCTTCTTCTTCAATTTTATATTTAGTAGTAATTTTTAACTGATTGTTTCCACCATAAATTTTAGCTTCAGCACTTCCAAAAACAGCTACTAAGTCAGCTGCAACTTCTGGTGCAGAAACGGCTTTATCAAAACGTACTTGATATGTTCTACCTCCTACGAAATCTACACCTTCATTTAATCCTTTAGTTACTAAAGAGAAAATACTTAATGCAATCAAAACTCCAGAAACAGCATAAGCAATTTTCTTTTTCCCTAAGAAATCAATATTTAAGTTTTTAAACCAAGTTCTAGTTAATGAAGTTGAATACGCTAATTTTTCATTTCTGCTTAAACTCCAATCTAAGAACATTCTTGTTACAAAAACTGCAGTAATTACAGAAGTGAAAATACCAATTAATAATGTTGTAGCAAAACCTTGAATTGGTCCAGTTCCAAATACTAATAAGATGATAGCTGTAATTGCTGTAGTAACGTTGGCATCAATAATAGATGACATTGCCCCTTTCCAAGTAAATGCATAATCAGTAGCTTCTTGTACCGATTTACCATTATCTAATTCTTCTTTTGCTCTTTCAAAGATGATTACGTTAGCATCTACCGCCATACCGATTGTTAATACGATACCTGCGATACCTGGCAATGTTAATACAGCACCAAAACTTGCTAATGTTCCAAAAATGAACAAGATGTTTACTAATAAAGCTAAGTTAGCATAGAATCCTGTTTTACCGTAGTAAACTACCATCCATAATAATACTAAACCAAAACCAATAACGAATGACAACATACCATTGTCAATAGCTTCTTGACCTAATGATGGTCCTACAACTTCAGATTGAACAATTTCTGCAGCAGCTGGTAATTTACCTGCTCTTAAGATGTTTGCTAAATCTTTAGTTTCATCAATTGTGAAGTTTCCTGAAATTTCTGATTGACCTCCAGTAATAGCTCCTTTACTTACACCTGGTGCAGAGTAAACAATATTATCCAAAACAATTGCAATAGCATTTCCTTGTTGCGAAACTGCTCCTGTAATTTGCTCCCATTTTCTTGATCCATTACCATTCATTTGCATAGAAACGGCTGGTTTACCCATTTGATCAAAAGTATCTTTTGCATCAACAATTACACCACCACTTAAAGGAGCAACATTATCTCTTGTTCCTTTTAATGCATATAAATCTGTAATATCTGGATTTTTCTCGTTTGTTTTACCCCAAGCAAATCTAATGTTTGTTAAATTAGCTGGTAATAAAGCTTTAATATCGGCTCTTTTTAAATATCCATTGATTGCTGCAGTATCTTTAGTAGCAAATGTTCCAACATGTGGAGCACCTTGCTGACCTGGAGCTAACATTTTACCTAAAAATGGGCTGTTACTAGCTGCAGCAGTAGTATCTACTTTGTCAGTTAATAATGAATCGATTCCTGTAGTTTTAGTTGGAGCAGCTTTAACAGCTACTTCTGTTTTCTTTAATGCGTCTTCAACAGCCATTAAATATTGTCCAACTTCTTCAATTTTGTAGGTTTCCCAAAACTCTAATTGAGCAGTACTTTGTAATAATTTTTTGATACGATCAACATCTTTAGCTCCTGGTAATTCTACCAAAATTCTACCAGAATTTCCTAATAATTGAATGTTAGGCTGAGTTACACCAAATTTATCGATACGCTCTCTCAATACTTTGAAAGCACTTTCTACAGATTCTTGAACTTTTTGTTTGATGATTGGCTCAACTTGTTTGTTGGTCATATCAAATTTGATAACTTCATCTAAGTTTCTGTTTCCAAAAACATCAGCAGCTGCTAATTTTACATTACCAGCATTTGCCGCTTCGAAAAAAGCATCAATAAAATCCTGATTTCCTTTTTGATTTGCTTTTGCATCAGCAAGCGCTTTGTTGAAAGCTGGATTTTTAGAATCGTTAGCCAATCCTTTTAAAACGTCTTTAACCGAAATCTGAAGGATTACGTTCAATCCTCCTTCTAAGTCAAGACCTTTGTTGATTTGGTTATTAGTAACTTCTTTGTAAGTATGTCCTAAGTATACTTCTTCTTTCCCTATAGAATCTAAATAGCGTAATTCTTTAGCCGTATCTCCTTTTGCAAAAGCTTTTGCATCAGAAACAATACTATTCGCTACGAAAGTAAAAGAAAGTTGGTATACACATACCAAAGCAAAGATAATTGCGAAAAATTTAATAAGTCCTCTATTCTGCATTATTCTAAATTTTATTTATTCTATTTTATAAAAACGGACAAATATATAATTTACAATAGGATTAAGCAATTTTATTTTGGATTAAAATACCCTTTTTATACAAGTTTAATCATAAAACGCCATTACAACCTAATAATGAAAGACTTGCAACTTAAAAAAGTATTTCACAATCCTTTATTTATTGTTGAAAACTTATTAATTTACAGCAAAAAATAAATTTTAAAACCATTTTTAAAAATAGCAATAACAAAAAAAAACTGCCAATTTCTTGACAGTTTTTCAATTCTATTTTGACGTAAAATTACAATACTGACTTTAAATCAGCATTCATATTACGAACTGCATCTGCACTTTTAGCAAATAACGCTTTTTCTGCATCATTTAATTGTACATCAACGATTTTCTCGATACCATTTTTACCAATAATACATGGAACTCCCATACAAATATCTTCTTGTCCGTACTCACCTTCTAAGAAAACTGAACATGGAATCATACGTTTTTGATCGTTTAAGATACTGTCTACTAAATACGCTACAGAAGCTCCTGGCGCATACCAAGCAGAAGTTCCTAATAAACCTGTTAAAGTAGCACCACCAACCATAGTATCAGCAGCTACTTTATCTAACTCAGCTTGAGATAAGAAATTAGAAACTGGAACACCATTGTAAGAAGCTAAACGAGTTAACGGAATCATAGTAGTATCACCGTGACCTCCAATAACCATACCTTGAATATCATTAGCTGGTTTGTCTAATGCTTTCGATAAGAAATATTTGAAACGTGAGCTATCTAAAGCACCACCCATTCCAATTACTCTGTGTTTAGGTAATCCTGTAGCTTTTAATGTTAAATAGGTCATTGTATCCATTGGATTTGACACTACTACAATAATTGCGTTTGGCGAATGAGTTAATACGTTATCAGCAACCGATTTAACAATTCCTGCATTAATTCCGATTAATTCTTCACGAGTCATTCCTGGTTTTCTTGGAATTCCAGATGTAATAACTACTACATCACTTCCTGCTGTTTTAGAATAATCGCCAGTTGTTCCGCTTAATTGTGTGTTGAATACAGTTGTTGTAGCACATTGCATAATATCCATCGCTTTACCTTCAGCAAAACCTTCTTTGATGTCCACTAATACTACTTCGCTTGCGATTCCTCTGTACGAAATAACATCTGCACATGTTGCACCCACGTTACCCGCACCTACTATTGTTACTTTCATTTTGTTGTGTATATTAAATATTTATAAAAATTAAAATTGATATTGAACTCCAATATTTCCGTTGACAAATTTACCAAAAGCAAGTATTTTTTTTTTGATTAAAGACAAATGATTTATCGGTTTACAATAATAATGAAATATTACGCATCAATTTTTGCGTAAGAAGCATTTTTCTCGATAAATTCTCTACGAGGTGGCACCTCATCACCCATCAACATTGAGAAAACTCTATCTGCTTCTGCTAAACTATCAATAGTTACTTGTCTAAATGTTCTGTTTTCTGGATTTAAAGTGGTTTCCCATAATTGCTCCGCATTCATTTCCCCAAGACCTTTATAACGTTGAATAGCAGCACTTCCTCCCATTCTTTCGTTAGCTACATCACGTTGAACGTCATTCCAAGCATACTCTTTTTTGTTTCCTTTTTTAACTAAATATAAAGGTGGAGCCGCAATATAAACGTGACCTTTCTCGATAAGTTCTTTCATGTAACGGAAAAAGAACGTTAAAATTAAGGTAGAAATGTGAGAACCATCGACATCGGCATCACACATAATCACTACTTTGTGGTAACGTAATTTTTCTAAATTTAATGCTTTTGAATCTTCAGCCGTTCCAATAGTAACACCTAATGCTGTAAAAATATTTCGAATTTCTTCATTTTCAAATACTTTATGTTGCATTGCTTTTTCCACATTCAAAATCTTACCACGTAAAGGTAAAATTGCTTGAAAAAATCGGTCACGACCTTGTTTAGCTGTTCCACCCGCCGAATCTCCCTCGACAAGGAAAATTTCACATTTTTCTGGATCTTGTTCTGAACAATCTGATAATTTACCTGGTAATCCACCGCCACCCATTACGGTTTTACGTTGTACCATTTCACGTGCTTTTTTAGCAGCGTGACGTGCTTGAGCAGCCAAAATTACTTTTTGAACAATGATTTTTGCATCATTTGGATTTTCTTCCAAATAATTTTCCAACATTTCTGAAACCGCTTGAGAAACAGGAGAAACTACTTCTCTATTTCCTAATTTGGTTTTGGTTTGACCTTCGAACTGAGGTTCTTGTACTTTTACCGAAATAATAGCTGTTAAACCTTCTCTGAAGTCATCTCCAGAAATTTCAAATTTTAATTTATCTAACAATCCAGAAGCATCCGCATATTTTTTCAACGTACGAGTTAATCCCATACGGAAACCTTGCAAATGCGTTCCTCCTTCGTGTGTGTTGATATTATTTACATAAGAGAAAATATTCTCTGTGTAACTTGTGTTGTAAATCAAAGCAACCTCAACTGGAATTTCGCTTTTTTCATGTTCCATGCTAATTACATGAGAAATGATTGGCTCGCGATTTCCATCTAAAAACTTAACGAATTCTTTTAAACCTTCTTTTGAATGGAATGTTTCTACTGGTTGAGAACCATCATCCGCTAAATGTCTTTTATCTGTTAACGTGATGGTAATTCCTTTATTCAAGAAAGAAAGTTCACGTAAACGAGCTGCTAAAGTATCGTAAGAATATTCTAAAGTTTGGGTAAAAATAGTAGCATCTGGTTTAAAAGTAACCATGGTACCTCTTTTATCTGTAGTTCCAATTTGTTTAACTGGATACATTGCTTTACCTCTTTCGTATTCTTGCTCATAAATTTTACCTTCACGATAAACCGTTGCACGTAAATGGTCAGAAAGTGCGTTCACACACGAAACTCCAACCCCATGAAGACCTCCAGAAACTTTATATGAATCTTTATCGAATTTACCTCCAGCACCAATTTTAGTCATTACAACCTCAAGTGCCGAAACACCTTCTTTTTTGTGTAAATCAACTGGAATACCACGACCATTATCCTCAACCGTAATCGAATTATCTTCATTAATTGCAACATAAATAGTATCACAATGTCCTGCTAAAGCCTCATCGATTGAGTTATCTACAACTTCATAAACTAAATGGTGTAATCCACGAACTCCAGTATCTCCAATATACATGGAAGGACGCATTCTTACGTGCTCCATTCCTTCTAATGCCTGAATACTGTCTGCCGAATAACTACCTTTTTTATTTTCTTCACTCATAATATTTGTGCTAAATAAAGTATTTTTATGTCAACAAATATAAGTAATTAGACAAAAACAAGAAATAAAAACCAGCCTAACTCAACACTAAGTTATTAACATTTGTTAATTTCAAACAAAAGTGGCTTAAATCGAATAAAAACGACCTTATTTTTAATTTTCGATACTTTTTTAATTTCCTCAAAACAGAAGAAATAAAAAAAACCTCTTTAAAACGCAATTAAAGAGGTTTTTTAAAACAACAAAACTAAAACTATAACAAATCAAAACTATATTTTCTCCATTTCTGCTGAAATCGACACATCTGCCTTTAGATGGGCTACATTTGCTCTTCCACTTGGATCTTGGTTTTCTTGCCATTTTGGAATCCATTTACGAACCGTTTGCGCTGCGCTATCTTGTGAAAAATGCTTGTAAAAAATACGACGATAAAAGAATGCTTCTTTTGTAACTGGCGTATTGTATGGAAATAATGTTTTTGCTTTTGCAAATTCTTCATCAGTAACTTGGCTCGAACAATATTCGATTAAAGTATCAATCCAGTTGTAACCAACTCCATCAGAAAACTGTTCTTTTTGGCGCCATAAAATCTCTTCTGGCAAATAGGGTCTTTCGGGTGTGTCAAATGCTTTTCTTAAAATATATTTTTCAATTCCATCATACGTTTTTGGCATTTTTTCTTCGGGTTGAATTTTGATTGCTAAATCCAAAAATGCTTTATCTAAAAACGGAACTCTCGCTTCTAATCCATGTGCCATAGTTGATTTATCTGCACGAAGTAAATCGGCTGTAAATAACTTTTGAACGCGTTCGATGGTTTCTTTTTGGAAATCTAATACCGATGGTGCATTTCGGAAATACAAATAACCTCCGAAAATTTCATCAGCACCTTCGCCAGACAAAACCATCTTAATTCCTTTTTCCGTAATCGATTTCGACAAGAAATACATTGGTGTGCTAGCACGAATTGACGTTACATCATAGGTTTCCAAATGCCAAATTAACTTATCTAAAATTTCAATTCCTTGTTCGACTGTGAAATGAATTTCATGATGCGTTGTTCCAATGAAATCCGCCACTTTTTTTGCCGCAACTAAATCCGGAGCAGAAGCATCTAATCCAATAGAAAACGAATGTAATTCTTGTCCGCTACCTTCTAACAATCTTGAAGTAATTGATGCAATTAAAGAGGAATCTAATCCGCCAGAAAGCAATACTCCAAAAGGCACATCGCACATTAAACGTTTTTCTACCGCTTGTGTTAAACTTGATTGTAAAGCTTGTAAATCTAATTTTTTAACTGCTGTTTCATGCGTTTCCCATTCTGGTTTATAATACTTTACAAAACCTGTTTTTTCGGTATAATAATGTCCCGGAGGAAAAGTGGAAAACGATTTACATTGGTCGGCAATGGCTTTCATTTCGGAAGCAAAATACAAGCGACCTCTTTCATCCATTCCGTAATACAATGGTTTTACTCCCAGTGGGTCGCGAGCTACGATATAATCATCTCCATCGATAACAACTAATGCAAAAATTCCGTCTAACATATCACAGAAATCGTAACCAAATTCTTCATACAAATGCACAATAACTTCTGAATCTGAAGTAGTTCTGAACGCATGATGTTTTAAAGTAGTTTCTCTTATTTTTTTGTGATTGTATATTTCGCCATTATGAACCATCCAAGCGGAATCGGTTCCTTGAATCGGTTGTTTTCCAGTGTGTAAATCTACAATTGACAAACGCTCGTGCGCCAAAACATGTCCTTTCTCAGTTACATGAATATCACTTTCATCTGGACCACGATGGCTCATTCTTTTTGACAATTGTTGCACTAATGCTTCTTCTTTTCCTTTTCCTATAATGGCTAATATTCCGCACATAACTTTTTAGTTTAAGAGTTGATAAGTTTAAGTGATATTTTAGATTCACTTAATTTGATGAAGCAAAATTGAAGATATAAGTTTAAATAATAAACCATAAAATTAATTTTAGTTATAATTTAAAACTAAAAAAAGATTTTTTAATTAAATCAGAAACTTTAAAAGTGGTTTTGAGTTTGTTTTGGTTACAAATCATAAAAAAACCACTCGAGCGAGTAGTTTACATTTTATTCAATTGCTTTTATCTGGAATCGATTATTATTGATTAGAACTTCATCTCCGAGACTTTTCCCCATTAATTGACTTCCTAATGGTGATTGAGGAGAAACAGCAATTATCGTCTTATTTTCGAGTTGGATTTTTGGCAAAGCGACACTGATGTAAAACAGCATTTCATTGGTTTGAACTAAACTACCCAAAGCAACTTTGGTATGAATTGCATCTGCATCAATTTTGTCAACGCTATTTTTTTGACCGATGATTTCTGCTAATTTTTGATTGAGTTTTTCTTGCTCCAAATGCATCATTGACAAAGCTGTTTCGTGCTTATCGCCAGCCGAACCTTTCACATCGTTTTGTGCATCTTGAGCTAAATCGGAAATCATAAAACGCAGTTCGTTTATTTTCTCAGATAATAGGTTTTGATAATGGGATTTTATTTTTTGTTTAAATGTCATAATGAAAGACTAACTACAAAGAGCACAAAGAAGGCACTAAGGACGCTAGGATTATTTTTTTTCATTTTTATACAATTCTTCAGCTTCTTTTCTTGATTTTTCAAAAATATCATTTCCAAACTTCTTTAAAACGAGTTCTTTCATCGTTTTCGAATAACATTTTGAATATTCAGTAATTACACATCCTGCATTTTTTGTATCAATCCCGTATTTTTTTCTTCTATACTCTTGAATATAAATGCTTAAATCAGGGTTTTTGTCAAAAATTAGTCCATAAGAATAACAATTATATATTCCATTATCAAAATCGATTTTTGCTTGTTCAGTTCCGTTTTCACAAGTAACTTTTCTCCAAACTATAGAATCATTATTTTTAGAATTTTCATTTTGAGAAAATGATACTCCAAATATTAGAAGAAATAATATGTAAATAATTTTTTTCATAATTCAATTATTTCGGAGATGCTATCAGTATAACAAACGTTATTGGAAAACCTAATAAAACTAATAACTCAACTTCAAAATTCGTTGTTCAAAATTGAATATTCATTATTTTTAACTTGGAACAATCAATTTTGAATATTGAATGTTGAAGTTTTAGAAATCAAATTTGTAATTAGCTCCTAACAAAACCTGAATACCTTGTACTGGAAAATTTGCCCAGCGGTTGTATTGTTGATTGGCTAAGTTGTTTCCTTTTAAGAAAGCAGTTAATCTTGCGTTGTATTTGTAACCTACGTGCGCATTCAAATCGAAATAACTATCTAAAGTTACTGTTTCTTGTACAAAAGAAGGCAACGGGAATATTAATTCTTGTTTAGTAATTAAATCTTTTCTTTCGCCTACAAAAAATACATTGGCTCCCGCGTACCATTTTTCGTTAATGTCAAAATCTACTGTTGTTCCAACTTGTAATTGCGGTAAATTCCATGCTTCTGCCTGAGAATCGGTTGAGTAATTATTGTAGGTTCCGTTGATTCCGAAAGTTACATTTTTAGAGAAATCGGCTTTCAATTCTCCGAAAATACTTAGCGTGTTTAAATCGTCATACACAACTCCGAATGAATTTCCATAAGCATAACCATTTGTATTTGTTCCAGTTCCATCAAAACCATTGCTTACAAATAACGCTCTATCTGCTTGATTTTTATTTGAAGCTCTAACATTGAACGCTACAGAATTGGCTAACTTACCTTTCAACCCAATATACAAATCAAACTTATTATCGGTTGGCGCGATGAATAACGTTGGTGACACGAATGGATTTTGATCTACGAAATCAGCATACGAATTTTGCTCTAAATCACCTTCTGCTCCAGCGTAAGCCACTAAAATATCACCTACCAATTTATAAGATGCTTTGATGTTTGGATAAATAAAAATCTTTCCATCGCTTTCTCCATTGATTTTTGCTGTTGCATAATACACTCCAGCTCCAATTTGAACCGATAAATCATCTTGTTGGTACAAAATACTTGGTTTTGTTCCTGCGATAATAGTGCTGTATTTTAATTCCGAATCTACATCGTACATTCTTTCAAAACTTCCTCCCACATAATCCACTACGAAATCTGCTTTTATTTTTTGATTCATTACATCGAAATCAAAATTTGGCTTGATAAAAAATCGATTTTCTCCCGAATCCAATCCATCAGAAAAACGTTTGAATTGCATGCTAGCATCATTGAAAATTCCGTCTTTGAAACTCATTTTTCCACCAAGTGCAATTGTATTGTAAGTTTGTTTTGAATCGATTCCTGCAATCGTTGGATCATCAAAGAAAATAGTTTCTGTTGGCAAACCGTACCAATTGTAAATTTGATTTTTCACGCCTAAATCTACATTCCAACTCATATCGCGTTCACGAACTCCGTAAGTTACATCTAAACTGGTGTTATAGAATTTATCATCTAAAACCAAATCTTTAATTCCGCCTTGAGACGATAAATGACGTAACATTCCGCCTACATAATTACTTCTACTTAAATTTTGTGTAATGAACAATTCGGCATTGATAGTTGGGTAATTTCCGAAACCTAAAGTCGCGTAATTGTTGTATAATTTTTCTTTTTCGGTTTTATCTACTCCTGCTGCTTTTCCTTTTGCTGGCGTAAACGTTGAAGCAACCGGAAACGAGAAAATATTGTACTGAATTACTTCTTTTTGCTGATTGTCTTCGTCATCCAACAATGGCGTTTCCTTAACTTTAAACGCATCTGAAATGGTTGGCGTATAAGGCTTCACAATGTTTACTACTTCCGAACCAATGTTTTCATCTTTTACTTGGGCAAAAGAAAATTGAATTCCGAATACGACTAAAACTAAGGCGATTATATTTAATTTCTTCATGTTCTATATTTTTAAATGAGATGCTAGATACTGAAACGAGTTCAGTATGACAATTATCTTATTTTTATTAATTTGTGATTGATGAATTACGTTTTGCTTCTTCTCCTTTGATAAAGTCTAATTCTTTTTGAGCTTCTTCGATTACATCTGTATACTCTTTGAAGTTTTCAATTACACTTTCTAAAATGTAAGTCGCTTGGAAACTATCTTTTAATCCGTAGAAGTTTTTCGCCATAATTACTAAGCTCTTCGCTCCATAATATTTATAACCTGAGTAATCTTTAGCGATTTTTTGCACCACAACATTTGACGGTTCAAACTTGCCTTCTTTATTTTTAAAATACGCATCGTAATACAAAGCTTCGGCTGCTAATTCTCCTTTTGCGATTTTTTGCAATTTAGCATACGCTTCTTTCGCTTTAGCTTCATCATTTGTTTTAATAGCAGAACGCGCTACGATAATTTGAGCATCACTTTTAATTCTATCATCGATTTTGTCGTTTTTCAATACTTTATCGGCATAGATAACGGCATTCGTAAAATCTTGTTTTTCGTAATACGATTTCATCAAATTAGATTGTGCATACGTAGTATTTTGAGGAAACTCAGCTTCTGTTTCCAGACGTTTTAAAACTGGAATAGCACTATCGTAATTTTTAGCTTTTAAATGCACTTGACACAAACGTGCTAAAGCTTGTTCTGTAAATTCGTTTCTTGGTTTAGCCACTACAAACTCATAATGTTTCACAGAATTTGATTCTAAGTTATCTGCAAAATACAATTGTGCTAAGTAGAAATTCGCTTTCAAAGCATGTAATCCGTTTGGAAATTTGCTCACATAACTTGAGAAACCTGAAATAGCTTGTTTACTGTTGTTTTGTAAATATTGTTTTTCGGCCGATTCGTAAGTATCGTTATCTAAATCAGCATCTGAAACTTCAATAAATGAAAGTGTTTTTACCCAATCAGCATATTCATCCACTTGACCTTTATCTACATAAATTAAACGAGCTGTTGAAACTGCTTCAATAGATTCTGGTGAATTTGGATATTCTGATACTACTTTTTTGAACTTCGCTAATGCTAAATCTTCTTTGCTTGAGTTATAGTAAATCAAACCTTGTTTTAAAATCGCTTTTGCTACATACGAACTCGATTTATATCCAGTGATTAATTTATCATACGTTGCAATTCCTTTGTCGTTCTGATTTTGATTTACGTAAGTATTTCCTAACTCATACAAAGCATCATCTGCATATTGAGAGGTTGGATATGTTTTTACAAATTTCTCTAAATCTTCAATTTTACGATCTGGTTTGCTTACAAATCCGTAGCTAATTCCTTTTTGAAATGCCGCATAATCAGCATCAACACTTTTCATGTCGATGGCTTTGTTGTAAGCATCCATTGCTGGCCAATATTTTGCTGCCATGAAATTACAATCACCCAAACGCAAATACGCATCGGTTAAACGAATTTTATCCTCTTTTACCGATTTGGTATACGAATCGAAATATTGAATCGCATTTTCATATTCTTTTAACTTGAAATACGAATACGCTAAGTTGTAATTTGCATTTGCGTATTCTGGAGTATTTGAAGCTTCAGCTGAATTTAAAAACTGTTTGAAACTCAATTTAGCTTCTTCAAACTGATCTAAATTGTATTCGGTTTCCGCTTTCCAAAAAGTAGCTCTTGCGGTGAACTTTGCGTCTTTATTTTCGGCTAACGATTTTTTAAATAACGCATAAGCACCTTTGTAATCGCCATCGGTATACAATTCTAAACCTCTGTAAAACGTTACTTTTTGATACGCTAATTTATTTTCTGGTGTTTTACTTTTTTCTAATAAAACCAACGCTTCTTTATAATTTTTTGAAGTGATATACGAACTAATCAACAACGTATTGATTTCCGATTTATAAGGCGTATTTGGATATTTAGCCACGTAAGCATTTAATACTTCAGGAACCGATTGATAAGGATTTCCGATTTCGTAACTCAATTTCGCATAATTCAAATACGCATCTTCTTGAATTTTTAAATCAAATTCCATTTCAGAAGCCGTTTTGAAAGCATTTAACGCTTGTTGTTTTTTATCGGTTTTCAAATAACTTTCTGCTAAATGATAATACGCATTTTGTGCTACTGCATCATTTCCGCCAATAATTTTATTGAATTGCGAAATTGCGTTTTCATAATCTTTTTGTTGGTAATAGGTGTAACCTAATTGATAAAAATCGGTATTATTCCATTTTCCTTTTTTTCCATTATAGGCCAATAAATATGGAAGCGCTTTATCATATTGTTTTAAATTAAAATAACTTTCTCCAATGATTTTTGATAATTCACTTTTTTCTTCACCTTTAGATTTTGGCATTTGTTCTAAACCTAAATCAATTGCTTTTTGGAAATTTCCAAGCTTGAAATTCATATCGGCTTGAAAATAACCCATTTTTTCTTTGTACTTGTCTTGGTCAGAAACTTGCTCGAAATATTGATTCGCACTTTTATAATCATCTGTTTCATAAGACATATAACCTAAATAATATTTCGCCTGACTTCCAAAAGTCTTCGAATTCACTACTTGGTTGAAGTATTTTGTAGCTTCTTTTGTGTTTTTTGCCGTGAAATACGCATAACCTTTTTGGAAATTGTATTTTTCTCTATCGGCTTGCGACATGCTATTCGAATCCGCTTTATCAAACCATTCTAATGATTTTGGATAATTTCCTTGATCAAAATAATAATGCGCTACTTCGATATATGCTTGATTAGTCTTTGTACTCGTTGGATAATCTTCCACAAAACTTTCTACCAAAACATCGGCTCCCATTTGATTCAAACGAATAGCGCAATTAGCAATATAGTAAGCACAATCCGATTCCACTTCCATATTATCAGTTTTCGATTTTACCTTGTCGAATAAAATTTGGGCTGCTTGATATTGCTTGTCTTTATACAATTCAACTGCTCTGTTGAACTCCGTTAATTCGTGTGTATAGACAGAAGATTGTTGGGCAAAAAGTGTTCCCGAAAAGAACAACACTAAAAAAGAAAGTTTTAAATACTTTATCATTTGATTCGTTATTTATAAGTTCCAAATATAAGGCTTATTGAAAGTATTAACGAAGGTTCTTAACATATTATTGTACAATTTTTGAACATAGTTTTTAACCAAATACACAATTTTTAATTGAAATCAACTTAAAATTTTGATACAGAACCATAAGTTATTACTTTTACATTTTAAAATCCATCAAAAATATGTCACAAACAGTTCTATCCTTAAAAAACGTAACGATTTATCAAGATAAAAATCCGGTTTTAACCGATGTAAACATCGATGTAAAACATGGTGAGTTTCTTTATTTAATTGGTAGAACAGGTTCGGGAAAAAGTAGTTTTTTAAAAACATTGTATGCTGATTTAGCCTTAACAGACGGCGAAGGAAGCATTGTAGATTACGATTTAACTACTTTAAAAGAAAACGACATTCCGTATTTAAGAAGAAAATTAGGAGTGGTTTTCCAAGACTTTAAATTACTTTCTGACAGAAGTGTAAAGGAAAATCTATTATTCGTTCTTAAAGCAACTGGCTGGACAGAAAAAGAAGAAATGGAAGTTAAAATCGAGGAAGTTTTAGATAAAGTTGGAATGAAAGGTTTTGCTAATAAAATGCCACACCAACTTTCTGGTGGAGAACAACAGCGTGTTGGGATTGCAAGAGCCTTACTTAACGATCCTGAAATCATTTTAGCTGATGAACCAACAGGAAACCTTGACCCGCAAACTAGTGTGGAAATCATGGAAGTACTTCGTAAAATTAACGCAAATGGAAAAACCATTTTAATGGCCACTCACGATTATGCATTAGTTTTAAAATACCCTTCAAAAACTTTAAAATTTGAAGGTGGAAAAATGTTTGAAGTAGTTCAAAGATCGGTGTAAATGCTATCGATTTTAATAACGATATACCATTACAATCTTTTGCCATTAGTAAAAGAAATTCATCAACAATGTCTTGATTTAGGAATCGATTTTGAGATTTTAACACAAGATGACGCCTCAAATTCGATTCATAATTTAGAGAACGAGAAAATCAATTTACTTTCTCATTGTAGTTATGTTTCTTTGGAGAAAAATGTAGGTTATCGTGAAAATAAAAATATTTTAGTTGGTCAATCTCAATATGAAAATTTACTAATTTTAGATGGCGATTGTGTTTTACCTTTTCCTAATTTCATAAAAAATTACATTGATCAAATTCCTGATTACGAAGTAGTATATGGTGGAAGAATTCATGCTGAAAAAGCGCCTTCAAACCAACAATTACTTCGCTGGAAATATGGCAAATTCATGGAAGACCAAACAGTCGACCAGAGAAATAAAAATACCTATCGAGCGACTTTGTTCAATAATACTTTGATAAAAAAATCGGTTTTTAATCGCATTAAATTTGATAGTTCTTTTAAAAAATATGGTCACGATGACACACTTTTTTCTTTTGAACTTCAAAAAATGAACGCTAAAATCAAACATATTCATAATCCAGTTCAACATGATGATATTGATACCAATGTCGTTTATGTTGAAAAGACAAAAAACTCGTTAGATAATTTATACTTACTATATAAAAAACAGCTTATTACTAAAGAATACAGCAAAATGGTTAACTTAGTTTCTAAGTTACATACTTTTAAAATTACATATTTACTAGCTGTTTTGTATTCGGTTTTTGGGAAATTTTTAGAGCATCAACTTAAAGGAAATAATCCGTCTTTGTTTGTTTTCAATGTGTTTCGATTAACTTATTTTAGTAAAATTTATATTGGATGAAAATACTGATTATCAATAATTTTAATAGTGAAAATCGACTTGGAGGAGTTGAAAACTATTTGCATGAATTGATTCAGTATTCCGAAAAAAACAATTCTAATTACATCTTTAAATGGTTTGGGAAGGATAAAATAAAAACCAATTGGGTTGAAAAATTCTACCACAAAACCATCACTCAAGAAATTATTCGAGAAATTGAAAGTTTTCAACCTAATGTAATTCACTGTTTTAGCATTGGCGCACCAGTAACGCCGCATTTTATGGAATTTGCAAAATCTAAAGGAATTCCGATTGTGTTTTCTTTTCGCGATTATTATTACATCTGTCCAAAAAATTACATGCTGAATGATAAAAATGAAGTGCTTCACAAGCATGAAAATGCTTTGGAATGCATTTTACATCATCAACCAAAACGAAATATTTTGTTTGACACTTTGTTGTATTTAAAACAATCGCATCATAAAAGTATTATCAAAAAACATATTGATTATTTTTTAACGCCATCAGAAAACTTAACGCAATTTGTCTCAAACCATTTTAAAAAAGAAGGTAAAACATTAGCAAATCCAATACTTATAGAGCAAAACCAAAATTCCAATTCAGAAGGAAACTATATTTTGTTTGTTGGGCGATTGGTTCCTGAAAAAGGGATTTTGACTTTATTAAAAGCATTTCAAAACATTTCAAAACAATTTCCAAACGAAAAATTATGGATTGTTGGCGATGGAAATCAAATAGAAGAACTTCAGAATTTTACAAAAAATAATAATCTGCAAAACGTTTTATTTTTAGGAAACAAATCACGTGAAGAATTACAAGAAATTTATGCTAATTCCAAATTTTCAGTGATACCGAGTGAATATTTAGAAGCGTATGGTAATGTAATTTTAGAAAGTTTCGCTTTTGGAAAAACAGTAATCACAAGTAATTTAATTGGAATTAAAGAGGAAATTGAGCAAAACAATGTTGGACTAACTTATTCTTTCAAAAATCAGAAAGCATTGGAAGAAAAAATGGTCGAACTTCTTTCAAATTCAGGTTTAAAAAGCAAATTAGAAAATAACATCCCAAATTATTTAGTTACAAAGACCTTTGCAAAACATTTTTCAGATTTAGTAAACGTTTATGAAAATTTACTTAGTAGAAATCGCTAAAAAATCTTCAAATTCTCTGATGTAATCCGCTTCTTCGAACACATCAGAAGCCACCACCAAACAAACTGCTCCCGAAGAAAAGTTTTTCAATTCACGCCAAATACCATTGGTAATTAATAAACCTTCAAAAGGTTTGTTTAAAGTAACTATTTTTTCCTCTTTTCCGTCGTTTAAGATAACATCAAAACTTCCTGAAAGCGCTACTAAAAACTGTTGCAATTTTTTATGTGCATGTCCGCCACGTTCTGCTCCAGCAGGAACATCATACAAATAGTAAACGCGTTTGATTTCAAACGGCACCACTTCCTTTTCGATAACGGATAAATTACCTCTTGGGTCTTCAATCTTAGGGATATTTACAATTTTAATTTCCATAATTTAACATCTGTAACCATTGGTTTACTACAACTTCCGACTGAAATTTTGCAACACTCGAAACCGAGGTATTTTTGCAATTTTGATATAAAATTTCGTCTTCAACAAAGATATTCATTTTGTGAGTTAATTCAGTGAAATTCTGATTTTCTACTAAAATCCCATTGTGATGATTGATAATCATTTCGTTTGGACCGCTTTCGCAATCGAATGAAATTACTGGAATTCCCAAACTTAATGATTCTAAAATAGTCATCGGAAAACCTTCGTATTGACTAGACAAAACCGAAAACTTTGCATTGGAAATATAATCCCAAACATTTTCTTTAAAACCTAACAAATGAACTTTAGTTTCTAATTTCAAATCTAAAATTTTCTTTTTTAATTTGTCTTGCTCTTCTCCAGTTCCTAAGATTACCAAATGAATATTTTTCTGAGACAAATTAGAATTAGAATAACTTTCAATTAGCTTATCAAATTGTTTTAATTGAACTAATCTTCCAACCGCAATAACATATTCAAAAGATAATTTTTCAGTAGTTGAATACGAACGAATTGAAACCGAATTTGGAATAACTTCAACTGATTTAGCTTCAAATTTAGTTTCAATTTTTTGTTTGATAAAACTGGAAACCGCTACAATTTTATGTGCTTTTTGAAGTATTTGCTTTGCAATCCTATTATTATCAGTCAAATACGTTTCCAATCTACTACTATGAATGGTATAAATAAACTTTAGATTGCAATAAATAAAATTCAAAAACACCCACTCCATTTTTGGATTGATACGATGACGAAAATCGATTACGTAATCAAATTGCTGGTTTTTTAGGTAATTTCGTAATTTAAAATACTTAACAAACTTCGAAAATTGTCCAAAAGCTACTAATTTCCCACCAAACTCATAATCAATTTTGTCTTCTAAAACCAAAGTATGTACTTCTATTCCAGCATCATGAAGTATTTTTGTTGTAGTTCCAAAAACCCTTTCCAAACCACCTTCAGCCAATTTATAGCCAACAATGGCTACTTTTAATGGTTTTTTTGAGTGGTTTTTCATTTCGGTTGAATTAGTTTAGTAATTTAGCATAAAAATAGATTTAAAAACCCAATATGCAAAATTTTCCGCTTGTTAGTGTTATTTGTTTGTCTTACAATCACGAAGCTTACGTAGTGGAAGCCTTGAATTCTGTCATTAATCAAACCTACCCAAATATTGAATTACTAATTGCAGATGATTGTAGTGACGATAATTCGATCGAAGTAATTAAAGATTGGGTAAAAAATCATCCTGAAGTACATTTTTCTTCTAATGAAAAGAATTTGGGCAACACCAAAACCTTTAATCAATTGGCTAAAAAAGCAAAAGGCGAATTTATCATTGATTTAGCCGCAGATGATTTATTAGTTCCTAATTGCATTGAAAAACAAGTCACAACTTTTCAAAATTCTAAATATAAAAATCTGGGGATTGTTTACGGAAATTTAATCGAAATCGATGAAAACGGTAACTTCCTAAATAATTATTACAACGAAGAAGATCGCCCAGAAAGTGGAGATATTTACAGAATGGTTGTAGGAAGAACAACCAAAATTTGTTCGGTTTCTTCAATGATTAAAAAATCGGTTTTGGAAAAATTGGAATATTATGACGAAGATTTGGCCTACGAAGATTTAGATTTATGGATTAGAACTTCCAGAGATTTTGAATTTGAATACATTTCTGAAATTCTGGCAAAAAAAAGAATTGTTTCTGATTCATTAAGTTCTCATTTTTTGATTGAAAACAATTTGAGAGCAAAAAAGTTAAACGAATCTACTTTGAGAATTTTAGTCAAAGCATATCATTTAAACAAAACAAAAGACGAGCACAAAGCGTTGTTGGGAAGAATTCGATTTGAAATGTATAAGTTTATAAAAGCGAAACACTTCAAGTTACTTTTTAAGCTTTTGTTATTGGAAATCAAGGTACGTTTGAAAAACATTTAAGACTTAAAAATAACTTTTCTAAAATAGACAACCAAAGCTAAAAAGTAAACTACATAAGTAGCAGCATAACTAATTACAGCTCCAATCGCACCATAAATTGGAATCCAAAACCAAGAAGCAACAAAAAAGACTAAAAATGATATACTTTCAGTGAGAAGATAGCCTTTTAAGTCTTTAATTACATAAAATCGAATTCCTAAAATTAGTGACATTGCTTTGAAAAAATCTCCAATAAGTTGCCAAGCAAATAATTCTCTCACTTGATAAAAATCAGATGTTAGCAATAATTTAATTATAAAATCTTTGCAGAAAAAAACACCAATTAAAGTAATTAAAAAAACAGGAATAACTTGTTTAAAAAACTTAGTTGTAATAGCTATTTTTTCATGTTCAGAAGAGGTTTTGATTAATTCTGGCAAGAAATAAAAACTTACTAAAGTTGAAATAAACATGAAATAAAATCCCGAAATTCTCTGCATCGCCTCAAACCAACCTGAAGCTTCAATAGAAACTTCTTTAGCTATAAGATTTCGAATAAAAATGTATAAAACAGGAGTTAAAACAGCCGTAAAAAGCGACATAATTCCAAATGGAATCAATCCTTTTAAAACACTGAAATCGATTTGAATTCTTTTGAAAATAATTCCAAAAGAAAACTCTTTAAAAAAATAAAAACTTGAAAATAAAAACAATAAAAAAGAAGTTATGGAAATGGAAACCAAAGCACCAAATACTCCATAAAACCAAATAAAAACAAATGAAGTAAGCAAACTAGCAATGTAACCATAAATCGAAATCAATGTTACTTTTTTGTAATAACTAAAACCATTTAAAACCGTAATAAAAAAGAGATGTAAAACTTGAAATGGAAGAAAAAAAGCAACAAAATTTAAAATAAAATTATACTCCGATTGGCGATTGAAAATCATTTTTCCGAAATACGAATTTCCAAAAATTAAAACGGTAGAAATTAAAAGCGAGAAAAACAAAAGTGTCCAAAAAATAAGGCGTACAAAATAATTTAATTTTACTCTATCTTGATGATTTTTAGCAACATTTTGTAAAACGCCATTCTGAATTCCGAGTGTTCCAACAGATTCTAATAATGATGTAAAACTTCTCAAATTTCCCATCAAAGCCATTCCTGAAGGACCAACAAAATAAGCAATTACTTTAGATGACAAAAAACCAGTAATTAATCGTACAAGAATGCTAAAACTACTTAGCGAAGTAACTTTAAACAATTGGTTTTGACTTATTTTTTTAAAAATATCCAAAATCAATATTGATTTAAAATTGTAATAATATGTTGGATTTCGGAAGCTTTTAAACCCGAATTCAAAGGAATACTCAAAACCTCATCATGGATTTTCTCAGTGATTGGAAACGATAAATTATTCCAATTTGATAAAGCTTTTTGTTTGTGAGGTGGAATTGGATAATGAATCATTGTTTCAATTCCATTTTGTTTTAGATAATTTTTTAATGCTAATCGGTTTGAAGTTCGGATTACAAATAAATGAAACACATGATTTTGAGATAAATCCCAATTTGGCAACATGATTTTATCGCTTTTAATTTCCGAAAGATAACGTTTTGCCATACTTCTACGAAATTCATTTTCCGAATCTAATTGCTTTAATTTAATATTTAAAAAAGCCGATTGCAATTCGTCTAAACGAGAATTTACACCAATAATTTCGTTTTCATATTTTACTTTTGAACCATAATTTCGCATAGAAAAAAGCACTTCAGCTAATTCATTATCACTAGTTGTAATAGATCCTGCATCACCTAAAGCACCAAGATTTTTTCCTGGATAAAAACTAAAAGCCGCAGCGTTTGATAAATTTCCTGCTTTTTCATTTTCTGAAAACTGACTTCCGTGCGCTTGAGCTGCATCTTCAATAACTAATAAATTGTGCTTTTGAGCTATTTCATTTATAGCTTTCATTTCACACAATTGCCCGTATAAATGAACAGGTAAAATGGCTTTTGTTTTTGAAGTTATTTTAGCTTCAATTTCTTCTGGATTTATATTGAAAGTTTCTAATCTAGGCTCGACTAAAACAGGAACTAAATCAGCTTGTAAAACTGCTAAAATACTAGCAATGTAAGAATTTGCCGGAACAATAACTTCATCTCCTTTTTGTAGTTTTCCCAGATGAATGTAGCCTTTGAAAATTAAAACCAAAGCATCTAAACCATTTCCTACTCCAATACAATGTTTTGTGCCGCAATAAGATGCAAAATCAATTTCAAATTGCTTGACTTCATTACCTAAAATATACCAACCACCATCTAAGAATTGCTTCATCTTTTTTTGAAAAGCAACTTCAAAAGGTTGGTTTAGTTTTCTTAAATTTAGGAAATGTATCATAATAAAACGTTATCTAAAAGTGTGTGGTTTTTTATTTCAACCTCGTAAAAATCTTGTGTAATAGCTCTTGCTCCAAAACTTTCTTTCCAATACAATAAACCTTCATTTATATTTTTACCTTGATTTTCATTGGAAATTCCGAAATCGAAATATTTTTTGTCTTTAAAAACGTTAGAAATTAAATAATCGTGTAAAAAATCTAAACTTCCTAATTCGTTTTTATCTGAATTACCAGAAATATATTGAGAATGCGCTACTAAATCCGTTTCAAAAATGGTTGTTCCAGCCACAATTTTATCGTTTTGATATACATTAAATTGTCGGATATTTTTTGGAAATTTACTAAACAACAACTGAATTTCTTCCAATGAATGAACTGGTTTTGCTTGATGTTTAACTTCTAAATTTGGAATTAAAATTTCATTCCAAAATAATTCAAAATTAGGTTCTTCTTTTACAACTAAATCATTTTTGATTCCTCGTTTAATCCCATTTTTCCTATCGCGTGAAAAAGAAAAATTGGTTTTCAAATCTACAACCGACAAAACATCTCTTCTAACCAAATTTCCTTGCATCAAAAACATCAAATATTGCAATTCGTCAGAAGGAATTTGGTTGTAAATAGTTGGAATTTCTTTAAAAATTATTTTCTGAAATTGTTGAGCGTTCAAATATTCAAAAATAGATTTTGAAATCGAGATAAAATCGGAAATTTTTGTTTTCTCATGAATTACAATTCCACCATAAGTTAGTCCTTGATGCGAAAAAAGGGTTTCTCCTACTCTATTTGCGGGCAAAACAGCAACTAATTCTTGACTATCATCAAAAGCAAGCAATGAATAATCTTCAAATCGGTCTTGATGATATTCCATAAAATCGCGATGAAATAAAAAAGTAGCATTTTTGGCATTGGCTACAAATTTGTTCCACAAATCATAACGTATTGAACTATATTTTTCTACGTGATACTTTCCCAAACTATTATTTTAAAGCGGAAAATTACTAAATTTTTACGGCATCTGATTTCTTTATTCTGTTTTTTAAAAAAAATATAGTAAATTGGAACCAAATTTTCACTAAATCAGTATGTTGAAAAAATTACTTTGCCTCATTTTTCTATTAGGAATTCTATTGCCTACTTTTATAAAAGGTCAAGATATTTCGCTATTCACACAAGTAAATGGAAGATACGATTTCACATTTGTGGGAAATACAATGAACATAGCTGAAAATAATCCAACCAATTTTTATGTAACCAATACTTCGGCATCTGCAACACTAAATTTAGGTCCGAGTGACACAATTATTAGAGCTTATTTATATTGGGCAGGCAGTGGAGATGGTGATTTTGAAGTCGATTTAAACGGAACACTAATTACTCCTGATAGAACTTTTTCGCATTCGAGATTTTTCAACCCTAGTACTTTTACCTATTTCAGTGCGTTTAAAGATATTACAACTTTAGTTCAAACAACAGGAAATGGAACTTATACCCTTTCTAATTTAGACATTTCTCCTTTTGAAGCACTTCATTATAGTAGAAAGACAAATTTTGCAGGTTGGGCCATATTAATTGTTTATGAAAATCCTAGTTTAACATTAAATCAACTAAACATTTATGATGGTTTACAAGGTGTTCCAGATGCCTTACAAATAGATTTAACTAATTTATATGTATTAAATAATGCCAATGCTAAAGCAGGATTCATTGCTTGGGAAGGAGATTCTCAATTACCAACCGAAACTTTTACAGTAAATGGAACTGCAATAAGTAATCCTTTTAATCCACCTAATAACGTTTTTAATAGTACTAATTCTGTTACAGGTTCCAACCAATTGTACAATATGGATTTGGATATTTACGAAATTGATAGTTATATTTCCATAGGGGATACAAGTGCTTCAATAGCATTAACTTCTTTTCAAGATTTCATCATGATTAATACTGTAGTTACCAAACTAAACAGTCAATTACCTGATGCAACTATTGTGCTAGAAAACCCAATTTCCACTTGTAATTCCAGACAAGTCGCAATTGATTTTACAGTTTCAAATTTGAATAGTACAGAAGTTTTACAAGCCAACACCCCAATCACCTTTTATGCTGGAACACAAGCAATAGCAACTGCATTCACTCAAAACATAATTCCAATTGGAGGTAGCGAAAATGGGAACATAACTTTAACAATTCCAAGTTCTGTTCCTCTAAATTTTTCATTGCTAGCTGTTGTTGACGATACAGGAAATGGTTCTGGAATTGTTACAGAACTAGTAGAAAACAACAACACTTTCCAAATTGATATTGAACTTACTGTTTCTCCAACTTTCAATAATTTAAATTCGATAACTACTTGTAATCTTGGTTTAACTCGAGGTATTTTTGATTTTTCAAGTTACTCTGAGTTAGTTAAAACAGATCCAAGCCATATCGTTTCATTTCATGAAAATTATGATGATGCAGTCCAAAATATAAATTCAATAACAAACACTTCAAACTACGAAGCAATAACAACTCCAAAAGAAATTTTTATTCGAATTTATAATGGTTGTTTCGCTGTTACTTCTTTTTTACTATTAACTGAAAATTGTCCTCCTACAGTTTATAATGCAGTTTCTCCAAATGGAGATAATTCAAATGACACCTTTTTTATCGATGGACTTCGTGATATTTTTATGAATTTTGAATTATTAATTTACAACCGCTGGGGTAAACATTTATGGACAGGTAATAATAACAAACCCGACTGGGATGGTTATGTGGAAGATGGAGTTGGAAGTACTTTAGCGCCTGCTGGAACTTATTATTATATCCTTTATTTAAATGATCCTAATTATTCCGAACCATTAACCGGCTACCTTTATATAAACCGATAATTTACTGTTAACAAAAGTTAAAATTTCTTAAATCCGTTTCTTACATAATTAAAATCGAAGATAATTTTTATCTTTAGCCATTACTAAACCAAAAACCATGAGATACTTATCGTTATTGTTAGTATTCTTGATTTCTTTTTCCGGAAATGCTCAAGAATATTTTCCAAAAAATGATGGCGTAAAACAAAGCTTCAAAAACTATGTTGCTATTACAAACGCCACTATTTATGTATCAGCAACGCAAAAAATTGAAAAAGCAACGCTGTTAATCAAAGAAAACAAAATTGTTGAAGTTGGAACAAACATTTCTATTCCAAAAGGAGCTACAATTGTAGATGCAACAGGAAAAACAATTTATCCATCATTCGTAGAATTATATAGCGAATTTGGAATCAACAAACCAACACCAAGACCAAGTGGTAACTTCACACCACAATACGATACCAATCGTGAAGGTTATTATTGGAACGACCACATCAAACCAGAATACAATGCATACGAAAACTTAAGCTACGATCAAAAAGCAGCTGGAAGTTTAAGAGAAGCTGGTTTTGGTACCGTTTTAAGTCACCACAATGATGGTGTAATTGCAGGAACAGGTTTACTTTGGACATTAAACGACTTCGGGACAAACGCTGATAGAATGATTAAAGATAAAGTATCGCAACATTTCACATTCAGCAGAAGTAAATTTACCAAGCAAAGTTACCCTTCTTCTATGATGGGAAGTATGGCTTTAATTCGCCAAGTATTTCACGATGCTAAATGGTACGGACAAGGAAATGCAACTAATAAAGATTTATCTTTAGAAGCATTCAACAACAACAAATCTTTACTTCAAATCTTCAACGCTGGCGATAAATTAAATGCATTGAGAGCAGATAAATTAGGTGATGAATTTGGAGTAAAATATCTAATTAAAGGAAGCGGAAATGAATTTGAGCGTATCGACGAAATCAAAAAATCAGGCGCTACTTTTATCATTCCATTGAACTTCCCTGATGCGTATGACGTTTCTGACCCATACTTAGCGCAACAAGTAAGCTTGAGCGATATGAAATTTTGGAATCAAGCCCCATTTAACTTGAAAATTTTGGCTGAGAATAATGTACCATTTGTACTTTCTACAGCAGATTTAAAAGAAACCAAATCATTTCTTTCTAATTTAAGAAAAGCCGTTTTATATGGTTTACCAAAAGACAAAGCTCTATTAGCTTTAACAGAAACTCCTGCAAAATTGGTAAATCAATTTGACAAAGTAGGTTCTATTTCTAAAGGAAAATTAGCGAATTTCATTATCGTTTCAGGGGATATTTTTGAAGACAAAAGCAACATCTTAGAAAACTGGGTACAAGGAAATCGAAATATCATCGATAAAATCAATCCTACTGATATTAGAGGAACTTACGATTTAGTTTTTGACAACCATAAATTCGAATTAAAAATCGAAGGTGAAACTTCAAAATTTGAAGCAAAAGCCGTTAAAGACAGCATCAACTTTGGAACAAAAATTCAGTTCAATGATCCTTGGGTGAATTTAGTTATCAAAAATCAAGATACTACAAAAGCAAATTTCGTTAGACTTTCAGGAACTTTCGTAAAAGACATGATGCAAGGAAAAGCCGTTTTAGAAAATGGAAACGAAACATCTTGGACAGCAACTAAAAGAGCAACTGAAGTTAAAGACGATAAAAAGAAAGACGATAAAAAAGACGAACCAAAAGTGCAGTCTATGTATGCTGTAACGTATCCAAATATTTCTTTTGGAAACGACGAAAAACCAAAACAAGAAACGATTCTATTCAAAAATGTAACGGTTTGGACTGGTGAAAAAGAAGGAAATCTTAAAGAAACAGATGTTTTAATCCAAAACGGTAAAATTGCAAAAATTGGTAAAAACTTACCCTCAACTGGAGCAAAAGTTGTTGACGGAACAGGTAAACACTTAACAGCTGGAATCATTGATGAACACTCGCACATTGCCATTTCAAATGGAGTTAACGAAGGTGGGCAAAATTCATCAGCAGAAGTTACTATTGAAGATGTGGTAAATTCTGATGATATTAATATTTACAGAAACTTAGCTGGTGGCGTTACTTCGGCTAACTTGTTACATGGTTCTGCAAATCCTATTGGTGGTCGTGCAGCTTTCATCAAATTGAAATGGGGTTATTCTCCTGATGAAATGTTAGTGAAAGATGCTCCAAAATACATCAAATTTGCTTTAGGTGAGAACGTAAAACAATCGAATTGGGGCGATTTTGAAAGAAGCCGTTTTCCACAATCGCGTATGGGTGTGGAACAAGTTTACGAAGATTATTTCACTAGAGCAATCGAATACAAAAATGAGTGGGATACTTACAAATCAGGTAAAAATAAAAAAATGCCAAGATTTGATGTCGAAATGGAAGTTTTAGGCGAAATTTTAGCTAAAAAACGTTTCATCACTTGTCACTCTTACGTACAATCGGAAATCAATATGTTGATGAAATTAGCAGAGCGTTATGGTTTCAAAATTCAAACATTTACACACATTTTAGAAGGCTACAAATTAGCTGATAAAATGTCGGCTCACGGCGTTGCTGGTTCAACATTTGCAGATTGGTGGGCTTATAAATATGAAGTAAACGATGCCATTCCTTACAATGCGGCTATTATGATGAACGAAGGCGTAAAAGTATCTATCAATTCAGATGATGCTGAAATGTCAAGACGTTTGAATCAAGAAGCAGCTAAAACGGTTAAATACGGAAATGTAACGGAAGAAGAAGCTTGGAATTTCGTAACCCTAAATCCAGCAAAAATTCTTCAAGTAGACAATAAAGTAGGAAGTATTAAAGTAGGTAAAGATGCCGATGTGGTACTTTGGTCTGATAGCCCTTTATCTATCTACACTAGAGCAGAAAAAACATTAGTAGACGGAATTATTTTCTATGATTTAGAAAAAGAGAAAGAAGTGATGAGCGAAATTCAAAAAGAAAGAGCCGATTTGATTAACTTCATGTTAGACGCTAAAAACAAAGGAATGAAAACGCAATTACCTAAGAAAAAAGAAAACGGTCACTACCACTGTGATACTTTAGGAGAATATTGCAAAGAGTCTCACTATAAATACAATTAATAATGAAAAAATATATAGTTCTTTTATTTATTTCTTTGTTTGGGTTTGCCCAACAAACGCCAGCTCCAAAACAAAGTAAATCGATTTTAATCTTAGGTGCTAAAGCGCATTTAGGAAACGGACAAGTAATTGAAAACAGTTTAATTTCGATTATAGATGGAAAAATTGCAGCAATTAGCGATGCAACAGTAATGAAACCAGCCAAACACGATATTGTGATTGAAGCATCTGGAAAACATGTATATCCAGGATTTATCGCGCCGAATTCAACATTAGGTTTAGTTGAAATTGATGCCGTAAGAGCTTCGGATGACGAAAGTGAGATTGGACAATTCAATCCACACGTAAGAAGTATTATCGCTTACAATGCCGAGTCAAAATTAGTTGAAACTACGCGTCCAAATGGCGTTTTATTAGCACAAATTACACCAAGAGGTGGCAGAATTCCAGGAACTTCATCAATCGTTCAATTAGATGCTTGGAACTGGGAAGACGCTTCGATTAAAACCGACGATGGAATTCACTTAAACTGGCCAAGAAGCTATTCAAGAGCGGGTTGGTGGGCAGAACCAGGAGGCATTGAAATGAACAAAAACTACGATCCACAAGTAAAAGCAATTCAAGAATATTTTGACAATGCTTTTGCTTATTTGGGAAGTAAAAATGCTAAAAAAGACATTCCTTACGAAGCTATGAAAGGTTTACAATCGGGTGAGAAAACCTTGTATGTAAACGCAAATGGCGAAAAAGAAATCATCGATGCGGTTTTGTTCAAAAAGAAAAACAACATCAAAAACATGACAATTGTTGGTGGTTATTATGCTTTTAAAGTAGGTGCTTTATTAAAAGAAAATAACGTTTCGGTCTTATTAAATCGTGTACACAGTTTGCCTTTATTAGAAGATGAAGATGTAAATTTACCCTACAAAAATGCCAAATTATTAGTAGATGCAGGCGTTTTAGTTGGCTTACAAAACGCTGGTGACATGGAACGTATGCAAACCAGAAACCTTCCGTTTTACGCTGGAACTTGTGCGGCTTGGGGACTTTCAAAAGAACAAGCGTTACAATTAATCACTGGAAATTCAGCTAAAATTCTAGGAATTGACAACCAATACGGAACGTTAGAATCAGGTAAAAGCGCAACTTTATTCATTTCTGAAGGCGATGCTTTAGATATGAAAACGAATGTTATTTCCTTCGCTTTTATTGATGGAAGACAAATCAGTTTAGAAAGTCATCACACGGAATTGTACAAACGTTACAAAGGAAAATTTGAACAACAAAAAAAATAACACTAAAAGCCTTTCAGTAAATGAGAGGCTTTTTTTGTACTTTTGCTCTATAATTTCTTATTCATGAAACAAATCACCTCGGTTCAAAATCCATTTATTAAATCGTTAGTTCAATTGCAAGAAAAGGCAAAAATTCGTAAACAAACGGGCACTTTTTTAATTGAAGGAAAACGTGAAATTGAATTGGCACTAAAAGGTGGCTATGAATTAGAAACCATTCTATTTTTACCTGAAATCATTTCTGAAAGAGAAATAAAAAATCTTGTCAAATCAGGTGAAATAGAACGTATCGAAATATCAAAAGAAGTCTATCAAAAATTAGCCTATCGCGATACTACCGAAGGAATTTTAGCCATTGCCAAAACAAAATCGTTAGCCTTATCCGATTTAAAACTTTCTAAAAATCCACTAATATTAGTTGGAGAATCCTTAGAAAAACCCGGAAACGTAGGCGCCATTTTAAGAACTGCTGATGCTGCTAATATTGATGCAGTTATTATTGCCAATCCAAAAAGCGATTTATATAACCCAAATATCGTTCGCTCAAGTGTAGGTTGTTTGTTTACCCGACAAATTGCGGTTGGAACTACAGAGGAAGTTATTGCTTATTTGAAAGCAAATAAAATCAATATTTATTCAGCTACTTTACAAGATTCAACCGAATATCACACCCAAAACTACACTACTCCTACTGCTTTAGTGGTTGGAACAGAAGCAACAGGTTTATCAGAAAAATGGCGAACAGAAAGCACTAAAAACATCATCATTCCAATGCAAGGCGAAATTGATTCAATGAATGTTTCGGTTGCAGCTGCTATTCTGCTATTCGAAGCTAAAAGACAAAGACAATTTCAATAGCAATTTCAAAATTCAACGTCAAATCTTTGTTCTTTATTCATTTCTCTATTTTCACTCTTGCACAATTAGAAAAAATACTTTACTTTTAGTTGGTTAAAGAAAATGTATGACAGAGTTAGAATTAGAAGCCGAAAACAAAGCCATTGCGCAAGAATATAAAGAATTACTTCGCATCAGTTATCAAACCCTTACTGATGAAGACAAAAAAATCATCCGTAAAGCATTTGATGTAGCTGTTGATGCTCATAAAGACCAACGAAGAAAATCGGGTGAAGCCTATATTTTCCATCCCATTGCCGTAGCTAAAATTGTAGCGCGTGATATTGGTTTGGGAGCAACTTCAATAGCAGCCGCCTTAATGCACGATGTGGTAGAGGACACCGATATTACAGTTGAGGACATTGAAAAAATGTTCAATCCTAAGATTGCTCAATTGGTTGAAGGCTTAACCAAAATTGCCAAGGTTAAAACCGACCAAGAAATTTCAATGCAAGCGGAGAATTTCCGTAAAATGCTATTGACGTTAAACGATGACGTTCGGGTAATTCTAATCAAAATCGCCGATAGATTGCACAATATGCAAACTATGGGAAGTATGGTGGATTACAAACAAGCCAAAATTGCTTCCGAAACACTTTATATTTATGCACCGCTTGCTCATCGTTTAGGATTATACAACATCAAAACCAAATTAGAAGACTTAGGTTTAAAATATACCGAACCCGAAGTTTACAATGATATTGTAAGTAAAATTAAAGAAACCAAAGAAGAGCAAGATGAATACATCAAAACTATTTCAGATGTATTAAGTAAATCAATGGTTGAAGAAGGAATAGAATTCACAATTAAAGGTCGTCCAAAATCGATTTATTCTATCCGTAGAAAGATGAAAGTTCAAGGCGTTACTTTTGATGAAGTTTACGACAAATTTGCGCTTCGAATTATTTACAAAGCCAACCAACATGACGAAAAATTCATTGCTTGGAAAATATATTCTGTAGTTACTGATCATTATCGTCCTTCGCCAAGTCGATTACGTGACTGGATTTCTTCCCCAAAATCGTCTGGTTATGAAGCACTTCATATTACCGTAATGGGACCAAAAGGTCGTTGGGTAGAAATTCAAGTGCGAAGCGAACGGATGGATGAAATTGCGGAAAAAGGCTACGCAGCGCATTACAAATATAAAAATGGAGCTACTGAAGAACATGGTTTGGAAATTTGGCTAAACCAATTAAAAGAAGCATTAGAAAATTCTTCTACCAATGCAGTTGACTTTGTAGAAGATTTTAAATTGAATTTGTATGCCAAAGAAATCTATGTATTCACTCCAAAAGGCGAAATTAAATCGTTACCAAAAGGAGCTACTTCGTTAGATTTCGCTTTTAGTATTCACTCAGAAATTGGTGTAAAAACAAGAGGAACTAGAGTAAACGGAAAATTAGTTCCGCTAAATCATGTTTTAAATAGTGGTGATCAAGTAGAAATTATTACATCGGCGAATCAAAAACCAACTTCGCAATGGTTAGATTATGTTACCACTTCGAGAGCGAAAAATAAAATTAAAAACGTTTTAAACGAAAACACTAAAAAGATTGCCGAAGACGGAAAAGAAATTCTTACTCGAAAACTACGTCATTTAAAAATTGTACTTAACGAAAATACGACTAATGAATTGGTCAACTTCTTTAAGTTACAAACCAGTTTAGATTTGTATTACCGAGCTGGAATTGGCGCAATTGAAAACCAACAACTAAAAGATTATGCTGCTCAAAAAAGCAACACATTGGTTAATTTCTTTAAGAAAACTATCAAACGTTCGCCATCTAATCAACCAGAACAAATTCACAAAAATGAAATTAGTAAAAAATACGATTTATTAGTATTTGGTTCAGAACAAGACAAATTAGATTATAAATTATCAAGCTGTTGCAATCCAATTCCAGGTGATGAAGTTTTTGGATTTGTTAGTATTAATGAAGGAATAAAAGTACATAGAAAAGACTGTCCAAATGCCATTAGTATGCAATCTAATTATGCCTATCGCATTATTCCAGCAAAATGGATTGACTCCTCTCAAGAAGAATTTAAAGCCATTTTAAAAATCACAGGAATGGATATTTTAGGATTAACCAACGATTTAACCAAAGTAATTTCAAACCAAATGAATGTGAATATTCAGAGTATTTCGTTGAGCAGTGACGCTGGTATTTTTAACGGACAAGTTGCTGTTGTTGTTCAAAACAATACCATTCTGAAAAAATTGATTGAAAACATCAAAAAAGTAGATGGAATTGATAAGGTAACAAGGGTTTATAATAATTAACAAAAGTTAATAACTAAAATATCCCAATTAAGTTTAGGATTTTATACAAAGCAAAAATAACACTATCTTTGCCAATATTTCATTAACCAAAGCAATGGAAAACAAAAATCAGGAAATTGTAAAGAATGTTTTTACTAAATATTTAGAAGAGAAAGCGCACCGTAAAACGCCTGAACGTTATGCTATTCTTCAGGAAATTTACAATGCCACCGAGCATTTTGATATCGAATCTTTGTATATCAAAATGAAAAATAAAAACTATCGCGTAAGTAGAGCTACACTTTACAATACTATCGAACTTTTATTAGAATGTGGTTTGGTGCGTCGTCATCAATTTGGACAAAATCAAGCACATTATGAAAAATCATACTTCGATAAACAACACGATCACATTATTTTAACCGACACTGGTGAAGTTATCGAATTTTGCGATCCAAGAATTCAGCAAATTAAACAAACCATGGAAGAAATGTTTGGTATTAATATCTCAACCCATTCACTTTACTTCTACGGAACAAAAAAACAACAATAATTGACGATTCGTAATTTATTAGTACAGACAAGTCACTGACTTGTCTCTACCAAAAAAATAATAACAACTAACTACAAATAATAAACACAACACAATGACTGTAGATTTACTACTTGGATTACAATGGGGAGACGAAGGAAAAGGAAAAATCGTTGACGTTCTTACCTCAAAATACGATATTATTGCTCGTTTTCAAGGTGGACCAAATGCTGGACACACTTTAGAATTTGATGGAATCAAACACGTTTTAAGAACGATTCCTTCTGGAATTTTCCACAAAAACGCCATCAATATTATTGGAAATGGAGTTGTAATCGACCCAGTAGTTTTCCAAAAAGAAATTGAAGGTTTAGCAAAATTCAATATGGATGTTACTGCTAAATTGTTCATTTCTAGAAAAGCACACTTAATTTTACCAACACACCGTTTACTAGACGCTGCTTCCGAAGCATCAAAAGGAAAAGCAAAAATTGGTTCTACTTTAAAAGGAATTGGTCCAACTTATATGGACAAAACGGGCAGAAACGGACTTCGTATTGGTGATTTAGAATTAGTAGATTTCAAAGAAAGATACAGAACTTTAGCTGACAAACACGAAGCAATGATTGCGTTCTACGATGTAGAATTACAATACAACTTAAAAGAAATGGAAGATGAGTTTTTTGCAGCCGTGGAGGACTTAAAGAAATTAACTTTCATTGATAGTGAAGAATATTTAAACAAAGCGTTAAAAGAAGGAAAATCAATTTTGGCAGAAGGAGCGCAAGGTTCTTTGCTAGATGTTGATTTTGGGACATATCCATTTGTAACTTCTTCAAATACAACTGCCGCAGGTGCTTGTACTGGTTTAGGAATTGCTCCTAACAAAGTAAAAGACGTATTCGGAATTTTCAAAGCGTACACTACACGTGTAGGTAGCGGACCATTCCCTACAGAAGATTTCAACGAAGCTGGGCAAACGATGGCTAAAGTAGGAAATGAATTTGGATCGGTTACAGGACGTGCTCGTCGTTGTGGTTGGTTAGATTTAGTTGCTTTAAAATATGCGGTTCAAGTAAATGGTGTAACGCAATTATACATGATGAAAGGCGACGTTCTTTCAGGATTTGACACCTTACAAGTTTGTACAGGATACAACTATAAAGGACAAGCAATTCAACATTTACCATACAACATCGAACCAGAAAATGTAACTCCAATTTTTACAGAAATGAAAGGTTGGAAAGCTGATTTAACTGGTATGACAACGTATGATGAATTACCACAAGAATTAAAAACATATATCGAATTCATTGAAAAAGAAGTGGAAGTGCCAATCAAAGTAATCTCAGTTGGACCAGACAGAAAACAAACGATAATGAAATAATTACTAAAAACGCTTTCAATTGAAAGCGTTTTTTTATACTCTTAAATGATAAAATATTCTTAATTATCAATGGCTTTTAGAGTTTTTACTTAAATTTGGCTCAAAATAAATTCGACTTGAAAAACACATTTTTTTATATCGCCTTTCTACTTCTTTCAGTTACCTTTTCGGTGGCGCAGGAAAAGAAAAAAATTATCATTGAAAATTCCGATTTCGTAGATATGAATCAGACCGAAATCCCCGGCGCAACTGTTTTTACGGGAAATGTTCGCATTATACACAATGGAGTGAAAATGTTTTGTAACAAAGCGTATCATTTTAAAGAGGAAAATTACGTAAAAGCATTTGGGAATGTTCAAATGAATCAAGGCGACACGATTACTATGAACAGCCGTTATGCAGAATACAATGGTGATAAAGAACTCGCTTTTGCTACAGGAGATGTAGTTTTACGTTCGCCAGAATCAACATTAACAACAGATACCGTTTATTTTGATAAGAAAAATCAATTAGCATCTTACAATACCTACGGCACCATTCGTAACAAAGAAAATACGTTAAGAAGTAAATCGGGTCGCTATTATGTAGACCAAAAGAAATACAAATTTACTACTGCTGTTACTGTTACGAATCCAGAAAGTACTATAAAAACTAACCATTTAGATTATTACGAAAATTCTGGACATGCTTATGTTTTTGGACCTTCAACTATTACTAGCAAAGAAAACGTAATTTATACCGAAAACGGATTTTACGACACTACTAATGATATTGGAAAACTCTCCAAAAATTCCAAAATCACGCTCGATAATAAAATAATTGAAGGGGATGATTTGTATTACGACCGAAAGAAAAATTATTCGAGAGGTATCAACAATGTAAAAATTACCGATACCATCAACAATGTAATCGCTACAGGCCATTACGCAGAATTATACCGAAATGCAGCTACCAAAAAAGACTCGATGATTTTAACCAAAAGAGCTTTAGTAAAAACATTGGTAGAAAAAGATACTTTGTATATGCATGGTAAAAAAATCATTGTTTCAGGACCTCAAGATGACCGTGTGATTCGTGCTTTTAACAATGTGCGTTTTTACAAGAGTGACATGAGTGGAAAATGTGATTCGCTTCATTCTAACAACAAAACACAGTTGACGAAAATGATTGGAAAACCTATTCTTTGGAACAACGAAAACCAAATGACAGGTGATATAATGCATTTAATTGGAAACAACAAAACACAAAAATTAGATTCATTAAAAGTACTCAATAACGCTTTTATTATTCAAAAAGATAGTCTCAGTAAAAATGGTTACAATCAGATAAAAGGACAAAATTTGTATGGAAAATTCGTTGATAGCAAACTAAAAGAAGTTGATGTCGTTAAGAACGCCGAAGTCATTTATTACATGTATAATGATGCTAATGAGTTTATTGGAATCAACAAAACAGTTTGTAGTAAAATCAATTTGGAACTAGAAGAAAATAAAATCAGTTCAATTACTTTCTTCACTAAAACCGATAGTTTTATATATCCCGAGAAAGATTTTCCAGAAAATGCACGAAAACTTAGAGGCTTCCTTTGGCGTGGTGATGAGCGCATTTTATCAAAAGACGATATTTTCCCTGCAGAAGAAATTGAATTAGATGATAAAATTCAAATTGAAGCAAAGAAAAAAGCAATTGAAGCTGAAAAACCAATGGAAATACTTCCAGAAACTTTAGAATACGATTCTAAAAACAAACCAGAAGAAAAGAAATTGGATAAAAAACCCGTAGCAAAAAAAGTAAAAAGTAATGAGTAAAAAGTGATTAGCTAAAATTAACTTATCACTTTTTACTAATCACTAAAAAATATGATTGAAGATTTTTTTAAATACCAAGCCCAAACTTCACCTCACCCATTAGCAATGGAAATTTCTCATGCTATGGGTTCTTATATTTATGATACTGATGGCAATGCCTATTTGGATATGGTTGCTGGAGTTTCAGCAAACACATTAGGGCATCAGCCGCAACGAGTAAATGATGCAATCAAAAAACAATTAGATACGTATTCTCATGTCATGGTATATGGCGAATATGCCCAACATCCAGCAACAGAATTATGTAAATTATTAGCACAACACCTTCCCTATCCACTTACGAAAACCTATTTGGTAAATTCAGGAACAGAAGCCATTGAAGGTGCTTTAAAATTAGCTCGTCGTGTAACTGGAAGAAGTCAATTAATCTCATGTCATAATGCGTATCACGGAAACACTATGGGAAGTATGAGTGTGATGGGATTTGAAGAACGCAAACAAATTTTTCGTCCTTTAATTCCAGATGTTGATTTTATTACATTCAACAATGAACCGGATTTGGAAAAAATCACCACAAGAACTGCTGGAGTTTTATTAGAAACGATTCAAGGTGGTGCAGGTTTTATTGAACCTCAAAACGATTTTCTCAAAAAAGTACGCCAACGTTGTGATGAAGTTGGTGCTATCATGATATTAGACGAAATCCAACCCGGATTTGGTCGCACCGGAAAACTTTTCGGATTTCAAAACTACGATGTCATTCCTGATGTAGTCGTTATGGGAAAAGGAATGGGTGGCGGAATGCCAGTTGGCGCTTTTACTGCATCAGCTGAGATGATGGATTTATTAAGTCACGATCCAAAATTAGGTCATATTACTACTTTTGGCGGACATCCTGTCATAGCGGCAGCGAGTTTAGCAACATTACAAGAAGTAACGGAAACCAATTTAATGGCTGAAACTTTAGAAAAAGAACAATTGTTCCGAAGCCTTTTAGTACATCCATTAATTAAAGAAATTCGCGGCCGAGGGCTTATGATTGCTGCAATGACCAATTCTCCAGAGATTACTAATGAAGTGATTTTACGTTGCCACAAAAGAGGAGTGATTTTATTCTGGCTCCTTTTCGAAGGTTGCGCTGTTCGAATTACACCGCCATTAACCATTAGTAATGAAGAAATTACAAAAGGATGTGGCATTATTATTGAGGTATTAAATGAGATAGAAAGAGAAATGAAATGATGGATGATGGAAGATGGGAGTTTGATGTTTTTTTTAACTCAAACTAAATTTTGAAATTAATTTTTGACGTTGCTCTTGTAATTGTAAATTGTTAATTAAATTGTTTACAACAATTCAAACCCCGAACCACTACCCCAATATTATTCCTTAATTTTAATAAGGATAAAATCATAAAACGAAGCGCTATGAATTTGAGTCACGAAGAAGAAGAAAACAGCTTGTCCTTATCTAAATTTGAATCAATGTTAAAAACCAACAAAGTTTTTTTCTTTGATTCAGAGGAGTTTGAAGATATTATTCTTCATTATATGGATACCGGCCGATTGAACTTGGCCAAAAAAGCGCTAAAATTAGGTTTAGAACAACATCCAAAATCTACTGGATTAAAATTAGTTCAAGTAGAAATGTTGGTGTACGAAGACAAACTCGATATTGCTGAAAAGTTACTAAACGAGTTATATGCTATTGAGCCAACAAACGAAGAAATTTACATCCAAAAAGCCAACATACATTCTAAACGAGACGAACACGAAAAGGCTATTTCCTTTTTAAAAATCGCCTTAAAATACACAGATGATTATGCTGATGTGTATTCGATGATTGGAATGGAATATCTTTTCATGGATAATCTTGAAATGGCAAAAGAAAATTTCATCAAATGTTTAGACGAAGATACCGAAGATTATTCGGCACTTTACAACGTAGTGTACTGTTTTGATTTCTTAGATCAGAATGAAGATGCTATTGTTTACCTAAACAAATTCATTGATAAAAATCCGTATAGTGAAGTCGCTTGGCATCAGTTAGGCAGACAATATTATGCGTTGAAAAACTACGAAAAAGCAGTTTGGGCATTCGATTACGCAACTTTAATTGACGAGACCTTCTTAGGTGCGTACATGGAAAAAGCAAAATCATACGAAAAACTAAAAAAATATCAAGAAGCAATTGATTGCTACAACATTACATTAGAATTAGATGATCCTTCTTCTTTTGTTTTGCTTCGTGTGGCGAAATGTTACGAGCGTTTAGGAAATACCGAATTCGCATTAAATTATTACCTAAAAACAGTTCACGAAGACCCATTGTTAGATAAAGGCTGGATTGCAATTACTGATTTTTATATTCGTCAAAAAAACTTCCAAAAAGCATTATATTACGTAAACAAAGCAATTGGAATTGATGGTGATAATTCGTTATACTGGAAACGATTTGCAGCCGTAAATACAGCACTTCATTTCTTTGAAGAAGCAGAATACGGCTACCGAAAAGCATTTGAAAGTGGCGATATCAATTTAGATACTTTTACACTTTGGACAGACGTTTTACAATATTTAGGCGAGTTTGATACTGCTATTGAAATCCTTTTAGAAGCAAGAGATGTTTTACCAGACGAGTACGAAATGGAATACCGTTTGGCTGGATTGTACTTCTTAACAGATGACGTTACCAAAGGAAATCTTCACCTTATGAACGGAATGAAATTAAATTTGAAACAACTTTCTTTGTTTCAAGAGTTATTTCCAGTAGTTTGGGAAAGAACTGAAGTTCAGAAAACAATTATGAAATTTAAAAAATAAAAATAAACAACCCTTAACCCATTCCAAAGTAGCAATACTTTGGAATTTTTATTGTCATGAGAAAACTATTTCCCGATTATTTGATTATTACGCTTAAAGGATTAGCAATGGGAGCTGCCGATGTAGTTCCAGGTGTTTCTGGAGGAACCATTGCTTTTATTTCTGGAATTTATCAAGAATTAATTGATAGCATTAATAATGTAAATATTTCTGTTTTAAAAACATTAAAAAACGAAGGCTTAAAAGCCGCTTGGAAGCAAGTAAACGGTAGTTTTTTATTGGCTTTATTATCTGGAATCGGAATCAGTATTTTAACTTTTTCTAAAGTGATTACGCATTTATTAGAAACCCAACCTATTTTAGTTTGGTCGTTTTTCTTTGGATTAATTATCGCTAGTATTACTTTAATTTGGAAAGAAATTACGAGTTGGAAATTAGTCGATATTTTATTTTTACTAATAGGAATTACGGTTTCTTATTATATTACTATTGCACGTCCAGTGAGTTCTCCTGACAGCTATTGGTATTTATTTTTATCGGGTTTTATTGCCATTATTGCGATGATTTTACCCGGAATTTCAGGTGCTTTCATTTTGCTTTTAATGGGTTCTTATGAAACGGTAATTGGAACCATCAATACATTTAGAGAAGGCTTAACCACTGCCAATTCTGAAATCTTAACACAAGCTTTATTAAAATTAGGTGTTTTTGCTATTGGTTGTATTATCGGATTAAAATCGTTTTCTAAAGTATTACATTGGATGTTTGCCCATCATAAAAACACAACATTAACCTTATTAGTAGGATTTATGGTTGGTTCATTAAATAAAGTTTGGCCTTGGAAACAAGTTTTAGAAACAAGAATCAACAGTCATGGCGAAGTAGTTCCTTATATTGACAAAAGTATTTTACCACAAAATTTTGAGGGTGAACCTCAAATTGCAATGGCAATCGTATTGGCTATTTTAGGATTTTTTGTAATTTTTGGAATGGAAAAATTAGCTAGTAAATTAGGGAGAAACTAATTTTCATAAAGTAAAAATTTCAAAATAAGCAAACGATTTTGACAATTTCATTAAAACTACCTTTTTCATTAAACGCTTAAATCACAAATAAATTTAAAATACCCCAACCACCATAATGGAAATTATCGATTTTTTATCTGCCTTTCTGAATGACCCTTTAACAGTAATACAAGATTTAATTCATCAATACGATTACTTAATTTACTTAATCTTATTCTTAGTTATTTTTGCAGAAACTGGCTTTGTTTTTATGCCACTTTTACCAGGAGATTCTTTGCTTTTTGCTATTGGCGTAATTGCCGCTTCAACAGGACAATTAAGCATGTCAATCATCATTCCGTTATTAATTATTGCCGCTTTGCTTGGTGATAATTTAAACTACTTTGTAGGAAATAAATTTGGCAATCTCATAAAGCAAAAAAAGAAAATCCTTTTCCTTAAAAAAGAATACATCACTCATACCGAAACTTTCTTTGAAAAAAATGGTGGAAAAGCTATTATCATGGCACGATTTGTACCCGTATTAAGAACCATTGCTCCTTTTGTTGCTGGTGCAGGAAGCATGCCGTACATTAAATATATTGTTTTTTGTGTCTTAGGAGCGTTTATTTGGGTAACCAGCTTAACCTTTTTAGGATATTTCTTAGGACAAGTGGTTTGGGTAAAAGAAAATTTTGACATGGTTATTTTATTAATAACATTTGTTTCTGTTTCTCCTGTTATCATTAAGATAATTAAAAAGAAACTATCAAAAAAATAATTTTATTACTCTTAAATTCAAAAAAAAACATTGTCTTAACAATTTATAATAAAATACTATTTAAATTTGATTTCTTAAAACTCTGAAAATCTTTTACCAATGAAAAAGAAAACAAAAAAACAGTTGAAATTTGGCTTAATTGGCCGAAATATTAGCTATTCTTTTTCTAAAAAGTATTTCAATGAAAAGTTTGAAATTGGTCATTTTGACAATTGTGAATACAAGAATTACGACATTGAAAGTATCAAAGAGTTTCCAAAAGTAATCACTGAAATTAAAGGGTTACGTGGTTTAAATGTTACCATTCCGTACAAAGAAGAGATTATTCCCTATTTAGATAAATTATCGAAAACAGCTAAGAAAATTGGGGCCGTAAATTGCGTTACGATTTCCAAAAAGAAAAAACTAAAAGGCTACAACACCGATTACCACGGATTTAAAAAATCCATCAAACCTTTATTGAAAGACCACCACAAAAAAGCGTTGATTTTAGGAACTGGTGGCGCAAGTAAAGCAATCGCATACGCCTTACGAAGCTTAAAAATCGAATATGATTTTGTTTCCAGAACAGCAGATGAATTTCAATTCAAATACGAAGAATTAGACGCTTCAATTTTTGAAGAATATACGATTGTCATCAATACGACTCCAGTAGGAACGCATCCTAATGTAGACGATTGTCCTAATTTAGACTACAATTTGTTTACAAAAAAACACATTGCTTACGACTTAATTTACAATCCAGAAGAAACCGCATTTTTAAGAAAAGCCAAAGCACAAGGCGCCGTGACTAAAAACGGTTATGAAATGTTGGTTTTACAGGCGGAAAAGGCTTGGAAGATTTGGAATGAGTAGATTAGCACGCTGATGACACGGGTTTTCAAGCGCTGATTATAACTGATTTTCTTTTAAACACATAGACACATTAGAAAAACTATGCGTTGATTTTAGGCGTTTCACTTTGCATAGAACACAAAGTCAACTTAAATGAACTTATATGACTTAGATGGTTTAATACTCGTTGTTTGTCATACTATTAAGCATCTCTTTTATGTCATCCCTACGGGATTTTTTTCCTATTCTTTATAATTTTTATCGAGATTTCATGCCTAACGGCATTTGATTAAAACTTTTGAAAAAATACAAAACTAAAACCTCTTCAAAAAACCAATCCCAAGAAAGCTTTTTGATGGCAATCTAACCCCGATAGAAGAGACATCTCGCCTTGGCGGATATAGCGGATAGCGGGAAAATGGATGGCAAGAATGCCCAAAACACTCGTTTCAAAGAAAATAAGCGATAATTAGACGATTTTTTTTGAATTTTCGGAGTGCTTTAGTATCTTCACAAAATATTAGTAACCTTAAGCATTTACACAATGTCAGAAGCAACACATGATAACCTGCACAACGCAGATGGACAAGACCAAATGGAACAATTAGATGGCGTTACCATTATTAGTCAATCGGTATTAGAGGAAATAGACAATTCTAATGCAGAAGAAAGCGAAGATGATTCGATAAAAGAAAAGCACGAAATTCCGGTATTGGATTACGATGCAATGTCGATGGAAGCCTTAACCGATGAGCTAGAAAAATTAGTCAACAACGAAAAAGTAATGGCGATTAAAGACCATGTAGAAGGCATTAGAAAGGCTTTTTCGGACAAATACCACCATTTTATAGACGAGAAAAAAGAGGAATTCTTAGCTCAAAACAACGAAGAAGGTTTAGATTTTGAGTATCACTTCCCTTTAAAAAATAAGTTTGATGGCATTTACAACGCTTACAAAGCAAGCAAAGCCAAACATTTCAAACAATTACAAAACAATTTAGAGCAAAATTTTGCCGTTCGTGAAGGCTTAATCGAAGAGTTGAAAAACTTAATCGATTCAGGTGATTCGAGTATTGGCGATATGTTCAAAAAAGTAAACGACATTCGCGAGCGTTGGAAAAATGCAGGTGCAATTCCAAGAGATAAATACAACATCTTGTGGAACAATTACCATTTTCATATTGAGCGTTTTTACGACATCATGCATTTAGACAAAGAAGCGCGTGATTTAGATTTGAAACACAATTTAGAGCAAAAGCAATTGATTATTGCTAAAGCGAAGGAATTGTTAAACGAGGAAGACGTAATGAAAGCATTCCGTGAATTGCAATTGTTACACCGCGTTTGGAAAGAAGAAATTGGTCCAGTTGATCGTGAACACAGAGAAGCGATATGGGACGAATTTAGCGAAATTACCAAGCAAATGCACGACAAGCGCGAAGCTTTGTATGCAGTAGCAAGAGGAAAAGAAACGGATAATTTAGCGGTTAAAAACGAAATTATAGTGCTAATTGAAGCTTTAGGAACCGAGAAAATCGATTCGCACAGTGGATGGCAAGCGCAAATTAAGAAAATGGAAGCATTGCGCGAAGCGTTTTTTAAAGCAGGTAAAGTTCCAGCGGAAGTAACTGAGGAAACTTGGGCTAAATTTAAAAATGCGGTTCGAGCGTTTAATGCACACAAAAACGTTTTCTATAAAGACATCAAACACGAGCAACACGAGAATTTAACTAAGAAATTGGAATTAGTAGAAAAAGCAAAATCGTTAAAAGAAAGTACCGATTTCGCTGTGACTACTCCAATTATGAAGAAAATTCAGGACGATTGGAAAAAAATTGGACATGTGCCTCGTAAATATTCTGATAGCATTTGGAAAGACTTTAAAGATGCGTGTAATGCTTATTTTGATAGAATGCACGAAGCTAAAAATGCCGAAACAGGTGAAGAAGTAGAAGCATTTGAAAAGAAAAAAGCATTCTTAGAAGAGTTGAAATCGTTTACTTTAAGTGGTGAACATAAGGCCGATTTAGATGCGATAAAAGAACACATTGCGACTTGGAAAACCTTTGGAAAAGTGCCTTTTAACAGAAGACACATTGAAGGGAAATTCAATAAGATTTTAGATGCCTTGTTTGAAAAACTAAGTATGTCTAAAAAAGACACCGAAATGATGCGTTTTAGCAACCGTTTAGAGCAATTATCGGAAGGTGACGACCGCAGAGCTTTAGAACAAGAGCAATTCTTTATTAGAAAGAAAATTGACGAAGTACAAAGCGAAATTTTCCAATTAGAGAACAACATTCAGTTTATTAGCAGTAGTTCGAAAGGTGAAAATCCTTTTATTAAAGAAGTTCAGAAAAACATTGAACGCCACAAAGACGACTTGAAATTGTGGAAAGAAAAGCTACAGCAAATTAAAAATATGTAAGATAGAATCCCGAGTTTAGGCTCGGGATTTTTTTTGTTTCTTTTTTAAAATGTACAGAAAATCTGTAATTGAGTTTGTGGGAATTTGGGTATATTTGTGGAAGAAGTTAATTGTATCAAACAATTTAGAGATAATTGCAACTCAAAAAATGAATTATGACAAATCAATTTTTAAAATATCTTTATTCAAAAATAAGCAAGTCAACAATTGAAAATGGAGAAAGAAGTAATCAAAGTTTTGAAAGAGCTGATAGAATTATAATTTGGATTGTTGGATTTTCAATCGGTATTTTCGTAATACTTTTCACCAAAGACTATGACATAAAAAACCCAAATTATAAAACCATAACAGAGTTATCAAATCAAATAACTATAGTTTCATTGATTGTTGTTATTTTTGGATTAATCTTTAGAATTTTTTCTTTTTTTTCACAAATGTTATTAACTGCAATTAATATGGATTTTGCTGGTTATGCGGATGGCTTTTCAACTACATTAGAATTTCCAACCCCCAGAAAAATAAAGAATAGCGATACAATTGAAGATATAATCTATTATTTTGAACAAGATTTTAAAATCATTCAAGAAAAACCAGACTTCTCAAACAGTTCACAAGAAAGTATAAAAGAATACAGAACACTTCTTATAAATTATTACAAATCTTTAGCAGACGGCAACGATATTGAAGTTCAAATAGAAGAATACAAAAATAAGCTTTGTGAATATTATGGGATATCGAAAGAGAAAATAAACGAAAGATTTGATAATAATAAAAATGTGAAATTGCGAGGTAAAGTATATCAAAAGACATTGATTGGTAGTTACATTTTCTTCTTTTTAACAATTGCAACATTTATAATTGGAGCGATAATTATTTTAGAAAAACTAGTAAATAAAACTCAATGCTAGGCTAGCACGAGAATCACGCTCGTGAATACAAAAACAACTAAAAATATCGTCCCTACAGGATTTTCTAATCGTTGTGTTTATTTTTTACCGATATTACGTTCCTATGGAGCTACTATATACCGTTCCTACGGAACTAAAAAAGTAAATACAACTGTTTGAAAATGCCGTTAGGCATGAAATATGGGTAACTTAAAGTAACATAGCTGGTAAAAATCCCGTAGGGATGGCATAAAAGAGATGCTTTCAGCATGACAAACTGGGCGTGATATGCGTTATGTGATGCTTCGTTACCTCAGCATGACAAACGAGATAAAAACTTTGCGTGCTTTGCGACCCGAGACCAAAGGTCGAATTGACGAAGTAAAAAACTTAGCGCCTTTGCGTTTAAATCACCTTTTAAAACTCATATTCCCTTTCCACTTTGGCAATTCTTACTTTGTAATTTTTATACCAAGTGGTTTTACCTTTTTCTTGTGCTTCTACATGTTCCATATTAGCTTTCCAGTTTTGAATAGCTTCTAAGCTTTCCCAATACGAAACGGTAATTCCAATTTCGCTTCGTGCGCTTTCCATGCCTATATATCCAGGTTGGGCTTTGGCTAATTCAACCATTTTAATTGCCATTTCGGCATAACCTGCTTCCATTTCGGTTCTAGTAGAAGTAAAAATTACTGCGTAGTACATAATTAAATTTTTAAATTATCGAATCGCTAATGTGTTCTATGCCAAGTGCAACGCCTAAAATCATAGACAAAGTATTTCTATTGTGACTATGTGTTTAAACAAGAGATGCTTTCAGCATGACAAACTAAACGTTAAAACTGAATACTGAGACTGACCACTGAACACTACAACTTCTTTGCTTCTTCCCAAAAAACATCCATTTCCGCTAGCGTCATATCCATTAAAGGTTTGCCTAATTCGGTGGCTTTGCTTTCTAAAAATTGGAAACGCTTGATGAATTTTTTGTTGGTGCGTTCTAAGGCGTCTTCAGGGTTTACTTTTAAGAATCGGGCGTAATTTATCATGGAGAACAAAACATCGCCAAATTCGGCTTCTATTTTATCTTGATTGCCAGCTTGTACCTCAACTTGAAGTTCGTTTAGTTCTTCTTGCACTTTATCCCAAACTTGGTGCGGCTCTTCCCAATCAAATCCAACGCCTTTTACCTTATCTTGAATGCGACTTGCTTTTACTAATGCTGGCAAACTTTTTGGCACTCCTTCTAATACTGATTTTTTGCCTTCTTTCAGTTTTAGTTTTTCCCAATTTTGTTTTACTTCTTCTTCGTCAGCCACTACCACATCGCCATAAATATGCGGATGACGATCGATTAATTTATCACAAATGGAATTCGCTACATCGCCAATATCAAACGCATTGGTTTCGCTACCAATTTTGGCATAAAACACAATGTGCAACAAAACATCGCCCAACTCTTTCTTGATTTCCTGCAAATCGTTATCTAAAATAGCATCGCCTAATTCATAGGTTTCTTCAATCGTTAAATGACGTAAACTTTCTAGTGTTTGCTTTTTATCCCACGGACATTTTTCGCGTAAATCGTCCATGATATCTAAAAGTCGATTGAAAGCTTGTAGTTGTTGTTGGCGTGTGTTCATGATTTTGTTTTTTGTTTCAAGTTTCAAGTTTGAAATTGTTCTTGAATTTGATTTTTGCACTTGTTTATGTAAAAATAAAAAATCCCACGTGGAAAACGCAGGATTTTAAAATATAGTTTTCAACTACTTATTCAGCAGCTGGAGCTTCTTCTTCTTTTACTTCTTTAGATAACGCTTCTAATGAAACGAAACCTTTAGGTTGTAACAAATTGTACCAGTTTAAGATTTTCTTGATGTCAGACGTATATACTCTGTCTTCGTCAAATTCTGGTAAAATTTCTCTAAAGTAGGCTTTTAATTTTGCATCGTCTTCTTTGTGAGACATTGCTAAACCGTCGTTTTCTTTAGTAGCAATTGCTTTGAAAACTTCTGCTAAACGCACTTCTTCTGAATACGTGTATACTGCAATTTCTGATAACAAACTTACGTTAGCTCTCATTCCTACAGTTATCTTTTTTCCGTCTAATAAAGACTCGGCTACAAATCCTGTACGTGTTTGAATTTTTAATTCATATAAACCTGGTTTCCCAGAAATAGCTAATATTTTTTGAATGCTCATGTTTCTTACTTATTAAGGTTGGCAAATATCTAATCTTTATTTAAAAATGCAAAAATTTTAACGTCCTTTTTTGTTTACGTACTTCATTTTATAATCGGGTCTTGCTTTACCATCCATAATGTTTTGCAATTTTTTCCCAATTAGCTTCTTTTTCAACATCGATAAGTGATCGGTAAATAAAATTCCTTCGATGTGATCGTACTCATGTTGGATAACACGCGCGATTAAACCATCATATACTTCGGTCTTCTTATTGAAATCTTCGTCCATGTATTCAATCGTAATCGTATCGTGACGAAAAACATCTTCACGCACATCTGGAATACTCAAACAACCTTCATTGAATCCCCAAACATCACCTTCTTCTTTGATGATTTTGGCATTGATGAAAGTCTTTTTGAACTCTTTCATTAAAGCTGCTTCTTCTTTAGAAACGTCATCACTATCACTAAAAGGTTCAGTATCTACAATAAACAAACGAATTGGCAACCCAACTTGTGGAGCAGCCAAACCAACTCCGTGTGCATGATACATAGTGTCATACATATTAGCAATTGTTTCTTTAAGATTCGGATATTCTGGTGTAATGTCCTCACATAGTTTGCGTAAGACTGGTTCTCCGTATCCGTATATTGGTAAAATCATGGTAATCGTATTAATTTTAAAAATGCAAAAGTACTATTTTTTATAACGTAAATAATCTTGAAGTATAATTGTTGCGGCAATTTCGTCTACCAACGCTTTATTTTGGCGTTGTTTTTTATTTAAACCACTATCAATCATCGTTTGAAACGCCATTTTGGATGTAAAACGTTCATCTACTCTATTCACAGGCATTTCAGGAAAAGCTTCTTGAAATTTTACCACAAACGCATTGATAATTTCGGCACTTTGCGAAGGTGTTCCATCCATTTGTTTGGGTTCGCCAACAATTACACAGGCTACTTTTTCTTTAGAAAAATAGTCTTTTAAAAATGCAATTGCAGTTTCGGATGGAATTGTGGTTAGCCCAAAAGCTATCATCTGCATTTCATCAGTAACGGCAATACCTGTTCTTTTGATTCCGTAATCTATGGCTAATATTCGCATTGCTAATTATTTTCAACAAATATACGGTCAATTATTTGATAATTTCAAACTCGGCCAATGGTGCCATTCTAGCTTTGTTTAGTTTTAGCGTTTTACCATCAAAATTATAATTATCTGCCATTTCTAAAATTTTAGCTAATTCTTGCTCGGTTGCCATATCTTGACAAGCCATCATGGTTGAAGCTACTTTTGAGAATTTAATTCTACTAACTTCTTCTTTTAATTCATAACTTCCCGCCATACTATTACAACCTGCATAAGCTGAAAATCTTCCGTCTGGATTAAACGTAATTCCATATTCTTTTTCAATATTTGAATCTTTCTTCACTACATTTCCATTCATTTTTACTAAACGCCATTTTGACTTTTTAAGTTCAACTTTTGCATCTACTATTTTTCTTGCTTCATTACCCGTAGCCATAGCTTCCGAAACTTTACTATCTTTTGACAAAGTAGTGGTATCTAACTTTTGTAATCTGTATTTAGAAGCCATTTTTCCTTCAATTCTGTTTCCATCTACATCTAAATGAAACAAATCGTTTTCACCTACAAAATATTGATTTGGAGCTTGAGAACCAGAAAGTGTGATGGTATTACCAGCTTCATTCCAAGTGAAAGTTCCTTTTTCGGTTATTATTTCTTTTGATTTTCCTTGATATACCACTTCTTTAGTGTAGCTATCAGCAGTTAAGGTAATTGTTGTTTCGATACCTTCGCAATCAGCACAAGGTAAAACACCATAGTAAACTCCTTGATAATCTAAGGCGTTCATAGCATTATGACCATCAGTTACCACTTCAGTAGAATCCAACAATGAAACTTCTGAGTCATCTTTTATTTCTTCTTTACAAGAGATACAACTTAGAGCAATTAGGGCTGATAGAAATAGACTTTTTTTCATGTTGCTTGTTTTTTTGTGATTAATGTAAATTTACGATTTATTTCTTATATCAAAAAGAATTCCAAAATTCATAAAATGTTATATTTGCATCACAAATTTTTACAATCATGACTAATTTACAAGCAACAATAGAACAAGCATGGGAAAATCGTGCTTTATTACAAGAAGAAACTACGCAAAAAGCCATTAGAGAAGTTATCGAATTATTAGATAGCGGAAAACTTCGTGTCGCTGAACCAGTTGAAAATGGCTGGCAAGTAAACGAATGGGTTAAAAAAGCAGTGGTTATGTACTTCCCTATTCAAAAAATGGAAACTTGGGAATCGGGTATTTTTGAATATCACGATAAAATGTTGTTGAAACGCAATTACGCTGAAAAAGGAATTCGTGTAGTTCCAAATGCAGTGGCTAGATATGGTGCTTATATTTCATCAGGAGTAATTTTAATGCCAAGTTACGTAAACATTGGTGCTTATGTAGATGAAGGTACGATGGTGGATACATGGGCAACCGTAGGAAGTTGTGCACAAATTGGAAAACATGTTCACCTTTCAGGTGGTGTTGGAATTGGTGGTGTTTTAGAACCATTACAAGCAGCTCCAGTAATTATTGAAGATGGTGCTTTCATTGGTTCAAGATGTATTGTGGTAGAAGGAGTTCATGTGGGTAAAGAAGCGGTTTTAGGTGCGAATGTATGTTTGACAGGTTCTACCAAAATTATTGATGTTACAGGCGATGAGCCTATTGAATATAAAGGAGTTGTTCCGGCTCGCTCGGTAGTAATTCCAGGAAGTTATACGAAGAAATTCCCAGCTGGAGATTATCAAGTGCCTTGTGCCATTATCATTGGTCAAAGAAAACCTTCAACCGATTTGAAGACTTCGTTAAATGATGCATTGAGAGAGTATAACGTGGCGGTGTAATCAAAATTAAAATATAAACTTGAATTCCAATTCATGACAAAACTGTTGTGAATTGGAATTTTTATTTTCCTTTAAAAGTAAATTACAAGTAAATAAATTGTAAATTTTATATGAATGGTTAAATTTGCTGAAAATTACCTTTCTATGTCAAACTATTTTAGCAGTGTAAAACTATTTTTCAAGCGCTTTTTTATTGTTCTTTTTATATATCAAATTTGTCGTTTGTTGTTTTACTTTTTCAATAAAAATGCCTTTGAAAACATTTCTGCTAAAGGTTTTTTAGGTGGCATTCATTTTGATTTATCGGCAATAGCTTACATCAACTTAGTTTTTGCACTTTTGCATTTTATGCCAGGTAATTTTAAATACAAACCCAACTATCAAAAGTATTTGAAAATTGGTTTCTTCATTGTGAATTTCATCTTCATTTTAACCAATTTTGTTGATTTCGAATATTACAAATTCACCGGCAGAAGAAGTACTTTTGGCATGATTACCGCAAGCGGAATGGAGAATGAAATTGGCGGATTAATCTTTTCTTTTTTAGTTGAGTTTTGGTATTTGCCAATTCTTGCTTTGATTTTAGGAATACTATTTTGGAAAGTAATTCCGAAGTTAAAATCAGCAAGCGAACAAAGTGCAAACTGGTCACAAATTGCGAAACAATCCGGAATATTTATTCTTTTAATGGGATTTGTTTTCTTGTTAGGTCGTGGTGGCTTTCAAAAAAAACCGTTGCGTATTGTTGATGCAGTAAATTATGGTTCGATAAATCAATCCGCAATTGTGTTGAATACACCGTTTTGCATTATTAAAACTATTGGTAAAAAAGAAACATTAGAATCACCAAAATACTTTTCGGAAACAGAATTAAATCAAATTTTCAACCCCATTACGGAAATCTCTTCAACTGAAAATCCGAACAAAAAAAATGTGGTGATTATTATTTTAGAAAGCTTTGGAAGAGAAAATATTCAGCGTGGCCAAACGCCATTTTTAGATGGTTTGATTGAAAAATCGTTATTCTTTGAAAACGGTTTTGCTAATGGAAAACTTTCAATTGATGCCGTTCCTTCAACGCTTTCAAGTATTCCGAGTTTGATGAATAATTCGTTAATTACGTCAAGTTATTCGATTAACGAAGTATATGGTTTACCAAAAATCTTAAAAGATAATGGTTATCAAACTGCGTTTTTTCATGGAGCTTTTAACGGAAGTCAGAATTTTGACCAATATTGTAAAGTAGCTGGTTTTGATAATTATTTTGGGAAGAATGAATACGTTGGTCCAGAAGCTTTTGATGGAAGATGGGGCATTTTTGATGAAGAATTTATGCAATATTTTTCAGCTAAAATGACTGAATTCAAACAACCTTTTTTCAGTACGATTTTCACAATTTCGTCTCATAATCCATACATTATTCCAGAAAAACACAAAGGGAAATTTCCAAAAGGAACTACTAAAATTCATGAAAGTATTGCTTATTCTGATTATGCTTTGAAACGCTTTTTTGAAACGGCTTCTAAAGAAGATTGGTATAAAAACACGCTATTCGTAATAACTTCCGATCACACCTCATCAGAACCAACAGAGAAAAAGTTTAAAACTAATGTCGGGAAATTTAGAGTTCCTATTTTATTTTTCGATCCTTCAAATCCTTCTATTGTTGGGAAAAATCAGAAGAATTTACAACAAATTGACATCATGCCTTCGATAATTGATTATTTGAATATCGATAGTAAAATGATTACCTATGGTAAATCGTATCAGTCTGAAAAAGATTTTGTGGTGTATTATTTAGACAACATCTACCATTATGTTTCGGGTGATTATTATTTAGCTTTCGACGGAAAAAAATCGTTGGGATTATATAATTTCAAGAAAGATGAATTACTTAAAACCAATGTAATCAAAACCGAAAAAGCTAAAGCAACCGAAATGGAAACGTTTATAAAAGCCTATATTCAATCGTTTAATGAGCGAATGATTGGAAATAAATTAACGCTTAAATAATTTTTCTTGGCGTTGTAATTTCAACAATTTAGCATATTTCATGTGTGAGAAAAACCCTTGGATTAAAGCGATTGTAATCCCATCAATTCCGTTAAAAATACCTTTTTTGAAGAAATAACATCTTATAAAAGCGGTCAAACCATTAATAACAGGTTTCATTGCTCCTACTCTTTTTCCTTGATCAAAAAGTTGTTGCGCATGCCATGTGGAATATTGGTTTTTCTTAGCGATAATTTGCTCAAAAGATTCCCAGCCGTAATGTAAAATATGAACGGCTACTTTTTTCTCGTTAGTCGTTTCAATTTTTTGATGCACTTTAGCTTCTGAAGGTTTCGCTGTTTTCTTATTGAAAAAACGCACTTTATGATCGGGATACCAACCTGAAAAATCAATCAATTCATCGGCTAAAAAGTTTTTAACTCGAAACGAAAAAGCATCGTAATTTCCTTCTAAATATTTTTCTTTTAAGATAAATTCTTTAGCATCTTTATCTAAAAATTCGTCTGCATCTAAATTTAATATCCAATCGTTTTTGCAAAATGGCAATCCATGTGTGCGTTGTGGACCATCGCCAAGAAACTTTTGAGAAATAACTTTTGCGCCTTTTTCTTCGGCAATTTTTACTGTATTATCAGCACTTAACGAATCAACAATGATTACTTCATCACATACTTCAAACAAAGCATCGATGCATTTTCCAATATTTTTTTCTTCATTATAAGTAATGACTAAACCGCTAATTGCCATAAAAATTGAATTTTCACAAAAGTAATCAAATTATTTTGTTGGCAAAGTTTCAAAATCAGTGTATTTTAGCCAAATATTTTATCAAAAATGAAAATTTTAGTCATACAGCAAAAGCGAATTGGAGACGTACTAACCTCAACTATTCTATCCAATAATTTAAAGCAAAAATATCCGGATGCGCAAGTGGACTACATGTGCTACGCCAATTGTGTTGATGTACTAAAAAACAATCCAAACATTGATAATATTATTGTTTTGGAAGAAAAAGTGCGAAAAAATTATCTTTCCCTTTTTCAATTTATTTTCAAAATTAGAAGCACCAAATATGATGCGGTGATTGATGCTTACAGTAAGTTGGAAACCAATTTAATCACTTTATTTTCTGGTGCAAAATATAAAATCTCGTACAAGAAAGGCTACTCTAATATTTTTTATAACTATAATATTGAACGACTAAAAAACGGCACAAAATCGGATATTGGATTGGCAATTATTAATCGTTTACGTTTACTAAAACCACTTATTGAGGAAGAAATTACCGATTATAAACCAAAAGTTTTTTTAACGGATTTGGAAATTAATCAAGCAAAGGAAATGCTATCAAAATTTCCTTTAAAAACCGACAAACCCACTTTTATGATTGGGATTTTAGGTAGCGAATGGTACAAAACCTATCCGTTTGAAAAAATGGCGGAATTGTTAGATTTCACGGTTCAAACAACTGATGCGAATTTACTCTTCAACTACATTCCGAAACAAAAAGAAGACGCTCAAAAAATCTTTGATTTATGTCTTCCCGAAACACAACAACGTATTTATTTTGATTTGTATGCCAATGATTTACGTTCATTTTTAGGTTTATTGTCGCAATGTGATGCTTTAATTGGTAACGAAGGCGGAAGTGTAAATATGGCAAAAGCATTATTTGTTCCAACATTTTCCTTGTTTTCGCCAAGTGTTGATAAAGAAACGTGGCAAATTTTTGAAGATGAGAAAAACATCTCAATCCATTTAAAAGATTTGAAACCAGAAATTTATACCGAAGTTGACGAAAAATTTATCAAAGAAAATACATTCAAATATTTTGAAGAATATCCGATTGCCTTAATTAAAAAGAAATTGAAAGATTTTTTTGAGATTATTCGCTAAGATATTTCGACAAACCATTTTCAATAAAAGTCACATTGTGTTTTTTATTGAAATTGCGAATGGTATTGTTTTTCTCCCAAGTTTCGGGCGTAGCATAACCTCTTTTGTGGTCTAAGTGCAAACAAACGGCACTGTAACGAATTTGCTTGGATAAAATTCCGAAGTTGAACAAACGTTCGCCTACTTCTCTATCCAAACCGCCGTATTGCATTTCTTCATTAAAACCATTCACCACAACTAAATCTTTCTTAAAACATGATGTATTGTGACCGTTGAAGGTTCGCTTTGTTGGTGTTAACCAATTCATGAAATTGGCAAAAAGAGAAATTTTCGTCAACTTTGATAATTTAAAAGTCTTGGAAACGCCATTTTTTATCAACCAAGAAATAGAAAAACAATCTTGCTTTTGGATATTTTCTAATGAAATTTTCTGAGACGTTTCCATTGGTAATTTAAAATATCCTCCGGAAAGAAAATAGCCTTCTTCTTGGTACTTTAAATGTTGGGCAACAAAATCTTTTCGTGGAATACAGTCGCCATCGGTAAAAAGCAAGTAATCAGAATTGGTTTTGAGAATAGCTTTATTTAAGATTTTACATTTCTGAAAACCATTATCTTCTTGCCAAACATGAACAATTGGAAACTTAAATTGGCTTTGAAAAGATTCGATTATTGCTTTTGTTTTTTCGGTAGAACCATCATCGGCAATAACAACCTCAAAATCTGGCTCGGTTTGGACACTGTATCCAACAAGCACTTTTTGAAGCCATTCTTCCGAATTGTAAGTGGTGATAATTACCGATAATTTCATGTAAAGAATTAAAAGTGAAAAATACTACTTTTTCCAGAACTTTAATTTCTTTTTGATTCTTTTTTTTCGGTGAAAGCGATATTGGAAATCGGCCGTTAAACCCCACATAGTTTCAAAAATAGTAGTTTCGTCACCGTTTGAAAGTTTTGCGTATTCGTTACTCATCACTGCAATCATGTCTTTTTTGTGCGTGATTTTCGATAAATTTTTCATTCGGGTTTTGAAATCGATAGTTTCATGAAACTTCATTCGATTCAAATCTACTAGAAAAAAGGAATAACTTCCGTCATTATTTTTACGAATTAAGGTATTTCCAGGTGAATGATCTAAAAACTCAATACCTTTTTCGTGCATTTCAAAGGTAAATTGGGTAAACTTTCGGATGATAAAATCTCTATTTTCAAACGCTTCATTTTGAACAATTTCCCTAAATTCAAATACATTTTCCAAATGTTCGCAAGCGTAATAACTTTCTTTTAATCCTATAAAATCATAATTTTCAAAAAAAGCTACTGGTTGTGGCGTACCAATTTGCATTTCTATCAATTTAGAAGCAAACTCGAAAGAACGACGCGCTTTTGATTTTCTAAAATAGCGATAAGCAATTTTATTAATGATGTTAGGTTTCTTGAACGATTTTATGCTAATCACTTCATTTCCCAATTCAAAAAGTTTAATTGCATTTCGTTTTCCAATAACAAAATCTTTTCCAGATGATGTAAAATGGGTAATACAATTTTCGATTTGAGTTTTATATTTTGAGAAGTTAGGATGATACTGCGCTAGCATATTTTTTTTATTCAAAAGTAGCTATTGTTGGTTATAATTCCAATTTATTGAATATTTTTACATGATTTTAGCAAACAAATATGAAAGAATTACCAAAATGTTCCTTAGTTACACCAACATATAATTGGCCCGAAGCGCTTGAATTATTACTTTTAAGCATTACTAAACAAACTGTTTTACCCAATGAAGTAATTGTTGCTGATGATGGTTCAAAAGAGGAAACTCGTTTGTTAATTGAGCGCTTTCAAAAATCATTTCCTGTTCCGTTAATTCACGTTTGGCATGAAGATAATGGCAATCAAAAGCCAAAAATCATGAATAAAGCCATTGCGCAAGCTAAATACGAATACATCGTAGAAATTGATGGCGATATCATTATGCATCCTGATTTTGTAAAAGATCATTTAACTTATGCTGAAAAAGGGGTTTATTTATTTGGTTCACGAGTAAATATTCAAAAATCAATTTTAGAAAGTATTTTCAAGAACAAAACTACTTCGTTTCATTTCTTTTCCATAGGAATTAAAAAACGTGGAAGAACATTACGAATTCCATTCTTTATGAATTCTGCTAAACTTCACGACAAACGTTCTTCAAAACTTAGAGGTTGTAACATGTCGTTTTGGAAAGAAGATTTCATTAAAGTAAATGGTTTTAATGAAGGTTTAGTAGGTTGGGGAGTTGATGATTCTGAGTTAATTCAACGTATTCACAATATCGGAATTCAAGGAAAACGATTAAAAAATGTTGGAATTGCTTATCATATCTACCATAAAGAACAAGACAAGAGTCACATTCATTTGAACAATGCTATTGAAGATGAAGTAAGAGAAAAAAAGATAACTTTTGTTGAAAAAGGTGTGAATCAGTATTTATAGTTTCATTACTCTAAGGTATTCTTCTTTTGTTTGCTTAGCAATATTTTCTGCATTGAAATCATTTTGAATAATTGCTTTACTTTTTACAACAAACTCAGACCTTAAGCTTTCATCACCTAAGAGAGTTAAAACTCTAGTAGCCAATTGCTTGAAATCTTTCACTGGAGCAATGAAACCATTTTTTCCATCTTGAATAACATCTGGAACCACTCCAACTTGAGTTGAAACAACCGGAGTTCCCAGTAGCATGGCTTCTAAAACAGACGTTGGTCCGCCTTCCCTTTGTGATGTCATTAAAAAAGTGTCAAATTGTGGAACTAATGAAGAAGCATTCTCGATTTTATCTGTGAAGATTATTACATCTTCCAGTCCTTTATCTTTTACTAGTTGTTTTAATCCAGGCGTATTTTTTGTGAATTCGCCAATTTGGATAAACTTAATGTCTTTGCGGTTTAGCTTATTAACTACTTCGTCAACAACATTTATGAACGTTGGCAAATCTTTTGCATTGGAATGATTGGCTATATTTCCAACAACTTTAAGCCCTGAATCAATTTTGTAGGTTTCTCTTATATCTAAAACCGGTTTCAAATTTAATATTTCCATCGAAACACAATCGTGAACTACTACTGTTTTGCTTTTTGCTTTTTCGTTTAAAATTTTACCTAAATCCCTTTTAACAGAATTAGAAACACAAATAATTGAAGCTAGTCCTTTAAAATTATATTTTAAATTACTTAAGAAGCTACTGCTAGTTCCCATTCCTTTTTTTGAAAAAACAGTTTTGGTTTTAATACCAAATAGAATTTTTGCAATTACATAAAAAGTAAGCGAATCACTTGTATGTAAGTGTATTATATTTGGATGAAAATCTTTAATTACATTCTTTAGTAAAGAATAATTTCTTAGTTTATTTAATTTTCTATCTTTGACGCCGATAAATGAAATTGATTTTTTAGCGCATTGACTTTCTAATACCGAATCTTCAATACCAAAAACTAAATTTTCAACTTCATTTTTTTCTAATTCGGGTAAAATATACATCATCTGTTGCTCATTGCCACCCCATCCTTTTGCTCCAGATATATGTAATATTTTCATTGAATTTGATTTTGATTTTGATTGATTGATTTTGTAAAATTATATAAATTAAAAATTAAAATAAAAAAATTGCATTTTATTTAACTTACGATAGTAAACAACAAATGGATTTATCAATAATAATAATTAACTACAATACGAGTAAATATACTATAAATTGTATAGAGAGTATTGTAAACACTATTTCTGATAGCGTTAGTTACGAAATAATTCTTGTTGATAATTGTTCTGAAATTACTGATCTCCAAAACTTAGAAGAGCAAATAAAAAAATACAATCACTTAAAGTTAATTAAAAATCCAACAAATAGTGGTTTTGGTGGTGGAAATACAGTTGGATCATCTGAAGCTAATGGAAAGTTTTTAGCCTTTGTTAATAACGACACTCTTCTACAAAACGATTGTTTTTCTATTTTAATTAATGCAATGGAATCAAATCCTAGTTATGGCGTTTGTAGTCCACAATCATTTAAAGAAAATGGTGATTTTTTACCTACAATTGATCATTTTACTTCACCGAGTAAAGAATTATTTGGAAGAGCTTTTCTAGAATTTATAAACCCAAAAAGATATCCAAAAAGAAAACAAATATATTCTAAACCTCAAAGAGGTCAATTTGTTAGCGGAAGTTTTATGGTATTTAGAAAAGAAGATTTTGATAAAATTGGAGGATTTGACACTAAAATCTTCTTATACCAAGAGGAAACAGATATTTGCAAAAGATTATTAAAAATTAACAAATACGCTTATTTAATTCCGGAAGCTAAATTTATTCATTTTCACGGCGCTAGTACAAAAAAATCGATTGCTATAAAGACGGAATTAAAACTTTCAACACTTTACGTTATCAAAAAACATTATGGTTGGTGGGCTCATAAATTAATTTTATTGTTTTTCATAGTAAAATATTTTATCCGAAGTTTTTTTAAACCTGAATATTGGAATATTTTCAAAGTTTTAATAAAAGGTGGTCAATTGAATCATTCGCTTCTAAAAAAATAATTAAAATTTAAAATGAAAAAAAGTATTGTTTTTGTTAGTAACAGTCTTCCAACATTCGATAAAGATTCAGGAGCTAATCGATTAAAAGAGATTATTGAAGAGTTTCTTAACGCTAATTTTGAATGCTATTTTCTAACTAACGAAAACGATTCTAGAAGTAAATATTGGTGTTATTTCTCCGAGATTGGTGTTGCAATATTAAATGTTTCAGAAATTGAGAAAATTCAATCTTTAAAAAATGTTGACTATGTTTGGTTTAATGGTCCGAATTCATTTAAAAAAAATCTGAATTTTGTTTCTCAGCATTTACCTAAATCAAAAATCATCTATGATATGGTAGATGTTCATTTTTTACGATACAAAAGATCACTACTATTAAATCCGTTTAAAATTTCGGATTACAAAAGGTATTTCAAATACAAAAAAATTGAAACTAAATTAATTCAGAATGCCTCAATTGTTGTTGCAATTTCTGAGAAAGAAAAAGAATTAATTAGTAAATATGTATCGCCAGAAAAAGTAATTACTATTTCAAACATTCATTATCCAAAAGTTAGTAAAGCTGAAATTCCAACTTTTAGCCAAAGACAAAATATTTTATTTATAGGTTCAAAACACACCCCAAATATTGATGCTATTTACTTTCTTTACAATGAAGTTATGCCTAAAGTTTGGAAAACTAATAAAGATATAAAAGTGCAAATTATTGGAGATGTTGCTGAAGAAATCAAAGGAATTTCACATCCCATGTTTGAATTTTTAGGTTATGTTCCGAATGTTGAATCTTACTTTTTGAATAGTAAATTAATGGTTGCTCCTTTGCGATATGGTGCAGGTGTAAAAGGTAAAATTGGTCAAGCATTTGAATATTATTTACCCGTTATCACAACAGATATTGGTGCAGAAGGGATGAATTTAACAAATAATCATCATGCCATAATAACCAACCATTCTACTGAATTTGCCAATAAAATTATTGAACTTTATGAAAACGAAGAGCTTTGGCAAAAATTAAGCAATGCGAGTGAAGATAGTTTAAAACCATTTTCAAAAGAACATTTGCGAAATGTAATTCGATCTATTTAAAAACGTTATCTAACGCTGAATAAACCGATTCTACTGATAAATAATTGACAAAGAAATTTTTAGACAATGTTTGTTGTTGCTGGTAAAAGTATTCATCCGTTAGCATCTGTTCAATATATTTTGCAAAAATTGCAGCATCTTCTGTTACTAAACATCCATTATTAGTTTTGTTTATTAATCCATCAATTCCTCTTGGATTACAAACAACAGGCAAACCAAAAGAAAGCGCTTCAACCACTTTAATTTTAAGTCCAGTCCCAGATAACATTGGACAAATTGCGACTCTTGATTCGCTGTAAACTTGATTCAAATCTTCAACAAAATGCATTTTAGTAACATTTGGAAGTTCAGGAATATGTTCATTTATCTTTCCAACAACGCAGATTGACAGATTAGGATTTAATTTAGGATAAACTTCTTCAAAAAACCATTTTGCCGATTTCACATTGTGTTCATTACTACTAGCAACATAAACCAAATCATATTTTTTTGTACTATTCAATTGAAATTTAGCTTCCAAAGTATGTGGAATCGTGATTACATCACTTGAAACAAATTGCGAAAAAATATAATTTTCATCTGAGGAAATGACCCAAACTTTTTGAAACAAATTCAATAATTCAATTTCTTTGTTAAAATACTTACCCAAGTTAAATCGCTTTTGATTTTGAAACTGCGAAGTCAAAAAATCATGAGTATCAATTATTAGCTTAGCATTTTTTAAATGTTTATTTTTTCTAATTAATTCAGCCCAATAAGCATACGAAATAACAATGTAATCATATTGATTGTCTTTCAAAATTTTTGAAAACTGTGTTTTATGACCAAATCTTGTTCTATCAAAATCTCTAATTCTTCCTTTTAATTTGTTTGGGATTGCATAGGAAAACAAGTAAGCAAAAGTTTTAGAAATACGTTTATCTTTTTTTAAAAGAAAGCCATTATCTATCAAATCAGCTTTTTTAATTGATTCTAAATCAACTTCAGAAAATGACTTTGAAGCAATTCCTATATAATCAATTTCATGATTCTTACTTTTGAAATATTGTAGCAAAGCAAATGCTCTGGCATTATTTCCTTGATTTAAAACAAACGGATTTTCAGGATAGAAATAAAGTATTTTCATTAGGCGTTTACATATTTTTAATTAAACTACATTCAATAAATTTAGTATCATTTGTAAAATAAATGTAAATATAATAATTGTTAATTTTAGAACTCAACACGAGTATTTAATATTTAAAAATAATGATATATTTGTTCGATTAAAATAGTGCATAATATGAAACCATCTATTTCGATTATTGTCCCTTGTTTTAATGGAGAATCATTTATAAAAAACACAATAAGCTCAATAAAACATCAAACCTTTGGCGAATGGGAATGTATAATAATTGATGATGGAAGTAAAGATAAGAGTAAAAAAATTATTAATGATGAAATAAATAACGATAATAGGTTTCATTTTGTTTCTCAAGAAAATAAAGGACTATCAAGCACAAGAAATTACGGAATTAATCTCGCAAAGGGTGATTATATATTCTTTTTAGATTCAGATGATAGTATGCCCGAAAATGCTTTGACTGACTTATTTCATGTTATTGAATCAAATAAAAACATCGATATTGTTGTTGGTCAAACTCTTTGCACAAATGGTCAAGAATTTAAACCAGTTAGCCATCTTTTAAATGAATGGCCAAAAAATAAATTACTTCATAATGTTGAAGATAATTTAATTGAATATATGATTGAAAAAAGCACAACTTGTATTGCGCAAAATCGTTTGTATCGTTTGAATTTTTTAAAAAATAATGATTTGCTCTTTTACAATGGTATTTTGCATGAAGATGTATTATGGTATTTTGAAACTATGTTATTAGCTAATACTTTTTTTTGTTCAGAAAAAACAACTTACTATTATAATATAAATAATAACACCGCAATAACAAAAAACATTAAACAAAAGAACATTTTTGATTACATAACGATAATTGAACAAATTTATGAAAAGTACTATCTAAAATGTAATAACAAAAAAACAAAGGACTTGATTGGAGTATATATCATTTTTTTAAAAATTCAAATGCTGGAATTAATTAATCGATGTGCTAATCTTGACAAAAAAGAAACATTTGATAAAATAAAAACTTGCTTTAACAAAACAATCGTAGAAAGAAAGGTTGTTAAACTAAATAAGAAAATTGAAAAAAAAATTTTTATCTTTAATTATATTATAAATTATAAAAATGAAAAATCAGTTTTTCTATTAAACTTTTATGGCAATAGAAATTTTATTTTAAAATTACTTTTTAAAGTATATAAATTTATTTTTCAAAATTCATTCAATAAAATAAACAACAACTATTATAAAATAGCATAATTTAAAATATTTATCTATTTTCACTCAGAACAAAAAATAAAAAACTTAAGCATGAAGGAAGCTTTATTAAAATATGATTTTACAGATAACGGATTAAACATTGGTGATTACATTCAAAGTTTAGCTGCTAAACAATTTTTAAACAACCAAGATCCTATTTTAATTAGTAGAGAAGCTTTAAATGAATACGATGGAGAACAAGTGAAACTAATAATGAATGGTTGGTTTCTAATGAATGGAGAAAACTTTCCTCCATCAGAAAAAATAACGCCTTTATTAGTTTCGCATCACATCAATACTTCTGTTCATTCCCATTTTAGAAAAGAAGAAGTTGTCAATTTTTATAAAAAAAACGAACCTGTTGGATGTAGAGACTACTTTACTTTAGAGTTTTTAGAAAGTTTAGGAGTAAAATGTTATTACACAGGTTGTCTTACCTTAACATTATCAGAAAAATATAGTTCAAACGAAAAAAACGATAATATTTACTTTGTTGATCCAAGATATAAAAAAGCGAGAGGTTTGGTAGATCAATTAATTCGTTTGTATTTATTGATAACAAAATTTAATACTATTAGTGTTATTCGTTCCAGATACATAAGATATAATAACAAAAAAAGTTGGAGAAAAACTTTAGATTTTTATCGTTCATTTTCACAACTATTTGATGATGAAGTTTTAAAAAAAGCTATCTATGTAAAACATTACATGCCTGCTAATAAATTTAATAATGATACCGAAATATTTACTTATGGTGAAGAATTATTAAGAAAATATGCTTCGGCAAAATATGTAGTTACATCTAGAATTCACTGCGCCTTACCAAGTTTATCTTTAGGAACTCCTACGTTGTATATTGACATTCCAAACGACCACAACGTAAGTTCTTGTAGACTAAATGGAATTAAAGAATTTTTCCACATTATCCATACAAACGGAAATAGATTATCTTGTGATTTATTAAAAAATGGCCAAAAATTTAATTTAAAATCAGCATTTAAAAATAAAGATGATTTTAAAGTTATAAGAGATAACATTAAAGAAACAGCAATTAACTTTATGAAAAAATAAAATTTAAAATGGATAGATTATAGCTTTTTACAAGATATTTTTCACTTTCCAATATAGCCATTTATTTCTCATTTTATTTTTTAATCGTTTTATTTTAAATGTTTTACTAGGAAAATTTGCATTTATTTCATTAAATAATGAACTTATATGTAGTATTTTTTCTTTCTCTTCTTTTTGATTTTCAAAAACATAAAATTCAATATCGTTTTTAATTTCTGAATCAATTTCTAGCCAAAAAGCATATTCTCTAAAACCGAATGATGAATTAGTTAGCTGTTTAATAATAAAATTATATACATCCTTGTCAACATTAAATCCAAAATCATTTGGGTTTTTGTTTTTTAAAATTAATGAGATAATCATTCTTAAACATTTTGCACATTTTCCACAATTTAAACCAGAAAAATTATGTTTATAACAAACCCTTAATGGAAATGTTTTATGCAAACTATCAACATGTTTAATAACAAATTCTGTTTTTTGAAATCTATTAAACTCTTGTCCGTCATGAGTTACGGTTGTATTTCCAAATTTTATATGATTATCTAATTTAGAAGAACCCCAAATCATATCTTCTTTTTCATTAAGACTAGAAGCAATAAAAACATTTGAAAAACCATAATAATAGGCTAAAGGTGCTGTTGAAGCGGTTAAAACAATACCAAATTGCACCATAGTCCACCAATCTACATAATTAAAGTAAATTAATTTTTCTATGTGACGGGTATGAAAATCACGAAAATTAGAAGCAATAAAATGCACTGGCAACCCAGTCAACAAAGAATTTTCATGATAAGAATTCCTTATCAAGTCCATTTTCTCAACGTTTCCTAATTCAATATCAGAACCTTGAATAGTAATTAAATCTAATTTTTTTTCTTTATGTTTTAAAAAAGTAGTCCAAGCATCTAAACCTCCGCTAAAAAGCATTGCCTCTTTATCAACAGCATAAGTGTTCTTTATACTTTTATTTACGATTAAATTTGAATTTTTTGCTAAAATTACAACATGTTCTTCTGCAAAACCTTTTTTTAAAATTTCTAAACATTCTAAAAAATTATCATCAATTTCATCAATTATAATGGTACATCCCGAAAACCAAGAAATAGTAATAAAATTAGCCAACCAAGGAATAGCTAAAATACTTTTAGGAATAGCACTTACCTCAAAATCATAAGTAACATATAACTTTTCTTTATTTTTAAAATAAATCTTTAAATCTGAACTATAACTGTAGTCATAAATTACTTTATTATTTTCTACCTTAATATCGTGAAGTTGAATTGTTGATTTTTTCATTATTTTAAATACTTCTTGTAAGTTTCAAAGATAGAGATTACAATATTAAAATTTATAAATTAATAAAATTCAAATCATTTCTAAATACAAGAATATCTAAAAAAGTACAATTCATCATTCAAGTAATAATAATAAAATATTTTTGATGAATATGTTTGTTTGTAATCGTAAATTTGTGAACAATTTTAGCACTTAGTTTTTTTTGAAATTTTATTTGAAATAGAAAAAAATATGAATAGATTTTTTTACCTAAATATTTGGGTAAAAAAATTAAAATTTGAATAATTACCTTTATTATTTATTAAAGACAATTTTAAAATGAGAGACATAAACACCGAAGTACACAACGCATTTGAAGTCATTAAAAATGGCGGCATTATTTTATATCCAACAGATACTGTTTGGGGAATTGGTTGCGATGCTACAAATGAAGAAGCCGTAAAAAAAATCTATGCTTTAAAACAACGCGAAGAAACCAAAAGCATGATTGTTTTAATGAACGGAGAACGCATGATGTACAATGTTTTCAAAGAAATTCCTGAAGTAGCTTGGCAAATTTTAGATTTATCAGAAAAACCAACAACTTTAATTTTAGATAACCCTAGAAATGTAGCCAAAAATATCGTTGCCGAAGATAATACTTTAGGTGTTCGTATTGTAACCGAGCCTTTCTGTTTTAAACTTATGGAACGTATGAAAAAACCGTTAGTTTCTACTTCAGCAAATATATCGGGAATGTTTACACCAAAAACTTTCAAAGAAATTAGTCCCGAAATTATAAAAGGTGTCGACTATGTAGTAAATTTGCACCAGGATAAAGTTTGCAAAAATCCTTCTACGATAATTAAATTAGGTTTAGATAGCCGAGTAAAAGTGATTCGCAAATAAAAAAGCACCGCTGATTCCCAGATTAAAACAATATTATGGATGATTTTTTATATAAAGACAAAACTTACCAAATTATTGGAGTTCTATTTGAAGTTCATAAAAATTTAGGAAAAGGATTTTCTGAAATTGTATATAAAGACGCCATTGAATTTGAGTTTCAACAAGCAAACATTCCATACGAAAGAGAAAAAGAATACGTAGTAAACTATAAAAATACTGTATTGAAACATAAATTTTATGCTGATTTTGTAGTTTTTAACGAAATAATATTAGAAATAAAAACTGTTGATTGTTTTAACAATGCTCATTACAATCAATGTTTAAATTATTTGAAAGTTTCAGGAAATGAATTAGCACTTTTAGTTAATTTTAATTCTGTATCACTTGAACACAAAAGAGTTGTACTTTCAAAAAAATAAAAATCTGCGAATCTGCGGTATCATCATGAATTACAAACAACATTTAGAACATAACATCTTCAAAATCATTTCACAAGCAGCACAAGAACTTAACTTGGAATGCTATGTGATTGGTGGTTTTGTTCGCGATATTTTACTTAAACGAGACCATAAAAAAGACATCGATATTGTTGCTGTTGGTAGCGGAATTGAATTGGCATTAAAGGTTTCTCAACTCATTCCGTTTCATCCAAAAGTTCAGGTTTTCAAAAACTATGGAACAGCGATGTTGCGTTACGATGACATTGATGTGGAGTTTGTGGGTGCTCGAAAAGAATCGTACACACACGACAGCCGAAATCCATTAGTAGAAAACGGCACTTTGAAAGATGACCAAGAAAGAAGAGATTTTACGATAAATGCATTAGCTTTTTCATTGAATTCTGAAAGCTTTGGAGATTTAGTTGATCCTTTTAATGGCGTGGAAGATTTGAAAAAGAAAATCATCAAAACACCTTTAAACCCAGATATTACCTATTCCGATGACCCGTTGCGAATGATGCGAGCGATTCGTTTTGCTACTCAATTAAATTTTGAAATAGAATCAGAATCATTAGAAGCGATTTCAAAAAATAAAGATAGAATCAACATTATTTCAGGCGAACGAATTGTAGATGAATTGCATAAAATTCTAGCTTCTGAAAAACCTTCGATTGGATTTTTACATTTGTATCAAACTGGTTTATTAGATATTATTTTACCAGAATTAACGGCTTTAAATAATGTAGAGGAAGTGGAAGGTCATACGCACAAAAACAATTTTTACCACACACTAGAAGTTGTCGATAATATTTGCCCGAATACTGAAGATGTTTGGTTACGTTGGTCGGCATTATTACACGACATTGGTAAAGCTCCAACCAAAAGATTCAACAAAAAACAAGGTTGGACGTTTCATGGACATGAATTTTTAGGTGGGAAAATGGTCAAAAAAATATTTGAGCGTTTGCACATGCCTTTGAATCACAAGATGAAATTCGTTCAAAAAATGGTGATGATGAGTTCGCGCCCAATCGTAATTGCAGAAGATATTGTTACCGATAGTGCAGTTCGTCGCTTGGTTTTTGATGCAGGTGAAGATATTGATAGTTTAATGACTTTATGTAAAGCGGATATCACCACAAAAAATCCAAAGAAATTTCAGAAATACCATAAAAACTTCGACATTGTTAAAGAAAAAATTGTAGAAGTAGAGGAAAAAGACCGCGTTCGTGTGTTTCAACCACCAATTTCAGGAGAAGAAATCATGGAATTATTTGGTTTACAACCTTGTAGAGAAATTGGAGTTTTGAAAGAAGCAGTTAAAGAAGCAATTTTAGAAGGCGAAATTCCAAATGAATATGAAGCGGCTAAGGATTTTGTCTTAAACAAAGCTTCAAAAATGGGATTAAAAAAAGTATAAAAATTATAATCTGTTAAAGCACTTTTCAAATGCGCATTATGTAAATTTGAAGTGCTTTTTGAATATCAAAAAAATGAAAACAAATAAATCAGTTATTTACTGGCTACTTTCGGGATGTGTTTTGTTATTTATCATGGTAACTGTTGGTGGAATTACTCGTTTAACCAACTCAGGTCTATCCATGACCGATTGGCATTTAATCAACGACACCTTCCCTCCTATGAGTGAAGAAAAATGGGTTAAAGCCTTTGAAGAATACAAGAAATTTCCAGAATATCAAAAAGTAAATCAGTACAAAGATTTTCAATTAGACGATTACAAATTCATCTTCTTTTGGGAATGGTTTCACCGTTTTATTGGTCGCATTATTGGTGTGGTTTTCATTATTCCTTTCGTTTACTTTTTAATTAAGAAAAAATTAGATAACGAAACCATTAAAAAATGTTTCATTCTATTAGGAATGGGTGCTTTTCAAGGATTTTTAGGCTGGTTCATGGTAGCTAGCGGTTTAAAAGACATGCCAGATGTAAGTCACTTCAGATTAGCGATTCACTTAACGTTTGCTTTTATTACGTTTGCTTACACACTTTGGGTGGCTTTAGATTTAATTTATCCAGAAAGAAAATTACCAGTTTTAGAATTACGAAAAATTGCTCGTATTGCTTTAGTAATTCTAATCATTCAAATTATTTATGGAGGTTTTGTTGCTGGATTAAATGCAGGATTAATTCACAATCATTGGCCTTTAATGAGCGATGGACAATTTTTCCATGAAAGCATTCAACTAGAACAATCGAATTTACTTTTATCATTCACAGAAGGAAAAAGCGGTGTACAATTCATTCATAGAACTTTTGCTTATGTTGTAGTTTTTTCAATCATTTATTTATTCATAAAAAGTAGAAAAATTACATTAGACAAAACACAAGATAACGGAGTTAAAACGTTGTTAGTTTTTGTATTTATACAATTCATTTTAGGAATTTTTACCTTGCTATTCCATGTACCGCTTTGGTTAGGATTAGCACATCAAATTATGGCTTTCTTTTTATTAACTGCCATGACGTTTACATTGCATAGATTCACAAAATAAGGTTACCGACTATATTGTCACAGTTCTTTGTTATTAATTTTAAATGTCTAAATTAAATGCTTCGGATAAATTTTTAGATTTATCTGACTACGGAAGATCTTTTGGAAGGTTTTTCGCACTTCAACTAAAAGAAACACGATTTACACCTATTCATGTAACGCTTTTATTTGGAATTTCCGGCTTACTTGCAATTTATTGTATTTTAAACCAATCCTATTTCGCTGCTGCTTTTTTTATCGTTTTAAAATCAGGAATTGATGCTGCTGATGGAGAATTAGCACGATTAAAAAACACGCCTTCTTACGTGGGAAGATATTTAGATAGCGTATTTGATATTATCTTGAATTTTCTTTTTCTGATGTCAATTTGCTATGTTTCTAAAACTTCTGTTTGGCTGGCATTACTTGCTTTTATTAGCATTCAATTACAAGGAACGCTTTACAATTATTACTATGTAATTTTGAGAAATAAATCAGTTGGAGGCGATGCAACGAGTAAAATTTTCGAATACAAAACCCCAAAAGCTTTACCTGGTGAAACACAACAAGCAGTTAATATTTTATTTGGAATCTACACTTTAGTATATAGCATATTCGATAAAATTATTCACTTCTTAGATGCTGATGCTTATAAAGTAAAAACATTTCCCAATTGGTTTATGACTTCTCTTTCGCTTTACGGATTAGGTTTTCAATTATTAATAATTGCGTTCATGTTACCTTTAGGATGGATTGAATTCATCGCTCCATTCTTTATCATTTACTCTTTGTTGATTTTTGTTCTGATTGGAATTCGAAAAACATGTATACATTAATTCTAAAAACAAAAAAAGTGAAACATTACATTTCACTCTTTCTAATAATATATCTAGAATTTATTTTTTTACCTTAATAGAACAACCAATTGCTTTTGTAGTATTTGGTGTTGGTTCTTGCCCTTTTTCCAAAGCTGCAATGGCGTTTTCTAAATATTTTTCTTTCACTTCAGAAGCATCTTCTACATTATCATCGATAGCACCAATATATTTCACAACTAAATTCTTATCTAATAAAAATACGTGAGGTGTTTTCGTAGCGCCATATTGCGGATAAATTTTCTGACCTTCATCAAACAAATAAGGAAATGAAAACTTCTTTTCTTTAGCACGTTCTTGCATTAATTCAAAACTATCTTCAGGTTGTGCTGCAGGATCATTTGGATTGATTGCCAATAAAATATATCCTTTTGATTTGTATTTCTTAGCTAAATCAATAATTCTGTCTTCATACTTAACAGCAAACGGACAATGATTACAAGTAAACACCACGATAAAACCTTTCGCATCTTTATAATCGGCCATGCTGTACATTTTATTGTCAACCGATTTTAATTTGAAATCGGTAGCCTTATCTCCTACTTTATATCCTGTAGGATTAGTAAAACTCATTAAAACGAACATTAATAAGGCAAAAAATCCAATTCTTTTCATAGTAATTAATTTATTTTAGTTAGTGATTCATTTACAAACTGATTTAATTCTTCAAACGAGGCAAATTCTTGTTCTACAAAAACACCTTTATTTCCATTGATAATCCAAGTAGCCGGAATAGAACCCGACCAATTTTCATCTACTTTTGATATCCAATTGTTGAATTTTTTATCCGCCATGTAGGTGGTTACAAAAGTGTAATTTTTCTTTTTCAAAAATGGTTTCAATTTACTTTCTACTTGTTTTTCAAAATCTAAACTTACGGTTACAACTTTTATATTTGGATTTTCCTGATGTAATTTTTGAAAATATGGTAATTCTTTCACACATGGCGCACACCAAGTGGCCCAAAAGTTAACTACCAAAGGTTTATCCGAATTATTTTGAATATAAGCATTCAATTCGTCAAAGTTTTGAAACGTAATCAAGTCTTGAGCTTTCGCTGAAAAACTCAAAAAGAATAACGAAAATGCAATAAAACGAAAATATCTCATCTACTTTTTTATCAAAAATAGTGAGATATTTATTTTGTTAGCTGTTAATTAACAATTCTTTATCAACCCAATTAAAGACAAATTCAATTAATTCAATTTTATTAAGAATGTAACATTTTGGCAATTCAATCGTTTTATTATTGAACCAAATGGAATTGTATGAAAAGTATTAAAATCGTTTTTGCTCTTTTATTTCTTTTATCGATAAATATTGCAAATCCATGTAGTATGTACAAAGTGACCAAAAATGGAAAAACCATGGTGGGTTGTAATGAAGACGCTTGGAGAACAACTTCTCATATTTGGTTTGAAATTGGGAACAAAAAAGCTCCTTTTGGTGCTGCTTTTACAGGTTCGCGTTTTGATGGAAAAAATGGTTATGCACCACAATCTGGAATGAATGAACACGGACTGATATTTTCAAGATTAGCATCATATCATCCTGAAAGCAAAAATTTTAATTTCAAAAACCGTCTAAAAATAACCAATCCAACCCAATATCTAAAAGATATTCTTCACACTTGCAAAACAGTTGAAGATGTAAAAAAATATATTGAAAAATACGATTACAGTTACTTTATTGAAGACGTTTTCATCTATATAGATGCATCTGGAAAATACATTGTGGTAGAACCTTACAAAATTATTTTAGGAAATGAGGCAAGTTATGTTTTGTCTAATTTTTGTCCATCTATAACGTCAAAAGAAGATGCTTCTAAATTAGAACGCTATCAAAATGGTGTTTTGTTTTTAAATAACAAAATTGAAACCGATTTAGAGTTTTGCCGAAAATTATCCGACACCATGCATGTTTGCAGAGAAAAAATTGGCGACGGAACACTATTAACGTCTATTTGGGATAACACTTGCGGAACCGTGAATTTATACTTCTATCATAAATATGACAAAACTATTCAATTCAATATTAAAGATGAATTAGCTAAGGGAAATCACATTCTAAAAGTCGATTCTTTATTTCCAAAAAATGATGAATTTGAAAAACTAGCTTCGTATCAAATACCTCATAACAATGATATTTTACGTCTATTTTTAGTGTTTTGCGGATTATTCTTTTTTATGAGTTCGGTTTACTTTTTACTAAATTATTTAAAAAATAGAAAAACCGATAAGTTCAACAGTATAAAATTACTTTTAATTCCGTTTGGACTCATTTTATTTTACTACATGTATGTTTTAAATACAACTGTGAATATTTTCTATTTTGCTTCACCTTATAAAAGTTCATATAACTCACTTATAAGCTTGACTTCTTATTTACCCTATTTACTTTTAGTAATTATCATTCCACTAATTCGATTCAATTTAAAACTGATCAAAGAAAAACTTTGGAATAATTTTGCATTAGTTACAATAAGTTTAAACAGTTTATTGTATCTAATTTTAATTGGATTTTTTGTGTACTGGCGTTTTTATTTTAATTTTTAATGAAATCATATAATCATTAAATTATAAGATAAATCTCAAAAAAAATATTCAACTTATTGAAATATTTATATATTTGTTTTTAGTCAATACCTAAAATTAAAGCCAACATGAAAATTTTATTTTATCTCTTATTGATACTTCCACTTTTATTATTTTCACAAAATAACCCCAAACCAAATTTTAAAAAAATAGAACTAGAAACATTTAATAAATCTTCTAAATTTTATTACCAAACTTTAGAAAATAAGTTCCACAGCAAAGATTCTATATTAACAAAAGAAGAATATCATTATTTTTTATATGGTAGTCCATTTCAAAATAAAAAAACAAATCGTAAAGAAGAAGAACTTGAACTAGATAGTATTTCATATCTATTAGAAAATAAAATACCTGATTTTGATAAATTATTATCATTATCAAGCAGACTAATTAAAAAGAACCCCTTCAATATCGATTTATACTTATTAAATGAAAATATTTACGAAGCAAAAGGATTAAAAATTGAAGCCGCCAGAAACAAAGCTGTTTTTAGCTCATTAATGGAAACTATAAAAAACTCTGGTGATGGAAAAACAGCCGAAACAGCATACTATTTAATTCCTGAGTTTAATATAAATACAAATTATCATGCCGAAGGATATGCGTTAAAAAATAACACAAGAATAAACAATGATGTATACAAATTAGATTTTGAAAAAAACGACGGTACAAAATTACCTGTATTTATAAAATATAGTAAAGAAGTAGAAGAAATAGTTGAATCTAGAACTGTTAACGAACAATTTGTGACTGGTAAATGGAAAGTTACCAAAATTATAACTGAAAAAAAATTGAACGAACAAGATAAAGTTTTAATGGATATTTTTAATGATGCGATTTTTACTTTTTCTGCCGACAAAAAATTTACCTTTTCTTCAAAAATTAAAAATGCAGTTATCCAAAAAGGATTATTAGGTGAACTTAATGGGAAAAAGTGGAAATTTAATAAAGTAAATAAACGTATTTCTATTGGTACTGAACAAGATAAATACACAATAATGGGTTTAAAAACGATCTATTTAACTGAACAATTCTACTTTATAATTGATGATTTTAATCAATTTTTGTTGCAAGTCGAAAGAGTGGATTAGAATCAACCAATCCACTCCTTAAAATCACTTACGCGTTCTCTAGCTACAATTACCTCATCGTCTTTGTAAGTTGGTAAAATGATTTTTAATCTTGAATTCGAATACACCTGAATTTCTTTAACGGCTTTCAACGGAACTATGAATTTTCGGCTTACGCGATAAAAATCTTTTGGATTGATTTCGGTTTCTACAACTTCTAAAGTGGAATCGATTAAATAATCGCGATTGTCTAAAGTGTGAATATAAGTTCCTTTGTTTTCGCTGTAAAAACATTCTACTTCTTCAATTGAAATCACTTTTAATTGTTGGCCAATTTTCACCGAAAAACGCTTTTTATATTCCTTTTCCACAGGATTAACTAACATGCGCTTAATCGCTTCAAAATCTAATGAAATATTTTGCGCTTGATTTCTGGCTTTGAACTTATTGACTGCGATTTCTAGATCTTCTTCATCTATTGGTTTCAATAAATAATCTATACTATTTAACTTAAAAGCTCGCAAAGCATATTCATCATAAGCAGTTGTAAAAATCACAGCACTTTTAATATCGATTTGCTCAAATATCTCAAACGACAAACCATCAGACAATTGAATGTCCAAAAAAATCAAATCAGGATGTGCATTATTTCGAAACCAAGCAATTGATTCTTCTACAGAATGTAACATCGTATTTACTTGCAAACCTAATTTTTCAACTTTACGTTGTAATAATCTTGCAGCTGGTTTTTCGTCTTCAATAATAATGATATTCATACTAATTCCACTGATTTTGATTGTTTTTTTCTTTCTCCATAAACTCCTTTATCTTACGCTCTTCCCAGTTTTGTCCCATAATCCAATTAGGTACAAAAACCGAAAGTCCGTGCGCTAACAAACCAATTCCCCAGAAAAATGCCGTCAAAAAATTCTTAAACTGAAAATAAGTTTCTCCTGGATCTAAATTCTTAACATTAAGAAAAACGATCATTATGTTAACAAAAACATATACAATTGCGTGTGTGTAAAAGCCTTTAATTTTTTTAACTCGTTTTAAAGCTTCTTGATATTTGATTTCGTCTTGTGTGCTCATGATTTCTATTTTTTAATTGGAAATGAAATTATTCCCATTTTGTATTTTTTTCTTTTTCCATTATTTCTTTAATCTTTTTGTCATCCCAATCTTTTCCAAAAAACGGAATGATATTAAAAACGCCAACAGCATGAAAAAATAAACCGATTCCCCAACCTAACATAGGCCAATAAAACCAAATGTGTTTAGGCGAAAAATATAAGTTAATAAAAATCAAAACCGGAATTACAACTACATAACTTGCTAAATGTCCGTAAAAACCTTTTAACTCTTTTACTCTTTCTTTTGCTTTGTTGTATTTTTCTATGTCAAATTGATTTGCTTCCATGATTACTTCCAGTTTTTAGAATTATCGTCTTTATTCATCAATTCGTTTATTTTACGTTCTTCCCACGATTTTCCGTAACCAAATGTTTCTAAAGCGTGAAATGTCAATCCCATTCCCCAACCTAACATTGGAAACCAAAACCACTGAAAATTATTTGAAGATTGTAAATTAATAATTATCAAAACCGGAATTACAATGCAATACGAAATTAAATTGCCATAAAATCCTTTTAATTGTTCTACTTTATCTTTTGCTCTTTGATAAGCTAAGTTTTCGTTGTATATATTTTGTGTTTCCATGATGGTAATTTGTTTGGTTAAAATAGGTAGAAAAATCTTGAATTCTTGCTCGTTTTCTTCTACTAAAACTGTTCTTTTAGTTAATATGGCGTATCGGTTAACGATATTTTGCAATCCAACGCCTTTTCGGTCTGATAATACTTCTTTCTTTTGAAGATTATTTGTTACGACCAACTGATTATTTTCGATACTAATTTTTACATGAAGCGGTTTTGCTTCGCTTACTACATTGTGTTTTATACAGTTTTCTAATAATAATTGTAACGATAACGGAACTACTTTTGCTTCTTCATTATCAAAACCTTCTGGAATTTCAAATGTGATGCTGTTTTCAAATCGCATTTTTAGTAAATTCATATAGGTTTTGGCAAACTTTAATTCTTCTGCTACCGAAACCAATTCTTTATCTTTTTGCTCCAAAACATAGCGATATACTTTGGAAAGCGAAGTTGTGAATTTTTGAGCACTTTCGGGATTTTCTTCGATTAACGAACTCAATACATTCAAACTATTAAACAAAAAATGTGGATCGATTTGATTTTTTAAACTTTCAAACTGTGCAGAAGCCGTTCCTGCAATAATTTTTTGTTCTTTGACTTTGTTTTCTTGATAGGCTTTGTAAAAATAAATCGCATGAATGGCTAAGGTTACAACAAACGTAATTACGACTGAAATAATGTAATTAGAAGGTTTTTCATTCGCTAAAAATTGTTGAATTGTTTGCCCTTCAATTACTACATCTTCTACAATTCGAAGTAAAAAAATTACAAGTACTGAAACAAAAAATGAAAGAGTAAAGCCTAGAACGATTCTATTTCTTGAAAACCTATCCGTTTGATAAACATCATCTAACTTGACAAAAATGATAGCATTGGCATAATAAAGCGTATATCCGTAAAGCATGGTGTAGAAAAATTGCCAAGCTAATCCTTCATTCAACCCCACAGAACCTCCAGAAAGCAATCTTATAATAATTAAAACTACGAATACAACTAACATTATAAAGGTAGCTCTCGGAAACTGTTTTATTAATTTATCAATCATAATTGATTCTATTTACATTTTTTTAATTCAGCCTGCGCTCTATCTAATCCCCAACTTGGATGAAAAGCTGTTTCAGGTTTAAAAGTAGCAAAAAGTTCGATAGATTTTTCAATTTGAGCACACATTGGTTTTGTATCTTGACCAAAATATTGTGCCATTCCAATTTCAAACGAAGCTTTTTGAAACACAACTCTCGGATTTTCAGGAGCAATTTTGTAAGCTTTATTTAAAATATACATCACATCTCCCGATAATTTTTGTCCGTTTGTCATTGGATCATAAACAATCCAAGCGGTGTGAATCATAGCTTGCATTACTAAAACTTCCGGATTATCTTGTGCTAGTTCATTACAAATATCTTGTGCTTTTTGAGCTACTCTTAATAAAGATTCCATTTTTGCTTTGTCTTTCTCACCAAAAGCTTGGGTTGTATTGATAAAAGCAATGTAATAATTAGGTAACCAATTTGTTTTTTCAACCGAAGCAATTCGTTCTAATTGCGCAACCGCTTCTGCTGGTTTTCCTTCTTTCCAAGTTTGTAAAGCTTTGCCCATTCCTTGTTCAAATTGTCCTTGAGCACTTACTACTGAAGCTACAAATAATGCGATGATAGTGATAATTTTTGTCATGATTTCTATTGTTTAATTGTTGAACTTGTTTTTTGTTGTTAAAATTGATTTTAATGTTGTTTTATTTTGATGATTCAAATTTCCGTTAGATTTTATTCTATTAAAACTTATACTTACCGAACTGTTGATTTTTGATGATGAATTGTAGATTTAAGTAATAATTTGTTTTCTTTAATCATCCAACTTCCATCATCCAGCCTACAAATTATCCAAATTATTCGTCTTCTTATTGTCGCTAATGGTCCAAAATAAACCTACAAAAATGAATCGATAGGCTGCTTGTGTAATAGCTTGACGCTGAAATTGTCCCGAAATACTCGGCGTATTCGCATATTGATAACCAAATACATTTTCGGTTCCTAAAACATTAGTTACTGAGAAAAACAATATTTTTTGTTGGGATAACAAATAAGCCCAACTAAAGCTTAAATTGTTGAATGATTTTGTCTTTTCAGACATAAATTCAGCAACATTTGGGTTATCATACGGTCTTCCTGAATTATAAGAATACGTTGCACTAAGCTGAGATTTCCATTTACTTACAAAATACTTAGTAACCAATGAAAAATTATGATTCGCAACAAACGAAGGCGTAACTTGTGTTTCATAATTTCTAAAATCGCGTTCCGAATCGATAAACGAATACGAAATCCAGTAATCTAAATTCTTGATGGTTTTGCTGTCTCTCCAAAACAAATCCAAACCTTTTGCATAACCAAAACCTTTATTATTGTAATTACTGTCAAAATTGGCTTGCGTTCCATCGTATTTTACTAAATTTTTATAATCCTTAAAATACGCTTCCGCACGAAACATTCTTCCTTGTTTGTTGTACATATAATTCAAAATGTAATGAGACGTCGTTTCATAATCTAAATTAGAGTTGAATTTCAAGTAATCTTGTCGTGCAGTTTGATTGAAATTTCCATAAGCCATAGAAAACTGACTATTTTCAGCCACTTTGTAAGCAAAAGAAACTCTCGGCTCCACTGTAAATTCATCAACAATAGAAGCATTTGAAGAACGTAATCCAACATTAAAAGCTACTTTTCTCGACAATAAAATTTCCGCTTCAGAGAAAAAAGCAATGGAGTTATTTTGATAGCCATAACCGAAAACATTGAAATTCTCATCAAAATTCGTGTGAAACAAATCGGCACCAACACTCAATTTGAATCGGTTTGAGAATGAATTTCTTAATTTGAATTTACTATGTAATGTTCGTTCATTATTTGCAACTTTATCTGCTGAAATTCCGATTTTATTTTGCGCATAACCATAACTAAATCCGGTTTGAAGTTGTAAATTATCATTCAAATAACCTTTATACGAAGTATTGAAATAGAAGTTATTGTTTTGTAAATCAAAACGAATTTTTTCATCAAAATTTACATCTTTCTGATTCAAATCGAAGGTAGAATAATCGAAAGCCCCGTAGACTTTTAAAATGCCGTTTTTAAATTTATATCGAAAAACACTTTCTCCAGCTAAAGTTTCATAAGGTTTATTCCAATCTAAATTCTGCGGAACCACCAATTGATATGGCGCCAAATTGATGTAACTTGTATTAAATGTAAACGAACTTTTCTCCCATTTTTTAGTCTTTCCTAATCCAACTCCAACCGTCATAATTGAAATATCCGTTTGATTTTGAGTTGGTTCATCAATAGTATTTAGCAACAAAACACTCGATAGAGCATCGCCAAATTCTGCACTATAACCCCCCGTAGAAAATGTAATTCCACTAAACAAAAAAGGCGAAAATCTACCTCTTGTTGGCACATTATTGGCACTTGCTCCATAAGGTTGTCCAACGCGAATTCCGTCTACATAGGTTTGGGTTTCGTCTGCTTCTCCACCGCGAACAAATAATCTTCCGTTTTCACCAACCGTTTGTGTTCCTGGCAAAGTTTCTAAAGCTGAAATAATGTTTCCAGCCGAACCAGCTGTTGTTACAATATCCATCGCTTTAAGAGCTGTTGCTTTACTATTATCGCCAGCTTTGAAAGTTCCTGCAGTAACTTCTACTGTATTTAAAGTATTGAGACTTTCTTTAATAGTAAAAACTTTTGATTGAAATTTTTCTACCACAAAATCATAAATTATCGTTTCATACGACAGAAAACTAATTTGCAATTTCTGATTTCCAGAAGCAGTTGTTTTAAAACTAAAATTTCCCTTTTCGTCAGATGTTGTACCATCATAAGTACCGATTACAAAAACATTGGCACCAGAAAATGGCATTCCCTGTTCGTCAATAATTTGTCCTTTGATTTCGGTTTGCCCAAAAGAAATTAGTGAAGTTAATACGATTAATAAAGTTAGAATTGATTTCATTTTTGTTGATTTTGATGAAGCAAAGTTGCAACTGAAAAATCACGTTTAAAATTGAAACTAACCCAACTGTCATTTTTTGAGGATGAATTGTATCTTTCCCGAATTTAATTACTTTTACCAAAATTAGATTTATGGCATTTCAAGATATTTTAGACGGAATCTATAACGAAGTTATCCAAATTGAAAACACCGGAAAAGTAGCCGATTACATTCCAGAATTAGCAAAAGTTGATGCGAATAAATATGGAATTGCTTTAGTTGATAAACATCAAAACGTGTTTACAAAAGGTGATGCTTTAGAGAAATTTTCGATTCAGAGTATTTCAAAGGTCATTACGACTTCGCTAATATTTTCTAAAATTGGAAACGATTTATGGGAACGCGTAGGTTATGAACCTTCTGGAAATTCATTTAATTCGTTGGTGCAATTGGAAAACGAAAATGGTATTCCAAGAAATCCGTTTATTAATGCTGGAGCTTTGGTTATTGCCGATTTAATGTTAGAACATTTTGAAAATCCAAAAGCCTTCCTTCTTGATTTCGTAAGAGAACTGACCGAAAATCCAAATATCAATTACAACGAAAATGTAGCGCAATCTGAAAAAGCTTTTGGTTACAGAAATGCAGCTTTGGTAAACTTTATCAAATCATTCAACAACATCAAAAACGAACCAGAAGCGGTATTAGACTTTTATTATCATCAATGTTCTATTGAAATGAGTTGCGTTGATTTAGCCAAGTGTTTTCAAGTTTTCGCTAATAATGGTGTGATTCCAAAAAGTGATAAAAAATTCCTTTCTACAAGTAAATGTAAACGCATGAACGCCTTAATGCAAATGTGTGGTTTTTATGATCAAGCGGGTGAATTTACGTTTAAAGTTGGGCTTCCTGGAAAAAGTGGTGTTGGTGGTGGCGTCGTTGCTGTTTTTCCAAATCATTACACCGTAGCGGTTTGGAGTCCGAAATTAAACAAAAAAGGAAATTCATTTTATGGTTTAGAAACCTTAGAACGATTAACAACAGAAACCTCATTATCTATATTTTAAAATCTTATCAACAATTCGCAAAAGCAAAAAAGTTTCTCGTAAATAATAATTACTTTTGCAGTTCTTAAAATTTCAACGATTATGATTTATAAATTCAGAGCTATTCTCGATGCTGAAGAAGATATTTTTAGAGATATTGCCATCGAAAGCGACAATTCATTAGAAGATTTACACAATGCTTTAATCAATGCATTTGGTTTTGATGGTACAGAAGTAGGCGCTTTTTATACCTGTGCAAACGATTGGTCTTGGCATGAAGAAGATGGTATTCCATTGTTTGATACAGGTGATATTCCTGGCGAAATCAAAACTATGGCTGAATATAGATTAGACGATTTAGTTCACGAACAAAACACTAAATTAGTTTATGTGTACGATTTGTTTTCGATGTGGACATTTTTCTTAGAATTAGCAGCTATTGAAACAGACAAACAAGTTGGAGAAACATATCCTGCTTTATTATTCTCTCATGGTGAACTTCCTGCAGAAGCACTTCAAAGTGGATTCAGAGGTGATTTATCAGATGAAGATATGTTCGGTGAATTTGAAGATGATTTAGACGACGACGATTTGGACATGTTTGACGGAGACGATAGTTTTGAAGACATGGGATTTGAAGAAAATTGGAACTAAAAGCCAAAGAATTAAAAAGAATAAACCAAAATACAATCTTTAAAAGCCAAGAAAAAACAAACCTGTTCTATCTTGGCTCTTTTATCTAAACTATAAAAAATGATCAATCTATTTAATGCTCATATTGAGAATTTATCAATTCACCGCGTAGGAAATAAAAGCAGAAACGAAGCTATCTTCTTATCTGAAAATCCATACGGGTTGAATGATGAAATCATGCCTTTATTAAAAGAATTTTTCTTTAAACCATTTCGTGAAAAAGAAGAAAATTACTTTCAGTTTGCTCACGAAGTAGATTTAGAATATAACGAAATGTACAATTTTGCTGCCGAAGTTTTCAATAACCCAAGCGAAATTCACAACGTTTCTAAAAAAATCACAAAACACCTTTTTGAGCAATCAAATCATCCGCACATTAAAAATGGAGAAGTTTATGTAGCTTATTTTACACACGTTTCTATTGATAACAATGTGGTTGATGCAATTGGTGTATTCAAAAGTGAAGTGCAAACCGATTTCTTACAATTTGAAGAAAAAGAAAGCAACTTAGAAATGATTTTACAACAAGGAATCAACTTGAATAAGTTAGACAAAGGTTGTATCATTTTCAACTATAAAAAAGAAGAAGGTTACAAAATTTTAACTGTGGATAGCAATCGTTATGATGCGCGTTATTGGTTAGAACATTTCTTGTCAGTTGATGCGTTTCAAGATGAAAACTTCATGACTAAGAAATACTTGAAATTCTGTCAAGAGTTTGCTAAAGAAGTAGTTTTACCAGCCGAAGACAAACAACAAGAAGTATTGTTTATGAACCGTGCTATCAATCACTTTGCGAAAAATGATGAATTTGAAGAAACGGCTTTCTTGAATGAAGTAATGCAAAATCCAGAGTTCATTCCAGAATTCAAAAATTATAAAGTAGATAAAGGTGCAAAATACAGCATCGAAGACGTTTCAAGTTTTCCAATTGCGAATGCTGCCGTTACTGATGTACGTCGTACGTTAAAAAACACGATTCAATTAGATACTAACATCCAAATCAAATTGGATTTTATCAACCCAGAAAGTGCAGAGAAATTCGTTGAAAAAGGTTGGGACGAAGAAAAGCAAATGTATTATTATTTGGTTTACTTTAATAAAGAACAGAAATCATAAGGTATTTAAATACAAAATATTAAACCTCAATTACAACTTTGTACTTGAGGTTTTTTTTGAAAGAACTTTAACAAAATATTTTGTTTAACTTTTTTGATTGTAAATTAAACATTCTTTATCTTTGATAAAATTTTTAAAAGTCATGGCAAAGAAGAAAGAGATTACTAATCAAGATATTTTAGGTTTCTACATTGATTATTTTTTAGAAAATAACAAAGCGCCACATTCGGTATATAAATTTGCGAAGCAATACAATTTTGAAGAAGCTGTATTTTATGCTAATTTTTCATCTTTTGAACAAATAGAAAAAACCTTTTTCACTTCATTATTTCAGCAAACAATAGGTTTGTTAGAAAAAAGTGAAGATTTCGAATCGTATGATGCACGAACTAAATTATTAAGTTTTTATTTCACGTATTTCGAAATGTTAACCGCAAACAGAAGTTTCACGGTTGCACTTTTAAAAGAAGATAAAAACAAATTGAAAAGTCTTTCTAAATTGACAGAATTGAGAAAACACTTCAAGAAATTCTTTGATACTTTAGAAATTGAAAAAATCGATTTAAAACAAGAAAAATTAATCGAATTTCAAGAAAAAACCATGAGCGAAATGGCTTGGTTCCAATTCTTATTCACTTTGAAATTTTGGATAGAAGACACTTCGTTATCTTTTGAAAAAACCGATATTTTCATTGAAAAATCAGTCAATACCAGTTTTGATTTAATGGATATTGCACCTTTAAAAAGTTTGATTGACTTCGGAAAATTTATGTGGCAAGAAAAAGCCTCATTTAAAATGTAAACACAGATGAAAACTATAGATAGTATTCCAACATCAAAAATTCAGAGAGCATCCAAACTGATTCAAACTGGAGCAAAAGTTGGTGTAAATTACATAAAATATTACGGAGATAAAATCACCAAAACCGAAGCCGAAGCCAAAGAAAATCTAAACATTAACAACGCTTCTGACATTTACGACGGTTTAAAACAAATGAAAGGAAGCGCTTTGAAAGTTGCTCAAATGCTAAGCATGGACAAAAGTATTTTGCCTCGTGCTTATGTGGAGAAATTTTCATTAGCACAATTTTCGGTTCCACCATTATCGCCACCATTGGTAAACAAAACCTTTAAAAACTATTTTGGCAAACAGCCAAACGAAATATTTGACACTTTTAATGCCACTTCAATAAACGCTGCGAGTATTGGTCAAGTGCACCAAGCGAGCAAGGATGGGAAAAATCTTGCTGTGAAAATTCAATATCCTGGAGTGGCAGAAAGTATTAGCTCTGATTTGGCTATGGTTAAGCCAATTGCAATCAAAATGTTCAATATTAAAGGAAAAGATTCCGATAAATATTTCAAAGAAGTTGAAGATAAATTGATTGAAGAAACCAATTACATCAATGAAGTTAAGCAAAGTATTGAAATGGCTGAAGCTTGCGCCACTATTCCTAATTTAATTTTTCCAAAGTATTATCCAGAATGGTCATCGGAAAAAATTATTACTATGGATTGGATGACAGGCGAACATTTGTCAGAATTCACCGCTTATAATACTGATACTGAAAAGTCAAATATTTTAGGTCAGACACTTTGGGATTTTTATATGTTTCAAATGCATAATTTAAGAAAAGTCCATGCTGATCCGCATCCTGGAAACTTCTTAATTACAAAAGACACCAAATTAATCGCATTAGATTTTGGTTGCATTAAAGAAGTTCCAAATGATTTTTATGTGCCGTATTTTGAATTGGCAAAGAAAGAAAATTTAGCAAATCCAGAATTTTTCAAATCAAAATTATACGAATTAGAAATATTAAGAACAGACGATTCTAAAGAAGAAACCGAGTTTTTTACTGTGATGTTTCACGAATTGTTAAGCTTATTCGCAAGACCATTTCATGTAGAAGAATTTGATTTTTCAGACGATGAATTCTTTGGTCAAATTGCTGATTTAGGCGAACGCTATTCAAAAAGCACCGAATTGAAAAATATGAACGGAAATAGAGGTTCGAAACATTTCATTTACATCAATAGAACGTTCTTTGGTCTATACAATTTAATGCACGATTTAAAAGCTAAAAATGTAAAAATCAACAACTTTATAAAATATTAATTTTGCTCCAAGTTTACTTAAAATCCCTAACTAAGCCATAATGTTAGGGATTTTTTTATGTTTTATATTTTAAAGTTAGTAACAAATACAACAACTTTTCGTCTTATTTATAAATCAAAAAACTTACAAACTTGGAAACCATTTTAAAAATCACCAATCTTAATAAGATTTTCAATAAACATTTGCACGCAGTTAAAAACGTGTCTTTTGAAATCAAAAAAGGAAATGTTTACGGAATTCTTGGACCCAACGGCTCAGGAAAATCAACCACTTTAGGAATAGTATTAAACGTTGTCAATAAAACTTCAGGCGATTTTGAATGGTTTGGAGGGAAATCTAATACACACGACGCACTAAAAAAAGTAGGTGCTATTATTGAACGACCAAATTTTTATCCATACATGACCGCCAAAGAAAATTTGGAATTGGTCTGTAAAATCAAAGGAACATCACTTTCAAAAGTAGACGAGAAATTAGAATTAGTTGGACTTTTAGAACGAAAAAACGATAAATTCAGAACCTATTCGTTAGGAATGAAACAACGTTTAGCGATTGCTTCTGCCCTACTGAATGATCCAGAAATTTTAATTTTAGATGAACCAACAAACGGTTTAGATCCGCAAGGAATTAGACAAATTAGAGATATTATCCGAATTATCGCTTCGCAAGGAACAACTATTTTATTGGCTTCGCATTTATTAGACGAAGTTGAAAAAGTATGTAGTCATGTGGTCGTTTTGCGTAAAGGTGAAATGCTATATCAAGGTTCGGTTCATGATATGATTGAAAACAATAGCTTTTTCGAGTTAAAATCAGACGATAAAGAGCAACTTAAATTGGCACTTCAAAATCATCCTTCAATTGAAAAAATAGAGGAAGAAGAAGGAAAAGTATTGGTTTATTTAAAACAAGATATAGCCGCCAAAGATTTAAACTCGTATCTGTTTGAACAAAAAATTGTTTTAGAACATCTTGTTAAAAGAAAAAACAGCTTAGAAGAACAATTTTTAGAATTAACCAAAAACTAACACAATCATGAAAAGATTACTATCTATAGAATTTCAAAAAATTTGGAAAAACAAAGCCAGCCGTGTATTACTTCTTGCTTATTTTGTTTTATTAAGTTTCATCGCATTAATCGCATCCATAAAATTTAGTATTGGAACCTTCGAAATTAGAATTGCCGATCAAGGAATTTTTAATTTCCCATATATCTGGCATTTTAACACATACATAGCCTCTTTATTCAAAATTTTCTTAGCTATTGTAATTGTTTCCATGATGGCAAACGAATATACTTATGGAACTTTAAAGCAAAATTTAATTGACGGATTGAGCAAGAAAGAATTTATTCTTTCCAAATTTTTAGTGGTGGGAACTTTTGCTGTTGCTTCTACTCTATTTGTTTTTGTGATGTCGTTAATATTAGGATATTCTTTCTCTTCCTACAATGAAATGGGAATTGTATTTTCTGATTTAGAATATTTATTGGCATTTTTTGTTAAGCTAACGGCATTTTTCTCTTTCTGCTTGTTCTTAGGAATATTAGTAAAGCGAAGTGCATTTGCATTAGGATTTTTATTTATTTGGTTCATCGCAGAAAACATTTTTTATTGGATTATTAAATTTGTCATCTTAGGTGGTGATGATAAACACAAAAATTTTGGAGACACCATGATTCAATTTTTTCCTATGGAATCGATGAGCAATCTAATCAAAGAACCTTTTACCAGATTGAGCGCCATTAAAACGATTGAAACCACTATTGGTGGTGCAAAAGTAGCAAAAGATTACAGTGTACACTTTTCGGAAATAAGCATAGCTTTATTATGGGCTTTTATATTTATTTTAACATCTTATTATATCTTAAAAAAGCGCGATTTATAGTATCTTTGCCGATGCTATGAATACTTTTAAAAATACCATTTCTATCTTACTTTTCTTATTGGGAATCCAATTCGGAAAAGCGCAAAACATTTCAGTTGACGAAGGATATACACCACAAGATTTAGTTGAAGATATTCTAATCAACAGTACTTGCGCTAATGTATTTAACGTAAGTGTTTCAGGAGGAAATTTTGCTACTGGAGAAAAAAGCTTTGGCTATTTTGACGGAACTGGAACTACATTTCCTTTTCAAAACGGAATTATTCTTTCAACAGGAAAAATAAATAATGCTCCAGGCCCAAATTCCTATCTATCTGATGATGGTGGGAATATGGGTTGGAATGGTGATTCAGACTTAAACGATGCTTTAGGATTAAGCAATACTTTCAATGCAACGATTTTAGAATTTGATTTTATTCCACTAGGAAATAGAATAAGTTTTGATTACATTTTTTCATCCGAACAATATTTATCAAATCCATCTTCTAATCAATGTAATTATACAGATGGATTTGCCTTTTTATTGAAAAGAAACGGAGAAACAAGCTATCAAAATTTAGCTGTTGTTCCTAATACTAATATTCCTGTAAAAGTAAATACAGTAAGAGGTTCTGGAACAATTTGTCCGCCAGCTAACCAAGCTTATTTTGATGCTTTTAATGACACAAATCACCCAACAAATTTTAATGGTCAAACCAAAATTTTAAAAGCTGAATCTGATGTTATACCAGGGGAAACCTACCACATTAAATTAGTAATTGCTGACGAAGGGAATTATCGCTTTGATTCTGCAATTTTCCTTGGCGGTGGTAGTTTTAATTTCGGAATCGATTTAGGAGACGACCGCTTAATTGCTACAGGAAATCCTCTTTGTCCTGGCGAAACATTAACTGTTGATGCTACTCAGGTTGGTGCAACAGGCTACCAATGGTTTCAAAATACAAATCCAATTTCTGGCGCAACAAATCCAACTTATAACATTACATCAGCAGGAGAATATACGGTAAATATTTTTTATGGCACCACTTGTTCTCCTCCTTCGGAAACACTAAAAATCGAATACGCAGAATCGTTAGTAATCAATCAAAATTCATTTACTGAATGTGATGCAGATGCAGATCAAGATGGAAAAACAGTATTTAATTTAGACAACATTAAAAATCTATTATTTACTAACCTTCCTGCAGGTTATGTGATTTCTTTTTTCGAAATACCTACGAACACAACAGCTTTGCCAACAAGTTATACCAATACAATTCCAAACAATCAAATCATTTATGCCAGAATAATGAATGTTCAAGGTTGTTATTCAGATTATCCTGTAAATTTAAGAGTAAACACTTTTGATGCTGTTTTAGTTGATGAAACTATTGGTCTGTGTGAAGATTCTATCTTAACTTTAGATGCAGGAAGTGGATTTTCAACTTACGAATGGAATACAATTCCGCCTCAGTTTACCCAACAAATTACTGTAAATTCAGGAGGAATATATGAAGTAACAGTAACCAATGTCTTAAATTGCCCTAAAACAAAAACATTTACAATTGAAGCCTCTGGAATTGCAACAATTGAAAATGTAGCTATTAACGATTTTCAAGAAAACAATACTGCAACTATTGAAATTTCAAGTGCAAGTTTAGGCGATTATGAGTTTTCATTAGATGGTGTAAATTACCAAGATTCTAATATTTTCAATAATCTAAATGCAGGCGAATACACGGTTTATGTGCAAGATAAAAAGGGTTGTGGTATCGTTTTCGAAACGTTTTACATCTTAGATTTTCCAAAATATTTCACTCCAAACGGAGATGGTTATAACGATACTTGGTTCATTAAAAACTTAGATAAACGAAACTTAGAAAATAGTGTTATTACTGTTTTTGATCGTTACGGTAAATTATTAAAGCAAATTTCAGGAGTAAGCGAAGGTTGGAACGGAACTTTTAATGGTAATCTATTGCCATCCAATGATTATTGGTTTGAAATCAAATTAACTAACGGCAAATCGGTAAAAGGACACTTTACATTAAAACGTTAGGCATAATAATTGCAGAATAGCTTACAAAATAATATATTCGCAGTATGATGCAAATACACGAAATTGAAGCTATAAAATCGATTTTAGCTACGCCAAAAAAAATTACAATTGTACCACATAGAAATCCAGATGGAGACGCTATGGGCTCTACTTTAGGTTTATATCACATCCTTAAACAACTACAACACGACGTTGTGGTAATAGCTCCAAATGAATTTCCAGATTTTTTAGCTTGGTTACCCGAAAGCGAAAAAGTTTTAATTTTTGAAAGAAGTTTTGATACTTGCAAAGCTATTTTAGAAAAATCGGAATTGATTTTTACATTAGATTTTAATGCGCTACACCGAACAGGAGACCAAATGGAAAATGTGTTAAAAACACTAACCGCTACAAGTGTAATGATTGACCATCATCAAGCTCCTGATGGTTATGCAACCTATACTTTTTCGGATACTGCTTATGGTTCTACTTGCCAAATGGTTTATGATTTTATTTACCAACTAGGATTAGAAAATCTAATTAACAAAACCGTAGCTACTTGTTTATATACCGGAATTGTTACCGATTCTGGAAGTTTTCGTTTTCCAAAAACAACAAGCGCTACTCACAAATGTGTTGCTGATTTAATTGAAAAAGGCATCAACAATAGCGAAATTCACAATTTACTTTTTGATAATTCATCATACAACCGTTTGTTATTGTTAGGAAAAGCACTTCAAAACTTGAAAATGCTTCCTGAATATAAAACGACCTATATTACGCTAACTCAAGACGAATTAAACGAATTTGGTCATCAAAAAGGAGACACAGAAGGCATTGTAAATTATGGATTAAGCATCAAAGGAATCGATTTTACCGCTATTTTTATCGAACACAAAGAAGAAGGAATTATCAAAATTTCTTTCCGTTCACAAGGCGATTTTGATGTAAATCAATTTGCACGAAATCATTTCAATGGCGGTGGACATATCAATGCAGCTGGTGGTAAATCTTTTTCAAGTTTAGACGAAACGATACAACAATTTATTGCTATTTTAGCAGAAGAAAAAAAACAATTATGAGAATTCAAAACCTATTCCTTTTTGGAGCAATGATTTTCTTAGCCAGTTGTTCGCAACAACAACAAGCGAGAAAACCTATTTCTCACACTTCAGGAACTTTCATAAAAGAATCTATCGAACGTAATAAAGTTTTAATTGCAGATGAAGAAGATTTAATTGCTGAAATTATAAAAAACGACTCACTTAAATCTTACATAGCTTCAAACAAAGGATATTGGTACAAATATGAAACCAAAGTAGAGGAAGTAACAGCAACTCCTAAAAGAGGTGACATTGCTTTTTTCGATTATGAAATTAAAGATTTAAAAAGTAGAATTATTTACACTATTGCGGATACAAAACCACAAGTATACTATGTTGATAAAGAAAACATAATGATGGGATTGCGAGACGGAATTAAATTGATGAAAAAAGGAGAAACCGTTACTTTCTTATTTCCATCTCACATGGCGTATGGCTATCATGGTGATGATAAAAAAATTGGCACAAACGAACCTCTAATTTGTACCGTAAGTTTAAACGATATTAAAGTAGATACCCAATCTAAAAACTAATACCAAATGAAAATTACTTCCATTTTATTATTAAGCATTGCTACTTTTTTTGCTTCTTGTTCCAAATCATACGACAACCTAAAAGAAGGTTTGTATGCCGATATTGAAACTGCAAAAGGAAACATGATTGTGAAATTAGAATTTGAAAAAGTTCCAAATACTGTTGCTAACTTCGTGACTTTAGCAGAAGGAAAAAACCCATTCGTAAGTGAAGAATTCAAAGGAAAACCATTTTATAACGGATTGAAATTTCACCGCGTTATTGCTGATTTTATGATTCAAGGCGGTGACCCAATGGGCGATGGTTCAGGTGGACCAGGCTATAAATTTAAAGATGAATTTCATCCTGATTTAAAACACTCAAAAGCCGGAATTTTATCAATGGCAAATGCTGGACCAAGTACTAATGGAAGCCAATTCTTTATCACACACAAAGAAACACCTTGGTTAGACAATATGCATACTATTTTTGGAGAAGTTGTAGAAGGATTAGAAGTAATTAATACAATTGAAGCAGATGATGTTATTGAAAAAATTACAATTATCAGAATTGGTAATGCGGCAAAGAAATTTGATGCCGTTAAAATTTTCAAAAACTACTATTCTTCTGTAGCCAAAGAAATTAAGGAAGCTGAAGAAAAAGCCAAAGAAATTATTGAAAATAAAGCCAAAGAAATTACTACGTTAAAAGCTACTGGAACTAAGACAGCATCTGGATTAATATATCAAATTATTAAAAAAGGAACAGACAAAAAACCAACAAATGGCACACAAGTATTGATTCATTACGCAGGCTATTTAGAAAATGGACAACTTTTTGATACGAGTTATGAAGATGTAGCCAAATTATACGGAAAATTTGATCAAAACAGAGCTAATCAAAATGGATATGCGGGTTATCCGGTGACTATGGGTAATTTACCTTTTATTCCTGGATTTAATGAAGGTGTAGCCATGATGAGTTATGGAGATAAAATAATGATTTACATTCCTTCAAACCTAGCCTATGGTGAGCAAGGTGCTGGAGATGTAATTCCACCGAATGCCAATATCATTTTTGAAGTAGAACTTTTAGAAAATAAACCAACAAACTAATAATTACAAAATGAAGAATATTTTAAAAATAGCAGTTCTAGCGTTAAGTTGCATAACTTTCGCTGTAGCACAAAACAAAAAGCAAGATGGTATTTTTGCTGAATTCAACACATCAAAAGGGAAAATTGTGGTTGAATTAGAATACAAAAAAACACCTATTACGGTTGCTAATTTTATTTCTTTAGCAGAAGGAAAAAATCCAAAAGCAAATGCTAAATTCAAAGGAAAACCATTTTATGACGGATTGAAATTTCACCGAGTAATTGCTGATTTCATGATTCAAGGTGGTTGCCCTGATGGAACTGGAGCTAGCGGACCTGGATATAAATTTGATGATGAAATTGTTGCTGATTTAAAACATTCAGGAAAAGGAATTTTATCTATGGCTAATGCTGGACCCGCAACTAACGGAAGTCAGTTCTTCATTACACATAAAGCAACTCCGCACTTAGACGGAAAGCATACTGTTTTCGGACATGTTGTAAGCGGACAAGAAGTAGTTGACAAAATAGTTAAAGATGATGTTATTTCATCTGTAAAAATTATTAGAGCTGGAAAAGAAGCAAAAAAATTCAATGCTGAAAAAGTATTTGCAGACTATTTCATAAATAAAGATGCTGCTGAAAAATTGGCTGCTGAAAAGCAAAAGGAAGCGAAAGAAAAAGCTTTAAAAGAATTTGCAACTGCAGCATCAACTCCAAGTGGTTTAAAATATATTGTATTACAAGAAGGAACTGGAAACAAACCTGTAGCAACTAGTAATGTTAAAGTACATTACACTGGAATGTTCTTAGACGGAAAAGTATTTGACAGTAGTGTACAAAGAGGTGAAACTATCGATTTTGGTTTGAATCAAGTAATCAAAGGTTGGACAGAAGGTCTTCAATTAATGAATGAAGGAGCTAAATATAAATTTTACATCCCATCTAATTTAGCTTATGGAGAAAGAGGTGCTGGTGGTGTCATTCCTCCAAATGCCGATTTAATTTTCGAAGTTGAATTAATCAAGATAAATCAATAATAAAAAAAGCCGCTAATTAAATTAGCGGCTTTTTTTATTATTATTTAAATTAGAATCTCCAGTCAAATTCGTCTTTATCACTAAAAACTGCACCAACTTCAATCTTCACAATTTCGTTGTAATCTACGTGGATGAATAACCAGTTTTCTTCATTAAAGTAACTCATCATTCCTTCTACTGTATCGGTTTCAAATGATTTTACTTTGTTCTTCTCTAAAACAGGAAAAACATCGCTCCAATTCTTTCCAATTATAGTCGTATTGAATAACTTCACTATTGGATTAGATGTCGTCATATACCCTAATCTAAAAGCTTCTTCTTTGTAAAAAATCAAACGAAGTTTTCTGGCATTATACATAAAAACAACGTTTTCTTCTTCGTCTTTATATTGTGCATCGGGTTTACCCAAAATTTTAGTAACATCTTGCTCTTTCATTCCAAAAAGCAAATTGTCAATTCCGTATTTCAATTTAATTTCCATTCTTGTTTATGCTAAAAAATCCCGATTTTCATCGGGATTCATATTAATTATACTTTAAAACGTTTTCTGTCGTTTTCTGTTAAATAAATTTTTCTTAAACGAATAGATTTTGGAGTAACCTCAACATATTCATCTTTTTGAATGTATTCTAACGCTTCTTCTAATGAGAAAATAATCGGTGGAATAATTCTTGCTTTTTCATCATTTCCAGATGAACGTACGTTTGACTGTTTTTTAGCCTTAGTTACGTTGATACACATATCATCACCACGCGAGTTTTCTCCAATTACTTGACCTTCATAAATCTCAGCATTTGGCTCCACGAAGAACTTACCTCTATCTTGTAATTTGTCAATAGAATAAGGAATAGCTTTTCCGTTTTCCATAGAAATTAAAGAACCATTGTTACGTCCTGGAATTGCTCCTTTGAAAGGTTCGTATCCAATGTAACGGTGAGACATAATTGCTTCACCTGCAGTAGCTGTTAATAATTGATTTCTTAAACCAATGATTCCACGAGATGGAATATTAAATTTAATAATCATACGATCACCTTTAGCTTCCATTGATAACATTTCTCCTTTACGGATAGTCACAAATTCAACTGCTCTACCTGAAAGATTTTCTGGTAAATCGATTGTTAATTCTTCAATTGGCTCACACTTTTGACCATCAATTTCTTTGATAATTACCTGTGGTTGACCAATTTGCAATTCATAACCTTCTCTTCTCATTGTTTCAATAAGAACCGATAAGTGAAGAACTCCACGACCAAAAACCATGAATTTATCAGCAGAATCGGTTTCACCTAACTTCATTGCTAAGTTTTTCTCTAATTCTTTAGTTAGACGATCTCTAATGTGACGCGATGTTACAAATTTACCTTCTTTACCAAAGAAAGGCGAATCGTTAATTGTGAACAACATACTCATCGTAGGCTCATCAATGGCGATAGTTTGTAACGCTTCTGGATTTTCAAAATCAGCGATAGTATCACCAATTTCAAATCCTTCAATTCCAATAATTGCACAAATATCACCAGCAATTACTTCGTCTACTTTTTTACGTCCAAGACCTTCAAAAGTATGTAATTCTTTAATTCTTGATTTGATTACTTTACCATCTCTTTTTACTAAAGATATTGGCATTCCTTCTTTTAAAACACCTCTTTCTAAACGACCAATAGCAATACGACCAGTGAAAGAAGAGAAATCTAAAGAGGTAATTAACATTTGAGGTGTTCCTTCAGATACTTTAGGAGCTGGAACATGTGCCAAAACCATATCTAATAAAGGTTCGATGTTTTCAGTTTGATTTCTAAAATCATCAGACATCCAGTTATTTTTAGCCGAACCATAAACTGTTGGAAAATCTAACTGCGCTTCAGTAGCACCTAATTCAAACATTAAGTCGAAAACTTTTTCATGCACCTCCTCTGGAGTACAGTTTTCTTTATCTACTTTATTGATAACCACACAAGGTTTTAATCCTAAGTCAATTGCTTTTTGTAATACGAAACGCGTTTGAGGCATTGGCCCTTCAAAAGCATCTACTAAAAGACAAACACCATCAGCCATATTAAGTACACGTTCAACCTCACCACCAAAATCGGCGTGACCAGGAGTGTCAATAATGTTGATTTTTGTTCCTTTATAAGTTACAGAAACGTTTTTAGAAGTAATAGTAATACCTCTTTCACGCTCTAAATCATTATTATCTAAGATTAGGTCTCCCGTGTTTTCGTTTTCACGAAACAATTGACAGTGGTACATAATTTTATCAACCAAAGTAGTTTTACCGTGGTCAACGTGTGCAATAATTGCGATGTTTCTAATAGAAGTCATTTATTTTATTTTTGAAAGTGCAAAGGTAATCTTTATTTTTGTAAAAACACTATAGTAATCAACACTTTAGTTGAAAATAATAATTGCTTAACATAAAAAAAAGCCCTCATAATGAGAGCTTTAGTATTATTTGTAACAGTAGACTATAAAGAAGCTACATGTTTAGTTAACTTAGATTTTAAGTTAGATGCTTTATTATCATGAATGATATTTTTCTTAGCTAATTTATCAATCATAGAAATTACAGTTGATAATTTTGCAGAAGCTTCAGCTTTATCAGTAGCTAAACGAATAGCTTTGATTGCATTACGAGTAGTTTTGTGTTGGTATCTGTTCAACACTTTTTTTTTCTCGTTACTTCTAATTCTTTTTAAAGCAGATTTATGATTTGCCATTTTGTTCTTTTTTTAATTGTAATAATTGTTATAAACTACTAGTTAAAAAAGAAAAACCTCCCACAATTACATTTGCAATCACTTTGGTTTTAACTAATAAAACAATAACCGAGACACCAATTATTATTTTATAAAACTTATTTACAACTAATTCTGTAGCCCGTAGGGGAATCGAAC
>NZ_DLHR01000015.1:108956-381639 GCF_002483315.1 Flavobacterium sp. UBA7663
ACCGATAGACGAACGGGCCATTACATTAATTTTGTAATGCGAGTGCAAAAATACAACTAATTTTGATTTCTGCAAGACCTTGTATAAAAATTTTTATTTTTTTTTAGTATGCCTTAGCAAAAAGAACTCTTCCTTTAGACGGAGCACCAGTAAACATACATCTTCCCGCTTCTTCTACTCTATCTAAAGCGATACATCTGATAGTGGCTTTTGTAAGTTCTTTTATCTTTTCTTCCGTTTCAGCAGTACCATCCCAATGAGCTGCTAAAAAGCCTCCTTTGGTTTCCAATAGCTCTTTAAATTCTTCAAAAGAATTCACTTCAGTTATATGAGTATCTCTGTATTCCAATGCTTTAGCAAACATATCATTTTGAATAGTTTCTAATAAATTTTGAATATACGATGCTACACCTTCTTTAGAAACTACTTCTTTTGATAAATTATCTCTACGAGCAATTTCGTAAGTTCCATTTTCTAAATCGTTTGGTCCAAGGGCAATTCGAACTGGAACTCCTTTTAATTCCCATTCTGCAAATTTGAATCCTGGTTTTTGTGTATCTCTATTATCATATTTAACTGAAATACCTAATTTTCTAAGTTCAGCAGTTAAACCATTCACTTGTTCTGAAATCGCATCAAACTGCTCATCTGTTTTATATATAGGTACAATAACCACTTGAATTGGTGCTAAATTCGGAGGTAAAACCAAACCTTTATCATCTGAATGCGTCATTACTAAAGCACCCATTAAACGCGTTGAAACTCCCCAAGAAGTTCCCCAAACATGTTCTTGTTTTCCTTCTTTGTTAGCAAATTTCACATCAAAAGCTTTGGCAAAATTTTGACCTAAAAAGTGTGAAGTTCCCGCTTGCAATGCTTTTCCATCTTGCATTAAAGCCTCAATACAATAGGTTTCATCTGCTCCAGCAAAACGTTCAGTTTCGGTTTTCAAACCTTTAATTACCGGAATTGCCATGAAATTTTGAGCAAAATCAGCATATACATGCATCATTTTTTCTGATTCTTCAATCGCCTCCTGACGAGTTGCGTGAGCCGTATGACCTTCTTGCCATAAGAACTCAGCTGTTCGTAAAAACAAACGTGTTCTCATTTCCCAACGCACTACATTTGCCCATTGGTTAATAAGTAAAGGTAAATCACGGTAAGACTGTACCCAACCTTTATATGTTGACCAAATAATTGCCTCACTTGTAGGACGAACAATTAATTCTTCCTCTAATTTAGCATTTGGATCTACCATCAATTTTCCCGGTCTTTCCTCATCATTTTTCAAACGATAATGTGTCACAATAGCACATTCCTTAGCAAAGCCTTCCGCATTTTTTTCTTCTGCTTCAAACATACTTTTTGGCACAAACAAGGGGAAATAAGCATTACTATGTCCGGTTTCTTTAAACATTCTGTCTAATTCGGCTTGCATTTTTTCCCAAATTGCATAGCCATATGGTTTGATTACCATACATCCTCTTACTCCAGAATTCTCTGCTAAATCAGCCTTTACGACTAGTTCGTTATACCATTTGGAATAATCTTCTGCTCTTGTTGTTAAGTTCTTGCTCATTATATATATTTTGGCACAAAAATTGTTTGTATAAATTTTAACTAATTTGTTCGGCAAAAATAGTTAAATTTGAGGTGTCCAACAATAAAAAAAAGAGCTATGAAAACTTTTTACCCAATTAATTCGAAAAATATTGCATTTTCCTTAATGGGATTACTAGCAATAATAACTACTTCATGTGGTTCCTATCAAAACTCATCTTACTACGATAATGATGGTGTTTACGGTTCTGAAAGACCTACCACTCAGGTAGAAAACAAATATTCTGAACAAAATTTAGAAAAATCGAATGAATACGCACAGCAGTTTAAAGCTATGCAAGAAGATTATTCTTACTTTACTGATGTTGACAATTATAATTCTCAAACACAAGATACTGTAGTAACCGTTTACAGAAACGAATCTAACAACAATTACGCCGGATGGGGAAATAACTCATCTGATGTAACCATAAATTATTATGATAATGGATGGGGCTGGAATAACTGGTACTCTCCTTATTGGGGTTATTCTAACATTGGCTGGGGAGCTGGTTGGGGTTGGAATTCTTGGTATGGAGCAAACTGGGGTTGGGGTTGGAACTCATGGTACGGCCCAGGTTGGGGCTGGGGTTGGAATAACTGGTATGGAAATAATTGGGGATGGAACGGATATTATGGCAATAATTGGGGATGGAATGGCTACTATGGAAGAGATGTAGTATACAATGGTGGAAGAAGAGGCGGCACAGGATACCATAATCCATCTAACAGAGGAAGAGATAATTATTCTAATGGAAGAACAAACACGCCTAGACCAAACTTTAACGGCACTAGAAATAATCCTAGAACACAAAATAACGGAATTAGACCTTCGGTTAATCCTAGAAATACTCCAAGAGAAAACTCAACAGGAACACCAAGAAACAACAATTATTCTACTCCAAGAAGCAATAGTTCTACACCAAGAACCAATAACTATTCAACTCCAAGAAGCAATAATAACTATTCAACTCCAAGAAGTTCTTCGGGAGGTAGTTTTGGAGGCAGCTCATCAGGAGGCGGAGGTCGTTCTGGAGGTGGAGGATCTAGAGGGGGTAGAGGTTAATTAAAATTGTATTTACATATGAAAAAGATATTTTTAGTAATAGCACTTAACTTGTCATTCTTTTCAATTGCTCAAGAAATGACTACAAATGATGCACTTAGATATGCCGTTGAAAATATGAATGGAACCGCTCGCTTCAGAGGAATGAGTGGCGCTTTTGGAGCAGTTGGTGGCGATTTATCAGCTATCAACATTAATCCAGCGGGTTCCTTATTTTTTAACAATAATTTTGCGAGTGCTACTATTTCAAGCTTTAATAATAGTAATAATGCTAATTACTTTGGAACCAAAAACAAAGAAAATTTTAGCACATTAGATTTAAATCAGATTGGTGCTGTATTAGTTTTTAATGATACTTCTGGAAAATCTGAATGGAATAAAATTTCAGTTGCATTAAATTATGACAACACGAATAATTTTGACAACCGTATATTTACTTCGGGAATAAACCCATTTAATTCTATTTCGAACTATTTTGTTGACCAAGCCAACTTTTTTGCTGATACTCCTTTCAACGATTATCAGTTTGATATGGCTTTCGAAACTTACATTATAGATCCGCATCCAACAACACCAAATCAGTATGTTTCTAATGTATCGCCTGGAGGAAATTATTATCAAGACTATTTTGCAACTTCAAATGGATACAACGGAAAACTAACTGCTAATGTTGCTACAAGTTACAAAGACAAATTGTTTTTAGGAATAAACCTTAACGCTCATTTTACAGATTATGTATTAACTACAAGTTTATATGAAAACAATGATAATCCAGAAAACCCTAGTACACAACCTACAATTAGAAATATAGTTTTCGATAATCAGTTAAGCACCTATGGCTCTGGTTTCTCATTTAATTTAGGTGCTATATATAAAGTAAACGAATCTTTAAGATTAGGAGCTTCTTATGAATCGCCAACTTGGTATAATTTAAACGATGAATTAGTTCAAGATTTATATACTTATGGAAATGTGAATGTTCCTTCTGGAGATGAAAGTCGCTATTACGGAAGTCCTATTTTTGTTTTCCCTACTTACAGATTAAGAACCCCAAGCAAAATCACAGGTAGCGCTGCTTACATTATTAATAAAAAAGGATTAATTAGTATTGATGTGGCAACGAAAGATTACAGTAATATTGAATACAAAAACACTAATCAAAACAATTTTAGAGATTTAAACTCTCAAATGAGCACAGAATTAAAAAATGCTTACGAAATAAGAATTGGTGGTGAATATAAAATCAAACAATGGAGCTTAAGAGGAGGTTATCGTTTTGAAGAAAGTCCTTATGAAACAGGAGATGTTATTGGAGATTTAACTGGGTATTCTGCAGGTGTGGGTTACAATTTTGGTGAAAGTAAGTTAGATTTATCTTATGCCAATTCACACAGAAATTACAATCAAAATCTGATTTCTTCTGGAATGACAGATACTGCAAGAATTAGAAATGTTCAAAACAATGTATCATTAACTTATTCCATAAACTTCTAAGAAAGAAAAAACATATTAAACCACTTCTTCAACCGAAGTGGTTTTTTTATACCCAAACCATAACTACTAGCCCCGATGGAAGCGACATCACGCCTTTTCAGATATAGCGGACAGCGGGACCAAAAACATTAAAAAATTTCCAAACGCTGGTGCTTCTACTGATTATTTTATGTAATTTTGCACCTCAAATTTAAAAGCATGAGAACCAAATCGTTAAAGAAAAATAAAATCAATGTAATTACACTTGGATGTTCTAAAAACACTTACGACAGTGAGGTTTTAATGGGACAACTAAAAGCCAACGGAAAAGATGTAGCACATGAACAAGAAGGCAATATCGTAGTAATTAACACATGTGGTTTTATTGATAATGCAAAGGAAGAATCGGTAAATACGATTTTGGAATATGTTGACAAAAAAGAGCAAGGTTTAGTAGATAAAGTATTCGTTACCGGATGTTTATCTGAAAGATATCGCCCAGATTTAGAGAAAGAAATTCCAGATGTTGACCAATATTTTGGAACTACAGAATTACCACTTTTATTGAAAGCTTTAGGTGCCGATTACAAACACGAATTACTTGGTGAACGTTTAACTACAACGCCAAAAAACTACGCCTATTTAAAAATTGCTGAAGGTTGTGATAGACCTTGTAGTTTTTGTGCAATTCCTTTGATGCGTGGAAAACACGTTTCGCAACCTATTGAAAAATTGGTAAGAGAAGCAGAAGGTTTGGCTAAAAATGGTGTAAAAGAATTAATTTTAATTGCCCAAGATTTAACTTACTACGGATTAGATTTATACAAAAAACGTAATCTTGCCGAATTACTTGAAAACTTAGCTAAAGTAGAAGGTATCGAATGGATTCGTTTGCATTATGCTTTTCCAAGTGGTTTTCCAATGGACGTTTTAGATTTGATGAAACGTGAACCAAAAATTTGTAATTATATTGATATTCCGTTGCAACACATTTCAGATGATATTTTGAAATCGATGAAACGTGGAACAACAAAAGAAAAAACAACAAAATTATTACAAGAATTTAGAGAGCGTGTTCCTGGAATGACAATTAGAACTACTTTAATTGTAGGTTATCCGGGTGAAACTCAAAAAGATTTCGAAATTCTACGTGATTGGGTTCAAGAAATGAAATTTGAACGATTAGGATGTTTTACCTACTCACATGAAGAAAACACAGGAGCTTTTGCTTTAGTTGACGATGTTCCTCAAGAAGTAAAACAAGCTCGTGCCGCTGAAATCATGGATTTACAATCGCAAATTTCATGGGATTTGAATCAGGAAAAAATTGGTCAAACCTTCAAATGTGTAATTGATAGAAAAGAAGGTCAATATTTCATTGGAAGAACAGAATTTGATAGCCCAGATGTAGATAATGAAGTATTGGTAGATGCTTCAAAATACTATTTGAAAACAGGTGATTTTGTAAACTTAAAAATAACAGATGCTACAGAATTTGATTTGTATGCCGAACCAATATCATAAACTATGAAAAAAATATTCTTTTTAATTCTTATCGGTTTTTCATTTTTCAATTCAAATGCACAAGTAGACAGGCGGATTGGCACAGGTCAATACAAAAATGGAAACCAAAATAAAAAAGTTGATTTAGTTGAAACTTCTGTAGAATCTCTAAAAGAAAAATTAAATTTAGATGGTTTTCAAGAAGCTATAGTGCGAAATCTAGTTAAAGACAATCAAGCTAAATCAAAAGAAATAATTGAAGCTGTTAGTTATAGTGATATAGAAAAGAAAAACCTACTCACAGAGCTAGGAGAGAAATTTAATACGGAAATTAAAAAAATATTGCTTCCTGAACAGATAGAAAAATACGAAAAACTCATTTCAAAAAATAAAAGATAAATCCTCGAAAATGATAAATATCATATACCTGTTTAGAATTGATTACTAACTTTGAGTATAGAAATTTAAAACCAGCATTATGATAACTAAACATCCTATTTACCAAGATTTCCCTGAACACGCAGACAAGATTAAAGTCCTGTTTCATAATAATGATGAATTTCAGGTTTTATTAAACTCTTACGCAGAGTTAGATAACAAAATTTACAAAATAGAAACCGATGAAGAGCTTGCTATGGATGACGAATTAAGTCATTTGAGAAAAGATAGAGTTTTTTTAAAAGATGAAATTTATACTTTTTTAAAAAATAGTTAGAAAATATTCTACAAAAAACCGCTTTAAAAGCGGTTTTTGTTTTATTAATAATCTCTAGTTTTCTAAAACTCTATTAATTTGAACAAAACGTCTTTTATAATATGGCTCTTCAGTAGAAGAAATAATTACGCCTGCTTGAACTGAAGAATGAATAAATTTAATTTCATCGCCGTTAATTTCGGTAATCATTCCAACGTGATTGATACTTCCTCTACCATTTGTAGTAAAGAAAATCAAATCTCCTTTTTGCGCTTGACTTCTATCAATCTTAAAACCAGCACCAACAGCCATTGAACTTGACGAACGAGGTAAAGTCATATCAATATTTTTAAAAGTAGAAAACATCAAACCCGAACAATCAAAACCAGCACTTGTAGTTCCTCCTCCTCTATAACGAGTTCCAATATATTGTGATGCCTTAGCTATTAAGAATTCAGCCTTAGACATATTTTCTGGAGAAAGCTCTTCAATTTCTTTTGAAGCTTCAACTACAATATTTTGATTTTTTTCTAATTCGACATTTCCCTTCTTAACAATAACTTCATAACCAATAGGCAAGTTCGCTACGATTTCAGGATTCATTTCTTCTAAATCTTTAACACTGACTTTGTACTTTTTCGAAAGTTTATATAAAGTTTCTCCTTTAGTAACCGTATGCACTTTATTTCCTAGCTCATCGGTACATAAATTAGCATCCATATTAGTTGGATTTAAAACTTCAGCAACAACTATTTTTGTCTCTTTAGGCTTTTTTTCTTTTGGAGATTCTTTTTTAGCAGAAATAACTATTTTATCACCGATTTGAATCGCCTCTGGCTTGATATCAGGATTTAATTCTTTTAATTTTTCCAGACTAATATCGTATTTTTTTGCAATTTTATAAAGCGATTCACCTGATTCTACGATATGAGTTTCGGAACTTAAATTCTTAGATGAATTAACTTCTCTCTTATCTTTTGATTTTGATTTTGATTTTTTATTCGGAATTAACAAAACTGTCTTTAATTGTAACAAAGCGCCTTTCGATTTAGGATTTAATTCATAAATATCCGATTCGCTTACTTTATACTTTTTAGCAATGGAATAAATAGATTCTCCTTCCACGACAGTGTGTTTAATAGTCTTTTGTGAAAAAACTATACTACTGCAGAAGAAAAGAAAAAAAGTTACAATTTGTATTAATCTCATTTAGAATTAGTTTAGATGGGTTATAGCTATTTTTAAGGTTTGCAAGATAAAAAAAACTCCCTTTAAAGAGGGAGTTTTAACATTATTTTAAATTCAAAACTAAATTAGGCTTTACCAGCCGCAATTAAGTTTAAAGCAGAACCAGCCACAAACCATCCAATTTGACTATCGTTGTAGGTATGATTTGCTAAAATTATATCTTTTGTTCCATCAGCGTGAACAAATTCCAATGCTAATGGTTTTCCTGGCGCAAATTCAGTTAAATCTAAGAAGTTAATCGTATCATCTTCTTGAATTTTATCATAATCTAATTCATTAGCAAACGTTAAAGCTAACATTCCTTGTTTTTTCAAATTCGTTTCGTGAATACGTGCGAATGATTTCACTAAAACTGCTTTCACACCTAAGAAACGTGGTTCCATAGCAGCATGCTCACGTGAAGAACCTTCACCATAATTATGATCTCCCACAACAATGGAAGGAACACCCGCTGCTTTATAAGCTCTTTGAACCGCAGGAACTGCATCATACGCTCCCGTTAATTGATTTTTAACGGAATTTGCTTTTCCATTGAATGCATTTTCTGCACCAATTAACATATTATTTGAAATATTATCTAAGTGACCACGGAAACGCAACCAAGGTCCAGCCATCGAAATGTGGTCTGTTGTACATTTTCCAAAAGCTTTAATTAATAATTTGGCTCCTGTATAATTTTTACCATCCCAAGCGTCAAAAGGTGCCAACAATTGCAAACGATCTGAAGTTTCAGAAACGGCAACTTGAACGCTAGAACCATCTGCTGCTGGCGCTTGGAAACCTGCATCTTCTACATCAAAACCTCGCTTTGGCAATTCATCACCAAATGGAGCATTCAATTTAACTGCTTCACCTTTATCATTCAACAACGTATCAGTTAACGGATTAAAATCCAAACGACCTGAAATTGCTAAAGCAGCTACCATTTCTGGCGATGTTACGAAAGCATGCGTATTTGGATTACCATCTGCTCTTTTAGAAAAGTTACGATTAAATGAATGTACGATAGTATTTTTTTCTTGTTTATCTGCTCCTTCTCTATCCCATTGTCCAATACATGGTCCGCAAGCGTTTGTAAATACCTTAGTTCCCATTTTTTCGAAATCAGCAATAATGCCATCTCTTTCAATAGTATAACGAATTTGCTCTGAACCTGGATTAATTCCGAATTCTGCTTTTGGAGTGATGCCGTGTTCCACCGCTTGTCTTACAATAGAAGCAGCACGTGCCATATCTTCGTAAGAAGAGTTAGTACAAGAACCAATTAATCCCCATTCCACTTTTAAAGGCCAACCGTTTTGAGCTGCTTCCTCTTTCATTTTAGAAACAGGCGTTCCTCTATCAGGTGTAAAAGGTCCGTTAATGTGTGGTTCTAATTCTGATAAGTTAATTTCGATTAATTGATCAAAATATTGAGCAGGATTTGCATACACTTCCGCATCAGCTGTTAAATAAGAAGCTACTTTATCGGCAGCATTTACAACATCTTGACGACCTGTTGCTGCTAAATATCTTCGCATAGAATCATCGTAACCAAAAGTTGAAGTTGTTGCTCCGATTTCAGCACCCATGTTACAAATGGTTCCTTTACCCGTACAAGACATTGCTTCTGCACCTTCACCAAAATATTCGACGATAGCTCCCGTTCCACCTTTTACAGTTAAGATATCAGCTACTTTTAAAATTACATCTTTTGGAGCGGTCCATCCCGATAATTTACCTGTTAATTTTACCCCGATTAATTTTGGAAATTTTAACTCCCAAGACATTCCTGACATTACATCAACTGCATCGGCACCACCAACACCAATGGCTAACATACCTAAACCACCAGCATTTACAGTGTGAGAATCAGTTCCAATCATCAAACCACCCGGGAAAGCGTAATTTTCTAAAACGATTTGGTGAATAATTCCTGAACCTGGTTTCCAAAATCCAATTCCGTATTTGTTTGAAACAGACGAAAGGAAATCGAAAACTTCTTTGGATTGTTTATTTGCTAATGCCAAATCTTCTCTAGCACCATTTTTTGCTAAAATTAAGTGATCACAGTGCACCGTTGTTGGAACTGCAACTGTCTTTTTTCCAGCGTGCATAAATTGCAATAAAGCCATTTGTGCAGTTGCATCCTGACAAGCCACTCTATCTGGAGCGAAGTCAACATAATCTTTACCTCTTGTGAATGTCTGAGTTGGCATCCCTTCCCATAAATGCGAATACAAAATTTTCTCAGACAACGTTAATGGACGTCCAACAATGTCTCGAGCTTTATCCACTCTAGCAGCCATATTAGCGTACACTTTTTCAATCATTTCAATATCGAATGCCATAGTAATTATTTTATTTAGTTATGTTATTTTAAACCTGCTAATTTACAAAAAAATGAACAGATAAAAAACAAAAAAAGCCTAAGCATAACTTAGACTTTTTTATTTTATAAAAACTCATTATATTATCCTACTAATAGCTTGTGAGATGGTGCAAACTTAGTTAAGTTGATTCCTTCAACAGCTAATTTATATTCTTCAATTGAAGGTGTTCTACCTAAAATCGTAGATAAAACTACTACTGGAGTAGATGACAATAAAGATTCTCCTTTTTTCTCTGCTGTATCTTCTACAACTCTTCCTTGGAATAAACGTGTTGATGTTGCCATAACTGTATCTCCTTTAGACGCTTTTTCTTGGTTGCCCATACAAAGGTTACAACCTGGGCGCTCTAAATACAACATGTTTTCATATTCTGTACGAGCAGCAGCTTTTGGTGCATTATCATCAAATTCGAAACCTGAATATTTTTGTAATACTTCCCAATCACCTTCTGCTTTTAATTCATCAACAATGTTGTATGTTGGAGGAGCAACTACTAATGGCGCTTTGAATTCCACTTTACCTTGTTGTCTCTCGATATTTTTAAGCATTTGCGCTAAGATTTTCATATCGCCTTTGTGAACCATACACGAACCGATGAATCCTAAATCTACTTTTTTGTCACCTCCGTAGAAAGAAAGTGGACGAATTGTATCGTGCGTATATCTTTTAGAAACGTCTTTATTATTTACATCTGGGTCAGCAATCATTGGTTCAGCGATTTGATCTAAATCCACTTCAACTTCTGCGTAGTATTTTGCATTAGCATCTGGACGTAAAGCTGGTTTTTCACCTGATCTGATTTCAGCTATACGTTTGTTTGCTTTGTCAATTAATCCTTGAAGTACACGGTTTTTGTTGTCCATGCCTTTATCAATCATGATTTGGATTCTTCCTTTTGCAATTTCTAATGATTCGATTAACGTTTCATCTTCAGAAATACAAATAGAAGCTTTTGCTTTCATTTCGGCAGTCCAATCTGTAAAGGTAAACGCTTGGTCAGCCGTTAATGTTCCTAAATGCACTTCGATAATTCTTCCTTGGAAAACATTTTCTCCACCAAATTTATGTAGCATTTGCGCTTGTGTAGCATGCACTACATCACGGAAATCCATATAACTTGCCATTTGTCCTTTGAAAGTCACTTTTACTGATTCTGGAATTGGCATTGAAGCTTCACCCGTAGCTAAAGCAAGAGCTACCGTTCCTGAATCTGCACCGAAAGCAACTCCTTTAGACATTCTTGTATGAGAATCTCCACCAATAATGATAGCCCATTCATCAACCGTAATATCATTTAATACTTTGTGAATAACGTCTGTCATCGCATGATAAACGCCTTTTGGATCACGAGCTGTGATTAAACCGAAGTCGTTCATAAATTGCATTAATTTAGGAATATTAGCTTGTGCTTTTTTATCCCAAACTGAAGCTGTATGACAACCTGATTGATAAGCTCCGTCAACAATTGGAGAAATCACAGTTGCTGCCATAGATTCTAATTCCTGAGCAGTCATTAAACCAGTAGTGTCTTGAGAACCTACAATATTTACAGTTACACGAACATCAGAACCTGCATGTAATGCTTCTTTGGAAATTGTTCCTACCGAATTTCTATTGAAGATTTTTTCAACTGCCGTAAGACCTTGTCCTTCAACTGAAACTTCTTTTGAAGGCGCGTAAACTAATGGAGCTTCAATTCCAAGTGTTTTAGCTGCGAAAGTTTGGATTTTTTTACCGAAAACAATCGCATAAGAACCGCCTGCTTTAATGAATTCCATTTTCTGAGGCGTGAATGCTTTAGAAATGTCGATCAATTCTTTATCTCCGTTGTATAATTTTTTTGTTTTTGTATTGATGGTAAGAACCGTTCCTGTTGCTACAGAATATACTTCTTCTAAAACTGGATCACCACTTTCATTACGAACTACTTCTCCATTAGCATCTGTCTTTTTTACCCAGTTTTTCAAATCTAAACCGATACCACCAGTTACATCAACTGTAGTTAAGAAAATTGGAGAAATTCCGTTTGTTCCACCTACGATTGGAGCAAAATTTACGAATGGCACGTAAGGACTTGCTTGTTTTCCTGTCCAAAGTGCTACGTTATTTACACCCGACATACGAGAAGAACCTACACCCATTGTTCCTTTTTCAGCAATTAACATTACCGATTTATCTGGATGTTGCGCTTGTAACGCTTTAATTTCTTCTTGTGCTTGAGGCGTAATCATACATTTTCCGTGTAATTCACGGTCAGAACGCGAGTGCGCTTGATTTCCTGGAGACAATAAATCGGTTGAAATATCCCCTTCACCAGCAATAAATGTTACAACTTTAATTTCTTCAGCTATTTCTGGAAGTTTTGTAAAGAATTCTGCTTTAGCATAACTTTCTAAAATTTCTTTTGCAACAGTATTTCCTTTTTCAAAAGCATCTTTAATACGAGCCATGTCTGCATCGTAAAGATAGACTTGCGTTTTTAAAACATCCGCTGCCTGATTTGCAATATTTGAATCATTTCCTAAAGCTAAATCCAATAAAACCTCAATTGAAGGCCCACCTTTCATGTGTGATAACAATTCAAAAGCAAAAGTTGGAGTGATTTCAGCAACCGCTTCTTGACCAAGAATAATTTCTTTTAAGAATTTTGCTTTTGCTCCAGCTGCAGGAGTTGTTCCTGGCAATGTGTTATAGATAAAAAACTTTAAACAATCTTCTCTGTTTGCATTGTTTGCATCTTTAATTTGAGCAATGATTTCGTTTAACAAATCAGCTCTATCAATTGGTTTTGGGTGTAATCCTTGACCTTTTCTTTCTTCAATTTCTTTAATATACTCTTTATAAAGATTCATTTCAGTAGCTAATGCCATACTATAAATAAGTTAATTAGTGTTTGTTGTATTTTTTTGTGGCACAAATTTAATAAATCTTAATCAGATTTAAAAATTTTTAATAAAAAGCCTAAATAGAAGAATTATTATTTATAAAGATTCTATTTTGATGTTTATTTTTCAATAAAAATGAATAAAATGAAAACATATTGAATAATTCGTAATTTAAAATGAAAGTTTTATTAAATTATCAAAAAACGATATTCAATTTTATGAGAGTCACAAAACAAGTGAATTAAATTACTGTTTATCTCTCAAATTCATCATTGGTTTTTCGTAAAATCTGTACAAAATGTAGGACAATAAAAAAGTTATGGTTAGATAAATTAAAGTAAAAAAATGTCTTTCAGAAGATGATAAAACAGTCGTATCAACAAAATACTTCATTAATTGTAAGATAATACTGTAATGAAGTAAATAAATAGAATATGAAATTTTACTTATCAATTCAACAGGATACAAAACTGGATTAGTGTACGTTTTCCATTCGGAGAAGAAAGGTAACAAAAACGCGAAAGCGAATGAAGTAATTGGCAAATACAAAACATTCCAAAAAAACGGATTTTGTTCAATTGTTAAATTCAGTGGAATAATTCCAAACATTAAAAAGAATAAAATTCCAAAGCCTATTATAGCAAAAATCCCTCTAAAATGTTTCCAAATACTATTATAATTAAAAGAAAACCACGCGGCTAAAACCCCAATTAAAATAGCATCTATTCGATAAATCAAAACCGATTTTAAATTTAAATTCCAATCTGACAAATTTGAAATTTTATGTTGGGAATGATAATAAAATTTATTCATCCAGAAAACCAAAATCAAAGCTACAATTACCAATAAAAACAATTTTTCCTTGTTTTTTACCTTACTTAATCCCACAAAAAATAATGATAATGGCAAAAGCAAATATGTAAATTCTTCAATAGATAAACTCCAAGATTCCGGGAAAAAACCAGGTGATTTTGATGCTGAATTTTGCAAAAAGAGAAAATAACTTCCTGTGTTTTCAATCGAGAATCCAAGAAAAAAAGCAATCAAAATATTTAAAATCAATACCAAATAATAGTTAGGTAATGTTCGAAACCAGCGTCTTTTTAAGAAATGAAAAACTGATTTTAAAGTAAAATTTTCGTTGATAAATGTTTTACACAGAATTGAACCAATCAAAAAACCACTCAAAACAAAGAAAAGCTCTACACCCCAAAAACCAAAAAGTTCGAATAATGTCGGGATGAAAGCGTTGCTTTTGGGATAAATCCAAAGTACATGCGAACACACTACCATTATAATTGCAGCTGCTCGTAATATATCTAAACCGAAGATTCTTTGTTTAAAATTGAGTTCCAAATTCCTTTATTGATTTACTAAAGTAATAAAAAAAGCTGTCTAAAACAGCTTTTTAATAATATCGTCTTCCGAAATTCCTTCGGCATCGGCTTTATAATTCTTTACAATTCTATGACGAAGAATTCCAGTTGCAACCGCTTGAACATCTTCGATATCTGGAGAAAATTTTCCATTAAAAGCGGCATTGGTTTTTGCTGCTAAAATTAAGTTTTGAGAAGCTCTTGGTCCTGCTCCCCAATCGATATACGTTTTTACAAATTCGTTCGAAAGCGGATTATCCGGACGTGTTTTGCTTACTAACGAAACTGCATATTCAATTACATTATCGGCCACAGGAATTTTACGAATTACATTTTGAAAATCGATAATTTCCTGAGCCGTGAATAAAGGATTTACCACTGGTTTAAAATCGGATGTTGTTGCTTTCACCACATCAACTTCTTCTTGAAAACTTGGATAATCTAATTTTACGGCAAACATAAAACGATCTAATTGCGCTTCTGGTAACGGATATGTTCCTTCTTGCTCAATTGGATTTTGGGTTGCCAATACAAAATATGGCAAATCTAACTTATAATGATGGCCTGCAACAGTAACAGCTCGCTCTTGCATAGCTTCTAACAATGCTGCTTGAGTTTTAGGAGGCGTTCTGTTGATTTCGTCTGCCAAGATAATATTAGAGAAAATCGGACCTTTAATAAACTTGAAATGACGATTTTCATCTAAAATTTCACTTCCTAAAATATCAGAAGGCATTAAATCGGGTGTAAACTGAATTCTTTTGAAATTCAACCCTAGAGCTTGAGAAATCGTATTTACCATTAAAGTTTTAGCTAATCCGGGTACACCAATAAGTAAAGCGTGACCTCCTGAAAAAATACTCATCACAATTTGATGCACTACTTCATCCTGACCTACAATTACTTTAGCAATTTCTTGTTTTAATGCTTTTTGTCTTTGAACTAATTCCTGAATGGCTGCTACGTCTGACATATTGAATTTAGAATTTAGAATTCGTAAAATTAAACTTAATTATTAAACCCCTAAAATAATAAAAAACCCTCTGAAAATTCAAAGGGTTAGTTAATTTATTTTTTTAACCAATTGTTGGTAAATTCACAATCTTTATAATCATCACTTATTTTAATATAAGTTTCTTTGATTTTTTCTTCAGACCATTTAGCAATTTCTTTGATTTGCTTATCTCTTAAAGCTAATTCTTTAATTTTAAGATAATCTCTAGAAAAATCTGCCTGATGTTCTTCAATTCTATTATTAACAGTAATTATTTTATAAAACTTGCCTGAACCTCTTTCTTCATCTAAAATTGGTAACGAAACTTCACCATCTTTTAAAGAAGAAACTTGAGCGTATAAAGCTGGATCCATTTTGGTTAATTCAAATCTTGGCTCCATTGTTCTTGGATTTAATAAAACCCCACCGTTGTTACGCGTTTCTTTTTCGTCTGATGATGATTTAGCTGCATCAGCAAATGTAATTTCTTTGTTTATAATTTTAGTTCTTATTTGATCAATTTTAATTTTTGCATCTTTCATTGCTTGAGTTGAAACTTTTGGAGCAATTAAAATATGACGCAATTCTACTTCTTGACCTTTAATTTTATCAACCATTATAATATGATAACCAAATTCTGTCTCAAAAGGCTCTGAAATTTCACCTTCAGCTAAACTAAAAGCCACATCTTTAAATTCTTTAACAAATGCTGTTTTACGATTCATTTTGTAGTAACCACCATTTGAACTTGAACCCGGGTCTTCAGAGAACAAAACCGCTTTACTAAAGAAACTAGAACCGTTTAAAACATCTTGTTTAATTTCTTTTAATTTGTCAATTACTCGCTTCTTTTCGTCTTCAGAAATAACTGGTTTTACAACTATTTGAGCTACTTCCATTTCGGCACCAAATGTTGGAATTTCATCAGTTGGAATTCCTTTGAAGAAATTTCTAACTTCCTCAGGAGTAATCTCTACTCCATCAACAATTTTTTTCTGCATTTGCGTGGTAAGCTTGTTCATTTTTACAGCATCAAAAAAATGATTTCTTAACTCTTCCTCATTTTTTTTGTTGTAATATTTAACTACTTTTTCCATTGAACCAATTTGTTCCACTGCAGCATCTAATTGCTCACTTAAATAGGCATTTACTTCTGCATCTGTAACTACAATACTATCTTGAATAGCTTGGTGAGCATATAATTTATCTTCTAATTGTTTACCAAAAAGTTCACAACGAGTAATATTTTTAACGTCAACTCCTTGTGCTTTTAATGTAATGTAATCCAAATCGATATCGGAATCCAATACAACATAATCACCAACCACTGCTACAACTCCATCTACTTTTTGTTTCTTAGGCTGTGCAAATACTGTTGTTGATGTAATAAAAAGTAATGCAAAAAGTAATCTTTTATTTATAAATTTCATATTTATTGTCTTTGATTGCGTCATTCGTAATCTCTTTTTCTAAAGTGTTAATTAATTCTAATTTTCTATTATTAATAATAATTTGCTTGATTGTAGGTTTTAAAAACTCTAAAGGTGTTGCACTATCTTTTGGTAAAACATTATTAATTTTTACCAGCCAAATAGTTGTTGAATCGGGATACTGAAAATTCATTCCACTTGAAACATATTTCTGTTTATTCTCTAAATTAATAAACGGAATTTTTTCATAAACCTGATTAATATCTACCCAAATGGAATCATTAAAAGCATAGCTTTTAAACTGAACCGCCATTTGTTCTAACTCCTTTTTATCTTTTTTTGTAAAGGAACTAAACTTTGATTTAATTTTCGCAAATTTTGGATTTTCTTTAACTAAATTGATATATCTCAATTTTACTAACTCTGATGAATTCTTAAAATATTGCTTATTGTTATTGTAATAATCTACTATCTGATCTTCTGTTACCAAAGTATCTACTTGTCTAATTACCAAATTTTCTAAGTAAGCTTTGGTGTATAAATCAACTTTATATTGTTCAATTAAAACATTAAATTCATCTAATTGATCTTTCCCTATGTTTTTTTCTGCCGCTTCAAAAAGCAATTTTTGAGTTGCCCATCGATCAATAAAAGATTTTACAATAGCAATACTATCTTGTTCTGATGTTCCTTTTGGGACTAAATTTAAGATATCGGATTCGTATAAATAACTTTTACCTACCCGCGCAATAGCTTTTGGTTCTCTAGGTGCTTTGAAATAATCGCACGAAGAAACCAATAGTAAAAGTAAAAGTATTTGAATCCAGTACTTCATTTAGTTATGCAACTGATTTTTAACTTTGGCAAAAACATCTTGATTTACATTAATAGTAAATTCTTTCTTTAATTCATCTACCCAATTGTTCTCTAGATATTGCTGATAATCGCTAATAACTTTTCCTTTACATTCAGACAGTTCTTTTGAACCAGCAGGCTTTACATCCGAAATGTTTACAACAAAAAAGTATTGATCTTTTGAAACAATAGTGGTGACACCTTTTGGCAAGTCTTTAAATTGAGATAAAATATCATAATCTTCTTCATACATACCTGATTTTGACATGATATTTACTTTACCATCTTTATTTAATTGTTCTTTGATGTATTCTAATGATTTTCCTTTTTTCAAAAATTTTTGAGCTTTCTCAATAACTTTACTATCTGTTGATGATAAAATATCAGCACTATATCGCTTTTTCCATTGGTAGTTTTTGATGTTATTTTTAAAATAATCGTTTAATCCTATAGTATCGTTTTTAGCTCTGTTCCAAATCTCTTTTTCCATCAAATCAAAAAGCAATAAACCGTCTCTGTATTCATCCATTACATTTTTAAATTCTGAAAATTCATTCTCTAAATTATCATTGTAATAAGTTATTAATTGCTCGTCAACAAATTTTTCAAACAATTCGTCTACTAATCTAGCAACAGGTTTTGTTTTAATGTTTGACTTTTGCTTTGAAGCAATAAAATCTAAAAACACTTTAGAATTGATTTTTCTTTCTTTGTTAATTGTTAAAACAATACCATTTAAATCTTTTGATTTTTCAGGAACAACCCAAGTTTGAGTATAAAACTCATCATTAACTAATCCTTTTATTGTCACAATTAATTTTGAGTCTTTAGTAAATGTATATTTTGCTCTTAATTTTTTAGCCAAAGAATTAGTAATCAACAAAGAACGTTCATCTTTTCTGATTTTATCCTCTAACTCAAATTTCATATCGTCAAACGTACGAACTGGATGCTTTTCAATTAATTTAACAATATGCCATCCAAACTGTGATTGAAAAGGAACTGAAATTTGATTTTTATCTTTTAATTCAAAAGCTACATTTTCAAATTCTTCTGAACTCAACTGTCCAGAACCAAAACGTTGCAAAACACCACCTTTAGCAGATGATGATTTGTCTTCAGAAAATTGTTGTGCTAAACTTTCGAAATTTTCTCCTTGTTGAATTTTTTTATAAATATCATCAATAGTTGTTTTAGCTTTTTCATTTTGAGCAGCATCATTTTGCTTTAAAATCATAATGTGTGCCACCGTAACTTCCCCTCTATTTACTCTCTTATCAACAACTTTTATGATGTGGTATCCAAAACGAGTACGAAATGGCTTAGAAACTTGACCTACTTTAGTTTTGTAAGCTGCATTTTCAAAAGGATATACCATTCTGAAAGCTGAAAAATAACCTAAATCACCATTATTTTCTTTTACTGAAGGGTCTTCAGAAAACTGTTGTGCTACTTTAATAAAATCTTCACCAGCATCTAATCTTTTCTTAATATCAAGAACTTTATTATAAGCTTTTAAAGTATCTTGAGACGATGCGCCTTCATCAACTAAAACTAAAATATGAGAAGCTCTAACTTCTTGTTGCATTCTATCATAAGCTTCATGCACCAATTCGTTGGTAACTTTAGAATCATTTACATAATTCTTTGACAATTGATTTCTATACGATTTTAATTCGTTCTGATAATTTGTACCATTTTGCAAACCAATTTTATTTGCCTTTTCAACTTTTAATTTATATCCCAAAAATAAATCTAAATATTTGTCTAAATCTTTCTGAGAATCATCTTTTACTAAATCTAAATTTTTATTGTACACTCTAACGAATTCATCTGTGTAATAAGGATGATTATCAATAGTAAATAAAACTTCCTTAGTTTGAGCCAATAAAAAACTCGGAGCTATTAAAAAAACAAAAATAAGTAGGCGACTAATTTTCATATAAATCATACATTTTAAGTTGTAATCGACAAAAATAACAATTCGAGACTATTTCACAACATTTATAAGCGACTATTAACAGAAAATTCTGCAAAAAAAAGTTACTTTTGCACAAAATTTTGAATAATGAGTTTTATAGAAGAAATAGCAAGAAGACGAACTTTTGGAATTATCTCACATCCCGATGCTGGTAAAACGACTTTAACCGAAAAATTATTGTTGTTTGGAGGAGCAATTCAGGAAGCTGGAGCTGTAAAGAGTAATAAAATTAAAAAAGGAGCTACTTCCGATTTCATGGAGATTGAAAGACAAAGAGGAATTTCGGTAGCGACTTCTGTTTTGGCTTTTAACTATCAAAATAAAAAAATCAACATCTTAGATACGCCTGGTCACAAAGACTTTGCAGAAGATACTTTTAGAACTTTAACTGCTGTTGATAGTGTTATCGTTGTAATCGACGTTGCAAAAGGGGTTGAGGAACAAACCGAAAAATTAGTAGAAGTTTGTAGAATGCGAAACATTCCGATGATTGTTTTCATTAACAAATTAGACCGTGAAGGTAAAGATGCCTTTGATTTGATGGACGAAGTGGAGCAAAAACTAAAACTTCGCGTAACTCCACTGAGTTTTCCTATTGGAATGGGATATGATTTTAAAGGAATTTACAATATTTGGGAAAAGAATATCAACCTTTTTGAAGGTGATAGCCGTAAAAATATTGAAGAAACGATTGCTTTTGATGACATCAATAATCCAGAATTAGAAAAAATTATTGGTGAAAAACCAGCAAATCGCTTACGTGAAGAATTAGAATTAATTGAAGAAGTATATCCAGCATTTAGTCGTGAAGAATATTTAGAAGGCGATTTACAGCCGGTTTTCTTTGGTTCGGCTTTAAATAATTTTGGTGTTCGTGAATTATTAGATTGTTTCGTTGAAATTGCACCAACACCAAGAGCTAAAGAATCAGATACTAGATTAGTTCATCCTGAAGAAGAAAAATTAAGTGGATTTGTATTTAAAATTCATGCCAATATGGATCCAAAACATAGAGACCGTTTGGCATTCATAAAAATTGTATCGGGAACGTTTGAAAAGAACAAACCGTATTTACACGTTCGTTTAGGAAAGAATTTAAAATTCTCGAGTCCGAATGCATTTTTTGCTGAGAAAAAAGAGATTGTAGATATTTCGTATCCTGGTGATATCGTAGGTTTACATGATACTGGAAATTTTAAAATTGGAGACACATTAACCGAAGGCGAAATCATGAATTTTAAAGGAATTCCAAGTTTCTCACCAGAGCATTTTAGATATATCAATAATGCTGATCCATTAAAATCGAAACAATTAGAAAAAGGAGTTGACCAGTTAATGGACGAAGGTGTAGCGCAGTTGTTTACCTTAGAAATGAATGGCAGAAAAGTAATTGGAACTGTTGGAGCACTTCAATACGAAGTAATTCAATATCGTTTGGAGCATGAATATGGAGCAAAATGTACGTATGAAAACTTCCCTGCATTTAAAGCATGTTGGGTAAAACCTCAAGATCCTAAAAATGTTGAATTTGCGGAATTTAAACGTGTAAAGCAAAAATTCTTAGGTCATGATAAATACGGACAATTGGTTTTCTTAGCCGATAGTGACTTCTCTATTCAAATGACGCAACAAAAATACCCAACGGTTGAATTATTTTTTACTTCAGATTTTCAAAAAAGATAATTTATTAGTATAATTGCACTAATTATTAATAAAGTCCCCAAATTTAAAAATATGAAATCAAACCTATTTAAACTCTATGCAACACTTATGATGGCTTTTGTAAGCTTCTTAAGTTTTGCGGATCCAATTGATCCACCTGCGGATGATGATCCACCACCAGCACCAATTAATACAAAACTAATTTGGTTAGCAGTTGCAGGAATTATCTTTGTTTACTTTTATTTTAGAAAACAAGCTAAGACTACAAGTCAAAACTAAAAATAAAAAAAGACCTGAAAAATTTCAGGTCTTTTTTTATTCAACTATTATCTATTTCTCTTTTGTTCTCTTGCTAACAAAGTGTTTTTCAACAACATTGCGATTGTCATAGGTCCTACTCCTCCAGGAACTGGCGTAATGTAGGATGCTTTTTTAGATACATTTTCGAAATCTACATCACCAACAATTCTATAGCCTTTTTCAGTAGTTTCGTCTTCTACTCTTGTGATTCCTACGTCGATTATTACAACATCGTCTTTTACCATTTCTGCTTTTAGGAAATTTGGAACTCCTAATGCAGAAATAATAATATCCGCTTGAGATGTAATTTGGTTGATGTTTTTAGAATGACTGTGTGTAACCGTTACCGTTGAATTTCCAGGAAATCCTTTTCTTCCCATTAAAATTCCCATTGGTCTACCAACGATATGACTTCTTCCAATAACTACAGTGTGTTTTCCATCGGTTGGAACATTATATCTTTCTAATAATTCTAAAATTCCGAATGGTGTTGCTGGAATAAAAGTAGACATATCTAAAGCCATTTTTCCAAAGTTTTCTGGATGGAAACCATCTACATCTTTACTTGGATCGATAGCTTCAATGATTTTTTGTGTATCAATTTGTTTTGGTAACGGCAATTGAACAATGAATCCATCAATATCATCATTTTCGTTCAATTCTTTAATTTTTTTCAACAATTCAGTTTCAGAAGTTGTGCTTGGCATTTTAATCAAAGTAGATTCAAAACCAACTCTTTCACAGGATTTTACTTTGCTTCCAACATAAGTTAAACTCGCTCCATCGTTACCAACAATAATGGCTGCTAAATGAGGAACTTTTTCTCCATTAGCTTTCATTTGAGCTACCTCAGCAGCAATCTCATTTTTAATATCTTCCGATACCTTTTTTCCGTCTAAAATTTGCATTTGTTTTTTGTTTCAGGTTTAGTGTTTTGGAATTAAAGTTGTGTGTTTTCCAAAACAAATAGTTAGTATATTTAAAAAAATAAGGCTTAAACTCGAAAATTTAAACCTTAACTGTAATTTACATTTTTGGCATTCCGCCTTTCATTCCAGCCATAGCCTTCATCATATTTTTTCCGCCACCGCCTTGCATCATTTTCATCATTTTGCTCATTTGGTCGAATTGTTTCATCAATTGGTTGACTTGCTCAATTTTTGTTCCCGAACCTTTTGCAATTCTGGTTTTACGTTTTACATCGATTAAGGATGGTTTGCTTCTTTCAATTGGTGTCATTGATTGAATAATAGCTTCAATATGTTTGAATGCATCGTCTTCAATTTCAACATCTTTTAATGCTTTTCCAGCACCAGGAATCATTCCAACAAGGTCTTTCATGTTCCCCATTTTCTTGATTTGCTGAATTTGCGCTAAGAAATCGTCAAAACCAAATTCGTTTTTAGCGATTTTCTTCTGTAATTTTCTTGCTTCTTCTTCGTCGTATTGCTCTTGTGCTCTTTCTACTAAGGAAACAACGTCTCCCATTCCCAAGATTCTATCCGCCATACGATTTGGATAGAACACGTCGATAGCTTCCATTTTTTCACCTGTACCGATGAATTTAATTGGTTTGTTTACCACCGATTTAATCGAAATGGCAGCTCCTCCACGAGTATCACCATCTAACTTCGTTAAGATAACTCCGTCAAAATTTAATCTATCATTAAAGGCTTTTGCTGTATTTACTGCATCTTGCCCTGTCATGGCATCCACAACAAACAAAGTTTCATGTGGCTCAATTGCTTTATGAACGTTTGCAATTTCGTTCATCATTTGCTCATCCACTGCCAAACGACCTGCGGTATCGACGATTACAACATTAAAACCATTTGCTTTTGCATGTTTGATAGCGTTTTGAGCAATTTCAACTGGATTTTTATTTTCTGGTTCTGAATATACTTCAACGCCAATTTGTCCACCTACTACATGCAACTGATTGATTGCCGCAGGACGATAGATATCACAAGCTACCAATAAAGGTTTTTTGTTCTTTTTAGTTTTTAAAAAGTTGGCTAATTTTCCAGAAAAAGTAGTTTTACCAGAACCCTGTAAACCCGACATCAAAATCACAGTTGGGTTTCCTGATAAATTAATTCCAGCGGCATCACCACCCATTAATTCGGTCAATTCATCTTTAACAATTTTCACCATTAACTGACCTGGCTGTAACGTAGTTAATACGTTTTCACCAATTGCTTTTTCTTTTACTCTTGTAGTAAAATCTTTGGCAATTTTAAAGTTAACGTCGGCATCTAATAATGCTCTACGCACTTCTTTTAAAGTATCGGCAACATTTACATCGGTAATTTTACCATGACCTTTTAACAGATGTAGGGCTTTATCTAACTTATCGCTTAAATTATCAAACATAATTTTGAATTTGTGTAATGAAGTGCAAAGATAAGATAAAGTTATAAAGTCGCAAAATAGTAGTTTACTTAAAAAATGTTTTCTTGAATTATAATTTTAGGAATAATGAGCTGACTGAATTTTAAATTTGGAAGGCATTGGTTTTTATGTAACAAAATAGAATACTGTTAGTCTAATTAAAACATAATCAATTTATAACTAATTAGCCATGATCTTAACAACAACCAATTCTATTGATGGTTTTAGTATTGCAGAATACAGAGGCATTGTTTCTGGAACAGCAGTAAATATGCAAAAAATGAAAATGACTTTCAACATGCAAAAATATTACGCAGGCATAAGCGAAAGTGTTTCTGAAATCAAAGACCAAGCTTTTGAGCAACTAAAATCAAATGCAGAAAAATTAAATGCCAATGCAGTTGTGGGGATTAATGTGGATATTGAATTGACAACAAGCAATTATGTCATAGTAACTATAACAGGGACAGCTGTTAGTATTATTAAAAGATAGTTAAGCTATTATTATAAAAAAAACCAGCCGTAAAAGCTGGTTTTAATTTTATTTGAATTTTGTTAATCTTTCTCAAAAGTTAAATAATCAATACTTCCATCGCCACCACTTACGTGTTTTAATTCGATTTTAGTTGTAGTTCTGGAAATAACATCCCAATCTTCACTGATTTCTTCAAATGGACCATCAAGTGCAGTAAACATCATATCTAATTTAGTATAACCGCTATCGGTATAAGTACTCCAGTCGCCTGATTGAGTTGTTGAACCATTGGTTGCTGTTAAAGAACCATCAGCTCCAAAGGTAAAACTGTAACCTGAATAATTATTGGTTTGTACTACATCGTTCTCTTTATAAAAAGTCACAACCCATTGACCGTCAGTTACAGTCGAAGTAATTTCTGTAGGATTTGATATTTGTGTAGAAGTATCATCGTCATCACTACACATCGATGCTACGTTTAACACAAATAGCAAAGATAAAATTGAGATTAATTTTAATTTTTTCATGATTTTTGTTTTGTTTAGTAACGCTAAATTATAAAAAAAAGTATGCCATTAATCTTGAATCTTAAATACTTTTCTCAAAATATCTTCCATTAAACACCATTTGGTAATGGAGGATTGTAATAAATTGGCTCCAACAAAAATGGTAAACCAAAACCAATTTTCGTTAACATACATTCCTAACAGCACACTTAAAATAATAAAGGTTCCTGCTATTGCTCTTATTAATCTGTTTATCATAATCTTTGATTTTAATTATATTGTTCTACTGCTAAAACGGCCAAATGAACCTGTGAAGTTGACTCTTGATGTGTATTAAATTTACTGACTAAATCAAACAAAATAGTCACGTTCTCTTTTAAAATATAAGCATAAAAAACGTTTGATTCTGTTTCATTCATTTCTGAACCAAACCAATTAGATTCTACACTTTCCTCTGAAGCATCTCTAAAACCTTTTACATCTCTGTAGGAATACGATTTAACTTTGGCTTCTTTTAGCATTTTTTTGATGTCTTTTTCAAATTCTGCTATTGCTGTGATTACTACTAGTTTCATGTTTTTATTTTTTAGATTCTGAAACAAGTTCAGAATGACATAATTTAATTATTTTTCTCCCATTTTTTGCGTTCCGTGATGTAGTAAATCAATGGAACAACTATTAATGTTAGTAATGTTGAAACAATGGCACCTGCAACTAACGAAATCGCTAATCCTTGAAAAATTGGGTCAAACAAAATGATTGAAGCACCTATTACAACCGCTCCAGTGGTTAATAAAATTGGCGTAGTTCTTACAGCTCCAGCTTCAATGATGGCTTGTTTCATTGGAATTCCATCGTTCAAACGAATTTCGATAAAGTCAATCAGTAAGACCGAATTCCGAACCATAACTCCGGCTAATGCAATCATTCCAATGAACGAAGTTGCTGTAAAGAAAGCACCTAAAACCCAGTGACCTAATACAATTCCAACCAATGAAAGCGGAATTGCCACCATCATTACTAATGGTGTTTTGAAGTTTTGAAACCAACCTACAATCAACATGTAAATCACAATAATTACAACTAAGAACGCTGCACCTAAATCACGGAATACTTCTAAGGTTATTTGCCATTCACCATCCCATTTTACGGTGAAATCGCTCTCATCTGAAGGAGTATCCATGTACAATTCGTTTACTTTGTAACCTTTTGGTAATTCCATTTTCTCTAACTTCTCATTCATTCCCAAAATAGCATAAACTGGACTTTCTAATGCTCCCGCCATATCTGCCAATACATAAACCACACGCTTTTGATCTTTTCTATAAATCGTGTTTTGTAACGTATCTGTAGTGACTTTAACCAAATCACTCACAGGAACCACATTGCCACGACTACCTTTGATTTTTAAATTTTGAATATCTTGAATCGAAGTTTTGTCTTTGTCTTCTAATGAAAGCGTAATACCTACAGGATTATTCGAACGTTCATCGTACAAGTTAGAAACTGGCATTTCTCTTAACAAATACGTCAAATTACCTACTACTTGTTGTGGAGCAATTCCGTTCAACATGGCTTTTTCTCTATCAACTTCTAATTTGTATTCTACTTGAGGTGCTTCTACCATCCAATCGGTATCTACTACATCAGAAGTAGTTTCCAAAATGGTTTTAACTTGGTTCGCAACTTTGATTTGGTCTTCATAATTTGGTCCATACACCTCAGCAACTAACGTAGATAAAACCGGTGGTCCTGGCGGTACTTCAACGATTTTCACATTCGCACCGTATTTTTTTGCAATTTTTTGTACTTCTGGACGCACTACTTTTGCGATATCATGACTTTGTAAATCTCTATCTTCTTTGTGTAGTAAATTCACCTGAATATCCGCCATATTACTTCCGCCACGCATATCATAATGACGTACCAAGCCATTGAATGTAATTGGAGCTGATGCACCTACATAATTCTGATAATCCACCACTTCTGGAACAGTTGAAAGATATTGCGCAATTTCTTTAGTAACCGCAGCAGTTCGTTCTAACGTAGTTCCTTCTGGCATATCGATTACGACTTGGAATTCGTTTTTATTATCAAAAGGCAACATTTTCACCGCAACTGATTTCGTAAAAAACATCAAAACCGAACCGATTAACAAAACGCCTGTTATCAAAAACATTAGATTACGCTTTTTAGAATTGTCTAAAAGTGGTTCTTCAATTTTTTTGTAAATTCTATAAATCCATGAGGTTTCTAAACCTTGTTCTTCTTTGTGTTCTTGCTCGTCTTTTTCGTGTAATAAATGGTATCCCAAATAAGGTGTAACGGTCAAAGCTACAAACAACGATAATATCATCGCAATCGAAGCACCAATCGGCATCGGACTCATGTAAGGCCCCATCATTCCTGATACGAAAGCCATTGGCAAAATAGCTGCAATTACAGTAAAAGTCGCTAAAATGGTTGGGTTTCCAACTTCGTTAATCGCATAAATAGCCGCTTGTTTGAACGGTAGTCGCTTCATTTTGAAATGTCGGTGCATGTTTTCGGCAATAATAATACTGTCGTCGACCACAATTCCTACAACAAAAACTAATGCAAAAAGCGTGATTCGATTTAAGGTGTATCCCAATAAATAATAACTAAATAAAGTCAATGCAAAAGTCAATGGAACGGAGAAAAACACTACTAATCCGCCTCTCCAACCCATTGCTAACATAACTAAAACAGTTACTGCAATAATAGCAACACCTAAGTGTAACAACAACTCTCCTACTTTATCCGATGCTGTTTCTCCATAGTTTCTGGAAACTTCAACATGTACATCAGTTGGAATTACATTTTTCTTTAAAGCTTCTACTCGTTCCAGAATTTTCTCTGAAATTTTCATCGCATCTGCACCTTTAACTTTTGCAATCGAAATGGTTACGGCTGGATACTCCGAATTGTGTTTTGCGAAATTTTCATTCGCTTTTCCGTATCCAAAAGAAACATAATTCTTTGGTGTTTGTGGGCCGTCTTGGATAGATGCGACTTGTTTTAGATAAACTGGCATATTGTTATTTACGCCTACAACCAAGTTTTCTACATCTTCAGAAGTGGATAAAAACTTACCAGTTGTGACTAAATATTCGGTGTCATTTTGCACAAAACTTCCTGATTGCGAACTTCCATTATTGGCTTGAATCATTTGCATAATGCTCAACGCATCTACACCATTTTCGCCCATTTTATCTTTGTCTAAAACTACTTTTAGCTCGCGCGTTCTTCCACCAATTTCTTTTGTAATCGCAACGTCTTTTACTTTTTCAACTTCCGAAGTAACTTCTTCTGCTATTTGACGCAATTGAAAATCATCATATTTTTCGCTCCAAAGCGTTAATCCTAACATCGGAACATCGTCAATAGAACGGGTTTTTACCATGGGTTGATAAACACCTTGCGGAAACATATTTTGGTGTTTCATCAATTCGTCGTATAATTTTACATACGAATCTTCGCTGTTTTCACCCACATAAAATTGTACGACCATCATTGCCTGACCGTTCATTGCCATACTATGAATGTGCTCTACTCCTTTGATGTTTGAAATTACTTTTTCAAGCGGTTTAATTACTCTGCTTTCTACTTCGCTTGGACTTGCTCCTGGATAACCCACCATTACGTCGGCCATAGGAACATTAATTTGAGGTTCTTCTTCTCTTGGAATTAAGAACGAACTGTATGTACCAATAATCATCAACGCTACCATCAATAAAATGGTTAGTTTTGAGTTGATGAAAAAATTGGCTATTTTACCTGATATACCTTCTTGCATTTTTTTAAGTTTAAATGTTTATAGCATTCTTTTTACTGAACACTGATTACTGAACACTAACCTTTGCTCCGTTAAATAATTTCCCTTCAGCTGAAACGATATATTGTTCGTCTGCTGATAATCCTGATAAAACTTCTACTTGATTACCAAATGTTTTTCCGATTCGTAACCATCTTAGTATAGCCACATTGCCGCTTCCTACGGTGTAAATTCCAGTCAGTTGACCTTGTTCTACTAAAGCGCTTTCTGGAACCATAACTACAGTTGATTTTACAGCGGTTGATTCTTTTTTAGCCGTTGGAAATTGAACGTTGACAAACATTCCAGATAAAATTTCTTTATCCATTTTGTCTAAAGTTACTTTCACCAAATATTGTCCACCCGTATTTTTTGCGGATAGACTCACTTCAGAAACTTTTCCAGCAACTTCTTTGTTTAATGATTTCACGTTGATTTTAACTGGCATTCCGTTTTTTACATTCGAAATATCACTTTCTGAAACCATTGCCGTTACTTGTAATCTTGAAGCGCCTTCAATACTTACCAAAGGCATTCCTGGGTTGGCCATATCGCCTTCTTTTACGAAAGTATTAGTTACCGTTCCTGAAAATGGAGCTGTAATATTTGAATACGAAAACTGCGCCATCACTTCATTACGCATTTGTTTAGCTGCTTCTAAACCTGCTTTTGCCATTTCGTAGCGTGCTGTCATATCGTCCAATTCTTTTTGCGAAGCTGATTGTTGTGCAAACAAATTCACAAAACGATCATAATCTTTCTTAGCATTGTTATACCCTGCAGTTGCTTGTGTGATGGATGCGTCAACTTGTGCTTTTTTAGCTTGCAAATCGGTGTTATTAATGCTTACCAAAAGTTGTCCAGCCGATACATTTTGTCCCACTTTTACATTCACTTTGGTGACATATCCCATCATTCTGGTGCTTAAATTCGCACTGTTTTCCGATTCTATTTTTCCACTTGCCGTTATGTATGGACTATTAGAGTTTCCAGAATTTCCAGCCACTTTTACAGGAATTGCAGGTAAATCAGCTACATTTTCTTTTTTATCACTTCCACAAGATGTTAAGATTAGTGATGCGATTGTTAGTATTGCTATTATTTTTTTCATAATGTTGTTGTTTTTAGTCTTAATTCTTACTACTCTAGTCTTACTCTTACTCTTACTTAGTTAAAAATTGTAAGTATTGTTTGGTAAAGTTATATTCGAAAACGGCTTGCAAATGCTCTAATTCTTTTTGTGCCATTTGCGTTTCAGCCATTAATAAATCGGTTGTTTTTTCTAATCCTTGTGTGAATCTATTTTGGCGAATTCTAAAAGCTTCTTGCGATTGTTCAAAAGCTAATTTGGACAAATTCACTTTGTTTTCTGCATCTAGCAATTGACGATTGGTTTTACTCAATTCTAACTGGCTTTGCTTTTTGTATTGTTCAGTTTCAATTTCGGCTTTTTCAAAATCAGCTTTTGCCTTTTGCGTTTTTCCAATAGTTTTAAATCCATCAAAAACATTCCATGATAATTGCGCACCCACTAAATACCCTTTAGCTGAAGTTCCGAAAATATTTTGATCATATAATTCATAACTTCCAAAAGCGTTTAATCGAGGTAAGAATCCAAATTTTGAAGATTGAAACATTTTTTTATACGCTTCAGACGATTTTTGCATCGCTTGAATATCTTTTCTGGAATCAGAAATTATTGTATTGATACTTTCAATTGCAATTGAATTATCTAAAGCTTCTGCTGGCTTATAGGTTTTTCCAGCCATATCTTCGTTCAATAAAAACGCTAAATAATCGGATGCGTTTTGCACATTTGATTTGGCATATTGTAATTGATTTGTAATTTCATTCACACGAACTTGAACGTTTAACAAATCGGTTTTTTGCAACATTCCGTTTTTGAAGTAGTTTTCAACCATTTTTAAATTGCCTTGTGCGGTTGCATTCGCTTTTTCTAAGACTTTCACTGCTTTATAAGCCAATTGCAATTGCATATATGCTTTTGAAACTTCCAATTCTAAATATTCTTTAGTTCGTTCAGTTTGTAATTGAAAAGCATCCATTTTTGCTTTAGCGGCTTGTCTTCCATATAAACCATCTAAATTAAAAAGAGGTTGTTGTACTTCGATTTTAGTTGCGAAGTTTTGCGTTTTTTCAGGATCATTCAACAACGCAGGATTAAAATCGGAAGCGGTTAAAATTTCCTGATTTAATTTCGAACCAAAAGCCATTAACGGATTCGTTGTAGAAATTCCAGTATGCGAAACATTGATATTAGGCAAAAAAAGTGCATTTGATTGACGATAATCTGCTTTAGCCGATTGAAATGATTTTTCAGCCACTTTGATTTGTAAATTGTTCTCTGTGACTTTTTGTAACAAATCATTTTTTGAAATCGTCAGCGTATCTTGTGCAAAAGTAGCACCAGTTACCATTCCTAATACGATTAATAAATTGACTTTTTTCATAGTATAGTTTTATTCTTATTTTATGTTACAAATGTACATTCGTAAAAAAAGGTAGTCGGTAACAAGAGTTACACAGGTTTGCAATACTTGTTACAAATGAAAAGAGCATCTCTTCAGATGCTCTTTTGCTAACCAATAAAACTAAAAACAATCATCATCTTCAAAATGATTATTACTTTCTTGTTCCACCATGTCCACCTGCCACAATTTTTAAAATTCTAATGTTTAAATAAAAGAATTTGAATAATTGAATCAATGGATTTTGCATTTTGGAACGCTGTGCGTTTGATATTCTTTGTGTCATAATTTTAAAATTTATTCAGGAATTAACCACCAAAAAGGTTTCATTTTTGCTTTGTAAAGGAAAGCGTAATGCAAGGATAATTTTACCCAGTGACCCGCTAAACCAATATCTCCAAAAGTTTTTTTAATATCTCTACCACCTGTATTTGGATATTTTTTATAATCGGGAACAATTGGATAGGTTGTAATACTTACACCGCTTCCTTGTGTCATTCCGTAACCTGCTGATGCGATACAAGCAGCTCCCATATTTCCCATAGAGCCTTTGTGATGCAAGGATTCTTTCCCTGTTTTAATGGAATCAATAATGTTATCTGCCACTAATTTTGCTGTAATTCCAGAAGGCATTCCAGTTCTTGGTGGCGATGGGAAAATTTCGGTTCCGTTTTTACTTTTTCGTGGTTTTGAAATGGTATGAGGCGGTGCGAAAGCAATTCCGGGTGCAAAAATAGTTGGATAACTCGGATTTTGATAGGTTTCTGGCCAATCTTGAACCGTCCATTCTTCATAAGGTCTTGGTGTATAATCAGCATCTACTACCATAAAACCTCTAAATAATTTTTCGGTAATATTTTGCCCATTTTTGTCATACGCTTGAAAACCATGTCCTGAAAAAGCGGGAATTAGCATACCAAAATCGAAAGTTTCAGTTTTATATTCGCCTTCTAAATTCTCATAATGTACTAATCCATCTTCGACTTTTGTTACTCCAGCTCCTAAAATCCATTTGATGTCACGATCTTCAAAAATCATTTCCACCATATCTTTAGATTTCATATTGAAACCGTTGTATTCCATCAACATACCGTCCATTCCAAAATCACCTAATTCGTATTCATTTGAAATCCAAGTAATTTCTGCTTTATCACGAACGCCAAACTTTTGCAATTCTTTTTCTACATTCAAAATATATTCAAATGCAGCACCTTGACAAGTAGCTTTTGCATGACCTGTTCCAATTAAAATTTTCGCTTTTTTATCCGATTTTTTTAGTTGGTCTATTAGTTTGTGAAGTGCCTCCGATGCGTGTTCAGCATGATCATAAGTACAAACCGAATATACTTTATTAGTTGCAGGTTGTAAGCCTTCGGTCATATCAAAAGCAAGTTTTGGACCTGTAGCATTAATTAAATAATCATAGGTTACTTTTTCTTGTTTGCCTAAGTTATCGCCAAAAACACCTTCTACTAAAATATAAGGTTTTGCTTCTGAACTATCGCCTTCGGGGTGAAAGGATACGGCTTTGGCTTGTTTATAGCCAATTCCTTTTCTTTTATATAATGGTTCTAAAGGAAAAATTACTTCCTTTGATTTCATTCTTCCAATTCCTACCCAAATATTAGATGGCACCCATTGGTAATTTCTGTTAGGTGAAACTACTATCACTTCGTGCTCTTTGGATAGCTTTCTTCTTAAATGAGCGGCTGCAGTATGACCCGAAATTCCAGCTCCTAAAACAACTATTTTTGACATTTTGATTAGTTTAATAATTCAAAATTAGTTGTTATGTATTTGTACTACAGCAACATTTGTTACATAAAAAAACGCCCCGATATAATCGAGGCGTCTTTAAAATATTAGATTTAAAACTATTCAGCTTTTTTCTCAGTAGCTTTTTTAGATGAACAACATCCACCTGATTTAGCTTCTGAACCACAAGATTTTTTTTCAGCAGTTGAACAAGATTTTTCAGTTTTTGCTTTTTCTTTTTTCGCTTTTTGTTTTGGCTCTTGAGCATTAACATTCATTGATAACATAAAAGCGGCAACAGCCATGATAGAAACTAATTTTTTCATTTTTTGTATTTTTAAATTGTTATTTATTCTTTTTTGTATGTATTGTACTATCACAAATATATATAATTTTAAAAATAGTACTCTTAATTTTTTATTAATTTAACAGTTATTACTTTTTTATTACTTTTTGAGAAACATAAAATTTGTCATCAAAAATAAAAGTTATAATCACAAACTCTGAATTAGCAGCGGCCAAACTAAAGTTCATGTTGTTTATTCCTTCTATTACATCTTCTATTTCTCCTTCTTCTGCTATTTTACCATCTAACGTCGATATTATATAATTGACTTTAGCAGAATAAGCCATATCAAATTGAATTCTAACCGTATCATTTGATGTTGGATTTGGAGAAATCGTAAACGAAAATGGATTTTTACCATCAATTTGGGGCGTGCTTAATAACGGATTTTTCACTAATTTAACTTGGTAAACCGTTGGGTCAGCACTCGTTAAATTGGTTTGATTATCCGTAAAAGCTGAAGGAGATGAACTTTGGATTCCTCCAAATAAATGTCCGATTACAAATTCGTCCGCCGAAATATTCGATAATTGAATTACTTCATTTGAATAATGCGGTAAATTTTCATTCGGAATAAATTCGGCTCCACCTCCTTTTAAATTTGGCATTTCAACAGGCAATTGGTATTCATACAAATCACCTGTTGCTGTTCGAGTAGTTCTACTAATTGTTTTCACAAACGGAACAGTATTGTCTTGAATTAAATTTCCAGCTTGATAGTAATATTGACTCATGCCTCCAAAAAACAAATTGTGCATTTGGTTTAAAGTAGCATCATACAAACACGCTTTTCCGCTGTGATAATTGCTCAAATATTGATTGAATTGGGTTTGTGGAAAATAACCAGATGATTTTATGTCAACTGGATATAAAAAAGGCAAATCCACTGCAATTTGAAATACGCCAGATGAAATCGTATAACCTAATTCACCATCAGGAAACACTTGAGGCAACAAATTATAATCGCGACGGTGCAAATGAACGGCATCTACAACTTCTTCATAATTGGCATAACTCAAACTTGCTCCCGAATTATCAATTGTAAATTTTCGGATAGCATTTGAATAAGTTTGGGTAAATGTTGGATTGTTCATTGGATTGTATCTTCCGTCAAAATGATGACCGCCTACCAAATAAAACGTAGTGCCAATTTTTGCCAATTGTCCGCCCGTAATCGCAAAAACATCATTAGATATTTGCTTAAAATAAGATGTAATCGGAGTTCCTGCAATGATAGCATTTATCAAATTAGGCACATCAACTGAAGTCAAATTATTGAACGTTTTATGATCAGCAGCTGTTGTTGAATAAGCATATCCTCCAATAATAAACAAAGCATCACCATCTTGATAAAAATTCATATTCGTAGATTGCAATTGCTCTTTAATTCCTGTTGGAAGTGAATTCACGGAAGCCGACCAAGATTGCTGCGTTGCAATGTCTACCACATACATATCCGTATTATTTTGAGCTCCTGGAAAAGCGTTAAAAGGCTGACGTGCATGAACACCATCTTTTCTACCACCAATGATTAACCATTTTCCATTGTGTTGCGCAAAAGCATAAGAATGCAATCCTGGTAGTCCTGAAACGGAAACCGGAGTTAACACCACATCGTATGCAAAGGTGCTTTGTGCTGTTGTTGACTGAAAAAAAGCCAACAAAAACACGATTAAAATATTTTTCATTTTATTCCATTATAAGTTAAGCTTGTGTAAAAACACAAACATAAAAATCAACTTTTTTTAAGTTATGAAATGGAAAACTTCGGCGGATGCCAAATGGAATGTTGGTATTTAGAAATAAAGATTTTTTCGTAGTTCGATTTTTCTTTTTCTATTTTGAATTCGGGAAATGAAATTTCTGGTTTAAAATCTAATTCAGCTACAAACTGAACCGGACTAAAATTCAAACTCATAATGATTTTTCCTTTCTCACAACCTGAAGATTCTGAACCTGATTTATTACAAGTTTGTTCACAATTTTCATTCGCAAGCATTTTCACTGCTCGAACTGATGGCAAAGTCACCAGAAGCAATAAGTAAAAACAAAGGATGTGAACTAAAAATTTCATTTAACAAATATATACAAACTTTAAAAACATTTGGTAACATTTGTTACACAAGAAATTAGGATTGTTTCTTTTTGAAGAAATCACTAATCATGTTAAATAGTAATCCTCCTAATATACCTCCACATAAAGTACTATTTAATGGTTTTGAAGTGATAGAACACGTTCCTGAAACACATCCAACATAATGGTAATAAGCATAACCAGAAATTAATCCGAAGACAACTCCAATAGTAGTAATAATGATTTCTTTTTTATTCATTTTATTTAAAAAAACAAAGTTACAATTCGTACGAAAGCGAATTGGTAACAAAAGTTACTTAAAACTGAAAATAAATAAACGGTTGCGCACCTGCAGAAGCCGTAGCATAAACAACCCAATAAATCAATCCTAACAAAACAGCTTTTGCCACTAGTGGTAGAGTTGAAAATGTTTTTTGCATGCCAGCTAAAGTTTTCACTGGAACAAAATGCCAAACCACCCCAATAGCAATTAATAAAAAGACGTTTTTATACCCTAAAATAATAGTTTGCCATTGATTTAAATCGAAAGTTAATTTGGTAATATTATCTGCAATTTGAAATGCTGTTGCGAAATCTTTTGCTCTAAAAAACAACCAACAAAACACTACAAAATGGAAGGTTAAAATAACTTGTATAGTTCTAACAAAAACATTTTTTGGTAACTTAATAAACTGACCAAAAAATTTCTCTACTACTAAAGCCAATCCGTGCAAAACGCCCCAAACTACAAATTTCCATGAAGCACCGTGCCATAATCCGCCTAGTAACATGGTCATGAACAAATTGAAATACGTTCTAATTATTCCTTTACGGTTTCCACCTAAGGTAATGTACAAATAATCACGTAACCATGTAGAAAGCGAAATGTGCCATCTTCTCCAAAATTCGGTGATAGAACCTGATTGATATGGTGTTCTAAAGTTATCAGGCAACCAAAATCCCATTAATAAAGCTAGTCCAATTGCAATATCTGAATATCCAGAAAAGTCACAATAAATTTGAATAGCATAACCATAAGAAGCCATTAAATTTTCGAATGCAGTGTAACTATTCGGTGCATCAAAAACGCGATCAACAAAGTTGCTTGAAATGTAATCCGAAATAACGGCTTTTTTGATTAATCCACCAATAATTAAGAATAAAGCTCGATTGAAATCTTCTTTCGTAAGCTTTAATCTCTCATAAATCTGCGGAATAAAATCACTTGCTCTTACAATTGGTCCCGCTACTAATTGTGGGAAAAACGAAACGAAGAACAAGAAATCCATGAAGCTTTTCGTTGGTTCTAATTCTCTTCGGTAAACATCAATGGTGTAGCTTAACGTTTGGAACGTATAAAATGAAATTCCGACTGGTAGAATAATATCCTCAAACTTCATTGTGCCGTCGAAAAGCGAATTGTAATTATCGATGAAGAAATTGGTGTATTTAAAATAGGCCAACATCCCAAGGTTAATCAACAAACTCAATATCATATAAAATTTACGATAACCTTGTTTGGCTTCTTCGTAAATTAATCGTGATAAGACATAATCAACAACAGATGAAAAAATCAACAATCCAAAATAGATTCCACTCGATTTGTAATAAAAAAACAATGAAAACAGCACCACATAAGTAATGCGGAAATAATGGGTTTTACGTGATAAAATATAAATCACATAAAAAATCAAAAACAATCCTAAAAACAAAGCACTGTTAAACAGTAACGGTTGTTTTGGATTATAAGTAAACCAATTTTCTATTGTTGCTAAATCGATATTCCCTACATTTTCAAGAAACCAATTTTGTATGCTAAAAAGTGCCCTCACTATTGTTTTGTCGATTTAAATAATTCGTATGATTGTAAAAAAGCTTCAAAAAACAATTCGCCTTGTTTTTCATATCCTGCTTTTGAATAATGAACCTTGTCTCTTGCCATATATCCTTTTGCTGCATTTCTACTTATTGCTTTATTACCTCCAAAAACTTGAAGTAAATCCCAAACGGAATAATTTTTCACATGCGCATTTTCTTCAATGAATTCGGCATATTTTTCAATAAATGTATTTTTATATTTTCGATGTAAAACCGAAGGCGGAGACGTCATTACCAAAACACAAGCTTGTGGATTTTTATCTTTAATTCCCTGAATCATTTGGTCCAAATGAGCAAAATATTGGTCGCCAGATTGTTTATCAAAACTCTCATTAGTACCCAAAGATATAATCACTAAATCTGGATTTAAAGCGGGTAATTGCTCATTGAACAATCTGAATTTATTGTAATCAGAAGCTTTCGCACCATTTACACCAATACTGTGATAAATAACACCTGAATTGTCATTTTCTAAAACCAATCCGTTCAAAGCAAAATCATCAATTTCTTGATTTGGAACAATCGCAATTTTATCTAAAGGTGTTTCCGAAATGTAATCGTTTGAAAATGGTGAAGGTTGCAATTCAATTGGAATATATTCCGTTTTTGTACTGGTTTTCGATTGTGTTCCTTTAGTTGGAATCGTCAAAACTTTTCCATCACGAATCATATCACTTTTTAAACCGTTTGCTTTTTTCAAAGCTTTTAAAGAAACATTATATTTATCGGCAATTCCCCCTAAAACTTCACCAGATTTTACTTTATGAGTGATTTTTTTCGGAACTTTTCTTTCAATGACAATATTTTTATTAGATACTGAAACATCAAACAAATTTACATTTTGAGGTGTAATCACTTTCAATTTTGTGAAATTATATTGTGCATCTTTTACATTCAATTGAATCGCAAAATCTTTTGAAGTCGTTTCCATAGAAAAACCACTCAATCCAACGGGACGATTAGCATCGGCATATAAATTTCGAAAACTTTGAAAATTCCCTGAGGCTGAATAGCGAATCGGAGCGCTGTTATTTGTCTTAGCTACGCTATATGGAAAAGTAAATCCAAAACCACCATTCCCATACACTTTTTGAAATTGAGTACGAATTTTGGCTGTAAATAAATCCGCTTGAATATGCGAATCGCCAATATGAACAATATTAATTTTTCCTGATTTACTTTGCTCTAATTGGTACATTTTCTCATAGAACACCAAAAGCGCATTCGGATTGTGAATGTCGTTTCCTGTGAAAGTAACTTCAATAGAATCAATTACGGGAATATCTACATAAACCGAGTCCATTGGTACCAATAAAGTATCTTGAGAAAATCCTAAAAAAGAAATCCCAAACAAAAGCATCAAAAATCTATTCTTCATAAACGGAATCTTTATTGATTATGACACTATCTTTTTTGATAGGGACTACTGGTTTTTTACGCTTCTTTCTCAATCCTTTATAGGTTTCATAGCCTTGATTTAATTGAGTAAAAATTAAATTTGCAGCTTCTTTCGCTCCTCTGTGATTAAAATGCGTGTAATCTTTATTAGCTCTAGCTGGCTCTTGTTCTACCCATTGAATCATAGAACCATCGCCACCCATTAGCGTGTACATATTTACAAAACTCGATTCCGATTTAATAGCATATCGTTTTTGTGCTGTATTTAAAGGAACAACAGCAGAATCAGTTTTCATTTCTAAATCGTATTTGGTAGATTTATCAGCAGTTGACACAATCAAAATAGACACTCCTGGAAAACATTCTTTCAAATGCGCTACTACTTTTGCCATTCGTTTTTCGTACCAACCGTAATTCAACGAACCATAATTCAAAACATTGGCTCCGTATTGCAACACAATTAAATCGTAATCTAATTTCGAATGAAATGCACGCATGGTTGCCACATCAAAACTTCCAATTGGCAAACCTGAATTTCCTCTATTTGAGAAATTATCCACATGAACACCTTTCCCGTCATCGAAATTGAATCCGTAAATTGGAATAGAATCGGCTTTTTTGAAATTAACTTTTATACTTTTTAAATTCCCTTCTGATAAAGTCAATGTATTAACTAACTTATTAGGTGTCAGTTTTTTAACAATAGTATCTGCGCCAGAAGTATAAAACACTTTTCCTTCTTTATTCGACGAGCTTCCGTAGAATAAGGTTGGGCGAGGTAATTCTGAGGCAAATCTTGTTTTATTGGCTTTATATTTTACCCATGCTACATTTGCCGTATCATTCGCATAAAATACATGTCCGTTTACACCAAATGGATTGGATGGACGCTTTACTTTTAAATACGATTGGGTTTTCCAATTTCCTGAAAATTCATGAGTAACAGAACTCCTAGAAGTAGCTGATTCTGATGTAATATTGACAAATCCCACACCTTGACCACCAAATTTTTCTTGTAAATAGGTTCTAAAATCTTTTACAATTAAATCGCCATCCGTCATCGAATCTCCAAAATAAGCAATACGAACATTGCCTTCTTTTTTAGTTTCTAGTTGAAAAAGTTTTTCAAAAAATGTTGCTAAATATTGATTTCCGGTATATTCTTCGAATGTTTCTGGTGGAAATTGAATTCCGTTTACCACTTTATAATCAATTACGGTTTTAGCCATAGAATCTTCTACAACTTCTCCTTCATCTTCGGCAATAGCTTCTAAAAGCAAACTATCAACCACTACATTTTTAGAACTAAAAGTACTTTCCGTAAACAACTTTTTAGGTAAAAACGTTTTGAAAGCCAAAAAAGACAATCCAGAAACGATTACCACGATTAAAGTTTGAAAAAAATATTTTGATGTGTTCATTTATTAAATTTCAATTTCAAGTGCAAATTCAAAAATCAAGGATAACTTCAAACTCGTAACTCTGTTTACATTCTCTCAGGAACTTCAATTCCTAATAACTGAAATGCATTTTTTATTGTGTTTCCAACTGATTTTGACAATTGTACTCTAAACACTTTTTTATCTTGATTTTCTTCTCCCAAGATTGAAACCTGTTGATAGAATGAATTGAACTCTTTAACCAAATCATAAGTATAATTCGCAATTAAAGCTGGACTATGATTCTCTGCCGCATTTTGAATGACTTCAGGAAATAATTGTACTTGCTTGATTAATTCTTTCTCTTTTTCGTGTAATTCTAATCCCGAAATCGAAATTGAAGTATCAAAATCAGCTTTTCTTAAAATCGATTGAATACGAGCGTAAGTGTACTGAATAAATGGCCCTGTATTTCCTGCAAAATCAACTGATTCTTCTGGATTGAACATCATTTGTTTTTTCGGATCAACCTTTAACATATAATATTTCAAAGCTCCTAAACCAATTGTTTTGAACAAAACCGCTTTTTCATCTTCAGAATAACCTTCTAATTTCCCTAAATCTTCCGAAATAGTTTGTGCTGTTGTAGTCATTTCTGCCATTAAATCATCTGCATCTACAACTGTTCCTTCACGAGATTTCATTTTTCCCGAAGGCAATTCTACCATTCCGTATGATAAATGATATAAGCTATCAGCCCAATCAAATCCTAACTTTTTCAAGATTAAGAATAACACTTTGAAGTGGTAATCTTGCTCGTTTCCAACGGTGTAAACCATTCCTCCTACATCTGAAAAATCTTTCACACGTTGGATTGCAGTTCCAATATCTTGTGTCATGTAAACCGCTGTTCCATCAGAACGAAGCACGATTTTTCTATCTAAACCATCCGCCGTTAAATCAATCCAAACCGAACCATCTGGATCTTTCTCGAAAATGCCTTTTTCTAAACCAAATTGCACTACTTCTTTCCCTAGTAAATACGTGTTTGATTCATAATAATAGCTATCAAAATTGACACCAAGATTTTTATACGTTTGTTCAAAACCATCATACACCCATTGGTTCATGGTTTTCCAAAGTTCTATAACTTCTGGTTTTCCATTTTCCCAATCTAAAAGCATTTGTTGTGCTTCTAAAATAGATGGTGCTAGTTTTTTTGCTTCGTCTTCAGTTTTACCTTGAGCGATTAATTCTGAAATTTCTTTTTTGTATTGTTTGTCAAACTCAACGTAGAAATTCCCAACCAATTTATCACCTTTCAATCCTGTTGATTCTGGCGTTTGTCCGTTTCCGAATTTTTGCCAAGCTAACATTGATTTGCAGATGTGAATTCCTCTATCGTTGATGATTTGAGTTTTATATACTTTTTTTCCAGAAGCTTTAATGATTTCGGCAACAGAATAACCCAATAAGTTGTTACGAATATGACCTAAATGCAACGGTTTGTTCGTGTTTGGTGAAGAATATTCAACCATTACCGCTTTTTCACCTACTTTTGGAGTTACAAAACCAAAGGTTTCGTTGTTTTTAATTGAATTGAAAAATTCCACATAAAAAGCATCCGAAATCACAATATTTAAAAATCCGCCTACCACATTGAACTTAGCCACTTCATTTACGTTCGCTACTAAGTAATTTCCAATCTGATTTCCGATTTCAACTGGATTACCTTTTAATGCTTTTACTAAAGGAAAAACTACCATAGTAATATCACCTTCAAACTCTTTCCTAGTTGCCTGAAATTCAACTTTTTCAATAGAAATATTGAACAATTCAAGAACCGCTTTTTGGATGTGTGTTGTTAATGTGTGATGTAATGTCATTTTACCTTATTTTTTTGAACGTGCAAAGGTAAGAATTTTGACAATAGAATGATGAAATAAAATTTCAGAAATCACCTTCAAATGTTAAAAAAAATATAATTAGCAAAAATACTGTAACATTTAACAATTGTTGAAGTCTATTAAGCACAATCATCAATCATTTTAATTAAAAACAAACAAATGAAACTTAAATTAATTATCACCTGTTTTTTGTGCTCAATTGCTTTTGGATTTGCACAAAATTCAGGAAGCATTAAAGGTAAAGTAGTTGACAAAAAAACAAATGAGCCTTTACCTTACGTGAACATTATTCTTAAAGATAATGACAAGATTGTTACAGGAGGTGTAACCACAGAAGATGGAAATTTTACAGTTAACAAATTAGCATTACAAAAATACACAGTTGAAATTCAATTTATTGGCTACACAACCGTTATTAAAAACATTGATTTGACTGCTGATGCCAATCAAAACTTAGGAACAATAGCTATTTCTGAAGACGTTTCAGAATTAAAAGACGTAGAAGTTGTGGCTGAACGCTCTAACATGGTGCAAAAAATCGACAGAAAAGTAATTAATGTTGGAAAAGATTTAATCGCATCAGGAACTACAGCTTCTGAAATTATGAATAATATTCCAACCGTAAGTATTGACCCTCAAACGAAAGAAATTAGTATGAGAGGAAACACCAATGTACGCGTACTTATCGACGGAAAACCTTCGAATGTTTCAGTGGAGCAATTGTTACAACAAATTCCTTCGGCATCCATTAAACAAATTGAATTGATTACGAATCCATCTGCAAAATACAATCCAGAAGGAATGAGCGGAATTATCAATATTATTTTGCATAAAAATTCGCAAGATGGTTTTAATGGTTCCTTAAACACAGGAGTTACTTTCGGAATTACTCCAAAAACAAACTCGGCTCTGAACATGAATTACCGTGTAGGTAAAGTGAATTTTTATACTAATTATGGTTTTAATCACGGAATTAATGCTAACAATGGTTATGTTGAAAGCGAAAGAACTAATGAAGAAAATCGTCAAGATTTTAATTTCCGAAATAAAAATAATTCGCATCTATTAAAACTAGGAATGGATTATTATATCAACGATAAAAACACAATTTCCGCTTATACTAACCAAAGTTTTACTTATGGTTCTGGCACAGGTTTAACAACTATTATTTATGACGATCCTGTTGCAAACGATAATGTAATTCAGTATTTTGATAGCAAAGGTGATAATAAAAACCAAACCTATGATTTAGTTTACAAACATGATTTTGATAAAAAAGACGAAAATTTAGAGCTTCAATTAAATTATTCTCACACTGAAAATAATGAAAACACCGTTTACGAGGAAACATCAAGCTTGGATAGAACTAACATAGTTCCTGGAACAACAGATTATTTTCAGTTTAATGCCGATTATGTAAATCCGATAACTGAAACTACAAAATTAGAATTAGGAGTTGAAACAAGAATTCAAAATTCGGGAAACCGTTTTTATGACGACAACCCTAGTGCTATAAGCGCTAATAATTCTTTTGAATTTGGAAGAAATATTTATTCGGCTTATGCTAATTTAGGGAAACAAATTGGAAAATGGAGTGGTCAACTTGGTGTTCGTTTAGAATATTTTGATTTAGATGCTAATTTTTCGATTAATGAAACAAATCCAACTTTCAACGATACTCAAAGTATTTCTGACGATTTGTTTACAGCTTATCCATCAGCATTTTTAACGTATACAGCTAACGATAAAAACTCATTTAATTTCAATTATTCAAGAAGAGTTGACCGACCAAGTATTGGACAAATTAGCCCAATTAGAGAATGGACAACACCTTTAATGGAATCGAGAGGAAATCCAGCTTTAGTTCCACAATTCACCAATTCGTTTGAAATAAATTATACTAGAACTACAAAAATTGGTTCAATTACAAGTGGTGTATTTTATAGAAGTATTTCTGATGAAATTTCGAGAGTGGTTTTCAACGACCCTAACAATACAAACCGTAATATTTTATCTTATGACAACTTTGATAACAATGATGCTTTTGGAATTGAAACTTCAGGAAATTTAAAATTTGCAAAATGGTGGGCGGTTAATGCTAGTTCAGATGTCTATTTTAAAACTGCAAAAGGAACCGTACAAAATGCAAACACTAACGCAATTGAAAACAAAGAAGTTGATGTCGTAACTTTTAATGTTAGAATGAATAATACATTTACTGTTACTAAAGATTTACGTTTTCAATTATTTGGAATGTACAGAGGAAAAGACAGAGGATTACAATATGACAGGTTAGAAATGTACAAAATGGATTTTGGAGCAACCTACAACATCTTAAAAGGAAAAGGAACTATCACAGCTCGCTACAACGACGTTTTTGAAAATATGCGTTTTGCTTTTGATGGAAATATCCCTTTCAGACAACAAGGAGCATTTTATTGGGAAAGTCAAACTTTTTACGTAGGATTCAATTACATTTTTGGTGGTGGAAAAAACCGTGCTCTAGCTAGAAAACAAAGAGATGCTAACGAAACTCAAAGTGGTGGTGGAATGTTCTAGCCACCCCTAACCCCTCCAAAGGAGGGGAATTTATAAACCATTAAAAAAGCGTTCTGAAAATTTCAGAACGCTTTTTTAATAATAATCTTTTTTCTTGCTTCTTGCTTCTTTTCTCTAACTTCTAATTACCATCTTATAATCACACTTCCCCAAGTAAATCCAGAACCAAAAGCAGCTAAAACCACTAAATCGCCTGATTTGATTTTACCTTGTTCCCAAGCTTCAGTTAAAGCTATTGGAATGGAAGCTGCAGTTGTATTTCCGTATTTTTGAATATTGTTGAATACTTGGTCATCTGTTAAACGGAATTTCTGTTGAATAAATTGTGAGATTCTCAGATTCGCTTGATGTGGCACCAACATATTAATATCCGAAACTTGCAAATTATTAGCTTGCAACCCTTCGTTGATTACTTCGCTAAAACGAACTACTGCATTTTTAAATACGAATTGTCCGTTCATATATGGATAATAACTCTCGTCATTTGGGTCGTTATCAGCAATGATGTCGGTTACCCAACGTTTTCCCATTCCTGGAGCAATTAATGATAATTCTTCTGCGTGTTGTCCTTCCGAATGTAAATGTGTAGATAAAATTCCTTTAGACAAATCTTCTTCTCTTGAAAGCACGGCTGCTCCAGCTCCATCACCAAAAATTACTGAAACTCCTCTACCGCGAGTTGTCATGTCTAAACCTGTTGAGTGTAGTTCAGAACCGATTACTAAAACATTTTTATACATTCCGGTTTTAATGTATTGATCCGCAATTGAAATAGCGTATACAAATCCTGAACATTGATTACGAACATCTAAAGCGCCAACCGTTCTTAAACCTAAATCGCGTTGCACTAAAACACCTGGACCTGGAAAATAATAATCAGGACTCAAGGTTGCAAATATGACAAAATCGATATCTTCTTTAGCTACTCCTGAACGCTCAATGGCAATTTTAGCCGCTTTTACACCCATTGATGTGGTTGTATCTTCTCCTCTTATGATGTGGCGACGTTCTTGAATTCCGGTTCTTTCCTGAATCCACTCATCATTGGTGTCCATTTTTTTGGCCAAATCATCATTGGTAACAATATTATCTGGCACGTAATAGCCTAATCCTGATATTTTGGAATGAAACATAATTTATTTCTTTAATTAAATTTAGCCTGCAAAAATACAAACTTTAAGCGTATTTGTTGAGCATATAAAAAAAAGTCCAACTTAAAAATAAGTTGGACTTTTTTAATTTTTATACTTTATGCTGTTTGATCATCCGTTTCTGCATCTGGAGCATTTTTAGCTACAGAAGCAATTCCGTTGTCTCTAGAAGCTGTACTTTCATACATTTCACTTGTACCAATGATTTGACCATTAGTCGCTTTTAAATTGAAATAATACTTTCCGTTTTTAGATTCCAAACGATCAAAACGAGCATCATCTTGTGAATTTTTCTTAACCGATTCTACTCCGTTTAAACAAGCCGCTTTTGTAGTGTAACCTTCACTTGCCAAGATTTCTTGACCATTACCAGCTTTTAAGCTAAATTGAAACTCTCCGTTTTTTCTTGTCGTAATTACAAATTTTCCCATGTTTTAAAATTTTATTTTGAACTATTTTATTTACAAACGAATCATAAAGTTACAAAAAAAATTAACATATAATTTAAAATTTCTAAAATCTAAAAAATTAATTTTAGAGCTTAATATTCAAACCAACAAACATGAAATTAAGATTATTGACATTTGTGGCGTTTTTGGGAACTTTTTTAAGTACATCGGCACAAGAAAATGTAACGTATCAAAAACCTTCTCCCGAGATTTTAGCGTTAGCAGATTACGAAAGAGCACCATCTGTAAGTATGGACACTAAAAAGGAGTACATGCTTTTGAGTTATCGAAATACTTACAAAACACTTGATGATTTAAATCAAGAAGAAATGAAATTAGGCGGCTTAAGAATTAATCCAATAACCAATATTTCAAGCACGGTAACTTATATTAATAATCTAAAAGTTAGAAAAATAAAAGATAAAGCGGAAATTCAAGTGAAAGGGTTACCAGAAAACGCTCGAATTACCAATGTTTCTTGGTCGCCAAACGAAAAGAAAATTGCTTTTACCAATACTACCAATAAAGGAGTTGAACTTTGGGTTTTAGACGTAGTTTCGGCTACAGCTAAAAAATTAACTGCTGATAATTTGAATGCAAATTTAGGAAATCCATTCAACTGGATGAAAGATAACGAAACACTATTGGTAAAGGTTCTTCCAAAAGACCGTCCGGCATTAATTAATAGCACTAAAGATTTACCAAAAGGACCAACTGTTTCTTTAAGCGACGGTTCAAAATCACAAAATAGAACCTATCAAGATTTATTGAAAAACAAAACAGACGAAGCAAATTTTGATGCTTTAGTGACATCTGAATTGTATAAAGTTTCTCTTTCTGGAAATACTACTTTATTTAAAACAGCTGACATTTATGCGGGCGAGAGTTTTTCTCCAGACGGTAATTATTTGATGGTAACAACTATTCAAAAACCATATTCTTACATTGTACCATTAAGTCGTTTTCCACAAAAAACTACGATTTATGATGTTAACGGAAAAGAAGTGAAAGTGGTGAATGAAGTACCGTTAACTGAAATTATGCCTAAAGGTTTTTCATCTGTAAGAAAAGGAAAAAGAAGTATGGGATGGAGATCTGACAAAGCAGCAACTTTATATTTTGTAGAAGCTTTAGATGGTGGAGATCAAGCCGTAAAAGTAGATTTCAGAGACGAAGTGTTCTTATGGGAAGCACCATTTTCTTCAAATCCTACAAGCTTAATTAAAACACAACAACGTTATGCGGGAATTATGTGGGCAAACGAAAACATTGCTATCGTTGCCGATTCTTGGTACGATACTAGAAACACAAAAGCCTATTTATTTAATCCATCTAATTTAGCTATTGCTCCAAAAATTATTGAAGATAGAAATTCGCAAGATATTTACTCGGATCCTGGAAATTTTGAAATGAAAAAGAATACGTTTGGACGTTATGTAATTGCAATTGAAAACAACAAAGGTTACTTAATTGGTGCTGGAAATACTAAAGACGGACAATTCCCTTTTATTGATGAATACGATTTCTCTACTTTGAAAAAAACGAGATTGTACACTTCTAACATGAAAGACAAAAAAGAAGATTTATTATCAATTGAAGATTTCAAAAAAGGAGAAGTATTGGTAATGATTCAATCTAAAAATGAGTATCCAAATTACTATTTTAGAAACATCAAATCAAAAAACAAATTAACACCAATTACCGCTTTCAAAAACCCATTCGAAAGTATTAAAAACGTTCACAAAGAAGTTATCAAATACAAGAGAAAAGATGGTGTTGAATTATCAGGAACTTTGTATTTACCTGTGGGTTATGACAAAACGAAAAAAGAGAAATTGCCTTTGTTAATTTGGGCCTATCCAGCAGAATACAAAGACAAAAACTCAGCTGGACAAAGTGATAAAAACCCTAATGAATTTACATTCCCTAACTATGGTTCATTTGTATATTGGGTAACCAAAGGTTATGCCGTTTTAGATGATGCTGCTTTCCCAATTATTGGTGAAGGAACAACAGAACCTAACGATACATTTATTCCACAATTAGTTGCAAATGCTGAAGCTGCGATTGATGCTGTAGACAAATTAGGCTATATCAATCGTAAAAAAGTAGCTATTGGAGGTCACTCATATGGAGCTTTCATGACGGCTAACTTGTTAACACATTCTAATTTATTTGCGTGTGGAATTGCCAGAAGTGGTGCTTACAACAGAACATTAACTCCTTTCGGATTCCAAAGCGAGCAACGTAATTACTGGGATGTTCCGGGAGTTTACAACGGAATGTCGCCATTTATGAATGCAGAAAAAATGAAAACACCTTTATTATTAGTTCACGGTGAAGCTGATAACAATCCTGGAACTTTCACACTTCAATCGGAGCGTTATTTCCAAGCGTTAAAAGGATTAGGTGGTCCTGCAAGATTGGTAATTTTACCAAAAGAAAGTCATGGTTATGTAGCTAAAGAAAATATTCTACATTTATTATGGGAACAAGACCAATTCTTAGAAAAATATTTAAAGAATTAGAAAAAAGAACATAGAATAAAGAAGATAGACCTTTGAATTGAAAGATTTGAAGGTCTATTTTATTTTCAAACAAACCACTTCCCCATTTTCAAGTAACTCATCATTTTCGAAAAACAAAATTCGATTATCAAATTTCGCTTCAATCAAATAATGACTTCCTCTAAAATAAGAATTTACAACTTCTACTTTTATATCGGAATTAATCGAAACTTTTAATTGATGCGGATAAACAAATTTCAATTCTCCATCAATTTCAATTTCGTTTACATCTCCAAACAAAGAAGCTATATATCGATTTTTTGGATTGTCATAGATAAACTTTGGAATTCCGCTTTCCATGATTTCTCCATCTTTAATAATCGCTACCTCATCAGCAAAAGCCAAAACATCGGTGCTATCGTGAGTTGCAACAATACAAGTGATTTTTTGTTCTTTTAGGTAACCGAACAGCTTTCTTCTCAAACTATTTTTTCTAAAATTATCAATGTGACTAAAAGGCTCGTCTAACAATAACACCTCAGGTTCTAACGCTAAAACTCTGGCAATGGCTACACGTTGCATTTGTCCACCACTCAAAAACTTAGCTTTTACATTGGCATATTCAGTCATTTCTACGATTTCTAACAATTCCGAGATACGGGCTTGTTTATCTTCTGGAAAAAAATTTGAAAGATACTTACCTACGTTTTCAGCAACTGTAATGAATGGCATTAAATCGAAATCTTGTGCCAAATACTTCATAAAAGACATCCCTGGAATTAAGTGAAATTTAGGACCTAGTACTTCGGTTTCATTCCAAAAAATCTGTCCTTCATCTAAATCATACAAACCGTAAATCAGTTTTAGTAAGGTACTTTTTCCGCAACCACTTTCACCTATTAATGCTAAATTCTTCCCATTTGTTAAAGAAAAACTTACATTCTTTATGACCAATTTATCTTGATAGGAAAAATATATTTCATTAACTCGTAACATCTTTTTTTTACAAAGTAAATTATAAAAGCCAACCTTTTAAAATTTTTAAAAAAAATATTTTTTAAACTTCAATTTAATTCTATATTGCAACACCCAAATTAACCTTAAAATACAAATGAAAAAAACTTACTTCATCCTAGCAACTTTGCTATGCTTTTTATTGTTGTCAAAAAGTACTTATGCACAAATTGGTGTAGAGGTAAATTACGGACTTAATGGCGTTTTTGAACCAAGTATTAATGATTTGTCTCACCTAGGAGGAGCAATTTCTTATGATTTTGATGAGACTTACGGAATGAAAATTGATTTCGCTTCTGATAAATTTAGAACAAAAAACCTTTTATTTACTGAAGAGACAGGAATTGATATTACCAGAATCTCACTTCAAGGTACAATGAATATTACTACTGCATTTACAAGATCTAAAAGTTATGATTTCTTTAATTTAATAGCTCATGCTGGTGCTGGGTATTCATTAGTTAAATCGAGTTACAATGCTGGAAATGACAATTTGGTAAATATTGTAATGGGCTTAACTCCTCGATTTAAAATTGCAGATAAATTATATTTTGCAATAGATACCTCAGTTATATTTAATGTTTCGCAACATTATAATTTTGATGGAAGCTTTTCATATACAGAAGCGGTAAATTCTTTTACAGGAATTACATACAATGTTACCGGAGGAATTATTTACAAATTCAATGAGATATACTAAAAAACAGTCCTAGCTAATAACATAATTTTATCAACAAAAAAAGACTGCATTAGAGCAGTCTTTTTTTTATTTATCAATTTATTATTTATTTCCCAGCTTCTTTTTTAGCATCTTCAATCATTTTATCATTAGCTAAAATAGCAAATTCAACACGTCTGTTTAAACTTCTACCTGCATCCGTATCATTTGTTGCAATTGGTTCAGCTTCTCCTAAACCTACAACAGAAAATCTACTTGTAACCAATCCTTTGCTTGCTAAATAATTTTTAACAGCTGTAGCTCTCTGATTAGATAAATTTAAATTATAATCATCGGCGCCTTTACTATCTGTAAAACCATAAATTTTAATATCAGTATCTGCATACTCTTTAAAAACTGGAACTAATTTGTCTAAATTTTGTTTCGCTTTAGTGGTTAAAGTAGCTTTGTTAAAATCAAAGTTTACCGAATTTTCACCTAGAACTAATCGAATTCCCTCTCCTACTCTTTCCACTTGAGCACCTGGCAAAGCAGTTTCAATTTCTCGAGCTTGTTTGTCCATTTTATTACCAATAACTCCACCGGCAACTCCACCAATTACAGTACCTAAAACAGCTCCTAATTCTCCGTTGCCGCCTTTTCCTAAATTGTTTCCTAAAACTGCACCTAAAACACCTCCACCTACAGCTCCAATTACAGCACCTTTTTGAGTATTATTAGCATTTTTTACAGAATTACATCCTGATAAAATAACACTCCCAATAAATGTACTTACTACTAAATAAATTGCTACCTTTTTCATATTCTTCTATTTTCTTTCAAAATTATATACTACATCAACAAATTTTCCGCCAACATTAACCTTGTCAATCAACTGAAAAGTAGTTTCATTTACATTGGCCACTCTTAAAATATAACCAGAATCTGTATGTTTTGCTTTTACACCTTCGGCTAAAAATTTAACGACCATAAAACCTTCTTTATTTACATACCAAGTAATGTTACTGCTGTAAGATGGACAATTAACTTTGTCTAAAAGCATGTTTCCTTTGTTGTTGTTAGAAACAAAACTCCATTGACTTCCTTCAAAACACTTAGCATCAGCAATGTTAAATGATGTTACCTTCAAATAATCTGAACCTGGAAATGTTACCGAAGCTATTTTCCAATTTCCTTTAATAGCGACTTCGGTTTTGTTATCCAATTTCGTACTCGTAACTGTCTCTTTTGGTTTACAACCAAAGAAAGCAATTGTTAACAATAAGATTAGTGCACTTTTTTTCATTTTTTTATTTTTTTACTTATCTACAAATTTACTCTATTTAATTGGCAAAAGTAATTTTAATCTCATAAAAGAACCTTAGTACATGTACTACGTCAATTTGGCAGATTCTTAGTTTTGGTATTGAATTTGAATTACTCAAGATTCAATTGTTTAACTAAAAAATTTTAAAATATGGCATCAGGAAAAATTAATGTTTCAGTAGAAAACATCTTTCCCTTAATTAAAAAGTTTTTGTACAGCGACCACGAAATTTTTCTTCGTGAATTAGTATCGAATGCGACCGACGCTACTTTAAAATTAAAACATTTAACCAGTATTGGCGAAGCTAAAGTAGAATATGGCAATCCAATCATCGAAGTAAAAATCGACAAAGAAGGTAAAAAACTACACATCATTGACCAAGGATTAGGAATGAGTGCCGATGAAGTGGAAAAATACATCAACCAAATTGCTTTTTCAGGTGCAGAAGAGTTTTTAGAAAAATATAAAGATTCTGCCAAAGATTCAGGTGTAATTGGTCATTTTGGACTTGGATTTTATTCTGCTTTTATGGTTGCAGAAAAAGTGGAAATCATTACAAAATCATACAAAGACGAACCCGCAGCACATTGGACATGCGATGGAAGTCCGGAATTTACTTTAATACCTCATGACAAAACAGAAAGAGGTTCTGAAATCATCTTACATATTGCAGAAGATTCACTTGAATTTTTAGAAGAATATAAAATCCGTGAATTGTTAACTAAATATAACAAATTCATGTCGGTGCCAATTAAATTTGGAACGAAAAAAGAAGCACTTCCAAAACCAGAAGATGCTCCAGAAGATTACAAAACAGAATACCAAGAAGTAGACAACATCATCAACAATCCAAATCCTGCTTGGACTAAACAGCCTGTGGATTTAACAGATGAAGATTACAAAAAATTCTATCACGAATTGTATCCAATGCAGTTTGAAGAGCCGTTATTCAACATTCACTTAAATGTAGATTATCCGTTTAACTTGACAGGAATTTTATATTTTCCAAAAATGGGAGCTGATCTACAATTACAAAAAGATAAAATTCAATTGTACCAAAATCAGGTATATGTTACCGATAATGTGGAAGGAATTGTACCTGAGTTTTTAGGAATGTTGAAAGGTGTGATTGATTCGCCAGATATTCCGTTAAACGTATCGCGTTCGTATTTACAAGCGGATGGCAATGTGAAGAAAATTTCGAACTACATCACTCGTAAAGTAGCGGACAAATTGAAATCATTATTCAACGAAAATCGTGAAGATTTCGAGCAAAAATGGAACGACATCAAAATTGTATTGGAATACGGAATGCTTTCGGAACCAAAATTCTATGAAAAAGCAGGCGATTTTGTATTGTATCCAACTACTGATGATAAATACTTTACATTATCCGAATTAAAAGAAAATTTAAAAGACAATCAAACCGACAAAAATGGAAAATTAGTTGTGCTTTACGCTTCAAATAAAGACGCGCAACACAGTTATATTGACATTGCAAAAGAAAAAGGCTATCAAGTGTTATTGTTAGATTCACCAATTGTATCACATTTAATTCAAAAATTAGAAGCTGATAACGAGAATGTAACTTTTGCACGTGTAGACGCAGATCATATTGACAAATTGATTCAAAAAGATGATGTTCAAATTTCAAAATTAAGCGAAGATGAACAAACCAATTTAAAATCGGTTTTAGAAGCAATTGTTCCAAAAGCAAACTACACAGTTCAATTAGAACCAATGGATAGCAACGCTGCACCATTTATGATTACGCAACCCGAATTTATGCGAAGAATGAAAGAAATGAGTGCTTCTGGCGGTGGTGGCATGTTTGGTATGGGTAATTTTCCAGATATGTATAATTTGGTAGTGAATTCTAACTCAAATTTAGCAACAACTATTCTACAAACCGAAGATAAATCGGCACAAGAATTATTAGTAAAACAAGCTTTAGATTTAGCAAAAATTTCACAAGGATTGCTAAAAGGAGAAGAGTTGACTGCTTTTGTGAAGAGAAGTTTTGAAACGTTGAAATAATATGATTTTCAGAAATATTATTTTCAAAAAAACATACTAAAGTTAATTTTATATCGTTAACAAGGTATTAAACACACCAATTATGAAGAAAAAAATTTTAAATATTTTAACAATTGCATCAATAATCACCACTATTGGTTTTATTGCAGATGGCGATGTTAAAGAACCAAACGTTATAATGCGATTTTTCGAATTTTTTATGATGACCGGAATTGTTTTTACCTTAATTTCTATAATTTATTTTAGTTATGCATTTGCAAAAAAGAATATTCTGAAAATCTAAAAATAAATTCAACACTATAACTACAAAACCTACAAGGAATTTGAAATCCTTGTAGGTTTTTTTTTGTAAATTTGAATTATAAGAAATATATCATGAAAAATCTAACATTCGAAATCGAAATAAACGCTTCTGCTGATAAAGTTTGGAACGCCATGTGGACTGAAGAAAATTATAAAAAATGGACAGCCGCTTTTTGCGAAGGTTCGTATGCAAAGTCTTCATGGAAACAAGGCGAACGTATTCATTTTTTAGATCCAAACGGAAATGGTATGTACAGTGAAATATCTACTTTAGTTCCGAATGAAAAAATGTTTTTTACTCATCTTGGTAATATTAAAAACTTTGAAGAACAACCTTTAGACGAAGCTACAAAAGCTTGGACAGGAGCACAAGAAAAATACACTATAATTTCAAACGGAGCAACTTTAAAAGTTTTAGTAACACTTGATATAGTTGATGAATACGCTAATTTCTTTTTAGAATCTTTTCCAAAAGGATTAGCAACCATAAAAGAAATCGCTGAGAAATAATGAAAGAACCATTTCAAATCATCTTTGTTCTGCTTTTGGGAATTTTTGGTTTTTCGCAAGAACATATAAAACCAATACCGGGTTTTGACATTTTAAAAAAATATCAAAACGTTCGTGATTTTACTATTTCTACATCTCAAGATGAAATTTATTTCACCATTCAAAATCCTTCCGAAGAACGAGCTGTAATTGCCGTAATTAAGAAAAAGAAAAAAAGATGGTCTGAACCCGAAATGACAACGTTTTCTGGAAACTATAGAAACATCGAACCCTTTTTAACGCAAGATGGTTTACGTTTGTATTTCGCATCGAACCGACCTATTGACGATACGACAACAAAAGCGAAAGATTACGACATTTGGTACGTAGAACGAAAAGACCTAAAAAGTAAATGGTCGAAACCAATAAATGTTGGTGCTCCAGTAAACTCTGCTAAAGATGAATTTTATCCTTGCGTCACAGCAAATAGAAATTTATATTTTACTTCAGATGCAATAAAAACGTTTGGAAAAGATGACATTTTAGTATGCAAATGGGACGGAAAACAATATACCGAACCTGAAAATTTAGGCATGAATATCAATTCAACAGGATATGAATTTAACGCTTTTGTGAGTCCGAATGAAGAATTCATTATTTATACTTGCTACGGAAGACCAGACGGTTTAGGAAGTGGCGATTTATATATCAGTTACAAGAACAATAAAGGAAATTGGGATGAACCAAAGAACTTAGGAGAAAAAATCAATTCCAAGCAAATGGATTATTGTCCGTTTTACGATGCAACTACACAAACACTCTACTTCACGAGTAAAAGAATGATTGTAATTGATAAAACATTCACTAATTTAAAAGAATTTGAAACCGAAATTTCTAGTTATGAAAACGGATTTAGTAGAATTTACAAATATCAAGTAAAGTTATAATCATGGCACTATCTATAGAAACTCCAGCTTTATTATTCTCAGCAACATCGTTGATTCTTTTAGCCTATACAAATCGATTTTTAACGATTGCACAGATCATTCGTAATTTAAAGAAAAACTATGACGACAATCACAATAAAAACATCCTTCTAGAAATCAAAAATCTGAATTTACGATTAACATTAATTCGTTACATGCAATTGTTTGGCGTAATGTGTTTGTTTTTATCGGTTTTTGCGATGTTATTACTTTATGTAAATCAAGAAAATCTTGGTATTTACTTTTTTGGATCTAGTTTACTTTGTTTATTGATTTCTTTGGGAATCTCGTTTTGGGAAATCAGTATTTCCGTTAATGCTTTGAGAGTTCATTTGAAAGATTTATCAGAAGATGTTGAATAAAGTTTTAATTTTTATTAAACCTTTTATATTTTAAGATGTCAAATAGTAATAAAAAACATTAATTATGAAAAGATTACCCTTTCTTTTGTTGTTAATTTTTGGAATTACAACAAGCTATGGTCAAGAAAATGGCAAAGATGATTTTCCTGAATTTACAGGTGAGAATTTTAGCTTAGAAGGTGCTTTAGCCCTATTTAAGCAAGCAAAATCACTAGAAGAATTTGAAAAATTGATTAATGAAGAAAACAATAATGTTAACAATATTGATTTAAACAATGATGGTGAAATTGATTACATTGTGGTGCAAGATATTCAAGAGAATAATACGCATGTAATTGTTTTAAGCACGTATTTAAGTGAAAAAGAAAAACAAGACATTGCAACAATTGGGATAGAAAAAACAGGAAATGAATCGGCAATACTACAGATTGAAGGCGATTCAGAATTATATGCAGAAAATACTATTGTTGAACCTTTTGAAGTCGATGAAAAAATTGAAAAATCAAAAGGCGGACCAAATGTTCCTGAAATTACACCAACCGGTGTAGTAGTAAATGTTTGGTTTTGGCCAAGTGTTCGTTTCTTATATGCGCCTGGGTATGTAGTTTGGGTTTCTCCTCACCGTTGGGGATTTTATCCAAGATGGTGGAAACCATGGAAACCCTATCGATATTCTGTTTTTTACGGAAAATGTGCACATCATCGTGTGTATTATCGAAAAACTACAACACACAGAGTTGTTGTTGCTAGAAAAGTATATACACCTAGAAGAAGCAAATCAACTGTAGTAGTACATAACAGAAGAGGAACTACAGTAATACACAAAAACAAAAGAGGAAAAACTACCGTGGTAAAAACAAAACGTCGTAGTGGTAGAAGATAAGGATTGGTTTATTATATAATTTGTAGTAAAATCTCGTTTAAAGCAATTTTAAACGAGATTTTTTTATTAAATGCCTTATGATGATTCAAATTAATTACCAATAGCAGGCTGATCTTCTTTTTTATCATTATTTAAAATATTACCTTCTTCTTTTGCTAATTTATTTTTAGTCGGAATTTTATAATTTAATGTGATTCCTACTCTTCTTGAATCGTTTTTACTTTCATAAACTAAATCCGTTCCTAAGGCATTAAATCCTTGTTTATTGGTGTTAAAAATATCGTTACAATAAACAGAAACCGATAAATTATTGTTTAAGAATTTCTTAGCAAATGTAACATCAAATTGTTGACTAAACGGCGCTCGATTTTCATAATAGAAATAATTTCCTCCTGTTGATGAAGTATTATAATTTGCCGTAAACTTAATTTTACTTGGCAAAACAATTTGAGACATAGCATTAAAAAACCACAAACCTTTTCCGCTAACATCAGGCAAAATGTGCTTTTGATGTCCAACATACAAGTATAAAAAATTAATCTCATCTGGATTAAAATCAAACTTCAAGGTTTCCTTTAATCCTTTTGTAAATAACATATACGGAACAGGCAAGCCCAAATTAAAATTATGAATGGTTACTTGCGGGATATTTTCTGAAACACTTGCAGCTCCATCGCCATCAGTAATTATTCTGTTCATTACCTGATTATTGGCATCGCTACGAGAATAACCAATGAAAAAGTATTCAAAAGCACTTATTTTAAACTCATAATTATCAAAAATGGTAGGTTCTAAATTTGGGTTACCAAAAAACGAAACATTTGGATTTTGATAATTGGTATTGTTCGGATTTAAAGCAGATGTATTGGGTAAGCTAATCTTTTTATTATAATTCGCATTCACAAAAACTTGTGGAATTATATTGTATTGAATGCTTGCATTTGGAAAAAATCGGGTTTGATTAAATGGGATTAATTCATCCGTATCTGTATTTCCATCAATAGCATAGGACTCTAGTCTTCCTCCTAAAATAAAATCAAACTTTTTATAGGTAGATTGAAATTCAGTATAAGCTGCTAAAGTGGTTCGTTGATAATCTAAATTAGTTACACCTAAATTTTGCGCTTCAAATTCTAATTTATCGGCTAAAACTCCAGTAGAAAATTTAGTTTTCTCTAAAAATGAAAATTCTTGGGAATAATCGGTTTTAAACTGATAAAACAATTGATTATAACCATTATCTAATACTGAATTTCCAGAAACTCTGTTCGTTAAATCAAAATTATTATTAACCGAATTCACATTAAATCTAAAATCTAATTTTTTAGTTGCATCATCAAATCGTTTTTGATAATTTAGAGCAACATCATTTCTGTTGAGTTTATTTTTACTTTTATCGCTAGTATTAAATCCAAAACCACTAGCATCAATTAAAGCATTATTATTTGAAGTGGTGAAATCGTAATTGACCAAAAATCTATCTTTTTTAAAATCGAACTTTAAACCGGTTTTAAAAAAGTAAAAACGATTTTCTCTATCAGTTGTGTTTTTAGAAAGTACAGTAGTTTCATTTTGAAAATTTGTGCGTTGATAACCTTGGTTAAAGTTTTGTCCCAATTGTACTTGCCAACCAAACCATTTATTTTTAGCATTTACCAATAAACTATTGTTAAATCGATGGCGTGATTTATCATATTTTGTATAACTATATCCGTTTGAATACGTTGCCGAAAGATACTTTTTAGCGTTTTTTGAAGTAACAATATTTATAATTGCACCACCAGAAGTTGCAGGAAATTCGGCTCCAGGTTGCGTAATAATTTCCACTTTTTCAATAGAATTTGCAGGAAGACTTTCTAAATAGGAAGTTAATTCGTTAGAATAAATATTCAATGGTCTGGCGTCCATAAACACTTCTAATTGTTTTCCTTGATACATCATTCCAGCTACATCAGAAACGATTAATCCAGGTAGTTTTTTTAATCCTTCCATCACAGAACCCGAATTCAAATGGCTTTGTTCAGAAAAATCAAATATGGTTCTGTCGGCTTTTTGTTCAATACTTTTCTTTTTAGATTGCACCACAACTTCATTTAATTCGGTGGTTTTTACGCTATCTTTAGGTGTTTCTTCTTGAGCAATTGAAAATTGAAAGGTTAAAAAAGAAAGGCAAATTAAAAAATTTCTCATTGTAGTAATTTATTTGCAATTAGTAGGCTTTTTTCTTTTTTGTTACAAATAAAATTTTTTATTCTACAATCCACAACAAAACTGGTTTTTCTGATTGTTGTAAACGTTCATCTAATTTTCCCATAAATGCATCAGAAACCGCCGGGCAACCCCAACTCAATGGTGAGTATTTTGGATACACTTCTTTATTTTTAACAGCACTCCACGAATGTAAAACCACTACTCTTTTCTCAGCATTTTTATTAGTTGATTCTAGTCCATGAAGCCAATATTTTACGTTGATTCCCCACGAACTATAGTCGCGATTACCAATTTTATACTTTCCTTTCATAGAACAATGACTATCTATTCGATGATCAAATTTCACTTTTTTCCACTTGTCTGGATTTTCTTCAAATTGGTCACAACTTCCGTGAGTAACCAAATTCCTATCCAATACTTTCTTAGTTTTAAAATCATAAATAAAAAATCGGTTTTTACCCGAATGAATACTTAAATCAACTAAAAAATAATAGGACTCATTATAATCATTCTCTTTGCAAAAGGTTTTTGCTTCTTTATGATAGGAATTGTAATCTTTTACCGTTAAGGTTTCGACCTCCGAATTATTACAACAAAAAAAACAAACCGCAATCAATAGCAAAAAGTGTTTCATAGAAATGGGATTAAAATGATATAACTCCACTTTTTGATTTTTATTTAAGGGTATGCTGTTAAATTCTTACTAAAATTAAACCATCCAAAAAATCTTTTTTCTTTTATCTATTCTCTTTTTTCTTTTTACCCTATCTTTGCGCCCCTTAAAAATTTAGGAAATGTCGAACAACAATATCATAAAAGGAGTTTTTCTTGTAGCATTAGGAGCAACAAGTTACGGAATGTTAGCCACTTTCGTAAAACTAGCATACAAAGAAAATTTCACAACTGCCGAGGTAACTTCTTCCCAATTCATTTTAGGTATCATTGGAATTTTAATTATCAATTTGTTCCAAAGAACCAAAAATAAAAATACTGCTGTAAAAGCAACACCAAAGAACATTTTTCATTTAATGTTAGCTGGAACTTCTTTAGGAATGACCAGTGTTTTCTACTATTTAGCAGTAAAATATATTCCAGTTTCAATTGGAATTGTATTATTAATGCAAACCGTTTGGATGGGTGTTTTATTAGAATGGTTTTTAGATAAAAAAGCGCCATCGGCTCAAAAAATAATTTCTGTAATCATTGTTTTAATCGGAACGGCTTTAGCAATTAACATCTTTAAAATAGATTTTAACAACCCAACAATTGATTGGGCAAACGGATTATTTTGGGGAATTTTAGCAGCTGCTTCTTTTACTACAACTATGTTTACTGCAAACAAAGTCGCATTAGGAATTTCTTCAGCACAAAGAAGTTTGTACATGCTTTTAGGTGGAGCTGTAATAGTTTTTGGCTTTAGTTTATATACACAAACAACGCCCTTTAACTTTGAAATTTTTGCTAAATGGGGAATTGTTTTAGCATTATTTGGAACCATCATTCCTCCTTTGTTATTAAACGCAGGATTTCCTCATACTGGAATTGGATTAGGAAGTATTGTTTCTTCACTTGAATTACCAGTTTCGGTTATGATGGCTTATTTTTTATTGAATGAACAAGTTTTGTTAATTCAATGGATTGGAATTGTGTTAATAATTGCTGCAATTATTATCATGAACATTCAGTTTAAGAAAAAAAATTAGCAAGAATTACACTGTTAATAACTTTATTTCCAACCATTTAATAAGCATTCTTTTTTTAGTAATTTTAGTTAAATAACCTTTACAAGAAATTGTAATTAAAACTATTTAACTATGAGAAAATTATTTGCCGAATTTTTCGGAACCTTTTGGTTAGTATTTGGTGGATGTGGCGCTGCAGTTTTTGCAGCTGGCGTTCCAAATATTGGAATTGGATTAGCAGGTGTTTCACTAGCGTTTGGTTTAACCGTTTTAACTATGGCTTATGCTGTAGGTCATATTTCTGGCGGACATTTTAATCCTGCAGTTACTTTTGGATTATGGGCAAGCGGACGTTTTTCATCAAAAGAAATTGTACCTTACATTGGGGCACAACTAATTGGTGCAACTGCCGCAGCTGGTGTTTTATACTTAATTTTAAGTGGCGGTAGCGGAACTGAATTTGCAGCTGATTCTGCTGGTGCTTTTGCATCAAATTTCTATGAATCTAACGCATTTGATCCGAAAACATATTATAACGGTGTTGGATTTTCAATGGGAGCAGCATTTTTAGCTGAATTCATATTAACTATGTTTTTCTTAATTATCATTTTAGGCGCAACAGATAAATTAGCCAACGGTAGATTTGCAGGAATTGCAATTGGTTTGGCTTTAACCTTAATCCACTTAATTAGTATTCCAATAACCAACACTTCTGTAAATCCTGCTCGTTCTACTTCTCAGGCTCTTTTTGTACAAGGTGAAGCCTTGAGCCAATTATGGTTATTTTGGGTAGCACCAATCGCTGGAGCCATTTTAGCAGGCTTTATTTATAAAAATTTATTACAAGACAACAAATAATATTCCCCATAAAAATAGTAAATTAGCGATGTTAATCATCGCTTTTTTTTATGCTCGACTTATTCCCAATAGAGAAAATTATTCTACCATTACCTGATGCGGTTTTTGAATTTTATCCAAATTTCTTCAATCAAGAAGAAGCGGAAATGTTATTTGAGAAACTCATGAATGAAACCCCTTGGCAACAAGATGACATCACTATTTTTGGAAAGAAAATTGCCCAACCTAGATTAACTTGTCTTTTTGGAAACGAAGGCAAACCTTATTCCTATTCGGGTTTAACCATGCAACCTCATGCTTGGAATCCTACTATGATGTTTATTAAAGATAAAGTAGAACAAATTTCCGAACAAAATTTCACAACCGTTTTAGCCAATTTATACCGAAACGAAAAAGATAGCAACGGTTGGCATGCCGATAATGAAAAAGAATTAGGCAGAAATCCGATAATTGCCTCTGTAAGTTTTGGGGAAGAACGTAAATTTCAATTGAAACACATTTCAGATAATAACGTAAAATTAACGCTTAATTTAAACCCCGGAAGTTTATTAGTAATGAAAGAAGGTAGCCAAATTCATTACAAACATCAAATTCCAAAAGCTACCCAACCCAAAAATGCGAGAATAAATTTAACGTTTCGAACAATTTTGTAATTATTATTTAAAAAACAATGTCAAGTTTTAGAAAATTTTAAAAATTCCTAAAAAAGCAATTGGCACATTTTTTGAATTTATTTTTTTACTAATATTGAATTATAAACCAATAAAAAAGTTAGAATTAGTATTCATCTGATGAGAAAGAAGAAAATTTCAGAATTCGACAACGAAACACTAGATAGAGTTGTTGCTATGGCTCAAGAGGAAAAAAAACCTTTTGAAGTTTTAAAAGAGGAATTTGGAGTGACTGAAAACGAAGTCACCGAATTAATGCGCAAACGATTATCCAAAGACAATTTTGAGCTTTGGAAAAAGAAAGTTACGGCAAGTAAGCCAAAACCAAAACCCATAAAGTACAACGAATTAGAAGATGAAGATTTAGATAGTAAATATTACTTCAAAAATAAATTCGACTAAAAACTAAAGCTCTTAAATAAAATAAGAGCTTTTTTATTGACATTAATTTGATTAATAAAATTTCCAAAGAAAATTTGTAACAAACATCTATTTTTCTCTACTTATATCTAATTCAATTTTGATAAAATGAAAAAAATAATTCTTTCCCTTTCTTTAGTGGGATTTTTATGGAGTTGTAGCCCAACTCAAACAACTGCTAAACAAAATGATGTAGCAGTAAAAATCGATTTAATTAATGTTAAAGACGATAAAGTAATGGTTACCGTTACGCCTCCAACTTTTACAAGTGAAACTGTAACTTTTCATTTCCCTAAAACTGTTCCTGGAACCTATTCAGAAGACGATTACGGTCGTTTTATTGAAAATGTAAAAGCATTTGATGCTAAAGGAAATACACTTAAAGTAGCTAAAATTGACGAAAATTCATATACGATTTCAGATGCTAAAAAACTATCAAAAATCACATACTTAGTTAATGACTCTTTTGATACAGAAGGTGGTGCTGGATTTGGTGAAAGCGAAGATATATTCTCTCCTTCAGGAACAAATATTAATGCTGGAACAAACTTCATGTTAAACACGCATGGATTCATTGGATACTTCAAAGGAAAAGAAGAAACACCATACAAATTAACCGTTACACACCCTGAAACTTTATTAGGTGTTTCGGCTATGATAGATACAGATGCAAGTGCTACTTCAGATGTATTTTTAATGTCAAAATATGCAAGTTTGGTTGAAATGCCAATCATGTATTCTAAACCTGATTTCACTTCTTTCATGGTAGATGATATGGAAATTATCATCAGTGTGTATTCTCCAACAGGAAAATATACCGCTAAACAAATTACACCTCACATGGAAAACATGATGAAGGCACAAAAACGTTTCTTAGGACCAATTAACTCTACAAAAAAATACGCCATCTTATTGTACTTGTCTGATATGGCAGCTAAAGATGCAAAAGGATTTGGAGCATTAGAACACCCAACATCAACTGTAGTAGTTATGCCAGAAATGATGGGATTAGAAATGTTACAAGAACAATTAAAAGACGTAGTTTCTCACGAATTCTTTCACATTGTAACGCCATTAACAATTCACTCAAACGAAATTCAATATTTTGATTTTAATAATCCTCAAATGTCGGAACATTTATGGATGTATGAAGGAGTAACTGAATATTTTGCTAATTTATTTCAAGTAAATCAAGGTTTAATTGACGAAAAAGAATTCTTCGAAAGAATGGCAGGCAAAATTGCACAATCGCGCCAGATGAACGACAATATGAGTTTTACTAAAATGAGTAAAAACGTATTGAATCCTCCTTACAAAGAGCAATACTTAAACGTATACCAAAAAGGAGCTTTGATTGCTATGTGTATGGATATTTTAATTAGAGAAAATAGCAATGGTCAAAAAGGAATTTTAAGCCTAATGCAAGAATTATCTAAAGAATACGGAACAACAAAAGCATTCAAAGACGAAGAGTTATTTGATAAAATTACAGCATTAACCTATCCAGCGGTAGGTGAATTCTTAAAAAATCACGTAGCTGGTGAAACTCCAATTCCTTACGAGCAATATTTTGCTAAAATGGGAGTTACAGAAGCAACGATAGAAATTACTGGAAATCCATTCTTAAAAGGACAAACACAACCTTATATCACGGTAAATCCTGCTACAAAAGAAATCATGATTTTACCTGATACAGAATTAAATGTATTCATGACTACTTTAGGTTTAAAAAACAATGATACACTTTTAGCTTTCAACGGTAAAGACTATAATTTAGATAATATTTACGATTTAATCATGGCAAGCATGAACTGGAAAGATGGTGATGCTATAACCGTAAAATTCAAAAGAGATGGTAAAGAACAAACTGTAAAAGGGAAAGTTATGATGCCAAAAGAAAAACAAGAAGGATATCAAGCAACTGACGAGGCTAAAAAAACAGTTAGAGAAGCTTGGTTAAGAGGTTAAGATTTTAGATTGTTGAATTTTGATTTTAGATTTTGGAAGTATTTTAAAATTTGATATTGAAATTTGCATTTGATATTGCACTTGAAAATCCTCAAAGTACTTAGTATTTTGAGGATTTTTTTATTTACTTTGCGAACATAAAATAAAACAAAAGAATGAAGAAGATATTTTTAGCCGTAATTGCCGTTATCACATTAATTTCATGTAATAAAAACGAAGAAAATTCAGATGCTAACGTTCATATCACTGGAGATGTAAAAGGCTTAAGCCAAGGAAAATTATACTTACAAAAAATACAAGATTCAGCTTTAGTAATGTTGGATAGTATTATTGTTGACGGAGATTCAAAATTTGAGAGTCATATTAAACTTGATAGTCCAGAAATGTTGTATTTATTTTTAGACAGAGGACAAACCAATTCTATTGATAACAGCTTACCGTTTTTTGCTGAGCCTGGAAATATTAAAATTGAAACTACCTTAAAACATTTTTTTGCTGATGCGAAAATATCAGGTTCTAAAAATCATGATTTATGGAAAAAGTTTGATAGCATTAATAGTAAATTCAGAGATCAAAACTTAGCCTTAATGGCAAAACGTTTAAAAAACGAATACAAACCCAACCCAACCACTACAGATAGCATTGAAAAAGCATATAAAAGCTTATTAACGAGAAAATATCGCTACACGGCACATTTTGCCGCTACAAACGGAAATAAAGAAATAGCGCCTTATTTAGCACTTTCAGAAATTGCAGATATCAACACAACGTATTTAGACACCATTCAAAAAAGCTTAACACCAGAAGTTGCCAAATCAAAATACGGCAAAATGCTTAACGAGCATATTAAGGAAAGAAAAACTTTAGAAGTACAGAAATAAAAAAAGCGGTCAGTAATTGACCGCTTTTTTTTATCTTTATAATATTCAAAACTTTTTATTAATACTCAATTAAATAATTCATGAAACATTTCCTTTTGATAATAATAATTTTTTTAACAATATCATGCAAGAAAACAGAAAATTGTGTAAAAGATTTTGTTATCAAAAGAACTTATGATGCACCTGCTCCAGACAATATTACTTTCAAAGCAAAATTATCTAAAGAATATCAAGATAAAATCTCTGATTCTTTTTGTCATATAAACTTTTATATCAATGATACAAAAATATTTGTAACTCACGATGTTATTCTTTACAATGAAAAGGACACATGTCGTTTCAGTATTAGAACAACAAATTTTATGAAACAAAATTTCAAAGAAGAAGACTTTTATAAATTAATCGATACGTCTAAATCTTTGAAAGTAGAGCTTATTTATGATGATACAGGAGAGATATTTACTTTTACAAAATGTAGATAAACAAAAAAACCACCACATTTCTGTGATGGTTTTTAATTTGAGCCGGCGGAGGGACTCGAACCCACGACCTGCTGATTACAAATCAGCTGCTCTAGCCAGCTGAGCTACGCTGGCAACTCAAATTTCGAGTGCAAATATAAGGGTGAATTTTTAATTTCCAAATATTTTTTGCACTTTTTTTATTGATTTTTTTAATTTAATTCGTTTATTTTCGCAACAAATTGATTAGCAGCCGCTTCGTATTCTCTACGAATTTGTTTAAAATGTGCTTTTTTATTCTCAACGTCTTTTTGATTTGCTTTTGTCATTAAAGCATCGAAAGTTTCGTAGATTTCATCAATTAATTTATCAGATGCTTCAGTTGGTTTTCCTGTTGTAGACATTTCCCAAATGTAAACGATGTTTACAATATCACCTAAAACGTAGTTGATTTCTTTTTTCAAGTTTTTAACGCTTGCCATTTTGTATAAATTTAAAATTTGAAGCAAAATTACATAATATATTTTGTTCTCAATACATTATATGGAAATTTCTAACAATGTAGCCTTTCCTTTAATGGTTAAATTCTCAATACAAGCCGGAATCAAAATCGTATCTCCCATTCGGTATCGCAAGATTTCGCCATTCATTACCATTTCAAATTGTCCGTTAGTACACATAAAAACGGTGAAAGCTTGTTTCTTTCGTTTCCAAATAAAACGATCTTGTAATGCGATAATATTAGTGATAAAATAAGGACAATCTACCACCAAAGTACTTTGATTAGCCTCTTCCTTATATGTTATTTTAGAATCAGTTGCATTATAATTAATTGCATCTAAAGCTAATTCGGTATGCAATTCTCTGCCTTGACCTTTAGCATCAACCCTATCCCAATCGTAAATTCTGTAAGTAACATCACTTGTTTGTTGAATTTCTGCCACTACTACTCCTGCCCCAATAGCATGTATAGTTCCAGTTTCTAAAAAGAAAACATCGCCTTTTTTTACTGGAGATTCATTCAATAAAGCCACTAAATTTTTATTTTCTAAATGTGCTAAGTATTCTTCTTGATTAGAATCTTTCTTAAACCCAACCACCAAACGAGCCGATTCATCTGCTTGCATTACATACCACATTTCGGTTTTCCCGAAAGAATTATGGCGTTCTTTAGCTAAATCATCATTCGGATGCAATTGAATAGATAAATCTTCCTTGGCATCTATAAATTTAAAAAGCAATGGGAATTGTTTTCCAAAACGAGCAATGACCGATTTTCCTAAAATTTCTTCAGGATATAAATCAATAATTTCGTTGATATTCTTTCCTTTCAAAACACCAGTAGCAACCACACTAATGTCGCCAGGCACGGTTGAGATCTCCCAACTCTCGCCAGTAGTTTCAGAAACTATAGGTTTGTTGAGATAGGTTTTCAACTTCGTACCGCCCCAAATGCGGTCTTTAAGTATCGGTGTAAAGGTTAAAGGATAAAACTTCATAGTCAAATAGTGAAGTACAAAGATGCAAAAAATTCTAACGAATTACAGAAATTGGAAGTCTTACTTTGTAAAAATTTATTTTATTTCGTCTTTTGAATAGCTTCTAAAGCCTTTGTAATATGATTTTTAGCACTGATGCTATCAAAAATATAAATACAATATCCTTTAGCATCAAAAACATAAGTTACACGTCCCGGTAACAATCCGAAAAGCGCATTTGGAACGCCAAACAAACGACGTAATTTTCTGTCGGCATCGGAAAGTAAAATAAAGGGTAATTTATATTTTTGCTGAAAGTTCTGATGCGAAGTAGCCGAATCACCACTAACACCAATAACTTCGGCACCTAAATCTTGGAAATCTTGATACGCATCTCTAAAACTACACGCTTGAGTAGTACAACCTGGCGTAAAATCTTTTGGATAAAAGTAAATTACAACTGGTTTTTCATGAATTGAAGCGCTTTCAAAATCAGTTCCATCTTGTTTTGTTGCTTTAAAACTTGGTAATTTATCTCCTATTTGAATTGCCATAATTAGTTTCCTTTATAGGTTACAAAGTTTCTCGGAGTTTCGTATAAGGTAATTTCTAATTCTTTATCAGAAGCTATCAAAACACGAAGTTTATTCCAAATAATATAGGCGATATGTTCGGCTGTAGGATTCAAATCTTTGAATTCTGGAACATCTTCATTTAAATTTTTATGATCAAAAGCTTCTTCGATATGTTCTTTGATTAAATCGGATAAAATTTTAGTATCAATTACATAACCCGTTTCCTTATCCACTTCACCAGTTACCGAAACAATCAATTCATAATTATGACCATGAAAGTTAGGATTGTTACATTTTCCAAACACTTCCTGATTTTTTTCCATAGACCAATCCTTGCGATACAAACGATGCGCAGCATTAAAATGGGCTTTTCTTGAAACAGTTACTCTCATGGCAATTTAGAATTTAGAAATTTGAATTCAGTAATTAGTGGTTTGCAAATTTATAATTTATGCTCTTCTAGATAGTGATAAAACTCATCAAAAATAATCTTAAACCAAACGGTATAAGCCTCTGGATTTACTATCATATCTTCTTTTATCGCTTCAATGGTCATCCATTTCCAGCCTTCTACTTCATCATCGTTAATAACAGGTTCTCCGTTGTAATAGCCAATCATTACATGATCTAATTCGTGTTCGGTTAAGCCGTTATCAAAAGGTGCTTTATATATGAAATGAAATAGTTCTTTCAGTTCAGCTTCAAAACCCATTTCTTCATACAAACGGCGTTTTCCAGCTTCAATATTGGTTTCACCAGCACGTTGATGACTGCAACAAGTATTAGTCCACAAAAGTGGTGAATGGTATTTGTGATGTGCGCGTTGTTGCAACATCACTTCATTTTTATCATTCAAAATAAACACCGAAAAAGCTCTGTGTAAAACTGCTTTTTCATGGGCTTCCATTTTATTCATCAGCCCAATAGGCTCGTCTTGTTCGTTGACTAATATTACTTGTTCTTCTTTCATAGGATTTGTAATGCTTGTCAAAAATACAAAAAAAGAAAGGATTGGAAACTAGTTTTTGAGTTTGTGATAAGTTTAACTTGTGTTGAATTCCAAAGTAAAAAGAACAATCGAAACTTAAAATTGGCGGGTTTTATAGAAGTGAACGTTTTTTTCACTACCTTTGTCACATTGGTAATGATAATAATTTCTTCTCGCAATACTTTGAATAAAAGTACTTTATAAATTTCTTGTTTATTTCGCTTGTGTGTTTTTATCCTTTTACTTTAAAACAAATATTAATTTAAATTATTTAAAATTTAATGGCTAGACCGCAGGAAACCTTTAACAAAAAAGAACAAGAAAAACTTCGTGCTAAAAAACGAAAAGAGAAACAAGAGAAAAAAGAAGCACGTAAATCAAACCCTAAATTATCGGGAGAAGATTTATATGTTTATGTAGACGAGAATGGTCACTTAACCAGCACACCTCCAGATCCATCTAAAAAAATCATTGTTGATGTAGAAAGCATCGAAATTGGTACTTCAAGAAGAACTGAGGAAGATGAAGCACCAACGGAACGCAGAGGAACAATCGATTTTTTCAATGATTCTAAAGGTTTTGGTTTCATTAAAGCTGTTGAAACAGGAGAAAAATACTTTGTACACATTAGTGGTTTACTAGATGATGTAAAAGAAGGTAACTTAGTAACTTACGATTTAGAAAAAGGCGCCAAAGGCATGAATGCTGTAAACGTTAAAAAAATATAATCCCTTTTTATCCCAAAAATTAAAATCACAGTTCAAGCTGTGATTTTTTTATTTAAAAACCTTTTATTTTGCAAATTAGAATTTAATTAAAAAACTCATGTACAAATTAACTTTGCTTGTATTTCTTCTTTCTTTAGCAACATTTAGTCAAGATATTAGCAAAGACACCGCTATAATTACCAAAACATATTCGCAACGATGGGAATTAGATGAAGCTGACAAAAATGGAACTTTTCGATTAATGTCGTACAAACCTATTTACATTACTGCTGGAAGAATTTCTAGTTATCCAAACAAACAACCAAAAAGCGAAAATCCGGATTACTCTGCAACCGAAAGTTCGCCTTATAATAATGTTGAAGCAAAATTTCAATTGAGTTTTAAAACAAAAGTGGTTCAAGACTTATTGTGGGGAAAAGGGGATATTTGGATAGGATATACTCAAAAAGCGCATTGGCAAGTGTACAATAGTGATATTTCGAGAGCATTTAGAGAATTAAATTACGAACCGGAAATTATTTTTAAATATCCTTTGCGATTTAATTTTTTTGGAGGACAATTCAAATCGGTAGGCGTTACTTTAAATCATCAATCGAACGGAAAAAATCTCCCTGTTTCCAGAAGTTGGAATCGAGTTATTTTTCATACCGGATTCGAAATAGACAATTGGATTATAACATTAAATCCTTGGATTCGACTATCGGATGACGAAGATGAAAATCCAAAAATTACCAAATATATTGGAGATGGAGAACTAAATGTGGCTTATACCTACAACAGACATCAATTTTACACCATCATTACACACCCATTTTCTAGTTGGGAAGGCGGAAGCATTCAATTGAATTATGTATTCCCAATAAAAGGACATTTACGTGGTCAAGTACAATTGTTTGACGGATATGGAGAAACCATGATTGATTATAACCACAGACAAACTACTTTAGGAATAGGAATTTCTTTTGCTGATTGGTAGAAATTTAAACTTTTAAACTCTCCGCAATTTTCAAAGCACACTTTTCACCATCAATTGCCGCTGAAATAATTCCGCCAGCGTAACCAGCACCTTCTCCACAAGGGTACAAACCTTTGATTTGAACGTGTTCTAATGAAAAATTATCTCTTGGAATGCGCACTGGAGAAGACGTTCTGCTTTCTGGCGCATGTAAAATAGCCTCGTTAGTCATGTAACCTTTCATGGCTTTTCCAAATTGCACAAAACCTTCGCGCATGATTTGTGATAAAAATCCAGGAAAAACTTGACCTAATTCCACTGAAGCGGTACCAGGAACATAAGAAGTTTTAGGAATGTCTTTTGAAACTTTATTTTGAGTAAAATCAATCATTCTTTGCGCTGGCACTTTTTGAGTTTCTCCTGCTAAATACCATGCTTTTTGTTCAATTGCTTTTTGAAATTCCATTCCAGCTAACGGTCCGAACTTTTCATAAGGTTTGAAATCTTCTAATTTTAATTCCACTACAATTCCTGAGTTGGCCGTTGCTTGATCACGTTTTGAAGGCGACCAACCATTCGTAACTACTTCTCCTGGAGCTGTAGCACATGGCGCAATAACACCACCCGGACACATACAAAACGAATACATGCCACGACCATTCACTTGTTTTACAATCGAATAAGGCGCTGGTGGTAAATAATCACCTCTAAAGTCACATGAATATTGAATTTGGTCAATCAATTCCTGTGGATGTTCTGCGCGAACACCTAAAGCAAAAGGCTTTGCTTCAATATGAACACCTTTTTTATGTAACAATTCAAAAATATCACGAGCCGAGTGTCCAGTAGCTAAAATCACTTTGTTAGCCGAAATCACATCCCCATTTTGAACCACAACGCCTTGCATTTCGTTATTTTTGATTACAAAATCGGTCACACGAGTTTCAAACAATACTTGTCCACCACATTCAATGATTTTCTCACGAATATCTTGAATAATCTGTGGCAATTTGTTAGTTCCAATGTGCGGATGTGCTTCCACCATAATATCTGGCGTAGCTCCAAAACCAACTAAAAGCGCTAAAATTCTGTCTATATCACCACGTTTTTTAGAACGTGTATATAATTTTCCATCCGAATATGTTCCTGCACCACCTTCTCCAAAACAATAATTGGAATCTTCATTTACAATATGATCCACATTAATCGCTTTTAAATCGCGACGACGACCACGAACGTCTTTTCCTCGTTCTAAAACAATTGGTTTTAAACCTAATTCAATTAATTGCAAAGCAGCAAATAATCCAGCCGGACCTGCTCCTACTACAATTACTTCTTGTTTGTTGGCAACATTTGGATAATCAGGTAATTCTATTTTTTGCGCTTCATATTCTTCTCCAACCAAAAAAACATTCGCCTTAATATTCATTTTAATGGCTTTCTGACGCGCATCGATAGAACGTTTTAAAACATCCACTTTTTGAATTTCTTTTGTACTTACCTGAAATAACTTAGCAACATGTTGAGCTAACAAACTTTCGTTTGCCGCTACTTCGGGTGAAACTTGAAATTGAAATTCGCGTGGCATAAATTGGTTTTAAAAATGAATTATTTTGCAAAAGTAATCATTTGAAACTATTTTTTAGATGCAAATGCTCGCAAAGCAAATGAAGCCAACCAATGTTCGCCTTCATAATTTCCATCAACAATGGAAGGTAATGAAAAAGACAAATGAGCATCTGCCATTGGTTTCAAGTGAGAAAATTGTTTTGGATATTGTTGAATCAAATCATACAAATTCCAAGCTCTACTAAAATTAAGTCCATCTAAATGTACTAAATGTCCATCGGTTCTGTCTGACACTTTTGCGACATCCCATTTCCATTTTTTAGAGAATAATTGAGGTGCGAATTTTTTAACCCATGAAAGAAACTCTTTTTGAGGAAGAATTCGTTGCATTATGGCTACTTCTTCCATACAAGGAGAAAGAAAATCAGTACCGCTTGGCTCCCAATTAAAAGGACAATTCTCATCTTTTAGAAACATACGTTTAGCATTTTCTTTAATACTGTTTTGCAAAGGAATGTTTTTTGAAAAAATGGCATAATCCCAAGCATTTGTTAGTCCAAAAGCAGTATTAGAATGGGTTCCAACACGAATAGGATATAAAAGTTTTGGCAAAAATTCGATATAACGTTTGATAATTAAATCCGTTAAAGGACGCAGATTATCAGCCAATTCTTTTGCATACGAATCATTTGAAATTTCTAATTCGTGTTGTAATTTTAATAGCCAATTCCAACCATAGGTTCTTTCAAAAGATTTTTCGTGTGTTTTTTCAAAATAGGCAATTTCCTTATCAATATTTTCTTTGGAAAGATTAATTTTAAGCTTCTCTATAATGAGTTCTTTATTTTTAATGTCTTTAAAATTTGATAACAAATACACTAAACTCCAATGTCCATGTACCGAAGAATGCCAATCAAAACAACCATAAAAAGCAGGATGTAATGCTTTTGGAGAAAGCAATTCGGTTTCATTCAGTAAAAGTTGATTTAATTTATTGGGATATTCTTGTTGTAAGCATTTTACAGGCAAACTCGCCAAATGATTGGCTTGCTCAATTGTCAAATTTTGCGAGAGGGCAACACTACTAACCAGAAAAAAAAGTACACTTTTCATAACAAATAGTTTTTTCAAATTTAGTAAAAACTTACCTTTGAAAAATAGTTAATTACAATGTCTAGAAAAATAAAACTAATTTGGGATTTTAGAGGAGAAGCAGCTTCAAAAACAGCAGAACATCACGATATTCATTTAAAAGAATATTTAGATGAGGAAAAAATAACGTTAGAAAAAACGGGATTTGAAATCATAAATGAAATGCACGCAATTGCTTTCATTGTGGTAGAAGAAAAAGACATGATTACCTTCAGAGACATTTTAAAACCTCATCGAGGAGAAGTTTACCAAGATTAATTTTTCAATTGATTAATGAATTCTGTTGGAGTCATCCCAACATTCTTTTTAAACAATTTTGAAAAATAAGAATAATTGGAATAGCCTAATTCATCAGCAATTTGAGCAATATTTCTGTTTTTATCAACCATGATTCGCTTACTCTCTAAAATTACTCTTCTTGTAATTAACTCCGTAATAGTTATATTCAATATATTTTTACATATTCTATTGAGATGTTTTAATGTAATAGCCATTTTATCAGCATAAAACGAAGGCGATTTTTCGGTTTTATAAAATTGCTCCAATAGTATTTCAAATTCTTTTAACTTATGATTGTATGTTGAAGTTAAATGATTGGATTCTATATTGTAAATCCTTAAAATTTCAACTAAGATACAATCCAATAAATTAAGCATTTTATCTTTCTTTTGAAGTTGATCTTCTTGATTTTCATTTACCATTAATTCAAAATAAGGTTGAATTTGTTTCATTTCATCAATATTCAAAACCAATTCTGGTTTATTTTTAGACGATTGAAAAAACAAATATTCCTCAATTTTCTTATCTCTAAAATGCAAATTATAAATCTCTTTAGAAAAGAAAACAATATAACCATCAATATCAGAAGAAAGTTCCCACAAATGAATTTGTCCAGGTTGCATCAAAAAAAGACTTCCTTTTTTAATATCAAACAAATCAAAATCAATTTTATGTAATCCAGTTCCATTTGTGAATAAAACCAAAACATAAAAATCGTGTCGGTGCAACGACTCTATAAAACGGTGTTCTTTCAAGTGATTTTGAAACGTATTCACGTATAAATTATGATGAAAGAAATTACGTTTGAACTTCTTAATTTCGTAAACTTCATCTCTTTCCATAATCAAATGTCCTTTTTGTGTTATAATAAGCGAAAATACGAAACCAATTTTAAATTATAATCTTCTAAATTTGCTGAAAATAAAAACAAATGTTAAAAACCATTATAAATGCATTTGGAAACAAATGTCCAAATTGCAACAAAGGGAAGATTTTTGAAAAAGGATTATTGCATTTTAATTTTAGTTTTCCGAAAATGCATGAAAACTGTTCAAATTGCGGTACGAAATTTGAAAAAGAACCTGGCTTTTTCTTCGGAGCAATGTTTGTAAGCTATGGACTAGGTGTTGGCGAAGCTTTAATTACTTACTTTATCTGCATGCCGTTTTTTGAAGAAACCTTCGATTTACGAATCATTCCGATTATTGGAATTGTGATTTTAAGTTTAACCTTAGTCAACATAAAACTATCGCGAATTATTTGGATTTATATGTTTAAGGATTATTCTGTATAAAAGAAAATCCAAACTCTTTTTAAAATGGAGTTTGGATTTTTTATTTTTAGAATTTCTCAAATTATTACAATCTGTGTTCTTTATTCCAAAAAAATGAGAATTAATTCGCTACTTCACTAATAAACTTAATTCGCATTAAACGAAGTTCTTCGATATCGTAATCGCCATCAAATTCTTTTAAAGCGTCTTTGATATTATCCGATTCAGAATCCATGAAATAATCGTGAATTTCTTCTTGTTGGTCTTCATCTAAAATTTCGTCAATCCAATAGCGGATATTCAATTTGGTTCCAGAATAAACAATTTGTTCCATCTCTTTCAACAAACCATCCATATCTAAACCTTTTGCTTTTGCGATATCATCTAAAGCTAGTTTTCTATCTACGTTTTGAATAATATACAACTTCAATCCAGAATTGGCTCCAGTAGATTTTACCACCAAATCATCAGGACGAATAATGTCGTTATCTTCTACATATCTATTGATTAAATCAATAAATGGTTTACCGTATTTTTTAGCTTTTCCTTCTCCTACTCCATGAACATTGCTTAGTTCATCTATAGAAATTGGGTATTTTAAAGCCATATCTTCCAAAGAAGGATCTTGGAAAATAACAAATGGTGGAACGCCTAACTTTTTAGCTTCTTTCTTGCGTAAATCGCGCAACATGCTCATTAAAGCTTCATCAGCTGTTCCTGTAGATTTTGCCGCGGTTACAATTGCTTCATCTTCCTCTTCATTGTATTCATGGTCTTCCGACATCATAAAAGAAACTGGCTTTTTGATAAACGCATCTCCTTTTTCTGACATTTTCAAAACACCATAAGTTTCAATATCTTTTGTTAACAATCCATCTACTAAAACCTGACGAATTAAAGCCATCCAATATTTCTCATCAAAATCAGCACCGCTTCCAAAATAAGGTTGCGTATCAATTTTTTGTGCTTTAATAATTGCATTGACTTTACCTACAAGTGCTAAAACGACTTCTTTCGATTTAAACAATTGTTTCGTATCGCGAACTACTTTTAACAAAGTAACCACTTGGTCTTGTGCTTCGACTTTCTTTTTAGGATTGCGAACATTGTCATCCATATCAGCACCATCTCCATTAACATCATCAAATTCTTCACCGAAATAATGCAATAAGAATTTACGACGTGACATCGAAGTTTCGGCATACGCCACCACTTCTTGCAACAACGCAAAACCAATTTCTTGTTCGGCAACTGGTTTTCCAGAAAGGAATTTTTCTAATTTTTCAATGTCTTTATACGAATAATACGCCAAACAATGTCCTTCACCACCATCACGACCAGCACGACCTGTTTCCTGATAGTAACTTTCTAATGACTTTGGAATATCGTGGTGAATAACAAAACGAACGTCTGGTTTGTCGATTCCCATACCAAAAGCGATGGTTGCAACTACAACTTCCACATCTTCCATTAAGAACATGTCCTGATGTTTTGCTCGCGTTTTAGCATCTAAACCTGCATGATACGGAACAGCGCTAATACCGTTTACTTGTAAAACTTGGGCAATTTCTTCCACTTTTTTACGGCTCAAACAATAAATAACACCTGATTTTCCTTTATGTTGTTTGATGAATCGAATGATATCCGATTCGATATTTTTAGTTTTGGTACGTACTTCGTAATATAAATTAGGTCGGTTAAATGATGCTTTAAATGTATTGGCATCAGGCATATCCAAGTTTTTCAAGATGTCTTCTTGTACTTTTGGAGTTGCCGTTGCGGTTAAACCAATCATTGGAACATCACCTAAAAGACGAACAATATTTCTCAAATTACGATATTCAGGACGGAAATCATGTCCCCATTCCGAAATACAATGCGCCTCATCAATCGCTACAAAAGAAATAGGAACGCTGTTTAAAAATTCGATATATTCTTCCTTAGTTAAGGATTCTGGTGCTACATATAATAGTTTAGTTATGCCCGAAGTAATGTCTTTTTTTACCTTGGCAATCTCAGTTTTATTTAAAGAAGAGTTTAAAACGTGCGCAATTCCTGGATCAGAACTTAAGCTTCGAATAGCATCTACTTGGTTTTTCATTAGAGCAATCAGCGGAGAAACCACAATCGCGGTCCCGTCTAATACCAATGCTGGCAACTGATAACAAAGCGATTTTCCTCCACCAGTAGGCATAATCACAAAGGTATTATTACCTGTGATGATACTTTTAACTACTTGTTCTTGAAGTCCTTTGAATTGGTTAAAACCAAAATATTTCTTTAATTCTTTATGTAAATCAATTTCGTGTGGATTCATTCTCTATTAATATGATTTTACCTAAATTTGCAAACATAAAGATACGACTTTCTTTTACACATACAAATTTTTTAATTTTTCTATTTTGAGCACAACTGAAACGATTTTAGCTACCGCAAAACGAACTTTACTTTCCGAAAGTAAGAGCATCGCAGATCTTGTAAATTACTTAGATGATGACTTTGCAAAAAGTGTTACCGAAATCTACAACACCAAAGGAAGATTGGTTGTAACTGGAATTGGCAAAAGCGCTTTAATCGCTCAAAAGATTGTAGCCACTTTAAATTCGACGGGAACACCTTCTATGTTTTTACACGCAGCAGAAGCCGTTCATGGCGATTTAGGAATGGTACAACCCGAAGATATCATCATTTGTATTTCAAAAAGTGGCAACAGTCCGGAAATTAAAGTATTGGCTCCGTTATTAAAACGTTTTGGCAATACCTTAATTGGAATGACAGCAGATAAAAATTCGTTCTTAGGAAAAGAATCACACTATATTTTACATGCTTATGTAGAAAGTGAAGCTTGCCCGAATAACTTAGCACCAACAAATAGTACTACGGCTCAATTAGTATTAGGAGATGCATTAGCTGTTTGTTTAATGGAAATGCGTAATTTTAAAAGTGAAGATTTTGCCGTTTATCATCCAGGCGGCGCTTTAGGAAAAAAATTATTACTTCGTGTAAAAGATATGTTGGACACTACGCACAAACCAATGGTAACTCCAGATGCTTCTATCAAAAAAGTGATTATGGAGATTTCAGAAAAACGTTTAGGTGTAACAGCAGTTATTGAAAATAATCTAGTAGTGGGAATTGTAACAGATGGAGATATTCGTCGCATGTTGAACAACCGTGATACTTTTTCCGATTTAACAGCTCAAGATATTATGACCAAAAATCCCAAAAACATTAATTCTGGTATTTTAGTTTCAGAAGCGTTGGATATTTTAGAGAATAATTCAATTACGCAGTTAGTTGTAATTGACAACAACGAATACAAAGGAATACTTCACTTACACGATATTTTAAAAGAAGGAATCGTATAATGGCAGATAAAAACATAAAAGAGATGTCGTTTTTAGACCATCTCGAAGAATTACGTTGGTTATTAGTTAGAAGTTCGGCAGCCATTATTATTTGCGGAATAGTCGCTTTCTTTTTTAGCGATTTTATTTTCAATGAAATTATTTTTGGCCCTAAGAATCCAAACTTTATCACTTACCAATTATTTTGTGAATTAGGAAAACAATTTGATTTACAAGAAACTTTATGCATCACCGAAATCAACCTTCCAATTCAAAACAGGGAAATGGGCGGACAGTTTTCGATGCACATGTGGACATCCATTACTGTAGGATTCATTTTTGCCTTTCCATTTATTTTATGGGAAATTTGGAAATTTATTAGTCCTGCTTTGTATGAAAAAGAAAGAAAATATGCAGTATCATTCATTATTGTTTCTTCCCTTTTGTTTTTTGTTGGAGTACTGTTTGGCTACTATTTAATTGCTCCATTATCTGTTCAATTCTTTGCCAGTTATATTGTGAGTCCTGAAATTAGCAACTCTATTGATATTAATTCGTATATCAGTTTAATGAAAACATCAGCTATAGCTAGTGGACTATTATTTGAATTACCAATTATAATCTTCTTCCTTACAAAAATAGGATTAGTAACTCCTGAATTTTTAAGAAAATACCGTAAATATACTTTGGTTATCGTGTTAATTGTGGCAGCAGTTATTACACCGCCAGATGTTTTAAGTCAAATCATAGTTTCGATTCCAATTATGATATTGTACGAAGCTAGTATTTTGATTAGTGTTTTAGTTGTAAAAAGTCAAGAAAGAGAAAAATTAAAAGCATAAATTATGTCAGATTTAGTAAAAGAATTCAATGATTATCGTTCAAAAATGAACGAAAAATTATTAGCCGATAACAACAAAGTCATCAAAAGAATTTTCAATGTAGACACTAATGCTTACATGGAAGGCGCTTTAGACGTAAAAACTAAAGAACTTTTAGGCTTAGTAGCGTCAGCGGTATTACGTTGCGATGATTGTATCAAATATCATTTAGAAACGGCTTACAAAAACGGCGTTACTAAAGAAGAAATGATGGAAAGCATGGGAATTGCTACTTTAGTAGGCGGAACCATTGTAATTCCTCACTTAAGAAGAGCTTACGAGTTTTGGGAAGCTTTAGAGGAGCAAACTAAATAATTGTTAAAAGATAAATTGTTAAATTGTTTATTCGTTTATTTGTAAATCGATTAAACAATTCAACTTCTAAACATGTAAACCTTAGAATGAAATTAAGAGCAGAAAATTTAGTTAAAACCTATAAAAAAAGAAGTGTAGTAAAAGGAATTTCCGTGGAAGTTAATCAAGGGGAAATCGTGGGTTTATTGGGTCCAAATGGTGCTGGTAAAACCACTTCGTTCTACATGATTGTAGGTTTAGTAAAACCAAATAGCGGGAATATCTATCTTGACGATATGGATATTACCAACTTCCCAATGTACAAACGTGCACAAAACGGAATCGGTTATTTGGCACAAGAAGCTTCTGTTTTTAGAAAATTAAGTATCGAAGATAACATTTTGAGTGTTTTGCAATTAACCACACTTTCAAAAGCTGAACAAGAAGCTAAAATGGAAGAATTAATTGCGGAGTTTGCATTGGAACATATTCGTACCAATCGTGGTGATTTACTTTCAGGTGGAGAACGTCGTCGTACAGAAATTGCACGTGCTTTAGCAACTGATCCAAAATTCATTCTTTTGGACGAACCGTTTGCCGGAGTTGACCCTGTTGCAGTAGAAGATATTCAGCGAATTGTAGCGCAATTAAAAAATAAAAACATCGGAATTTTAATTACTGACCATAACGTTCAAGAAACTTTAGCGATTACCGATAAAACTTACTTAATGTTTGAAGGAGGCATTCTAAAAGCCGGAAAACCAGAAGAATTAGTAGCAGATGAAATGGTAAGACGTGTTTATCTTGGACAAAACTTCGAATTACGTAAAACAAAAATTGATTTTGATGCTCCGAAAACAACCATCATTCATGGTAAAGGAGAATTAAATTTGAATAAAGAGTAGTTTTTTTGTTGCACAAAGTTTCTCAAAGTTAAGTACGAAGTCACACAAGGTTTATTAAAGTATTCTTATTATTCAAGAGATGCTTAACAGCATGACAAACTATACGTATAGTCTAATATGAACTATGCAAAGTGCAACGTCCGAAACTTCGGACTTAATCAACTCAAAGTAAAACTATTGTAACTATGTGTTTAAATAAATAGTGTGCATTGTGCATTCTTTGTAACCTTAGTGGTTAAAAATCAACGAATACACTTCAACAGCAACTTATTTTTATTACCATTAAAAATATTCACATCCACCATTCCTTCAATACCTTGAATTTGAGCTTTTTCGGTGAATTGCCAAAATAGCCAATCGTCTTCTAAATGATTACGCCAAAAATTATAATTAGCAATCCAAAGTGGATAATCTGAAAATTCTTCTTTTAAGAAATCGGTGTAATAACTTTCGCCTGAATAAATAATTGGTTTTACTTTATAATGCTTTTCTACCTTTTTTAACCAACGACGTAATCCTACTTTTAAACTATCTATTGATTGGGATTTTGGTAATTTTTCGATATCCAAAACGGGAGGCAAATCGCCTTTTTCTAGTTTTACATTTTTGATGAAATTTTCAGCTTGAGCAATCGAATTTTCATTAGGACGATAATAATGGTAAGCACCTCTAATAAGTTCTCGTTCTTTTGAAGCTTTCCAATTCTCTTTGAATCTTTTGTCTGTTTTATTTTTTCCAGCTGTAGCTCTGATAAAAACAAAAGACAATTCAAATGATTCATCAATATGATAGGTTTGTTCCCAATCGATTTCACTTTGGTATTCCGACACATCAAAACCTATGGCTTTGTCATCGTGTTTGTGTAATACTTCGTAAATTCGGATATCGGCTAATTTTCGCTCTTCTTTGGATAAAGTTTCAACATTTTTATCGGTTTTAAAACCTAAATAATACAAGAAACCATCTCGGAATTTATAAATTCCAATCGCAACAAATAGCAATAAAACGAAAGAAATTAGGTAGAAAATCCATTTACTCTTAGTGTTGGATTTTCGTTTTGTAGTAGGTTTTCGTCTGTAATTTTTGGACGCCATTACGCCTTAGCCATCGTTTTATTACTGATTACCGAAACCAGCACATAACTAATGATAATCAATGGAATCGCCAAAAATCCTAAAATAAAAAAGGACAATAAAGAACCGATTAAAAACAAGATTTGCATTTTATATTTCGACCAAGTAAATTCTTTAATTTTCAATGAAAACAACGGAATTTCGGCATTTAAAATATACGAACTCAAAATCGTGATAAACAACAATACATAAGGATTATACAACACTGTAGTCAATCCTTCAAAGTCATTAGCATATTGAATCATAGGAATACTCATAATTACTAATGCATTGGCAGGTGTTGGCAATCCTATAAAAGAATCGGTTTGACGTGTATCGATATTAAAATTTGCCAAACGATAACAAGACGCTAACGTAATTAAGAAGCCTAAATAAGGCACAAATCCCATATAAAAATACTCTTCTGTTAAATAATAAACCGAAGTAGAATCTTCTTGAATATTTTGAAACAACACAAACATCATTAATCCAGGCACCACACCGCAAGTCACCATATCTGCTAAAGAATCTAATTGCACACCTAAAGGTCCGGCCACATTGAATTTTCTAGCTAAAAATCCGTCCCAAAAATCAAAGAAAATACCCAAACAAACAAAAATAAACGCTTCATCATAATAGCCTTTAAAAATAGCGATGATAGCTAACAATCCTGCTGCTAAGTTTAGCAAAGTGATTAGATTGGGAATGTGTTTTTTGATATTCATATAACGTGACTTTAAAACTCTTAATTTAATATTAGTATTACAACTAAAACGAATTGCAAAATTACAACTAAAAAAGACCTAAAAAAAAGCCTTCCCTAATTTACAGCAAATGTAATACAATAAGTTAATACTTTTAGAGTTTACTATTTGAGAAATTTATTTCATCTTTGTAAAAAAATTGGCATTGAAAAAGACCATTTTACTACTTTTAATTTGTTTTTGTGGGACAACCTATGGGCAAACCGTACGAAAATATTCAAATGAGTTTATGAATATTGGCGTTGATGCAGCTGCTTTAGGAATGTCTAATGCTGTCGTGTCGCATACTGGCGATGTAAATTCCGGCTATTGGAATCCTGCTGGATTATTGAAACTAGAAGACAAACAGTTTTCATTGATGCACGCTAATTATTTTGCCAATATAGCACAATACGATTATGCAGGTTTTGCCATGCCGATTGACGACCGAAGTGCGGTTGGAATTTCCTTAATTCGTTTTGGAGTTGATGATATTTTAAACACCACACAATTAATTGATAGCGAAGGAAACATCGACTACAACAGAATTTCGCTTTTTTCTACTGCCGATTATGGCTTAACCGTTTCTTATGCTAGAAGTTTACCCATTGAAGGATTAAATTACGGAGTAAATGCGAAAGTAATCCGAAGAATTATTGGGGATTTTGCTAATTCTTGGGGATTTGGATTGGATTTAGGAATTCAGTACATCAGTGATGACGAAGATTGGAAATTTGGTTTAATGATTCGCGATATTACCACTACTTACAATACTTGGACCATAGATGAAGAGAAGTTTCAAGAAATTGCCGATGCCATTCCAGGTGAAAATCAAGAATTACCAGAAACTAGTGAGATTACGCTTCCAAAAGCACAATTAGGAATGTCAAAAAAATGGATTATTCGTTACGATTATAGTTTGTTAGCGGCGACCAATTTAAACATGCAATTTACGCGAACCAATGATATTATTTCAACGAACACAGTAAGTATTGATCCTGCTCTTGGATTGGAATTTGGTTATATCGATTTGGTTTATTTGAGAGCGGGTGTTGGAAATTTTCAGCAAATTACGCAAATTGACGATTCTAAAAAATTAAGTTTTCAACCGAATATTGGATTAGGATTCAAATACAAAGGCATTCAAGTTGACTATGCTTTAACAGATTTAGGTGACCAAAGTGCGGCTTTATATTCCAACATTTTTTCCATAAAAGTAGATTGGGAATTGTTTAGATGATGGAAGATGAATAGTGGATGCTGAAACTAAACATATAAGTCATAAAAGTTTTTAAATATGGAAATTGGAAAGTATTGAATAAGTTCATAAAAGAAACTTGAATAGCATGACAAACAAATCGTAAATCTAATGTGAATTATGTCAAGTGAAACGCTTAAAATATAGACAAAGCAAATCCTAATGTGTCTATGTGTTGAAAAAATCCGCTTAAACCAGCGATTTGCGTAAGCAAACCCGTTTCATCCGCGTACCAAAAACTTGAAACCTGAAACTTGAAACAAAATATAGAATGACAAAAAAACTACTTTTCGCTTTACTTATTTTAATTTCTTTTAATGGGTTTACCCAAAACATCACTCTTTCTGAAAAAGCAAAAGTTAGTATTTTAACTTGTGGTTTAGGGCCAGAATCGTATGCTATGTATGGCCACACTGGCATTCGTATTCAAGATAGTATTCATGCTATTGATGTGGTTTACAATTATGGTGCTTTTGACTTTAGTACGCCTAATTTCATTGGTAGATTTATAAAAGGCGATTTACAATATTTTGTTACCAATGGAAGTTTCATAGATTTCTATTACAATTATCAAGCAGAAAATCGCGAAATAATTGAGCAAGAATTAGTACTAACTCCAGCACAAATCAATACATTGTTCCAACAACTAAATCATTCGGTTTATAGTGATGAACGTTATTACACTTATAAATTTATTGATAGAAATTGTACTACGATGGTGGTGGACAAAATCAATGGAATTTTAGGTAAAGAATACATAAAATCGGACACTTACAGCCAATCGTATAGAGAAATCCTGTATCCATACATGAGCGATTTTTACATGAAATTAGGAATTCAATTGATTTTTGGAGCAAAAGTAGATGAACCAGCCACTCGCCTATTTTTACCTTATGAATTCAAAGATGCGATTTCGGTTACCAAAATAAATGGAAATAAAATTGAAAAGAGTGATTCAAAAATTCTTCAAGTAACCAAACCTGAAATTCCTTTTAATTGGTTAAACTCGATTTATTCTTTAATTACGGCGCTTTTAATTTTAGCACTTTTAAATAAGAAGTGGATAAAAATTAGCTACTTTATCTTTGCCGGATTATTAGGTCTTTTCTTCTCTTTGGTAGGACTATACTCATTACATGAAGAGATATTATGGAATTATAACATTTTATTATTCAATCCTCTTTTATTAGTATTGGCTTGGTACATTAAGAAAGGAATTAAAGACAAAATACTGCTTTTAGGAAAAATAATTTTAGCAATGCTATTAGTTTATTTAGCTTATATGACTACAAAAATTCATTTAGGAATTGTTTGGCCTTTTATTGTCTTACATTTATATTGGGTTGGGAAAATTGTTTTACAGATTAAGAAATCAAGCACAGCACGCGGATAAAACTGATTCGCTGCTGCGAAACGCTGAAATACACAGATTTTTATCAATTAATTTTTTCTTCATATACTCTCAAACTCCAACAACCGAAGACTAACAACTAATAACCGAACACTAATTACTGTCCTCTAAAAAACAATACCGTACTCAATGTTTTTACTACGATATTTACATCTAAAAACAAACTTCTGTGTTTGATGTAGTACAAATCGTATCGGAGTTTCATCAAACTATCGTCAAGATTTGAACCATATGGATAATTCACTTGTGCCCAACCTGTAAGTCCTGGTTTAATAACGTGACGCGTTTGATATAACGGAATAGAAGCTGCAATTTGATCTACAAAAACTGGTCGTTCTGGTCTTGGACCAATAATAGCCATTTCGCCTTTTAAAACGTTAATAAATTGTGGCAATTCATCCAATCTTGTTTTACGTAGAAATTTCCCGAAAGGAGTAATTCGGCTATCATTTGTAGTAGCAAAAACAGCTCCGTTTTGTTCTGCATTTTGCACCATAGTTCGCATTTTGTAGATGGTAAATGGAATTCCGTTTTTACCTATGCGCTCTTGCGTATAAAAGAAACTTCCTTTGTTTACAAAAAGATTAATAATCCATAAAAGAGGTGCAATCAAAAAGAATCCTAACAACCCAAAAACCGCAAAAACAAGATCAAAAAGACGAGTAAAATACATGTATAACTTGTTTTGATTACTTCTACTAAATGGGAAAAACTTGTACAATTCTCTATCTTCAAATTGTATAGGTAAACGATAAGTACTATGCTCGTATACCTGATTGTATTTTCTAATAACGATTCCTTTCTCTAATAATCGTAATAACTGGTTATATAAATCAACCGATGTTAATTTGTTTTTTATATTCGCAACTACTATTTCAGAAACATATTGCAAACGTATAAACTCATCTAATTCTTCTGTTGATATTCGTTCTACTTGAGTTTTATTTGGATTTTCATCAATAGCAATATATCCAACCACTTTATAATGTGGATTAAATTTGGCTAATTCGGTTACCAAACCATCTACATCCTTACTACATCCTACAAAAAGCACTTTTTTCATAAAACGATTCGAAGCTAAGAAAACAATATAAAAGTAGCGCCAAACTGACAATGAAATTAAAATAGAAAAGAAAAACAAAATAATCTGCAAACGATTAGAAGGTAGTACTGGCGTATAAAATGGCGTTAACAAATAGAATAACACCGTAACAGAAGTAGTAAGAATAATACTTTTTGAAATTTGAAAACGGTTACTTGCGGTTTGCAAATTGTACATTTCAAATATAGTTCCAAAGAAAACGATGTAGAGTGCTAATACAATAGTCCAATAAAAACTAGTTTGCGAAACTCTGAAATAATCGAATTGTGTGTAATGTCCAATTAATGCTAATGTAAGCACCGTAAATACAACATCCATAACACGCAACAAGATTTTGCGTTCGGAAATTTCAAAATGTATTTTTTGGGAGGTACTCATTCTATTATTATTCTAATGCAAAGTAACGAATTTAAAAGAAATAAGAAAACTCGTGTCGCTTTTTTATTAATTTGATAATATAGTAACGCTTTATCATTCATAAGTTTGGTTAAAAGAGGGTTTTTTAACTGATTAATAAAGAAACTTAAAAATCAATTCAAAAGTATCTTAAACTATTTCAATAACGAAATCCAACTTTGTTTCACTACTTGCCAATCCATTTGCTCTATAAAAATTCTAGCATTTTTAGACAACTGATTGGCTTTTATTTCATCATTTAACAAATCTAAAATTGCTTCTGTCATCGTTTTATCTTCATTATCAGGAACCAACAAAGCATTTTCTTTATCGGTCAATAAATATGGAATCCCACCTACATCAGTACTCACTACAGGCAACCCTAAAGCCATCGCTTCCATTACGCTAATAGGTGTATTATCAAAATGGGTAGTGTTGATAAAAACATCGTGTTCTGAGGCTAATTGCCACCAATCTTCTTTTGATAATTGCCCTGTAAAATTTACAGCGACTCCAATAGATTTGGCAAATGCTTTTGTAGTTTGCAAACTTCCGTCTTTATCAGGACCTACCATAGTTAAAGAAGCTGAAGGATGTTTTTCTTGCAATTGTTGCAGCACTTTAACCGCCATTTCAGGATTATAAATAGATGCGAAAGCGCGTACCCAAAGTAGTTTTGGTGTTATTTTTTCTCTTGATTTGAACCCATATTTATCTATTTCAATAGAATTAGGGATGTGAATTACATTTGTAAATCCAGCACTTTCAAACGCCTGTTTTAAATATGCGGAAGGCGCAACGTTTTGATACGCATTAGCAAACACCATTCGGCATAACTTGGGATTGTTTTTAAGACGATTTGGTAAATCACCACCTCTTAAGATGGGAACATACTTAACTTTAAAAACACGAGCTATTTGACTACAAACTACAGCATACCAAAAACTTGAAGTACTATAAGTATCTATTAATATAAAATCTACCTTTCTTACTTTTAAAAGGGTAACCCATACCATATCCAACATTCTATACCACTGATTTTTTTTATCAGAAGTAAATTCAACATTATATCCTTCAACTTCAAGAAAAACTCCCAGTGTTTCAATAGAAGTTTTGTTATATCCGTGTTTAGACAGCTGGTTACCTATGTATAACAGGCTTTTCATCATCTACAAATTTAACTTTTAAAAGTGATAAGGCGTATATAAATGCGGGTGCTGCGGTTCGCATGGCAGCATGATTAATGGTTAGTGCCCAAAAAACAAAAAAGGAAAGCAAAAACACATTTTGCTTATTTCCAAAATACAAAGAAATTGGAGTTATAAACAATATTAGTAAGCCAAGCAATCCTAATGAGCCATGATCGGCCAACATACGTGTAATTTCATTATGAGAGGAAACTTTATGCCCTATGATTTCTTCTCTATATTCTGCGTTTTTACCCACTCCAATACCAAAAATAGGATTTTCTTTGAAAGCACTTATTTCTGTTCCTGCTATTGCCTCGCGCCCCCCAAGCCTATCTTCTTTATCTCTTCCTCTAGCATCTTTATTTGCATAGCGATATTCAATCATACCATTTGTCTTATAAACAGAATAAGACCACAGCAAACCGCCTCCAATTACAGAAAACAATATTATAGTCAACAATTTACTCTTAACTTTTGGACCCGAATAATAAAATAAAACTAACACTAAAAAAACAATCATTGCTATCCCTGTTATAACTCCTCCCCTTGAAAAAGTTAAGATTCCGCGATAAGAAACTAATACAAAAATTATTAAATTTATGATAATCATTTTTTTTGTACTTGAATAAAGTAATGCTAATACAAAAAAAACAAACATACCTAAACCTAAAGATGTAGATACTTGGTTAGGTCCAAATCCTCCAGAGGCGGAAAAATTTGATTGCGTACTGATAAAAATTTCTTTATTACTTGGTGTAAACAAAAACAAATAAATAGTCATGCTTAATATAGGTAACCCTATAAAAACAAACATCTTGAACAATTGCTGTTTTGTAACTACTCGCTGATAACAATACAAAGATGCAATTGCTAAACAAACAGGACCAGAAATATTAAATGCAATTGCTTTTCTAACATTAGTATCAAAACTTAATTCATTAGCACCAATAATAATTCCGGGAATTAACAATAATAGGAAAACAATATAAATAAATGAATTCTTTGAAAATCCTTTATAAATCATTCCAAAAACGAGAAAGACAATAACTAAATACTTGGATAACTCGTGTATTGGATTTCCTTCTGTCATTCGCAGAAAAACTTCGACCCCTACGATATAACCACATATAAGCAAAGCCTCGTTATTCTTATTTTTAGTTCTTAGCATGTACATAACACCAAAAACAAAGACAAAAACAGCATATAACTTTGCCAAGAATGGCAATAAATAAATTACAAATCCAATAATTACATGTACTATAATTAAATTAAAATATGTTAATTGACTATTTTTCATTTACCCAATTTATATATTTTAACAACACTTTTTCTTCTGAGTAAGTATTTAAAATAGTTGTTTTTAAATTTTCCCCTAACAAAAGTCGTAAAGTATTATTCTCTATTAATTCAATTAAAGCATTTGAATATGATAATGCATCTTTAGGACGAATTAACAACCCACTTTTTTTATCGTCAATAACCGCTGGTATTTCTCCAACATCGGTTGAAACTACTGCTAATTTTTGAAATCCGTATTCTAAAAGTGCTACGGGTAACCCTTCAGAATCTGATGTTAAAATTCCTATTTGACATTGTTGCAAAATAGAAGTAACATCATCACATGAACCGTATAAAAAAACGTTTTTTTGAAGCCCTTTTTCTATAATTAAATTTTTAATCGTTTCAGAATAAGAATCTTGAAAATCTTTTCCAACTAAATGAAAAGACCAATCAGGATAATTTATTTTACATTTTTCTGCTACTTCTAACAAAAGGATATGATTTTTCTGAGGTCTTAAATTTGCTAAACAAACTATTTGCTTTCCTATAGTTCCTTTTAATTTTGTCTTTACAAATGAAGTTTCATTAGCTGATACCGTAAAATTAGCCAAATAAATTACTTTTTTACAAAACAAATTACTTTTTGACCATGTTTCTAATTTCTGATTTACAGCTACAATTCCAAAAATAAAAGCAGAAATTATCCTTAACACAAAAGACTTTCTTTTTTCTAACATTTCGCTTTTACCATAATGATCATGCCAAATAATTTTAATACTTGGAAGTACTAATTTTATTAAAAAGGCAAAATATATAGAGGTACTGTGGGCTTGAATGAATTGTATATTATTTGCTTTCAAAAAACTTCTTAGTTTAAATAATGCTTTTAAATCTAAAACTCTCTTTTTAGCCAAAAACAAATAAGAAACATCTTTGTCTAATTGATTTTGCAAACTACCTTCATTACGCGTTACCACTACACCAGAAAAAGTGACCCTTTTTTGAAGCGCATTAGCATAACTAACAGCCATACGCTCGGCACCACCTGCTTCAAGGCTGTCGATAAGTTGAATTATGCGGATATCTGTTTTAATAGCTGAAATACAATTAAATTCATCGACAAATATAATCTTTTCTTTTATTCATCTCAGACATAAAACCTATGTTTAATCAATCATTAGGCAATTAATTAGTAAAAAATACTATTTTTACCAATGAAAACAAACCTATATGAATCAATTACAAAAAATATTAGAAAGTAAAAGATTATATTACATTCTTTTTGGTATACTTATATTACTCTCTTTGAGGAATTTATTTTTACCCTTGCAAGGGGATGAACTCACCTATAACAAAATTGCTCAAAATGTATTAGAAGGTAAGTATTATCAAACTAAAAACCCCTCTTCGGTTATTCCTATTGTTCCTTTTTTAATGGCTTTTTTTTCAACTCCAAAAATTCCTCTGTTAGGTTTTGCTTTGCATAAGTTATTCCACATAGGTCTTTGCTTTTTAGGTATTAGATTTGCTTTCTTAACTTTCAAAAAACTCAATTTAGAACCTACAATTACTTACACATTATTGCTTTTAACATGTGTTTCTTCGGGGTTTTTATCTTTTTTGCCTTCCTTATATCCTGAAGCAATTGTTTTTGTAACATTTTGGGGATTCATTTATTATCTAAACTCAAAAAAAAACCTTTCAAACTTTAAGCGTCTTTTTGCTCTTTTTATTCTTTTGGTTTTTACCCGATATGTTTATGCCATTTTAGGCTTAATGGTATTACTTTACTATTATTCTTATTTCCAACAGGATAGAAAAAACTTTGGAAAAATAATTCTTTACTCAATAATTATAACCACTCCTCTACTCTTTTGGTTTAAATATGTTTATAATATTGAATCTCAAAATTTAAGCGAAATAAGCTATTTTAGTCGTTATAAAATGGACGAAAATCCACTATGGTATAACATTAAATGTGGGTTGGGATTGGAGCAACATTATCAAGTAAATAGAGTTAATGGCATTCCTGCATTTATATCACTTTTTATTCCAGTAACAGGAATTAGAAATTTTGCTATTAGTTTAGTTCTTTTGTTAGCTGTATTTTTTGGTCTTTATAAGAACTGGAAGAACCCAATAACTAAACAGTTAAGTATTGCATTTGGATTAGTGTTTTTAGGTTTTGTATTAGCCGGAACAGGATTTAGTCGTTATTGGTTGGTATTACTACCTATTATCTATTTAAGTTTTTATTATATTTATACTTTATTTATAAAAAACGGGAACTACTTTATTTATGCAAGTAACTTATTTTTTATTGTTTTGTTGCTTAACGAATTCCGAATTACCTTATTGTTGATAAAAAAAATAATCTAAGATGTTAGAAAAACTTGTCATTTACATGCCTGCTTTAAATGAAGAAGCAACAATTTTTAAGGTCATTCAATCTATACCAAAAAGCTATGAAGGTTTTAAGCTAACCGAAGTTTTGGTCATTAATGATGGGAGTTCAGACAATACCGTTGAAGAAGCAAAAAAAGCAGGCGCAACAGTATTAAGTCACAATAAAAATAAAGGAGTTGGAGAAGCATTTCAAACAGCGCTTAATTATGCCTTAAAAACAAAAGCGGATGTGTTAGTAAGTATTGATGCTGATGGGCAGTTTGATGTAAATCAAATTGCTGAATTAATTAATCCAATAGTTCTTCAGCAAGCTGATTTTTGCTTAGGCATTAGATTTTCTGGCGGAAAACCAGATAATATGCCGGGAATAAAATTTTGGGGAAATAAACAAGTTAATAAAATTGTAAGTTTTGTAAGTAAAACTAAAATTTATGATGCATCTTGTGGTTTTAGAGCTTATTCAAAAGACACTTTGTTAAGTTTGAACTTACATGGAAGTTTCACTTACACACATGAAACAATTCTGGATTTATTAGATAAAGGCTTTAAGGTAGCCCAAATTCCAATTACCGTTTTATATTTTGAAGATAGAGTTTCCAGAGTAGCTAACAATCTTTTTAAATATGCTTACAAAACTTCGTCAATAATTTTCAAGTCATTAAAAGATTATCGCCCGCTACAGTTTTTCCTAGGAATTGCAACCGTTATTTTTCTAATTGCTATGTTTTTTGGCGGATGGGCTTTATTACATTGGATTATCTACAATACAATAACACCTTACAAAAGTTTTGGAATCATAGGATTGTCTCTTTTGGGCATGAGCGTTATTATCACCATTTTTGCTTTCATGGCTGATATGTTAGGACGAATAAGAAAAAACCAAGAAAAAATATTATATTTCTTAAAACAAACGCATTTTGAAGATCCTAAAAAATAAAGAATTACAATCTCAAGTTTTAAAATACATTATCATTAGTCTTTTTGGTTATGGTTTTGTATTTGTATCGTTATATGTTTTTGTTGATATTCTAAAAATCAATAAATCAATCGCATTCATGATTGTTTATGGGATTTCTTACTTAATGCTTTATACGCTTCAATTAAGGTTACTTTTTAAAACCACTCATAGTAACAGTAAACTAATTAAGTTTTGTTTAAGCTTAGTTTTCTTTTACGTATTAGCAAATGTTTTATACAATACTTTTAATTATTTTGAAATAAATTATTTGATAAGTACTTTTATAACTATTTTGATTTTAACACCTTTACGATTTATTATTTCAAAATTCTACGTCTATAAATAATGCAGAAATTTTTATACAAAATAGATTATGTTTTACAACGATTTTTAACTTCGTTGTTGTTTACTTTTCCAATAATTAAATTAATTAAAAAAGCTTATTTTTTTATACGTTTTAAAACAACTTACATTGAAGCCACTAATAATGTTGTAATCACTAATTTTGATAAGCCTAATCAAAATTCAGGAATTACTTTTTTAGGAAAATGTGTGTTATCTAGAAACATTGAAGTAGATATTTGTGGAGGTATTGTTATGGGAAAAAATGTCACTATTTCTGACCATGTTACAATACAAACCCATAAACACGAATATGATGGTTTTAGTTTGTATGAAAACAAAACATCATCATCTTCCTTAGAAATAGGAGATGAAGTTTGGGTTTGCAATAATGTAATTATTACAAATAGTGTAAACAAAATTGGTAAAGGAGCTGTAATTGCCTCGGGCTCGATTGTAACTAAAGATGTTGAAGATTACAGCATTGTTGCAGGTGTTCCTGCGAAGCATTTAAAGTATAGAAATAAAATAAATTATGGAAAAGCATAGTGCTACTTGGAATAAACTTTCTCTTTCTTTCTTTAAAAAAGGTTTTAAATTTATTTTACTTCACCTTTCAATGCAATTTTTTGTTCCGCCTTCATTGCGAACTAAATTGCTAAAATTATACGGTATTCAATTTAAAAATCGCAAAACTGTTTTTATTGGAACTAATGTATTGTTCGACAATTTAAAAAACGTTTCTACATCTATTGGAGATAATGTTTTAATTACTTCTGGAGCAAAAATTTTAAATCATTTTCCAATTATTACCCCAGAAGGTGTTTCTGAGTTTAGTATGGGCAATGTAATTATAGAAGACAATGTTTTTATAGGCATGAATGCACTAATTATCAAACCCGTAACAATTGGCAAAGGTGCAGTAATTGGTGCTGGTGCAGTTGTAACTAAAGATGTATTGCCAGGAACTATAGTCGGAGGAAATCCTGCAACAGTAATTGGGTATACAAAAGATTTTAGTAAAAGTTTAGAGTAACTTCTTAATCTCTTCTTCAAATTTATCAGTTGTAAATTGGCGTGACCAGTTTTGTCCTTCCAAAGCCATTTTTTGATACAACAATTGGTCATTTAGCAAACACATTACTTGACTTACATCGGTTTCCAATTGATCTTCTAATTGAATTCCTCTTTCTCCATGATTTAACATATAAGGCACACAAGACACTTTGGAAACAATCGGTACACATGCCCAAAACATAGCTTCAGCAACTACTTTTGGCCAACCTTCACTTTTTGATGGTAAAATTAAAAAATGACTAGTTTGATAGGATATTAAAACCGTTTCCTTTGACTGATTTCCTCTCAACACAACAATGTCTTGTAAATTATTCTCCTCTATATACGTTTCTAAAGTTGGTCTCAAAATCCCATCTCCATACAAATTCAGTCGAACTTTTTTTCCTTGTTGGTATAATTTTTCAACCAATTGAATAGCAAATAAGGGTTGTTTTCCTTTTGACAATGTTCCAACAAATAAAAAAACAATATATTCTTCTAATGTTTTTGGTTGTATTGCTTTTTTATCCGATTCGGAGTATGTTGCCGTAAAAAATGGTTTTATATTTTTAGTTTGGTTATCCCAATCTCCATACACCAATACCTGCATGTTTTTTGTTAAAAAAGTATTAGATAAAATCCAACGTTGTAGTTTATATGTAAAAGGTTGTTTGGCTTTTGGATCCCAATTGCCAGCATATTTAGCTGTTTTAGGTTTTTTAGGAAATAAAATTTGAACCATAGCTCCGATTAATCCCATATTTCCTGGGCAACGCAAATGAATATGGTCGGCTTGAGACATAGCCTTATAAACTTGAGTTATTATCTTAGGTAACCTAGTTATAGTTTTGAATATATTAGCTATAGAAGTTATATCAAACTCTTTCACTTGATGAAAACTTACACCTAAATGATTGTACTTTTCGTGAATAGGATTTAGCTCTTTATCAACTAAAGGAGCTACTACAATTACCTCATCCACATATTGTAACCAAATATTCATTTCTCGAATATAAGGAGCATAACCAAAATATTGATTATCATTTTTGATGTGCTGTACATGAGTTATAATTGCAAATTTCATTCTATTAAGATAAAATGTAAATATACAATTATGCACAAAAAATCCAAGGAAACTTGTCCAAGTTAAATCTAATTGAAAATACCTTGGATAAATTCTTTAGTAATTGGTTTGCTTGTAAAGAGTATTGATTCGTTAACTCTTGCTTTATGAATATATAAATCATCTACAGTTGTAGAAAGAATACATATTTTAGTATACTCTTTAATAACACCCGATAACTCATTGAACTTTTCTATAAAATCAAACCCATCTAAAATTGGCATATAGATATCTAAAAAAATTAAATTAGGTAATTTTTCAGGAGAATTTTGAAATTCTTCTAAATATCCAATCGCAGTTAATGAAGAATTAAACTCCATGATATCGACTGTTGGGTCTAAATTATTTATGATTTTCGATGTTATATAACAATCAAACTCATTATCATCGACAATCATTACTTTTTTAACTTTAGTATTCATTAACGTTACAATTTAATAAATTTCACAAATTCTTCTTGTCGTCTTTTTGCCACTGGAAGTGATATTCCATGAGCAAACTCACAATATAAACCGTCTTTTTTTGTAATCTTAATTATCTGCTTAACATTCACAACATAGGAATGATGAATTCTGAAAAAATAATTACTTATTAAAATAGAGCTATATTCACCCAAATTCTTACTGGAAAGTATTTTTTGTTTATTTGACAAAACAAACTCAGTATACTTACCTTCTGCCTTACAATAAACAATATCTTCTAATTTTATCAATTCGATTTTATCTGAAGAAGAAATAGCGATAAACCCATTATCACTGTTTTCAACACTTAGACTTTTTATTTGATTTACTTTCTGATTTTGAAAACTAATTTCCATTTCTATTAATTTAATTACTTTGTAAATAGAAATTATGAGTTCGTTAAAATCTAATGGTTTTTTTTGAAAATCAACTGCATTATGCTTGTAAGCATCATAGGCATTAGTAAGATCATCTGAAATAAATATGAATTTAGGAATATTAAAATCTAATTCTTTTAGTAAACTAAATGAAGCTAAATTATCAGCTGTTGGTTGTAAAAAAATCAACTCGGGCTTATGCTCCTTAATAAATGAAATACTTTGTTTTAAATTATCGCAAAAACCACAAACATCAATTATAATAGCATTTTCATCAGCAAATTTTGAAAGCTGATTGATTACATCTGTATTACTATCTACAACTATGGCTTTTATTAATCTCATCTCGTTAATTTAACTTTATATCTTATAAAGATAATTAATTTTATTATAACACTTTACTTATTCTTTCGGAATTGTGATAGTAAACTTAGTTCCCTTACCTAAGGTAGATTTAACTGAAATTGTACCTCCTAATTTTTGTGTAATCTTTTTCACGGAGGCTAGCCCTAACCCGCTCCCAACAAATTCAGACTTTGCATGTAATCTTTTAAAAGGCTTAAAGATAATATCATAGTATTCTGCTGAAATACCAATTCCGTTATCTTCAACTTCAAAGTAATAATGAAATAAATCTGATTTATAGCTAATTTTTAGTTCTAAAACTCTTTCTTGATTTCTATATTTTAGTGAATTATCAATTAAATTATAAAAAATCATATGCAATGCCAACTTTGAATAATGAATTGTAGGCATTTGTTTAAGATGTAACATTGAACTAGATAAATGATGATGTTCAACCAAACTATTAAAAATTTGCGCTATAAAAACATTCAAATCAATAACTTCTTTTTCATCAATTTTACTATCTGATTTTGCATAATCTAATAAATCAATAATTAATTGATTCATCATATCAACATTAGTGTAAATAAATTCAAAATATTTCTTCTCCTTTTCATCAACATCATCAACTCTTTTTAATTCAATTAATTGTAGAAAAGATTTCACAGCTCTCAATGGAGCACGCAAATCATGTGCAGCAGTGTGAGCGAAATCTTCCATCTGAGATGAATAATAAGCTGCTTCCTCCTGATATCTTTTTAGTTCAAAATTCTGCTTCCTAAGTTCAAGCAAATGAATTACTTGGTTAGCTAACTTTTTCAAAATAAGTTTTTGATCATCTGAAATTGATCTTGGGTTATCCTGACTTATTACACATAAAGTTCCAAAAGAAATACCATCAGAATTTTTTAGAGAAACTCCAAAATAAGAAACCATTTTTGGTCCACCTGTAACCAATGGATTATTTTTAAAACGATCGTCTTCACGCAAATCAGGAACTTCAAATAATTCTTCTTGAGACAAAATAGCGTGATAACAAACCGCATATTCAACTGGTGTTTCGGCTATATCAATACCAACCTTAGACTTAAAAAACTGTCGCTTATCATCTACCAAACTAAGCAATACTATGGGCATATTACATATATGAGAGGCTATCGTAACGATATCATCATACATTTTTTCTGGTAAAGTATCTAGAATTTTATATTCTTCTAGAGCTTTTAACCGAAATTGCTGTTCTCTATTTGGATCCATTTTTTCTTTTTTATAAAAATAAGGTTTTTCAATGAGTTAAAACAATAAATTCACTTCTTCTATTCATTTGATGTTCTTCATCTGAACATTTAACACCATCAACACAGCGATTAACTGGTTCTGACTCTCCCAATCCTTTACTTATAATTCTATTTTGAGCTATTCCTTTTTTTACTAACCAATTAAGCGTAGCTTCCGCTCTTTTTTGAGATAACTCTAAATTATATAAGACTGAAGCCCTACTATCGGTATGCGATTTTATTTCTAATTTAATTGTTGGATTTTCTTGCATTACGTAAAGTAAAATAGCAATTTGTTTTTCTGCCTTTTCATTTATTTCCCATTGATCCAAATCAAAATAAATATTTTGAATGGAAAAGAATTTAGCCAAATCGACTCCTTCTTGTAGTTTTATATTTTTAGGTAACATAACAATGGATTCATTTGAGTTAGAAAACAATGTACTTCTAAAATAATCTTCTTTTGTAGCATACAAATCTTGTTCGTATCTTACATACCAACCATTATCTGAATAATTATTATTCAAGAAAAATTCACCATTTGCATTAGTAGTTGTTTTATCAATCAATTTCTTATCATCATCAAACAATGTTACAATGGCATTCGCAATTGGAGTTCCAAATAATGCATCTTCTAGTTTTCCAGAAAACACTTTTTCTTTTTCTTCAACCAAAAATTTATCTTCGGTAAATTTATAAATATCATCACTTCCTTTCCCTTCTAGTCGATTTGAAGAAAAATAGCCTACATGGGTTTGAGAGTTTACAACATAAGAGAAATCATCAAAAGCAGTATTAATTGGATTTCCTAGGTTAATAGGTTTTGAAAAAGTTGCATCAGCATTGATTTTAGAAATAAAAACGTCTAACCCTCCCAATCCTAAATGACCATCAGAGGCAAAATACAATTCGCTTTCAGACGATAAAAAAGGAAACGTTTCTCTTCCTTCAGTATTAATAGTGTTTCCTAAATTTTCTGGAGTACCAAATGTTCCATTTCCTAAAACTGCTACACGATACAAATCAGATTGTCCAAAACTACCAGGCATGTTGGAAGTAAAATAAAGCATCTTCTCGTCAGGACTCAAAGCAGGATGAGCGCAATTATAATCATCACTATTGAAGGGTAATTCAGTAACATCTGTCCATTGTCCTTTTTTAAAACTTGCCCTGTAAATTTTAAGTGACACCTCATCTTTTGCGTTTTTTTTATTGGCGTTTTTTTTGAAATTATTTTTAGTAAAATAAAGAGTCAATCCATCTTTAGTAACTATTGCAGTTGACTCGTTAGCATTAAAAATTGTATTTTTAAGAAAAACATCTGGATTCGAAAATGAATTGGGTTTTACAATTTTAGATTCATACAATCTAGAAAAAGATTGATTTGTCCAGCTATCAACTTTTAAATGATCATGTGTTCTTGTGCTAGTAAATAGAATTCCTTCATTAGATTCAAAAACACCATAATCGCTAAAAGAAGAATTTATATCTAAAGTAGAAATTGTATAACGTTGATTATCTTTCGAAAGTTGCTCTAGGTAATTGGAATTACTTTCATATTGTTGCCCTCGAGAATCAGCTTGTTTTAATCTAGAAAATATAGCAAAAAAATAATTAGATTTTTCTATATCAGGTACCGTTTTAAGTGTTTGAGAATAGCGATAATAATATTCAAAATCAATATTTTTTGTTGACTTTATTAATTTTTCATACCAAATATTTGCCTCAACATAATTTGCATTAAAGTAATACGAATCGGCTATTTTCTTATAAATATCAGGAGAACCATATCCGTTTTTATCTATTTGAATAAAAATGGAAATAGCATTCATATAACCCAATTTTTCATAGGCGTCATTTGCTTCTTTTAACTTTTTTTCTTGTGAAAATCCAATAAAACAAAGCATGAAAACAAAATAAGTAAAGAGATTTTTCATACTACACATTTTTTAAAAGAATCTAGGAGAAAAAATCTTTGATTCTGATTTAAACACTTCAAAACGCAAAAAGAATTCATGAGAACCCGAATTGTAATTTGCCAATTTAGTAGCCTCCATATCATAAGAATATCCTACAAAAACAGTGTCAGAAATTTGAAAACCAGCCAAAGCACTTACTGAACCATTAATTCGATAGGCGGCACCAGCTGTTAACTTGTCATAGAACAAAAAATTAGCTGTTACATCAACTTGTAATGGAGTACCAGAAACAATTTTAGTTAAAAAAGCAGGCTTAAATTTTACTGTATCACTAAAATCAAAAACATAACCTCCCATAAAATAGTAATGCATACTCTCTTTAGTGCTTGACGACCTTGTATTATCATCATAATGCTTAGTTTCTAGGAAATTAGGCACAGAAAGACCTAAATAATATTGATCAGAATACCAGTAAAATCCTGCTCCAAAATTAGGAGAAAATCGATTATCCACATTATTTTGCAAGTCAGGATCAGTAGGGTCATAAATACTTAACTTTGAATAATCAACATTCAATAGATTTGCTGTAGCTTTGAATCCAAAAGACAAATTAGACAAATTAGCAAATGTAATACGATAAGAAAAATCGGCTGAAAGTGTTTGCTCAACTGAAGGACCAATTTCGTCATTTATAATCGACAAACCCCATCCTAAATTAGAATTAGTCATGGGAGAATGAACCGTTGCAGCGGCAGTAATTGGAGCGCCGTCCAATCCTACCCACTGTGTTCTGTACAAAGCTAAAACACTCAAAGCATCTCTAGTACCTGCATAAGCAGGATTAATAACAGTAGTGTTGTACATGTAATTGGTAAACTGAGGGTCTTGTTGTGAAAACACAGACTCTGCAGTAAACAGCAACAACATTGGAGTTGCTACCAGAATTTGAATTAACTTTCTCATTTTATATTTAGGGGATTTAATGATGAGAATTTTATAATATTTGGGTAAAGTTGATACTTACTACCAGAAAGGAGTTATAGAAACTCCTTTCAGAGTAATAAGCTTCCCCAAAATATCCATAAAATGAATGCCTAATTGGATGCTATATATAAGTATCCTGTTTTTTGTACGTTTTTTAAATCGTTTATATTGTTAATAATGTAATCGTATGAAATCACATAAAAATAAGTTCCTTGAGGTAATGCTCCATTTGATACGTTAATCGAACTATCTGAAGCTCCTTTGAAAACATTTGTAACATTATCGTAGCTAGAAGTTTCATAAACTTTAGCACCATAGCGGTTAAAAATTTCCACTTTGTTGTTTGGGTAACATTCAATTCCTTCTAAATAAAGGAAATCGTTTTTACCATCGCCATTTGGAGTTAAAGCGTTGTAAATTTTTACACCACAATTTAACACCACTTCTTGATTCAGATAAGCAATGTTTCCGCAAGCGTCAATTGCTGTCCATTTTCTAAAAATCTTTGATTGACTTGTACAATCTCCTGCTTCTTGAGTTTCTTCGTAAGTAATAGAAACCGTATTCGAATTATCTACAGCAACAACTTCTGGAACGCTTGGTAAATTTTCACAATCTGAATAAATTACAGCTTCTAAAGATGATGTAAACTCCGGAATTGTTGTATCTTGAATATACACATGCTGAATCAACTCTGCAACATTTCCACAAGAATCTGTAGCCAGCCAATATCTAATAATTTCTGAATTAGAACTACAAGTTCCTGAAATCACCTCTTCTTCATAACTTATTGCAACTGCTGAAGTACAATTATCTGTAGCTTCTAATGTATAAGTAGGTAATAAGTCTATTGAAGCCAAAGTTAAACTACTTGGAATTTGAGTAAGGATTGTTGGGTTCTCATTATCTTGAATTAAGAAAGTTTGATTACAAGTAAAACTATTTAAAACAGCTTGATTTGCACGATTTTGAGGATCATAAAAAGTAATTGTATAGGTTCTTACAACAACGCCTCCACAACCTGTATCTCCAGTATTTGAAGCGGTAATAACTACATCACTACACTCTTCGCCAATAATCTCTCCTGGATGGATTCCTAATTGTTCAAATTCTGCTATGGCTAATTGAGTAGCTGAAGGAATTTCTGAGGCACAAGAAACAATTTCATCTATAAAAACAGGGCAAACAACATCTACTACACAATTATAACTTAACTGAATGTCGGAAACATTAGACCAATTACCTTGAAAATCTTGAACTCTGTACGATTGAATTGATGGAGTTCCTGTAAAAGTAGCTTCTGGAGTAAATGACACTTCACCATTAACTGTACTTAAATTCCAAACACCTTCACCTGGAACCTGCATTAAGATTGATGCTCCACTAACATTAACTATTGTATTAGGTGCAGTTGGATTTGTAAATTCAATAGTATTAGGATTTACAACATCACCAATAGTATCATTTTGGATTAAATTCATCGTAACCGACTCGCCTATTACATAATTTGACAAATCAGATTGTGTAACTGGCAACAAGTCAAAACTTATTGTAGCCTCATTGCTTATATTTTCATTATAATCTCTAATAAAATAAGTTACACTTGTAGGATTTCCAAAAAAAGTAGCCTGAGGCACAAATCGAATCAATCCAGAAATAATATCAATACTCCATCTTCCTTCATTTGGCATATCAAATGCTATCAAATTAGTTTCTAAACAATACTCTTTATTTAGAGCATTAACAGGTTCTAAAAATCGAATTCTTGTTGGGTTAACGGCAGCTCCTGCATTATCATTTTGATAAGCGTTAATAGTAACTTCTGTATTAGGAGCATAAACTAAAATATCATCACTGGCTACTGGACACGTTGGTGCTGTAATTTCCACTGCTATTTGCTGTTGATTAGCGCATTGAGTAGTTAAATCGGTACAAATGAATTGGTAGGTTCCAACACTTAAATTGTCAATCAAAAAAGTTGATGTAGTTCCTTGATATTGTGTTCCTGATACTATTTCTTGAATTTTCCATTGATTAGGTAAATTAGACATTAAAACAGAAGCTAATGTTCCATTACAGCCCACACTACTTGCTATTGAAACAGTAGGATTTGGAGCATTGTATACATAAAAAGACTGAGCAAACTCGCGACCACAAGCATCCATAGTTTTAGCTAAATAAGTACTTCCTGCTTGTAACCCACTAAAAACAGAAGAACTTTGGTAATTATGAATTTGTTGGTTCCCATTATCATTATACAAAGCGTAAGTATAAGGGGCTCTTCCTCCTGTAGCTACCATATTTACTGTGGTTTCACATGCTATTATAGATTCAAAAGTGAAAGTTTGTATTGTTGTATTGAAAGCATACTCATATAAAAAACCATCTGTTAATCTAGTTAACCCATTTACACCACCAAATTGAACAGGTTGCACTTTATTATTTAAACCAGTAACTCCCCCGAAACGAATAATATAATCTTCATTGATAGGCGCCTGAAAATTAATAGTTCCACCAGCAACACTAGTAAAAAAGAACGGAGCTCCACTATTTATTCTACCAGAATTAAGAATAGTCCCATCCGAGTTATAAATAGCTACAAAAGTTCCTTGTAGCCCTGTTGGGACCCTCATAGAAACCAAAACGGTAGATTGAACTTCGCCACAATTACCTAATTCATAAGACATTTCTGTACTTCGTGTGCAATTAGCTTCAAAATCAAATGTTTTTGTTTTACCACATGCATCTGTTACAGTAAAATTATAATTACCCGGTGGAAAAGATTTTGCTCCATCTTTTGCTAACAAACTTGCAACAAACGGATTATTTAACTCCATTGAAAAAGGATATTGAATTTGATTTGAATTAATTGAAACTCCAGAATCAAACTGTGTACTGTAATTTGATGGTCCAGAATTAACTGTAATTGTTAAGGGTCCAGTAGCCATACTTGAAACTTGCATTTCATTAAAATTCAAGAAACAAACATCATCAAAGAAAACAGAACCATCACGTGCAGAAGTAGTACAAGCAATCTCAGGTTGAAAAGAGGCAATATCTTGTCTGATTTCTTTTTGAGTTGTAAAACCACATGCATCAGTAAGTGTGATTTTATAACTTACTCCATATCTCAACCCCAAACTAATTGCCATTGAAGCTCCTTGAGACACACTATTGTAGTGAGACAAATCAACGTGATGACCTATTATTGTATTTCCAAAAATATTTACAACAGGCTGTCCTGGATTATTTACATCTTCAACTTCAACATAAACAGGATTTACTAAATTGTTTCTAAATATCTTTACATCATATCCAACAGTACAAGGATTTGAAGGATCTGGAAAAGTTTGAATTCTTGGAGTATCAAAAAACAATTCTTGAACAGTTGGCAAACTTAAACTTCCTCCTCTTACAGAACCACAATCATTGTAAGCAGAATAAGTAATATCAGTATTATTAAAAAATGAAATTGGTAATTCAAAATCTGTTAGAAAATTTCTAATATTTGAAACCGCTGACTGTGGTATTGTATTTACTACAGTAATACTTTGTCCTAATGTATTTGTGAAATTATAGGTAACACTTCCACTTGTAGTTCCAGAAGAAGTTTTTATTCTAAACTTTAAAATATCACCACAAGCAGTAGAAGTAGTTCCTGTTTTTCTATCAACATGTACAATTGAGGTTGATACAATTGTAGTATTATTTAAACCATTAGGAACAACAATAGTCTTGTCAGAGCTATTTCCTCCACATTGATCAATAATATCTACAATGTAGGTTCCTGCTGCTAAATCTGTGATGGTGTAAGTACTTGCATTTAAAGAAACTGGAAAATTTCTGGCTCCACCTGGTCCACTTAAAATTCGAACTTGATATCCTTGATTTGTAAAATCATTTGTACCAGCAGTACTTGATATATTTGACAATCTAATTTCACCATCTGTTCCATTTAAACATCTAGGCGACCATAAGGTATAAGTAAAACTATCTGCTGGTCTTATTGAACCATTTACACATTGTGCATTGCTTATATTTGAACAAAATAAAAATAAAATAAAAAAAGTATATACTTCAACTTCATACAATTTTACAAACATTAACTTTCTCATAATTCTACATTTTAGGGAAAAACTTAGCTTAGAACTCAAACAAAAGTCCTTCAACATTTTATGATTCCCTAAGTAGAAGTAATAACTGTAATGATTTTATTAATAAGTGTAAAATAAGTAACCATATCCAAAAATACTTTGATATACAAACACTTACAATAACCACATATTCACTAAAACACTTGTTTTTTGTAAAACTTTTTTTCGTAAATTTACAAAACCCAAAACTTCTCACCTATCAACTTATTGATAACTCAAAGACCTTTTTACCCCTTAACATTATGTTAGAAAAGCAGAATTATATCGAAGAAATAGTAGAGCAAACAGAATTTGTTGCAAAAACTGGAAGTTGGGAATTAAACCTTGTTACAAATAAGTTATATTGGTCTAAAGGAGTATTTCGTATATTAGAAATGGAACCCACAGACAATGAGTTAAACATAAGTATTGGACTAGAAGTTATTCACCCAGAAGACAGAGAACTGGCCTTGCAAAAAATGACACTTGCAATTGAAGAGGGAATAGAATATCGAGTTAAAAAGAGATTTATAACTCAAAATAATAAAATTAAGCACATTATTTCCTCAGGTAAAGTAATTAAAGATGAAAATCAAGAACCTATCAAAATAGTGGGTGTTTTTCAAGACATTACTGAATTTATTGAAACCAGTGAAAAATTTGAGTTGCTAAACAAAATTTCTAATGACGTTATTTATGAATGGGACATTTTAAACGATTTATTTAGTTGGGGTGAAGGTTTTAAAAGAGTTTTTGGGTACGACTTTACTAATATAAAGTTTAAATTAATGGATTGGTCAAAATTGATGCATCCAATAGACAACGAAAGACACAAAAATGAATGGGACTTGTTTTTAAACGACCCTAAGAAAAATCAATGGACTAAAGAGTTTAGATTCAAAAGAAAAGATAATTCCTATGCTTACGTAGAGGAAAATGCAATTTTAATTAGAAATAATGAAGGAAAACCAATAAAGATGATTGGACTTCTTAGAGACACTTCCTCAAAAAAAGTAATTGAAATTCAAAAAAAAGTACAAAATCAAATCTCACTATTGTTCAAAGCAAATAAAAAAATAGATGAAATTTTAAATGACATATTAAATTATCTAACACTTTATGACGATTTTTTAACAACTGAAATTTGGCTTTTAAACTCATGTAAAAGCAGTATACAACTAAAAAAATGGAATTCTAAAAATAAAAATGTTGAAGAATTTTATTCTAAAACAAAAAAACAAACTGAATTTGCAAAAGGTGTTGGACTTCCGGGAATAATATGGAAAACTAGAAAGCATCAACTTTGGAGAGGAAAAGAAATTGAAGAGAAATTATTAAGAGCTCCTAGTGCTAAAAAAATTGGTGTAAATTCATTACTCGGAATCCCATTATTTAACAATGATGAATTCATTGGGAGTTTAATATTCTTTTCTAAAGAAGACTTAACTCTTGATCAGTTAAAAATAGAGCCTTACTTATCGTTAAGTGAATTTTTAGGCTCTGAAATAGCCCGAAAAACACAAGAAGAAACGCACTTATTAATGTTTGAAAGTGCTCCCGATATTATTGCAACTGCAAATTCAAATGGGTATTTTACTAAAGTTAATCCTGCTTTTTGCGAGCTATTAGGTTTTTCTAAAAAAGAATTAACAGAAAACAAATTTACTTACTTTTTACATCCTGATGATTTAAAACAAACAGAAACTGAATATACTGAAACTATTTCTGGATTAAGAAGAGCTAACAATTTTACAAACAGATATAGAACAAAAAAAGGAGAATATAAATGGATAGCATGGAGTTCTTCTGAAGTTTTTGGAGATGAAAAATCGTCATTCGCTTATGGAAGAAACATAACTGATATGATTGAATTACAACACCTTTTTAACGAAACCGCAAAGTTAGCAGAAATTGGAAGTTGGGAATATAATAACAATTATAAAAATCCTTATTTTTTTCTCTCGAAAGTAGTTAGAGATATTCTAGAATTAGAAGATGATGCAAAAATTAATTTAGAATTTTTATTAAACTTCACACATAAAGAAGACCAAAAGAAAACAAAAAAATTATTTCTCAACCTTATAAAATTCGGAGAAAATTTTGATACAGAATTTAGAATCATTACCTCTAACAACCTCAAATGGGTAAGATGCATTGGTAAAGCAGAATTTAACAAGCCAAACAAAGAAGCTAAAATTTTAGGCAGTATTCAAAATATCACGATTCAAAAAAGTAACGAATTAGATTTAGCTCAAAAAAACATTTACTTATCCTCTATTACAAATGTAATTACCGAATTAATTTATTCAGACGATTGGCACGAGTCACTAATTAATGTATTTCAAATTGCAGGAAAAACTATAAATGTAGACCGTGTATATTATTTTGAAATAGATGAAAATGGCGATAATAATGGCGCAACATGTAGTCAAAAAATTGAGTGGTCAAAAAATAAAGCTGACTCTCAAATTGAAAATCCCAAACTACAAAATGTTCCGATTGAAGAATTTACAGATTTTTTCAATCCTTTAATGAATGGGGAATTAATTTCTGCAATTACATCTCAATTACCAGATGGAAAACTTAAAAAAAACGTAAGCGAACAAAATATTAAATCATTTTTAGTTTTACCCATAATCATAAATAATCGCCTTCATGGGTTTATTGGCTTTGACGATTGCTACAACGAACGTGTTTGGACAATTAGCGAAATAACATTCCTATCAAACATAATATTTAATTTAGCCACTACTATTCAAAGAAAAACTACTAGTTTGGCTTTAAAAAAATCGCTTGAAGAAAAAAACGACATTCTAGAAAGTATTGATGATGCTTTTATTTCGCTAGATAAAAATTGGAGAGTTAACTATTGGAATAAAAAATCGGAGATTATAGTTAACATGAAAAGGGAAGAAATAATTGGAAAAATTTTCTGGGAAGTATTTCCACAACTCTTAGGAACTATTTATGAGAAAAATTACAAAGAAGCATTTGAAACTCAAAAAGCAATTAATTTTCAAGATTATTTTGAAGAATTAAAAATATGGCTAGATATAACAGCGTCTCCATCGAAAAGCGGTTTATCTATCTACTATAAAGACATAACAAGCACAAAAAAACATGAAGATGCTTTAAAAGCTTCTAACGATCGTTTTGAAAAATCAACTGCTGCTACTAGCGATGCTATTTGGGATTGGAATTTAGAGAAAAACACTCTTTATAGAGGTGAAGGATTCTTTAAAACATTTGGACACAAAGTGCCTAGTTATATATTTAATAGCAACATTTTAGACTTAATAAAATCAAGAGTCAAAGAGGACGAAGCAGACGATGTTATTAACTCTCTTGTGAAAGCAATCAACAACCCTAAAAAACAAGATTGGAAAAAAGAATATTGGTATAAAAAAGCAGACGGAAATTACGCCTATATTGTAAATAATGGTGTAATCATTAGAGATGAACTAGGTAAAGCGATTAGAATTGTTGGAGCTCTTCAAGATATAACACATAGAAAAGAACAAGAAGATTCTTTAAGAATTTTAAATAAAAAATTACAAATTCAAACCAAAGCATTGATTAAATCTAATCAAGAATTAGAACAATTTGCTTATATTGCTTCTCACGACTTACAAGAACCTTTACGAATGGTAACCAGTTTTTTAAGTCAACTTGAAAAAAAATACCATAATATCTTAGATGCAAAAGGAAAACAATACATCGATTTTGCTGTTGATGGTGCTTACAGAATGCGAAATATAATTTTAGACATATTAGAATACTCAAAAATAGGAAAAAATGAAGAAGAAAAAGAAAGCATAGATTTAAACAAAATAATTGATGAAGCATGTAAAATGAATAATCAAAAAATAAAAGAAACAAAAGCTACAATTCTGTATGCTAATTTGCCTGTCATTATTTCATATAAAATACCTTTAATCCAAATTTTTCATAACCTTATAGGAAATGCTTTAAAATATCAAAATGAAAATAATCCCCCAAATATAAGTATAGATGCTACTGAACATGATAAAAATTGGCTGTTTAGCATAAAAGACAATGGAATTGGAATGGAAAAAGAATATTTAGAAAAAATATTTGTTATCTTTCAAAGACTCCATACAAAAAATGAATATGGTGGCAACGGCGTTGGTCTAGCCATAGTAAAAAAATTAATAGAAAACCTAAATGGAACTATCTGGGTTGAATCTGAAGTAAACAAAGGCTCAACGTTTCATTTTACATTACCTAAAAAATGAACCTACTAAGAAGAATAAATAAATGTTTAGATTATTGGCCAAATCAACTTGCCATAATATCCTTTTTCATACTACTTATCATTAGTATATTCTTAACCTACAGAATTTACAACAATGAGTATGCAAATGAGCTCATAAAAGTTAAAGAAGAATCATTTAAGTTAAAAAACCAACTAGAAAGCACTATAAACTATAGTTCAAACGTAGTTAAAGTAATTAGTTTTATTGCGGAAAAAAACTTAGAAGATCAAGAATTTGGGGCCGTTGCAAAAAGTCTAATAGAGAAAAACAGATACATTGATGCTGTTCAATTAGTAAAAGGATTTAAAATTGTAAAAACATATCCTTTAAATGGTAATGAAAAAACTATTGGCTATAATCTTAGTACTGACAGCCTTCACAAAAAAGCAGCAGAAGATGCAATTACAAAAAACAAAATATTTTTTGAAGGACCATTGCAGCTAATTCAAGGAGGCATGGGCATTGTAGGTAGAGAGCCTATTTACAAAAATGGTAAATTTTGGGGATTTTCTGCTGTTATCATTAAGACTGACACTTTTTTAAAAGCAATTCACATAAACGACTTTGGAACAACTTCAAACTTTGAATATCAAATTGTACAAAAAAATGGCGGTTTAAACGGACCTAAATTTTTTAAAAACGATGCTGATTTCAACAAAGGAATTATTCATAAATCCTTTTTACCTGCAGGAGATTGGTACTTGTATGTGAAATTAAAAGAACCCAAATATTTAAATAGATCCATCGAGTTTCTAATTTACGGTATCGTTTTAAGCGTAATAATCGCTTTATACCTCAGAAAACTTGCAGAAGACCCGCTAAAACTAGAAATTTTAGTAGATAAAAAAACAGCAGATTTAGAAAAATTAAATTTAGAATTAGAAAATAGAGCTAATGAGTTAACTAAAGTAAACAAAGAATTAGAATATTTTGCCTACATTATCTCGCATGATTTACAAGAACCCTTGCGAATGATAACGAGTTTTTTAACACAGTTAGAAAAAAAATACAATGATGTAATCGATGAAAAAGGAAAAAAATACATATTTTTTGCTGTTGATGGAGCAAAAAGAATGAAGAATATAATTCTTGATATATTAGAATTCTCTAGAGTTGGAAAATACAATGATAAAAAAGAAAGTATCGATTTAAATAAAATAATACAAGAAATTGAAATATTTTATAAAATGGAAAATGAAAAAGGAAAAATAAACTACGAAAATTTACCTACCATACATTCTTTTCGCTCTCCTATTCAACAAATTTTTCAAAACTTAATAAGTAATGCTTTCAAGTATGCCAAAGAAAACACAACTCCAATTGTAAACATAAAAGTAGTTGATGAAACAGAAAAAACCATAACTATTGCAGTAGAAGACAACGGTATTGGAATTGAAAATGAATATCTTGAAAAAATATTTATTTTATTCCAAAGACTACATATAAGAGAAGAAGATAAAGGTAGCGGTATGGGATTAGCAATTGTAAAAAAAATAGTTGAAAATTTAAACGGAAGAATTTGGGTAGAATCTGAAATAAACATAGGTAGTACTTTCTATTTTACTTTGCCAAAAGAATAAAAACATGAAATCAGAACTTAAGATAACATTGCTATATATAGTTATTGGGATATTATGGATATTCTTAAGTGACCATTTTGTGCTTTTATTCATTGAGAAAAATACCCAAGAAAAAATTACAAATTTTCAAAACATAAAAGGAACATTTTTTGTGATTTCGACGGGAATTTTATTGTATATTTTATTAAAAAAACACAACACAGCTATTCGTCAAAAGATGAGTGAACTTAAAGAGAAGTCTTTTGAACTAGAAAAAACAAATAAAGAGCTAGAAAATTATTTCTTTTTAGCTTCTCACAACCTTCAGGAGCCAAATCGAATTATCATCAGTTTTTTGACTAATTTGGAAAAGAAATACAAGCATAGTATTGATGAACAAGGATATAGCTATATAAAGTTTGCAATTGAAGGTGCTTATTATATGAGGAAAAGTATTTTGAATCTACAAGAATACTCGAAAATTGGTAAAAACATTATTATTTCTACTGTTGATTTGAATGTTATTTTAGAAAAAATAATAACTGAATATAAGTATGAAAATTATAATGTTACTTTTTCAAACTTACCAACTATTAAAACAGATGAAAATTTAATTTATTTAATTTTTAAAAACTTAATTGAAAACGCTATAAAATTTAAAAAACAGGAAGAAAAATTACTTTTAACAATTACTTTTAAAGAAGAATTTGACCATTGGGTATTTATATGCACAGATAATGGAATAGGGATTGAATCCGAATATCACGAAAAAATATTTGAACTCTTTCAACGAATTAACTTTAACATTAAAAATCAAGGCACTGGCGCTGGTTTACCAATAACAAAAAAAGCAATTGAAATATTAGGAGGAAAAATAAAAATAGATTCTATTATAAATAAAGGCAGCACATTCTCCTTTACGTTACCAAAAAAAACATAAAAAAAGTACAATTATAAACACTTTAAAATTATTATTTTAATCTCTTCGAAAATCGTGTTAATTGAAATTTGTCAGATTTATAATATATTTTAAAAAAATTAAAGTATCTTTATGACAAACAAACAACACAAAACTACTACCCCTAATGAGAAAAAATCAAATTTTATTAGTAGAAGACAATGAAGGAGACATTGTACTTACTACAGAAGCATTTGAAGAATGCGATTTTAAAACAGATATTCTGGTAGCCAGAAATGGAAAAGAAGCCATCAACATTTTGTTTAATCAGCAAGATGATTCGGAACTTCCTAACCTCATTCTTTTAGATATTAACTTACCACTATTAAATGGTCATGAAGTTTTAAAATTAATTAAAGAGAACGAAAAAACTAAACATATACCAGTTGTAATGTTAACTACGTCCTCAGCTATTAGCGACATAAACTTAACTTATGAAAGCCAGGCAAATTGTTTTATAACAAAACCAGCAGATATTAATGATTTCTTTGAAACCATTAATACTTTAAGTAATTATTGGTTTAAAATATGTAAACTACCATCTAAAAAATGATATGATTGTAGACGAAAAAAAGTATAACATAATAGTCATTGAAGACAATTTAGGCGATTTTTTCCTTTTAGAAGAATATTTAAGTGAAAAAATAAAACTGCCTACAATAAAGCATTTTGAAAGATTTAGCGAATTTAAACAAACAAATGAAAGTCTTGATAATTGTGATATAATTTTTTTGGACCTCTCATTACCAGACAAAAGTGGAACTGAATTAGTAGAAGAAGTTTTAAAAATATCAAACAAAATACCTGTTGTGGTACTAACAGGATATTCTGATTTTTCATTCGCATTGAAAGCAATAGCTCTTGGTGCCTCTGACTATCTTTTAAAAGATGAAATTAATAGTGCCATATTATACAAAAGCCTAGTTTACAACATTGAACGCTTTAAAAATATTATAAAAATTAAAGAATCTGAACAATTATATAACGATTTATTTCAACTAAGTCCACAACCTATTTTTGTAATAGACTCAGATACAAATTTCATAATAGATATTAATAAAGCTTGTGAAGAACTTTATGGCTTTAAAAAAGAAGAGTTAATTAATGAACCCATTAGAACCATTTTTAATGAAAATGCTATTGATTTTAATAATCATGAAACCATTATAACTCAAAAACATTTTAAAAAGAATAGAGATTCAATCATAACAGAAGTTAAATACAATAAAATCGTACATAATGGAAAAGAAGCTATTATTATTGTAAGTAACGATATAACAAAAAACATTGAACATCTAGAGGAAATTGAAAGTCAAAACACAAAATTAAGAGATATTGCTTGGATTCAATCTCACGTAGTAAGAGCGCCACTTACAAATATTTTAGGCTTGATAAAATTAATAAATGAAACCGAATCAGTAAAAGACAAAGAACTGTTGTTTCACCTTAACCAATCTGTAATAGAATTAGAAAATAGTATCAATGAAATAGTAAATAAAACACATAATATGTAACTAAAAATCTTGCCTATGAAAAAATATATTTTCATAATAGATGACGATCCGATTTCAATAATAATTCTAAAAAAGAATTTAGAACTTATTGCTATTTCTCAAGAAATTGAAACATTCAGCAATGGTAAAGACGCCTTTAATTATTTAGAAAAAGAATATCATAAAAATGAAAAATATGTTATATTTCTAGACATTAATATGCCCGAAATGAATGGTTGGGAATTTCTAAGCAAAGTTGAACCTTTTATTACATCGCAAAATACAACAATTTATTTACTCACATCATCAATAAATAAAGCAGATATGGAAAAAGCTACGCAATTTCCACTAATTAAAAAATACTTATCTAAACCCATTTGCAAAGAAGTCTTAATAGAAATTAAAGAAAAGAACAAACTATAAACAAAAAAAGAGAAATACCCCAAAAATCTCAACAAAACTCACCTACAATACTTTCTGAGCTAAATCTTAATAAAATTCAAATTAAACAATTGATTATCAATAAATTATTTGTTAATTTAAGAATTCGAAATTTCAGTTCAATATAAAAGCAATTAATGATGAGTCAAGAACTTGTAAACTCTAATCTTTTTAATCTAAATCCACTACCATCGTGGATATACGACTATCAAACACTTCAAATTCTAGATGTAAACATTGCTGCTATTGAACACTATGGATATTCCAGAGAAGAATTTCTTAAGCTAACAATAAAAGACATTAGACCGTCTCAAGAAATAGAAAACCTTATTAATGCTCTTGCAACCATAAAAAACCAAAATGGAAACATCTACTTTGGCATTTTTACCCATCAAAAAAAGAACGGTTCTCTAATCCAAATGGAAATTAACGGACATAAATTAGATTTTAATAATCGTAAGTGCATACTTATTGTTTGTCAAGACATTACCAAAAGAATTGAACAAGAAGAACAAATATATCAAAGCAAACAACGATTTAAAGCATTAGTACAAGAAGGTGGAGATATGATTAGCATAATTGACACCAATGGTAGATATAGCTACACCAGCCCAACCACAACCGCAATATTAGGAATTACACCAGAAGAGTTTCAAGGAAATACCATTTTTGACTTTATTCACCCAGATGATATTGAAAAGGCAACTAGTTACATTCAGCGAATAACTACTGAAAAAAAAATAATTGTTGAACCTTTCAGATTTAAAGATGGTAAAAATGAATGGCGCTGGATAGAAACAGTACTAACTAATATGTTAGACAATCCAGCAGTTAAAGGAATAGTTGCAAACTCAAGAGATATTACCAAACAAAAAAAAGAAGAGCACCAATTAAAATTACTTAGTAGTGTCATAACAAATACTAAGGATAGTGTTGTAATTACAGAAATTGAACCTTTTGATCAGTCTGGACCTAAAATCATATATGTAAATAATGCTTTTACAGAAATGACGGGCTATATGGCTTCTGAAACAATCGGTAAAACAACAAAATTTCTTCAAGGACCTAATACTGACAAAAATGAACTAAAAAAATTAAACAATGCCTTAATGAAATGGGAATCCTGTGAAATTACTATCTTAAACTACAAAAAAAATGGAGAGGAGTTTTGGAATAATTTTACCGTTTCACCTGTTGCCGATGAAAAAGGTACCTATACACATTGGATAGCTATACAAAGAGACGTAACGGAACAAAAAAACAAGGAACTTGAAAAAGAACTGTTAAGTAAAATAAGTCTAAACTTTTCAACAGAAAAAGATTTAACGTCCACTTCAAATTTACTGTGTCAAACAATAGCCGAATTTGGCTACTTTGATTTTGTAGAACTTTGGTTACCTAATATTGAGAAAACACAATTGCAATTAATTGCTAAAAAATCAAATTCTTCAAATGCAACTAACTCTTATAAATCAACTAATACATTTAAAACTTGTGAACTTGACAGAGGATTACAAGGTGCTGTTTGGAGTGAAAGAAAAATATTAATTTGGGAAGATATTTGTGATAAAGATGATTTTGAACTCATTGTGGGTTCAGAAAAATCGAAAATTAAAAACACTGCTGGAATTCCACTAATATTTAATAATCAAATGGTAGGTGTGTTATTAGTAACTACTCAAAATGGAATAAACGCACTAAATAAATATTACAAACTATTTGAACACTTTGAGCAATTTATCGGATCAGAAATTAACCGTAAAAAACTAGAAAACGACCTTCGCCGCTTGTACGACACCATTCCAGATATACTATGTATAACAGACTTTCATGGAAGATTTTTAAAAATAAATAAAGGCGGTTGTGAAATGTTGGAGTATACAGAAGAAGAAATCCTTTATCAGCCTTTTGATGTTTTTTTACATCCCGAAGACAAAAAAATTTCTAAAAATGAATTAGTAAATATTACTAAAGGACAAATTACGTTTAGCTTCGAAAATAGATATATAACTAAAAGTGGAAAAGTAATTTGGCTAAGCTGGACATCTACTTCATCTGAAGATGAAGGGCTTATTTATGCAACCGCAAAAAACATCACTGAAGAGAAGAAACTACGTGAAATTAACAGACAAACTCGTAAACTTGCAAAAGTTGGGGGTTGGGACTATGATCTTTTAGAAAATAAACTCTTTTGGTCTGAAGAAGTTCATCAATTACATGAAACGAATCCTAATACCTTTATTCCTGATATATCAAAAGCAATAGAATTTTACAAAGAAGAACATAAAGAACATGTTACAGAGCTTATTAACAATAGCATTGCCAACGGAACTTATTTAGATTACGAAGCCATCATCATAACTAAAAACAAAAAAGAAAGATGGATTAGAGTTATAGCAAACCCAGAATACATTGAAGAAAAGTGCATAAAATTCACAGGTAGTTTTCAAGACATTACCGACCGTAAAGAAGCCGAAGCCCGATTACAAAATCTATCAGACAACATTCCTGGTGTAGTATATCAATACTTAATATATCCAGATAATCGTGAAGAAATAAGAAACGTAAGTAAAGGAGCTGAAAAAATTTGGGGATATAGCGCAGAAGAAATTACTAATAACATAAATTTAGCATGGAGTCAAACCAAAGCTGGTGGCGACATGGAGCTAGTGAAACAAAGCATTATTGATTCTATAACAAATAAAACAAATTGGTCAGCAAGATTTCGAACACTTACACCAAATGGAGAAAAGCGAGTACTACAAGGTTTTGGAAAACCTGAATTTTCAATAGATGGTACAATTCTTTTCAATTCTATATTATTAGATATTACTCAAGAAACTAAAAATGAAGAACTATTAGCACAAACAACTAAAATAGCAAAAATTGGAAGTTGGGAACTTGATAGAATAGAAAATAAAATGTATTGGTCTGATATACTGTATGAACTACATGAAGCTGACCCAATATCATTTAAACCTGATTTAAATAGTGGTATTAACTTTTATAGAGACGATTTTAAGGAAATGGTTACCAAAAATGTAACTAAAAGTATAGAAACTGGTGTCCCTTTTGAATTTGAAGCCGTAATTGTTACTGCTAAAAACAATGAAAGATGGATTAGAAGTCTAGGAAATGCTGAAATGGTAAATGGAGAATGTACCCGTTTATATGGAAGTTTTCAAGATATTAACGACCAAAAAATTGTAGAAATTCAAAAAAATAGTTTACAAAACACGCTTGAAAACAGTCTTAATGAAATTTATATTTTTGATTCAAATACTTTCCAATTCTTGTATGTCAATAAAGGTGCGCTAATTAACATTGGATATACAGCTGAGGAAATTAAGAAACTAACTCCAATTGATATTAAACCTGATTATACTATAGCTGCATTTGAAGAATTAGTTGCCCCTTTGATGAATAATGAAAAAGAAAAACTAATCTTTTTTACAAACCATAAGAGAAAAGATGGAAGCCTTTATCCGGTAGAAGTACATTTGCAATTAGTTCCAGAAAATACCCAAAAAAGATTTTTAGCAGTTATATTAGACATAACTGAACGAAAAAAAACCGAGAAAGAAATTAGAGATAGTGAGGAAAAAAGAAGATTGATAATGAGCGGAGCATTAGATGCAATTATTTGCATCGATACAAATGAATCAATCACTTTTTGGAATCATAAAGCAGAAATAATTTTTGGTTGGAAAGAAACAGAAGCACTAGGACAACAACTATCAGAACTAATTGTACCTGAACCTTACAGAAAATACCATAGAGAAGGCATGAAACACTATCTCAAAACGGGAGAAGGAAGAGCCCTTAACGTACTGTTAGAATTGAGTGCCATCAAACGAAACGGAGATGAATTTCCAATTGAACTAACAGTAATACCTATAAATCAAGGAGAAGATTTATTTTTCTGTGCCTTCATTAGAGATATAACAGAACGTAAAAAATCAGAAGCAAGAATTCTTCAAGCAAATGAACGTTTTGAAATAGTAACACAAGCAACAAATGATGCTATTTGGGATTGGAATATCAAAGAAAAAATATTTTTTAGATCTCAAAATATTAAAAAGTTTTTTGGCGAAGACACACCATCAAATTTAAATGAAAATCAATTTTGGAATAACAAATTTCATCCTGATGATGTTGAAAAAACCAAAAAAAGTTTATCTAATGCTCTAGAAAATCCTTTAGTAAATAGATGGGAAGCAGAATATAGAATTTTTAACGAATCTGAAAAAATAGTTTATGTTATTGACAGAGGAATAATTATACGTGATAATAAAGGAAAAGCCACTAGAATGATTGGTGCAATGACAAATATCACGGAGCAAAAAAACCATGAAGCTCAACTTGTTGCCTTAAACGAATCCTTACAGTCATATGCAAAAGAACTAGAACGCTCTAATGAAGAATTAGAACAATTTGCTTTTATAACATCTCACGACTTACAAGAACCATTACGAATGATTTCAAGCTTTATGGATCAGCTAAAACGCAAATATGAAGACAAATTAGATGATAAAGCTTTACAGTATATAGATTTTGCAACAAACGGTTCAAAGCGAATGAAGCAAATTATCTTAGACCTTTTAGATTATTCTAGAGCAGGAAGACCAACAGACTTGATTGAAATGGTAGATGTAAATGAAATAATTTCTGATTTTAAACTATTAAGAGGAAAAATAATTTCTGAAAAATCAGCAACCATTTCTCACGAAAAAATACCCAATATTCTAACTTACAAAACAGGTATAACACAAGTATTTCATTCCCTTTTAGATAATGCCATAAAATATTCAAAAAAAGAAGAAGCGCCTAACATCATTATTAGTTGTAAGGAAGAAGAAAACAAATGGGTATTTACTGTAAAAGACAATGGAATAGGAATTGATTCAAAATTTTATAATAAGATTTTTGTCATATTTCAACGTTTACATAATCGAGAAGAATACGAGGGAACAGGAATAGGACTTTCAATTGTTAAACGCCATATAGATTATTTAGGCGGTAAAATTTGGGTTGAATCTGAAATTAATATCGGTTCAACATTTTATTTTGAAATACCTAAAAACAAATAACAATTAGATTAAACCAATTAAATAAAAAGAAACAACAGTTTAATAAAAAAAACAATCATATTAATGGTAAAACAAATTGTAAAGAAGTTAATTATAATTAAAAAAGGAAGTAAATACGAAATTACATCTTTAACAAAACAAATTAAATATGGAATCAAAAAAAACAGTACACATTCTCTTAGTTGAAGATAACGAAGGAGATATATTACTTACAAGAGATGCTTTTGAAGAAAGCAAAATCAAAACAGAAATCAGTGTAGCAAAAAACGGTCAAGAAGCACTGGATTTTCTTTATAACAGAAATTCTTTTTTAGAAGTAAAAAAACCTGACCTTATACTTTTAGATATAAACATACCAATTTATAATGGTCATGAAGTGCTAAAACAAATTAAACAAGATGCTAATCTCAAGAAAATCCCTGTTATTATGCTAACAACATCCTCATTTTCTAATGACATTAGTCAAGCGTATGATAATAATTGTAACAGTTATGTAAAAAAACCTTTAGATATGCATGATTTTCTTGACGCCATACTAAAAATTGAAAATTTTTGGCTAGAGATTTGTACATTACCAAATGAAAAATAAAAAGAACATTGTCAAAGAAACATTTAAAATTGCGGCTTTAAAAGTTTTGTTCTTATTCTATTGCAAACAAAATCTAAATCTTTAATAAACAACGTATTAAACTGATTTGTGTTTTTAAAGTCAATTTCTGCAAAAGCTTTCGTTTCAAGATCAAACACATAAGGCAAAAATCCTTTATCTTTTAGTAGGTGAATAATTTGTTCATCTTGAATATTAAAATTCTTCCCTGATTCATTTAACTCAATAAGAATTAACTTAAGCTTAGAATTCGATAAAGTGTTTAATCCTCCATTTAATACAAACCACTCATAACCTTCTACATCAATTTTTATAAAATCAGGAACCTGGTTTGAGCATATTTCATCTAACGTGCTTACTTTAACTTTTACTCCGTGTCCACTAGTAGAAACTTTATTAGTGGTAAATTGTTGATTGGTAAAAACTAATTCTCCCGATTCATTTGACAAACCAATATTTAACAACTCTGGTTGATGTTTCCAATTGTTTTTGTTTATTTTAACATTGTTTGATAATCGTTCAAATGTTGAAGGAATAGGCTCAATTGCTGTTACTTTACATTTTGAATACAAACCTGCTAATAAAGTATAATGTCCAACGTTAGCTCCAATGTCTAAAAAAGAATCTCCTTCTCTTAGCAAATGCATCAAAAAAAGAGAATCTGAAGCTTCATGTAATCCTGAGTGATAATTTCCAACAATACCATCGCCTTTTTTAACTTTAGCTTTAATCCCATTTAGATACGTGATTGTAACTTCTCTTTTTAACACATAAAGCAAAAAATTAATATATAAATACTTCATCAAAGCCCAAAATGGATTCGACTTAGTTAAAGGATTCGTTTTAAAAGATTGATATCTCTTAAGAATATATTTATATTTTTTAAATAAGGTCTTTGCTATCTTCATTTAATAAAATTAAAGGTTGAAATCTATTGGCTTCAAAATCATAATCTTTATAATACGATTCGTAAAAATCTATTGCATTCTTTTGAAGTTCTCTGTATTCTGAATCGCTCATTTTCAAAGCCTTATCAATAACTCTAAAAATACTTTCTTTAGATTGGTAAACCAAAGCATTTTTTCCATTTACCAAACTCGGATTTAACCAATTTTGATAATTAATGATAGGCACTACTCCTACTGACATAGCTTCTATTACATTGTGACACATAGGCATTGTCATTCCGGGTGCACAAAATAAAAATTTAGCAGATGATAAATAATGACGCCATTCTTCTGAAGGAATTGCGCCTTGTTGCCATTTCATTACTACAAATTTGTCTAAAAAAACACCCTTAACAAACTGTTCTTTGAATTCAATTCCTGATACAGAAACTAGGGCAGCATGTTGTATTATTTGATTGTAAATTTGCCAACGGTTTAATAGATTGAAATTTTTAGTAATCACATCCGAATCGTAAATTTTAGCTTCAAAGTTTCCACTCATTACAATTCCAACTTGTTTTTCTAATAATTCAGGTTTAGCAATCATATAATTTCTTGGATGCATTATGTAAGGAACTGCCTCTTTTACATATTCATCCGTAGTATATACTTTTTTGTAATTAAAATTTATTTGGAAATCGGTATTTCTTTGGTGCGAAAATAAACGATAAATCTTAGGTTTTTGAAATGGTTTTGAGAAATAAATAAAGTCCAATTCTTTAAACCACTTAACCAATACAAAATAACGAAACAAAGAAAACTCAATCACAATAGGTTGCTGATACTGCTGTTGCAACCTGAAAATAAGATTGAGATACGTTCTAACTTTTGTATTTCGTTTTAAGCTTAAAAACAACACTTCCTCTGTTCCGTTGTAAAAACGAACATGTTGGTAATTTTCTCTAAACTCTTTAAGTTTTCGATTTATTTTCTTTTTAAGTAAATACAACATTATAGTGGAGGATTAAAAAACAAAGTGAACCATCCTGACATTCTTCCTAAAGTTTCGGTAAAAGCTTCTTTTCGTTTTGAAGTGGTAACAATATTTGTAAATCGTATAGCAGTTAATAATAACGTAATCAAATGCCATTTAATTTTTGCTTTAAAAGACGGATTTGGATATTTCACACGCCATACATAATAACCATTTCGCACCACCATTTTTCCATAAGCAAATTTATTTGGTCGACCTGAGGCATCGTGATAATGTCCTAATTGGGCATTGGTATTGATATATAATTTACCAACTTTTGATAATCGAAGTGTAAAATCGGCATCTTCATACAAGCCATATCCTTCGAAATAGGTTGAAAATTGAAATTCTTGAAAAACTGATTTTCTAAAAGAAGAAACACCACCCATAAGTTGTTCTACTTCATAAATTTTTCCTGATGGTGGTAAAAAACCAATACTTCTTCCATGAGAAAACTCAGGCAAACAACCAGGAGGTCGATTACTATCTAAGCCTAACTTTTTTCGCCAAACAAATCGGGAACCATCTTTTCTTTTCCAACCATCATAATAAAACTCATTTGCTTTAGCTTGATAATCTGAAGTTGTTTTGGTCCAATGTGTTTCATTCGTAATATATCCGCCAACACCTAATGCTTCTGGAAATAAAGTATACGTTTTTATAATTTCTTCAAAATAGTTGGATTCTAAAACCGTATCATCATCTAAAAAACAAACTATTTCAGTTGCTTCGTGAACTCTTGCAATACCATAATTACGTTGCTTCGTTAAACCTCTATCGCTTTCTTCTACTTTGAAATACTTCAAATTTTGAAACGAATTTTGAGTTAGCATTTCCTTGGTGAAATCATCTGGTGAACCATCAATAATCAAAATCTCATTTGGATACAACGTTTGATGCTGCACCGAAAGCAAAAGCTTCAATAAAGGTTGCGAACGTTTATATGTACAAATGATTAAAGTAAATACCATATTATTTTGATTGTGATTTTAATTTTTCAGCCCATTTTTCACTCACTTCCCATTGCCTTTGCATGGTTTTGTAATATTTAAACGGATTTTTTATCGACTGATTTTTATAATACTTTAAAAATAAATTCAATTTATAACCTAAAATTTGCGCCTTGCTATGATGCATTTTTTTAAATAACATCACTGTTGGCGAAGGTTTAGGCTGAAATTGTTCTTCTTGCCAAGGAAAAGTAGGTTTAACTCTAAATCCGCCTACTGGAGCTTTTAAATGCAAAATTTGAGGTTGTGGCAAATAGATAATATCAAAACCTTTATTACGCAATTGCATTCCAAATTCGGCATCTTCTCCAAAACCATTTTCAAAACGCATATCAAAAGACAAACCTTGCAATGCTTCCTTTTTCACAATACTACAGCCAGAACCAAAAGTATCCCAATGCATCATGTGATGAAAAACAGGAACTTCATTAGGTCTAAAACAAGCTAAAGTAAAGGCTTTTTCATTAGTTTTTAATATGTTTTTCAAACTTTCTTCAATAAAAGTAGATGCTAATTTGATATCATCATCTGCAAAAAATACCCAATCGCTTTTTACTTCCTTCAAAGCGATATTCCTTGCATTGCAAGCACCTGTTTGATGAATAAAATGATGAATTATTTCAAAAGGCCAAATTTCATTCTTCAAATAATCTAATTCAGACTGACTATTTTCTTGTGGATTTTGCTCTACAATTATAATCCGATTTGGAATTTTCGTTTGCGTTCTTAAATCACAAAGCACATCATACAAATATTTTTTTCTACCAATAGTTGGAATCAAAACATCTAAAGTTACTTCTGAAAAATCTACATTTGAAACTTCTTGCCCTTTTTTAGCATTTCTGTCAAAAGTAATTCGCTTTACCGAAATCACACGCATTAATGAAGCAATTGGAAATTGTTTTTCATACAATACAAAAAGTAAAAACAATTGTAAGCATTTAGAAAATCCATAATATTGCGCCGTCCAATGAAAGAGTTCTTTTGTGGTTCCAATATGCGAAGTTACTTTCTTTTCTTCTTGAAGTAAATTAGGGTTTGAATACGTTCGCAATCCATTTCTATGACCAATTTTTGCCATTATGGTTAAAAAATAACCAAAACTAAAATTATCCTTGAAGAATCGACTTCCGAAACTCACAAAATCTTGAGCCGAAATAGTCCCTACAAAAGAACTTGCTTGCCAACTGGCAAAACTAACTTTTTTATTAATTTTAATGAATGGAGAAGGTTCTACATAACCAACTTTATCAGATAAAAATTCCGTTTCCGATGGATTATAAAAAAACATCACCTGACTTCTAACGTTGTTTTCAATCCAATTCTGATTCACTTGATTTACTAACGATTCGTGCACCCAAATTAATTGAGCCAATGGAAACTGTTGCGCAAACTCGAAAAGTAATCCCTGAATATCTTTAGAAGAATCAAACGATGAAACGGCAGCTAAATCTTGATAGATTGCTGTAACTTTTTTAAAATCATGTACAAAAGTTAGGTTCATCTTTTACTTTATCAAATGCTGATAGTAATTTATATTTTCTTCTACTTTTTTGGTAATATCAAAATGGGCTTCAACATATAATCTAGCTTCGTTACCCATTCTAGTATTACAATCAGTATCATTTAAAATTGTGCTTATTTTTTGCGCAAACAATTCATGATTAGCTGGATGCACTAAAAAACCACTTTTCCCATCTTCCATTAATTCTTGTGCCCAACCAATGTTACTATTTACCACAGCTTTTTTCATTGCCATCGATTCAATAGTGACCATTCCAAGGGTTTCAGCGTAAGTGGGAAATACACAAACATTCGCCTTTTTAATGTAATCTTGCACTTCGTTATAAGGTATTTTACCTAAATAAGAAACCTGTTCCAAATCCTGTTTATGAAACTGTTGCTTAACTAATTCCCAAGTAGATTTATTTCCTGTTACTACATCTCCAGAATCGCCACCAATTAATACCAATTTGGCTTCTGGAAATTGATTTCTTACTTTATTAAAAATTTCAGGCAATTCTAAAACGCCTTTTTTTCGTATGATAGTTCCAATGTACAAAACAAGTCCTTTTTCGAAACGTTCTGGATGTTCATTATTAAATTGAGCCAAATCTAAACCATAATTAATGGTTTTTATTTGCTCTTTGTGCAATCCAAAAAGTTCGGCAGAAACTTCACCTGCATATTTTGTTGGAGCAATAAACCCTTTTGCTTTTCTTACCGCTAAGGTTTCAAACAAACGATTTTTAAACTTCTGTTTTCTTTTTTCAATATGACAAAAATAGGTATCGCTTCCATGAAAACGAATTACCAACGGAATATCAAAATTCATAAAAGCAGTAACTCCTGTCCAATCGGGTGCTTCAATTACATCTATTTTCTCTTTCTTAACGACCGAATTGATATGCTTTTGAAGATATTTTCTGTAAAAAAACCATTTCCCAAATCGATATTTTTTGTTTGAAATAAAATGAAAAGTAACTCCATTTTCTTCAAAAACTTCCGATTTTGGTTGACCATATACAAAAACCGTCACCTTTACCCCTTTTGCAACCAAAGCCACCACTAAGTTTTTAATACTAGTGCCCAAACCACCCGAATGTTTTATTTTCGAATGTGGATATTCTGGAGTTAAAAAAGCAACGTGCATGAGTTAGGGGTTTTTAATTTCTTTACAAAAGGCTAAAGTACAAAAAGTTCTGCCTTTACTATTCACGTGAATGTTATCATAAAACAACTCTTCGGGTAAAATTGTCGAATGATTGATTATTTTAAAATCTTTTGTGTTTGGAAAAATGACATTTTTTCTATGAATAGGTGATTGATATACGATCAAATCAATTCCCTTTTGTTTGCAAAGTTTTTTAATCTTTAAAAATGAAGGATTTAGATAGCTTGTTTCAATATTAGTATCAATTCCTTTTTCTATATGATTTGCAATTTGGGGATACGTGTAGTTTCCTTTTTCATCAAATCTATTTCTTTTGTTAGGTTTTAAAAAGGCATATATTGAAGGATAAAATAGTTCGTTATTATAATAGCTTACTCCTAAAATAGGCATGAACTTAGAATAAGTAAGTACTTTTAATCCATTTTGCTCCATTTTATCGTAATAATTATAAACCAAAGTATCTTGAACTTCCGTTAAAAAACGATAATCATTATTATTTAATTCGTTTACCGGATTTTGTAAATCTCCAGGAGTAACACACAAAATCAGTTGGTCTGTAGTTTTTCCCAAAGAAAGAAAATACTGTAACATCAAATAATGAGAACTCAAAGAAGTGTCGTCCATACTAATGTTTAATCCAGAAGTATTTAAGGTTTTATCAATCAACTTAGTGTCTAATGTAGTTAATCCTGTACTAGAGCCTAAAACTACATAATCAAAATGGGTTTCTTTGACACCATTTTTTACAAACTGATTTTTATACAATTGCGACTTTCCTAAAACATAAAGAGATAAATAAGCAATGCCGTTTCCAATCAAAAGAATGAAAAAAGTATAAATGGCTATTTTGGTTAGAAACTTCTTCATTAAAATTGGAAATAAATAAAGTCCATTTGATTTTTAAAACTTCCCATAAAGAAAATCAACAATACTAAAAGTAAAGCACCAAAAGCTGAAACTTCAGGTAATTCTCTTTTTTTGATGACCCAAAATAATTCTTGTAGAGATAAAATTCCGACAGCCAAAACACTTAAACCGAAAATCATCAAATTAGCATTGGTTTTATAGAATAAGGATAACCCTAAACTTTTCAATTCGAACATATGTGCTAAATATTGAAAAGCATCTGAAATAGAATCGGCTCTAAAAAACACCCAACCGATACATACAACTAAAAACGTAACTCCAATTTTAGCAAAATCGAGCCAACCATAGGATTTAGTAATCAAGTGACTTCTGTTTAGGTTGAATAGCAATAAAGGCAAAAACAGTAAAGCATGAAATAAACCCCAAACTACATAGGTCCAATTGGCACCATGCCAAAAACCACTTACCAAAAAGATAATCATTACATTTCTAATTTGAAACCATTGTGAACCTTTTGAGCCACCAAGTGGAATATAAATATAATCGCGAAACCAAGTGGATAACGAAATGTGCCAACGACGCCAAAACTCGGCAATATCACGTGAAAAGTAGGGAAACTTAAAATTCACCATTAAATCAAATCCAAAAAGCTTAGAAATTCCTATTGCCATATCAGAATACCCAGAGAAATCACCATAAATCTGAAAAGCAAAGAAAACCATTCCAACAAACAATTCGCCACTAGAATACGCTTCAGGATTTTCAAAAATTTTATTTACAAAAAATGCGCAATTATCTGCAACCACGACTTTTTTGAACATTCCCCAAATAATCAATTTGACACCATCCACCGCATTTTGATAATCAAAAGCTCGTTTTTTATAAAACTGCGGTAATAAATGAGACGCTCTTTCGATAGGTCCCGCTACTAACTGTGGAAAAAACGTAACGAAAGCGGCAAAATCGATAAAACTTTTTGTGGGTTGCATTTCCTTTCGATACACATCAATTGTGTAGCTCAAGGTTTGGAAGGTATAAAACGAAATTCCTACAGGAAGTATAATATTTAGCGTACTAGCTTCCATAGTAATTCCTACACTTGACCAAGCTTCTATCCAGCTTGCCACAAAGAAATTGTAGTATTTAAAAAAACCTAGCATTCCTAAATTACCCACTAAACTAATTCCTAAAAGGAATTTTCGTTTTTTAGCAATGTCTGTTTTTCCTAATTGTATAGCAATAAAATAATCTAAAAAAGTACTAGCGATAATTAAGGATAAAAAACGCCAATCCCACCAACCATAGAAAATATAACTAGCCACCAATAACAATACATTTTGTGCTCGTAATTGGTTTTTAAAAACAAACCAATACAAGAAAAAAACAGTAGGTAGAAAAAGTAAAAATTCTATCGAGTTAAAAAGCATGTACTATTTTTTAAATAAGTCTTCAATAATTTTAGTGGTGTACAATCGCGCTCCTTTATCATTCAAATGTCCGCACGAAGAAAAGTATTGATCTCCTTCTACTACCTGTTCATATTCTTTGATTTCGGGATACAATGCTTTCACTTTTTTAAAATAGTCCATTCCATTTACATTAGAACACATAGGAGTCGTTACCGCTATCAAATTGATATTATTAGCTTTACAAATTTGCTTAATTTCTTCGAAATAACGGTTACGTAAAGGCACTAAACTTTCAATATTATTTTTCATGTTGGCTTTTGGGTTAAACCCTAACGGGTAATAGCCATTGTTTGCTAGCGTATTTGTTGGTTCATTTAGCAATGTTTTATACCAAGCTCGAAAACCTACTTTCGCATCAAACTGTATGTAACGATAAAACGGTACATAATACAATTCTGTAAAATCTGGTTCGTTTTTAAAATGTTCTGTAATAGTTTCTGATTGATGCATAAACGGCATAAAGCGACCGAAAGTACCATCATCGCATTTTTCGTTGGACAGATTTAAATCCGTTTCAACAATGATATTTTTTATTTTCCAATCGCGTTCTATCATTAATTTTAGTAGCAAAGAAGTTTCAAACAAGTGTGCGCCACTCATTCCATAATTAAAGGTTTTCAATCCTTCTTTTTCAAACAATTCCGAAACAAAATGATTATTGGCTCTTGATGTTCCTAAAATAATCACATCGTAATTATGGGGTTTCGAATTGATAACATTTTCCACTTTATTTCGAGTTTCCGATTGTGCAAAAACTGTGGTGTAAATAAAATCCAATACAAAAGCAGAAAGCAAAAGCATTAACAAAATTTTTCCGATAAAGACTAAAAACTGTTTCATTAGAATTGGAAATAAATAAATTCTTTATAATCGGAATATACTCCTAAAGCTAACAAGGTCATAATAGCTAACGTCACTTTTATCAAACTTGCTTTCCCTGACAAAGGTTCTACTTTGGAACGATTGAACCATTCTACCAATACAAAAACCACTACTAAAAGTAGTAATTCAAAGTTGTATCGTTCATTACTCAAATACTGCGAATCAAATTGGAAATCGGTCACCATTTTTTGGATATACCCAATGGCTTCAGTAATTGATTTGGCTCTAAAGAAAATCCAAGCAATTGTGGTTAAAGCAAATGTGCCTAAAATATTTAAAATGGTTTTTACACTGCTTAGATTCCAACCCATCTCGATGTCGCCCATATTGGAGCGATTTTTATTTTGAAGTAAAAGAGGCAAGAAATAAATCGCATTCAACAATCCCCAAACAATAAACGTCCAGTTTGCGCCATGCCAAAAACCGCTCACCAAAAAGATGATGAAGGTGTTTCTCACTTTCATCCACATTCCACCTTGACTACCACCCAAAGGTATGTACAAATAATCACGGAACCATGATGATAACGAAATGTGCCAACGACGCCAAAACTCTGCAATATCACGAGAAAAATAAGGGTAATTAAAATTCTTTAATAAATCGATTCCAAACAATTTAGAGGTTCCTAGTGCAATATCGGAATACCCAGAGAAATCTCCATAAATTTGGAAAGCGAAGTAAATAGCGCCTAAAATTAACGACAACGAATTCATGGATTCGTAATTATCAAAAACAGCATTAGCATACGTAGCACAACTGTCTGCAATAACTACTTTTTTAACAAATCCCCAAATGATTTGATAAACACCTTCTTTGGCTTTTTCAAAATTAAAATGGCGTTTGATTTTTACCTGCGGCAATAAATGCGTAGCTCTTTCAATTGGTCCAGCTACTAAAAGTGGAAAGTAACTTACGAACAATGAATAGTCTATAAAATTGCGTTCTGCGGTGATGCGTTTGTAATAAATATCAATTACATATGATAAGCCATGAAACGTATAAAAGGATATTCCAACAGGAAGAATCAATTTCAATAAAACTGGATTGGTTTGAAATCCCAAACCATTTAATAATTCGGTAAAAGATTGTGCAAAGAAATCATAGTATTTGAAAACACCTAAAAACCCTAAGTTGATTCCAATAGTCAACCACAACCACAACTTGCGCTTTTTATCCGAAGTACTGTTCTCCATCATAATAGCACTGAAGTAATCCAACAAGGTTGAAAAAACCAGTAAAAATAGAAAACGCCAATCCCAACACGAGTAAAAGTAATAACTCGCGACAATTAGAACAGTATTCTGAGTAGTTTTGTTTTTAGCAAAAACAAACCAATATAAAATAAAAACAATTGGTAAAAATATAGCGAAGGATAAGGAATTGAAAAACATACTATTTTTTTACAATTGCATTAATACCTTCCCAAATATTTTCAGAAGCTTTTGTTGGTTGAGTTCCTACAACCACATCAAACCATTTTTTCCCAACAGGAACATTCGATTGTTTTCCGTCTAAAATATCTTTTACAATAGTCGTCAATTCTTTTTTATTATAAACAAACAAGGCTGCTTCTTTATTTGGCATCGAACGGAAATGAATGTACTTGTAATTTTGTCCAATATCGCGAATTCCTTTTTTTAATTGTGGTTGTTCATAATCAAAAAATAAACACGATTTGTCATGTGCTACAAAATCAAAAACCATTGAAGAGGCTATGTTACCAACAAATTCAGTGTGGTGACAAATATTAGCTTGTAATGCAAAATCTTCTTTTGTAGGCATAATTTCGTTCCAACTCCTTCCTACTGGTCGCCATAAAGGATCAATAGAAACAATAACATCTTGATACTGTTGTAAGACAGCATCGTATCGATTCGTAAAATCTACAGGACATTTTCTGTAAATAATACCCAAGTTATATCCTTGTTGGTTTAACTCACGAACTGAAATCGCTAAATCTTCTAAATAATATTGATCTAAAGGTGATGTTACAATATCATCTCCCGAAAAACAAATGTATTTTTTTTCTAAATCTAAATGATGTGACTTATAAAAATCTTCTTTTGATTGCAATAAACTCGTATCGAAATGGCTTTCAAATTGTGGTGTTCCTGTAACAAAAACTTGCTCTGGTTGTACATACGGACAATATTGAAGCAATTCTTTTTTCATATAATCGCTCCACACAAAATAAAAATCGGGTTCAATTAAGGTAGTAGCTTTAGGTAAATTATCCCATGAAAAAATAAAGGAAGCCGTAGGAATTCCTAAATCTTGAGCCGCCAAAATAGGCGCAATAGCTTGAGTAGGTCGTGGGTTTGTACAAAAAACGATATCTGGTTTTTGCTCTAGTAATTGTTTTTTACAATACTCGTATTTAGAGGTACTTCTTTCTAACTTTTTAATTTTAGTTCTAATGCTTTCTACTCCTTTTTCAGTCGATTTTGTAGCTACTAAAAAATCGACATTTAAACTTTTAATGATATTTTTTATTCCCTTATAAGATTGTGGAAAATTATAAGTATTGTAAACGGTTTCGTTGAATTTTTTATCAAAAACGTTTAACTCACAACGCTTTCTGGCGCGAGTATATACGGTAGTCCAAGGATGCAATTGATGATTTGTAATGTTTACTTCATCGTATCCTAATTCTTCTTTGATTTTAAATGGCGTATTATTCCAATACACAATTTCATATCCTAAAGCGGTACCAATAGCATTAAAATTGGTTAAAGCGAAATTACGCAAACCTACACCATCAGGTAAAAAAATAAAGGCTTTTTTACTCATTTTCAAATTCATTAAATAGAGGGCAAATATAGTATTTCCAAAAAGAAATTAAGAACTTAATTACTATGTATTTAGAAATGGATTTGGATATTCTTGGATAGATTCCGTTTGATTTGAACTTTTCAAACTGTGAATACAAGAAGCAACATCATTTAAAAATGGCTCCTCTTCGGGATTAAAATAGTAAACCAATTTATCATCAATATATTGAGAAAACATTTCTTTACCAATGTTATTAATCAATATAGTTGGAACACCTAAAAGATGAGCTTCAATTAAACAACCTGAAAAATTGGTTATATGCACAATCGAAGAAAGTAATGCTTTTGGCAATGGAGTATCATCAATTGAACTTTGAATGATTGTTTTATCTTCAATTTGATTTTGAATTAAAAATGCTTTTATTTCTTCTATTTGAATGTAATTTCTAGGATGCAATCGTAATATCCATTGAAATGGTAACTCTTTTATTAATTGAATAATTTTTGGCGTTAACATATCTTGAATTTCAAAAGGAAATGTTTGTAAACTGTAAATAATAGTGTTGCTCTCGCTTCTTTCAAAATGATTATGCTTCAACCAATAATTAACGAATGGCTGTCCCACCACTTTTGCAATACTCTTATTTTTATAACACCATTTTTCAATATTCATTTTTGAGAATTCATCCCAATTCCAAAATTCTTTTGGCAATAAATCATATCCTTCTAATGGAAACTTAGTCCATGCTGAAAAAACCATGTGAATATTCGTTTGCGGACCGTGCTGAAAATCAACCGTTTTTATTCCCATTTGATTTGCGGTTAAAAGAGCTGCATACAAATCGTCATAACCATAGAAACCTAAAAAAACTAATGTTTTAGGCTGTGTCTTCTTATAAAATCTTCTAAAGAAAGGTTGCAAAGCAATAACTCGTCTAGACCAGTTTTTTAAATCTGAAACCGAGAATCGCAACAAATCCAATCGGATAGGTAATTGTTTTAAATAGACATAAAAATCATCATAATTTTCTAAAGAAATAGTATCATTTTTAGGTGTAAACTTTTCTTTAAACTTTAATAAATTCTTATAATTTCTTACTTCTTGTTCTAAAGAAACAACAGCTTCTTTATTAAAAGTATTAGGATAGACTTTTTGATATTCTACATTATAAACCTCATTTTTAAGATGGTGAATATCCACTAAAGAATCATAAAATCGATTAAAATAAAGTCCGTTTTGCTTTACCCTATGAATGTGTGAACCATATAACAAATGTGATTTCTTTTTTAAACTAAAAAAGAACATATTCAACTTAAAAAAAGAAGAAAAAATTAGAAAGAGTTTAGAAAATATCGTTTTTTTTGAACTAGAACCGTGCTTAACATCAGAAGTTGTTTCCTCTTTTTCTAGCTTTTTATTCATCATCATTAAAAGATGAATGTAAAGTTTAATTCGGAGATAAGGCCATATTTTGATATGATTTACTTCCCATTTTTCAACTGGCCATTTTTCTTCAATATGAAGAATGATTTTTTTAATTTCGTCTTGGGAACTGATGCTATTCATATCAATTTTTAAAAGGACAAACTTGCATTAATCCATTTCTTAAATCTTCTAATACTTGAGGATTTGGCAATGAAACATATTGTTCAAACAAGCCGCTCATTTCTTCATTAGTGTAAGCTTCCATTTTTATTTCGGGATGATAAAATGGAATTTGAACCGATTCCAAGTAATCTTGATATTTGATATCATCACCAAAAACTTTGTCTGAAAATTTTTGCCAAACAGCCGGAATCCCATAAGTATGAGCAATAATTACACCGTGCAAGGAAGAAGAAATTATTCTTTCACATTGTAAAAATTCGATTGTTTTAGACTCAATATCATTAGTCATCATATCTATTAAATGAATATCAGGTCTGTTTTCAAACCACTTCTCTACTACTTTATAATCGTTGTAATGCGGAACGATGCCGTATTGATATTTCTTTTCTACTTTCGGATTAAAATAACGAGGCAATAACAAAGCAGGATCACCATAAATTGCTGGCACTTCATAACCTAAATCCATTAAATACTTTCGGGTTTGAGGACCTCGAACTGCTAAAAATTTAGCATTTTTAATTTTAATTTCCTTATTGATAATGCCACTTCCCCAAACGATACATTTATGATTTACATTAGCTAAAATGCTTCCAATAGTTACATAAATGGGTGAGAAGAAATCTAAAAAAGAAAACTTTTTAGGCCAAGCAAAAACCACTTTTTTACCCGATATTTTTTCCACTAAAAATTTACCCAAGACATCCCCATAATTTTCTTTGGATTTGCCTTGGATAATTTTTTCGTTCCACCAAAATAATCGGATGGTATTTTTAAGCATAAAAATTATACTTTTTTATTTTTCAACTTATCGCGTTGTACTTGCTCAATTGGTAAAATATCTTGACTTTTAAAGCTAAGTGCTTTACTAACCGCTTTTAAATCACGACATAATTTACGTAAACCTTCTGGTTCTAAAGATGCTGCATGATCAGTACCTTTCCAAGTTCTATCAATTGTATAATGGCGTTCAATAACATTTGCTCCTAAAGTATAAGCAGCAACGTCAACTGCAATTCCTAAATGATGTCCAGAAAAACCAATATGTTTTACTTTGTCTCCATATTTTTCAATCAATAAATTGATATCTAATAAGCAAACATCTTCAAATGGAACTGGATATCCAGAAGTACAATTGTATAATACTAAATCTTTATTTCTACCTTTTTCGATGAAAAAGTTAACCAATTCATCAGCTTCTCCTTTAGTAGTCATTCCAGTTGAAATGTGAATTTCTCCTTTATAGTTATCACATAACCAACCTAACATATCGTAATTGTTGTTACATGCAGAAGGAATTTTTATATACTCTGGATTCAAAGATGCAATTTCTTTAGCTGAAGTAGTATCCCAAACTGAAGTTGAATACACAATACCGATTTCCTCACAATACGCTTTTAATTCAGCGTGTTGATTAACATCAAATTCTAAATATTCTCTATGTGCACCATAAGTATCTCCATAAGAGTTTGCAGGATTAGGGTGTGGCGCATTGTATTGATCCTCAGTCAATAATTCTTTATTGTTACGTTTCTGAAATTTTACTGAATCCGCATTACAAAATATTTTAGCTATTTTGATTAATTCTTTTGCGATTTCCATTTCACCTTTATGGTTACAACCAATTTCGGCAATTACGTAAGGTTTTTTATATTCTGTCATTTTCATTCTATTAGAAAGGCAAAGAAAAATAATTTTATCGAATAATCACAACTAATCACTGTTAATCTTCAGTTATTTATGAACGATAACGTTTTCTTACGTTTTAATAATTGAGTAGGGCTAAAAGATGATTAAAATCTTTTATTATAATTCATTATCCATTCACAAACTTCTCTAATAGCACCAGCAGCAGAATTATTTGACAAAGTAAAATCTACTTGTTGTTTTACAATTGATGTAGCATTAGCTGGAGCAAATGACCAACCTACCGTGCAAAGATTAGCCAAATCGTTAACATCATCTCCTACATAAGCCAAATTAGCCCATGAAGTTTGTTGTTGATTTATAAAATTTTGCAGAAAGGAATACTTATCTTTTACTCCTAAAAATGTATGTTTTATTTGAAGTTTCTGCATGCGTTTAGCAACTAAATCAGAGTTTTCTGATGTAACAACTACAACCTCAACTCTATTTTGTCTTAAGATTTCTAATCCCATACCGTCACGCATATCAAACTTTTTCATCAACTCGCCTTCTGCACCGTAATAGACGCATCCATCTGTAAAAACGCCATCAACATCTAATACTAAATAATTAATTCGCTCTTGCTTTTTGAAAGATTTTTGACGTTCCGCTAGTAAATTTTCGATAATAGTCCAATCGGAAAGGCTATCGATTTCCATTAAAGTTTCCTCAGGCATTTCAACCAAACCTATAGTTTCACTTACTCTATTTTTACTTTTAATAAAAGCGTCTTTTGTTGTAGCATAAACAGCTCCATTTTCCATCAACAAACCAGCAAAATCTTGCCTTCTTGGTCGGTTAAAAATATCGTAATTTTGAGGTGTTCCATCTGCATTCCAAGTAAAACGATGTGTTTTTACGACACTTAATGCTGATGTTTTTCCCTCAACGCTTATTTGAAATAAAGCATTATTAATATCTTGTGACGTAGTTAAAGGCGACGTAGCTTGTAACAAACATAAAACATCAAAATCGTGATTGATTTTTTCAGCAAACTCTAGCATAGCATTTTCTGTAGATGCTGTATCATTTGCATTTTCATCATTACGGCGCAAACCCTTAACTTTGCTTGCCCAATGATATTCTTTACTTAAAAAGTTTAAAATTTCATCATCATCTGTAAACACATAAACTTCGTCCAAATCAGAAAAAATAGCGGCACCTAAAACCCATGAAAATAAAGGACGACCTAACATTTTCTTTTTATTTTTTCCTGGAATTCCTTTAGAACCTTTACGTAATGGAATTATGGCTACTTTTTTCATTTTAATTTAATTTTTTATAGATAGAAATCACTTCATTTTTAACTTTTATGTAGTGTAACTTTGGAACAATTTCTATTTGATTTAAACTTTCAGCTTTTTCAAAATTACAATTATTGATAGCGTGATTTACAATTTCTTTTATTTTTTGTACGTCTTCACAATCTTCAATCAACAAACCATTCGCTCCGTTTTGAATTAACTCAGCAGTAGCACCACCAGGATTGGATTGAATTGGAAATGCTCCCATAAAAATAGCTTCAAGCATCGTATTAGGCATGCCATCTGAATTACTATTTCCTATGTAGATTAAGGATTTACCCATTAATTTTAGTACTTCTTCGTGAGGAATTTTTCCTAAAATTTGAAAATTCTTCCACTTTTTTAACTCCGAATTAGTTACATATTCAAAAGTTTGAGGATCAGATCCAAAAACTACAATTTCAAAATTAAGTAATTGTTCTTTTAAAGTTGCAATCGCTTTTAAAACCGGAATCGCTCTTCCTGAACGACCTTGAAAACCTTTTATTAAAATGTTTTTTCGTTGTGAAATGGGTAATTTATATTTTTCCATTTCGTTCAACTCGAAACCGCCGCCACCGGGAAATACACCTAAAAATTCACCTGTAAATCCGTACTGTTTGGCTATTTCATAATCGCGCTGGCAATCGGTAAACAAATAATTAATTCGTGGTAGAACACGTTTAATATCTTTTAAATAAGTGGGTTCATTTTGAAAGTAAAACAAATCGCTTCCCCAAGATGAATAAATCCATTTTTGAGTTGGATTTTTCTCCATAACTTCAATTATTGGAGAACAAGACAAATACAAAGCAAAGCTGTGCACAACATCGGGTTGAATTTCATTCAAATAGTTTTCAAAAGTTTTCGCCGTGTCTTTTTCGTTAAATTGCTGAATGAATTTATATAATTTCGGAAACTTATTTTTAACCAATAGGCGTCCTGGATAATCCCATTTTAATTTCCAATCTAATTTTTGTTTTATCCATGAAATTTTAGAAACGGGCTGGCTCATTCCTGTAATATCAAACCAATACACTTCATGTCCGGCATCTTGTAATTGATTGGCCCAACGAAAGAAATGCAAAGTAGGTATGGAAACCATTAAAATTTTCATGCTACAAAATTTAGAACTAAAACAATTTTATTAGTTTGTCTATCAAACGAATAACGATAAGGACAATTGCGATAATTTTTTATAATTTCTTCTAAAACTAGATTGTTTACATATTCCATTTTATAAAAAGGCAGTGCTTTTTTCCCTAGAATTCTTTTGATGCGATTTTTATTTTTCTCTGCACTAGAAAGGTCATGAATTTCTATTAGAATTACTTCATTTTTAAAATTTTTCAATTGGGCTAATAAAGCATTTACTTGAAGTGAGGAAGAGGAAACAATTATTTTCTTTTCTGGAAATTGCAACTTTTGATAATCGGCATCATGGGTTAATTGTCCCCAATTTTGATACTGATTAACTACCGTACGCTTATTTTTTTGTGTTTGAATCATGTAAGCATGATTGATTCGCTCTAATTGTGAATGATAAGGATGTGTACTCTTTTTACTGCGATACGCTTTTGGATGCCATTGATGTTTAACCAGAATTTGTTCTTCATAAAATGCAACTTGTAATCCTAAATTTTGCATTCGAATATGCGCATCGGTATCTTCTGCGCCCCAACCTTGATAAAACTCATCAAAACCATTGACGCTTTTTAAAACTTCGGTTGGAAACATGGTATTTCCTGTTACATCTTTACCTCCTTTAAAATCGACTTTAAAATCTTCAAAACTTTGTTTTTTAACCGATTCTGTTTCATTTAAAAATCCGTATTGAAAATAATGTACGACATTAGGATTTGCTACACTTTTTAAAGTTTCAATATATTTTGGATGAAAAATCAAATCGATATCACCTACCACAAAATAAGGTTGGGTAGCCTTTTGAAGCGCAATATTGATAGCACGACATTTGCTCCATAACTGACCTGAAGTAGGACAAGAAATAAATTGAATTTGAGGATACAGAAGCACTAATGCGTTTAGTTCGTTCAAATACGTTTCGTTTGAACCATAGTCAACAAGAAACCATTCAAAATCAATATCAGATTGGTTTTGAAGAGAATCTAAACAATTTTTAATGATTCGGATATCGCGATTTCTATTGGTTAAAACTAAGGTAATCAAGATGTGAAATTATTTATTTGTGTTGACGTTAGACCTTTGCTTTTTAAAAGCATTCTTTTTATAGGTTTAAAGTACAATATTTTTTTAAATAGATATTCTGAAAACAAATATTCTAATCGATTTTTTTCTAAAATACTAAGTTTAGAATATTCGTTTTCTTTTTTTGAAACCTCTAGAACCGAATTATATATTTCATTCATCCAAGGTTCTATTTGATTTCCTAAATGATACGCATAATTATCGTATGTTGACAAACGATAGCCTCCCATTTTTAAAACAGGTTCATCTGTATATAAATATTCGCTGTCGCCACCTAATTTAAATTTGCTGTTCTCTTTAGGCAATTCTTGAAAAACTTCTCTTTTATAAGTTGCTACAAAGTGAGGACAACCCAAAACAGCAACGGTTCCGTTTTTAGAGGTTAATGTTCCTATTGTATCTTTCCATTTTTCATCAAGCCAAGGCCAACCAATGCTGTTAGCAAATCTGGTTAATGCGGTAATATTTTTAACTGGTTTAAAAAAGAGACGCTTTGAAAAAAGGTTTCGAATCCAAATATTAGCGGTTAAGTGGAAATGTTTTCTAAAAACGGGCACAGGCGAAACAGCTCCTGCTTTTGGAAATGCTTCAAAAACTTTCGAAACGGCTTCTTCCCAACCATTACAAAACAAAACATCGGCATCAGTAATAGTTATTAATCGTTCTTCAGCTGTTCTTAGTGCTTTTAGAATACTATTGATTTTTCCGATAGCTTCTTTTTCAATAATTAACTCATCAATAAATCCTTGTTTTTGTAATTCGTAAAGTTTGTCGTTTACCGAATCACATGAGTTATTACTTATTACGGATATTTTTAATTGAGTTGCGCTAGTTTTAATAACCGAAAACAAACAATATTCAAATATTTGATAGGCTTCTTTGTAATAATCTTCTTCATTTGGAATATACAAAGGAATAATTACCCGATGAGAAGAAACACTCGGGTTTAATAATACATCCTTTGAAATATTTGCTCCTTTTCTCATTTTTTAAACGGACACGAAGCAAATAAAGCTTCTTGTGTTTGTATTAACTTATCTTTTGATGGCAATAAAACAGAAGTATTTTCATTTAACAGTTTTTCAAAATCAGCAATCGAACTTTCAGAAGGATTAACGTAAAATTCTTGAGAATACGTGATATTTAATGACTCAAAATAATCATAAAACTTTACGTTATCTCCAGCTAATTTATTAGAAAATTTAACCCATAAAGCTGGAATTTCATACGCATGTGAAACAATTACTCCGTGTAAAGAAGAAGAAATAATTTGTTTACATTCTAATATTTCTTGAGTTGTCTTTACAACATCATTAGTCATTAAATTAATTATTTTAACTGTTGTGTCATCTTTAAATTGAGCAACAACAGTATCGTAATCAACATAATGCGGAATAATTCCTAATGCATATTTTTTCTCTGCTACATTTGAGATGAATTTTGGTAACAAAAGAGCAGGATCTCCATATACTTCTGGAACTTGATATCCTAATTCTATTAAACGCTTTCTAGTTCTTGGCCCTCTAACAGCTACAAATTTTGCAGCTCTAACATTTTCATTTTTTTTTATAATGCCACTTCCCCAAACAATTGAATTTTTACTGGCAGCGCAAATAACACTTCCAACGGTAACATAATGCTTAATAAACCATTTATACCAGCGTTGCATAGGATGCGAAACTTTAACCACTTTTTTACCAGATAATTTTTCTGCTAAAAATGGAGCTAAAATATCTCCATAGTTATCAATCTCTCCTTGTGCTTTGAGTGCCCACCAATAAACATGAATTTTATTCATTAGCATTATAATTTTTAAAGAAGAAATCTTTATTTGCCTTTATTTTTTCGTCATCCCAGTTCCACCATTCTGAAGCTAGAAGTATTTTTTTTGAAGTTTCAGGAAATCTGTCTTTTATAAACTTTGCTGGAACTCCCCCAATAATAGTGTAAGGCTCAACATCTTTAGTAACTACGCTTCCCGTTCCAATTATAGCGCCATGACCAATTTTAACATTTGGTAAAACACTTACATTGTCACCAATCCAAACGTCACTTCCTATTTCTATTGAAAATTGGTTTGTTTGAAGATTAACGTTTTTTGGTTTTTCTTGAAAATATTTTTTGTAAAAACCATATTGCATGACTGCAAAATTATAATCGTGATTAGATGTAATAAATTTTATATCCCTACCTAATGCGCAAAATGAACCAATCTTAATTTTATCAGAACCTCTTATTTCAAAATTTCCATTGTGAAAAGTGTCTTTACCAACTTCAATATTTTTAGTTGGCTGAATTGGTACTGGAAGTTTTTCGTATTCCAATACATTTTTCAACTTTTTTGATAACCAATATTTTATTTTTGATTTAATTCCCATTTCGCATCAGAATAAACATATAAATTCCCTTTTGGAATTCTTCCTGTTCCATAAACATCATTAGGTACTACTGTAAAACCTAAACACTCTTCTTTTATATCAATAGTAGTATTATTTTCTGCCAAAGCAATTGTAACTACGTAATCACCTGGCATTAATTTTAAATCTGAAGCAGTTGCTTTAAAAACAAAATCTCCATTTGAATCAAAAATAAAATCTGTTATTTCGTGTGAGCGTATTGCCGCAATTCTTGTACCACTGGCTGTTGAAATAATAATACTGGCTTTTAAATTATTATACGCTTGATTTGTCAACACAAAAATGGAAAACTCTAAAATATTCCCCATTAAAACACCACTTGAATTTGAACGTTCTCCTTTTGAATTCAATGAACTAACTTCAAATTTGGAAATTTGAATAGGAGTTTCTTTTTCATCAAACTCAATATAATTATTACTATTAAACGAAAAAATACTACTTTTTAAGTATAAATCGATAGTTTCATCAATATCCCCAAAGAAAATAGTTTTTCCATTTTCAATCAACATTCCTCTTGTACATAAACTTCTAACTGCCGCCATGTTGTGACTCACAAATAACACAGTTCTGCCCTCGCTTTTAGAAATGTCTTGCATTTTACCAATGGCTTTCTTTTGAAATTCGGCATCACCAACAGCTAATACTTCGTCAACAACTAAAATTTCAGGCTCTAAAAATGCAGCTACTGCAAAAGCCAAACGAACGGTCATTCCGCTACTGTAGCGCTTTGTTGGCGTATCAATATAACGTTCGCAACCACTAAAAGCGATAATTTCATCTAACTTAGAGGTGATTTCTTTTTTAGTCATTCCTAAAATAGCCCCATTTAAATAGATGTTTTCTCTACCTGTTAATTCAGGATTAAAACCAGTACCTACTTCTAACAAAGAAGCAATTCTTCCTCTTGATTTAATTACTCCTGTTGTAGGAGCGGTAACTTTTGACAATATCTTTAACAAGGTTGATTTTCCAGCACCATTTTTTCCAATAATACCTAAAACCTCTCCTCTATTTACTTCAAAATTAATATCTTGTAATGCCCAAACATAGTCGCTGTTTCCCTTTGAGCTTCTATCGTTAGTTTCTCCCACTTTCAAATAAGGATCATCTTTTCCACGAATAGTATGCCACCATCGATTCAAATCATGACTCAATGTCCCAGTACCCACAGTTCCTAAACGGTATTGTTTAGAAATATTTTCGGCTTTTAATATGATGTCTTTTTTACTCATTCTCTTACTAAACTGTATCAATAAAACTCTTTTCCGTTTTATTAAAAATCAATAACCCTACAAAAAACACAACGATTGTTACAACTGCTGTATAAAGCAAACCTGAAACAGAAATACTTCCTTCATGTAACAACATATAACGTGCGGTTTCAATAACATAAGCTAAAGGATTATATTCAATTAACCAACCGAAATCGGGCAATTTTTCTTTTAACAAAGCCATTGGGTACATTACTGCAGAAACATACATTAACAACTGTACTCCAAACCCTACCAAGAAACTTAAATCGCGATATTTAGTAACCAATGAAGATATAATCATTCCTAATCCTAAACCTAGTATTCCCATAATGGCAACTAATATTGGAAAAAAAAGTGTTGATGTGGTAAGTTGCATTTTCATTCCTTGTGTTAGATAAAACACATAGAAAGCAACAAAAATTAGAAACTGAATACCAAATTTTACCAAATTAGAAATTACAATAGATAAAGGAACTATTAGTCTTGGAAAATAAACTTTACCAAATATGGAGGCATTTTTTTTAAAAGTATCTGATGTATCATTCAAGCAAGAAGTAAAATAACTCCAAACCATTACACCTCCTAAATTAAATAAGAAAGCAGGTGTATCTCCTGTTTTAATACCAGCCACATTATTAAAAATAATTGTAAAAATAACAGAGGTAAATAAAGGCTGAATTAAATACCACAATGGTCCTAAAATAGTTTGCTTGTAAACTGTTACCACATCGCGTTTTACAAACAACATAAGCAAATCTCGATAACGCCAAACTTCTTTAAGATTTAACGAGAAAAACTTGTCTTTTGGAGCTATCTCAAACAACCATTCTTCTTCTGAAAATTCAGTTTTATTCATGAATTAGGGTACTTTCTTTATTAACGTTTCAAAATTAAACTATTTTGGTTACGATACAAACTTATTGAATGGATAATAGCCAATTGATAATCAAATATTAATACAAATAGTTTAATTTTGTAGCAAATTCCAAATCATGTTATCGCTTTTTAAATCTAAACCTAAATTAGCCGAATTAATTCCATCAGGATATGTAGATATTCATTCTCATGTTTTACCAGGAATAGACGATGGGGCTCAAAAAATTAAAGATTCTGAATTTTTATTGGAGTCGATGATTGATTTTGGCTTTTCAAAAGTGATTACTACGCCACATACGATGAAAAATGTGTGGGATAATACTTCAGCATCAATTGGTGATGCATACAATTTAGTTCATAGTGAACTACCTGAACTTTCGAAACAAGTATCGCTTCAATATGCCTCTGAATATTTTTTGGATGAAAATTTAGTGCGTTTAGCACAACAAGAAAAACTACTTTCTCTGAAAGATAATTTCATTCTAATTGAAATGTCGTATTTGAATGCGCCAATTCAGTTATATGATTTTCTTTTTGAGTTGCAACTAAAAGGATATCAATTGGTTTTAGCACATCCGGAGCGTTACAATTACTTTCATTCCAATAAAAAAGAATTTGTAAAACTAAAAAAAGCAGGCTGCTTATTTCAGTTAAATTTATTAGCTACCGTAGGCTACTATGGTAAAAATGTAGCTGAAATTGCTGATTATCTTTTAAAAGAAAATCTATATGATTTTGTAGGTTCTGATATTCATCACAAAAATCACGTAGCGGCTTTTCAAAACAAAGTGACAGTCAAAAACCATCAAACTTTAGAAGAGGCTATGTCTAAAAATGTATTTTTTAAATAATTATTTTAGGAACCATTTTTTCCAAAAAGGGATAGATTTTTCTTCTACTCCATAACCGTAACCATAACCGTAACCATAAGTTGTACTAACCTGTGTATCGTTGACAAGTACCGACATACTAGGTAAATTTTGATCTGAATATAATTTTTCAATGTAAGGAATCATTCTTCTATCTAAATAGTTAGCTCTTGTAACATACAAGAAGACATCGGCATATTTGGCAATTAGTGTTGTATCGGTTACTAGTGAAATAGGCGCTGTATCTACCACAATATAATCATAAATATCTTCAATCTCAGCCAATAAATTTTCTAGTGCTTTTGACATCAGTAATTCAGAAGGATTTGGCGGGATAATTCCAGCTGGCAAAACATCAAAATTAGCTGCAATTCCAGACGGATAGATGTAATCTTTCAACACTACCTTTTCTTTTGATGAAATATAACTTGTTATTCCTTTAGTAGGCGTTGTTATATATTCTGATATTTTAGGATTACGAATGTCTAATCCCATTAACAACACTTTTTTATCAGTTTGTGCCAAAATGGTTGCTAAATTTACCGATATAAATGTTTTTCCTTCTTTTGGATAAGTAGAAGTTACAAATATTTTCTTTCCTTTTCCTTCAGGCTTATTGGTAAAGAAAAACTCTAAGTTTGTTCGAATTATACGCAATGCCTCAGCTGTTCCACTTCTCAGATTATCATTTGTAATTAGATTTCCGGCATCCAATTTGGGAACTTCACCAATAACAGGTATTGAGGTAATTTTTTCAAAATCCAATCTAGATTTAATTTTAGTATCTACTAAATCTCTCAAATAAATCACCGAAAATGGCAATAAAAAACCTAAAAACAAACTACCCAAATAAATAATTTGTCTGTTTGGAGAAACAGGAGCATTTGAAACTAAAGCACGATCAATAATTTTTGCATTTGGAGCTGTTACAGCCAAAGTAATAGCCGTTTCCTCTCTTTTTTGAAGAAGATATAAATACAAAGACTCTTTAATAGTTTGTCTCCTGTTGATATCTCTGAACTCTAATTCTTGTGTAGGCACTTTAGAAATTCTACTTGCCATCGTATTATTTTGTCTTCGAAGTCCATTTAACTCAATAGTTAATTGTTGTTTCATTTGTTGAAGACTTGTAGAAATTGTAACTTGTAATGCCTTTATTTTTTGTTCTAACTGTAGAATGGTTTTATTTTGAGGTCCGGCAGAAGTAGCCATTTTTTGCTTTTGAATCACCAATGCATTGTAAGATGCTATTTGATCACTAGCTTCTCCGCTAATCAAATTTGTTGGAAGTACATCATTTAAAGAAGTACTTTTAAGATAATCTTGAAGCGTAGAAATAACTTGCACTTGTGTACTCTTTGCTGCAAATGCTTTTTCAAGTTCGCTTGCAGAACCTAGGTACAACTCCGCTTCAGAAACAATATCAGTTACTTTATTTTCTTTTTTAAAAGTTTCCAGATTTTTTTCAACCCCTGAAAGTTCTTGTGTTATTAGATTTAATCTATTCTCTATAAATTCAAGAGTATTTTCAGAAACAAACTTTTTGTCGTTTATTCCATCTAAATTGTAATTTTCTACCAATTTATCTAAAAAATCGGCTGCTTTGCCTTTAACCGCATCTGTAAAAGACAAAAACAAAACAGATGAATATTTGTCTGCTGCCGTTACTTGTAAACGATTGTAGTAACTCTCCACTAAACCATCAAAAGGAAATACTTTAACTAACACTTTCTTTCCTAACTCCGTTTCATGAATTTGATTTTCTTTAACTATCATTTTTTGCCCCATAAAGACAAACGGAAAATTATATTTTTGATTAGACAAAACTTCGCCTGAAATTTCATCTTCTATAGCAAAACCTTTTTTGTTTGGCGTAATAAAAAAAGAAAAGTATTGATTTATAGGCGCCTGTATTGAATCATTTAGAATAGTTAATTCAAATGGTAAATCACCATACATTTCTCCTGACAAAATGCGACCTACACCATAGTAGGCATATTGCAATTTCAAATCTAATATGGTTTTCCCTACTAACGATTTAGAACGTAATACATATAACTCGTTGTCAACAGTACTTTTTGCACTAGAGATTGCAGAAATATCTGAAAAAGCCGCCAATTCAGATGCAATACCCGACTTTCGCTCATCTTTAATCATGATATTCGAAACAGCTTTATATGTAGGCACCGTGTAACGTAAATAAGCAAACGCTATTGACAAACATATAAAAAAACTAATCGCAAACCATTTCCATTGAGAAACGTACTTTACTAGTTCCTCTTTAAAATTAAAATTAGTTTTATTTTGAATTTGATGTTGCATGATTTAGTTAATAGTTAAAGCAAGTATTGTTACAACTAATGACAGGGCAGATATTCCAATGGCAATATTAGGTCCTACAGTTGATGAATTAATTTTAGTTTTGTTAGGTTCGATGTAAATAACATCATTTTGTACTAAATAATAATAAGACGAGTTGATGAAATCTGATTTTGTAATATCAACACGTTGTGATATTTTTTTACCGTTTTCCTCTCTTATAATTAAAATATTATTGCGCTTTCCGTAGATGGTTAAATCTCCTGCTTGACCTAATGCTTCTAAGAGTGTAATTCGCTCGCTTTGTATTGGATAAGTGCCTGGTTTATTAACTTCACCTAAAACCGTAATTTTATAATTTAAAATTCTCAGATTAATGCTCGCATCTGCAACATGGTCTTTTAGCTTTTCTTTTAGCAAATCTATTGCTTGTTCTTTAGTATAACCTGATAGCTTAATCTTTTTTAAAACAGGAAATTCTATGAATCCATTTTTATCCACTAAATACGTTTGAATTTGATTTGATTGGTCGGAATCTGAGTTTGAATTTTGAAGCGTAACAGCTACAGAATTATAAGGTGCCGATACTTCTGGGTTTTCTGAACTAACAACAATGGCTAAAATATCGTCTGGTTTAATTTTGGTTTCAAATTCTGACGTTTCTGAAACTGAAATAGGACTTTGTAAGTACACTATCTTCTCTCTTGAAGCACAAGAAAAAAATAAAAAAGGTAACAAAAATATCCAAGTTGATAAAAAAAATATTCTTTTCATATGTTGTATCATAAAACTGTGCAAATATAACGCACTTTATTAAACTTTCAAGAAATCAAATTAATCGAGGTTTTCATATACCGAATTCCTGCTTTTAAATTCTGGAACAATCTTTTTCATTTCGGCAACCACCTCATCAGACTGCATTTTTTTTGCGTATTGCATCAAATTTTCTAATTGCGATATAAAAGAATCAAAATCTGTTACATTGTATTCTTGAGCAATCATGATTTTATCATGGTGAGTTGGTAATGTTTTAGCAGCGTCGTTTAGTAATTCCTCAAATAACTTTTCTCCTGGACGTAATCCTACCACTTCTATTTTAATATCTTCTTCTGGAATAAATCCAGCAAGACGAATCATTTTATAGGCTAAATCAATTATTCTAACCGGTTGTCCCATATCAAAAATATAGATTTCACCACCATTACCCATAGAACCAGCCTCTAAAACCAACTGGCATGCCTCGGGAATCGTCATAAAATAGCGAATGATATCAGGATGCGTTATGGTTATAGGTCCACCTTCTTGAATTTGCTTTGTAAATAAAGGCACGACAGAACCATTTGAACCTAAAACATTACCAAAACGAGTGGTAATGAATTTGGTCGCTCTTAAAGATTTTGATTGTGATTGCATAAATAAGGATTGCACGTATAATTCTGCAATTCTCTTGCTTGCTCCCATAACATTACTAGGATTTACCGCTTTATCAGTAGAAACCATAACAAACGAAGCCACTTGATATTTAATAGCTAAATCTGCGAGTATTTTTGTTCCTAAAACATTGGTCAAAACCGCTTGATAAGCATTGGTTTCCATAATAGGTACATGCTTGTAAGCAGCTGCATGATAAATAACATCTGGTTGATGCTTACTTAAAATTTGCTCCATTATAAAAGCATCTTTAATATCGGCGACAAATGGAATATAAGTAGTGTTTTGTAGATTGGGTTTTACTAACAAACCTAATTCATACAATGGTGTTTCTGCTTGATCTACCAAAACAATTTTTGCAGGTTCAAAAGCTAAAACTTGTTGAACAATTTCGCTTCCAATAGATCCAGCTGCACCTGTAACTAATACCGTTTTATTATGAATTTGTTTTGATATCAATTTATTTTGAATAACAATAGGTTGTCTTTCCAGTAAATCTTTAATATCAAATTGTTTAATATTTTTTGTGATACTCTTTTGGTCTTCCCAATTCTTTACTGTTTGTGTTGAAAGCACTTGAAAGTTATGCTCCAAACAATCGTCTACTATTTTTAATTGCTCTTCTTTAGTTAGTGTATAATCGCTTAAAATAATACCGGTAGCATCGAATTTTCTAATAATTTCAGACGCATTTTGTTTGAAGCTTACGATTGGTAATCCTAAAACCTGTTTGGTTCTGTTAGCATTTGTTTTCTCAATAAATGCCACAACTTTATATCGTTTTGGCTGTTCAGAGTTTAAGGCTTTCGCTAACGCAAAAGCATTTGCATCAATACCAAAAACAACAATTTTTTTTATTTGGTCTTTGTTCTCCAATTCAACGTAGGTCTCAAATAAAAACTTTACCAAAATTCTAAATAAAAACAGAAGAACAAATGATATAACACCGTGAATAAAAAGTTCAGGCATTAAAAAAATCTTCGTTTCATGAACAAAAAAATGAGTATAATTTAAAACCACTAATGAAAAAAACGCAAAAGAGGTAGCCAACAACAAGCGCATTCCATCAATAAAACTCGAATGTCTTATTATCCCAGCATAGGTTCTGAAAGCAAAAAAGAAAAAAGCGTAAGTTAAAAGTGTTATAAAATATCGGATGGAAACAGAATAAGTATCATAACTCTTAAAAGTTAAATTAGCAACGATAAAATAGGTTATTATACCAGCAAACATTACTATAACCATATCAATACAGAAAATAACCCATCGTGGCAAATAGGCTAAATTACTGAATCGATTTTCAAAAAAATCTTTAGTTAATTCCTTAAAAATTGATTTTTTAGCAGTATTTGAGTTAAATTTTGACAATTAAATAGTATTTAAATTGGGGTTACAAAAATACAACAACTTATCAAAGTGATTGTGATTTAAAGCTTTACTTTTTATTTTTAAAAAAAACCTCTAAAACAAGAACAATTCTTTCCCACTGATTTTCAGTCAAATTAGAACCGGAAGGCAAACACAAACCATTTTCAAATAAAGATGCTGCCACCGAAGTACCATAAAATGGATACATTTCAAAAACTGGCTGTAAATGCATAGGTTTCCATAAAGGTCGAGTTTCTATATTTTGAGATTCAAATTCAAATCGCAATGCTTCTCGTTGTTCAAAAGATGCTAAAACAATTGCTGTTAACCAATGATTCGAATAAAAATCGTTTGAAGGTTCTTTCAAAACAGTAACATTTGGAATCGTCGCAAAAAAATCTAGATAACGTTGATTCCATTTTCTTCTTAAATCCACGTGTTGTTCTAAGACTTCCATTTGACCACGACCAATGCCGGCAGCAATATTACTTAATCTATAATTGTAACCAATTTCACTGTGCTGATAATGCGGTGCGGCATCTCTTGCTTGAGTGGCGAAAAAAATTGCTTTCTCTTTTATAACTTCTGATTTTGTTACCAAAGCGCCACCTCCAGAAGTGGTAATAATCTTATTTCCGTTAAAGGATAAGGCAGCTAAACTTCCGAACGTGCCACATTTTTGACCTTTGTATACACTTCCTAAAGCTTCTGCACTGTCTTCTAAAACTGGGATTTCATAACGATTAGCTATCGCAATAATTTCATCCATTTTTGCTGGCATTCCATACAAGTGAACAGGAATGATTGCTTTTGGTTTCTTCCCTTTTGCAATTCTATCTTGAATAGCTTCTTCTAATGCAATGGGACACATGTTCCAAGTATCCAATTCGCTATCAATAAAAATTGGAGTTGCACCTAAATACACTATTGGATTCACAGTTGCTGAAAAAGTCATCGATTGACAAATAACCTCATCACCTTGTTGTACTCCCAGCAAAATAAGTCCCAAATGCAAAGCAGCTGTTCCAGAACTTAAGGCCGCAACATGAACTTGATTACTCAAATAGTTTTCCAAGTCGAACTCAAAGCCATTAACATTAGGTCCCAAAGGAGCTACCCAATTTGTTTCAAAAGCCTCTTGTATGTATTTTTGTTCCGTTCCACCCATATGAGGAGAGGATAGCCATATTTTTTCCTTCATTTTAGTTCAAATCTTGATATTTAATAATTTTTGCTGGAGCCCCAACTACAACTGCATTATCTGGAATATCTTGCAACACTAAAGAACCTGCTCCAACAGTGACATTCTTTCCAATGGTAACATTAGGTATGACTGTAGCACCTATACCAATTAACGTTTTTTCGCCAACCGTAACATTTCCACCCAAACAAGCATTTGGAGCCACATGCACATAATTTTCTACCCTACAATCATGCTCTACAATAGCACCTGTATTAATGATGCAATGATTTCCAATTACAGCATCTGGATTTACGACTGCTGCTGCCATAATTTGAGTTCCGGGTCCAATCTTGGCAAACTTGGACACAATAGCATTGGGATGAATGGTCATAATAAAATTAGTATCTAAAGTTGTAACTATTTTTTTTCGTATTGCATTATCTCCAATGGCAACAATACAATTTCGAGCTTGTAATTTTTGTCGATTAAAATTTTTCTTAACGGGAATTCCAAATAAAGTGTCTGATTTTGGCCCATCATCTAAAATTCCTTTGACAACATATTTATTTTCCGATAAAAGCACATCCAAAACTACTTTTCCATGACCACCCGCACCAAAAACATAAACAGAAGTTGTTCCGCTAAAGGGTTCTATCGTAGCTGAATTTTGAGCATTTATCCCTTCTTTGATTACAATTTTTTTTACTGTTTTTAGCAAGATTTTCACATCTAAGGTAAAAGAAATATTTTCAACGTAAAACACATCTAATTCAAACTTGGTTTCCCAATCAATTGCATTTCTTCCGTTTACTTGTGCCCAGCCTGTTATTCCAGGCTTTACCTCATGACGTCGATTTTGATAGGGCGAATACAAATGCATGTATTGTGTTAATAAAGGTCTTGGTCCTACTAAACTCATATCACCTTTCAAAACATTGAATAACTGAGGAATTTCATCTAAAGAAGTTTTTCTGACAAATTTCCCAATGGCTGTTAATCGTTCAGCATCAGACAACAAATTGCCTTTTTTATCTTTCTTATCATTCATTGTTTTGAACTTAATGATAGTAAAAATTTCTCCATTTTTTCCAGGTCGTCTTTGAAGAAAAAAGGGTTTCCCATTATTAGCAAAAAAAAGCGCAATAGTAATAAATACAAAAATAGGACTAAACAAAAGCAAACCCAATAAGGCCGAAATAAAATCTAATAAAGGCTTAAAAAAAGTGCTGTACATTACAGATTGGTTTGCTAATTTGAGACGGTAAAAATATTGAAAAAAAATGGTAAAACGACGATTGTCTTATACAATATACAGATGTGAATTTTTAATAAGGCAATAATACTATTGTACTTTTAAAAATTCCTTGTATTTTATCAAAAGTGCTTCCCATACCATCTTTTGTTCATATCGAGTGATAATTGAAGATCTGGCGTTTGATTGCAATTGACTTCTCCAAGTTTCATCTTCTTTCATACGAATCATGGCTCGCAATAAAGCAGTTACATCCTTGCTAGGCACAATAGTTCCGTTAAATCCATCTATAATAATTTCATTACTTCCATTAATATTGGTTACAATACTAGGCAAACCCATGGCTCCAGCTTGCATTACAACATTTGGAAAACCTTCACGGTAACTAGGAAAAACCAGACAATCGCTTATCACTAAGTAAGGGCGAATGTCTTGTTGAAACCCAACAGACAGAATAGAATCATTTTGCTGAATTGCTTTTAAGGTTTCAGGTTGTAATGGATCTTCCGTTTCAAACGATCCAACTAAAAGCAGTTTACAATTTGGTATTGCTAGCGAAAGAAAAGCTCGAACTAATTCATTAATTCCTTTATCTGTAACTAATCGACCAATAAAAACAAAAACAAAATCAGAAGAATCAATTCCCAATTCATTTCTTAGGCTTTGTTGCTGTTGCTCTGAAATTGTATTAGAATTAAAAAAAGTCGTATCAATACCATTTACATTGCCATTCGCAATAACTTCTAGCGGTTTGTTTGTAATCTTATTATCTAACAAATCCTGTTTCACTCCAGCTCCTTCTGGAATAATATGAGTAGCGTGCCAGCACAAAACTTTGTCCATTAGAATTAATAATTTTTGGAAAAGTCCTTTTTTAGCAGGAAAAACCAAACCTGTGAACGTATGAATCCTTACAGGTACATTGGCATATTTAGCAGCAACCATAGATAACAATCCTGCTTTTGGCGTAATGGAATGTACAATGGTTGGTTGTTCTTTTTTGAATAATTTATACAATCTATACAAAGAAATCAAATCTTGAAAAGGAGCAATAGAACGTTTCATAGCAACTGAAACAACCGGAACTCCTTCCCTGTCTTTAACCGTTTCTAAATCAGCATCATACCCAGAAACAGCAAGTACATCAAAGTGTTTTGAAAGGAATTTTAGTTGCCCTTTCAAAAGCAGATTAAGTGACATAGCCACAGTTGATGTACGGATAATTTTAGTTTTCATATATTGCTTTATACAATTCTATATGTTTTAAAATCATCTTGTTGTTGTCAAATTCATTAGCTCTAGCCATACCTGAAGCTGCTACTTCTTCATACAATATTCTATTTAAGTCTAAAGAATTAATAATTTGAGCTAATTGTTCTGAATTTCCTTGTTCAAATAGAAGTCCATACCCTTTTACAATATCGTGCAAACCTAAAACATCGGAAGCAACAAATGGTTTTCCAGATGCTAAACCTTCAATGGATGCTAATGAAAGTCCTTCATAATAACTAGACAGAACTACATAATCTGCTGTCTTAAGTAATTGTGGTATATCATTTCTTTGTCCGAGAAAAAAAACGCGATTCTCTAATCCTAAATCCTTACAAAGTAATTGGCAGTTTTCAAGATTATCACCATCTCCGACCAAAAATAATTTGAAATAGTTATCTAAATTTAACATAGCCTTTATTAATGTAGGCTGATCTTTTTGAGCACGAAACGCAGCAACTTGCAGAATAATCTTATCTGTAGTATTCAAACAAAAAGGAGTCTGTTCTTTTAAATAAGGAATTGCATTTTGAATTTTATCAATTGCCACTCCATTTTGAATTACCTGAAATTTTGACTGAAATTTTGGCAAATAATTTGAATAAATCTGCTTGATTTCCTCAGTAATACAAACAATCTTATCATATCGTTTGTATATAAATTCTTCTATGCCTTTGAAAATTTTCCGTTGTAATCTTGTATTAGTAGTATTATGTTCCGTAAATACCAATTTAGTTTTACTGCCATTCAATATATTAGCAAAAACAACATAATATTGTGCCGGAAATAAATGAACATGAGCCAAGTCATATTGTTTTAAAAGTTTGGCTATCTTAAAAACAACAAACGGATTATAAATATCTTGAATACGATTGGATTTCTTAATGATATGAATTTTACAACAATTCATTTTTTTAAGTTCACGAGTAAACATAGCATCATTGTCCCAAAGTAACAAAACATCCATCTCAATACCACGAGCACGATACAAAGGAATCGTATCAAGCAATAGTTTTTCTGCTCCGCCTGTTCCTAGTGAATTTATGATTTGCAAAACTCTCATAATTTACGCTTATCATTTAAATACATGAAAAATCCTGTAGGCAAACCGATAATAGAATTAAAAACGGACACACAATTCCAATTTGAAAACCAATCTTTTGACACGTTAAATGAAAAGCGCCAAAAATTTATATTTGCCTTTAACTTTTGGAAGAAAGGAATATCAAAATGTTCCAATTCAGCATAGTAAAGCGTAGACAATTTTGGAGACTGCATTCTAATTTTGACTATTGAAGAAGTTAAACCTCCTTCTAAATATTCGGTTATATAAATTCCTTTATTAAAAAAAAGCAAATCATAATTTAGAGCAATGCGATTCCAAACTAGCGCTTCTGGACAAAACTTTTCACCTTTACTTTCTGGAAACGGATATTTTTTTAGTAGTTCTGTTTTAAAGACCTCAACCAAATCACCAGTTACTTTGTGGGAGTAACGAATATCCAGAGAATTACTAATTAATTCTTCATAATTTGAAGTTCCAACAATTGAAAAATCAGCATACATACGTCTACCCGCAACGCCGACAATTGATGGTATTTTTTTTATCTTATTAAAGTAAAAACAAACTTCTTCAATAGCGTGTTCTGACAGATAATCATCGCTATCTACAATAAAAAACAATTCACCTTTTGCTAAAGAGACGCCTTTATTTATGGCAATATGTTTTCCGCTATTTTCTTGTTTGTAGAATTGAATTGAAATTTGATTTTCCAATTGAAAACTTTCTATTACTGTTTCCGTATGATCAACGCTACCATCATCTACAATTACCCATTCAAAATCTTTATTAGATTGATGGCATAAACTTTTATAAAGTCGCTCTAATAAATGAGCTCGATTATATGTAGGTGTAAAAATCGTTATCATTTTGTAGATATTAACAAGTTTACAAATGCAATAACTACCATTAACCCTGCAATCCAAAAATTTTGATGCTGAAAGTTTTTACTTTTCGAGAAAGGATAAATTACGATAAAAGGAATCAAAAACCAACTCAAATAAGCAAATCGATCAGTAAAAGGCAATCGAATAACTAAAAGCCAAAAAGCATTTATTAATATATACAAAGAAAATATTTTGTCGAAAAAAGAATCTTCAAAACCTTTTCTTTTAACATACAAACCAAATAAAATTGGCAACATGGAATAAACCAAGAAATTAATTTTAAAGCCTGCTTCATAACTTTCAAATTCATCATTCAAATAGCTGTTCATTCTAGCGTCTGAATCTATTAGAAAATCACCAAAAAAATCAACAAATGTATCGCCTAATATAATTGACAAGACTAAAAAGAGAACCCAAACAAAAATAAAATTATCTTTTCGATTGTATTTAATTACAAAAAAGTTAACCACTACAACAAATAATAAACTTTTATGAAGAAGTATTGCAATCAAGGAACCTAAGATTAACTTTAAACTAATTTTTTTTTCCATGAAGAAAAACATGAAAATAGATAATGCCAATCCTTGTCTAATAGTATTAGTTCCATAACCATAAAATCCTAAAGAAGCAATCATAAGAACAAAAACCAAACCTCTATAAGCTGGTGCAAAAGTTTTGTTTATGAAATATAAATATCCTAGAATATACAAAAAAGCAGTGATAAAAAAATACACAAAAGAAGTATTCGTAAAAGCCGCAATGATTTTATTATAAAAATAAAAACCACTTTCTGTGTTCATTAACTTTGTTGTATTATTATCGATGATGGAATTGAAAATGTTTTGATAATTCCATTTGTCTGAATAAATTTCTATAGGCTCATTGGCAAAAAATAAAGCCCCAAAAAACAAAATGAAGTAATTAAATTGATACGGAATAAAAGGAACCGTATTAAATGCTATTTGCTTATTTAACACTATACGAAGACTATATAAAAACACTAAGGCAAAACTTCCGTAAGCCCAAAATAATAACCAATCATGTGATGTATAGCTTTCCAAATTACGCTAATAAGTGATATATTTTTTGAATTTCGTTTGTGGTATCCCCCTTGTGTAATCTCAAATTTGAAGAATACTGATTCCTTACTTCTTGATTCAATAGCAATTCTTTTATTGCTAATGCAATTTCTTGAGCGTCAAAGTTACAAATTGTAGCAGTAATATTCGGTTGAAATTGATCTAATACTGTAGAAAACGAAGTAACCACGATTGGTTTCTCTAAAATTTTTGCTTCATCAAGTGCAATAGACCTTCCTTCAAACTCAGATAAATGTGCTATAACTTTTGTTGCTTTCACATACGGATACGGATTTACTTTCAACCCTAAAAGTACAATTTCATTTTCAATTCCGTATTGCTTTATGATGGCTTGATAATCTAGATCTTGACTATTTTCACCGATAAAATACCACTTAAAAACAAAACCCTCACTTTTTAAAATACGGGCTACTTCAAAAGCAAGCGGAGTGCCTTTTTTCTTGGACAAATGTCCAATTGTTACTATGGAATTTTCATCTAATGCTACCGAAAATGCTTCAGACAAACTATTAATGAGTTGGGGTGAAGAAATATTTTCAAACAATTCAATTTTATCTTGAGCTTGAGGAAAATACTTTTGTAACGAAGCCACACAAGTAGGTGATATAGTAAAAATTTTATCAATTTTAGGGTAATATTTCTTGTCCATAGCATAATAATAATCCCATTGGGTATAATCGCTATGAAAAAAACTCACTTTCTTTTTTGCTTTCACAAAATCAACCAAATAGTACAATTGATGTTGTCCATTAAAATCAACCGCTAAATCGAACTCTTCTTGTATTCTGAAAATCATTCGAGATAAAACCCAACCTGCCATTCCTTTATTAACTTTCATCAATAAAGCTACAAGAATTCTCATGAAAAAAGAGAAAAAATAGCCGTTTTTCAACAATAACTTTAAATTTTCAGGAAAGGCGGAAAAAATATACTGTGTTTTTTTGTCTTTGATTACCGAAATTGTATTGGGAATCAATTCCATAAAAACACCTGTTGGATTGGTTATAAAAACACTTACATCATATCGATTGGTGTCTATAACATTTAATAGCGAGCTCATACTTTTAGATACGCCGCCACTTTCCATGTTGCTGATGATGAATAGTACTTTTTTCTTATTCATTATCAATACAATTTTCAAGTGCAACAATTGACTTTTGGGTATCAAAAATCAAACTTCGTTCTAAAGCTAATTTTTGGTATTTCTCTAATTTAGAACTATCATTAATTAAAGATTGTAAAGCTTCAAACAAAGCAGTTACAGTATGGTCACAAATAATTCCATATTCTCCGTTAGCTAATAATTCCATCGGACCTACCGTAGCTGTACTTACAATCGCTTTGCCCAAACAAAGTGCTTCGGCAACTACTAAAGAAAACCCTTCGGTTTCAGACGAAATTACCACAATATCACTTTCATTCATTAAAGCATAAGGCGATTTTACAAAACCCTTCAAAGAAATGCAATCTGCAACATCATTTTCTGTTATTTGATGTTCCAATTGACCTAGCAAACTTCCCTCACCTATAATCTGAATTTGAAAAGAACAAGAATGTTCCTTAAGCAATTTTGCAACATCAATTAATCGATCAAAACGCTTTTGCACTTCTAATCGGCCAACAGCAATGATATTAATTTTATCTTCTTGCCTTTCAGGTGTTATTTCATTCAAATGACTCAAAATATTTTTTTTATCTATGATATTATAGATCACTTCTTTTTTGTTTGAAATAGCATACAACCTTTCAAATTGCTTTTTCGATTCCTCAGAAACAAAAATAATTGTATTCATTTTTTGATACAAAGCTTGTTCTGAAGCAGCATCTTTAAAACAACTTAAAGAATAATGGTCGTGAAATAAATCCGTATGAACCCATGAAAGATGTTTAGGTGCTTTGGATAAAAAATAGCTGTGAAACTTCAACGGAATTCCTTCCATAAACGAAATAACAACATCGAATTTTTGATTCTTAAAATGCTTTTCTACACGTTTTTTCTGAAAATAGTTCCAACCCAAAAACTTAGATAACCAATGTTCTAAACGGTAAGGAAAAAGAGCGAATTTAGCATATAAAAAACCCAAAGAAACTTCTTTAGGTACATCTTTGAGATAAACACCTTCATTAATGACTAGACAAAGTGTAACTTCATACTTTGAGTAATTTAAATTACGCAAATAATCGATGAGAACTTTTTCTGCTCCACCGCCATTTAATGCGCTCATAAGAATTACAATTCGTTTCTTTTTCATTTTAGTATTCGATAGCTTTTGTAAAACAATACAATTCCAGAATAACATTTAAAGGTAATCAAAAACTTCAGTAAAAAATGAACCGAATTTGTTTTTAAAGCCGACTGACAAAATTCATAAATATCTGAATTTAAAATTTGTCGAACGCTTCGATATTGCTCCTTTAAAGTCATACCACTATCGGAATGATGTGTATTATTTAAGTTATTTAAAATTTGAAAAAGAAAAAAACGTTTGACATAATCTTCCCTATTTTTGAAATCAGGATACGATTTTAGCTGGTCATAAATAATGGGTAATGCTGCAAACAATTGTTTGTGATACTTTATACTTGACGAAGTGGGATGTTCGATATAATAATAGTGAAAACTTGGAACGATAATTATACTTTCTACCTGTTTGAAATAATCCAAATTAAACAACAAATCTTCTTGATAGGTAATCGAAGCATGAAAACGGATTTGATATTGGTGTAATAATTCCAAATCATACAGCTTACAACAAGGCGAACTTAAATTTTCATACTCAAAAAGGGTTAGGATTTCGTTCTTGTTAATTTGGGACTTTTGCAATGCTATCAATCGAGAAAAACCACTATTCTTTGTTGTAACTCCTTTTTTAACATGATACAAACCACAAATTGAAAGTAGTTTTTGGTTATCATTAGGTAAAGCCAAAACCAAATCAGACACCTTTGTTGAAGTAATGTAATCATCGGCATCTAAAAACATTATTTTAGTTCCCGAAGCTTTTTCAATACCTAAATTTCGGGCAACACTAACTCCCGAATTTTCTTGATAAAAATACTGAACTCTGTTATCAAGTGCTGCAAAAGATTGACTTATGGCAGCTGTTGAATCGGTAGAACCGTCATCAATTAAAATGACTTCAAAATGAGAATACGTTTGGGACAATACACTTTCAATGCATCGAGTAAGATACTGACCCACATTGTAACACGGTATGACGATAGAAATTTTCACTTGCGATTTAACCAATTATTTTGAGATAAAGGTAAGCATTTCAGGAGAAGTTAGAATCGCAAGTTCTTTTTCGCGTTCTAAATTGTAATCTCCATTTTCTTCATCGGTAAAACCAGGATGACACATGATTTCAATGTTTCTTCCTTTATTCTTTTGTAGAATTTGAATTAAATTTTGCGAAGTTGCCTCACTAGCAAAAAAATCTGCTGAAAAATGAGAAGTATAATACTTTGCTTGCTTTGTATCAAGATAAAACTTGAGCACTTTTAAAGGATTAATAACCGTATTATTTATCTTTCGTAATGGCAATTGATATCGATTGGAAAATGAGATAAAAACCTTTCTAAACTTTGAAGTAGCATGAATGTGATGATGGGTATCCATATGATTAATTAAAATACCTGTCGCTAATGCTTTCTCTATTTGAGCTTCAATTTCATCGCGAACTTCCTTCATATCAATATGTTCCAAAGTATGTAAGTTTCGAATAAAAGAACCTTTTTCATCTACAATAGTGTTATGATTTTTTAATAAAGGCTTGCCTTCTGTTAAATTAATATGGATTCCAATGTTTGCAAGTTGGTTCACTTGAATTAACTGAATAGTTTCATCAAAATACGGAGTAGTAACTATCCAACTAGAACTATTTACCACGCCATGAAGATATGCCTTGAGTATGCCTTGATTAATTCCTCTAGACCAACCTAAATCATCTGCATTAATTATTATTCTTGACATAGTTAGCAATTATTTTATTCATTTTATAGGCATTGAAACCAAAACAAGTGGTTAAAAACTTAAACTTAGCTTTTTGGATTCCTCTTCTGCTACTTCCATTCGCAGATAAAGAATAAATTAATTTTATCTTATCATTTCTTTTGGAAATTTGCTTAAGTAAAATTGGATACAAGCCCAATCCTCTATGAGATTCATTTGTTCTGAAATCATATAAAAACTCGATTTTATGAGGCAAATTAAGTTTTAAATCTAATTCCCCAACCAAGTGATTTGTTGCATAATTAATCCAACCGCTACTTACTATTACATTTGTACTTGTTGTTAAACAACAATAAAAATGTCCTTGCTCGAATCTTGATTTAAAAAGGTTTTTATCAACATCTTTAGCCTCTAGTTTATCTAATTCTTCAAAATTTTCTATTTGAAGAAACAAATAATTGTGAGGTTGATTTTCACAATTGCTTATAGATGTATCCCAAACGTAAAAATACATACCTCTTAAAAGATAGTCGATTTTTCCTTTAAATAATTGCAATAAGCGTAACATCAAATAGTAATATTAAAAATGGGATGTATGGTTCCTCCTAAATCAAATTTATACTTTTCATCTCCAACGGTTAAATCAAAATAAGCTAAGTCGGCATTCTTAGCAGCTTGTATAAAAGCACTAATTAATAGCAAACCAGGCGAATAAAACTTAAATTTGTCATTAATTACAACGCGATTTACAACCATTGAAGTGTTGTTCTTAAAACCAAAAAAATAGGCCGCTATTTCGTTATCGATTTGCAACTTTACTAAAGTATAATTTTGCGTGAATAAGGCTTTTGTTTCAAACAAATCCTTTGGGCGTTGAAACAAATAATCAAGTGTTTGATAGCATTTAGATTTCCAATGTAGGACTTGCTTTTTTGAAGTATTTCTTCGAAAATATAAATCGCGAAGTTTTAAAAATTCCTTACAATTGAAACTTAAGGCATCAGTTGTAATGATCTTGATATTTTTATTATCTCTATCCAAACGATTGTAGGCAGTTCTAATATTTTGTCTCACGCTTTTAGATAGGGAATCTATATACATATCTTTATCTTCCGGAATAGCAATTCCCACACAAGACACCTCATTAACCAAAGCATTTTGAAATTTTGTTTTGATTGCATGTACTAATGTTTCATCCTTAATGTGATTTAAAAAGATTTTTTCTGCTTTAAAATCATGTTTTAACAATGAAAATGTTTGTAAAACCAATTCATTATCAAAAGTCTCGGTAGAAAGAAATTCATAATAATCAGATGGACCCAAGAGATGCGAAAAGTGAACAGATTTTTTAACTTTATTAAAGAAAAAAAAACCTATCATAAACACATTAGGATTAGCCGCACAGTTAACTTTATAATAATGCAAACTAAAAATTCGCTTAGTTAAATGGGTAGCACAAAAAAACTCTAAAACTACTTTATGCCAATTTAAACTCGCAAAATAAGATAATGACGAACTAGCCGAATAAATCTCTTCCCATTCCTTTTCAATGGAAGTAAAAGAGTCATAATAGTCAATCTGTAAAGTTTTATTATTCATGACTTTTAAATACCCTGCAAATTGGTTAGTGACTTGAAATAAATCGAATTTGATTTTAGTTCATCAAACGTTCCGTATTCAATAATTTCACCTTTCTTTACTATAAAAATAGTATCTACATTCTTAATAGTTGATAATCGGTGTGCAATGGTAATCATGGTAATAGTCCCTTTTAACCGTATTAAGCTATCTTTCAATTCGTTTTCAGTTTCTGAATCTAATGCTGAGGTAGCTTCATCCAAGATTAATAATTCTACATCTCTAAAAAGTTCACGAGCAATTGAAATTCGTTGTCTTTGTCCACCACTAATAGAGAGCCCAAATTGACCAATTTTAGTATCTAAACCATTAGGCAACTCGTCTATAAATTGTGACAATGATGTTTGTTTGATTACTTTTTGAAATTTCTCTAAGTTTTTAATGTTTTTTTCCGACCAAAAGGTAATATTTTCAAAAATGGTTCCTTCAAAAATCACGGGTTCTTGAGAAATATATCCGATTTTATTTCTAACCTCTTGTATTGATAACGTTTCAATATCTTGGTTATTGATAGTGTATTTTCCTTGTGTAAGATGATACAAACCACAAATCACATTCACCAACGTTGTTTTTCCACTACCACTTTCACCAACGAACGCAACGGATTGATACTTATTCAATGAAAATTGAATGTTTTTCAAAATTGACTTTTCGCCAATTTGTAAACCCGCATTTTCAAATTTCAAATTTTCAAAAGTTGCTATTTTAGTAGTTCCTTGAAATTGCTCCTTATTTGTTTCAATTTCTTTTTCAAAATTTTGAACATTCTCAATTGAACCATATTTGCTCAAATAGACATTATAACTTGATTGCATTACCATTAAATTTCCCATGGCACGATAAAAAAGTAACAAAACTACCATTACACTAGCAATAGAAACATTCAAAAACTTTACTTGAACCAAAATAACAGAACATATAAGAACAACTAACAAAGGTTCTCTCGATGCCATCAGTAAGGATTCCATTTTACCAATTTTTTTATGGGTAAAATAAATCTCCTCAATTTTATCAACTATTTTTCTTTGAAATTCTTTAATTCTGTTTGTAGCTCTTAAATACTTGTAACTGGTTAAATTTTGATTAATCAAACCCGCATTTTGATCAGAAAGTGAAGTGTAAATTTTAGAGAAACCTTTTGTTTTGTTCTGCAATATTTTGAATAGATAGTGAAAAAGAATTCCAACAATTCCAATTAACAAAGTAAACTCCCAATTAATAAAAAAAGCGACCATTAAATAGGCTATAACAATGATGAAATTATTAAAACTCTCAAAGTAAAATTTGAATGCATCAGAGAGTACATTCAAATCATTAATTAAAATGTTTTGAATTTTCCCAACATTTGTATTTGTGAAATGAATGAAGTTTAAAGAATTAAAACCAGAAACGAGACGTTCTCTTGTATCCTTAACAAATTGAAGTTTTAAATTAATTTGGAATAAAAAAGACAGATAATTAAAAAGCCCTTTAACAATAAAAAAAACAATAATTAAACCAATTATAGATGTAAAGCTAATTTGAAGATGAACAACATCAAAAAACCAATGCATAAATCGACTTAAATTATCTGTATCCGATGTCTCATTATCCAAATTAGTGTATTTGAACAATGAAAAAAACAATGATAACCCAAGACTATCTGCTAAAACCGTTACAAAATTTAAAAAGAGAAAAAAAGAGAGCTTAAACCCTACTTTTTTATAGAAATAATAGAAGGATTCAAACTTACTTGCAAGTATGGTTTTTAATTTGTTCAAAGCTATTATAATCTTCCATCAGCATTATTACCTAAAATACCTTTAACATCATAAACAATTCCATTCTCTTTTAGCAAATGAGCAATATTTAAAGATAAAAACTCTTTATGCGCTACCCCTAAAACAACTGCATCATATTTAACTGTCGTATCCAATGCAGTATGACAAGTTAAACCATATTCATGTTTTACCTCATCTGAATTTGCCCAAGGATCATAAATCGTAACTTTTGTACTGTATTCTTCCAATGATTTTACAACATCAACTATTTTGGTATTGCGAACATCAGGACAATTTTCTTTAAAAGTGAATCCTAACATTAAAATAGTTGCACCATTCACTTTTATATTTTTTCGAATTAAAGTCTTCACCACTTGCGAAGCTACGTACTCGCCCATACTATCGTTCACACGACGACCTGCTAAAATAATTTCAGGATGATAGCCTACTTCTAAAGCTTTTTGAGCTAAATAATAGGGATCAACACCTATACAATGACCTCCAACCAAACCGGGTTTGAAAGGTAAAAAGTTCCACTTAGTTCCTGCCGCAGTTAAAACATCATGCGTATTAATTCCTAATAAATTAAAAATCTTAGCCAATTCATTTACAAAAGCAATATTAATATCACGTTGCGAATTTTCTATTACTTTAGCCGCTTCTGCAACTTTAATTGTAGGCGCCAAATGCGTTCCTGCAGTAATAACGCTGTTGTATAAAGCATCTACTTTTTTACCAATTTCTGGTGTGGAACCAGCAGTAACTTTTAATATTTTTTCAACCGTATGCTCTTTATCTCCTGGATTAATTCGTTCTGGAGAATAACCCGCAAAGAAGTCTTCGTTAAACTTTAATCCAGATATTTTTTCTAAAACGGGCACACACTCTTCTTCAGTTACCCCTGGATAAACGGTAGATTCATAGATTACAATATCGCCTTTTTTTAGCACTTTAGCAACTGTTTCACTAGCTTTATATAAAGGTGTTAAATCGGGCTTATTATGTTTATCTACTGGTGTTGGAACAGTAACTACATAATAATTGCAATCAGCAATATCGGCTAATTGATTAGAACAATATAACCCTTTTTCATGAGAAGATTTAGCTACTAAAACTGATTTTAGCAAATTCTCTTCTATTTCTAATGTTACATCAATTCCATGATTTAATTCAGAAATACGTTGTTGATTAATATCAAATCCTACGACTGAATATTTGGTAGCAAAAAGTCGTGCCAAAGGCAAGCCTACATATCCTAAACCTATTATTGCAATTTTTACACTCATTATCTTGACCCAATTCCTTGGTAAATAAATCCTATTTTTTCTAACTCTTCTTTATTCAATATGTTTCTTCCATCAAAAACAAAGGCTGGTTTTAACATATTGTCATATATTTTTTGCCAATCATATGCTTTAAACTCGTCCCATTCTGTTAAAACAGCAATTGCATGTGCATTATTACAAGCATCATAAGCGTTAATTGCGACTTGAACACCTTTTGCGTTTTCTGCTTCTGTACGAGATTCTAAATAATTCAAATCAAACTGAATTTGTTCTTCTCCAACTTTAGGATCATATACAACTACAGTTGCTTGTTCACTTAACAAATCGTCTGCCACATAAATAGCAGCTGATTCACGTGTGTCATTAGTGTCTTTTTTGAAAGCCCAACCTAGAAATGCTATTTTCTTTCCAGAAACGGTGTTGTATAAGGTTTTGATTATATTTTTAGCAAAACGACGTTTTTGATGATCGTTCATAATGATTACTTGCTCCCAATAATCTGCCACTTCGTTTAATCCATAAGATTTAGCTATGTAAACTAGATTCAAAATATCCTTCTGAAAACAAGAACCTCCAAAACCAACAGATGCTTTTAAGAATTTAGGACCAATTCTACTATCCATTCCAATAGCTTTTGCAACCTCATTTACATCAGCACCTGTTTTTTCACACAATTCGCTCAAGGCGTTAATAGAAGAAACGCGTTGTGCTAAAAAGGCATTAGCCGTTAATTTTGATAATTCTGAAGACCAAACATTGGTCGTTAAAATTTGATTTTTTGGAACCCAATTTGCATAGACATCAACCAATTGTTGAATTGCTTCTTGACCTTCAGTAGTTGTATCGCCACCGATTAAAACTCTGTCAGGAGCCAATAAATCTTCTACAGCCGTTCCTTCTGCTAAAAATTCTGGGTTGGATAAAATTTGAAACTGTACTCCGTTTCCTGTATTATCTAAAATATCTTTAATAGCACTTGCAGTTCTTACCGGCAAAGTTGATTTTTCAACTACAATTTTATCGTTTTTTGCTACTCGAGCAATTTGTCGAGCACATAATTCGATATATTTCAAATCGGCTGCCATTCCTTTACCCACACCATAGGTTTTGGTTGGTGTATTTACAGAAATAAAAATCATTTGTGCTTCGTCTATAGCTTTGTCAACTTCTGTTGAAAAAAATAAATTTCTCCCACGAGCTTCTGCCACAACATCACTTAATCCTGGCTCATATATAGGAATATTATTTACGTCTGCATCATTCCAAGCAGCTATTCTCTTTTCGTTTAAGTCGACCACGGTAACTTTTATATGTGGACATTTTTGTGCTATAATAGCCATAGTAGGCCCTCCAACATATCCCGCACCGATACAACAAATATTTGTAATCATTGTATAAAATTTATTTTTTTAAATTATTCCAATACCAATTTACCGCTTCTTTCAAACCATCTCTCATGGAGAACTTTGGTTGGTAATTTAGTAGTTTTTTTGCTTTTTCAATACTTGCTAATGAGTGTGGAATATCTCCTACTCTATTTTCTCCATAAATAATGGGAACATTTGCGATTTCATTATCGAATTCTGATAAAAAATCTTTCAACGAATTTACTAATTCATTTAAAGTGGTTCTTTCTCCAAAAGCAGTATTATAAACTGTATTGATTGCCTCTTTATTTTTGGTCAACATTGCCAACTCATTCATTTGTATCACGTTATCTATGTAAGTGAAATCGCGAGAAAAATTTCCATCGCCATTAATTACTGGACTTTCATGATTTAGAAATTGGGCTACAAATTTAGGAATTACTGCGGCATAAGCACCATTTGGGTCTTGATTTCTTCCAAAAACATTGAAATATCGCAATCCAATAGTTTCTATTCCATAGGTTTTACTAAATACATCAGCATATAACTCGTTTACATATTTAGTAACAGCATAAGGTGAAAGCGGTTTTCCAATGACTTCTTCAATTTTAGGTAGCTTTTCAGAATCGCCGTAAGTGGAAGAACTGGCTGCGTAAATAAATCGTTTTACTTTAGCATTTCTTGACGCAGTTAGCATATTCAAAAATCCAGAAACATTTACTTCATTTGTAGTAATCGGATCATTAATTGAACGGGGAACACTTCCTAGAGCCGCCTGATGCAATACAAAATCAATTCCCGAAACAGCTTTTTCACAAGTTTCAAAATTTCTAATATCACCTTCAATTAAGGTGAAATTTGGATTGGAAAGAAATAATTCAATATTATGATGATGTCCGGTTGAAAAATTATCCAAACAAACCACTTCGTTATGTTCTAAAAAATAGGCACACAAATTAGAACCGATAAAACCTGCGCCACCTGTAATAAGTATTTTTTTATTTGAAATTTTTGTCATGTAGTTTGCCTAAACAGATTTTAGCTATTCTTTTTAAACTTATCTAGTATTTTTCTCCAACCTGATTTAGGTTGTACCTCATCATGATAAGCTTCACCATAGGCTCCATAGCCATAACCATAGCCGTATCCATAGCCGTATCCATATTTAGCTTTGTTTTGAAAACCATTAAATACAATACTTATATTATGCAACTCACCTCTTTTATGCTTATCATTTACAACACTTAACATCCCTTTCTTAGTATAACCTTGTCGCGTTACATATAATGTTGCATCGCAAAAATGAGCTAATTCTAAGGCATCTGAAACTAATCCTACGGGCGGTGTATCTAATACAATATAATCGTATTTCGTTTTTAGCTCTGCTATCATTTCTCCCATTGCTTCACTCATTAACAATTCGGAAGGATTTGGAGGTATAGGTCCAGAAGGAATTACATCTAAATTTTGGATATGAGTTTTTTGAATTACTTCATCAATAGATTTTTGTCCAATTAGATAATTTACAACTCCAGTGATATTATCAATATTAAAATCTCCAAATATTCTTGGCTTTCTTAAATCTAAACCTACAATTACAGTTTTTTTATCGCTTAATGCAAAAACAGTGGCTAAATTGATGGAACAAAATGTTTTCCCTTCTCCACTAACTGAAGAAGTTACCATTAGAATCTTAGAACCTTCTTTTTGTTGTTTTTTATACATGAACTGTAAGGAAGAACGAATGGCTCTAAATGATTCTGCTAATGGTGATTTTGGTTTTTCGAAAACCGATAAATTATTATCTGTATTTTTCTTCCCAATTACTCCAATTAAAGGAATGTTTGTTAATTTTTGAATATCATCAGTTGTATTAATGCTATTATCTAATAATGTAATTACAAACACAATAAGTAAAGGAATTAAAAAACCCAACATCGCAGCCAAAATATAATTGATGCTTGTTTTAGGTCCTCTCAAGCCACCTCCAACATCTTTTGCTGGATCTAGAAAATTAATATCAGAAATGTTAGCCGCTTTTACAATTTCTGCTTCACTTCTTTTTTCTAAAAATGTGCTATATATTTTGTCTTTTAGATTGTACTTTCTAGTAATTTTGATATGCTCTTGTTTATTTTCTGGCAATAAACTAGCTTCCCCCTCTGCCTTTGCTATATTTCTATTGATAAGAGAAACATCTAAATTTAATGCGCTTTTTGCACTTGTAATATTTTCTAGAAGTACTTTTTTAATTGATTCCATTTCTACATCAAACTCAGAAAACATTTTCTTGTTTTTAACAGAATATGACATATTGGCTCTTTCAGCAGATAACTGAATCAATTTAGCAACATTTCCTAAAACATTTGGGTCATCAATTCCTGCTACAGTTGGCGCTGGAAGTTTTGAATAATCAGTAGTTTTTTCTAAATAATTCTTCAGCAAATTATAGTAGGCAATTTTTCTATTAATAGCATCTTTTTCTACATCATACCCTGACAATCTTGCACTCAAAAGTCCGCCTCCACCTTCTTCTTCCAATTCGAAAATATTTTTACCTCTTCTAAACTCTTTTAATTCATTTTCCGCCTCTTTAATTTGGCCTTCCATTTCTCTCAAAGTACTATCTATGAAAGCAATTGTATTGTTGGCAAATTGATTTTTACTTTCTAGCTGAATTTTCCTCAATACATCAACAGTAGTATTTAAATACTCAACAAGTCTGTACTTATTAGGTCCCTCCATTTGTAAACGAACAACCGAAAGTGCTTTTGCATCAGCACTAACGTCAATTCCTCTATATGCAGCAACAGTACTATTAAAATCGTCAAAACGAATGAAATATTCTTGATTAGTAAAATCAAATGCCTCTGGCTTTATGATTACTTTTAATTTCAAAAATGGTAAATCTACCGATTCATTAATTTTGTAAACCTTACTAAATTCACCTCCCGAAACATTAACAGGTTTTACACTCAAATCTGAATATTGTACTAATTTAGCAGATGTTGCTTCACCAAAATCAACACTTAATTTGTATTGTGAAGGTGAAATAAACTTAATTTTTATTAGTTGTCCAAAAAGTTGCCCTTTTGTTTTATCGATTTCTACATAAAAAGGCGCCTCACCATAGGCGTCTTTATAATAATATTCACCTTGCTTTAAATACTTGATATAATATTGCAATCTATCTACTACCACTTCATTGTGAGAACGTGATTTCAAGGTCGTAATAATGGTTTGTACTTTATCTGAAGTACCACCCCAATTAAAAACTAAACTCGTATTTGAAGTAAAAAAAGGATTATTTTGGTCTTCCACTACTATGAGTGATTCCATACCATAAATGCTTTCTTTTCTAATATTTACATTGTATGCATAAACAAATGTGATGATTAAAGACAAAACAAACCATTTCCAATACCCTACAATTTTCAAAAGAAATCCCTTGAAATCAAACGAATTTTGCGATTCGAAAAAATTAAAATCTTTAGTATCTAGCATTTTAATTACAATGTTTTAGACAACACCAATAATGTTGTAATTAAAGAAATAGCGGTCATAATAGTTGCTACAGATTGCACCCCTGTAACTCCTGTTCCCCAAGTTTTTTGCTTCAACGGTTTAATTATGATATAATCATTTGGTTGAATGTAAAAGTAAGGTGAGCTCATAGCGCTTTCGTTTGTCAAATCAATACTATACGTTTCAAATCCATGCGGAAACTTTCTAATAATTTGTACTTCTCTTCTATTACCTGTTGTAGTTATATCTCCTGAATTGGCAATTGCCTCCATAATAGTTACTCTGTCTTGATATAACACTCCAACTCCTGGACTACCAATTTCTCCATTAATAGTATATCGTAATCCAGCTAATTTAACAGTAACGAAAATATTAGCCTCTTTTCTAAAATATTCTTCTAATAATTGTTTTTCAATTTTTTGTCTAACTTCATCAGCAGTAAAACCTAAAACATTAACTTCTCCTAAAATTGGCACTCTAATATTTCCATGATCATCAACGGTATAGCCATTAAAAAATAAGGTTTGAGGAGACTGCTGTGTTTGAACCGAACCCGCTGATGATGTAGAAAACATTTCTACTAATTTTTGGTCCAAAGCCTTAATATTAACACTTAAGATATCATTTGTCTGTATTCGGTAAGGTTTAGAAACTTCTTGAGCGACTTTAATAGAATCAGATTTTGACGTAGCATTAGGCTGCAAATATGTCAAATCATTTGTAGAAATACAAGAAGTGAATAAAACCGAAAACAAGGCAAAAAAAACTATTTTTTTCATGAATAAACTATACTAATAGCATTTGAATTTTGTCATTTTTTTAAAACAAAACGCAAACCACACTAAATTAGGTAACAAATATAGTTTTTACAATTAAAATAACGAAGTTATTCCTGATTTTTGATTAAAATTTTGTCAATATGGCTTTATAGAAGTTTCAAACGGAATTCTATTTAACAAACTTCGTCCTAAGGTTACTTCGTCGGCATATTCGAGCTCATCTCCAACTGCAATTCCTCTTGCAATGGTTGATGTCTTTACTTCATATTCCTTGATTTGTCTGTAAATGTAAAAATTGGTCGTGTCGCCTTCCATCGTAGAACTCAGAGCAAAAATTATTTCAGAAACATTTCCTCCTTTTACTTTGTCAACAAGTGAAGTAATTTTCAATTGACTTGGCCCAACACCTTCAATAGGAGAAATTTTCCCACCAAGTACATGATAAACTCCTTTGAACATTCCTGTGTTTTCTAATGCCATAACATCGCGAACATCTTCCACCACACAAATAATTGATTTATCTCGGGAAGCATTGGAACAAATTCCGCAAATATCTGCATCTGAAATGGTATTGCACTCTTTGCAGTATTGAATATCATTACGCATAGCAGTTAAAGCCACTGACAATAGTTCTGTTTGTTCTGAAGGTTGTTTTAACAAATGTAAAACCAATCGCAATGCCGTTCTTTTACCAATTCCTGGTAATTGAGACATTTCGTTAACTGCATTTTCTAGTAATTTTGAAGGCAATTCCATAGTACAAAAATACAGAAAAAGTTCGAAGTTCGAAGTTGGAAGACGGAAGTTTCCTAAAAATAAATGTAAATGAATTTTCTTCTAACTTCTCGCCTCAAACTTCTATCTTTTTCCTATTTTAGCGCAAATAAAAACCAACATATGTCTTCAGGAACTATTTTAGCCATCATTATAATTTATTTTGGAGTTCTTATTCTTATATCCAATTTAGTAAGTAAAAAAGATAGTAGCAACGATGCTTTTTTTAAGGCGAATAAAAACTCCAAATGGTATTTAGTTGCTTTTGGGATGATTGGGACAGCGCTTTCTGGCGTGACATTTATCTCAGTTCCGGGTGAAGTTGGAAATCCTGATTTGCAGTTTAAATATTTCCAATTTGTATTAGGAAATGCGATTGGCTTTATAATTATCGCCACCGTCTTGCTTCCACTTTACTATCGAATGAATTTGACTTCGATTTATAGCTACATTGAACAACGCTTAGGAGTTGTAAGTTATAAAACAGCAGCCACTATTTTCTTGATTAGTAGAACTATTGGTTCGGCTTTTCGTTTGTATTTAGTGGTAATTGTGTTGCAACGTTTTGTTTTTGACGAATATAACATTCCGTTTGCAGTTACGGTTTTAATTTCATTAGCCTTAATATTTGCTTACACCTATCGTGGCGGATTAAAAACGATTATTATTACCGATACTTTACAGACATTTTTCTTAGTTTCATCGGTGTTTTTGACGATTATTTTTATCTGTAATAGTTTGGATTATAGTTTTACCGAAGCTTTTGAAGCCGTAAAAAACAGCAATTATTCTAAAGTTTTCTTTTATGAAGATTATTTAAAAGGCAACTATGTTGTGAAACAAATTTTAGGCGGAATATTCGTAACTATTGCCATGGTAGGATTAGACCAAGATTTAATGCAAAAGAATTTAAGTTGCAAAAACATTGGCGAAGCACAAAAAAACATGTTTACGTTTACCGGAATTTTTGTAATTATCAACATTTTCTTTTTAAGCGTTGGCGCTTTACTTTATTTATATGCCGAGAAAAACGGCATTTCGGTTCCAATGGTAGATGGTGTAAAACGTACGGATTTGTTATTTCCTGAAATTGCTTTCAATCATTTGAATATTATTCCAGCAGTTGTTTTCTTATTAGGATTGACCGCCGCCACTTTTGCTACAACTGATTCGGCTTTAACCGCATTAACTACTTCTTTTTGTGTTGATTTTTTAGGAATGGATAAAGCTGAAAACCAAAATAAACCTAACACAGTTAAAACACGTCATTTGGTACATGTTGGATTTTCATTACTGATGTTTTTAGTGATAATCATTTTTAATTCACTGAATGACAAATCGGTAGTAACCATGATTTTTAAAGTGGCTAGTTACACGTATGGTCCTCTTTTAGGATTATATGCTTTTGGATTGTTTATGAAATCGAAAACCGTTCATGATAAGTTAGTGCCAATTATCTGTATTATTTCACCATTGATTTGCTTTTTGTTAGCCAAAAATTCGGCAGCACTTTTTGGAGATTACGTAATTGACAACGAATTAATTATCGTAAACGGAATTATTACATTTATTGGATTGTTATTAATCAGCAAACCTGCTACAAGTCAAACTAAGTTTTAATATTGATTGGTTGCCAATAATACCAATGTACAAGCCACTTCATACTGGATGTTATTTTCTTCCAATATTTTATAAAATTCAGGGTTTTCAGTTCCTGGATTAAAAATAACGCGTCTTGGTTTTAATGATAAAATATAGTCGTAATAATCTTGTTGTGCCTTTGGATTTAAATAAAGTGTAACAGTATCGACTGCATGAAAATCGGCTTTTTCAGTTTCGATAGGAATATCAAACGCCATACCTTTTTTGGCTCCAATTGCCACCACTTGATGACTTTTGTCTACTAAACTATGAATGGCTTTATACGAATAACGTTCTTTATTTGTGGAAGCTCCTATAACTAATGTTTTCATGATTTTACATTTTACAAGCTAAAGTTACGAATAAATAAACAAATAATAAAAATTTGCTAAAGTCTGAATTGAAAAATAAATTTGAAGTAATTTTAAACAAAAATGCTTTACAATATCTCATACAAAGACCCAAAAATTGAAAGAGAAATCAATGAATTAGTAGGCAAATCTTATTCTCTAATTGAAAACCTTAAAAAAGGTGGAATAGGCTCTCCAAAATTATTCATCACCCGATGCAGTGCTACTATTTATGATTTATTACATGTAAATAACACTGTAAAATTCTGTAATATTGAATTGCGACCAAAAGGAATTATTATTGGTTTTCAATCAAGGTTAGAAGTATATGTCTTAGTTATTCCTTATTATAAATTAGTATTATTTAAACCTGGCAACTCGATTACTTTTCATATTGACCAATATTATATTAGTGTTGATTGTTCAAAAAACAGCAAAGGAGTTCAAAAATTCATTAATAAGCTTGAATTGGAAAAAGAAAAAAACACACCTTATTCTCCTCTTGATGTTTACTAATTGTTTTAGCTTACATTTTCTAAACTTAAAAGTAATCTAGATTTTTTTTTGAATCAAAAATAAAATAATTACCTTGTACTATATTTGTAAAAATTTTACGATGGAATTATTCATTTACTTATTCGCCGCTTTGTTCTCAGTTTTAAACCCTATTGGAACCGTTCCTATTTTCGTTGGGTTAACCCAAGGATATACAAAAGCTGAACGCTCAAAAGTATCGTTATTGACTTCTTTTAATGTATTTATCATTTTGATCATTTCGTTTTTTATTGGTCAGTATGTTTTGAGTTTCTTTGGAATAACTATTACGGCTTTGCGAATTGCAGGTGGAATTATTATTACGAGTTCAGGATTTGGATTATTAAATGGAAATTTCAGTAAAAACAAAGGAATCAACAAAAAAGTACAAAAAGATGTTGAAAATCGTCATGATATTGCATTAACACCTTTAGCAATGCCTATGTTGGCTGGTCCAGGTTCAATTTCGTTATTGATTGCTTTTTATCAAGATCATAATACTACTAATGAGATTATTATTTCTTCCGTAGCTATTTTAGTTGTGGCAGCAACAATTTATTTAATTTTAAGAAGTGCGCATTATTTAGCCAATATTTTAGGAGCTTCTGGTATTGTAGCAATTTCAAGGATTATTGGCTTTTTAACGATTGCTATTGGTATTCAATATATAATTAGTGCAGTTTTAAGTATTGTCAGAGGAATATAAAAAAGTTAGAAGATAGAAGAAAAAAATCCCAAATTTCGAATGAATCGGAATTTGGGATTTTTACTTTTTAAAATGATTTGAAATGACGTTAAAATTATTCTTTCGGTAAGAAAATTTCTGCCATCATACAACGAGCACTCCCACCACCACAAGCTTCAATAGTATCTAAACTTGAACTTACTATTGTTACATGTTCTTCTAATTGTGCAATTTGCTTTTTAGTCAAACTTTGATGTGCTGATGCACTCATGATTAAATATCTTCTGTCATCGGTTCCTTTTACTTCTAACATATTTCCAGCGAAATTATTCACTTGATCTTCAGTTATCAAGATTACTTCTTTTTCATCACCTTTTAAGCTATCTAAGACCATTTTGCGTTCTTTTTTGTCATCAATACAATCTGCACAAATAACCGCAAAAGTTTCGCCCACACACATAATTACGTTAGTATGATAAATGTGTTTTCTTTCTCCGTTTACGGTTTGAAAGGCTTCAAATATTACAGGAGTAAATTCGAAATCTTCACAAAATTCAATGAATAATTCTTCGTCAGCTCTTGGCGACAAAGCACAATAAGCTTTCCCATTCGCTCTATCTAAAACAATACTTCCGGTACCTTCCAAGAAAATATCATCATCTTCAGCTGAAGTATAATCCATAATCTCATTGATTACAAAACCCTCTTCTTCCAAATGATCTAAAACATCTTCTCTTCTTTCTAATCGGCGATTTTCGGCAAACATTGGATATAAAACTACATCCCCATTTTCATGAAATGAAATCCAGTTGTTTGGAAAAATACTATCAGGTGTATCTGGGCTTAATGTATCTTCCACCACCACAACATTTAATCCAATCATTCGTAACTTTTGAACGAAAGTATCAAATTCTTCTTGTGCTTTAGCATTAACCGAAGTTGGTGTTAAATTGTCCAATACTTTTTGGTAATAATTATTCACCGCAGTTTGTTCGTTCATTCGGAATGCTACCGGACGAATCATCAATATGGAATTAGTTGTTTGGTTCATGTTTTATTTTTATTTTAAGTTTCAGGTTTCAGGTTTCAAGTTTTAGAACTTGGAACATTAAACATGAAACAAAGTTTTTAATCTCTAATTAATGGTAAAGTTGAACATCGTAATAAGCCTTCTTGTTTTGCAATTTCGGCATATGGAATTTCTTCTACAGTAAATCCGCTTTCACGCAACCAATTATTTAATCTAGTAAAATTCTTTTCAGAAACTACAACATCTGGAGCAATGGAAAACACGTTGGAATTCATGTGATACATTTCTTCTCTTTCGATGTGAAACAAATTCTCTTTTCCGAATAAATTTACTAAAAACATATAATCTGCTTCTTCACGGAAGCCACTTTTATAAATAATTCCTTTGTTTGTTCCAACAGGTTGAAAACAGCAATCTAAATGTAAAGCGTTATCGCGTGGTTCTATTTTCGATTTTACTAAGTCAAATGCTTTTACAATTTTATTTGGGAACAATTCTTTAATGTAATTTACCCCTTGCATATTTGTTCTTGCTGTAATATAGTCTTTATAATCTGAACCTTTGTAAGTTCCGATGAAAATATATTCGTTCCAAGGCATTACATCGCCACCTTCGATATGTACTTCTTCTGGTGGACGAACAACTTTCTTTGGGTCAATTTGATCGATTACGTATTGAATAGCATCCAATTCACGCTCACGGTCTGGTAAAATATTGGCTTTAATAAAGATATCATCGATTACAAATCCGATATCTCTAGCGAAGATTTGGTTGTAATTTTCAATAATTTGAGGTCTGAAGACTTTTACGTCGTATTTTTGGAACACCTTATTAAAAGCTTCCATTTCGTTTACCATATCAGCTTCCACAGGATAGGTTCCGGCTTTAATGTGCTCTAATGATTTTGGATCATAAGCTTCTTCTATGGTAGGTGTTGGACCATTACTAAGAGCGGTTCCTAACACCACTGCCCTTAATCGAGAAGTTTCGTTTTTTACATTTAATTGTAACATAGCATATGGCTTTTGGCAAATATAGAAAAAGGAAACGAGATTATTAATTAGTCAATCGTTATAAATTTATATCAAATTGATTGTATTTGCGCATAAATGATTAAATTTGAGAAAACTATAAAAAACAATTTATCATGGGATTATCGAATTTTTTTAGTTCTCTTTTTGGAAAAGCAAAAGAGAAAGCGGAAATAGCGAAAGAAAACTTAAGCGAAGTAGCAGAAAATGTTGCTGAAAAAGCTGCTGATGTAGCTGAAGACGTAAAAGAAACAGTTGAAAATGTAGCCGAAAAAGCATCTCAAAAGCTAGAAGAATTAAAAGTAAATGAAAAAGTAGCTGATGTAATAGAAACTGCAAAAGAAAAAACTGCAGAAGCTGCGGGTTGGGTTGAAGAAAAAGCACACAACTTAAAAGAATCATTACAAAATGCAGCTGAAACTGTAGAAGACAAAGTAGAAGATTTAACAGGAAGTACACAGGAGGAAGAACAAAAACATCCTGAATAAATGCTAAACCAATAAAAGCAAAAATCCCACTTTACAGTGGGATTTTTTTTATGATTACCTATCTTTTACTTCTTTGAAAGGACGTAATGTATAACCTGTATATACTTGTCTTGGACGACCAATTGGTTCTTTGTTTACTCTCATTTCTTTCCATTGCGCAATCCAACCTGGCAAACGACCAATAGCAAATAAAACCGTAAACATTTCAACCGGGATTCCCATAGCTCTGTAGATAATTCCTGAATAGAAATCTACGTTTGGATATAAGTTTCTTGATTTGAAATATTCGTCTTCTAAAGCTACTTTTTCTAATTGTTTAGCAATATCTAATAATGGATCATCAACACCTAACGAATTTAACACATCATCAGCTGCTTTTTTAATGATAGTTGCTCTTGGATCAAAGTTTTTATAAACACGGTGTCCGAATCCCATTAAACGGAACGGATCGTCTTTGTCTTTTGCTTTTAAAACGAATTTAGCTACATCACCACCATTATCATGGATTTCTTGTAACATTTCTAAAACCGCTTGATTAGCTCCACCATGAAGTGGTCCCCAAAGTGCAGAAACTCCAGCCGAAATTGAAGCAAATAAACCAGCATGAGAAGAACCCACAATTCTTACAGTAGAAGTAGAACAGTTTTGTTCGTGATCTGCATGTAAGATGAATAATTTATCTAAAGCAGCTACTACTTTTGGATCTGCTTTGTATGGCCCTGTTGGTAATTCAAACATTAAGCGCATGAAATTATCAACGTATCCTTTTGTATTATCGTAGTAATTTAATGGATATCCCATTGTTTTTCTGTAAGTCCATGTAGCAATTACTAAGAATTTACCCATAGTTTTACAAACTGCATCATACATTTCTTTTTCGTTGTGAGGATTCACAGACTTAGGATTAAATGCAGTTAATGCACTTGTTAAAGAAGCTAAAACGCCCATTGGATGAGCCGTTTTTGGAAAACCATCAATGATGTTTTTCATTTCCTCGTTAACTAATGTATATTTACGAATATCGTTTTCGAATTTTTCTAATTGTGCTGTAGTTGGAAGTTCTCCAAAAATCAACAAATAAGAAACTTCTAAGAAATCAGCTTTATCAGCTAAATCTTCGATTGAATATCCTCTATAACGTAAAATTCCTTCCTCTCCATCTAAGAAAGTAATCTCACTTGTACATGACCCCGAGTTTTTATAACCAGGATCAATCGTAATAGCACCAGAAGCACTACGTAACTTGTCGATGTCGATAGCAACCTCATTCTCAGTCCCTACTATTACAGGAAACTCATACTTTTTGCCATCAAGCTCTAATATTGCAGTTTTTGACATATTATTTATATGGTATTTTATGATAAAATTAATGTGAATTGCGAATTTAACAAATAATAATCAAACAATAAAGAAATTATCTATAATTTATGGTTAAATAATATACATGAAAAAATCCTGTTACAAATTGATTGCAACAGGATTTAAAGTTTGTATTTCAAAGAAATTATCTTTTTACTTTAAAAGCATTTACTCCAGGAAAATAAGCTACATCTGCCAACTCTTCTTCAATTCTTAGTAATTGATTGTATTTTGCCATACGATCTGAACGAGAAGCTGAACCCGTTTTGATTTGTCCACAGTTTAAAGCAACTGCTAAATCAGCAATTGTATTGTCTTCTGTTTCTCCAGAACGGTGTGACATTACAGAAGTGTATCCTGCATTATGCGCCATTTTTACAGCAGCAATTGTTTCAGTCAAAGTACCAATTTGGTTTACTTTAATCAAAATTGAATTCGCGATAGATTGACTAATTCCACGAGATAATCTTTCTACATTAGTTACGAATAAATCATCCCCAACTAATTGTACTTTATCTCCGATTTTCTCAGTTAATAATTTCCAACCTTCCCAATCATCTTCATACATTCCGTCTTCGATTGAAATAATTGGATAATTAGTTGCTAATTCAGCTAAATATTCCGCTTGCTCTTGAGAAGTTCTTACTTTTCCAGTTTCACCTTCAAATTTAGTGTAATCGTATTTTCCATTTACATAAAATTCAGAAGCGGCACAATCTAAAGCAATCATTACATCATCACCAAAAGTATAACCTGCATTTGTAACGGCTAATTTGATAGAATCTAAAGCGTCTTCTGTTCCACCTGCTAAATTTGGAGCAAATCCACCTTCATCACCTACTGCAGTAGATAAATTTCTATCGTGTAATACTTTTTTAAGGTTATGGAAAATTTCAGTTCCCATTTGCATAGCGTGAGTAAAATCTTTTGCCTTGACTGGCATAATCATAAATTCTTGGAACGCAATTGGAGCATCAGAATGTGAACCACCGTTGATGATATTCATCATTGGAACTGGTAACGTATTCGCAGAAACGCCACCAACATAACGATATAAAGGCATTCCTAATTCGTTAGCTGCTGCTTTTGCAACCGCTAAAGAAACACCTAAAATTGCATTAGCACCTAAATTAGATTTGTTTGCTGTTCCGTCTAATTCAATCATCATCTTGTCGATTAAATTTTGTTCAAAAACCGACATACCTACAATCGCTTCAGCAATTTTTGTATTTACATTTTCAGCTGCTTTTAAAACACCTTTTCCCATGAAAGCCTTTCCGCCATCACGAAGCTCAACCGCTTCATGTTCGCCAGTAGAAGCACCACTTGGCACAGCTGCTCTTCCTAAAATTCCGTTATCTGTAACTACATCAACTTCAATTGTTGGATTTCCACGCGAATCTAAAATTTGTCTTGCGTGTACTTTGATAATTATACTCATTTTATATTTTTTTTAGTTACTACCTTATGAATAATAACAAATTTATAATTTAAACTATAATGATACTGAAAAACTCAAAAAACTTATAAACGATAACGTTTTAGTTAGTTGCAGTTTTTATGTTTTCGATAAATTGGTCAAATAAATAACTAGAATCGTGAGGTCCAGGACTTGCTTCTGGGTGATATTGAACTGAGAAACAGTTTTTCGATTTCATTCGCATACCAGCCACAGTTCCATCATTCAAATGTTCGTGTGTTAATTCGAAATCTGGATGTTTGTCTAATTCTTCTCTTACGATAGCAAAACCGTGATTTTGAGACGTAATTTCACCTTTACCCGTAATCACATTTTTAACTGGGTGATTGATTCCACGATGACCGTTGAACATTTTATAAGTTGAAATTCCGTTAGCTAAACCAATAATTTGGTGACCTAAACAGATTCCAAATAACGGCTTATTTTCATTAAGAATTTGTTTTGCTACTTCTTGAGCAGTTTCTAATGGTTCTGGATCACCAGGGCCGTTTGATAAGAAATAACCATCAGGATTAAATGCTTTTAAATCTTCATAAGAAGCGTTGTATGGGAAAACTTTTATATAGCAATCTCTCTTAGCTAAGTTTCTAAGAATATTGGTTTTAATTCCTAAGTCTAAAGCTGAAATTTTATATTTTGCTGATTCATCTCCAAAGAAATAAGGTTCTTTAGTAGAAACTTGTGAAGCTAATTCCAAACCATTCATATCTGGAACTTGCGCTAATTTTTCTTTTAATTCTTCGATTGGAGTTCCATCTGTACAAATAACCGCATTCATAGCTCCGTTATCTCTGATATAACTTACCAATGCTCTTGTATCCACATCAGAAATTACGATAAGATTTTGTTTACTTAAATAGTCAAACAAACTTTCGGTTGCATCTTCTCGCGAATAATTAAAGCTGAAATTTTTACAAACCAATCCTGAAATTTTTACTGAATCAGATTCAACTTCTTTATCATTTACACCATAGTTTCCAATGTGCGCATTGGTAGTAACCATGATTTGTCCGAAGTAAGAAGGATCTGTAAAAATTTCTTGATAACCTGTTGTTCCCGTATTAAAAGCGACTTCACCAAAAGTAACACCTTCAATTCCGATTGATTTTCCGTGAAAAATAGTACCGTCTTTAAGAAGTAAAACGGCTTTAGAACGATTGTTGTATTTCATTGCGTTGTGTTGTTGTGGTTGCAAATTTAGTTATAAAAGTTGTTTTTAGAAAATCTTTAATTCCATAAAACCAAAAAAAAAGGATAAACTTAAAAAAGTCTATCCTTATTATTTTTACATGAATGGTTTCATGATTATTCTGTAGCTTCAGTATTTTCAGAAGTTTCAGCTGCTGGAGCTTCAGGAGTACCTTCTGCTTTTTTAGCTTTTCCACGACGAGTCGTTTTCTTAACTTCTTTTTTACCACCGTTATACAAGGTGTTGAAATCTACTAATTCAATCATTGCCATGTCAGCGTTATCTCCTAAACGGTTACCTAACTTGATGATACGAGTGTATCCTCCTGGACGGTCACCAACTTTAGCAGCAACTTCTCTGAACAATTCAGTAACAGCATACTTATCTCTTAAATAAGCGAAAACTGTACGACGATTGTGAGTAGTATCTTCTTTTGATTTTGTTACTAACGGCTCAACGAATTGTTTTAAAGCTTTTGCTTTAGCAACAGTTGTGTTGATACGCTTATGTTCGATTAAAGAACAAGCCATATTAGCTAACATAGCTCTTCTATGTCCTTTTTGTCTACTTAAATGATTGAATTTTTTTCCGTGTCTCATGACGTGTTTTATTTATCTTCATCTTGCATCAATCCATTATAGGAGCGCAAAATATGAAGCAATTATTCTTTATCTAACTTGTATTTAGTTAAGTCCATACCGAAAGTAAGGTTTTTATTCGCCACTAACTCATCTAATTCAGTTAATGATTTTTTACCAAAATTACGGAACTTCATTAAGTCGTTCTTGTTGAAAGAAACTAAATCACCTAATGTATCAACTTCAGCCGCTTTTAAACAATTTAATGCTCTAACAGATAAGTCCATATCAACTAATTTAGTTTTCAATAACTGTCTCATGTGAAGAGATTCTTCGTCATAAGACTCAGTTTGAGCAATTTCATCTGCCTCAAGAGTAATTCTTTCATCAGAGAACAACATAAAGTGGTGGATTAACGTCTTAGCTGCCTCAGTTAATGCATCTTTAGGATGGATAGAACCATCTGTAATGATTTCAAAAACTAATTTTTCGTAATCTGTTTTTTGTTCCACACGGAAATTCTCAATAGTATATTTTACATTCTTTACTGGTGTGTAAATTGAATCTGTAAAAATAGTTCCTATTGGAGCGTTTGATTTTTTGTTCTCTTCAGCTGGAACATATCCTCTACCTTTTTCGATAGAAAGTTCCATGTTGATAGATGTTTTGCTGTCTAAATTACAGATAACTAAATCTGGATTTAAAACTTGAAAACCAGAGATGAATTTTTGAAAATCACCTGCAGTAATTTTATCTTTACCTGAAAGAGCGATAGAAACAGATTCGTTATCGATATCTTCAATTTGACGTTTGAAACGTACTTGTTTAAGATTTAAGATAATTTCTGTTACATCTTCAACCACACCAGAAATAGTAGAGAACTCATGTTCTACACCTTCTATTCTTACTGATGTAATTGCATATCCTTCAAGAGAAGAAAGCAAAACTCTTCTAAGTGCATTACCAACAGTCAATCCGTAACCAGGTTCCAAAGGTCTAAATTCAAATTTACCTTCGAAATCCGTAGAATCGATCATGATAACTTTATCGGGCTTTTGAAAATTAAATATTGCCATACTTTCGACTAAAGTCAATTATTATTTGTTATACAACTCAACGATTAGTTGTTCTTTAATATTTTCTGGAATCTGAAGTCTTTGAGGTACAGAAACAAAAGTACCTTCTTTAGTATCATTGTTCCATGTAATCCACTCATAAACTTGAGAAGAACTTGCTAAAGAACGTTCGATAGCTTCAAGAGATTTTGATTTTTCACGTACTGCAACTTTATCACCAGCTTTTAAGTGGTAAGAAGGTACATTAACAAGTTCACCGTTAACAGTGATATGTCTGTGAGATACAATTTGACGAGCTGCTCTACGAGAAGGCGCAACACCCATTCTGTAAACTACGTTATCTAAACGAGCTTCACATAATTGTAATAAAATTTCACCTGTTACACCAGAAGCAGCAGATGCTTTTTTGAATAAGTTTCTGAATTGTTTTTCAAGAATTCCGTAAGTGTACTTCGCTTTTTGCTTTTCCATTAACTGAACTGCATATTCAGATTTTTTACCTCTCTTTTTAGCTAAACCATGTTGCCCTGGAGGGTAATTTCTTTTTTCGAAGGATTTGTCTTCTCCGAATATTGCTTCGCCAAATTTACGAGCAATCTTAGTTTTTGGACCAGTATATCTTGCCATTTTAAAAAATTAAAAAAGGTAGGAATTATGAATTCAGGTCTTATATCCTTCGATAATTTTAAACCTACCTGTGTTATACTTAAATTATACTCTTCTTCTTTTTGGAGGACGACATCCGTTATGTGGCATTGGAGTTACATCAATGATTTCTGTAACTTCAACTCCAGAATTGTGAATAGATCTGATTGCAGATTCTCTTCCGTTTCCTGGTCCTTTCACATAAACTTTTACTTTCTTTAGTCCAGCTTCAAGAGCTACTTTACTACAATCTTCTGCTGCCATTTGAGCTGCATAAGGAGTATTCTTTTTAGAACCTCTAAAGCCCATTTTACCAGCTGAAGACCAAGAAATAACTTCACCTTTCTTGTTTGTTAACGAGATGATGATGTTGTTAAAAGTAGCATTAATATGTGCTTCTCCCGAAGATTCAACGATAACTTTACGTTTTTTTGCTGTTGCTTTAGCCATATTATTACTTATTATTTAGTTGCTTTTTTCTTGTTAGCAACAGTTTTTCTCTTACCTTTTCTAGTTCTAGAGTTGTTTTTAGTTCTTTGACCTCTTAATGGAAGTCCAGCTCTGTGACGAATACCTCTTTGACATCCAATATCCATTAAACGTTTGATGTTTAATTGAACTTCTGAACGCAATTCACCTTCAATTTTGAAATAAGATACCGCTTCACGAATTGCTCCGATCTCGTCATCATTCCAATCTTGAACTTTCTTGTCTTCGCTCACTTGAGCTTTAGCTAATATATCTTTAGCTCTGCTTCTACCAATACCAAATATGTATGTTAAAGCAATGATTCCTCTTTTTTGTTTAGGTATATCTACCCCTGCAATTCTTGCCATAATTATCCTTGTCTTTGTTTAAATCTAGGATTCTTTTTGTTAATAACGTATAATCTTCCTTTTCTACGTACAATAATGCACTCGGCACTTCTCTTTTTAACTGATGCTCTTACTTTCATTTTAATAGCTTTAGTATCTATAAGTAATTCTTGCTTTAGACAAATCATAAGGGCTCATTTCAAGTTTTACCTTGTCACCTGGTAACAATTTAATGTAATGCATACGCATTTTTCCAGAGATATGAGCAATTACAATGTGTCCGTTTTCTAACTCTACACGAAACATCGCATTTGATAATGCTTCAATGATTGTTCCGTCTTGTTCTATTGCTGATTGTTTTGCCATAAAAATTAAGCTACTGCTTTTCTATTTTTACCACTTTTCATCAAACCATCATAGTGTTTATTCAATAAATAAGAATTTATTTGCTGAATAGTGTCTATTGCAACTCCAACCATGATTAATAAAGAAGTACCACCATAAAAATAACCCCAAGCACCTTGAACTCCAAGTAAACTTACTGCAACAGCTGGGAACACAGCCACTAAAGCAAGAAATAATGATCCTGGAAAAGTGATTAATGACATAATTTTATCTAGGTAATCTCCAGTTTCAACACCTGGCTTAACACCTGGTATAAAACCTCCGCTTCTTTTTAAATCATCTGCCATCTTATTAGTTGGTACAGTAATTGCGGTGTAAAAGTACGTAAAAATTACGATTAACAAAGCAAAAACAATATTATATACTAAACCGAATGGATCGTTGAACATTCCTGCAATAGAAAGTGCAGTGTCTGATTCTTTAGCCAAACCAGAAACAGCAGCTGGAATAAACATAATAGCTTGCGCAAAAATGATCGGCATAACACCTGATGCATTTAACTTTAATGGGATAAACTGTCTGTTACCTCCCATCATGTCTTCTTCAAAATCCCCAGAAACGGTACGTCTTGCATACTGTACTGGAATTTTTCTTACAGCCATTACCAATAAAATACATGCAATTATTACTAAGAACCAAAGTATTAATTCGATTACAATCATCATAACACCTCCGTTTGCTTGAGAAGTTCTAGATGAAAACTCTTGAATAAATGCTTGTGGCATTCTTGCAATAATACCTACCATTATCAATAAAGAAATACCATTACCAATACCTTTATCGGTAATTTTTTCTCCTAACCACATTGCAAAAATAGTTCCAGTAACTAAGATTAGTACTGAAGAGAAGATGAATGTTGGTCCAGTTAGCATAAATGCTTCACCTGGTAAAGTTCTGTACAAGTTATAGATATAACCAGGACCTTGAACTAAAGTAATTAAGATTGTTAACCATCTTGTAATTTGGTTAATTTTCTTTCTTCCACTTTCACCGTCTTTTTGTAATTTTTGTAAATATGGCACCGCAATTCCCATTAATTGAACTACGATAGAAGCTGATATGTATGGCATGATACCCAATGCAAATACAGAAGCTTGCGAAAACGCACCTCCTGTAAATACATTAATTAACCATCCAATACCTTCATCAGTTTGGTTTGTAAGATTTGTCAATTTAGTAGCATCAATCCCCGGAAGGGTTACTTGAGCACCGAAACGGTACACTAATAATAATCCAAGAGTTAATAAAATTCTATTTTTTAACTCTTCGATTTTCCAAACGTTGATGAATGAATCTATAAATTTCTTCATTTTACTAAAGGATTATAAAGTTACAGCTTCTCCACCAGCAGCCTCGATAGCCGCTTTTGCAGATGCAGTAAATTTGTGAGCACTTACTTTAAGTTTTGTTTTTAGCTCACCTCTTCCTAAAATCTTTACTAAGCTATTTTTTGTAGCTAAACGAGTATCTACAAATACAGTAAAGTCTACTGTATCGGTAACTACACCGTTATCTACTAATAATTGTAACGAATCAAGATTGATACCTTGATATTCTACTCTATTAATGTTCTTGAAACCAAACTTAGGTACACGTCTTTGAAGTGGCATTTGACCACCTTCAAAACCAATTTTCTTAGAATAACCAGAACGAGATTTTGCTCCTTTGTGTCCACGTGCAGCGGTACCACCTTTTCCAGAACCTTCTCCTCTACCTACTCTTTTATTTTGATTGTGCGTAGAACCTTCAGCTGGTTGTAAGTTACTTAAATTCATAACTGTATAGTGTTATTTAGTTTCTTCAACAGAAACTAAGTGTTTAACTTTATTTACCATTCCAAGGATAGCAGGATTTGCATCATGCTCAACAACTTGTCCCATTTTACGAAGACCTAAAGCTTCCAAAGTTCTCTTTTGATCAAGAGGACAATTGATTTTACTTCTTACTTGTTTTACTTTTAATTTTGCCATGATTTCCTGTTGATTAACCTTTGAATACTTTTTCTAAAGATACTCCTCTTTGTTTAGCTACCGTTAAAGCGCTTCTCATTTGTAATAAAGCATCAAAAGTTGCTTTAACTACGTTATGAGGGTTTGAAGAACCTTGTGATTTAGATAATACATCGTGAACACCTACAGATTCTAATACCGCACGAACAGCACCACCAGCAATAACTCCAGTACCGTGTGAAGCAGGCATTAAAAATACTCTAGCACCACCAAATTTACCTTTTTGCTCATGAGGAACAGATTGTCCCTGTAAAGGAATTCTAACTAAGTTTTTCTTAGCATCTTCCACCGCTTTAGCGATTGCTTCAGAAACATCTTTAGATTTTCCTAATCCATGACCAACTACACCGTTTTCATCACCAACCACTACGATAGCAGAGAAACCAAATGCTCTACCTCCTTTAGTAACTTTAGTAACACGATTTACACTCACCAAACGGTCTTTTAATTCAAGACCTCCTGGTTTTACAATCTCTACGTTTTTATAATTATGATACATAATTTCTTAGAATTTAAGTCCAGCTTCTCTAGCTCCTTCAGCTAATGATTTCACACGTCCATGGTATAAATACCCACCTCTATCAAAAGAGATTGTTGAAATACCTGCTTTAAGTGCTTTTTCAGCAACTAATTTACCAACTGCTTTTGCAGTTTCAACAGCAGTTCCTTGAGCAACTTCTTTATCTCTCGATGAAGCAGCAACTAAAGTTGTACCGTTTACGTCATCTATGATTTGCGCATAGATTTCTTTATTACTTCTGAATACAGAAAGTCTTGGTTGAGCAGCAGTTCCGCTTACAATCTTTCTGATTCTGAACTTAATTCTTTGTCTTCTTTCAGATTTCGTTAATGACATAGTCTTAATTTTTAAGCTGATTTACCTGCTTTTCTTCTTAGTTCTTCTCCTACAAACTTAACTCCTTTTCCTTTATATGGCTCAGGTTTGCGGAAACCTCTGATCTTCGCAGCTACTTGACCTAATAATTGTTTGTCGAATGATGATAATTTCACTATCGGATTTTTACCTTTTTCTGATACTGTTTCAACAGTAACTTCACTTACAACATCTAAAACAATGTTATGAGAGAATCCTAAAGCTAAATCAAGTTTTTGACCTTGATTAGAAGCTCTGTATCCAACTCCAACTAATTCTAATTGTTTTGTAAAGCCTTCAGAAACACCAACAATCATATTGTTGATTAATGAACGATAAAGTCCGTGTTTCGCTCTCTCATCTTTATGATCTGATGAACGCTCAACGATAACTTGGTTATCTTCGATTTTAACGGTTACATCAGAAAATTCTTGAGTAAGCTCGCCTAATTTTCCTTTTACTGTAACTACAGCTTCTTTAACTTCTACAGTTACTCCTGCTGGAATTGCAATTGGATTTTTACCTATTCTTGACATTGTCTCGTCTTTTTATTAATATACGTAACAAATAACTTCGCCACCAACGTTTAATTGCTTAGCTTGTTTTCCTGTCATCAAACCTTTTGATGTAGAAACAATAGCAATACCTAAACCATTTAAGATTCTAGGTAAGTCAGATGAACCTGCATATTTACGTAAACCTGGTTTACTAATTCTTTGGATATCTTTGATAACTGACTCTTTCGTGTCTTTATCATATTTAAGCGCAATTTTGATTGAACCCTGTACAGAGTTGTCTTCGAATTTGTAACTTAAGATATATCCTTGATCGAATAAAATCTTTGTGATTTCTTTTTTCATGTTAGATGCTGGAATTTCAACCACTTTGTGGTTAGCTCTCACTGCATTTCTAACTCTCGTAAGATAATCGGCAATTGGATCTGTATACATATGTATAGAATTGCGGCTATGGTTTTCAATCCGCCCTCAGCGGATTGAACCTTTAACCAATTAAACTTTTTTATTGGATTGCAAAAGTAATAACTTTTTCCGAGATTACCAAGATGCTTTTTTAACACCAGGAATTAATCCTTGATTAGCCATTTCACGGAACGTTACACGTGAAAGACCAAACTGACGCATATACCCTCTTGGTCTACCTGTTAATTTACAACGATTGTGTACTCTAACTGGACAAGAATTTTTTGGTAATTTTTGTAATCCTTCGAAATCTCCAGCTTCTTTTAAAGCTTTTCTTTTCTCAGCATACTTTTCTACTAATGCAATTCTTTTCACCTCACGGGCTTTCATTGATTCTTTAGCCATGTCTTAATTCTTTTTAAAAGGTAATCCTAATTCCGCTAATAATGCTTTTGCTTCTTTATCTGTTTCTGCAGAAGTTACGAAGGTAATATCAAATCCTGAGATTTTGTTTACTTTATCAATATCAATTTCTGGAAAAATGATTTGTTCAAGTACACCTAAGTTATAGTTACCTCTTCCGTCAAATCCAGTAGATTTAATTCCGCTGAAATCTCTAACACGTGGTAAAGATGAAGTAATCAATCTATCTAAGAATTCATACATTCTTTCTCCACGTAAAGTTACTTTAGCACCAATTGGCATACCTTTTCTCAATTTGAAAGACGCAACGTCTTTTTTAGAAATAGTAGCAACTGCTTTTTGCCCAGTAATTTTTGTCATTTCTTCAACAGCGTAGTCTACTAACTTTTTGTCAGATACTGCTGCACCAACTCCACGGCTTACAACGATTTTTTCAAGTTTAGGAACTTGCATTACGTTTTTGTAACCGAATTCTTCTGTAAGAGCAGCAATTACTCTGCTCTTATATTCTTCTTTTAGTCTAGGAATATATGCCATAACTATAGTACTTGATTAGATTTTTTTGAAAATCTCACTTTCTTGTCTCCTTCTTGTTTGAAACCAACTTTAGTTGCTTCTTTTGACTTTGGGTCAATTAAAGACAAGTTAGACACATGGATAGGAGCTTCTTTCTTAACGATTCCTCCTTGAGGGTTTTTTGCACTTGGTTTTGTATGTTTCGAAACCATGTTAACTCCTTCAACAATCGCTTTGTTTTTCTCACGAAGAACACGTACAATTTTACCTTCAGAACCTTTGTGGTCTCCAGCAATAACTCTTACGATATCTCCTGATTTTATTTTTAGCTTTATCATTTGTATAAGAATTAAAGCACTTCTGGTGCTAATGATACAATTTTCATGAATTGTTTTTCACGAAGTTCTCTGGCAACTGGACCAAAAACACGAGTTCCTCTCATTTCTCCTGCAGCGTTTAACAATACACATGCGTTATCGTCAAAACGGATGTAAGATCCATCAGCTCTTCTCACTTCTTTTTTGGTACGTACAACCACTGCAGTTGATACCGCTCCTTTTTTAACGTTTCCGTTTGGAGTTGCATCTTTAATTGAAACTACAATTTTGTCACCAACAGAGGCATAACGACGTTTCGTTCCTCCTAAAACACGGATAGTTAAAACTTCTTTAGCTCCCGTATTATCTGCTACTTTTAATCTTGACTCTTGTTGTACCATAATTACTTAGCTCTTTCAATGATTTCAACTAATCTCCAACATTTTGATTTAGATAAAGGTCTTGTTTCCATGATCTTTACTGTATCTCCAATGTTACAATCGTTTGTTTCGTCGTGTGCAACGTATTTTTTAGTTTTTAACACGAACTTACCGTATAATGGGTGTTTCACTTTTGTAGTTTGTGACACAACAATAGATTTCTCCATTTTGTTTGAAGTCACCACACCTATTCTCTCTTTTCTTAAATTTCTTTTTTCCATCTTTCAGCTAGTCTACAATTATTGTAACTCTCTTTTAGTTAACTCTGTATGTAATCTCGCAACTGATCTTCTCAAACCTCTTAATTGAAGAGGATTTTGGATTGGCGAAATTGCATGAGCATTTTTTAGGTCGGTATACGTTTTCTTTAACTGACTAAGTTGTTCTTGTAACTCAGCTGCAGATAGATTTTTAATTTCTGATTGTTTCATAATAAATTTTGATTATGCTTCGAAATCTCTAGCAACGATAAACTTAGTTTTAACAGGAAGTTTTTGAGCTGCTAAGCGTAAAGCTTCTTTTGCAACTGATAGAGGAACTCCTCCAACTTCAAACATAATTTTACCAGGTTTAACAACTGCAGCCCAATACTCAACTGCACCTTTACCTTTACCCATACGTACTTCTAATGGTTTCTTTGTAATAGGTTTATCTGGAAATATTTTGATCCATAATTGACCTTCTCTTTTCATGAAACGTGTTGCTGCAATACGAGCTGCTTCAATTTGACGAGAAGTAATAAATGAAGAATCTAAAGATTTGATACCAAACATTCCATTTGAAAGCTCGTGTCCTCTTTGAGAAACGCCTTTCATTCTACCTTTCTGTACCTTACGGTATTTTGTTCTTTTAGGCTGTAACATTTTTCTTTAGTTTAAATAATTACTTTCTTTTGCGTGCGTTTGGCTTATTTCCATCTCTTTTTGGAGCAGAAGATCCTGAAGGTTTAGACTTTTGCTTGTCCATTCCTACTAACGGAGAAAGATCTCTTTTTCCATAAACCTCACCTTTCATTATCCATACTTTGATACCCATTCTACCATAAGTAGTATGTGCCTCACCTAATGAATAATCAATATCAGCTCTGAAAGTTGATAAAGGAATTCTACCTTCTTTGAAGTTTTCTGAACGTGCCATTTCAGCTCCATTCAAACGACCAGAAATTTGTACTTTGATACCTTCTGCGTTCATACGCATTGCAGCAGCAATAGCCATTTTAATTGCACGTCTGTAAGAAATTCTACTTTCAATTTGACGAGCGATACTTGTAGCTACTAAATAAGCATCAAGTTCAGGTCTTTTAATTTCAAAGATGTTGATTTGAACTTCTTTGTCAGTAATTTTCTTAAGTTCTTCTTTTAACTTGTCTACCTCTTGACCACCTTTTCCGATAATAATACCAGGTCTAGCAGTAGTGATAGTAACGGTTACAAGTTTTAAAGTTCTCTCGATAATTATTTTTGATACACTTGCTTTAGATAAACGAGCATGGATATACTTTCTGATTTTATAATCTTCAGCGATTTTATCACCGTAATCATTTCCACCATACCAGTTTGAGTCCCACCCTCTGATGATACCAAGTCTATTTCCTATTGGATTTGTCTTTTGTCCCATACTGTTTATTAATTGCTTTGTGTGTTATTATTTGATCCTAACACGATTGTTACGTGGTTAGAACGTTTTCTAATTCTGTGTGCACGACCTTGTGGTGCTGGACGAAGTCTTTTTAACATCATTCCGCCATCAACTGTAATCGTTTTTACAAATAAGCCTGCTTCTTCTAAATTAGCATCTTCGTTTTTCTGTACATAATTATTTATGGCAGATAACAACAATTTCTCTAATTTTCTTGAAGCTTCTTTTTGACTAAATCTTAAAATATTAAGAGCTAGTTCAACTTTCTGACCTCTTACTAAATCTGCAACTAAACGCATTTTTCTAGGTGAAGTTGGACAGTTATTTAATTTAGCAAATGCAATAGACTTATTAGCCTCTTTTCTTGCATCCGCAACTTCTCTTTTACGAACTCCCATTGCTTCTTATTTTTTACCTTTATTTTTAGCCCCAGCATGACCTCTAAAAGATCTTGTTGGTGAAAACTCTCCTAATTTGTGTCCTACCATGTTTTCTGTAACGTAAACTGGTACAAACTGACGACCATTGTGAACTGCGATAGTCTGTCCAACGAAATCTGGAGTAATCATAGATGCTCTAGACCAAGTCTTAACAACACCTTTATTACCACCTGCGATATTTTCTTGAACTTTCTTCTCTAATTTAAAGTGAACAAATGGTCCTTTTTTTAATGAACGTGCCATGTCTATCTAATTATTTCTTTCTACGTTCTACAATATACTTATTACTCGGGTTAACTTTAGAACGAGTTCTATAACCTTTAGCAGGTAAACCTTTTCTAGAACGTGGATGACCTCCAGATGAACGTCCTTCACCACCTCCCATAGGGTGATCAACTGGGTTCATTGCTACTGGTCTTGTTCTTGGTCTTCTACCTAACCATCTTGATCTACCAGCTTTACCTGATACGATTAATTGGTGATCAGAGTTAGAAACTGCTCCAATAGTAGCTGAACAAGTTAACAAGATTAATCTTGTTTCTCCTGAAGGCATTTTAATTGTTGCATATTTTCCATCTCTTGCCATCAACTGAGCGAAAGTTCCTGCAGAACGAGCAATTACAGCTCCTTGACCTGGTCTTAATTCGATACACGAAATAACAGTTCCTAGAGGAATTTTACTTAAAGGCATTGCATTTCCAATTTCTGGAGATGCATCTGGACCTGAAACTACAGTTTGTCCAACTTGTAATCCATTTTGTGCAATGATGTAAGTTTTAGCTCCATCAGCATAAAATAATAATGAAATAAAAGCTGAACGATTTGGATCATACTCGATAGTTTTAACTGTAGCTGGAATTCCAACTTTAGTTCTTTTAAAATCAATAATACGATACTTTTGTTTGTGACCACCGCCTGTGTAACGCATGGTCATTTTTCCTTGACTATTTCTACCTCCAGAGTTTTTTTTCGGTGCGATCAATGAACGCTCCGGCTTATCAGTTGTAATAGTGTCAAAGCTATTAACAACTCTAAATCGCTGACCCGGGGTAATAGGTTTTAATTTTCTAACTGACATTTTCTATTAGATATTAGTATAAAAATCTATTGTTTCTCCCTCTTGAACTTGTACAATTGCTTTTTTGTAAGCATTTGTTTTCCCACTGATTAAACCACTTTTAGTATATTTAACACTTCTATCAGCTCTATAGTTCATTGTATTAACTGCAACTACATTTACACCAAAAGCTGCTTCAATAGCATTTTTGATCTGAATTTTGTTAGCAGTTTTTGCAACTACAAAACCAAAACGGTTAAAAATTTCACCATCTTTAGTTATTTTCTCAGTTATAATAGGCTTAATTATGATACTCATAATCTTATTATTTACTTAAATTAGCTTCAATTCCGTCTACAGCACCTTCTAAAAGAACTAAACTTTTTGCATTTAAAATTGCATAAGTACTTAATTCTGAAGTAGTTACAACGCTAGACGCTTTTAAATTGCGTGACGACAAATATACATTTTTATTTGAATCGCCCAACACAAATAAAGATTTTTTATTATCTAACCCTAAAGACTTCAATACGTTAATGAAATTTTTAGTGCTTGGTGTGTCAAATGTAAAATCTTCAACTACTACTAAATTTGACTCATTTACTTTTAAAGATAAAGCTGATTTACGAGCTAATCTTTTTAAGTTTTTGTTCAATTTAAATGAGTAGCTTCTTGGTCTTGGTCCAAAAACTGTACCTCCACCTTTAAACAAAGGGTTTTTTGCAGATCCTGCACGAGCAGTACCAGTTCCTTTTTGTTTTTTAATTTTACGAGTACTTCCTGCAACTTCAGCTCTTTCTTTAGCTTTGTGGTTTCCTTGTCTTTGATTAGCCAAATATTGCTTTACATCTAAATATACAGCATGTTTGTTTGGCTCGATTGCGAAAACTGAATCAGAAAGTTGAACTTTTCTTCCAGTTTCTTTTCCGTTGATATCTAAAACTTTTACTTCCATTACTTCTGAATGATTACATAAGAGTTTTTGTGACCTGGAACACAACCTTTTATTACTAAAAGATTTTTCTCACCTACCACTTTTAAAACTCTAAGGTTTTGTACTGTTACATTATCTCCTCCCATTCTTCCAGCCATACGCATTCCTTTGAATACTCTAGATGGATAAGATGACGCTCCTACAGATCCTGGCGCTCTTAAACGGTTATGTTGACCGTGTGTCGCTTGTCCAACACCGCCAAAACCATGACGCTTAACAACCCCTTGGAATCCTTTTCCTTTAGAAACTCCTAATACATCAACAAATTCACCTTCAGCGAATAAGTCAACGGCGATTACATCGCCTAATTTGTACTCCTGTTCAAAACCTTTGAATTCAACGACTTTTTTCTTTGCAGCTGTTCCCGCTTTCTTAAAGTGACCTAACTCAGCTTTAATAGAACGTTTTTCAGCTTTGTCATCGAAACCTAACTGAATAGCAGAATATCCGTCTACTTCATTGGTTCTGACTTGGGTAACAACGCATGGACCACACTCGATTACAGTACAAGGAATATTTTTCCCGTTCTCATCAAAGATGCTAGTCATGCCAATTTTTCTTCCGATTAACCCAGACATATTAAACTAATTAATTAATTAAACTCTTTTTTATACAACAAATAGTATTTGCACACTACTCATTTTGAGGGTGCAAATATATAAATTATTTTTTAATTATCGCAAAAATAAATAGTTAAGTGAAATTTCCTTCAAAAAAGGCAATTTCACTCACTAAATATGGTAAGAAAAAAACCGTAATGCTATTAACATTGACGGTTTTTTATGTTTATTGCGATTGCAATCTAAATCAATTATACTTTGATTTCTACTTCAACACCACTAGGTAATTCTAATTTCATTAAAGCATCGATAGTTTTTGAAGAAGAACTATAGATATCTAATAGTCTCTTGTATGAACTTAATTCGAACTGCTCTCTTGATTTTTTATTAACGTGTGGAGAACGTAATACAGTAAAAATCTTTTTGTGAGTTGGTAATGGAATTGGACCCGTTACTACTGCACCTGTACTTTTTACAGTTTTTACAATCTTCTCTGCTGATTTATCAACCAACATGTGATCGTAAGATTTTAATTTTATTCTGATTTTTTGACTCATTTTCTTAAAAATTAAGCGTTACCTTTTGCTTTTTTGATTACAGCTTCTGAAATATTAGAAGGTGTTTCTGCATAATGTGAAAACTCCATTGTTGATGTAGCTCTACCTGATGATAATGTTCTTAATGTTGTTACATAACCAAACATTTCTGATAAAGGCACATCTGCTTTGATAGTTTTAGCACCATTTCTGTCACCCATGTCATTTACTTGACCTCTACGACGGTTCAAGTCACCTACGATATCACCCATGTTTTCTTCTGGAGTAATAACTTCGATTTTCATGATTGGCTCAAGAATAACTGCACCAGCAGCACGACCTACTTCTTTATATCCCATTTTAGCTGCTAATTCGAAAGAAAGAGCATCAGAATCCACAGGGTGGAAAGATCCGTCTAATAAAGTTACTTTTAAACTATCTACTGCATATCCTGCTAAAGGACCTGCTTTCATAGCTTCTCTGAAACCTTTTTCAACAGCTGGAATATATTCTTTTGGTACGTTACCACCTTTAACTTCATTAACAAACTGTAATCCCATAGGAGCTTTACCGTCTACTAAATCAGCAGGTTCTAAACGGAATACGATATCACCAAATTTACCACGACCTCCAGATTGCTTTTTATAAGTTTCTCTGTGTTGTGCCGATTTTGTGAACGCTTCTTTATATTCTACTTGTGGCTCACCTTGGTTCACCTCAACTTTAAACTCACGTTTCATACGATCTACAAGAATGTCTAAGTGTAACTCACCCATACCTGAAATAATCGTTTGACCTGAAGCCTCATCAGTTCTAACTGTAAACGTTGGATCTTCTTCAGCTAATTTAGCTAAAGCCATACCCATTTTATCTACGTCAGCTTTTGTTTTTGGCTCAATTGCTATACCAATTACAGGATCAGGAAATTTCATTGACTCAAGAATAATTGGGTGTTTTTCATCACACATTGTATCTCCAGTCTTGATATCTTTAAATCCTACAGCAGCTCCAATATCTCCAGCCTCAATATATTCGATTGGATTTTGTTTGTTAGCGTGCATTTGGTAAATACGAGATATACGCTCTTTGTTTCCAGAACGAGTGTTCAAGATATAAGAACCTGCATCTAAACGACCTGAATAAGCACGGAAGAAAGCTAAACGACCAACATAAGGGTCAGTAGCAATTTTAAATGCTAAAGCTGCGAACGGCTCTTTTGGATCAGGACGACGTAAAATTTTCTTTTGATCTTCTTCTAATAAATCAGCATCATCAGGGTGAATTCCTTCGATACCTTCTTTATCCATTGGAGATGGTAAGTATTTACATACTGCATCTAACATGAACTGAACACCTTTATTTTTGAAAGAAGAACCAGCAATCATAGGAATGATAGCCATATCAATTGTAGCAGCTCTTAAAGCTGTATTGATTTCTTCCTCAGTAATAGAGTTCTCATCTTCCATGTATTTTTCCAACAAGTTTTCGTCGTAAGTAGCAATCTCTTCAATTAAAATTGAACGATACTCTTTTACTTCGTCAACCATATCAGCTGGAATAGGCACGATATCAAAAGTTGCCCCTTGAGTTTCGTCATGCCAAATAATAGCTTGGTTTTTTACTAAGTCAACAACTCCTTTAAAGTCATTTTCTTCACCAATTGGTAAAGTAATTGCAACAGCGTTAGATTTTAACATATCTCTAACTTGTTGACAAACATTTAAGAAGTTAGAACCTTGACGGTCCATTTTGTTTACGAATCCCATACGTGGAACTCTATATTGGTCAGCTAATCTCCAGTTAGTTTCAGACTGAGGCTCAACACCATCAACCGCACTAAATAAGAACACTAAACCATCTAATACACGTAACGAACGGTTTACCTCAACTGTAAAGTCAACGTGTCCCGGTGTATCGATAATATTAAAGTGGTATGGTAATGTTTCTGGCAATACTTTACCTTGCTCTGTTGGGAAATTCCATTCACAAGTTGTAGCAGCTGAAGTAATTGTAATACCTCTTTCTTGCTCTTGTGCCATCCAGTCCATTGTTGCAGCACCATCGTGTACTTCACCAATTTTGTGTGATTTTCCTGTATAGAATAAGATACGCTCAGTTGTTGTTGTTTTACCAGCATCAATGTGAGCAGCAATTCCAATATTTCTTGTATATTTTAAATCTCTAGCCATTTCTGTACGAATTAAAATCTAAAGTGAGAGAATGCTTTATTAGCATCTGCCATTTTGTGAGTATCCATTCTTTTCTTAACAGCAGCACCTTCTTCTTTAGCCGCAGCTAAGATTTCAGAAGCTAATTTACCTGCCATTGATTTTTCGTTTCTTCTTCTTGCATAAAGAATCATCCATTTGATAGCATAAGAAATCTTTCTATCTGGACGAATTTGCATTGGAATTTGGAATGTAGCTCCACCCACTCTACGTGAACGAACTTCTACGTGAGGCATAACATTTGTTAATGCATCTTTCCAAATCTCTAAAGCAGATTTTTCTGCATCTTGCTTTTTAGTTTCAACGATTTCTAATGCATCATAGAAAACTTTAAAAGCTGTTGATTTTTTACCATCCCACATTAAGTTGTTTACAAAACGTGTTACTAACTGATCGTTAAATTTTGGATCTGGTAAAAGTGGTCTTTTTTTGGCCGCTCTTTTTCTCATGTCTTTTCTTTAAAAGATTTTAAATTACTTTTTCTTTCCAGTTGGTGCAGGTGCTTGTCCTGGTTTTGGACGTTTTGCTCCATACTTAGATCTACGTTGTGTTCTTCCTGCAACACCCGCAGTATCTAATGCTCCACGTACGATGTGGTAACGTACACCTGGTAAATCTTTTACTCTTCCACCTCTAACTAATACTATCGAGTGCTCTTGTAGATTGTGACCTTCTCCAGGAATGTACGCATTCACCTCGTTACCGTTTGTTAAACGAACCCTAGCTACCTTTCTCATTGCTGAGTTTGGTTTTTTAGGAGTTGTTGTGTAAACACGAGTACACACACCTCTTCTTTGAGGACAAGAATCTAAAGCAGCCGATTTACTCTTCTTAGTTATTTGGGTTCTCCCTGTTCTTACTAATTGTTGAATTGTTGGCATAATTAAATACTAAAAATTTTTACTGTTTAAAATTCCCGCTTTTTACGGGGTTGCAAATGTAGGAATTATTTTTTACTTTCCAAATCATAATTTATTAATTTTCAATACGATTGTATTTTGGTAGTGTTTTGATTTGTATTGAGTTACAAAAAAGAAAGACAAATTCAAGCTAGCCCCGATGGGAGCAAACTACCATGTAGTGCGGACAGCGGGAATATGGAAACCAAAAATTCGCAAGCCATTCGCTACTGCAAATAAAATTTATTTTACTTTTTTTCGTTTCTTTACTGCTATGAAATTACTTTTTGGTTTTATTCTGTTTTTTTGCTTCCAATTTTCATTGGGACAAAACTTCTATTTAAACATAAAAGGAACTTCGGAAAAAGAAAACAAAACCATTGATAGTTTACAATACGAATCTAAACATAGTTCGGTTGCTTTACTTTTGGAAGAACAAAAACGTTTTGAAAGCAAGTTAACGAATCAAGGTTTTTTTGATTGGCTACTGTTGGAACAAAAAAAAGTAAATGATAGTAGTTTTGTTTTTAAATACAGTTTAGGGAATTCGATAAAAAACAACACCATATATATAGGTAAACTTTCTGCCGAGGAAAAATCGCTCTTGCAACTAGAAAATGATTCTTTGATTATTGCTACGAATGAAGTTGAGAATTTTATGAAAAGTAAAATTGCTTTGTTAGAAAAGAAAGGATATTCTCTAGCGAATTTGCAATTGACTAATCAGCGAAAAGTTGACAACAATTTATTTTCTGAATTGCAACTGAAACTCAATTCGAAAAGAAATATTACTGATATTGTAATCGTAGGTTACGATAAATTTCCAACAGGAATTAAAAAAGCAATTACGAAAAAAGCAAAAAAAACGACTTTTAATCAGGATAATTTAAAGCAGATTAATAATGAGTTTGACAAACTACAATTTGTGAGTCAATTGAAATATCCTGAGATTTTATTTACAACTGATTCCACTAAGATTTTTGTGTATTTAGAAAAATCGAAACCCAATAAATTTGATGGCTTTATAGGGTTTTCAAACGATGATCAAAGTAAATTGACTTTTAACGGATATTTAGATTTGCAATTGCAGAACATTTTGAATTCGGGCGAAAAATTCAATTTGTATTGGAAAAACGATGGCAACAAACAAACCTCTTTTAATTTAGGAACCGAATTACCTTATATTTTTAAAACTCCAATTGGAATTAAAGCAAATTTGAGAATTTTTAAACAAGATTCTACATTTCAAAACACGATTACCGATTTGAATTTGGGTTATTATTTTTCGTACAACACCAAAGCTTATATTGGTTATCAAAAAACCACTTCAGTAGATATTCAAAATACAAATTCATTTAGTTTGAATGATTTCACGAATACATTTTTGACTTCGAGTTTTGAATATACCGATTTTGATAACGAAAATTTCATTTTTCCTGAAAAAGCAAGAATCTTCATAAAAGCAGGAACAGGTAATCGAACCATTTCATCTCAAAAAACAAATCAGTTTTTCACCCAATTGGATTTGAATTACAACTTTAATTTGAATCCAAAAAACAGCATTTATTTAAGAAATCAGACTTTTTATTTACAAAGTGATGATTATGTAATTAACGAGTTGTTTCGCTTTGGCGGCATAAACTCGATTAGAGGTTTTAACGAAAATAGTTTACAAGCAAATGTTTTTAGCGGAATTATGGCAGAATACCGTTATTTGGCTGCTCCAAATTTATACATACACTCCATAACCGATTATGGCTATTTCCAAGACAGAACAGCAGCAATTGATGATAAACTTTTGGGCCTAGGTTTTGGATTTGGGTTGTTTACCAAAAATGGCTTATTCAATTTAGTTTACGCTAACGGAAGCACAAGCAGCCAAGCGATAAAACTTTCTAACTCAATTATTCACATAAGTTTTAAGACAAATTTTTAATTTAATACAAAAAATGTTATAAAAAAGTTAATATTATATTAGGTTTGTCATGAAATAATTCACAATTTTGAATTATAAATTCAAATCAACCAATATGAAATCAAAAATTAACTTACTACTAACCTTTTTGGCACTACTGCTAAGTCAGCAATTTTTTGCTCAAGCAAAGCCTGTGTCTGGAACAATTATTGACGAAGGAGGTATACCTTTAGCGGGTGTGACTATTCTTGAAAAAGGAACAAAAAATGGAACCCAATCTGATTTTGATGGAAATTATGAAATCAAAGTAAACGAAGGAGCGATTCTTGTTTATTCTTTCATTGGAATGTTACCTCAAGAAGTTGTTGTATCATCTTCAAAAATCAACATAACAATGAAAGAAGATGTAACCGAACTTGAATCTGTTGTGGTTACAGCTTTAGGTATTAAAAGAAAACCAGACGAAATTACAACAGCGTCTCAAGTTATAAAAACAGATGAACTAAACCAGGCGAAAGCAACTAATGCAGCTGTTGGATTAGTTGGAAAAGTATCTGGTTTACAAATCAACACTATTAACAATGGAGTTAACCCTAGCACTAGAATTCAATTACGTGGTTTCCGGTCTATTACAGGAAACAATGAAGCTTTAATTGTAATTAATGGAGTTATATCTACATCAGGTGCATTCTCTGAATTAAACCCAGAAATCATTGAATCCATAAACGTTATTAAAGGTTCAAATGGAGCTGCTTTATATGGGTCACAAGGATCAAATGGTGTAATTATCGTTACTACTAAAAAAGGAAATAAAGAACAAAACAAATTTAACATCGCTTTAAACTCATCTGTTACTTTTGAAGAAGTTTCAATGTTACCTAAACTTCAAAACAGATTTGGTCAAGGTTATCAAGGTGCTCAAGATTTTACAGAAAACACAAGTTGGGGAGCTGAACTAGACGGCTCACTTCAACCAACTGGTTTGGAACAAACTTTAATGCCTTACTCTTTTATTAAAGACAACTACAAACCATTTTTTAATACTGGAACCACCATGTTAAATTCCATTGCTATTTCATCGGGTGATGAAAATGGCTATGTAAATCTTTCTATTGGAAATCAAGAAACAAGTGGTATTATTCCAACAGACTCATTTAAAAAGAACAACTTTTACTTTGGAGCTGGTAAATCAAACGATAAATGGAGTTTAAATGGAAATGTTCGCTATACAACAAGTCACCAAAATACAGCTGGAGGTGTAGAAGGTTCAGTTTATAACTCTTTAACTCAAGTTCCTGTGAATGTCCCTGTCGAAGCATTTTCTAATCCAGACAATGCAACTCACTGGACCTATTGGGAATTAAATCCATATTGGAGACTTAAAAACGAAAGAATTGACTCTAAAGGACAAACTATAGAAGGTGTTGGAGAAATTGGCTACAAAATAAACAAAAATATCGACGCAACATATAGAGCAAGTTTTAGAACAACTTCTTTTAATGGTTATGAATTTTTTAATGGCTATGAAGCCCAAGTAGTTTATTGGGACACTCCTTCTGACTATGTTTCTTCTTATGAAGTTAACAATAGTAATTCTAGAAGAATTTACTCTGATTTCTTATTGAATTTTAATTACATGCTTACGAATGATATTTCATTCAAAGCTAACATTGGTAATAACATTACTAATATCGAGTCAAATAGATCCTCTATTAAAGGAAATCGTTTAGTAGTTCCTGGATTATACAACATTACAAATATTACAGGAAACACAATACCAGAAGATTTTAAATCACAACAAAGAGGTTATGCCTTTTTTGCAAATGTTGATTTAGGTTATAAAGATTATTTATTTCTTAATTTAACAGCAAGAAATGATTGGACTTCAGTTTTAAACAAAAATAATAATTCTTTCTTCTATCCAAGTGCAGGGGTTTCTTTTATTCCAACAAAAGCATTTGATAATTTTGGCGGAGACATCTTAACATACGCTAAAGTATCTGCAAGTATTGTAAAAGTAGGAAATGCAATTATAGACCCTTACGATATTAACGATCGTTTTTTAAGTGGAGATACAGCAGGTTTTCCTTACAGTATAATTAACTCATTTGTTCAAGATCCTTCACTTACTGATTTTAATTTAAAACCAGAAGATAATATTTCTAAAGAAATTAACCTAAACTTAGAATTTTATAGACGAAGAATAACTTTTGATGTGAGCTACTACACATCAAAAAACACAGATCAGATTCTTCAAACTTCTCCTTCATTCGCTTCAGGAGCTAACGAAGCGACTATTAACGTAGGAGAAACCACATCTACTGGTCTTGAATTGGATTTAGGATTAACTCCAATTAAAAATGATAATTTAACTTGGGATATTCGTTTTGGTTATAGTGCCCCAAAAACAACTATAGACAAGGTAACTGAAATTTCCGTTCAAGCAGCTGTTGGTGATTATTTAGGAACAGCTGGTATTGCGGCAATTGCAGGAGAACAATTTCCAATGATTGTAGGAACAGGCTACCAAAGAGATGAAAACGGAAACGTTATAATTGACGCTTCTTCGGGAGACCCATTAAAAGCCAACAATGTAAAATTAGGAAAAACAACTCCTGACTATATTTTAGGTTTATCAAGTTCATTAACTTACAAAAACTTCAAACTTTCTGGAGTATTTGATTACAGAACAGGACACGTATTTTATGCAGGGATTAAAGATGGTTTAATTCAAAACGGAACTGATATTGCTACAGCTCAAAACGGAAGACAACCGTTTATTTTTCCTAACTCTGTAATTGAAACTTCACCAGGAGTTTATGCACAGAACAATTCAGTTACCACATCTGGAGGACAAGATTACTATACTGGAATTTACAGAGAAATAGATGAAAACTTTGTATTAGATGCAACTGCATTCAAATGTAGAGAAATTGCTTTATCATATACTTTCTCTAAAGATTTGTTAAGCAGAATTGGAATTAGTAGCTTCTCTGTAGGTATTAACGCTAGAAATGTTTTCATGATTTTACCAAAAGAAAACAGAAATTATACTGACCCTGAATTTTCATTCACTACAGGAAACAATGTAGGTCTTAGTACTGGAAATCAAGCCCCACCAACAAGAACCTACGGAATTAATTTTAATCTAACCTTTTAAGAAATACTATGAAAAATATTTTTAAACATATAGCTTTTGGATTAGTAGTACTTACTAGTCTGAATTCGTGCGATGATTTTTTAGATGTAAATGATAGTCCAAACGATCCAACATCTGAAAATATAGATCCTGCAATTGTTCTTGCAGCTACTCAAGTATACACTTACAATACATTAGCAAGAGACATGAACCAATTAGGTAATCTTATGATGAACAATTGGACAAGAGATGTTGGAGCTTCTAACTCAAGTTATTATTTTAATGAACACAATTACAATGTAACTTCTGATTTTTATTCTAGTATTTTTGAAAATTTACAACTTAGAACTTCTAATTATACATTTATTCAGAATGCAGAAGGAACAGAATACGATAATTATAAAGCAATAGCTAAAATTATGAAATCGTATTATTTTCAATACTTAGTAGATTTGTATGGAGACATACCATACACAGAAGCTCATAAAAGAGCAGCTAATTTAACTCCAGCTTATGATGATGATTTATCAATTTATCGTAATTTAATTGTTCAATTAGACGAAGCAATCGCATTAATCGACAATGCTCCTGCAGGAAGCTTAAACCCAGGCGGTAATGATGTTATGTTAGGTGGTGACATGGAAACTTGGAAAAAATTTGCTAACACATTAAAACTAAGAATCCTTCTAAGAGAATCTGGAAGATCAGCATCTGGAACTTATGTTCAAGATAAAATTGACGAAATGGAAGCAAATGGTGCTGAATTTTTAGGCGCTAATGATAATATAACAATTAATCCAGGTTTTGCAGCGGCTACTAATCAACAAAATGGTTTTGCAGCTTTATTCTTAAACGTAAATGATGCTTTTGTAAATAACTATAGCTCTACTGCTGCCACAAAATACACTATCGAATATTTGACTAATACAAACGATACCAGAAGAAATCGTATTTATGCAGCAGCATCAAACGGGTCATATGCTGGTCATCAACAAGGCGACATTTTAGAACCTTCTACAAACTACCCTGTTTCTCATGTTGGCCCAGGTTTATTAATTAACTCTGCTCAAGACGGAATTATATTTACTGCAGCTGAAAGCTTCTTATTACAAGCTGAAGCTGTGCAAAGAGGATATTTGACTGGTTCAGCTAAAGATTTATATGAAAGCGGCATTAAAGAATCATACAAAATCTTAGGTTTAACAGAAGGTGATGCCATTACCTACTACAGTCAATCTATTTCACTTGTAAACTGGGATAGTTCAGCAGGAAACGAAATTGAAGCAATTATCAACCAAAAATGGATAGCTTTAAACGGAATTAATGGTGCCGAAACTTGGATTGAAAACACAAGAACTGGATTCCCATCTCACGTGCCTTTATCTACAGTAGCTCCAGGAAGTTCAAGACCAATACGTCTTCTGTATCCAAGTTCTGAAATCGCAGGAAACACGGCAAATGTTCCTCAACAAACAGAAGCACAAGCATTTACCAGTAAAATATTTTGGAACGAATAAAAAAAAGAAATATGAAAAAAATTAAAATTTTATCATTAGCGTTCTTCGCTCTTTTAATGATAACGTCGTGTGTTAAAGACGATGAAGAAAACACAGGAAATGGCGATAGAGTTGTAGGATTCAGCAGAAGTTTCAATTCGTTCATTTTTACTGGAGCAGATACTGATCCTTACTTAATCAACGAAAAGATTAACCTTATTGGAGGTAGTAATGGAACTCCTTCAAATGAAGATATTGTTATTTCATTTTCAATTGATCCAAGCAGTACTGCAATTCAAGGAACGGATTATACCATTTCTGGAACATCTACAATATTAGAAGCAGGTTCTGATTTTACACAAATTCCAATTACAGTAGATCCTTCTGTACTTCCTGGAAATACTCCAAAAACAATTGTAATTAATTTAGATGGAACAAATTCAGACGCAGCGGTTATTGCTGATGATAAAAAGCAAATTACTATTACAATTGCTAAATGTGAATCTAACCTAGCTGGAACATACAGCCTTGTTGTTACAAGAACTGACAACAATACCACTTATAATTTCCCAAATGAAGAAATTACAGAAATTGGCATTGGTCAATATGTAACTTCTTCAACTGGTCCGTATGGAAATGGAGATTTAACTTCTGACGGTGCGCCTAGAGATGGTTTTGTATTTAATGATGTTTGTCAATCTATCAAAATTGAAGAACAAAATCTTGGTGATTATTATACAAATCTTGTTGAAGGTGATAGCGATTCAGGCTTTGTAACGCTTGATGTAGTTACTGGAGAAGTAGAATCTATAACCATGTATTATTCAATTAGAGGTTTTAGTAGCGGTACAGCACGAAGAACTTTTACAGCAGTATATACTAAACTTTAACATCGATTCATTATGAAAAAAATAAATATATTACGATTCTTATTTACAACGGCGCTTTTTTCGTCACTTGTAATAATTACTTCTTGTAACGACGACGATGTTGATTTAGGCAGTAAAATAAAGCCTGTCTTAACATCAAGTACTACAACTTTCACAGCTAAAGAAGGTGATGTAGTAACTTTAGACTTCACTTTAGATAAAGCGATTAACAAACCTATACAATACCGATTGGTTATGTTAGATGAAAGTACAGCAACTGACCTTGAAGACTATTCAATTCCAGGTTGTCGTAGTAACGATCCTGACTGTGTTGCAATTGAAGAAAATGGTGGACCTGTCGGGTATATTTTTGAAATCCCTGCTTACACTACATCTTACAGTGTTGACATTTCTTTGCTTAAAGATTTAGATATTGAAAGCACAGAAAACCTTAAACTTAAAGTAATTTCTAATAGAACATTATTAGGAACTGTAGGTGATTTAGTTTTTGATATCAACATTGAAAACTCAAGCGATTTGGTTATTGATTTAAACTGGTCAGGTACTTTTGACGATGGTGGAACAATGGTTGACAACTGTGACTTAGACATGGACTTAGAGTTATTAGACAGCAATTTTGATTATATTGATTTTAGCTACAACAATTGTCCAGAACAATTAACACTAAGTACTTCAATGCCTGACGGAACTTATTATTTAGATGTTAGTCTTTGGACAACTTCAGGTTATAATCAACCTATTGACATACCTGCTTCGGTTACTTTTAACAAACCCGGAATTCCATTATTAGAAATTGAAGATGTATCTTCTTACTTCCCAATGGATCAAGGAGGATTAGACGACGGTAATTCAAATGCAATCATCACATTTGAAATTACAAAAGTTGGTCATACTTTTACAATTACTAATCCTAACAGTCAAATTGTTTTTCAAGGAAGAAAAGCGAAAAGAGCAGGTAACAGAATTAATTTAAAAAAGTAAACTCTAAAGAGTTTTAAAAACATAAATCCAAAACCACTTCAATTGAAGTGGTTTTTTTATACCTTTGCCACATGGAAAAAGACAACCAAATATTCGGAATTAGAGCAATAATTGAAGCAATTAACGCTAAAAAAGAAATTGATAAAGTATTCGTTCAAAAAGATGCGCAAGGCGACTTGATGCAGGATTTGATGAAAACAATGAAAAGAAACAACATCAACTTTTCATATGTTCCTGTTGAAAAACTAAACCGATTAACTCCAAATAATCACCAAGGTGCGGTGGCAACCATTGCTCCTATTTCTTTTGTTTCATTAGAAACTTTAGTGGAAGGTGTTATTGAAACTGGTAAAAAACCTTTATTCCTAATTTTAGACCAATTATCTGATGCACGTAACTTTGGTGCTATCATCAGAACTGCAGAATGTACTGGTGTTGACGGAATCATTATCCAAAAACAAGGTTCGGCTCCTGTGAATGGAGATACAGTTAAAACTTCGGCTGGTGCGGTTTTTAATGTGCCAATTTGTAAAGTAGATCACATTAAAGATGCCATTTTCTATTTGCAAGGAAGCGGAATTAAAACCGTTGCGGCAACTGAAAAAACAGAGCAACACATTTATGACATCAACTTCAACGAAGGTGTTGCAATTATTATGGGTAGCGAAGACAGAGGCGTTAATCCTTCTGTTTTAAAAATTGTAGATGAAAAAGCAAAATTACCGATGTTTGGAACTATCGAATCATTGAATGTTTCGGTGGCTTGTGGTGCTTTTTTGTATGAGGCTTTGAGACAGAGAATGTAAAAATTTATGAATGTTGATTTTCGATTTTAGAATTATGAAGGACTTCTTCAAAGCTCTAAAATCAAAAATCACTATTCTTCAATCACCAATCACTACTCCTTCTTCCCACCCAAAAACTCATACACCACTTTCATAGAAGAATTGAAGTATTCCCGAATCACTTCTTCAGGTTTTGGTGGCGGATTGAAATTTCCTTTTTCATCGAAGTTTTTCATAAATGGGTCAAGTTCTGGATTGAAATCGGGTTTTTGCCATTCATAAAATATTGTTTTTCCAAATTGTGGCGTTTTCAAAACCAATGCTAAAGCCAATCCAACGAGAAATCCAGCTAAATGTCCTTCCCACGAAACTCCTTCTTTTACATTTGGGAACATATACCAAACGCTTCCGCCGTATAAGATTACTATGGTGAATGACAAAGCTACTAATCGATAATATCTGGTAAAAATACCTTTGAAGAAAATAAAACTAACCAAAGCATAGATTAATCCACTGGCTCCAATGTGATAACTTGGCCTACCTAACAACCAAGTTCCTAATCCTGAAAATAGAATTCCTAAAAATAAAACCAAAAACGATTGTTCTTTGTAGAAATATCTCAAAATAGGCAACAAGACCAATAACGCAACTGAATTATTCGCCAAATGCTCGATATCGCCATGCAAAAAAGGGCTAAAAAGAATTCCTTTTAAACCGAAAACTTCCCTTGGATAAACACCAAAATGCGACAAACTATGATTAAAATGCAATTCATACCAAAAAACCGACCATAAAGTCAACACAAAAAACAACGGCAAATAAATGACCGCTTTTGTAAACTGAAAAGGATTATCGTGATGTTTTTCCATACTGAATCGAGCTCAAAGATAAAGCCAAAAATATTTCTATGCACATTTGTCATAAAATTGTAATTTTACATCATGAATCAACCATTAGCCGAACGCATTCGCCCACAACAATTATCGGATTACATCAGCCAATTGCATTTAGTTGGACCTGAAGGTTCGTTAACACAACAAATTGCCAAAGGATTAATTCCGAGTTTGATCTTATGGGGACCACCAGGAACTGGAAAAACTACCTTGGCGCAAATTATGGCACAAGAAAGCAAACGTCCGTTTTACCAACTGAGTGCCATACATTCAGGTGTGAAAGACATACGTGAAGTTATTGAAAAAGCGAAACAAAGCAGCGGTTTATTCACAGCAAAAAATCCGATTTTATTTATTGATGAGATTCATCGTTTTAGTAAATCTCAACAAGATTCATTATTGGCTGCTGTTGAAAAAGGTTGGGTAACTTTGATTGGCGCAACAACTGAAAATCCTAGTTTTGAGGTCATTCCCGCTCTATTGTCAAGATGTCAGGTATATGTATTGAATGCGTTTACTAAAGAAGATTTGGAAGCGCTGTTACATCGCGCGATGAAAACTGATGTTCAGCTACAAAATAAAAACATCCAATTAAAAGAAACCGAAGCATTGTTAAGACTTTCAGGGGGTGATGGGCGAAAATTATTGAATATTTTCGAATTGGTAATTAATGCTACAGAAAACGATTTCATTGAAATTACGAATGAAAAAGTAATGCAATTGGTGCAAAAAAACACTGTATTGTATGACAAAACAGGTGAACAACACTACGATATTGTTTCCGCTTTCATTAAATCAATTCGTGGAAGCGACCCAAATGGTGCTGTTTATTGGTTAGCTCGAATGATTGAAGGTGGCGAGGATGTGAAATTTATCGCCCGAAGAATGCTGATTTTAGCCAGCGAGGACATTGGAAATGCAAATCCTACGGCGTTTATCATGGCAAATAATGCTTTTCAAGCTGTGGCAACTATTGGTTATCCCGAAAGTCGCATTATTTTGAGTCAATGTGCAATTTATTTGGCGACATCTGCAAAAAGTAATGCAAGTTATATGGCTATTGGAAAAGCACAACAAATAGTAAAACAAACTGGTGATTTACCTATTCCAATTCATTTACGAAATGCTCCAACCAAACTAATGAAGGAATTGGGTTACGGAGAAGAATACAAATACTCACATGATTTTCCTAACAACTTTGCCGAACAAGAATTTTTACCCACAGAAATTTCAGAAACCAAATTCTTTGAACCAGGCGAAAATGCTCGTGAAAAAGAATTGCGTCAGTTTTTAAAAAACCGTTGGAAAGATAAGTATGGGTATTGATTCAGAATTAGAATTTTACTTCTACTTTTTCTGAAACCAATTTATTATTTTGATAATATTCAAAAAACCAACCATAAATATTCTTAATAAAAACACCTTGAATATTTTCTTTTTTAGCAATATATATACTTAAAGAAGAAGTATTGAACAAAACCATAATCGTTTCAGGTTTTGAATTAACTAACTTGTATCCTGTTTCTGTTGGAATTGCAAAAAGCTGATTAGTATTTGGTAAAATTTCATCAATCTCCTCCTCTACCACTTCATCAGAATCAATTTCTGGGGTTGATTTTATTTCAACTGGAGTCGAAGTTATAACATCATTACTAAATTGGGTGTTTTTAAAATTTAATTTTCCTTTAAGTGAAGTTAATGCTTGTCTAAAAGTTTGCGTATAAGCTATTTTATATTCTTTTTCTCTACTTGTTGCTAATTGACTCTTTAACAAAGTATTAGTTGTACAATCTTTAAGTTCAAAATGTACTTTAGTCATAAACATTGTATTGCTTTCAAACGCATTTGCAAACAAAGCCAAACATCTATTTTTCATTAAATCATCTGGGAGTTTTTCATTATCATAATACACTTCATAACCTTCACTTTGAAAAAAGGATTTAGTCAACTCGCTCAGACCATATTTATTAGCTTCGTTAAAAAAAGAAAATTGAGATGGAATGATGATGTATTTATAACTTTCTTGAGCAAATGAAATACAACTTAAAAACAATGCAATAATTAAAACTACTTTTCTCATAACTATAATATATTTTTTAATTCTAATAAATGATTTACTTGCAAAACAGGAGTATCAACTTCTACATTTTGTTCATTGAAAAACACCGCTTCTATACCAGCCTCTTGTGCTCCAATGATATCGGCTTCGTAACTATCACCAATCATTAGGCTTTCTTCTTTAGAAGCATTTGCCAAAGATAAGGCAAAATCAAATATGTTTTTATGTGGTTTTTTAACTCCTGCCATTTCTGAATTGGTAATCGTTTCAAAATAATGATCAATGTTAGAATTTTTCATTTTTTTGGTTTGAACCGATGCAAAACCATTTGTTATAATATGCAATTGATATTTTGGTTTTAGATAATCTAGTAACTCGATTGCGCCATCAAACAAGTGATTATATTCTGGTAAATATTTGATGTATTCATCAGATAAATGATGAATCATTTCATCTGAAACTTCAAATTTTAAAGCATCAAAAACGTCTTTCAAACGATAATAACGTAAATCGTCATGCGAAATTTGATTTACTTGGTACAATTTCCAATAATGTTGATTTCTTGGAATGTAAATATTTAAAAAATCCGATAATTCAATATCAAAACCTTGCTGCTTAAAAATTGTATCAAACGCAAATCCAGAATTTTTATCGAAATCCCAAAGCGTGTGATCTAAATCGAAAAAGAGATGTTTTTTATGTTGGAATGAATGCAATGCTATGTGTTTGAATGATTAAAAAAAGCCCAAACAATGGGCTTCTAAATTATTTACTTTGAGAGATAATTACGGCGTCTTCGATATGGTAAATCCAATCTTCGACATCGGTTTCGTTGTATCTAAAAGTTCCTTTTAAAGTTACATACGTATCGGTTTTTAACTTTGGAAAAGCGCCACCTTTAAATTTGATACCTGCAATGGTTTCTGGTCCTGACTTCCCACAGAAGAAACAAGCGGCAAATACGTTTTTACTTAACGCATAATTTTTGTTGTCAATTGGCACAATGAATCCGCTCATGAAAACGGTTTTCTTTTGCATCATTTTCAATTTCATGTTCACTTGTGGGAATTCTACTTCGCCATAAGTCGCATGTTTTTTTCGAACATATTTGATATCACCCAATAGTTTCCATGTTAAGGTATCTGCTGCTACTGATGTTTTAGTAGTGGCTTTTACAGTTGAAGTTGTGCTATCTGAAAAACTCATCATCGAAATAAAAACGAATAAAGCCAAACTTAATTTAATATAATTACGCATTTGCTAATGTTTTTGAAATATTTAAATTGTATGCTTTTACGGCAGGAATTAATGCTGCAATAAAGCCCACAAATATAGTTAGTAAAAATAATGTTCCTTCTTTCTCCCAAATAAATTCATATGGATTGAAACTCATTTTGAAATCTTCTTCGGCTGAGTTAGACAACATACTTAATCCTACTCTTCCCAAAATCGTACCAAAAATAAATCCAACAACACATAAAAGCAAACTTTCAATCATCACGACTTTTAAAAGTTGTAATCTTTTGGCTCCGTTAACACGCATTAAGGCAAATTCATTCTCGCGTTCTTTCAACGTATTGTAAAGTGCGATGAAAATTGAAATTCCTGAAATCAACATGATTCCGTATGCCAAATATTGTAACGCTGAAATTCCAATTCCGAATAAAGAAAATAAACGATTTACTTCAATTGCTGGTGAAGCCACTTGCATTTTGGTATTTTGCGCGATGATTCTTGGCCAAGTTACAATTCCCATTTTGTTACGGAATTTTAGTAAAACGGCTGTTATTTCCATGCCTGGTTCATCTAAAGTCATGGCAGCTTCTTCATGATGATGTTCTTCTCCTTCAACATGAACGTGGCCTTCTTCGCCATGTGCTGGATTTTCTGTTTCTTCATGTCCGCCGTGCATTTGCCAAACACTTGGAATCGTACATAAAATCAAATTGTCTACTACTTTTCCTGTTGGTTTTGCAATTCCGACAACTTTGTATCCGTAATGATCGTGCACTTCACCTTCAGCTGCATCACCATGCGAACCGAAGAACTCATCTCCAATTTTTAAGCTTAATTTTTTTGCAATATCACTTCCGATTACGACTTCGAAATTCTTTTCAAATAGTTTTCCTTCGGCAATCTTTGCACCATATTTTTCTAAATAATCAGGTGTTGTTCCTAAGATTTTATAACCGCGATAATTATCACCAAATGCTAAAGGAATCGCTTTTTGAACAAACGGATGTTGCATCCAAACTTTTGCCGAATCGTAACTAATATTTCCCGTAGGAGAATCCACTTGGTAAACCGAAGACAAAATCAATTGTAGCGGACTTCCTTGCGCACCCATTACTAAATCAACTCCGTCAATATTGCTTGAAAACTTTTCTTCAAATTGTTTTTCGACTAAAACTAAAGTAGTAATAATCGCTACACTTGAGGTTAGCAAAATAACACTCAAGATGGTATTCAATGGCTTAAACCATATATTTTTCCATGCTAATTTTGCTATCATACTAACGTGATTTTATTAATGAATCTTTCTTTAATTCGGTTATCATGCGTAACGATTAACAAAGCCGCTTTATATTCTTTCGATAAAGAAGTCAGCAATTCGATTACTTTTTCCGCATTTTTATCATCTAAACTTGATGTTGGTTCGTCTGCCAAAAGTACTTTTGGTTCATTCATTAACGCACGAGCAATTGAAACACGTTGTTGCTGTCCAATACTCAACTGCGAAGGCAATTTAGACGCTTGATTTTCGATACCTAATTGTTCTAATAATTTCTTTGCTCTTTTCGTGTGTTTTTTACCCGTTGCCAACCAACTTGCCATTTCTAAATTTTCCAAAACCGATAAAGCGCCAATGAAATGTGATTTTTGAAAAACCACACCAATGTGCTTTCCACGAAATTTATCAGTTGCCTTTTCCGAAAGTGCTACGACATCCGTTTTATCTATTTCAATTTCGCCTTTAGCTGGCTTTAATAATCCTGCTAAAATGTGTAAGTAGGTCGTTTTACCTTTTCCTGAATCTCCTGTAATTAAAAGTGTGTTTCCAGCTTCGCAATACAAATCAGGAAAGATAAATTCTTGCTCTTTACTATAAGAAAATCGTATGTTTTTAGTGCTTATCATTAGTGTTTCAGCATTAATTTAATGTTGCAAGATAACAAATTCGTTTAAAAAATTTCTTAAATATTTTCTAATAAAAAACCTTGCGCATAGAGTAAGCACAAGGTTTTTCTATTTTAATTAAAATACTATTCTTCATCATGAGTACACAATCCCACAATCGTATGAAAAGTGTCGTGCAAACCATTTAAAGCTTTAGTGATTTTTGCATCTGACGCTTTTGATTTAACTAATTTATCCAACGCTTTACTGTCTTTAGCTAATTTATTAACCGAAGCCACAATTTCTTTTTTATTAAATTGCGCTGGAATTTTAGCCATCTTTAAAGCATTTGCTTTTTCAGCCATTTCAGCACTTCTTTCTTTGATAGGTTGCAAATTTCCTTCTTCACTTGGATGGAACGTTTGCGACATCACTTTGTGAAAGGTTTTGATTTCTGGCCAAGCTCCAAATGTATCTGGTTTTGGCATTGCTGCTTTGTATCTTTTGCTTACTTCTATCCAATTTACAACACTCCATAAAGCAGATAGATAATCGGCTCTTTTGTTTTGGTATTTTAAGTAATACGCATGTTCCCAAACATCGATTCCGAAGATTGGCGTTCCTTTTACTTCTGCAATATCCATTAATGGATTGTCTTGATTTGGAGTTGAACTCACTACTAATTTTCCTTCTTTAGTAACAACCAACCAAGCCCAACCTGAACCAAAACGACTTGCTCCTGCTGCATTTAATTTTTCTTTCAAAACATCAAAATTTCCAAAAGTTTCATTGACTGCTTTTTCTAATTCAGCCGACATTTTAGTGTTTTTCTCAGGTGTTAAAACCGACCAAAACAACTCGTGATTATAATGTCCACCACCGTTATTACGAACTGCTACCGGCATAGTAGAAATCTTTGCAAAAATTTCATTTAAGCTTAGTTTTTCATCTGCAGTTCCTGCTAAAGCTGTATTTAAATTTTTAACATAAGCCGCGTGGTGTTTGCTATAATGTATTTCCATTGTTTGCGCATCAACAAAAGGCTCTAATGCATTGTAGGCATACGGTAATGCTTTTTGCGTAAACTGAGCCGATGCTGTTAACGTTACTAAAAGTGTTGCAACTAGAAGTTTTATATTTTTCATAGTATATTAATTTTTGATAAAATTACGGCTTATCGATTAGATAAAAAATTAAGAATTCTTAAAATTTCCATAATTGTTGGGGTTAAACGCAAAGAGCGCTAAGATTTTTCGCAAAGTTCGCTAAGGGAAAATTTATTAAGAACTATATGACTATGTGTTTGATTGTTTTTTTAAACACATAGACACATAAGTTTATGTTAGCGTGCAAAAGTCGTTTCACTCTGACAATAGATAAGCATAGCTTTATGGTAAATTTCTGTAGATTTCATTTACGAATGTTTTTTGTCCTTCTTTGAAAATATTTTTACAATTAAAATTTATCAAAATTCCTTTTGGAGCATTGAGTAAATTCATATAAGTTAGAATTTGAGATTCACAAACTTTATGCATTTCTAAAGTAGACTTTAATTCTACTACAATAAGATTTTCGACATACAAATCGCATCTTAAATTAGCTTCTAACTGATTTCCTTTGTAAATTATTGACACTATTTTCTCTGTGTGAAAATTTATTTTCCTTAATCGTAACTCTTCTTTCATACATTCATGATAAACCGATTCTAACAAACCTGCTCCCAAATTTTTATGCACTTCAATTGCCGCTCCAATAATTTGAAACGACAAATTATCAATTTCCTTTTTTGTCATAATAAAAAAAACTATGTGACTATGTGTTTCAAAAAAAATCAAAAAATGCCTTCATCTTGAAAACTCAAATACCCATTTTCTGTGATGATGATGTGGTCTAAAACTTGTATTTCTAAAGTTTGCCCTGCTTCTTTGATTCGTTTCGTGATTTTTAAATCAGCTTCGCTTGCCATTAATTTTCCTGAGGGATGATTGTGCGAGAGAATTAATCCCGTTGCATTTTGTTCGAATGCTATTTTGAAAATAATTCGAATATCTACAACTGTTCCTGTGATTCCGCCTTTTGAGAGTTGGGCTTTGTAGATAACTTTATTGGAATTATTGAGATATAATACCCAAAATTCTTCGTGAGGCAATTCGCCAATAATGGGTTGCATGATATCAAAAACGGCTTTACTGGAAGTAATTTTTTTAAGTTCGACGGCTTCTTCGGCTCTGCGTCTTCTTCCCAATTCTAATGCTGCAGCGATGGAAATAGCTTTGGCTTCACCAATTCCTTTGAATTGCATAAGTTGGCCAACCGACATTTTTCCTAACGTATTCAGATTATTTTCTGAAGATGCTAAAATGCGTTGACACAATTGCACGGCACTCTCATTTCGAGAACCGGAACCAATTAAAATAGCAAGTAATTCAGAATCAGATAAGGTAGATTTACCTTTAAGAAGAAATTTTTCACGTGGACGATCGTCTTCAGCCCATTGATTGATTGGCGTGTACATGAGTATTTATTTTGGCGTTTATAAGAACAAAAATAATTGAAAAAATCTAAATGTCAAAATTATTGATGGAAGATGGAAGAATTTATACAAACTTTAGAATAATTAATACTAAATTCAACTGAAATTCCGTTTTCTTAAAAAATTATCACATGAAATTTACTGGAATTATTTTATTGTCTTTTTTATTTCTGAATTGTAAAAAAGAAACACTTAAAACTGAAGTTACGCAACAGATTGAATCAAAACCAACAACTCAACTCATAGAAAACCCAACTGATTTCTATGAAAAACTATCCAATGCAGCGATTTCAATAATTGATCCTGAAGTGGTTTACACGCCGGATTATGTTGGGATAAAATATCCAAATGGTGATGTTCCTGCAAAAACGGGTGTTTGTACCGATGTTGTGATTCGTGCTTATCGAAAACTAGGAATTGATTTGCAAAAAGAAGTGCATGAAGACTTGAAAGCCAACTTTTCATTGTATCCCAATTTAAAAAAATGGGGTTTAAAAACTACAGATAAAAACATCGACCATAGAAGAGTTCCTAATTTAGAGGTTTTCTTTGCTCGGAAAGGAAAAACTTTACCTATTACGCAAAATCCAAAAGACTACAAAACAGGCGATTTAGTTACTTGGATGATTAATGATAAATTACCTCATATTGGTATTGTAACGCACATAAAATCAAGCAACGAAAACCCAATGATTGTACATAACGTGGGAAGTGGACAAGTTTTAGAAGACTGTTTGTTGAGTTGGAAAATTGTGGGGCATTTTAGATATGGGAAATAAAGTTTTGGTCATAAACTATTTATCTAAATTCTGACAAAATTATTTCCGAAAGATTAGATTTATCCTCAATTTTATCAAATATTTTTTTTGCTTTACTAATTAATTTCTCATCATTATTAGCTTTCCCTTTTTTTATTAAGCTTAGAGCATAATTCGCCCTATAATCGTCATTTTTTGTGATTTTCCCACTTAATTTTTCAAAGGTCTCAATACTTTCAAAATACTTTTCATTTCTTGTTAAAAGTATACCTTGTACCAAGTAAATTTCATCACCAATTGGAATTCCTCTTTGTAAATACTTTGTTATTGCATTATCTAAATTTTCCAAACCTACTTCTGTATCGCCTAAAAATATTGAAGTTGAAGCTATTCCATAATATCCTTCTGGATTTTCTGGAAAAAACTCTTTCATTTCATTATATTTTTTTCTAGCAAGTTTAAATGCCCCCATTTTAGAAGCCATAAAAGCTAAATTTTGTTTATAAATTATTGACTTATTATTACTCAAACTATCAGCTATATAATAATAAGTTAATGCAGCTTTATCCATGTTTGAAATACGATAAGTATAACCTGCAAAAAAATATGCATCGCAAAAAGTGCTATCCTTTTTTATTAAATCTAAAAATAATTGATTTGCACCACCAATATAACGATTGGCTTTTATACAATCTAATCCTAATTTATAATTATCCTGAGATTCTTTATCATCAGGAATTGGGCAAATAGTATAATTACCATTAAAATAATCTGATTGAGCAAAACTCAATTGAATAAAAAGAAAAAAAAGAAGGATGTTTTTCATTATTATTTTATTAATTCTTTCACCTCATCAAAATTCAAACCACCATAATTTCCTGAACTCATTAATAGTAAAGCGGAATTATCCAAATTTTGGCTGAATAAAAAATCTTTGAATTCGGTTGGGTTGGTGTAAATAATTAAATCTTCTCTTTGGAACGATTGCGCAATTTGGTCATACGTTACTTCTTCCAAACGTTTGATTTTTACTGCATCTGGTGAATAGAAAACCACTGCAACATCAGCTGCATCTAAAGCGCCTTGGTATTCTTTTAAAAACTCGGCATTTAAACTGCTATAGGTGTGCAATTCTAAACAAGCAACTAATTTTCTATCAGGATATTGTGCTTTTACTGCTTTTGTAGTAGCTGAAACTTTACTTGGTGAATGCGCAAAATCTTTATACGCGACTTTATTAGTACTTTCGGCAATTTTTTCTAATCTTTTTGAAGCGCCTTTGAAACTGGCGATGGCTTCGTAAAATTCGGCTTCGTCTACGCCCATGCATTGACAAATCCACTTGGCACCGGCTAGGTTGCTTAGATTATGTGCTCCGAAAACTTCAATTGGCATTGGACCTTCTGGTGTGTCTAATAAAGTTGTTCCGTTCTCAACTGTGTAACTTGGTGTTTGATAAGCAATTTTTCGGATTTGATTTTCCGTTCCTTCTGCTACTAATTTTACGGCTTCGTCTTCTTCGTTATAGATTAAAATTCCACCACGCGTGATTTGGTTAGCGAAAATTCTGAATTGTTCTACATAATTATCAAACGTTGGAAACACATTGATATGATCCCACGCAATTCCTGATAACAACGCAATATTCGCTTGGTACAAATGGAATTTTGGTCGCAAATCTATTGGTGAAGTTAAATATTCATCACCTTCCAAAACAATAAAATCATTGTCTTCGGTTAAATGTACCATCGTATCAAAACCTTCTAGTTGAGCTCCTACCATATAATCCACTTCGATATTGTGATAATGCATCACGTGTAAAATCATCGAAGTAATCGTAGTTTTTCCATGTGAACCACCAATAACAACTCGGGTTTTATTTTTCGATTGTTCGTATAAAAATTCGGGATACGAATATATTTTCAAGCCTAATTCTTGCGCTTTTAATAACTCAGGATTATCCGCTTTTGCGTGCATTCCCAAAATAATCGCTTCAATATCGGTTGTGATTTTTTCTGGAAACCAACCTTCTTCAGCTGGTAACAAACCTTTTTTCTCCAAACGTGATTTTGAAGGTTCAAAAATAGCGTCATCGCTACCCGTTACATGATATCCTTTGTTGTGTAATGCTAGTGCTAAATTGTGCATGGCTGCTCCGCCGATTGCTATGAAATGTGTTCTCATTTTTTCAGATGTCAGTTGACAGTTGTCTGTTAACGATTGTTCCTGATAACAGATTACTGACAACTATTTTTCAAATTGTTCTTTTAACTTATTGGCTTTTGCTTTATCTTTTAACTTATTCAAATATAAGTCATATAATTTTTCGAAAGTGGTTTTTGAATTGCCAATTTCGTGTGCTTTTTTGTAATGGATTTCTGCTTTCGCATAACGACTGAAATAGACATCGATATACCCTTTTGCTAAATAACCATCTACTTTTGAAAGTGCCATTAATTCATTGGCATATTTTTGAGCTTTTTTTTCGCTTCCGCCAATTATTCCTGGCAATTCGATGTATAACATCACTAATGCCCAGCGCGATTCAACGTGTTTTACATCTAATTTTGCAGCAGTTAAAAATGATTCTTCTACTTCATCGATCATTCCTAAAGCTTTGAATTTATTGGATTCTTTGGCTTTCATTCCGAGTGCACCACCATATTTATACCAATAATTAGCATTTTTCGGATAACTAGCTTTTAGTTTTTTGTAGTTGATTATTCCAGAATCCCAATCTTTTTGATGTCCGGCAATATCTCCAAGATATTCAATTGTTTTAGTATGATTAGGTTGCGATTTCAAATGTTCAGAAAATAGTTTTTCTGCTTCGTTGTATTTTTTTTGCGCATACAATTTCTCGGCCTTTTCAAACGTTGATTGAGAAAAGACTGAAAACGAAAGCAATAGAAAAAGGATTTGAATGTTTTTCATTTTTCAAAAATAGTGAAATGATTTTAGTTAATTTTACTTACAAATAATTTAATTTTCATTTGTCCCAACCTTTTTATATTTTTTACACTCTTTATATAAAAACCAACTATTATGCGAAAAATATTATTATTAATCTTATTAGTTAATTCTTTCAATTTATTTGCTCAGTACGATGATAAGTGGAAAGAAGTTTATAGATATGAATTGGACGGAAAAGTTAAATCTGCTCAAGAAAAAGTTCAAGAAATTTACAAAAAAGCAAAGCGAAAAAATGATGAAACGCAAATCATCAAATGTTTTTTCTATTTATCAAAATTTGAACAAGTTTTTGATGAAAAAGCTCAGACTACAATTATAAATAATCTTCAGAAAGAAATTAATGAAGCAAAACCTGTTTCAAAAGCTGTATTACAATATGTTTACATAACCATTTTAGAAGAATATTATCAAAGAAACAATTATAACATTAACAAAAGAACCTATTTAGAAAATCAAAAAAGCAAAGATTTTTTGACATGGACAGAAGCTGATTTTAATGCTCAAATAGAAAAAAACTATGATAATCTCTTGTCAAATGAGAATGAATTAAGAAACACAAGTATTGAAAAAATTAAAGAAATTTTTGATATTTCATCAAGTGTAGATATAAAAAACTTTAGCGTTTATGATTTTCTAGCTCAAAAAAAAGGCGACCATCTTAAGTCTGCAATTACTTCCTGGAAACAAAAAAAATCAATTGATTTTAAATCGGAGATTGAAATTTTTTATGAAAATCCTGAATCTTTTGTAAAATACAATACAAAAAAATTAGAGGATGATAACTTAAAAAAATTAATAACGCTTTTACAAAACAATGAAAAATATTATCTGAATCAGAAGAATTATGAAAAATTAGATTTCGCATATTATGAAAGACTAAAATTTATAAAAGAAACCTTCTGGGATGAAGAATTTTATCTAAAAAAAGCTACTTCTTTAGAAAAAACAACTACCAATCTATTTTTAAAACAACTTTTAAGAGTAGATAGAGCTTGGCATTATTATAATAAAACGCATAAAAAAGGCGAATTCAATTCGTATACAAGTACATTAAAACTCGTAGATACTATTTTAAATACAAAAGTTAACGTAAATGCATTAGCAGAAGCTGAAAAAATAAAAATTGAAATCAACAATAAACATTTAGAAATCAAATTACCTAAAATAAGCTATCCTAAACAAAATAATAGAGCTTTTGTAAATTTCAAAAATATTGATTCGCTTACAATTTCTTATTATGAATTACCACAAAAACTAAATTATCTTTTTAAGAATAATTACTATTATAACAATACTGAAAAACTTAATAAAGATTCAATAATCAATGCATTTTTATTGAAAAACAAAGTGTTTAAAACACAAAAAGTAGTACTGCCAAACAAACGTGATTATTTTGAATATTCTACCGAAGTTTTATTAGAAAAATTAGATGTTGGCAATTATTTAATTTATATCGAAACCCCAAACGATACCATTTCTAACGAAAAAGTATTTGCTTTTGATATTCTTCAAGTTACTAATCTGTATGTAATTGAAGATAACGAAGAAAACAAAGATGCCTTTTACATCTATGATAGGAAGCTAGGAAAACCATTAGAAGATGTAAAAATTGCTAGTGAGGAGGAAAACATAAAAACGAATGCAAATGGAAATGCCTATTTTAAACATAAATGGAGAATAAAAGACAAAAAATACAGTAATGATATTTTAATCACTTCGAAAAATGATTCCTTATCTATAAATTACAATAGAAACTTTTTATCTACAAATGAATTTAATAATAAATCGGTAGATGATTATGAAAATTGGGAAGCAAAAGCAATGATATACTTTGATCGTGCTATATACAGACCCGGACAAAAAATGTTTTATAAAGGTGTTATCATCCAGAAAAAAGACGCTGTTAAAAATGTGGTGCCATTTGTTACTGTTCATGTTACAATTTCTGACGTTAACAATACCAAATTAAAAGAATATGATGTTCAAACAAATGAATTTGGAAGTTTTTCAGGTGAATTTGAAATTCCAAAAAACGTTCTTACTGGAGAATTCAGCATAAAAATTGAAGAAGCAGATAATTACGAAAAAGATTCAAAATACTACGACAAAAAAGAAGATGAACACATATTTTGGGACAATGTTGATTTTGAAAGTTACAACGAATTCAATTTTAAAGTAGAAGAATACAAACGTCCAACATTTGAGATAGTTTTTGACGAAATTAAAGAGAATTACACAATTGAAGACACTATAAACATTAAAGGAAATGCAAAAGCATTAGCAGGAAATAATCTAACCAATGCAAAAGTTGCTTATACTATTTCAAAAAGTGGTTATAGTAAAACTAAAAACATATCTTATGAAATAAACTATATAAATTCTGAAACCACTACTGATGAAAATGGAAACTTTACAATTTCTTTTTCTGCAATTGAACCTTCTGTTGCTAACGAAGAAATTGAATCGTTCAACTTCTCAATTACCATAGATGTAACAGATATTCAAGGTGAAACAAGAAGTGCTTCCAAAAATATAATTGTTGGAAAAGAAATGTTGAAAATTGGTATAAATATTAATGGAGAATTGATATCTGAAGACAACAACAAGCTAATTATAAGCACAACCACATTGAATAATTACCCAATTGAAGCAAAAGGAACATTAAAGATCTACGAACTTAAAAGTAGAAATTTCTTAAAAAAACGACAATATGCCATTCCAGAAATTCAAACACTTACAAAAGAGGAGTTTCATAATTTATTTCCTCACGAACCTTTTGACGAAACAGATGAAAAAACTGAAGAAATTCTTATAAAAACGATTTCATTTGACACAAAAATCAATAAAGAAATAGCGCTAAACTTTTTGAAAAACTATAGAAATTCACAATTTAAAATTATTGCAGAATCCTACGACTTAAAGAACAATTTAATAACTAATGAAAAAGCATTTAGTGTTAAATCAAAGCAGTTCCCATTTTCCGAAAAAGAGCTATTCACTTACAAAGACATTACAGATTCAAAATCTAAATTTTACACTATTGAAATTCAATCCGTTATACCTGATTTATATATAACTTCTCGTTTTTATGTTGACAAAAACATGACAAACGATGTAAAAACCATTCAATTAATAAATGGTAAAGCTATTTTTAAATTCAATAAAGAATTAAAATTTACAAATAGTTTAACATTCCATTTTTCTACTATTTGGGAAAATGAAGGATACGTTAAATCTTATCAAATCGAAACTCAAACCACAGAAAGTAAATTGCAAATTGAAATTGAGCGTTTACGAAATAAAATAGAACCAGGAAGTATAGAAAATTGGTCATTTAAAATTAACAACCCAGAACTTCAGGCTGAAATTTTAGCGAGTATGTATGATAGTTCATTAGATCTATTTGCTACAAACAATTGGAAAAATTTTAATTTTCATGTTTATTATTCGTATCCAAGAACACCACAAATAACAAATTATCAACAAAATATTTCTTTTAACTTAAACAACTTCAAAACACAAAGAAGTTACTTTGCAATTTTTAAAAGAAACCCTCAATTATATTGGTTTGGATTTGATTTTAATGACCCTAAAAACCCCTATAATCTCAAAAATTATACAAAAAGAATAAGTATAATTAATGAAATTCCTAAAAATTCTAAACTAATTTCTGGAATCATTTCCGATGAACTTGGACCTATTGCAGGTGCAAATGTATACATCAAAGGAAGCAACAGAGGCACTACAACCGATTTTGATGGCGAGTTTACTATTGAGGCGGCTAAAGGAGAAATTATTGTAGTTAGTTATACAGGTAAAAAATCAGAGGAAATAACTATAGAACAAGCAAAAAATCTAGAAATTACCTTAAATGAAGATGTAGTCTCTGGATTAGATGTTGTTGTTACAGGATATGGAAAAACGACAAAAGAAGCTTATGTAGGAACAGCCACATCTTATAATAGTGAAAACTCATATGAAGATGACGGCTATTTATCTCAGGCACTAAAAGGTCAAATCGCAGGAGTTTCCGTAAAAAATGACACTCTTTCAAATGGAAGAGTTATGATTAGAGGCTTTGGTTCAGTAATCGGAAATAAAAATCCATTATATGTAATTGATGGTATTCCTGTTTCTGAAGACAATTTAGATTTAGACCCAAATAACATTGAATCTTTAATTGTTTTAAAAGATGCTGCAGCTACTTCTATTTATGGTTCTAGTGGAGCAAATGGTGTTATTATAATTACAACTAAAAATGCACTAAAAGAATTAGCTCAAGTTAAAACAAGAAGTAATTTTAATGAAACCGCATTCTTTTATCCTCATCTTAAGACGGATAGTAATGGGGAATTTTCTTTCCAATTTACCACTCCCGAATCCTTAACCAAATGGAAATTACGCCTATTTGCTCACAATAAAAATTTTGAATCTGGCTATTTTGAATCGAGTATTATTTCGCAAAAAGATGTTATGATTCAAACGAATATGCCTCGATTTGTTCGCGAAAAGGATGAAATAACAATAACAGCAAAAGTGGTCAATTTAACTAATGAAATAAAATCAGGTAATGCAATGTTATTACTATTTGATGCAACCACTATGCAACCTATTGATGTAATTGCGAATAATAGTTCTAATGTAAAAGCTTTTAATTGTAAATCAAAAGAAAGTGTTCCTGTTTCTTGGACAGTTACAATTCCTGAAGGTGTTCAAGGATTACAATACAAAATAGTAGCTAAATCAGGTAATTTCTCAGACGGAGAAGAAAATATCTTACCGGTAATGAGTAATAAAGTCTTACTTACAGAAAGTATTCCGATTTGGGTAAAAGGAAATTCAAAAAAAGAATATGTATTTGATAACCTGAAAAATGACAATTCGAAAAGCTTAAAAAATCATTTATTTACGTTAGAATATACCTCAAACCCAACATGGCTTGCCCTTCAATCGTTACCGTATTTAATGGAATACGAACATGAATGTGCAGAGCAAACTTTCTCAAGATATTATGGCAATTTTATTGCTACAGAAATTATTTCTAGTAATCCCAAAATAGCTACTTTGTTTGAGTCATGGAAAAATAACCCAAAAGCAGTTTCTAAACTTACTCAAAATGAAGAATTAAAATCAATTGTTTTAAACGAAACCCCTTGGTTACTTGATGCTGAAAGTGAAGAACTAAAAAACAAACGACTGGCTTTACTAATGGATTTGAATACCATGAAAGATTCTCAAGAAAGAACGTTAAAGAAAATAGAGGAAAAACAATTAGTTTCTGGTGCATTTGCTTGGTTTGATGGTGGAGAAGAAAATACTTTTATTACACAACATATTGTAGCAGGTTTAGGTCATTTAGGTAAACTATTTCCAGAAAAAAAATCTCAATTTGAAAAAATAACTTCTAAAGCAATTCCATATTTAGATAATAAATATAATAGCCAAAGTACTTTAAAAAATAATCGCATTAATTATTACGCGTATTCTAATTTACACTTCTTATATGCGCGAAGTTTTTATTTGGATAAAATGCCTATTTCTAAAAAAATGGACTCTATCATAAATGTTCAAAAAGTAGAATTTAAGGCAAATTGGCTAACTTATTCATTATACAAAAAAGCGCTACTAGCACTAACCATGCATCGCTTTGGTGATAAAAATTTTGCTGAAAAAATAATCACTAATTTAAAAGAAACAGTAGCCCGAAACGATGATTATGGAATGTATTGGATTGAAAACAAAAATGGTTATTATTGGTATCAATCAGCAATTGAAACACAAGCAATTTTAATTGAAGCTTTTGCCGAAATTGAAAAAGACAAAACCTATGTAGATGAAATGAAAGTTTGGCTATTAAAACAAAAACAAATAAGTAATTGGCCAACCACAAAATCAACAACTGAAGCCATTTACGCCTTGTTATTACAAGGAACCAATTGGACAAGTATTAAAGATAATACTAAATTTAAAATTGGAAACGAAAAAGTGTTTTCGAAGAAACTATCAGAAAAAGATAAAGAAGCCACTACAGGTTACATTAAAATGAATTGGAAACCGGAAGAAATTTCAAAAGACATGGGGAAAATTTCTATTGAAAACAAATCGGATATAGCTGGTTTTGGTGGATTATATTGGCAATATTTTGAAGATTTACAAGCGATAAAATCAGATAGTACCTCAACTCTTTCTATTACAAAAACCCTTTATAAAAAAACCAAAACTACAGAAGGAGACAAACTTGTCGAAATAAATTCTGAGAATGTAAAAATTGGTGATTTAATTACCATTCGACTAATAATTAAAACGGATAATGATTTAGAATTTGTTCATTTAAAAGATTTACGTGCATCGTGTTTTGAACCTATAGATGTAATTTCCGAATATAAATGGAAAAGTGGATTGAGCTACTACCAAAGTACGAAAGATGTTGCAACTCATTTCTTTTTTGATACAATTAAAAAAGGAACTTATGTATTAGAATATGATGTTCGAATTAATAATTCGGGAAGTTTCAATGATGGAATAGCAACATTACAAAGTATGTATGCACCAGAGTTTACAGGACATTCAACAAGTACAAAATTGAAAATTCAGGATTAATAAAACAAAAAACGCCTTGATTACTCAAGGCGTTTTTTGTTATTTTATTTGGAAATTACTTCACAATTGTCATTTCATCAACAATGTGTTTTGCTCCTGAGAAATTCTCAATTACCCATAACACGTAACGAATATCAACGTTGATTGTTCTTTGTAATTTTTTATCAAAGATTACATCACCAGCCATAGCTTCGATGTTTCCGTCGAATGCTAAACCGATTAATTCTCCTTTTCCGTTTAATACTGGAGAACCTGAATTTCCTCCTGTAATATCATTATCAGTTAAGAAATTAACATGTAAAGAACCGTCTTTATCTGCATAACGACCAAATTCTTTATTCGCATTCATTTCTAATACTCTAGTAGGTAAATCAAATTCTAAATCACCTTTTTTGTATTTTTTAACTTGACCTGCTAATGTAGTATAGTTGTTGATTGAAGCATCATTACGTTTGTCAGCTGGTAAAGAACGAACTTTTCCATAAGTTAAACGTAAAGTTGAATTTGCATCTGGATATTTGATTTCTCCAATTTTAGATTCTCTTAATCCTTCAACTAATAAACGGAAAGAAGCACCAAAATCATTTTGAGATTTGATTAATTCTTCACTTCTAAAGCTGTAGTGATTTAACAAATCATTCGTTAAAACGAAAAGTGGATCATTTTTAAGTAATTCTTCTGATGGTAAATCTAAGAATGCTTTTACTCTATCAACTGAAGTAAAAATACTTAAATCAAATGCTGCGTTTACATATTTTGTAAAATCGCCATTGTTTTCTTTAGCTAGTTTTTCAACCATTGGAGCTAAAGTATAACCTGCTTTTTTAGCATATAAATTTAATTGAGCCGCTAAAATATCTTTTTCTGCTGGAATATGTAATTCACTATGCATACCTTGAGCCATCTCTAAAATAGCTGGCGCCATTTGTGCTCTTTTTGTAGCATCTGCCTTAGCATAGTTTTCTAACTGTCTTCCTAAACCTCTACTTACTGTTCCAAAAGCAGAAGTTCTGAATAATTGCATCATATAATTATCATGACGCGATTTTTCGTTCGTTAATGCATAAAACTTATTGATTGTTGGAACTACATTACCATATTTTGCTTTGTTAGCTGGTTGGTTAGCCCATTTGTGGAATTTAGCTTCTTGAGCCGCTTTTGTTTTAGCTGTACCAAATTTTGATAACGCATCAATCATTCCTTGACGGTTTTTCCAGTAGTTAGCAACTCCTGCAAATTTTGAAGCATAAATAAGATTTAAAGCATCTGATTGAACCATATATTTTTTCATATTGTCCATTCCGGTTTTAGAACCTTCAACCCAAGCTGGATAAGCAAATTTTACGTTTTGCTCAATTCCACCTGCTGGCATCCAACGGTTAGTTCTACCTGGATAACCTAAAATCATAGCGAAGTCATTTTCTTTAACACCTCCAATATTTACTGGTAAATAATGTTTTGGTTTTAAAGGAACATTGTTTGTAGAATAATCCGCTGGATTTCCGTTTGCATCAGCATATACTCTAAACATAGAGAAATCTGCAGTATGACGTGGCCATTCCCAGTTATCAGTATCACCACCAAATTTTCCTAAACTTTCTGGAGGAGTTCCAACTAAACGAACATCTTTATAATCTTGGTAAACAAAATAGTAATATTCGTTTCCTTGGAAAAACGGACGAACTGAAACGGTATATTTTCCACCTTCGTTATTTTCTTTTTCAATTTTAGCGATTTCAGCATTGATAGCTTTTTCTCTATCTGCTTCGCTCATTGTAGGATTTACAACAGATAAAATTCTTTTTGAACAATCGTCCATACGAACAAAGAAACGCACGTATAAACTTGAAGGTTTTAATTCATCTGCTCTGTTTTTTGCCCAATAACCGTTTTTTAAATAATTTTTTTCTGCTGATGATAATTCTGCAATAGCATCATATCCACAGTGGTGATTGGTTAAAACTAATCCGTCTTTTGAAATCATTTCAGCAGTACATCCACCATTAAATTGCACAATTGCATCTTTTAAACTGTGGTTATTGATACTGTAAATTTCTTCGGCTGTTAATTGCAAGCCCATTTTTTGCATGTCGCGGTGGTTTAAACGCTCAATGAACATTAAAAACCACATTCCTTCATCTGCTTTTACCGAAGCTGGCACAAGCATTATTGCAGAAACGACGAATAATAATAATTTTTTCATAATAAATCTATGTTCTTTTTATTTGTGTTGCGAATATACTTAAAAATACGATTTCGCTAAAATTATCACTTCAAAATCAGATTAGATTGAAGCAATTTTAACTTTTTATTATAAAAACTAGATTAAAAACAAAAAAGCACCTCCAAACTGAAGATGCTTTTTCTTACTTTTTATACTATTTTATTTTTCTTCCACATTCAACATTTGCCACAATTTATCTTTCAACTCTTGTAATCCTTGTTGGGCAACCGAAGAAATAAACATATAAGGGGTTCCTTTGAATTCTTTGTCCAATTGTTTTTTCAATTCAGCTTTTAATTCATCGTCTAACATATCGCATTTTGAAATCACAATCAAACGATCTTTATCCAACATTTCTGGATTGTAACGACGTAATTCGTCTAAAAGAATTTCGTATTCTTTCTTAATATCATCAGCATCAGCTGGAACTAAAAATAACAAAGTTGAATTACGCTCAATATGACGCAAGAAATAATGACCCAATCCTTTACCTTCTGCAGCACCTTCAATAATTCCAGGAATATCAGCCATTACAAACGATTGAAAATCTCTGTAAGCTACAATTCCTAAATTAGGTTTTAAAGTCGTAAAAGGATAATCTGCAATTTTTGGCTTAGCCGAAGTTAAAACAGAAAGTAACGTTGATTTTCCTGCATTTGGGAAACCTACTAAACCTACGTCTGCTAACACTTTTAATTCTAAAGTAACATCTACTTCCTTTACAGGCATTCCAGGTTGTGCGTAACGAGGTGTTTGATTGGTTGAACTTCTGAAATTCCAGTTTCCTAAACCACCTTTTCCTCCTTCTGCTAAAATTCGAACCTCATCGTGTTCTGTAATTTCAAACAAAACATCTCCTGTTTCTTGATCTTTTACAACCGTTCCTAATGGAACTTCAATGTATTTATCTTCACCATCATGTCCTGTACTTCTTGAACTTCCTCCATCACCTCCGTGACCAGCACGCATGTGTTTCAAAAACTTCAAGTGAAATAAAGTCCAAAGATTTTTATTTCCTTTAATGTATACGTGTCCACCACGACCACCATCACCACCATCGGGACCACCCTTTTCAATAAATTTTTCTCTGTGTAAATGCGACGAACCTTTTCCTCCCTTTCCGGAAGAAACATATATTTTTACGTAGTCTACAAAATTTCCCTCTGTCATCTTTTCTTAGTGTTCAGTCATCAGTGTTGAGTGTTCAGTGATTTTTCAACTTTCAAAAACCTCTTTTCTGATAACAATTTGTTATTATCAATGAACACTATTTAGAACTGATTACTAAATACTGAACACTGAATACTTTATTTTTATTCTTTTAAATTGGTAATTAAAATTTTATCAATTTTAACACCGTCCATATCGATAACTTCGAACTCTAATTTGTTCCAAATTAACTTTTGTCCTTGTTTAGGGATTATTCCTAATTCTGTTATGATTAATCCACTTACTGTTGTTACTTCGTAATCTCCTATTAACTCATCCATATCGAAATAAGTTAAGAAATCGTGCAATGAATAATGTCCGTCAACTAACCACGAACCATCTTCTCTTGCTACAATTTTAAATTCGTCTTCATAGAAATCAGCCGCATCTCCTACTAACGCTTCTAAAATATCATTTAATGTAATTATTCCCTGAAAAACCCCATGCTCATCAGTAACTAAAGCATAATGAACCTTTGAAATCTTGAAATTTTCCAATGCTTTATATGCCGATGTTTGCTCAATGAAATATACTGGCTCTTTTATTATCGATTTTAAATCGAAATTGCCCATTTCAAAACTTGCGAACAAATCTTTCAATAAAACAATTCCTTCCACATCGTCTAAATTATCCGCACATACCGGATAAACCGAATGCAATTCATCTAAAACTTTCGCCTTAATTTCTTCAACTGTATCTTCATAAGACAAATACACAATTGAATTTCGGTGTGTCATTAACGAATTTACTTTTCTATCGCCAATATGAAAAACACGTTCCACAATATCTTGTTCAATCTCTTGAACTTCTCCTACTTCTGTTCCTTCTTTAATAATGGCTTTGATTTCTTCTTCGGTAACTTTGCCATCAGCGGTTGGTTTTATTTGAAGCATTTTCAATAAAAACTCGGTCGACGTAGTCAATAACCATATAAAAGGCATCGTTATCGTAGAAACTAACTTCATTGGAACCGCAACTGCTTTTGCAATTCCTTCAGGATAATTTAAACCGATTCTTTTTGGCAACAACTCTCCTAAAACTAAAGAGAAAAAGGTTAATACCACAACCACAATTCCTACTGCAACAGAATTTGCATAAGGTTTTAGTGCTTCAAAAGTGGCCACAAAATTTTGAACATCAGTAGTAATTTTATCACCAGAATAAATACCCGTTAAAATTCCGATTAAGGTAATTCCGATTTGAACGGTTGATAAGAATTCATTTGGTGAATTAGCTAAATCTAATGCGACTTTCGCATTTTTATTTCCTTTTTTAGACGCAGTTTCTAGTCGGTTTTTACGTGCCGAAATCAATGCGATTTCCGACATTGAGAAAACGCCGTTTAGGAGAATCAAAAAGAGAATGATTAAAATTTCCATAGTTAAAATTATAAAAAAAGAGCTAAAATCCCAAATTACGGAAATAGCTCCTTTTCTGTGTGCAAATATCGAAAAAAAAATCGAAAGCCCGAAATTTATCTCAAAGGCTTATTTTTCTATTAAAATGTATCTAAAACCAAACTCAATCTTTCAGTAACTTCTTGAATTGATCCAATACCATCAACGGCATAAAACTTGTTTTGCGCTTTGTAATAATCCATTAATGGCGCAGTTTTTTCGTTGTATTCTTGGTAACGATTTCTGATTTTTTCTTCGTCTTGATCGTCTGGTCTACCTGAAGTTTTTCCTCTTTCTAACAAACGTTGCACTAAGATTTCATCATTCGCTTCCAAAGCTACTATAGCTGTAATTTCTTGATTTTTACTTTCTAAAAACTTATCTAAAGCTTCTGCTTGAGCAATTGTTCTTGGAAAACCATCAAATAAAAAACCTGCTGCTTGTGGATTTTTGTCTACTTCACTTTGCAACATTTTAATAGTTACTTCATCTGGAACCAAATCACCTTTATCCATAAAAGTTTTAGCTAATCTTCCTAATTCCGTGTCATTTTTGATATTAAATCTAAAAATATCTCCTGTAGATAAATGAACTAAATTGTATTTGTGCTTTAAAAAATCGGCTTGTGTTCCTTTTCCTGCTCCTGGTTTACCAAATAATACGATATTGATCATTGTTTTGTTATGTTAAGTTGTAATAGTTAGTTATTCTGATAATTGATAAATGTCTTTTAAATTTCTTCCTAAACCATCGTAGTCTAAACCATATCCTACTATAAATTTATTTGGAATTCGAATGCCTACATAATCTAGTTTAATGTCTTTTTTGTAAGCTTCTGGTTTTAAGAATAAAGTAGCAATTTTGAAATGTTTTACATTGTGTTGTTTCATAATAGCTTTTAATTCCTCAATAGTATTACCAGTATCTACAATATCTTCCACGATAATTACAGAACGACCTTCTAAACTTTGGTTCAAACCAATTAGTTCTTTTACTTCGTTTGTGGTTTGTGTTCCTTCGTACGATGCCATTTTTACGAATGAAACTTCGCAATTGTGACTGTATTTTTTTAATAAATCAGCCACGACCATGAATGCGCCATTCAAAACTCCAATAAAAACAGGAACATCATCGCAAAAATCGTCTTCAATTTGTTTGGCCATGTTTTCTATGGCGAAGTTAATTTCCTCTCCCGAAATAAAAACTTCAAATTTCTTATCGTGTAGTTGTATCACTTTGGTTAGATTTAGAAATAAACAACAAATTTAAGAAAGTCAAATGAATAGCTACAAAGTATTTCAACTTTTTTGCAAATTTGATATATTTACCAAATGAAAAGTCAAATGTATCAGAAAATCGAAGAAAGCACTTGCCATGTTGCCAGCCGAAAAATGGTGAGCAATTTTGCTATGAAAGATAAAAATCATCTAAAAGAAATGATACAACTTGCTTTTGACACAAAACATGAATTACATGTAAAAGCCTTTTGGAGTTTGGATTTGGTTTGCAAAAAAAAACTGAAACAATTTATTCCTCATATTGAAGATTTCTGCAGCGTTCTTCCAAAAATAAAAGATGATTCTGCATTACGACCAGCGACTAAAATTGCCTTTTTTCTCACCAAAAGCAATCACAGAAAAAACGGAATTTCTCTCACACAAGAACAAGAACACAATTTAATCGAAGCCTTAATTGACCGATTGATTCAAGACGAAAAAGTAGCAGCAAAAGTGTATGCTATGAAAGCCCTTTTTGTCTTGGGAAAGAAATACGATTGGGTTCACGAAGAGTTAAAAACGATTATTTCTCAAGATTATACGAATCATACCGCGGCTTATCAAGCAGCAACTCGAAATCTTTTGAAAAAACTCAACAAGTAACAAATTGTTAATTATCAATTGTTAATTATCAATTGTCTGAGTATCTTTGCGCAAACAACAACACTACAAAATGAATTATTTTTCTTCTGATTTTAAATTAGGAATTTTAGGAGGAGGTCAATTAGGAAAAATGCTTTTGACCGAAACTCGAAAATTTGATATCCAAACTTTAGTTTTAGAACCAAGCGAAGAAGCTCCAGCACGATACAGTTGCAACGGATTTTACAAAGGCAGTTTGATGGATTTTGACACGGTGTACCAATTTGGTAAAATGGTCGATTTGTTAACCATCGAAATCGAAAATGTAAGCCTAGACGCTTTAGACAAATTGGAAGAAGAAGGATTACCGATTTACCCTTCGCCAAAAACCTTACGTTTGATTCAAAACAAAGGAAAACAAAAAGATTATTACGTTTCAAACGATATTCCTACTTCGCCACACCAACGTTTTGTTGACTTAAACGATTTGAGAAACGCTTTAGCAAAAGACGAATTAGAATTTCCATTCGTATGGAAATGCGCGCAATTTGGTTACGATGGAAATGGCGTTAAAATTTGTCGCTCGGCATTAGATTTGGTGAAATTACCCGATGTAGAATGCATTGCTGAAGAAATGGTTCCATTTAAAAATGAATTAGCGGTAATTGTAGCGCGTTCGGTTTCTGGCGAAGTGAAAACCTATCCAGTTGTAGAAATGGAATTTCATCCTGAAGCGAATCAAGTAGAATATGTAATTTGTCCAGCTCGAATTGATGAAAAAGTAGCACAAAAAGCTACCGAAGTTGCTTTAAAAGTTTCTGAGGCATTTCATCATGTTGGATTATTAGCAGTTGAAATGTTTCAAACCGAAAATGATGAAATTTTGGTAAACGAAGTCGCTCCTCGCCCACATAATTCTGGACATTATTCGATTGAAGCGAGTTATACTTCGCAATTTGAAAACCATTTACGTGCGATTTTAAACTTACCTTTAGGCAATACCGATAGTAAAGTTGCTGGAATTATGGTAAATTTGGTAGGTGAAGAAGGTTATTCTGGACAAGTAGTTTACGAAAACATAGAGAAAATCATGGCAATCGATGGTGTAACACCACACATTTACGGAAAAAGAGAAACAAGACCTTTCCGAAAAATGGGTCACGTTACGATTGTAAATGAAGATATGACGGAAGCAAGAAGAATTGCGGAGGAAGTTAAGAATTCTATAAGAGTAATCAGTGTTCAGTCACAGTAATCAGTCGAAGTTGGTAGTTTTGAAAACTAAATTAACTTGAAACCTTAAACTTGAAACAAAAAACAAATGAGTAAAGTAGCCATCATAATGGGCAGCATTTCGGATATGCCGGTAATGCAAGAAGCCATCGACATATTAAAAGGATTTGATATCGAAACCGAAGTAGATATTGTTTCAGCACATAGAACACCTGAAAAATTATTTGATTTCAGTAAAAACGCACACGAAAGAGGTATTTCTGTAATTATTGCTGGTGCTGGTGGTGCGGCTCATTTACCTGGAATGGTTGCTTCTATGTCACCACTTCCTGTAATTGGTGTTCCTGTAAAATCGAGTAATTCAATTGATGGATGGGATTCGGTTTTATCGATTTTACAAATGCCAGGTGGCGTTCCCGTAGCAACAGTCGCTTTAAATGGAGCTAAAAATGCTGGAATATTAGCAGCACAAATTATCGGAAGTTCTGATAAATGTGTGTTAGATAAAATCATCGCTTACAAAGAAGGGTTGAAACAAGCGGTATTAAAAGCTTCTGAAGATTTAAAATAAAAATAGAAAATCCCGAATTATTGCTAATTCGGGATTTCTACTCACAATTAAGTGACAACTATAAAAAAATTCTACTCTCTCTCTGATTTGGGGCAAAAAGGATGTTTCAGCATCATTTCGTCGACAAAATTATACACTTTATCGATAAAAACAAATTTTTATGGAACTTTTTTTTAAAAAATTTACAACAAAACACAACACAGCTCCGTTTGGTAAGATTAATCTTTCAGAATACAAGAAGGCTTTCAAAAAGACAATCGAACTTGCACGTACTGAAATCGATAGCATCGTTAATAACACGGAAGCACCGACTTTTTCTAATACAATTGAAGCTTTAGATTATTCTGGCGAACAATTAGATCGTTTATCGAATATTTTCTTCAATTTGAATTCGGCAGAAACTTGTGATGAAATGCAAAAAATCGCACAAGAAGTTTCTCCATTAATTACAGCATTCAGTAACGATATTGCTTTGAATGAAGATTTATTTAAACGAGTAAAAGCCGTTTATGATCAAAAAGATAGTTTGACATTAACTACTGAACAAGCCACTTTATTAGATAAAAAATTCAAAGGTTTTTCTAGAAATGGTGCGTTACTTAATGAAGAAGACAAATTAAAATTACGCAAAATTGATACCGAGTTAGCCAAAATAAAACTGACTTTCGGTGAAAATGTTTTAGCTGAAACCAATAACTATCAATTACATATAACCAATGAAACCGATTTAGAAGGTTTGCCTGATGGCGCTAAAGAAATGGCGGCAAGTTTAGCAAAATCGAAAAATTTAGAAGGTTGGGTTTTTACTTTAGATTTCCCAAGTTATTTGCCTTTTGTAACGTATATTGAAAATCGTGAATTACGAAAAGAAATTGCTATTGCTGCTGGAAAAAAATCGTTTCAAGATAATGAATTCGATAATAAAAAAAACGTAAAACGCATTGTGGAATTACGTCACAAACGTGCAAAATTATTAGGTTATCAATCACATTCGCATTTTGTTTTGGAAGAACGAATGGCACAAAATCCAGAGAAAGTACAATCGTTTTTAAATGATTTATTGGAAAAAGCAAAACCTGCGGCTCAAAAAGAATTTGCTGAATTAACTGCTTTCACAAAAGAGTTGGACGGAATTGACCAATTAGAAAAATATGATGGCGCTTATTATTCAGAAAAATTGAAACAAAAATTATTCAGTTTGGATGATGAGTTATTGAAACCCTATTTCAAATTGGAAAATGTCTTGAATGGAGCGTTCACAATTGCTGAAAAGTTATTCGGAATCACGTTCAAAGAAGTTTTTGACATTGATAAATACCATGAAGACGTTCAAACTTTTGAAGTATTAGATTTCGAAGGACAATTAGTGGCTGTTTTCTATTCGGATTTCTTCCCAAGAAAAGGAAAACGAAATGGTGCTTGGATGACATCCTACAAACCACAATATATTAAAGACGGAATCAACGAAAGACCGCACGTTTCTATCGTTTGTAATTTCACACCGCCAACAGCAACGAAGCCTTCTTTGTTAACTTTTAACGAAGTAACGACATTGTTTCACGAATTTGGACACGCTTTACACGGTATGTTAGCCAATACGACCTATCCAAGTTTATCAGGAACTTCAGTTTATTGGGATTTTGTGGAATTACCAAGTCAAGTGATGGAAAACTGGTGTTATGAACCTGAAGCATTAGCATTGTTTGCCAAACATTACGAAACGGGTGAAATTATTCCGCAAGACTATGTAGAAAAAATCAAAGAAAGTGCGAGTTTCTTAGAAGGAATGGCAACATTAAGACAATTAAGTTTCGGAATTTTAGACATGACCTATCACGGAAAATCACAAACTATTGCAGATGTAAAAGCTTTTGAAAAACAAGCAATGGAAGGCACAAGTTTATATCCAGACGTAGCAGAAAATTGCATGAGTACGTCGTTTTCGCATATTTTTCAAGGCGGTTATTCTTCGGGATATTATAGTTACAAATGGGCGGAAGTTTTAGATGCCGATGCTTTTGCGTATTTCCAAGAAAAAGGGATTTTCAATAAAGAAGTCGCAACTAAATTCAAAGACAACGTACTTTCAAAAGGTGGCACGGAGCTACCTATGGAATTGTATAAAAAGTTTCGTGGTCAAGAACCGAAAGTGGAGGCTTTGTTGAAGAGAGCTGGGCTTTTATAAAATATCAACTCCGGCAGAATTCAGAACTCTGTCGGAGTTATTTAAAATCTACTTCAAAAACTCTCTAAAATTATCCTTATTCACCACCAAAAAACTTGGATTATACGCATCCGAAAAAGATTTTGGTAATTTCGCTTTTTTAGTAGTTGCCCATTTGAATTCAAAAGCACTTACCTCATCCGCATTGATTTCTACATAATCTATTTCTTGTTGGGTTGTGGTTCTCCAAAAATAAGGCTTAGCTATACTTTGTGTATAAGACAATTGTTTCATTCGTTCAGAAACTAAAAAATTTTCCCACAATGCACCTTTATCTTGTCTGAATTCTAAAGCATTGAAATTACCAATTAGCATATTCAGCACACCATTATCATAAAAGTATATTTTTTTATTTGCTTTTATTTCGTTTCGAATATTCTTTGAAAAACTTGTCAAACGGAAAATCACAAAGCTTTTTTCCAACAGATCAATGTAATTATTTACAGTGTTTTTATCAACTCCAACCAACTGTGCAATTTCGTTATAGCTAACTTCACTCCCCACTTGCATGGCAAGAGCGCGTAAAATTTTCTCTAAAACATCTGATTTTCTAATACCTGCCAAAGCCAAAATATCTTTGTACAAATAACTCGAAACCAAGTTTTTCAAGATTTCGTATTCATTACCAAAATTATTGATAACATCCGGATACATTCCGTATAATAATCGAATCTCAAGTTGTTGTTGTGCCTTCATGTAACCCACACTACTTTCAAATTCCTTCCATGAAACGGGAAACATATGAAACTCGAATTTTCTACCTGTTAATGGCTCTTGCGTAACATTATTAATATCTAAAGAAGAAGATCCGCTAACAATAACTTGCACATCTTTTATTTGATCTACTATAATTTTCAACTTCAGCCCAATATTAGGAATGCGTTGCACCTCATCAATAAAAATATATTTATGATTACCAATAATACTTTTCAAAATTTCTGTATTAGCATTAGCTAAAGTTTCGGTTACAGTATTATCATCCCCATCCAAAAACAAATACTCTTTATCTTTTAAAATGGAATTAATTAAAGTTGTTTTTCCTACTTGTCTTGGACCAATTAACACAATAACTTTTCCTTTGTGTAATTTTACTTCCAAATTAGCTGCTAAATCTCTAAAAATCATACCTTAAATTTTAAACAAATTTATATATTTTATTCGTATTCACCAAATTTATATATTTTTTGGTGATTACATTCACCGAATTTATATATTTTTTGGTGATTATATTCACCAATATTAAACTTTTTATAATCAAAATAATAAATTTTCATTTTTTTTTGAAACTTTAAAAACTTTGTTGTACATTTGTCTCATGGAATTCAAAGAAGCAAAAAATAAATTCGTACAAACATGGGGAGCTTTAGGTTCTCAATGGGGCATTAACAAAACCATGGCACAGATTCATGCGTTGTTGATGGTTTCGCACGAACCTGTTTCTATGGAAGACATTATGGAAGAATTACAAATTTCGCGTGGTAATGCTTCTATGAATTTAAGAGCTTTAATGGATTGGGGAATCGTTTACAAAGAATACAAAGCAGGCGAAAGACGTGAATTTTTCACTGCCGAAAAAGATTTAGACGAATTAGCCGTAAAAATTTCGCGAGAAAGAAGCAAGCGCGAAATCAAACCAGCATTGAAAGTTTTGAAAGAAGTTTCATCTATTCAATCAGACAACACAGAAGCAGAAAAACATTTCGTAGATCAAACCACAAAATTGTACGACTTCGTATTAAAAGCGGATAACGTTTTGGATAAAATTACAGAATACAAAGATAATTGGTTAGCAAAATTGGTTGTTAAAATCATGAAATAAAAAAATTTAATCAAAACTTTCAATTATTTCTGAAAGTTTAAAATAATAGATAATATGGAAAATTTAAAATTAACTAATTCAATTGCAATCATAATTCCATTATTCCTTGGAGTTTTGGGAATTATAGAACCAATCAGTTTATATTTTGCAGCCTATTCAACTATGCTAACAGGTTTACTACAAATTATTGTTGGAATCTTTTTCTGGAAAAACCATAAAGAAAATATTTACATAAAAATATATTTCCTATTAGTATTGACTTTTTTCAGTTTATGGTATTACAACGTGAATGTAAACTATATCGATGAGCTGACTTGGCCGTTGATTTTTACACCATTGGCGCTTTGCATTTATATTTCAGTAATCATTTACTCTCAAAAAGAAAAAATATGAACCTCAACATCATCGCCTATCTCATTTATTTCAGCATCACAGGCGTCATCATTGTAAAAGTTGGGAGAATCTGTTATGAAAATGGAAACATATTCGTTTCACAATTGATTCCTAATCACAAAGACTTGTGTCATAAAATAAATCAATTGCTTTTGGTGGGATATTATCTGTTAAACATAGGTTATTGTGCGATGACAATAATTTCTTGGGAACAAATTGAAAGTATCACGCAACTCATTGAAGTGATTACCTCAAAATCGGCTTTCATTATTATTGCGATTGCCGTAATGCATTACATCAACATTATATTATTAACGAATTACATCAAAAAATTAATTTAAACACTCGTAATATGGAAACTACAAAAATTTTAATCGGTTATGCAATTTATCTTCCCATTGCTTTATTTTTAACCTACTATGTTTCAAAAACACTTTTTAAAAACAGTAAAATTTATATGTTGGATATTTTTAAAGGTCGAGAAGAAATCGCCAACGCAACCAACAAACTATTCGAAACTGGATTTTATTTATTGAATTTAGGCTTTGCACTTATGATTTTAGAAATGAACATGTATGACAATAGTTATCAAGTTTTAATTGAAAAATTGAGCTACAAAATAGGTGGATTTTCAATTTATTTGGGAATAATGCTATTCTTAAACTTATATTTTTTCTTTAGAGGAAAACGAAAAGCAAGTCAAGCACAAGTAGAACAACGAATAGTGATTAATGGGTAAATTCACAATCCTGACAGGTTTTTGAAACCTGTCAGGATTAACACCAACCACCACAAAATCGGGACACTTTCTAACCAAAACGAAGCGTAATATCTGGAACGATTTTCATTTGCAAAAAAGAGAAAAACAGCAATAGTTCCACATACCAAAAGTTTGAAAAAAAATGGTAAAAAGTCGTGGTTATTGGTGTAGAAAAACTCTAAAATCAGCAATAAAAACAACAATACATAACCGAGTTTTTTGGTCAACTTCACTCCTATTTTCTGAGGAACAGTTTGTAAATGCAAGTCGTCATGTTTTACATCTACAATATCAAAAACCAAAACAATAGAAAACACTAATAAAAATCTTTGAAAAGACATCAAAAGCACATCCATTGAAAACGGAATTTCAGTTTCTACCAAAGGCAAAATCACAGTTACTCCAACCCACGTAATTCCAACAATGTAGATTTTTACGCCTTTCCAATTTCTAGCGTTTTGTTTGTTTGGAAAAAAAGGTAATGTGTATAAAAGCGTAAGTCCAAAAAAAGCAAAAGCACTTAGTTTTGATTCCCAACTCAATTGCAAGAAAAAATAAAAACAAGCCAACAACGAAATAAAACTCAAAAAAACAATGGCTTTGAGTTCTTTTTTGATTTCGGTTTTGTTTAACCTTGCGATGGCATCATACTTCACAAAATTATAGCCAACTACCGTTCCAAAAAATGCAAAAAATGCAACTGAAAAATCGGTCTCAACACCAAAGAAATATTGCGTCATAGACACTAAAGCAAATGCCGATAACGCCACATGCAAACTACTATTAATGTAAAAATCGAGAATTTTCTTTAAAACCACCATTCAACAAAAATAATCAATCTGTTAATAAGACTCGATTTTAGTTGATAAAATCACAAAATTTCACATTTTAAAAACAAATTATTACAAGATTAATAATTACTTTTGTTGACCAAAACAACACATAATAACACACATACACATTTTTAATAAATGAGAACAGATGCATTCGCTTTGAGACATTTAGGGCCACGTGAAAGTGACTTAAATCACATGTTTAAAACGGTTGGTGTAGAATCTTTAGACCAATTAATTTTCGAAACCATTCCAGATGATATTCGTTTAAAAAACGACTTAAATTTAGATGCTCCTATGACTGAGTATGAGTATTTAACTCACATTCAAGAATTAGGAAAGAAAAATAAAGTATTCAAATCATACATTGGTTTAGGATATCACCCAGCAATCGTTCCAGCGGTTATTCAAAGAAATATTTTTGAAAACCCAGGATGGTACACAGCTTACACACCTTATCAAGCAGAAATTGCGCAAGGTCGTTTAGAAGCAATTTTAAATTTCCAAACTACGGTTATCGAATTAACAGGAATGGAAATTGCAAATGCGTCTTTACTTGACGAAGGAACAGCTGCTGCAGAAGCAATGGCATTACTTTTTGATGTAAGAACTCGCGATCAAAAGAAAAATAATGTGTCGAAATTCTTCGTTTCGGAAGAAATTTTACCACAAACGTTGTCTGTTTTACAAACACGTTCAACTCCACTAAACATTGAATTAGTAGTTGGAAATCATGAAAACTTTGATTTCTCAACGGATTTCTTCGGTGCTATTTTACAATATCCTGGAAAATATGGTCAAGTTTATGACTATGCGGGATTTATCGCAAAAGCTGCAGAAAACGAAATTAAAGTTGCCGTTGCTGCTGATATTTTATCATTGGCAAAATTAACTTCTCCTGGTGAAATGGGAGCTGCAGTTGTAGTTGGAACTACACAACGTTTTGGTATCCCAATGGGTTACGGTGGACCACACGCAGGATATTTCGCAACTAAAGAAGAATACAAACGTTCAATGCCAGGAAGAATCATCGGTGTTTCTATTGATGTAAATGGAAACCGCGCATTACGTATGGCTTTAGGAACTCGTGAACAACATATCAAACGTGAAAAGGCAACTTCAAACATTTGTACAGCTCAAGTTTTATTAGCGGTAATGGCTGGAATGTATGCCGTATATCACGGACCAAAAGGTTTACAATATATTGCTAACAAAGTACACGCTTCTGCGGTTACTACTGCTGATGCTTTAAATAAATTAGGTGTTTACCAAACGAATTCCGCTTTTTTTGATACTATCTTAGTAAAAGCAGACGCGAATAAAGTTAAAGCGATTGCTGAAAAACACGAAGTAAATTTCTTCTATCCAGATGCTGAAACGATTTCGATTTCATTTAACGAAACGACTTCTGTAAATGACATTAACCAAATTATTGCCATTTTTGCTGAAGCAACTGGAAAAGACAAAATCACAATTAGTCAATTAGCTAATGAGTTAATGGTTCCTGAAAACTTAGTGAGAAAATCAACTTTCTTACAACATGAAGTATTCAATAACCATCATTCAGAATCGCAATTGATGCGTTATATCAAAAAATTAGAACGTAAAGATTTATCGTTGAATCACTCAATGATTTCGTTAGGTTCTTGTACGATGAAATTAAATGCTGCTGCAGAAATGTTGCCTTTATCAATGGCAAATTGGAACAGCATTCACCCTTTTGCTCCTGTTGAACAAGCAGAAGGTTACCAAATCATGTTGAAAAAATTAGAGCAACAATTGAATGTCGTAACAGGTTTCCAAGGAACAACTTTACAACCAAATTCAGGTGCTCAAGGTGAATATGCTGGTTTAATGGCTATTCGTGCTTACCATTTATCAAGAGGCGATAACCACAGAAATGTGTGTTTAATTCCAGCTTCTGCTCACGGAACGAATCCAGCTTCTGCTGCTATGGCAGGAATGGAAATCATCGTAACCAAAACCATGGAAAATGGAAATATCGATGTAGAAGATTTAAGAGCAAAAGCAATTCTTCATAAAGACAACTTATCTTGTTTAATGGTAACCTATCCATCAACACACGGAGTTTTTGAAAGTGCAATTATTGAAATCACAAAAATCATACACGATAATGGTGGTTTAGTATATATGGATGGTGCTAACATGAATGCACAAGTTGGATTAACAAATCCTGCAACTATTGGCGCTGATGTTTGTCACTTAAACTTACACAAAACATTCGCTATTCCTCACGGTGGTGGTGGACCTGGTGTTGGACCAATTTGTGTGAATGATAAATTAGTTCCTTTCTTACCAACAAATCCAGTTATTCCAACAGGAGGAAGTCAAGCAATTACAGCTATTTCTTCTGCACCTTATGGTTCTGCTTTAGTTTGTTTAATTTCTTACGGCTACATTACCATGTTAGGAGCTGAAGGATTAACAAATGCTACTAAATATGCTATCTTAAATGCAAATTACATGAAAGCACGTTTAGATGAACATTATCCAGTTTTATATTCTGGAGAAATGGGAAGAGCGGCTCACGAAATGATTTTAGATTGTAGAGCTTTCGAAGAAAAAGGAATCAAAGTAACGGATATAGCAAAACGTTTAATGGATTATGGATTCCATGCTCCAACCGTTTCTTTCCCAGTTGCAGGAACATTAATGATTGAACCAACTGAATCTGAAGATTTAGCAGAATTAGATCGTTTTTGTGATGCGATGATTTCAATTCGTAAAGAAATTGAAGCTTCAACAAAAGAGGATTCCAATAACATTTTAAGAAATGCACCTCATACTTTAGCTATGGTTACAGCTAACGAATGGGTTTTCCCATATACGAGAGAACAAGCTGCGTTTGCATTAGACTATATTGCTGAAAATAAATTCTGGCCAACGGTTCGTCGTGTTGATGAAGCGTATGGTGATAGAAATTTAGTTTGTTCTTGTGCTCCTATTGAAGCATATATGTAAAAAGTAAATTTCGAACATTTAAAATCCCAAATTCCAATTCAGGTTTTTGGGATTTTTTTTAAACATGACAAAAGTCACTTGCTTCAAGAAGTATTGTTGTAAATTTGTACAATTATAAAATTTGGAAATGAAAGACATTGAAACTCGAGAAGATATTCTACTCATCATGCGAAAGTTCTATGAAAAGCTATTAGTTGATGAATCAATCAATTTCTTCTTTACCAAAGTTACATCAGTTGACCAACATTTGGAAGAACATTTTGAGATTTTGGTAACTTTTTGGGAGCAATCCTTACTTTTAAAAGGTGGTTATTACAACAATATGTTTTCAATTCATAAAGAGGTTCATGAGAAACATGCTTTTACAAAAGAACATTTTGAAACTTGGCTACATCATTTTAATTCAACGATTGATGAATATTTTGAAGGTAAATATGCCGAACAAATGAAAACACAAGCGTTAAGCATGGCAACAATCATGCAGATAAAATTTTCGTAAATACCCCTAAAAAAAGTCAATTTCGTATTATTTTGAGCTTAAATTGATGATTTAATAATTAGCGCAAAAAAACATCCGTTTTTATTTTATGTTAAAAAATAATTAATAATTTCGTTACATTAACAATAACTATTATGAATATTAAAATAACAGGTTCAGGAAGCTATATTCCAACTAAAAAAGTTACGAATTCTGATTTTGCTCAACATGATTTTTTAAATGAAGACGGCACTGCTTTTAATATGACGAATGATATTATTGCAGAAAAATTTGTTGAAATTACTGGAATTCTAGAACGACGCTATGCCGCTGACGACATGGTTAATTCTGACATGGCTTTCATGGCTGCAAAAAAAGCAATTGAAAAATCAGGTGTTGACCCAGAAACTATAGATTACATTATACTTGCCCACAATTATGGGGATATTAAAGCGAACACAATTCAGTCTGATACTGTTCCAAGTTTAGCCACGCGAGTTAAATATTTATTACAAATTAAAAATCCAAAATGTGTCGCCTATGACATTCTTTTTGGTTGTCCAGGTTGGATAGAAGCTGTTATTCAAGCACAAGCTTACATAAAAGCCGGAATGGCTAAAAAATGTTTGGTTATTGGTTCTGAAACTTTATCAAGAGTAGTAGACAAACACGACCGCGACAGCATGATTTACTCTGATGGCGCTGGAGCAACAATTATTGAAGCTACTGATGATGAAGGCGGAATTTTAGCTCATGAATCAGCTACTTTTTCTTTTGATGAAGCTAAGTTTTTATATTTTGGAAATTCGTTTAATAAAAATGAAGACCCAAATATTCGCTACATCAAAATGTATGGCAGAAAAATTTACGAATTTGCACTTTCTAATGTTCCAAAAGCAATGGCTTCTTGCTTAGAGAAAAGCGGAATCGCTATTACCGATGTAAAGAAAATTTTAATTCATCAGGCAAATGAAAAAATGGACGAAGCCATCATTAATCGCTTTTACAAATTATTCAAGATGGAAACACCAGCTGGAATTATGCCTATGAGTATTCATAAATTAGGAAATTCTAGTGTTGCAACGGTTCCAACGTTATATGATTTAATTGTAAACGGAGAATTAGAAGGACAAAATTTAAACAAAGGCGATGTCATAATTTTTGCTTCTGTTGGTGCAGGAATGAATATTAACGCAATTGTGTACAAGATGTAAAAAAGTTGGATGTTCGAAGTTGGATGTTCAAAGAAAAAAGTAAATTTGTACTCCAATTTTATTTCAATGTACGAGAAAACATATCCGATTAAACGATTCAATATCACTTTAGATTTTCTAAAAAAACATATCAAAACTTCTGAAACCATTTTTGATTTAGGTGTTCCAAATCCTTTTTCAAAAATCATGGTAGATAATGGGTATTCTGTTATCAACACAAAAGGCGAAGACATTGACAATGATCAATCGGCGCTTCAAAACGAAAACTATGATGTGTTTACGGGTTTTGAAATTTTCGAACATTTACTAAATCCATACACTGTTTTACAAAACGTAAAAGCAGATAAAATTTTAATTTCGATTCCATTACGTTTGTGGTTTTCTTCAGCTTATAGAAGTAAAACGGATATGTGGGACAGACATTATCACGAATTTGAAGATTGGCAATTGGATTGGCTTTTGGAAAAAGCAGGATATAAAATTGTTGACCGAGTAAAATTCACACATCCTGTTAAGAAACTTGGTTTTAGACCATTATTAAGATGGTTTACACCGAGATATTATTTGGTTTACGCAGAAAGAAAGTGATTAGTAATTAGTGAATAGTAATTAGTCTATGCGATACTACATAATCATACCAACATACAACGAGGAAAAATTCATTTCATTAACACTTCAATCGTTAGTAGAACAAACGATTTTGCCAGCAAAAGTTGTAGTGGTGAATGATAATTCTACTGATAAAACCCCAGAAATTGTTTCTGAATTTGCATCAAAATATCCTTTTATCACTTTAGTGAATAAAAAATCTGACACAATTCATCTTCCAGGAAGTAAAGTAATTCAGGCATTTCATGAAGGAGAAAAACATATTGATGACAATTACGACATAATCGTAAAAGTAGATGCCGATTTGATTTTTCCAAACAACTATTTCGAAACGATTATAAAGCACTTTCAATCAGATGAGAAAATTGGAATGGCTGGCGGGTTTTGTTATGTAGAAAAAAATGGGGATTGGGTTTTAGAAAATCTAACCGATAAAGATCATATCCGTGGAGCATTAAAAGCCTACCGAAAAGAGACATATAAACAAATTGGTGGATTAAAACCTGCAATGGGTTGGGACACAGTTGATGAATTACTATGTAAATTCTACAATTGGAAAGTAGTTACTGATTCAAGTTTACATGTAAAACACCTAAAACCTACAGGTGCCAGCTACAATAAAGCTGCTCGTTATAAACAAGGCGAAGCTTTTTACAGTTTGGGCTACGGATTTATCATTACCGCTATTTCATCATTGAAATTGGCAATGCGAAAAGGAAAACCTCTTTTATTCATTGATTATTTAATGGGATTTTGGAAAGCAAAATCATCTGGAAAACCTTTATTTGTAACCCCTGAACAAGCCAAATTTTTCAGAAACTACCGCTGGAAAAAAATGAAAGAAAAGTTGTTTTAACCTATTCCAAAAAAATATAGTATTTTTACTGAATACTAGAAACTGATCACTGAACACTAAATAATATGATGCTCGTTCGCTACTTATCGCAAATAGGAAAATACTTTATTATGTTGAAAGAAATTTTCAACAAGCCTACTAAATGGTCGGTAATGAAACAATTAATCCTTAAAGAAGTTGATGATTTAATCATTGGTTCGCTAGGGATAGTTTCTTTTATTTCCTTTTTTGTTGGAGGAGTTGTGGCAATTCAAACAGCGTTAAATTTGACCAATCCTTTAATCCCTAAATATTTGATAGGTTTTGCAACACGTCAATCGGTGGTTTTAGAGTTTGCTCCAACGTTCATTTCTATCATTATGGCAGGAAAAATGGGATCTTTCATTACTTCAAGTATTGGAACTATGCGCGTTACGGAGCAAATTGACGCACTAGAAGTTATGGGAGTTAACTCATTGAACTATTTGATTTTTCCAAAAATAATCGCCTTACTTTTATATCCTTTCGTAATTGGATTAAGTATGTTTTTAGGCGTTTTTGGTGGTTGGATGGCAGCAGTTTATGGTGGATTTACTACTAGTTTCGAATTCACAACCGGGCTTCAAACTGAATTTATTCCGTTTCATATTGCTTATGCTTTCATAAAAACTATTGTTTTTGCTTTATTACTTGCGACTATTCCTTCTTTTCATGGCTATTACATGAAAGGTGGCGCTTTAGAAGTTGGTAAAGCAAGTACTGTTTCCTTCGTGTGGACTTCAGTAGTAATTATTTTAATGAACTTTATATTAACCCAACTCCTATTGAGCTAATGATTGAAGTAAAAAACATCGTAAAAAAGTTTGGCGAACAAACCGTTTTAAAAGGCGTTTCTACTCGTTTTGAAGCTGGAATGACCAATCTTATTATTGGACAAAGTGGTTCAGGGAAAACAGTTTTCTTAAAGTCATTATTAGGCTTGCACACTCCAGATAGCGGAACAATTTCATTTGATGGCAGGATTTATTCGGAACTTTCAAACGATGAAAAAAGAGCATTAAGAACCGAAATAGGAATGGTATTTCAAGGCAGTGCTTTATTTGATGGAATGACTGTTGAAGAAAACATTGGATTTCCTTTGAAAATGTTTTCAAATAAGACTCCAAAGGAAATTAAAGAGCGTGTTGATTTTGTTATTGATAGAGTTCACTTAGTAAACGCGCACCACAAACGTCCATCTGAAATCTCAGGAGGAATGCAAAAGCGTGTTGCCATTGCTAGAGCTATTGTAAACAATCCGAAATATTTGTTTTGCGATGAACCAAATTCGGGTTTAGATCCAAAAACTGCTATTGTAATTGATAATTTGATTCAGGAAATTACAGAAGAGTACAACATTACCACAGTGATTAATACACACGATATGAACTCGGTAATGGAAATTGGCGAAAAAATTGTTTTCTTAAAAAATGGTTTATTAGAATGGGAAGGTTCGAATAAAGAAATTTTCAAAACCGATAACGAAGCCGTTACCGATTTTGTGTATTCTTCTGAGTTATTCAAGCGTGTACGAAAAATGTACTTGGAAGATGATGTGAAATAGTACTATTTTAATTTAGAAACTATTTGCTTAATATCTTGCTCTTTATTTTTTGGATAAATCAACAACACATCGTCTTTATCCACAATAATATAATCGGTCAAACCATCAATTACTACTAACTTTTTCCCTTCAGTTCTGATGATATTATTAGTTGCATTTTCTAAGTAAACCGTTGCATTTACCACTGCGTTCTCTTGTTCGTCTTTTGGCAATTTGTCATATAATGAACCCCAAGTCCCTAAATCATTCCAATCGAAAGTAGCAGGTAACACATAAACATTTTGTGCTTTTTCTAAAATTGCATAATCAACTGAAATATTTTGTGCTAACGGATAATTATCTTTAATAAAAGCGGCTTCTTTCTCTGTATTTAGAGCGTCATAACCATTCATGAAATGATCGTACATTACAGGTTGAAATTCTTCATAAGCTTTTAAAACGGTTTTGGCACTCCATACGAAAATCCCAGCATTCCATAGATAATTTCTGCTTTGAATAAACTTTCTTGCAGTAGCGTAATCTGGTTTTTCACGAAATTGTTTTACTTTTTTAATAGGTCTCGAATCTAATTTATCAAACTCGATGTAACCATAACCAGTGTTGGCAAATGTTGGTAAAATTCCTAATGTCATTAAGTTCTCATCACGCTCACAAAAATCGAAAGCGTGCTGTAAATTAGAACAAAACTGCATTTCATCTTCAATCCAATGATCTGAAGGTGCTACTACCATAATTGCATCTGGATTTTGTTTTTTAATCTTCAAAGAAGCATACAAAATACATGGTGCGGTGTTTCGCATTACTGGCTCTAAAATAATTTGTTCTTGTTTTACCATTGGCAATTGTTCCAAAACAATGCTATTATAATCCTCATGTGTTAGAATTAAAATATTTTCTTTTGGAATGATTTGAGAAAGTCTGGTAAATGTTTTTTGAATTAACGTTTCGCCAGTTCCTAACATATCATGAAATTGCTTAGGAAATTCGGTTGTGCTTACTGGCCAAAAACGTGAACCAACTCCACCAGCCATTAATATTGCGTAATAATTTTTGTTCATTTATTTCTTAAATCTAAAATCGTTAATCTTCATTCTAAAATCAACTTGGCAACAATTCTACTTCGGCATTGGGTTGAAACAGATATAATCGTCCAGAACTTATTTCTAAACATTCATATCGTTTTACTCGTAATGCTATTTTCTTAAAAATTTTCCCATTGTGAATTCTAAAATGACTTCCCATTGGAATTTCAAAGATATAATTTTTATCGGTTTCTTTTAGGTCAAATTGTTTTAATGCGATGGCTAATTTTGCATCGGTATCGCTACTGGCTTTTGGATTTCTAAAATGTTTTGCCAACAAAGGCAACAATTGATTTGGAAATATTTCTGGACGAATAAATGGCACCATCATACGTTGAAAAGTGAGTTTCCATTCTTCGCCATGAGGTTTTATTTTTCGACCATATTTTTCAAAGGCAACTAAATGCGCAATTTCATGAATTAATGTGATTAAGAATCGGTATTTATTCAAACTCGCATTTACCGTAATTAAATGATATCCTTGCGCATCCTTTCGATAATCACCATGACGCGTTTGACGTTCGTTGACGATTTTAAGATGCACATGATTCGCTTTGATTAATTCAAAACAATGATGAACAGCGTGTTCTGGAAGGTATTTTTGTAAAACTTCGCTCAATTTTAAGGCGTTGAAGATGAAACTTGCAATACTTTTCCGTTATAATATTTGTTTCCAGTTAATGCGAAATTGAAGATATAATCTGCCATTTCTTTAGCTGAAAGTGGTGCTTCGTATCCGGGAAAAGCTTCTTGCAACATTTCGGTATTAACCGCTCCAAGTGCTAAAACATTGAAGGCAATACCTTGTGCTGCGTATTCTTCAGCTAATAATTCCGATAAGGTAATTACCGCGCCTTTACTTGATGAATATGCAGAAAGTCCAGCGAATTTCATACTTCCTTGAATACCTCCCATTGAACTTATCGTAACTACATGACTTCCTTTTTCCATGAATGGAATACAGATTTTTGTCAATTCCGCAACCGCAAAAACATTGACTTTATATATGTTTTGAAATTCCTCGGCAGAAATTTGCGTGAACGTTTTATGCAACAAACTTCCTGCATTGTGAATTAAAACATCAACTTTTTTCCAAGTTTGGGAGATAAATTTTTCCACTTGAAGCAATTCTTCTGGATTTGAAATATCAATTGATAAACAAGTAATATTTTGATGTTCGATTAAGGCTTGAGGTGTTTTGCGAGAAATCGCCAATACTTGATGTCCAGCGTTTGCAAATTGCAAAGCTAATTCGTAACCAATTCCACGAGAAGTTCCAGTAATAATTATATTTTTACTTTTCATTTAATTTGATTTCTTTTTTAGGCGCATTAATCATTTGTTCTAAAACCGGAATTGTTTTTGAAATCACGTTGGTCATGTGTTTTGTATCCATCAATTCAAATTCATCATCAGGTTGGTGATAGAATTGGAAATTTTCAAAATCAAATGTAGAAACGGTTTGTGCTGGCACATTAAATTCTGTGAAAAACGGATAATTATCAGAAGCTCTAAATAGCATATATTTGGTTTCTATTGGCAAATAACCTACTAATTTTTCTCCTGTATATTCATTCATTCTCGTCGCCATATTCGATTTTCCAAAGCCCGTTAAATAGAAATCCATGCCCTTGTCTTTCATAGGAACTCCAATCATTTCAAAATTGAACATAAAATACAAATCCATTTTTTGTTCTTTCAATTTAGCAGCCAAATGTTTCGAACCTAAAAGTCCTTTTTCTTCTGCAGAAAAGAACACAAAAAGTACACTTCGCTTGTTATTTTTGAATTTAGCGAAATATTTAGCTACTTCAGTTACCGCTGTGGTTCCAGAAGCGTTATCATTTGCACCGTTACCAATATCATCACCATTTACAGCAGCAATTTTTCCAATATGGTCATAATGTGCACCAATGATTACAAATTCATTTTTTAATTTTGAATCGTTTCCTTCGATATAACCTACTACATTATATGACGTTTTATTATAGTTCGACAACGTATCACGATAGGTTTTAAAATAAGGCTTGATACCATTTTCTTTTAGAAGATTTTCTAAATAAACAGAAGCTTTTTCAATTCCTTCGCTACCAGAATCTCTTCCTTCGAGTTCATCAGAGGTTAAATACGAAAGGGTTTTTATAACATTTTCTTCTGAAACTTTGTAGGAAACTGGATTGGTTTGGTTCGTTTTTTCAGGTTGCGGTTTAGATGCACACGAAAACAATACGAATCCCAATAAAAAGATGTAATAGCGCATAAATTTAGTTTTTAGTAAAAATAAAAAAATCCCGATTAATAATCAGGATTTTAATATATTCTTATCATTTTTTCTTAGCATCTTGAATAATCCAATCCAATTCTGGATCTTTATTATCCATTATTTGTTCGGTTGTTGGAATAATAGTGACATCGGGTAGAATTCCTCTGCCAAATTCTGTAGTTTTTTTAACAGGTCCAATATCTTGTAATCCAACTCTAAACAACAACTTAGAATTTGGAAGTTTTAACAAAGGCATTGTACCTGCAACCGTTCCGTTATAGGTTCCACCAGTTTCTTCTCCTACAAAAACTGCCCGATTTGAATTCTTTAAATTTGAAGATAAAATACACGAAGCCGAAAAACTTCCACCATTTGTAAGCACATATAACTTACCATAAAAGCGGTTTGGTTTTGGTTCGGTAAGTTTTTCTTCTTTACTTTTTAGATACAATTGCCCTTTCTCATCTTTTTTAACTGCTAAAATATTTTTAACTAAAAAAGGCAAAACCACAGGTGAAAAAACAACAAGAGCAACTTTTGGTATAGTTCTTAACTTATTTGTAGCTACTGAAGTTCGATTTGTTACCCTAACTGTATCTATAAATACGAATGGTTCTGGACTTAAATAACTATAAAAATTATGAATTTCGGCTAAACTTCCACCACCATTGTATCGCAAATCTAAAACTAATGTTTTTACACCTTTGCTTTTAATTTCGTTAAAAATACTATCATAGGCTTTTTTGTGACGTGAATGTTTAAATCCTTTTATTTTTAAAACCGCCATAGTAGAATCCGAAGGAATATAGGTTAAACTTCGGGTGAATTCTTTAGTCGTTCCATCATACAAAAAAAGCTTGTTTCTAGTGGTAATTTTCTTATTCTCGATAGCTTTTGCAAGTTTTTCTTCTTTAGTTAATTTTGCAACAATTGGCTTAGAAGTTTCTTTTATCACCGAATCCTTCTTAATTAATCCAGCTCTTGTGATTGTTCTTTCGTAAATACTATCTTTATAATTAAACACAACATGAACACTATCTTTTATTGGTTTTTCTAACAATAAATACATTGAAAATCTGCTCGCAAAAGCGTACGGTAAAAATGTTTTATTTAACCCATCTGAAGTATAGGTTTTTCTGTATTTGTCGTACAATTGTTTTGGTTCTATTCCTTGCACACTTATAATTTTTGAACCAGTTTTTATTAATGTGTCTTTTGTGTAATTTTTTAATAAATATAGATTGTCGTCTTGGTATCTAAAAGTCATCAATGATAAAGGATGTTTTCCTATTTTGTTCAAAGCTTTTAGTTCTTTTTTATCCACTTTTTTAGTCAGCGGCAAAATCCCCATGTGTCCTTGTTTCACAGAAGCAATTACTGGGCTTATTGCTAAAAAGAACTCATTTGGAGTTAATGGCGTAACGATTGAAGCTCTTAAACTATCAAATTTTTTATCCAAATCTTCTTTTGAAATGTACCAATCTAATGATGGATGTAATTTATTTAACTTGTATTCTACATAATCTATGTCTTTTTGCAAATCTTTTACCGCAATTTTTGAATCGATATGTGCATTAGCTTTTTGTACAGAAGTACAATTTGTATTTAAAAAAAACAAGCAACTAATACTGAAACAGGCTATAAATTTTAGCTTCATAAAGAAAAGTTTAAATTTGGTTATAAAAAAATCCCGACATAAATCGGGATTCTAAAATATCTATTTTATTTGAATTATGCTAACATAGTAACTGGATTTTCCATAAACGCTTTAAACGTTTGTAAGAATTGCGCTCCAGTTGCACCATCAACTGTTCTGTGGTCGCAAGCTAAAGTAACTGTCATTGTGTTTCCAACTACGATTTGTCCGTTTTTAACAACTGGTTTTTCAATAATAGCTCCAACAGATAAAATAGCAGAATTTGGTTGATTGATAATTGAAGTAAACGATTGAATTCCGAACATTCCTAAGTTAGAAATTGTAAACGTACTTCCTTCCATTTCTGCTGGTTGAATTTTTTTAGATTTTGCTTTTCCAGCTAAATCTTTTACGTTAGCACCAATTTGAGTTAAACTCATTTGATCTGTAAATTTCAACACCGGAACCATTAAACCATCTTCAACTGCTACTGCAACACCAATATTCACATGATGATTGATAACCATTGCATCTTCTCTCCATTGTGAATTTACTTGTGGATGTTTTTTCAATGCCATCGCACTTGCTTTGATTACCATATCATTGAAAGAAACTTTCGTATCTGGCAATCCGTTAATCATATTTCTTGAAGCAATTGCATGGTCCATATCTAACTCGATAGTTAAATAATAATGCGGTGCTGTAAATTTAGATTCCGCTAATCTTCTCGCGATGGTTTTACGCATTTGCGAATTTTTGATTTCTTCTTGAAATACTTCTCCTGCTGGAACAAATGGCTTCACAGATGCAACAGCATTTGTAGCTTCTGCAACGGCTTGAGATGGAGTTGCAACTGCTGATGGAGAGAAATTCTCTACATCCGATTTTACAATTCTTCCATTTTCACCTGAGCCTTTTACTTGAGACAAGTTGATTCCTTTATCTTGAGCAATTTTTTTAGCTAATGGAGAAGCGAAAACTCTACCTTCAGAGTTAGAAGTTGGAAGTTGGGAGTTGGAAGTAGCTTCCGTTTGTGTAACTGCTTTTTCTTCAGATTTTGAAGTTTCAACAACTGCACCAACTTTGTAATTAGCCGCAATACCTGAAACGTCAGTTCCTGCTGGTCCTAAAATTGCTAAAATTGTATCAACTGGAGCAGAATCACCTTCTTGCACTCCAATATATAATAAAGTTCCTGCATTGAAAGACTCGAATTCCATTGTAGCTTTATCTGTTTCGATTTCAGCAAGAATATCACCTTCTTTTACAGTATCTCCCACTTTTTTCAACCAAGTTGCAACAGTTCCTGTTGTCATTGTATCAGACAAACGAGGCATGGTTACTACTTTTACACCAGCTGGAATTTCAACTGTTGCAGAAGTTGGTTTTGCTTCTTCTACTACTTTTTCTTCTTTAGTTTCAGTCGCTGTTCCACCACTTAATAAAGCAGCAATATCTTCACCGGCTGTTCCAATAATTGCTAATAAAGAATCTACTGGAGCCGATTGTCCTTCTTGAATTCCGATGTGTAATAAAACACCATCGTAGAAAGATTCAAATTCCATTGTTGCTTTATCCGTTTCAATTTCGGCAAGAATATCACCAGTTTTGATTGTATCACCCACTTTTTTCAACCAAGTTGCTACAACTCCTTCGGTCATCGTATCACTCAAACGGGGCATTGTTATAATTTGTGCCATAGTTCTTATAATTTATGTGGAATGAAAGGATAATTTTCTTGTTCGTACACTACATCATATAACTGATTTACTTCTGGGAACGGAGAATCCTCTGCGAATTTCTCACATTCTGCCACTAAATCAGCTACTCTTTGATCGATTGTTTCGATTTCAGCTTCTGTAGCGTAATTGTTTTCTTTGATAATATCAAGAACTTGAGTAATTGGGTCGATTTTTTTGTATTCTTCCACTTCCTCTTTTGTTCTGTATAATTGTGCATCAGACATTGAGTGTCCTCTGTAACGGTATGTTTTCATTTCTAAGAAAGTTGGTCCATCTCCACGACGGGCTCTTTCCATTGCTTCATGCATTGCTTCAGCAACTTTTACTGGATTCATTCCATCCACTGGCCCACATGGCATTTCATAACCTAAACCAAGTTTCCAAATATCAGTATGATTTGCAGTTCTTTCTACAGATGTTCCCATTGCATAACCGTTGTTCTCAACGATAAAAACCACCGGTAATTTCCACAACATTGCCATGTTAAAAGCTTCATGTAATGAACCTTGACGAGCAGCACCATCACCAAAATAAGTTAATGTAACTCCACCAGTTTCAAAATATTTATCAGCAAAAGCAATACCTGCTCCTACTGGTATTTGCGCTCCAACGATACCATGTCCTCCATAAAAACCATGTTCTTTAGAGAAAATATGCATAGATCCACCCATTCCTTTTGAAGTACCTGTAGCTTTTCCGTATAATTCTGCCATAACTTTTCTTGGATCAACACCCATTCCAATTGGCTGAACGTGGTTACGGTAAGCGGTAATCATTTTATCTTTAGACAAGTCCATTGCGTGCAAAGCTCCAGCCAAAACTGCTTCTTGACCGTTGTATAGGTGCAAAAATCCTCTAACTTTTTGTTGGATATAAACAGCTGCAAGTTTATCTTCAAACTTTCTCCAAAATAGCATATCTTCATACCATTTTAGGTAAACTTCTCTTGTAATTGGTTTCATTTTAGTTTGTTTTTTTAATACAATTGAATTGTGAAAATCATTATTTGTTAATCACAATTTTACGAACAGCAAAAATACTACATAGAACCTGATTGAAAAAATTAAATTCTACGATTTTTGTATTTTTTATAACAAAATCGATAAAAAAAGTTACGAAATCGTTATAGATGATTTTTATCAAAAACCAAAGGCAGTAGATTTTTTAAAGAATCCGACTTATAAATATCTCCTTTTGCTCCCATAAAGAAAATAGCAATTGGAGTATCTTGTTTGAATTCGTATTCTGCGATTGCTTGCCTACAACTTCCGCAGGGTGGGATTGGCTCATCCAAATCTCTGTCTTGTGGAGATGCTGTAATGAACATTTTTACAATTTTAGCATCTGGATACGTTGCACCTGCATAATAAATTGCTACACGCTCGGCACACAAACCTGAAGGGTAAGCTGCGTTTTCTTGATTTGAACCTTGAACTACGATTCCGTTATCTAAAAGAATGGCTGCACCAACTGTAAATTTTGAATAAGGCGCATAAGCCTTACTTCTAGCATCAACTGCTTGCGACATTAAACCTGTTTCTTCTTGAGACAACTCTTCTTTTGAAAGTACCGAAATGGTCGTGTTTATTGAAATTTGCTTCATATGTAAGGAAAAAAAATCCAAATTCTTATTTTAGAATTTGGATTGTTTATTAATTTATTTTTCGTTTAAAGTTCATCGTAATTTTCGCCAAAGTTAAATGTTAGAGAGAATCTCAATGTATTTTCTAATGGATTTCTCACTTTAGATGCTGAGAACAAATACGACACATCAATTTTTACTACATTATACTTAAAACCAGCTCCTAAAGTAAAAAACTTTCTTGCTCCTTTTAATTCATTCTCATTAAAGTAACCTAAACGTAGTGCGAATGAGTCTTGATACCAATACTCTGCACCTAAAGCCCAAGTAAACTCTTTTAATTCTTCTGAAATTCCATCTGGAGCATCATTAAATGAACTGAAAATACCGCTTGTCCAACTTGTTTTTCTATAATCTGACAACGCTTGTGTGTAAGCATCATCTGCAATATCCTGCTCTGCTGCTTCAATTGAACCACTTCCATCAGAATCTATTGCCGCAACTTTTGCAGGTGGTGTTGGAACTAAAAGCTTTGTAACTTCTGCCGTAACACCAATTTTACTATACTCATCAAAAATAAAATCAAAACCTCCACCTAAACGCATATTCGCTGGTAAAAAGTTATCATTTAAATCATCATTATCATAACTAATTTTTGGACCTAAATTCTGAAAATTAAATCCAGCTCTCCATCTACCATTAAAATCATCGTAAGCTATTTCTTCTGATTGATAATAACCAGCTATATCAACTGCAAATGTTGTAGCAGCTGTAGCATCATTATTTGCATCACCAATTCTTAAAGCAGAACGAATAAATCGTCCACCAACAGCCATAGAAAAACGGTCACTTAACTTAAGAGAATAAGAACCATCTAAAGCTAATTCATTTGGATTCACTGTTCTTACAGCCTCATTGGGATCAGGAGTGTCTCTTAATTCAATATCACCTAGACCAAAATAACGCAAAGTCCCAGCAAATGCACTACGTTCGTTTATTCTATTGTAGTAAGTTAATTGACCTAAAGAAATATCGTTTGCAATACTAGACAAATATGGCGTATAACTCACAGAAAACCCTTGTTTTTGAAGAGAAAAAGCATATTTAGCAGGATTGAATTGTTGTGAGAAAGCATCTGCAGAAGTTGCTACTCCCATATCAGCCATACCCGCAGAACGCGCATCAGCCGCAATTAATAAAAAAGGCACACCTGTGGTTATTACTCGGCTATTATCTTCTTGCGCTTTAACATATTGACCTACAACTAATAAGGTAAATATTATAGCAATTTTTTTCATTGTATTCATAGAAATTAATTTGACAAATATAGTATTTTATTACAGTATTACAAGTTTCTCATATTTTTCAACTGACTTTCCAGTAGTTGTAGATCGTACTTTTAATTTATAAACATAAACCCCTTTTCCAATCTTATCTCCAAAATCATCACGACCATCCCAAATAATTTCTCTACAAAGAAAACCTTCAGTCGTAACTTGCTGATTTATTGTTTTAACCAACTTTCCTGCAACAGTCAGAATCTGAACTTGAACATCAAGTGGTTCAAAAGGCATGTTATGATTGAACCAAAATTCCGTGTAACTCACAAACGGATTCGGATAATTCAACACTCTTTCTACTCGAAGTCCATCATCTGAACAAATTGCATTGAACTGGATTTCAGCCGTAATTAAATTATTGTAAACATCCCAAGCTTTAAATAAAATTGTATGCAAACCAGGTGTTAAATCTCTAAAAGGAAATCGTACAAAACCACTAGTATAGTCGTCATTATCTGTTTCATAATACTCATTCAAAACATACGGATTAGACTCGTCTCCATCTAAAATTGCTACAATGTCGTGCCCGATTCCACTAGCTGTATTGATTCCGTTTTCATCTTCTAAAAAAGCCAGCAAAATGGGTGAACAATTTGTAATTCCGCCTGAAACAAAACCTTCATCATTCATATGCAATCTAACTGTTGGCGGATTTGTATCGCTTACAGCATTTACGTTAACACCTCCTATTTGGATTGTTCTATCATGACCTGTTTGGTTATCCAAATTAGGCAAATCGCGTTTTGCGTAAAAGCTTATTTTACCATTCCCAACTGGAATTCTAATATCTTGCGGCACAACGAAACTAAATTCAAATTGTCCGTTTACTACTGATGCATTTCCTCTAAAAACAGTTTCTCCTAAAGTAGTAAAATTCATCACTATAAGTCCACTACTATTGGTAACACCATTATTACCGAGAGTAGCTCTATTAATATCTTTATCAAAAATCTGAACTGCTAAATCACCGTTATAACCTGATAATAAAACATCATTTTCATCTCTTACCTCACCAGATATCTTTGTCAAACTTAAAGCCTGAAGAACAGGCAATGGTTGATTTACCGGAATATCATTTACTTTTGTTAGCACTACTTTAGGTCTTGGAATTGCTAATTTCATTGCAGGATCACCAATGTAAAAAACAACCCTTCTATTATCCGAACCAGTATCTAACTTTGTCAATCTCAACGCTTCTGCAATTGAAGGATAATCGTTTGAACCAAATGCATACAAGTCTTCATTCAATAAATTATTCATTACAAAACCTGTCGTAACACCAATTTGACGTGTAGTAGCAATCAAACCAATTGCCCCACCGCTTTTATTCCAATACATGTACTCACCTCCTGTAAAACGACCCGGATCATCAAAACGTGTAAACTCACAAGTTATTGTTATAAAAAGCGGATATCTGTAACGATTAGTTAAATTTTGAGCATCTAATTTTTCAAACAATCTTTCTCTTGCAAGCGATTCTTCATTCCCGTGTCCGAAATAATTAAAAACTAAAGCTCCAAGCGCTAAAGCGTCTAAAAAGTCTTTTTTTGCTTCTGGATAACGCTCACCACCCGCTGCTACTTGTTGCAAATAAGAATCGGTATGTATTTTTTTAACATTTACAAATGGCTTTTCTGCAGTTAAAGTGTTTGCTAAATTATCTAGTCCAAACTGTAGCGTTGCATCTGTTGTATTATCTGCGTCATCAGAATAGATAACATAATTATTACGCCATCTACCATATGATTTTTCATCGTGATATTCAATTACTTTATCAACCATTTCTTTGGCTTGACCAGTAGAAGAAACTAACATTCTCCCAACAGCAATATCAATTCCATCAAAACCTCCTAACATTTGACCTTCAGTATCATCCATCAAACCATAAAAATCATCCGACATAAAGGACGAGAATAATGAGAAATTAGAAATGTTATTTGTCTCTGAAGCAAAAGGATTGAATCCATGAAAAACAGGAACAATGTTGGTATTGCTAAATAATCGGTCTTTATAGTCATAAGATGCATCTCCAAAAAGATTTACATATTTTACTCTTTTATCTGGAGTGGAAGCATTCCAATACACATACTTAATTAAATTTCTAATTGCTGCAATATCTTGTTTTCCAGAAGCAAATTCTTGATAAATTTTTTCTAAAGCAACCACACGCACTGTCAAACCAGAATTATTTCTATGAAAATCAGCTAAACGTTCTGCTTGTGTTGTTAATTGTGCTGGCGTAATAATCAAATAATCGATGTCTTGAAAATTTCCTTGAGCATCTTTAAAAATTGTGCCTTTTAAATTCTGATTCAGCACAACTGAATTTGATTCACGTAGTGGCGTAAAGGTGTCAGACATGTCAACTGCCACATATTTTCTAGCTGTACCTAAATTTACTTTAAAATTAAAATTGGCTCCAGTGGTATTTTCGTAAGCCGTAATATTATATAAATCGGTAACATCCCAAACTTGAGAAATTCCTGATGCATTTGTAATTCTGTATTCACCAACACCAATATTAGCTTGCTCCTGATCATTAAAAAACAGGAATTGTTTAGAGAAACCAGTTAAATTTCGTTTTACTTTTAATCGTATAAAATCTAAAAAACCATTTGAACTCGGAACACCACCATTGTTATATGTTAGTGCAATTGAAATATTTGAAGAAGTGGCATTAAAAACTGTATTTAAAGCAGATTCATAACCTTCAACTCCACTACCTGAAGTTAACTGCGGAAAATTCAAAGTTCCCAAATCAACAGTATTGGCTTTTACATTAAATGAAGAGTTACCAAATGACTTTGAAGCAGTATTTACTTTTATTTGAACAGGAACTGAAGTATCTAAATTAGGAATTGAAAAATCAAATGTTTGAAATTCATCTACATTAAATTGCTCCCCAAACCATCTTCTACCTACTTTTCCAGCATTAACTAAATCTTTTTCATAATAAATAACATCATCAAACTGATTAAAAGTTAAAGTTGGAGGATTTATTGGTTGCAATGTTTGTTCTATTCTTTTTCCACCTGAACCTAATGAAGTTATGTAATAATATGATTTATCAGTAAACAAATTCACACTGGTTAAACTTTCGGTATTCCAAGTATCAACTCCTTCTGCATAAAATAAAATATAATCGCTATTATCAAAAACACCATCATCTTCACCAATAAATTGAATGGCATTCTGCTCTAAATCATCTGGATAAGGTATTGAATTATTTAACGGTAACATACGCCCGCCATTTCCATAAATCTTTATATTTCTTGGATCAACATTAACATTAAAACCTAAACTTTGCAAGAAAGATTTAGAAATTTTATAAACCCCAGATTTTTCCACATAAAAACGATACCAACTGCCCGTTGCTAAAACAGAATTTGAAACCGCCTGAACAACATTCTGATTTTGACTTCTATTTGACAGATTATTTTGAAAAGAATAAGTTAAAGAAATAACTTTTTTATAAACATTACCTTCTTTTATAATAGGATTAAAAATTAAAATACCCTTGTAATCATCACGAGCTCTAACTACTTCCAATGAAGCTTGAATCTTATTAGGCAGTAAAGATTTATTCAAATCATAAAGTTCCGATTCGTTTATAGTTTGATAATTTACATTTGATATAACTAAACTTGACACATTAGTTGAAGCAGTAACTGGTACTAATTTTCTGTATTGAATTTTTCTTAACGGAATATCAATATTGTAAAATTCTGAATCAAACTGTGGTACTTTAATTGAAGTTTCCCCTAAGTTGTAATCCACATTTGAATTCCAATTAATAGAAATATTATCTGCTTGTTGCCCAAAAACAAACACAACAGAAAATAACAGTATAAATGAGATAGTCTTTTTCATTAGCTATAAAACGTGTTAAACACCTATATATTACAAAGAGAAAAAAAATATTTATTTTAATCTAATTTTTTACAATAAAACTTAATATAAATCGTTGTAAGAGAAAGGATTTTAACACAACATTAATTTTTTTTTACAAAAATTTAAAAACATGTTGCATTTTAATTCATTATTATTATCTTGCGACACGAAATTTATTACCTACTAAAGTATGAAAATTAAGAAAATTATGGCTTTAAAAGTGTTAGTAGTATTAGCACTGGCATTAGGCTTTACAGGTTGTAGCAAAAAAGGAAGCACAAAAGGTGGTTCTACAGCTACAGGATGGAAAATCAATGATAAAAAAGGTGGATTCCAGTTTAACGACAAGTTTAAACAACAAGAAACACCTCCAGGGATGATTTCTATTGAAGGAGGTACTTTTACAATGGGAAAAGTACAAGATGATGTTATGCATGATTGGAACAACTCTCCAAATCAACAACACGTACAATCTTTCTTTATGGACGAAACAGAAGTAACCAATAAAATGTATTCTGAATACTTATTTTGGGTGAAAACTGTGTTTCCTCCAACAGAAGAAAACTACAAACACATTTATAATGGAGCAATTCCAGATACTTTAGTGTGGAGAAATCGTTTAGGTTACAACGAAACGATGACTAACAACTACTTAAGACACCCTGCTTATGCTGACTACCCAGTAGTTGGTGTTAACTGGATTCAAGCAACTGAATTTAGCAAATGGAGAACTGACCGTGTAAATGAAAACATTTTAGAGCGTGAAGGTTACCTTAAGAAAGATAACAAAATCAAATTAGGTTCTGACGTAACTGCTGAAAACTCTTTCAGTACTGAAACTTATATCAATACGCCATCTAAAGCATTTGGTGGTAACGAAGAAGTAGTATTGAAAAAAGAAATGGGTGGAGGTAGAAGACCAGCTGCAGATACTGCTAAAAACGTATACGCTCAAAGAAGTTCTGGTTTAATTTTACCAGAATATAGATTACCAACAGAAGCTGAGTGGGAATATGCTGCAGTAGCTTTAGTTGGAAACAGAGAGTACAATATTTACAAAGGACAAAAAAAATACCCTTGGAGTGGTCAATATACTCGTTCGTCTAAAAGACAATACAGAGGTGACCAATTAGCTAACTTTAAACAAGGTAAAGGGGATTACGGAGGAATTGCAGGTTGGTCTGATGACGGAGCTGACATTACAAATAAAGTGAAAGCATATGCTCCAAATGATTTTGGTTTATATGATATGGCCGGAAACGTAGCTGAGTGGGTACAAGACGTTTACAGACCTATGGTAGATGACGAAGCAAATGACTTCAACTACTTTAGAGGTAACGTTTATACTAAAAACAAAATTGGTGAAGATGGAGTTGTTGAATTAGTAACTTCTGACAACATCACTTATGATACATTAAGTAACGGTAGAATCATGGCTAGAAATTTCCCTGGTCAAATTGCTCAAGTTCCTGTTGATGAAAACGAAACTTACTTAAGAACTCAATTTTCTACTTCTGATAACAGAAATTACAGAGATGGTGATAGACAATCTACACGTTTCTACAAATTTACTGACTCTGAAGAAGGTGCAGGTGAAGAAAAACACAGAATGTACGAAGCTCCTAAACACTCTATCACTGCTGATAGTTTAGGTAAAATGGATAAAAAATTTGATAAATCTGATAAGAGAACTACTTTAGTAGATGACAACGTTAGAGTTTACAAAGGTGGTTCATGGAGAGATAGAGCATACTGGTTAGACCCAGCTTCTAGAAGATTTTTCCCTCAAGATATGGCAACTGATTACATCGGATTCAGATGTGCGATGTCTAAAGTAGGTCCTAAGTCAAACAAAAAGACTCCTAGAGGAAATCCAAAAAAATAATTTTCATACAAAATACTTAAAAAAGCCCTTTCGTTTGAAAGGGCTTTTTTTTATCTTCGTTTCGATTTAAAACAACTCACATGACCACAATAGCTACTTTACATTCCTTATTTTTAAATTGCTCAAGCGTTTCTACCGATACAAGAAAAATAGAAAAAGACAGCTTATTTATTGCCCTTAAAGGAGAAAACTTTGATGCCAATACCTTTGCAAAAGAGGCTTTAGAAAAAGGAGCCAAATTTGTAATAATTGACAACCCTAGCTATAAAATTGACGAGCGAACTTTATTAGTAGAAGACTCACTTATTGCCTTACAAGAGTTAGCTAAGTTTCACAGAAACTATTTAGGTTTGCCGATAATAGCCTTAACAGGAAGCAATGGAAAAACTACTACCAAGGAATTAATACACGCTGTACTTTCAAAAAAATACAATACACTGGCAACTATTGGCAATTTGAATAATCATATTGGAGTTCCTCTTACACTATTGCGTTTTACAAAAGAAACCGAAATTGGCATTGTTGAAATGGGTGCTAATCATCAAAAGGAAATTGAGTTCTTATGTAAAATTGCTCAACCTGATTATGGTTACATTACTAATTTCGGGAAAGCTCATTTAGAAGGATTTGGCGGAGTTGAAGGTGTGATCAAAGGAAAAAGCGAGATGTATGATTACCTAAGAAACAATGAAAAAATTGCTTTTATTAATTTAGATGATACCATTCAAAAGGAAAAAGCAACAAGAATTAAACAATTTAGTTTCGGTTTAAACGAGTTAAATGTTGATGTAAAAATCGATAAGGTTGAAGCCAATCCGATGGTAAAAATATCCTTCAATGACTTAACAATTAATTCGCATCTTATTGGAATTTACAACGCTAATAATATCAATGCCGCTATCGCTATAGGAAATTATTTTAAAGTTTCTGATAGACAAATTAAAGAAGCAATTGAAAATTATATTCCTGAAAATAATCGTTCGCAATTGATACAAAAAAACGGAAATGAAATAATATTAGATGCCTATAATGCGAATCCGAGTAGCATGTCGGCAGCCATAACAAATTTTATTCAATTAGAGAACAATCATAAAGTTGCAGTTTTAGGCGACATGTTTGAATTAGGCGAAGAAAGTCTTTCTGAACATAAAAAAATAATAGCATTATTAATTTCCGAAACTAATATAACTACCTACTTTATTGGAAAAGATTTTTATGCAAATCAAGTTCAAAATTCACACATTAAATTCTTTGAAAATTTTGAAAATTTCGCAACATTTTTCAAAGTAAACCAACCGAAAGAAAGTTTAATTTTAATTAAAGGATCCAGAGGAATGGCGCTAGAAAAAACTTTAGAACTGATATAAAACAAAAAATCCTACTTTAAAGTAGGATTTGAATTGGTGGGCGATGAGGGGTTCGAACCCCCGACCCCCTCGGTGTAAACGAGGTGCTCTGAACCAGCTGAGCTAATCGCCCCAATAAAACGCTTTACTATTACCGTATTGCGAGTGCAAATATACACTGAATATTTATAATTACAAGTCTTTTTGAAAAAAAAATTACACAATTTCTGCCACAACAAAAGTACTACCACCAATGTAAATAAAATCGGAATCATTAGCCAAATTTAATGCCTCAGCATAAGCTTCTGAAACAGAATTAAATACTTCACCATACAATCGAAATTCATCTGCTTTTTTCTGTAAAATTTGTGCGTCTAATCCCCTTGGGACATTCGGCTTACAGAAATAATAGTTGGCATTTTTTGGAAATAAAGGTAAAATTGAATCTAAATCTTTATCATTTACCACACCTAAAACGATGTGTAGTGCTTCAAATTCGTGTTTTTGAATTTGATTCAATACTATTTTCAATCCATGACTGTTGTGAGCTGTGTCGCAAACCGTAAAGAGTTTTTGATTTAAAATTTGCCATCTACCAAGTAATCCTGTATTTTGAACTACATTTTTAAATCCTAACTCAATATGCTTTTCTTCGATATTAAATTGTGATTGCAATAATTGAATCGCTTGAAGAACTGTTTTCTTATTATGTACTTGATAATCTCCTAACAAAGCACATTCGTAAGTAACTTCAGGGTTATCTTGAGCAAAATAAATTGGAGTATTTTCTAATTTCGCTTTATCTACAAAAACAGGTTTTGTTTCTTCTGAATATTCTCCTATTACTACTGGAATATTAGATTTGATAATTCCAGCTTTTTCAGCAGCTATTTTTGATAACGTATCTCCTAAAAACTGAGTGTGATCAAAACCTATATTCGTTATCACAGAAACTAAAGGAGTAATCACATTGGTAGAATCTAATCTTCCTCCCATTCCAACTTCGATAACAGCTACATCAACTTGTTCTTTTGCAAAATAGTCAAAGGCTAAGCCTACTGTCATTTCAAAAAAACTCAACTGATTGGCTTCAAAAAAATTCTTATTTTGAGCTACAAAATCAACCACAAAATCTTCTGAAATCATTTCTCCGTTGATACGAATGCGCTCGCGAAAATCTTTTAAATGAGGCGAAGTGTACAAACCAACTTTATATCCTGCTTCTTGAAGTATTGAAGCAATCATAGACGAAGTTGAACCTTTTCCATTAGTTCCTGCTACGTGAATCGATTTGAATTTGGTTTCGGGATGTTGTAAATGTTCTACCAATAAATGCGTATTGGTCAAATCTTTTTTATAAGCCGATGCTCCTTGCATTTGAAACATAGGTAACTGGTTAAATAACCATGTTGTTGTTTCTTGATACGTCATTTTAAATGGGATAACAAAGAATTATTCTCCTACTTGGAAATTTACAACTACAAAACCAATTTGAGTTTCGGGTGCGTTAGCATCGGGTTGCCATTTGAAAGTTTTTGCGGTTGCAATTGCAGGGTTTACTAAACATGGATCAGAATTTGTGGTTCCTTTATCGCGTTCTGCACGGATTACATTTCCTTGACGATTTACCCAAATCTTAACCACAACCTTTCCAGATTCATTACAATCTTGAATTCGTTTACTGTTACCTGATAATTTTCTTCCAACTAATCCCCAACCGGTTCCTTTTCCAGTTCCAATTCCGTCGCCAGAACCACTTCCGTAAAAACTATTGGCATACAAACTTCCGTTTGGATTACCTTTATCACCACCTTCAGCATCATCTCCATGACCAGATTGTGATGTTCCATCTTGTTTTGGGCCTTTAATAATACTATTTAAAGCACTATTATTCGGTTTTGTTGGTTTTGTTTCTGTTGGTTTTGTTACAGGCTTAGTCTCTGAAGGCTTGACAACAGGTTTTTTTATATCTTTTTTAGGCAACGTAACTGGTGCCTCTTCGTCTTGCGTTAAGACATCATCTTCTTCTGCGGGAACAGGTTCTGACTGCGCTTGATCAGGTGACATTTGCACGGGTTCTGTTGGTTGAATTTCTCCACTACCTGTATCGCTAGTTCCAAAGTTAACTGCAATTCCGTTTTCTGGTGGTGGATCCATATATGTTAATCCAAAAATAGCGAACAACAGAAAAAGTATCACAAAAATAACTGACGTTATTGTGAATGATTTTTTCTCCTCTGGTGTTTCTAAAAATTTCATTTTTTATTTATTTTGGATTAACCGCAATAACCATTTTTATTTGATTTCGATAAGCTATTTCCATAACCTTAACCACTTTTTCATGAGGCACCGATTTTTCAGCTCTTAAAACAATAGCTTTATTATCAGAATTAGCCATTAAAGCCAATAATTGTTTTTCTAAATCAGCTTCATTGATTTTATCTTTATCGATGAAGAAATTCAAATCCTTATCAATACTTACTGAAGTACTTTTATTACTATCCGTTTTCCCTTTTGCTTTTGGCAACACTAAATCTAATGCATTAGTAGTTACCATAGTAGAGGTTATCATGAAAAAAATAAGCAACAAGAAAACAATGTCGGTCATTGACGACATGTTAAATTCTGTTGAAACTTTATTTCTAGTTTTACCTAATTTCATTACACTGGTTCGTTTAATAAATCTAAGAAATCAACCGCATTGGCTTCCATTTGGTTAACCACTTTATTCGTTTTTACTACCAAGTGATTGTAACCAACATAAGCTATAATTCCAACAATTAGTCCAACTACCGTAGTTGTCATAGCCGTATAAATTCCTTCAGCCAAAGCACCCACTTCAATTTGTCCGCCACCACTAGCCATTTTATGAAAGGCAAGAATCATACCAACTACAGTTCCAAGGAAACCAACCATTGGTCCAGCTCCTGAAATAGTAGCTAACATACTGGTATTTTTCTCCAACTTATATAACTCCAAGTTTCCTGCATTTTCAATTGCGGTATTGATGTCTTCTAATGGTTTTCCAATACGAGAAATTCCTTTTTCGATTAATCTTGCAACCGGTGAATTTGTTTGAGCACATAACATTTTGGCAGCATCAATTTTGCCCGACATAATATTCATTTTGATGTTGTTCATAAAACTAGCATCAATTTTAGAAGCTTTGTTAATGGCCATTAATCGCTCAAAATATAGAAATAAAGCAAAAAACAATTGAATAAAAAGAACCAACATAATTAATTGCCCACCTATTCCACCACTAGTTAACAAACTCCACATGGATAAGGTTTGTTCTGTTGGCTGAGCTTCTGCCACCACTTGGCTTGCAACTGCTAAACTATCTGCTTGAAGAAATATACTCATAGTAATTACTTAATTTGTATTAAAAACGTATATATAATTTTATTATTGTTTATCTAATATAATGTTCAATAAATAAGAAAGCAAGAGCTCCAGTTATAAAACCTGCAAATGCTAACCATGTGATTTTTTTCAAATACCAAATAAAATCGATTTTTTCCATTCCCATTGCTGCAACACCTGCAGCAGAACCAATTATTAGCATACTTCCACCTGTTCCTGCTGAATAAGCAATAAAATGCCAAATTGGATTATCCATTTCATAAGTATACATTCCCATTGAAGCGGCAACTAAAGGTACATTGTCAATAACAGCAGATAAAGCTCCTAATAATATTACCACAATATCCATATTTGGAATAGCATTAGAAATACTTTCTGCAGCATATCTAAGTGTTCCAACTTCTTGTCCGTTAATTGCTCCAAAAACTAAACTTTCTAGTGCTGCAACCGACATTAAAATTCCTAAAAAGAATAAAATGCTCGAAATCTCAATACGAGATAATGCTTTATGAGCTGAATATAAATGCTTTTTACTTTTATCGAAATTATCTTCTGGGTGAATATATTCAGAAACTAACCAAACTACTGATAAACTCAACATCATGCCAACATAAGGAGGCAAATGTGTGATAGTTTTAAAAATTGGTACAAAAACAATAGCACCTAAGCCTAACCATAACATGGTTTTACTACTTAATAATTTATGTGCCTCTTCGTTATTTTTCGTTTCAATTTCTTCAATATCTCCTTTAAATATTTTCATTTTTGATGCTAATGCAAAAGGCACAACAAAACAAAGAATTGCAGGAATAATAATGTATTCTGACAATCCACCAGCTGATACTTTTTTAGCTATCCATAGCATTGTTGTAGTAACATCGCCAATTGGGGACCAAGCACCTCCTGCATTTGTTGCAATAACAATTAATGAAGCATACCAAATACGTTCTTCTCTATTATAAATCAATTTTCTTAAAAGAGAGATTAATACAATTGTTGCCGTTAAATTATCAATAACAGCAGATAAAATAAAACCAAGAATTCCTGTTATCCACAACAATCTAATTTTACTTTTAGTTTTAACCATTCCTTTTAGAACATCAAAACCTCTATGTAAATCGATAAGCTCAACAATAGTCATGGCTCCAATCAGGAAAATTAAAATCTCAGCTACTTTTCCTACGTGATGCAAAAGCAACCCTTCGAACCCATGTTCCTGTTGATGAATATCTCCAGAATTAATATTAAAAATAGCTCCATGTCCATCAACTACAGAAAACCATCCATTATGAAAACCTATTGCAAGCAAAGCCCACATCAAAGCTGCCATCATAAGAGCTGGCACTGTTTTGTCTAATTTTAAAGGATGTTCTAAAGTAATAGACAAATATCCGATAACGAACAGAAGTATTAATACTGCTTCCATGATTTATTTTTTATACAAGTTGTTTCAAAGCAATTTCAAAGGCGGTTGCACTAATATTCTTTTTGTCAGAATTTATTGCATGAGCTTTCTCAATTGCATTTTTGATTCTATTTGAAGTGTCAGAGAAAATAGCTTCATCTGTCATTTGTACTTTTTTCTCCATGAAATAAGCAAAAACTCTTGCCATTCCACAATTTGCGATGAAGTCAGGAATTAAACTCACTTTTTTATCTGTTTCTTCCATAATAGGACCGAAGAAAATTTCTTTATCCGCAAACGGAACATTTGCACCACTAGAAATTACTTCCAATCCAGACGCAATCATACTATCAACCTGGTCTTTAGTAACCAATCTTGAAGCTGCACATGGAGCAAATACTTGAGCTCCCATTGACCAAATCTTCTCATTGATTTCAGCAAAAGGAATCATGTTGTCTGCTACTAATTTATTTCCGTCTTTGTTTAAGAATAATGTTGTAATTTCTTCGAAAGAGAATCCGTTTTCATTGATAACACCACCATCTCTATCGATGATTCCAACTACTTTAGCTCCCATTTGCGCTAGATAAAAAGCGGCTGCCGAACCTACGTTTCCAAAACCTTGAACTATAGCTTTTTTTCCAACAATTGTTCCTCCATAAATATCATAGTAATGACGAGCCGCTTCTGCTACTCCGTATCCAGTAATCATGTCGGCAACTGTATATTTTCTATTTACATCTGGAGAAAAATTTGGATTTTCAATCACTTTAATTACACCTTGACGTAATTGTCCAATTCTATTAATTTTATCTGCTTCTGTTGGTTTAAAGTGACCATTGAAAACACCTTCTTGTGGATGCCAAACCCCGCAATCTTCAGTCATTGGAATAACTTCGTGAATTTCATCCACATTCAAATCACCACCAGTTCCGTAGTAATTTTTTAACAAAGGAGAAACAGCTTTATACCATCTCTCTAAAACACCTTTTTTTCTTGGATCGTTCGGGTCAAAATTAATTCCTGATTTAGCACCACCAATTGCTGGTCCTGAAACTGAAAACTTAACTTCCATCGTTTTTGCTAATGAAAGTACTTCGTTCATATCTAACCCTTTACGCATACGAGTTCCTCCACCAGCAGCACCACCTCTTAACGAGTTGATTACTGTCCATCCTTCTGCATCCGTTTCAGGGTCTTTCCAATTAAATACTATTTCTGGTTCTTTGTTTTCAAATTTCTTTAATAAATCTTTCATTGTGTTGGTTAAATTTTATTCGTTTTACAAATATACATATTCTGTTTAAGCATCGAAGCCTAAACTCCATTTTTTAGTTTTTTATAACATTCTATTAAACACGACTCCTGATGAGTGATTTTTACTAGCTCCTGTTACTGAGGACAATACATTAATTTCATTTCGTAATTTTAACACACCTAAAAATCCAAAAATCAATGCTTCCTTAAACTGAATAGTTTTATCATCTGGAATTACAACTTCAGTTGTAGGCAAATAATTACGTAATCTCTCAATTAAAAATCGATTATATGCTCCTCCACCAGTTATGAATAATTTTGAATTTGGTTTTGAACAAATCTTCGCAATTTGAATGGCAATATGTTCTACAAAAGTTCGAAGTTTATCTTTTACGTCTATAGAAAAAGAATGCATAAGTGGGAAAATTTCCGCATTTACGAATTCCATTCCTAAAGATTTTGGATACGGTGCTTTGTAAAAATCTAAATCATTCAATTGTTGCAATAAATCCTGATTGACATTTCCTGCTTTTGCCAAATTCCCAGCATCGTCATACGGAAAACCTAATTCATTAGCATAAAAATTCAAGACGGTATTCACGGGTGAAATATCAAAAGCAATACGGTTCTCATTTTCATTAAATGACACATTCGAAAATCCGCCCAAATTCAAGCAATAATCATATTCCGAAAAAAGCAATTCATCTCCAATCGGAACCAAAGGCGCACCTTGACCACCAAATTGCACATCTTGCACTCTAAAATCGCAAACAATCGTTTGATTTACTAGATCTCTAATTATTGGAAGATTCCCAATTTGAAGCGTAAAACCGTTTTGAGGTTGGTGTAAAATTGTGTGACCATGACTACAAACGGCATCAATTTCGGTAAGATTATGTTTGGAAATAAATTCAGAAATTATCGAAGCTAAAAGTTTTGTATAACTTATATTCAATTCCTCTAATTCTGAATGACTAAAATGAATCGCATTTTTCAATTTGTTAAGCCATTCTTCCGAATAAGAAACGGTTTCGGATTGAAAAATTTCAAACGTCCAATACTCTGAATGATTGAATTTTATGTAAGCCAAATCGACACCATCTAACGATGTGCCCGACATAACTCCGATAACGTTGTAGTTTTCTTTAAACATGGGTTAAAATTACAAATTGTTATTGAAAATTTGGTAATTAATCTTTACATTTGGTTCCTGAAATTACAAAATAAACAAACATTACATCTAAATAATATGGATTTTAAATTAACCGAAGAGCATTTAATGATTCAGCAAGCTGCTAGAGATTTTGCTCAAACAGAATTATTACCTGGAGTTATTGAAAGAGACGAGCATTCAAAATTCCCAACAGAACAAGTAAAAATGATGGGAGAACTTGGGTTCTTAGGAATGATGGTTGATCCAAAATACGGAGGAGCTGGATTAGACAGTTTATCTTATGTTTTAGCAATGGAAGAAATTGCTAAAGTTGATGCTTCTGCAGCGGTTATTATGTCAGTAAATAACTCTTTAGTTTGTGCTGGTTTAGAAAAATATGGTTCAGAAGAACAAAAAATAAAATATTTAACTCCATTAGCAAAAGGAGATGTAATTGGAGCTTTCTGTTTATCAGAACCAGAAGCAGGTTCAGACGCTACTTCACAAAGAACGACTGCTGTTGACATGGGCGATCATTATTTAGTAAACGGAACTAAAAACTGGATTACGAATGGAGGAACAGCTTCTACGTATTTAGTAATTGCTCAAACTGATGCTTCAAAAGGACACAAAGGAATTAACGTTCTTATCGTGGAAAAAGGAATGCCAGGTTTTGAAGTAGGTCCAAAAGAAAAGAAAATGGGAATCCGTGGATCGGATACACATACTTTATTATTCAATGATGTAAAAGTTCCAAAAGAAAACAGAATTGGTGCAGACGGATTTGGTTTTGCGTTCGCAATGTCAACATTAAACGGAGGAAGAATTGGAATTGCTTCTCAAGCTTTAGGAATTGCGCAAGGAGCTTATGAATTAGCATTGAAATATTCTCAAGAGCGTGTAGCCTTTGGAAAACCAATTTTCAATCACCAAGCAATTGCTTTCAAATTAGCTGATATGCATGTTAAAATCACATGTGCTAGATTGTTAATCCACAAAGCAGCAACTGAAAAAGATAACGGAGAAGATATTGCGCATTCTGGCGCTATGGCAAAATTATACGCTTCAGAAATTGCATTAGAGGTAGCAAATGAAGCAGTACAAATTCATGGTGGAAATGGTTACGTAAGCGAATACCACGTAGAAAGAATGATGCGTGATTCTAAAATTACACAGATTTACGAAGGAACTTCAGAAATTCAACGAATTGTTATTTCAAGAGGTTTAGTAAAATAATATAATACATAATTCACAAAAGGAGTTCAGCAATCAAGTTGAACTCCTTTTTTTATTACCTTTAAAATAAAAATGTTGTTTGAAAATTGGAAAGAAAATTTAGAGCCATTAATTGACAAGTACAAAGGAAGGAAACATCCTCTAAACTACAACAACACCTATCAATTGGTTATTATGGTTATTTTGTCCGCTCAAGATTCTGATGCTAATATTAACAATATTAGTATTCCATTTTTTGAAAAATATCCTAATATGAAAAGCATTTCAAATTCAAGCATTGAAGAAATTACCCCATATTTTACAAAAGTCAAAAATTATCCTACAAAGACAAATTGGATAATTGAATTAGCAAAATTATTAAAAACTGACAGCAATCTTCCAACAAATTTAACAGATTTAATCGCTTTAAAAGGGATTGGAAGAAAATCCGCGAATGTAATATTAAGAGAATCCAATCAAAAGACAGAAGGCATAATAGTTGATTTACATGTTATTAGAGTTGTACCAAGAATTGGTTTAACACCAAAATATGAAGATGGAAATAAAATCGAAAAACTATTAATGCAACAACTACCTTATGAAATTTGGAACGAAATTGGAATGGCTTTATCCTTTTTAGGCAGAGAAATTTGTCGACCAACCAATCCTAAATGTGATGATTGTCCTATAAATTCACATTGTAATTATTTAAAAAATTTGAACCAATAAAAAAACCACCCTATTGAGG
>NZ_DLHR01000015.1:381686-381896 GCF_002483315.1 Flavobacterium sp. UBA7663
AGGGTTTTCAAAAGAAAGGCGGCGGATCGAGGCCAAAGGCCGACACGCTGCACCAATAAAAAAAGAAAGCCCAGCTTTTTCAAGCTGGGCTTCTAAAAGAAAGGCGGCGACATACTCTCCCACATAACTGCAGTACCATCTGCGCAATCGGGCTTAACTTCTCTGTTCGGAATGGGAAGAGGTGAGCCCCGACGCAATAACCACCTTAAG
>NZ_DLHR01000002.1 GCF_002483315.1 Flavobacterium sp. UBA7663
ATTTCTAAAAATACTTTGGGAAAACACAATGGTTAAAATACCGGTAAAGAGCATAGAAGATGATACTATATTAGCATTGATAGAGCAACATATCATTAAAGGGAAAACGCAAGACGACACCCTATTATTTCAGGCAGCTAATTATTATTTTAGTACAAATAGAGATTATAAACAAGCAATAATATGGCTCTTAGAAGCGGAAAAATTAAATCCTAAAAATTTCTATTATCCTAATCTAAGACAAAAATTAGCTTCTGAAAACAAAGATTACACTATTGCAATTGAAGCTGCAAAGCGAGCCATTTCAATTGCTGATAAGGAGAAAATGAAAAAAACTATTGATAGTTTGAACAATAAAATTTCAGATTGGGAAATCTTGTTAAAAAAATAATAGTGTAAAATTAAAATAATACAATTACTATAATGGATATACAAAACATTCTTTCAAAAAAACTGTTACCAATCGTAATCTTCGTTTTGGCAACACAAACGCTGTTTTCGCAAAACATAGTTCGTTACGATTTATATGTTCGTGATACCATCGTAAACTATTCTGGAAAAGAAAAAAGAGCAATTGCAGTAAATGGTCAAATTCCTATGCCAACATTAACATTTACAGAAGGTGATATTGCTGAAATTTATGTACATAACGAATTAAAAGAAAGCACTTCATTGCATTGGCACGGACTATTTTTACCTAATAAAGAAGATGGTGTCCCAAACCTTACACAAATGCCAATAGAACCGGGAACTACTCACAAATATTCGTTTCCAATAATTCAAAGCGGAACTCATTGGTACCACAGTCATTCAGGATTACAGGAACAAATTGGTATGTATGGTATGTTCATTATGAACAAAAAACAAAATGACAAAACATTCCGAAAAGGTATAGATGATTTACCAACTGTGCCTATTATTTTAAGTGAATGGACCGATTTAAAACCCGAGAACGTTCACAGAATGTTACACAATGCAACCGATTGGTTTGCAATTAAAAAAGGAACAACACAAAGTTATGCTGAAGCCATAAAACAAGGTCATTTCAAAACAAAAATAGCCAATGAATGGAAACGAATGAATGCTATGGATGTGAGCGATGTATATTATGATAAGTTTCTGATTAATGGTAAAAATGAAAGTCAGTTATCACAGTTTAAAAGTGGAGATAAAGTTCGTTTGCGTGTGGCAAATGGTGGAGCTTCATCATACTTTTGGTTAACTTATGCTGGAGGAAAAATAACAGTTGTAGCTAGTGATGGTAACGATGTAGAACCTGTTGAAGTAGATAGATTATTGATAGCAGTATCCGAGACTTATGACATTATAGTTACAATTCCTGCAAGTAATACTTCTTATGAATTTTTAGCAACTCCAGAAGACCGCACAAAATCTACTTCATTATACATTGGAAATGGCATCAAACAATTGATTGCTCCGTTGCCAAAATTAAAATATTTTGAGGGAATGAAAATGATGAACGGAATGATGAAAATGAATGGGGATTTAGATGATATGGGAATGAGTATGTCCTTAAATCAAATGGATATGAATGTAGTAATGTACCCAGAAATAACTGGTGCAGTAAGCGCAAAACATAAGGGTACTATGAGCGATATGGAAACGAGTACCGATCATTCCAATCACAATCAAAATCAGTACAATGCCAATGCGTTATCTACAATTACAACACTCAATTATGCCATGTTGAAAGCGACCGATAAAACAACTTTACCCAAAGATGCCCCAGTAAAAGAACTTCGTTTTGAACTAACAGGTAACATGAACCGATATGTTTGGAGTTTAGACAATAAAGTAGTTTCTGAAACAGATAAAATCCTAATAAAAAAAGGAGAAAACATTAGAATTACACTTTACAATGGTTCCATGATGCGTCATCCAATGCACTTACATGGACATGATTTCAGAATATTAAATGGTCAAGAGGAATATGCACCATTAAAAAATGTAATGGACTTAATGCCTATGGAAACCAACATAATTGAATTCAATGCCAATGTTGAAGGAGATTGGTTTTTTCATTGTCATATTTTGTATCACATGATGGCAGGAATGGGAAGAGTATTCACCTATGAAAACCAAACGCCAAATCCGCTAATTCCAAATCCAAAAGTAGCACAAAGAAAATTATTTGCCGATGATAGAGCTTTTCATTTCATGGCAGAAAATGATTTTGCTACTAATGGAAATGATGGTATGGCAATGATCCAAAATACACGTTGGAGTTTAGGTGCAGAATGGCGACTAGGATACAATGATATGCATGGTTATGAAGCCGAATTTCATTTAGGCAGATACATAGGAAAAATGCAGTGGTTGATGCCTTTTATTGGTTTCGATTGGCGTTACAGGAATATGGATGGAATGATAGAAAAAAACATTTTTGGACAAGAAAATACCAAAGATAAAAGAGCCGTTCTAAGTGCCGGGGTTAATTACACATTACCAATGTTAGTAATTGCTCAAGCAGAAGTATTTCAGGATGGAAACATAAGATTACAGTTAATGAGAGAGGATATTCCAATTTCAAAACGCTTAAGAATGGGGTTTATGGTAAACACCGATACAGAATTTATGCTAGATGCACGTTACATTTTAAAAAGAAATATAAGTTTAAGAACACATTACGATAGTGATATGGGATTTGGGTTAGGTATTAGTTTAAATTATTAAAAAAGTTTCAATCAAAAATTAATACCAAAGAAATTGAACCCAAAAATCAACCAATTATTAACAGATTTAAACGAACAGTTAAATTTTACTGATTTAGAAATAGACGACCCAATCAAGCGTTGTGAAAGTGCTATAGATATTATTTTGAAATCACTTCAAAAATTAAAAGTATTATTTGAAAAAGAGAAAAATAAATCAAGTCAACAAGAAATAGAGTTCTTTAAAAATGTAAAGCCAAAATTTACGTCAAAACTAATTTATTATAACGTTATATTCAAAATTGAAACGAAGAAACCGCATGGTGGTGAAAGAATTATCAAAAGATACCTTAATAACGAATTAGATAAACTTAAAAGATATTTTGATGGTAACTTAGACTTCTACAGATATTACAGAACAGGAAGCAGCTATTTAGATCACAAATATTTTTTACGAGGAAAAATCGATGTAAAATTAGCTTTAGATAGTTTTTATTTTGAAGCAGATCATACATTTTCAACCTCTCACGATTTTAAAGTAGCAAAGATTTTAGCGCACGATTTAATCCAAGTTTATCTCGAAGATAAATTGTTGATGATGGAAAATAAAGACACAAAGGAAAAATCACAAGTCAACCCGAAGGTAAAGCAAACTTGGACAGGTTCTAAAGTCGCATTAATAGAGCTTTTGTATGCTTTGCATACCGAAGGTGTGTTTAATAATGGAGCATCCGATTTGAAAGATATTGCGGAGTATTTTGAAAACATATTCAACATCGATTTAGGTCAGTATCACAGGGCTTTCCTTGAAATTAGAATGCGAAAATCTGACCAAACCAAATTCCTAAACGCATTAAAAGAAAAATTAGTAAAACGGATGGAAAACACAGACGACTTACTTTAAGACCAATAAATACAACACTTTGTATAAAAATCTATCACAACTTGTGATTGACTTGTGATTTAAAACTATTCAAAAACTACAAATTTGTGCCATAACAATCTAAAACATACGTTATGGCAATCGAAGTTATTACACGCGAAGACTTAAACGAATTCAGAAGTCTTCTTTTGAACGATTTAAAAGAAATCATTCAATCCAAACCGCAACAAACAAAACAGTGGCTCAAATCCAATGAAGTCCGTAAACTGTTAAACATTTCTCCAGGTACTTTGCAAAATCTCCGCATCAACGGAACACTCACCTACACCAAAATAGGTGGCATAATGTATTATGACAATTCAGATATTGATAAGTTATTAAATGGAAATAAGGTAAATGCTTTACCTACTCTGTTCAAATAATTTTAGCAATTATGAATTATATCAAACACTTAACTGGTTTCTTCGAAAAAGTAGCCATTGATAAAACGCTAAATCCAACACACGTAAGTTTATACATTGCATTGTTTCAATTTTGGAATTGCAATCGTTTCAAAAATCCAATCAGTATTAATCGCGATGAGGTAATGCGAATAAGTAAAATAAGTTCCAAAGCAACCTATCATAAATGTCTGAAGAACTTGCATAGTTTGGGTTATATCAATTACGAACCATCATACAATCCATTCAAAGGAAGTCATGTCATTTTATTCAACTTTTCAGAAGATTTAAAACCGCTGCCAAAATCCGAAAGAAAACCAAAAAATGAACCACTTATTGAACTTGTTTCTGAACAAGCTTTGAACAAGTCTTGTACTAGTAGTGAAACAGGTACTGAACAAGCAGTAGTACCTTCTATAAACTATATAAACAATACAAACATTTTAAACGATAAAAACGTTTCAAACTTGGAAAAGCACTCAAAAAATTTTGTAGAAATAAATAATTTGGATTTAAAAAACGATGATGAAGAAAAAGAAAAAAGTTCCGCAAAAAAAGAAAAAGAAGAAAAGTCACAGCCAACAATCGAAGAAGTCAAAATCTATTTCCAAGAAAATAACTTTCCGGAACAAGAAGCTCAAAAATTCTTCAACTATTTCAAAAGTGTCGGTTGGTTAGTCGGAGGTAAAACACCAATGGTCGATTGGCAAGCAGCAGCACAAAATTGGATGATTAACGCACCAAAATTTATTTCAAATGCAGAACAACCAAACAGAGCAAAACAACTCAACACAACAACCAACAAAGACTATTCAGAGCCATTATAGCTATGATGAGGTCATTACTTGGTTAGAAAATAAAGGAGTTGAACTATATGGCAATCATTTCAAAATCATTGAAACCGATTATCCAATTGTGTACAAACTAATCGCGTATTTCTTAAAAGACGAACCAACATGTTTTCAATATGGAATAAACCTCAACAAAGGAATTCTACTAACCGGACCAATCGGCTGCGGTAAAACATCATTGATGAATTTAATGAAATACCTAACAGCAACAGAACATAAGTTTTTCGTAAAACCATGTCGCGATATCAGCTTTGAATTCATCCAGGACGGCTACCAAATAATCCACAAATACAGCAATGGCAAACTATACCAATCAGAACCAAGAACCTATTGCTTTGACGATTTAGGAACAGAAAACAACTTAAAATATTTTGGTAACGAATGCAATGTCATGGCAGAAATTCTATTGAGCAGATATGATCTATTCATTTCAAAAAAACTATTTACTCACATAACCACCAACCTATCAGCCACAGAAATTGAAAAACATTACGGCAATCGAGTTCGCTCACGATTACGAGAGATGGTAAATTTAATAGCATTTGAAAAATCAGCTCAAGACAAAAGATAAAATCCGTATAAATCCGCGTTGCGAAGCATCTGTTTCATCCGCGTTCCAATAACAAGAAACAATATGAACACAATAACCAACTTCTGGAACTACTTCCAACAAAACAACTTCGTTTTCCTTCTTCTAAACGAAATACCAAAAGACCAACTAAAAATCCATTTCGACAAACTAATCGAGATACTACATCAATACAACAAAAACCTAGACCTCATCATTAAAAACAAAAAAAACGGTGCAGAGATAATCATTACAGCAAACGGAAATCCTTATCTTTTCAAAGAAGTAGAGTTACTAGTCCATCATGCACCAATTGTAGAACGTTGGAAAATAACTGCATTCCTCCAACCCGAAACCAACCTAACCAAATACGAAATTGGCACCGACAAACCACTAGAATATTACGGCATCACTTTGCGAATAAGCGAAATGTATTTCATCCCATTAGAAAAGCCAAACAAACCAACCGATTTAGGTATAAAAGTGTTACTCAAAAACTACATTATCCATAAAGAAAACTCAAGACTTCGCGAAGCTGTTTATGTTCACATCGAGTATTTAATTGGAGAAAAAGCATTTGCTAATGATATTGCTTTTATTGAGATTGGACAATTAGAAGGCGACGATGAAAACCAAATCGAATTGTATAATCTAAAATCTTACATCGACATTGAAATGAAAAGTTAAGTTTTGGCAATAATTCTCATTTACTGCCAAAACTTAACTAATATTTTGTTTGCAAAACACTACACAATCTGTAGTAAATCGCAAATGAAATATCAATTTCTGAAAAAAAAATTGATAACTCGGTTAATAAGTCAAATTGCATCAAAACAAATCATTAGGAATTATTTTATATTTTAGTAGATTAATAAAAAATTTACTAATGATAGAGAAGATAGAGGTAAAAAAAGTAGCATCATATGATGAAACTGGTATTAAAATTACAAATTTGAAAAAAGTAAATTTTATTTATGGTGCAAATGGTTGCGGGAAAACTACAATATCAAATTTTCTACATGACAAAACAAATTTTGATAATTGTTCAATAGATTGGAAAAACGGTCAAGAATTAAAAACTCTTGTTTATAATAAGGAATTTAGGCTACGTAATTTTGGTAGTGGAAAAATTGGAGGTGTATTTACTCTTGGTGAAGCAACTACAGAACAAATCACTGCTATAAATGAAAAGGTAGAAGCATTAAAAGTAATAAAAGCTGATGGTGCAAAAAAAAGAGAAACTTTGAATACTCAAATTCTTAAAAAAGAAAAATTAGAAAATGATTTTAAAGAAGTTACTTGGACAAAAATCTATAAAAAATATGAAACTACTTTTAAAGAAGCATTTACAGGTTCTTTACAGAAAGAAAGTTTTAAAAATAAATTACTATCTGAATTTAGCAGTAATACAAAAGCATTGTTGTCATTTGATGAAATAACTGAAAAAGCTAAGACCATTTTTGGAAAAGTTCCTCAAAGTATAACGCTAATAAATGTAATAGAATTTGATAGAATTATCGAAATAGAAAACAATCCAATTTGGAAAAAAGTAATTGTTGGTAAAGCAGATGTTGATATTGCAAAGCTTATCCAAAAATTGAATATTAACGATTGGGTAAATCAAGGTAGAAATTATATCCAAGAAGATAATACTACTTGTCCGTTTTGTCAACAAGAAACAATTTCAGAAGATTTCAAAAAACAATTAGAAGATTATTTTGACGAAACTTATTTAAATGATTTGAATACAATAAAAACGTTAAAAGAAGAATATAATTCTTTGATGAACAACTTTGTAAATGAATTGAACAATCTTGAAACCAATCAAAAATCATTTCCTGATACAAAATTAAATATTGATAGATTTTCCGCTTATTTAAAAACATTAATTGGACAGAATACTGCAAACAGCGAATATCTAAATAATAAAACAAAAGAACCCAGCAGAAGTATTGAATTAATTTCAGTAAAGGAACAATTAGATTTAATTTCAGATTTAATTGTAAATGCTAATACAGAAATTACAAAACACAATGATATTGTAGCAAATTTTGCTACGGAAAAAACAAGCTTAATTCAATCGATTTGGAAATACATAATTGAAGAATTCAAAACTGATATTGTAAAATTTAATGCAGAGAATAATGGTTTACAAACTGGAAATACTGCTCTTCAAAGTCAATTAACTGCTAAATTAAAAGAATATAGTGATTTAGATATTGAAATTAAAAATTTAAGCAAGAATGTAACCAGTATCCAGCCAACTATTAATGAAATTAATCGACTTTTAAAGTCTTATGGCTTTTTAAGTTTTGAAATTGTACCATCATCAGAAGATGGGTTTTATCAAATTCAGAGAGAAGACGGTACAATTGCCGAAGCAACATTAAGCGAAGGTGAAATTACATTTATTACTTTTCTGTATTATTTGCAATTAGCTAAAGGAGGAAGTTCTGAAGAAACTGTGAATGATGAAAGAATTTTAGTTATTGATGATCCAATTTCAAGTTTAGACAGCAATGTATTATTTGTTGTTAGTACGCTTATAAAAGATATTATTAAAAGTATTAAATCAGAAACAGGAAACATCAAACAAATTATTCTTTTAACTCATAATGTCTATTTTCATAAAGAAGTATCTTTCATTGACGGAAGAACTAAGTTTTGTGCAAAAACAAATTTTTGGATATTAAGAAAAAACGAAAAATTTACGAATATTCAATTTTTCAATATGGAAAACCCGATAAAATCATCTTATGAATTATTGTGGCAAGAATTAAAAAATGAAAATGTAAAATCCAGTATTACTGTTCAAAATATTATGAGAAGAATAATTGAAAACTACTTTAAACTTTTTGGGAAATATGGCGATGATGATTTAATACAAAAGTTTACTACTAAAGAAGAACAAGAAATATGTTCATCATTAATTAGTTGGATAAATGATGGCTCACATAGTATCAATGATGATTTATTCGTTGAATTACAAGATAGAACTATTGAAAATTATAAAAAAGTTTTTAAAGACATTTTCGTTCTAACAAACCACGAAGGACATTTTAATATGATGATGGGAATAAGTGAATTAATAAATACTGAAGAAGAAATAGTTTAGTAAAAACAATAAATTATGATTAAAGTTTATTTAGATTGGAATGTTATGTCAGGAATGAAGAATAATTATTTTCCTGAATTGAGTAATCTAATTTTAAACAAGGATAAATTTTTACTAGTATATTCTACATCGCATATTGGGGATATTTTCGCAAGTATCAAAAATCATAGCGAAGAAGAACAAAGGTTAATTCGAGAAGATTTAGATTATATAACCCATTTAACCAATGACTTATGTTTGGTCAATAATTCAAAAGAAGTTACTTTAAGTAAATATGAACCAGGAGAATTACTGGATGATAGAATTAGAGAAGCACCGATGTTTCAAAATTTCAGCCTTGATAGTTTGTTTAGTTCCGTTGAAGAGAATGATCCAATGTTTGGATTAGTAAATTCTATGAAAAATATGATTTCTTCAATACCATTAGACATTGCATTTAAAGAAGCTTTTGAAAACCCTGAAAGTGCAGCAATGCTGAACAAAATGTTTCCAGGATTAAAAGAAGATCAAACAATGAATGGTTTCTTCAAAAGTTTTGGTCAAATGTTTCACAATATGAATGAAACAGAAGACTACAAAGATTTAAGAAATATGGTTCAACAAATTGGAGTAAACAGTGGACATTTCAACGAAAATAAAAACCCTTTTGAAATTATTGATAATGCTTACAAGAAAACAGGAATAGACAATTTTAATGTTGATCAATATTTTGATAAAACTAAAAATGCTCCAGAATGGTTTAACGATATTACTAATGAGTATGTTAAGTTAGATTTGCATGGCTTCAAAGCTGACAAAGTAAAAGTCACTGACAAAGAGAAAAACACTTTTAAGAATACAACTGAAGATGCCTCTCATTCTGCATTTGCATCAAGATGCGAATTTTATATTACCAATGACGACAAAAATTATCACAAAGCAAAAGCAGTATTTCAAAAACTAGGGATTTATACCATTGTTGTAAAGCCAAGGGAGTTCATTCAATATTATAACTTATTTCTTAGTGCAAAAAGTTTTGATGATCACTTTATAAGTATAAATGAAGAATTAAAAAGAATTGAAAATTTTCAAGAACAAAAATATGAAAGTGGAGAAAGTTTTGGCTGGGTAAATTATACAAATCAGTATTTTTTTAATTTCTTTAATAAAATTCTAATCCCAAATTCAGAGGTAAATGATGCTTTGTTTATTCTGGGAAAAGAAAATCCATCAAGGAGCTATATTATTAGTCAACGTGAAATTGAAGCAATGCTAAAGTTATTTGCAGATAAATTAGGTTCAGATATAAATGGAAAATCATATTTTGAAGTAGGTGAAATAAATAGTAATGAAGATTGGTCAGGGCGAATTTGGGAAACTAGTATTGGTCAAATTAATATCAAAAGGTTAAATGGTTGGTTTCAAATGTATTTTTATCCAATTGAGAAAAATTAAATTAAATCGTAATTTCAAAAATGAAACACACAATAAAACTATTCTTAAAATTAGGTAGCGAGAAAAACATTCTTGATTTATTCGAAAATGGAACAATCTACATGAATACAATTGAATATTTCCGCAAAGTTGAAGATGAAGAATTGCGAGGCGATAAATACGAAGGAGTTTCAAGAGTAATTAATTCTTTACCAGGCACTTTCAAAATACCAGGAATTGACAGAGAATTTAATTATATCAAAGTCCATTTAAAAGAAAGCTACAAAGAAGTTTTGGGTAATATTTATTCTTTATATGCAATATCTTCAAAAGGTTTTCCTAATCCATTAGATTTTAAGTTTGATGAAGGAAATTTACGTTTTGGAACTCATGGAGTTTTGATTAAAAACCTACCTCTTTTTTTCAATAAAATAGAAAGTGAACTCAAAAAGAACAATTTAAAATTCAGTCATGGTTTTGTTGATTACTATGATAAAGAAGAAGTTTCCAGAGAAATAACATTATTTGAAAAACCTCTTGAATTTGAACACCAAAAAGAATTCCGATTTTATGTAGAAAATGACAAAATTGAACCAATAAAAATTCAAATTGGTAGCATGAAAGATTATGCTGAAGTATTCAAAATAGAAGACCTTTTAGAATTGAAGTTAGAAATGAAAAAATAGTTTTTAAGTAACAAATAGTATTCTTACATTTGAAAAAATAAACTAAATAGTATATTAAATAATCATAAAATACACTTAAAAGTGTATTTTTGTTTGCAAACTAATAATAAAGTGAATATATTTGCTCTAGAAATATGGGATGATGAAGCTGCTAAATGCACTTTTTACACCGTAAAATATGATGATGCCGAGACAAATGAAACTGATTTATTCTTTGAAAAATATGATGCAATAGCAGAATATAAAGAAGCAAATCAAGAATTGTTGTCTTTTGTATTGTTATCAATTGGTAATGATCACGGAGCAATAGATGAATTATTCAATAGAGATGAAAACGAAGTTAAGGGATTACCTGTACAAGGTAAAAGAACAATCGAAAATATTACTTACCACTTTCCAGAATTTCCATTAAGATTATACGCCTTAAAAATCACAAACAACATAGTTATACTTTTCAATGGAGGTATCAAAGATGGTCCAACAAATCAAACAAGTTCATTGCATTTAGAATGGAGAGCAGCATGTGAATTCGCAAAACGAATTAATGAAGCTTTACAAGATGGAACAATAATTGTAAATGAAAAACATAGAAAACTTACTAATTATGATGGTTCAGATGAAATCATCCTCTAAAAATCCAAAACAATGAGAAGCAAAGTAGCACAAAGAATTTTAGCAGAAACACCGGAAGAAACAAAAATCTTCGCGAGATTATATGCTGATATCGTGGTTCGAGTAAATCAGTTGTTAAAAGCAAAAGGATTTAGCCAAAAAGATTTAGCAGATAAGCTAGAAAAAAGACCTTCCGAGGTTAACAAATGGTTGGTAGGAGAACATAACTTTACGTTACGTTCTTTAGCCAAACTTGAAGCAGAACTTGGGGAACCAATTATTAATGTTCCACAAAGAAAGCCAATGGGAACAACTGGATATGTAACACTCTATAGAAACAATACTATAAATACAGATGTAACATATACCAGCGCATGGAAAAAATCAAAATCAAATAATAAAACAGCATTAGCAAATGTCAGCTAATTTATTACAACCTGAAAAAATTGAAATTGTTGATTTTAAGATCATAAAAGGACAAATTAATAGTCCATTCGATTTTGAGGAAGAAAAAGTTCAAGGTCACAATTTCAATGTAAACTTTGAATTGGGCTTTAATATTCCAGATAAATTAATTAAAGCTGATTTTTCAGTAAATGTTGAAACCAAAAGTGAAAAACAAGATGGCGAAGAAGCAATCGGAGCGTTCAGTTTTGTTTATGTTTTTCATGTGGATAATATTGAAGAATTAACCAAATTAGAAGAAGACAATACAGTTACAATAAGTCCTGCCTTAGGAAATGCTTTAGCTGCAATTACATATTCAACATCAAGAGGAATATTAATGACACGTTTTCAAGGTACAGCTTTAAGTAATTTTATATTGCCAGTTATCAATCCAAATAAGTTGATAGAATAATCTTTTATTCTTCAAAAAGTATATTTTGTCCCATTTATAGTAAATATTTGGGACATTTTTTTTAATCAAATAATTCGAAAATGAAAAATTTTGAAAAGTTCGTAAAGCATATTGTTACCAAATGGAGAGATGAAGGTAAATTAATATTAGAGAGAGGTGGCTTGGGTGTTCCAATGCCAAATAGAACAGCTGGAGATTTTGCAGAAAAATTTATTATTAATAAAATTGGACAATTAACTCCAAAATATCAATCATTTTTGGCTTCCGGTAGTCAAACACCTGCCGATATCTATTCGATTGCAAGACGAGATGGATATTGGCACATCATGCTAATCCAAGTTAAAAGTTCAAAAGTCAAAGACAATATATATGAATTATCAGCTACAGAAATAAAACAATTTTCTGAACTTGCAAAGCTCATTAAATCTGAAATTTCAAATTGTGACATATTGGAAGATTATAAAAAGAAACCAATAATAATTACAACTGGTTATGCAGGTGTCTTGTCAATAGAAACGAATAAAACGTTACAACATCGTTTAACAAAAGCTAAAGCATATAAGTTATTCAAAATGAATGCAACTAATCTTGATTTTTCTATAATTAATGGAAAACTCATTACTAGTCATAAATTAGGCTTAAAGTAAATTATCTCATTCATCTGCACAAAAATCGCTCCTAGTCCAAGTATTCCTAGCATCAATTCTTTGTTTGCTTCATTTCGCTAATTTCATTTTTAATAGCGAGAACGTATTTTTTTCGTTTAGTGGTAAATTGACGTTTTAGGTTTTCAGTTGCCACTCCTTCCCAACGCTCCAAAAAAAATTACTGTCATGGTTATTGGTGCAATAACACGTACGCTTCGCAACTCATGCCAGTAATTTTTTTTCCAAAGCTTCTTTACATAATGTGGCATTATAGTGCATAAAGAACTATCCTGCTACTAATCAAAATCTCGGATGCACTATAATAACATTATGTAAAAAAGCCGCTCACCCAACGCGCTTGCCAGTGGCTCCAGGACAACATTTTTTGCAGCTCCCATCGCATCACCCAGCTACAAAAAACACCGTCCTTCGCCACTGTCTTTAACAACGTTCGCCATTTCATAGGAAGCATTACGTTTTTCATTGCATTTAAGAACGTTTACGGTAACTGTTTTATCAACTTTGTGGTTAAATAGGAAGTATTTGCATTGCTTTTGTAAGTAATAAAATGGCTTTTAATTTTATTAAATTTGCCGATGGTAAAAGCCATTTTATTACCCACAAAACCAAAATTCCCAGTAAGACTATCATTTTTTATTTGCCAGAAACCCCACAGTTATTGCTCCAGCGAAAAAGCTGATGCCATAACGTTTTTTAAGATAATCTGCTGCATACTGAACACTGCGATTGTCAACTGAATTTCAGGCATCAGCTTTTCCACTAAAGCAATCAGAAACATCCCAGTAAGCAAATAAAAAATGATACCCTTACTTGCGCTACTGCCACATCGCACTCGTTAGTATGATGCATTGTTTTTTGAAGATGCTTCACATTTTCATAAGACATTTTTCTGCTAACTGAACACTGAGACTGCCAACTGACTTTCAGGCATCCTCAAAAATCAAAACCAAAAGAAAGAGTATCAAATTCTTTGGCCGGATGAATAGCTTTTTTTATTTTATGACTTGGTTAATTCATCCATCCAAAGAATTTGATACCCTTTCCGAAGACGTCTATTTTTCAAATCAAAACTCATTCCTTCAAATAAAATCCGATTATACGATGTCGTTTAGAATTTGAAATCAAAACAAAAAATAAAAAAAAGAGAGCAAAGATAAGTTCCAGGTATTCAAAAAAGCAAGTTCAAGCCCTTCGGGTTTCAGAAAAAATCTCCACCCAAAAAGTTTCAAAATACATTTCACTTCCGATTAGACGCTGCCGATTTCAATCACGTATCGGGTAGTATTTTTTCTGAAAAACTTGCTTTTTTGAAACCTTCCACTTGGACGAATGGCTTTCTTTTTTTCTTTTTTTTCTTTTGAAAAATTTTAATGGGCGGAGCGTAGCGAGGCACATCTGCATTCATCAGAAACTCAACAGGAAATTAGAAGAAAACCTAATTTTTAAATCCGAAGCCATGATGAATTTTATCGTTAAAACCCACAAGAAGGACACAATTTACAACAAACCGCACTTTTTTGTTTTAAACAAAGGAATGAATAGCGGAAAACCACAAAATGAGCCATTCACAAATAGCTTTGTAGTAATCTTTGATAGTGAAGCTGACAGTGAAAATATTTTCTGGATTGCTTATAGCTTGTGGAAATCCAAATTTTGGTATCAGCATTTAGTTGGCTCTGTGATTTCGTTTTTGCGTCTTCCTGATTTCAAAAGAGAGTTTTTTCCAAAATCTAAGCTTTTAATGGAAGAGTACGAAGAACATTTGAAGCATGTTGCAGCTTTAAAACTTCTTGAACTAAAAGAAAAACAATTCAACGAAAACATCAATTTAATCAACGATATGCGTAGAGTTATCGTGCATCGTTACAGTAATAGATAATTTATTTTTTAATCTTTAAAATCAATTCTATGAGTGTATTTTTATTATTTCAAACGGATAGTTGGAAGTCAAAAGCATCAAGAGTTTTCTTTGGAGCTTTTGATAGCAGAACAAAAGCATTAGATTATGCAAAATACAACGATTTGTATTGGTATAATTCAGAAGTTGTAGTGGTTGAGGTCGTTCTCAATCAATTTGGAGAAGTTTAAAATCAAAAAAGCCAGGTCTTGCGACTTGGCTTAATTATTCAATAAAATATAGAAAAAAATCATGAAAATCCGTAAGAATATTAAATCTTATATTTGTAAAAAATCAATTTATGATAAACAGAATATATGCAATATGTAAAACATGTGAAGAGAAATTTATTTTAAGATATAATATTGGAAATCAGTTCCCACAGCGAGTGAATTTTTTTTGTGATACATGTTCTTCTGATCTTGAAATTGGATATGACGAGAAAAGAAAATCAATAATTGGAGGATTAATAATAATTGATAAAGAGCACGACGGTATCATTAAAAATCTTCATCCAGAAATTGTTATTGAAGAGGGAAGAATTAATGATCCTCAATATTTTCCTTCAATTGAATTTATGACAAAAGAGGATGATTTATTTTTATTTAAAGAATATCAATACAGTATTGACTATTATTTTAAACGATGGCAAATTTTATCACTTAATTTTAGACTATTAAAAGATAAAAAATATAATCAACTTCAGAGAAGATTTAATGAAACTGACAACGAGATTATAAAAAGGAAAATATTATCTGATGTTGTTAATTGCATTGATGATTTTATCGTAGGGAAATGGGAAAAAATTTATGAAAATCTCTTTACTGAATTTGAAGCCATAAAATCAAGTACAAATTATAATGAATTTAAAACATTCTTAATCAATGAAGAAGAGGAAATGATTTTAGTGCTTTTTGATACTTTACTCGATTATTTTGAAGCAAGAGAGGAATTGTTGATTACTTTATTAGCTCAAAAATGTAATAAACCAACAATTGGATTATCATCAAATATTTCATGGAAGAAGATTGAAATGATTTATGGAAACTTTTACGAAGTCTATGGAAATCTTTTACATATACCAACAGCTTTAAATAATTTGAAAGAAAGAAATGATTACAAATCATTTAATTCACAAGGATTTACTTTTAGTAATTACTTAACAATTGATAAAGCTGGTAAAACAGCAAATTTCTTAAATAATCCAAATTTAAAAGATTTAGGAGATTATTATTATCCAGCTTACAGAAACGGAACTCATCATAGATCTTCTAAAATAGATAAGGATAATCAAAAAATTATTTTAATAACAGGAAAATCTAGTTCAACAACAACAGTTGTTAATTTTACTGAATATATAGAAAGTTGTAATGAGATATATGCAAGGATTTTAATTTTATTAAAACTTTCAATGCATATAATTTACGAAAATTAAAAAAAGCCAGGTCTTGCGACTTGGCTTTCATTTTGTTTAACCCAAAGGTCACCACAACTAGGGCTAAACTTATTTTTTGTGCTTCTTATTTAGGCTTTTAAGCAGTAACGAAATCGTAAAACTTACAACAGCTCCAACAGTAGCTAAGATAACCGTTTTGGCAATATCATCAGAGGAAAGATTAGGTACAATACTTAAAAATGTGCCTCCAGCAGTTCCCATCAATGTGGGGTTATTTGCTGTCATCAGTTGTAGTAAGCTGACTTGCAGCTGACAAAACTCCTCCGGCTACTGCAACATAACCACCAATGGTAGTTATAATGGCAGGTAACGCGATTGGAGCTGCTAAAATAGTTCCACCAACGGCAGCTAATGCCAACCCAACAGTTCGAAGCACTTTGAAAAATTTTGGCGTGGGAGCTTTTGCTCTATTAATGATTTTTTTCATAATTACGTTTTTTGTCATCCTGTAAAGGATCTATTGGATAATTAATTCAACACTTTCTTTATTGTCCAAAGCTTTGTAAACAAACGCTTTTAGCTTCGTAAAAGCTTTTCTCGACATCAAACCTAAACCAGGTCCAGAAAGTTTAGTAACAGGAGCAATACAGCCGTGCAATTCTTTTTGAGCATTATTAGCAGGATGAAAAAGAATAAACTTTCTATTCGGCACATTCACCAATTCCAAATGCCATTTGTATTTTGCACTGTATCGCTTTCTAATAAAATATTTCCCTTCCGGAACACAGGAAACCTTCGTTTCGTTCATCTTCCACGGCAATTCGATTGTATTGCAAATCAATTTGCCTTCGCATTCGAGTTTACCATTCGTTCCTTCAGGGAAATAAGTTCTAGTTAACCAAATAACCATTACACACCGCTATCAACTTTCGCTACAGACAATGGGTTAAAAGCACCATTTTTCAATGGATACATTTGCCCATTAATCTCTTGATAGAACTCAACACCTAAAGCCAAAAACAATGGCTTAGTTGAGTTAGTGGAAAAAACGGTCAAATTGACCACCACCTTCCAGTCTAAATTGACCATCGATTTC
>NZ_DLHR01000024.1:0-43172 GCF_002483315.1 Flavobacterium sp. UBA7663
TGCAGTATATTTACCTACACGTTTTACTACACCACTAGTAACGAATTTTCTATCAATTGAATGACCGTTAGCTTCTAATGCTTCTACAATATTAGCGTTAGTAACAGAACCAAACAATTTATCGCCACCTGCTTTAGCAGTAATTTTGATATCTAAAGCTTTTAATGCTTCAGCTAAAGATTTAGCATCTGCAACAATTTTAGCTTCTTTGTGTGCTTTTTGCTTTAAGTTTTCAGCTAAAACTTTTTTAGCAGAAGGAGTAGCCAAAATAGCAGCACCTTGAGGAATTAAGAAGTTACGTCCGTATCCGTTTTTCACAGTTACTACATCATCTTTAAATCCTAAATTTTGAACGTCTTGTTTTAAGATAAGTTCCATGTTGTTGTCCTTTTAATTAGAAGTTAGGTTCCTTAACGGAAACCAACAACTTAGTTGATATTATTTTAATAAATCGGCCACGTATGGCATTAAAGCTAAGTGACGAGCTCTTTTAACAGCTACAGAAACTTTTCTTTGATATTTTAATGAAGTACCTGTTAAACGTCTTGGTAAAATTTTACCTTGCTCGTTAACAAATTTCAATAAAAAGTCTGCGTCTTTATAATCGATATATTTGATACCTGATTTTTTGAAACGACAATACTTTTTAGTTTTGTTTGTATCTATGTTTAAAGGCGTAAGATATCTGATATCTCCGTCTTTTTTACCTTTTGCAGATTGCTCTAATGTAGACATGATTAGTTTGATTTAGCTTTTAATTTAACTCTTCTTCTTTCTGCCCAAGAAATTGCATGTTTGTCTAAAGACACAGTTAAGAAACGCATAACGCGCTCATCACGACGGAATTCAGTTTCAAATGCAATAATAATTTCAGCTGGCGCTTTGAATTCGAATAAGTGGTAAAATCCACTTTTCTTGTGTTGAATTTCGTAAGCTAATTTTTTTAAGCCCCAATCTTCTTTCGATACCATCTCAGACCCTTTAGAAGTAAGAAAATCTTCAAACTTGCTTACTGTTTCCTTTACCTGTTGTTCAGATAAAACGGGATTCAAGATGAAAACAGTTTCATAATGATTCATAATCTTTATATTTATTGTTATAAAATTGGGTGCAAAAATAATACTTTTATTTAAAATAACAAGCATAACACATTATAATTTTTTATATAAAAAACTTGTGTAATTGTAATAATTATTCTACTTTTAACAAACTATAAAAAATATATGCCCATGAAGTTGAATTGTATCGTTGTAGATGATAGTGCTATTCAAAGAATTACCATCACAAAATTAGTTAACGAATCAACATTATTAAACTTAGTAGGAGATTTCGCCAATGCTCTTGAGGCCAAGAATTGCATTAACAATAATACTATCGACCTTATCTTTTTAGACATTGAGATGCCGTTAATTAACGGATTCGATTTATTAGATGGACTAAAAACAAAACCACAAATTATATTCATTACTTCAAAAGCGGATTACGCTGTAAAGGCTTTTGATTATGAAGCAACTGATTTCCTTCAAAAACCAATTTCTAAAGAACGTTTCAATAAAGCGGTAAAAAAAGCCACTGAACTTCACGCGTTACGCTACGAAAACCATGAAGATCATGGAGAAAGTATCGTAATTAAAAGTAATTTAAAGAAACTAAAAGTGTATGTTTCTAAAATTAAATGGATTGAAGCGTATGGCGATTACATCAAAGTGGTTACCGATGATGAAAGTCATTTAGTATTATCTACCATGAAAGGTTTTGAAAAAGAACTTCCGGAAGGAAAATTCATTCGAGTACACAAATCGTATATTATCAATTTAGACAGAGTGGAAAAATTCAATAGTAAGTTTGCTGAAATTGGAAATACAAAAATTCCTTTGAGTCGAAATAAGAAAGAAGAAATTGTAAAAGCAATCGAAAACGCTTAATAAACGTCTACATCAACTTTTACCTTAATAGAACGATATTGCGGAACTGCTTCAAAACTCATGAGCACTTTCGCAATATTTTTTTTGGTATTGCCTAAATGTTTCTGAACCGGAATTTTAACCATAATTGTTCGAATGTATTCATTACGAATTCTATTTATAGCTGGTTCTTCTGGTCCTAAAACAGGCATATCCAAATTTTGAGACAACACATTATAGAACCACATCGAACCTTCTTTCAATTTATCAAAATCGCGATGTTTTAATGTTAGTTTCACTAATCGGAAGAAAGGTGGATATTTGAAATTTTGGCGTTCGTAAATTTGTTCCTTATACATTCCAATATAATCATTACCCAAAACTTGTTGGATAGTATTGTGATACGGATTATACGTCTGAATAACTACTTTTCCTTTTTTCTCCGAACGTCCTGCCCTACCCGAAACTTGCATCATCATTTGATACGCTCTTTCGTAGGCTCTGAAGTTTGGTTGGTTTAATAAATTATCGGCATTTAAAATTCCAACTAAAGTTACATTGTCAAAATCCAAACCTTTGGCTAACATTTGAGTTCCTACCAAAACATCAATTTCTCTATTTTTGAAAGAATCGATTATTTTTTCAAATCCAAATTTTCCTCGAGTCGTATCTTGATCCATTCTTCCGATATTTTTCTCTGGAAAAAGTGTTTTCAATTCCATTTCGATTTGTTCGGTACCAAAACCTTTAGAAGTAACATCAACCGATTGACAACTATGACAATGCGTTGGATTTGCAATCGAATGACCGCAATAATGACATCGCAATTGATTTTTGAATTTGTAATACGTCAAACTTACATCGCAACTTGGACAATGCGGCACATGACCACACGTCATGCATTCCACATAAGGCGAAAATCCTCTGCGGTTTTGAAATAAAATAACTTGTTCGCCTTTTGATAATGTTTCCGTGATTTCTTCCAATAATTCATCTGAAAAATGTCCCGACATTTTCTTTCTGAAATATTTATCCTTTAAATCAACCAATTGAATTTCGGGCAACACCACATTTCCGTAACGAACTTTCAATTCGGTTAAACCGTATTTATTAGTTTGTACGTTATAATAGGTTTCCAAAGACGGAGTAGCACTTCCTAAAACCACTTTTGCTCCGTGTTGCTTTGCTAAAACTATTGCCGCATCGCGCGCATGATATCTTGGCGCTGGATCGTTTTGTTTGAAAATTTGCTCGTGTTCTTCATCCACAATAATACATCCTAAATTAGAAAAAGGAAGAAAAAGAGCGCTTCGAACCCCAATAACCACTTTCGCTTTTGGAGAATTTTCTAAGACTTGATTCCAAACTTCAATTCGTTCGTTGTTTGTATATTTTGAATGAAAAACGGCGACTTCATTTCCAAAATAAGCTGTTAATCTTTGTACCAATTGAGTTGTAAGCGCAATTTCGGGTAATAAAAACAAAACCTGCTTTCCATCCTTAATATATTGTTCTAAAAGTTTGATGTAGATTTCGGTTTTCCCTGAAGCCGTAACGCCGTGTAATAAATTCACATCATAGGTTTTGAAATTTTCTTGAATGCTATCAAAAGCTACTTGTTGGGCTTCACTTAAGGTGAATTGACTATCCTCTTCTTTATCAAATGCAACTCTATCTTGCGCAATGTAATATTCTTCGAAAATCGTTTTATTTACTAACGATTTTACTATTGCAGATGAACTTCCGGAAGTTTCGATTAATTTTTTGACAGAAATCGGTGCTTTTTCACGAGCTTGTAATTGGAAATAATGTAGAACCAATTCGCGTTGTTTCTTGGCTTTGGATAAAACTTCTAGTAATTCGGCTAATTGTTCTTGTTGCAAAAAAGAATCATGTAATTTGATATATCGAATCAACTTTGGCTTGTATTGTTCCGAAATTTCTTCTTGCAATACCAAAGCTCCTTTTGCTAACAATCGATTTATGATAGGAAAAACCGTTTTCTTACCCAAAATTTTAATCACATCTTGAACCGTAATAGAAGATTGACTTTTTAAGGCTTCTAAAATTAGATATTCATCATCTTTTAAATTATCCGAATCTAATTCCGCATTTTCTTTTGCTGAAATAATCGTTTCACTTTCCAAAATATATCCTGAAGGTAATGCACTACGAAATACTTCACCAAGCGAACACATATAATAAGAAGCAATCCATTTCCAATGCTCGATTTGATGAAGATTCACAACAGGTTTTTCATCTAAAATTTGATGAATTTCTTTGGCTTCGTATAATTGTGGTGGTGTGTTGTTCTTATCTAAAACTAATGCGGTATAAATTTTCGTTTTACCAAACGGAACCGCCACTCGCATTCCAATTTGAATGTAGTGAAATTCTGCTTCCGAAACCTGATACGTAAAGGTTTTAGAAACTGCTAATGGTAAAACGACTTCGATAAAATACAGCATAGAACAAATATAGTTTTAAAAAAGAGAATAGAAAAAAGAGAATAGAAAAAAGATAAATACTTCAATAAAAAAAGCGTCCTCGATTGAGAACGCTTCTGTTTGTATTTTATGATTAGAATTATTTCCCTAACATTCCTGATTTTAAATCATCATCTGCTGGTTTATCACATAACCAAATTCCGAATAAAGCTTTTTTGAAATCGTGTCCTTCAATTGCTCCTTTTTTGACTCCGTTTTTGTAAACTACAACTCCTTCATTAGGAACATTGATGATAGTAAAAACATCGCCTTTTTTAATTTCTTCTTTAAAGAAACCTTTGAATTTATCAATTTTAGCTTTTAAAGGTGCTGTTTTCTTACCTGTAGAATTCTCAAAACCTTCGTTAATAGCCGAAATCATTTTATCAGAAGTAATCATTCCTGAAATGATATTTAGTTTTATCGCAGCAGCATCTTTACTGTCCATAATGTCTTTTGCACTTGAACTCTTTTTTGGTAAATATAAAGAACCAACATACAAATCCATCCACATTTTTTCTCTTGTACCTGCTCCGTTTAAAACTAAAGCTTGTCCTTCTAAAGACAATTTTTCATCAACTTTAACTCCTGAAACTGTTTTTTGCGCATTAACAGTAAATGTTGTTGCAATAAGCATTAAAAATGTAATAACTTGTTTTCTCATAATTTGATTTTTTTAGTTTTGTTAAATATATAAATTTTTTCTTTTCAATTTTGAAATAGTTGCATTTAGTTCGAATCCTAATAACAAAACCATGCAATTTATCCAGATATAAAACATTAATACAAGAAGCGTACCAATTGAACCATACAACTCATTATACTTAGCAAATTTAGTTACATATATTCCAAAAATATAAGAAGAAAGCACAATTAAAATGGTGGTAAAAACCGCACCATAACTTATGAATGCAATACTTGAAGTTTCTTTTGCTCCAAACTTATATAATATAGAAGTTGTGATTAAAATCATTAAAAGTATAAATCCATACCTACTCCATTCAATCACTGAAATATCTGCAACATAACCTCGAATATTAATTTTTTGAATCATAACCTCAGCAATAACTATGGCTGCTACAGTAATTAACAAAATCAACGACAACACTAAAGAAATGGCTAAAGAAATAAAATATTGTCTAAAAAAACCTCTAGTAATAGTGATGTGAGCCGACATTTCAAATCCGCCCAAAATAGCATTAATACCATTGGTCATCAATAAAATTGACAAAATAAAACCTGACGAAAGTAAGCCTTGATGACTGGTTTCCATAATATCTCTCAAAATAGCTTCAATAGCGTCATAAGTATTAGGCGGAACACCTTCTTCTACAAACTCTAAAAAATCGGCTTGAAAATTCTCTAACGGAATAAACGGAATTAAATTCAAAATAAATAAAGCAAATGGAAATAATGCCATAAAGAAACTAAACGCAATAGCACTCGCTCTATATGAAAAAGCGCCTTTAAAAATTCCTAAAACATAAAGCTCCAAAATATCATAAAGCGACAATCCTTCTAAAGATTTTAACTTTATGGCTTTGGCAATTGCAACTAATTGCTTTACAACAGGAATTTTATTAAGTTTATTTTCTATTTCTTCGGACATAATTTATATTGCTTTTAAACTTAAATCTAAATTATAAACCGAATGGGTTAAAGCACCCGAAGAAATATAATTCACACCACACTCTGCATAATGACGAATGGTTTTTTCATTAATATTTCCAGAAGATTCAGTTAGTGATTGATTTCCAATCATGACTACCGCTTTCTTAGTCGTTTCGTAATCAAAATTATCTAATAGAATTCGATAAACGCCGCCAGCGTCTAATATTTGTTGTACTTCGTCTAAATTTCTAGCTTCAACAATGATTTTTAAATCTTTGTTATTATCGATTAAATATTGTTTTGTTTTGGCAATTGCTTGCGGAATTCCACCAGCAAAATCGTTATGATTATCTTTCAACATAATCATATCATACAAAGCAAAACGATGATTTTCACCTCCACCAATTTTCACAGACCATTTTTCGATGGCACGAATTCCTGGTGTGGTTTTTCTGGTATCTAAAATTTTGGTTTTTGTCCCTTCTAATAAATCAACAAACATTTTGGTTTTTGTTGCGATAGCACTCATACGTTGCATTGAATTCAACACCAAACGCTCTGCTTTTAAAATCGATTGTGAACTTCCAGAAACATGAAAAACAATATCTCCATATTTTACTCTTTCACCATCATTGATAAACGTTTCCACTTTCATGTCTTTATCTACATAATGAAAAATCATTTTAGCAAATTCTACTCCAGCAATAATTCCCTCATCTTTAACTAATAACTTCGCTTTTCCTTGCGCAGAAACTGGAATACAAGCTAACGAACTATGATCGCCATCTCCAACATCTTCACGAATGGCGTTGCTAATAATTAACTCTAATTCTTTTTGAAATTGCGCTTCTGAAATCATGGTATATAAATTGAATGGCTAATGTAAGAAATCCTTTGAAGTTTAAAAAATATTGAACCCGTAAAAAACAAAAAACTCCCAGATAAATCTGAGAGTTTCTTTATGATTGAATTTTAAATTCGATTAAGATAAAGCTGCTTTCACTTGGTCAGCTGCTTCTTGGAATTGAACAGCAGATAAAATTGGCATACCTGAATTATCGATTAATTCTTTAGCAATTTCTGCGTTTGTTCCTTGTAAACGAACGATGATTGGCACTGTAATAGCATCACCCATGTTTTTGTAAGCATCTACAACACCTTGAGCAACACGGTCACAACGAACGATTCCACCAAAAATGTTAATTAAAATAGCTTTTACGTTTGGATCTTTTAAGATAATACGGAAAGCTGTTTCAACACGTTTCGCGTCAGCAGTTCCACCTACGTCTAAGAAGTTTGCTGGTTCAAAACCTGCATACTTAATTAAATCCATGGTAGCCATTGCTAAACCAGCTCCGTTTACCATACAACCTACAGTTCCATCTAAATCTACGTAGTTTAATCCTACTTCTTTAGCTTCAACTTCGATTGGATTTTCTTCTCTAACGTCTCTCATTTCAGCATACTTTTGTTGTCTGAATAAAGCGTTATCGTCGATATTTACTTTAGCATCAACTGCTAAGATTTTGTTATCAGATGTTTTTAATACAGGGTTAATTTCAAACATTGAAGAATCAGAACCGATATACGCTTTGTATAAAGCATCGATAAATTTCACCATTTCTTTGAAAGCCTCACCAGATAAACCTAAATTGAAAGCAATTTTTCTAGCTTGGAAACCTTGTAATCCTACAGAAGGATCAATTTCTTCTGTAAAAATTAAATGTGGAGTATGCTCAGCAACTTCTTCGATATCCATTCCACCTTCAGTAGAATACATAATCATGTTACGACCTGTAGCTCTGTTTAATAAAACAGAAACGTAGAATTCAGAAGTTTCGCTTTCACCAGGATAATAAACGTCTTCAGCAATTAAAACTTTGTGAACTGTTTTTCCTTCTGGTGGAGTTTGTGGTGTAATTAACTGCATTCCGATGATTTGCTCAGAAATTTCAGTTACTTGGTCTAAGTTTTTAGCTAACTTAACTCCTCCACCTTTTCCTCTACCTCCAGCATGGATTTGTGCTTTTACTACGTACCAACTTGTACCTGTTTCTGTAGTTAATTGTTTTGCTGCAGCTACCGCCTCAACTGGATTGTTTGCAACAATACCACGTTGAACACGTACTCCATAACTAGCTAGGATTTCTTTACCCTGATATTCGTGTATGTTCATAATTGTTATGCGTTTATCTTGTTTAAAAAAGTGCCACAAAAATAGCAAAGTAATTTTTAATGGACTAACTTTTTTTCGTTTAATTTGGGAATTTGATATACATATTCTTATAAAAAGCGTAATTTTAAAAACATATAAAAGTTATAAATAAAACATTTTGTTATTTTTTGTTAATAATTGTTGTAAAAATTGTAATACTTAATTATTGATATACTTTTGCACTAAATAAAATAATAATGAAACCAGAAGTATTACAACAATTAGCAACAGAATTTGGGAGTCCGTTATATGTATATGATGCGGAAAAAATAGCCTTCCAATACAATCGATTACAAAATGCATTTAGCAAAGTAGAACGTTTTAAGGTACACTATGCCGTTAAAGCTTTATCGAATGTTTCTGTTTTGAAATACTTAAAAAATTTAGGTTCTGGATTAGATACAGTTTCTTTACAAGAAGTGCAATTGGGATTACATGCTGGTGTTGACCCAAAAGACATTATTTATACTCCAAATGGCGTTTCGATGGAAGAAATTGAAGAAGTAGCGCAATTAGGAGTTCAAATCAACATTGATAATTTATCGATTTTGGAGCAATTTGGCACAAAACATCCGAATGTTCCAGTTTGTATTCGAATAAATCCACATGTGATGGCGGGAGGAAATGCGAATATTTCAGTAGGACATATTGATAGTAAATTTGGGATTTCGATTCATCAATTACCTCATATTTTGAGAATTATTGAAAATACAAAAATGCATATCAACGGAATTCACATGCATACGGGTTCTGATATTTTAGATGTAGAAGTATTTTTATATGCAGCCGAAATCTTATTCGAAACGGCTAAAAATTTTCCAGCATTAGATTTTATCGATTTTGGAAGTGGATTTAAAGTTCCTTACAAAAAAGGTGATATTGAAACCAATGTAGAAGAATTTGGAAGAAAATTAACCAAACGCTTTTTAGCTTTTGAAAAAGAATACGGTCGTCCATTAACTTTAGCTTTTGAGCCTGGAAAATTCTTGGTAAGCGAAGCTGGTTATTTCTTAGCGAAAGTAAACGTTGTAAAACAAACCACTTCAACCGTTTTTGCAGGAATTGATTCGGGATTCAATCATTTGATTCGTCCAATGCTATATGGAGCGCAACATCATATTGAAAATATTTCTAATCCTAAAGGAAAAGAACGCTATTACTCGGTAGTAGGTTATATCTGTGAAACCGACACTTTTGCGAGCAACCGAAGAATTACAGAAATTCACGAAGGTGATATTTTATGTTTCCGAAATGCGGGTGCTTATTGCTTTTCAATGGCATCTAACTACAACTCACGACTAAAACCAGCTGAAGTACTTTGGAAAGACGAAAAAGGTCACTTAATCAGAGAACGCGAAACGTTTGATGATATTTTGAGAAATCAAGTTATGATTGAGGTTTAATTATTGACACAGATTTCGCAAATTAACACAGATAAAAAAAGCATCAAATTTTAGTTTGATGCTTTTTTATTATACTGACTTTCTGTAAATTTCTTTAATCTGTAGATGAACTTTTCTTCTTTTAATAAAATAGCTTTTGAATTGAGTGATTTCACCTTTTTATTATCAAAATAAACATCTGTTTTTTTCATTTTAGGATAAACAACAAAAATAGAATCATTAAATTTATGATAATCTCCATCTTTAAAACTATCCCAATCAGCTTGTACTTTTCTCAAAACTATTTTTTCAATCGAATCAGTCTTTAAATCAAAATAAACTCTTCTTTCTGAAAAACCTGCTTCTGGATTAAATCTAATTTTTAAAAATTTTAGTTTTGAATTTATAAAAAAGTTTTCTTGCGGAACTAAGCCATCGTCTAAATATTTAAATTCTTCAGCATTTGTATTAGCAATAGCTGTCCTAAACTCTTTCTCTAAATCAGAATCTAAAATGTTATTATTTGAATTTTCACATCCAATAAATAAAAATGACAAAAACGATGAAAATAGAAGTCTAATAAAATTATTCATAAATAAATTTACTTATCTAAAACCTCCGACAATACTTTACCATCTGAACTATTTGGCATAGTTATTTTTAGCATTTGAGTAACTGTTGGTGCAATTTGTGTGATTTCTTTTCTGTCATGGGTTGCTCCTTTTTTGATTTTCCAACCAAAGAAAATTAACGGAACGTGTGTGTCATAAGAAAAAGGCGAACCATGAGTGGTTCCAGTTGAAGAATATTCTACATAACCTGGTTTGAAAATCATGATAAGTTCCCCGTTTTGTGTTGGGTCATACCCTTTTGTGATGTAGTCTAAATAGTAATCACTTGGATTTCCGTTGGTGATTTCTTCTTCGGTGTAAACACGTTTGATATAATCTTGTTTGTGCAAATAATCTTTAAAGGTTTGTTTTACTTCTTGTAAATTCAAACCTTTTGATTTTACTTTTACTTTATCAAAAAACACGTTATAATTCGAATAATCTAACACTAAATTTTCTCCAAAAGTAGTTTCTGAAAATTCCTTCAACTCTTTTTGAATGTTTTTATAATTGATGTTATCTACTTTGTACTTGTTGTCTTTTAAATACGTTACGTTTTCCGCTCCAGCGTGATCTGCTGTTAAGAAAACTAAGTAATTCCCTTTTCCAACGGTTTTATCTAAGTAAGCTAAGAAATCAGCAATAGTTTCGTCCAAACGCAAATAAGTGTCTTGTAATTCAATAGAACGAGGACCTAAAACGTGTCCAATATAATCGGTTGAAGAGAAACTTACTGCTAGAAAATCGGTAATATTGTCTTTTCCTAAATTTTCGCTTTCAATTGCTTTTTTAGCAAAATCGGCTAATAAATTATTTCCATAAGGTGTTGAACGTAGAATTCCAGCATCGTTTGCATCATACATATCTTGCAAGTTGTAAGGCATAAACGGCGCTTTTTTATACAATTTTCCTTCGTATGGATTGTTATCGGTTAAGCTTTCGTTGTAAGTTTCTTTTGGTTTTAATAAATCCCAACCTTTAGTTACGTATTTCAAATAATTTTTCTCAGCATTGAATTGCGTTGCCCAATCTGGAAGTTTATCTCCGTAATACGTACTCGAAATAAAAGCTCCGGTTTTGCTGTACCAAAAAGCCCAATCGGCAAAATGTCCAGCAGGCAAAATTGCTCCTCTATCTTTAATACTCATTCCAATTACTTTTCCTTTGAAATTAGTTGAAAGCTTCAATTCGTCAGTAATGGTAGAACTTTGCAAGTTTCTTGGCGACATTTTTCCTTCTTTTTTAGAATCATCTCCAATAGTTGAAACCGTTTCGTCATCTGTACAATACATTTCTTTTCCAGTAGCTTTATTGAACCATTCGTTGCCTACAATTCCGTGAACCGCTGGTGTTGTTCCAGTATAAACTGAAGCATGACCAGGAGCTGTATATGTTGGCATAAAGTTATAGTGCATGTTATGAAACGTATAGCCTTGATTCATTAATCGTTTGAAACCATTTTCGGAAAAATCGCTTGAAAAACGGTATAAGTATTCCATTTTCATTTGGTCTACTACGATTCCTACTACTAATTTTGGTTTGTCTTGTGCTGAAAGTAGCGAAGAAACAAGTAATGCTGATACGGCTAAGGCTTTTTTCATTTTAAAACTATTTTATACAAAAGTACGTTTTTGATGTAAATGGAATGTTAATAAATAAAAAAATGACTTTCTATTGCATTCAATAAAAAGTCATTTTAATTATGATTATAATTTATTTCTTCTTTGTAGACTTATCTTCAAGTACTGTCATATTATAAGCAATAATCATATCTTCATATGTAATATACAATTGGTTTCTGCCTCCCTGTTTCTTTCTGGTGTAAATAGTTAAAACACATTCTAGTCCGTTATTATCCACACAATTAAATTTTACTACATCGTCGTCTCCAATAGTTTCTTGGTTTCCATATTTCATGATAGAAAATAACTGAAGTACTTCTGAATAAACTACAATTCGGTGACTTTCCATATCCAAAAGCACCGTCATCTCTGATTTTTGTAATTTTGACCAATCGCTCCAATTTCCTTTTTTGTCTTTCTGGCTTACCATATATCCAGAAGTTTTGAAATTAAATTTTTGAGCATAAGTAGTAACCGATGCAAAAAACAAAAACAATAGTATGTATTTTAAACTCTTCATTTCTTTGTTATATTAAAATTCAAAGGTAGTTACCTCTTTTCTAGCAGCGTTAAATTCCGTTATGATATTATCAACAATAGTTTCAACAGGTAAAATATCGTGAATTAATCCGGCAATTTGACCAATTTCTAATTCGCCTTCAACTAAATCGCCTTCAAACATACCTCTTTTTGCTCTTCTTTTTCCTAATAATGCTTCTAAATCTTCTTTTGATGGACATTTAGCATACAATTCCTGAACATCGTTATAGAATTTATTTTTGATAAGTCGAACTGGAGCCAATTCTTTTAATGTTAATTGTGTATCGCCTTCTCCTGTTTCCACAATTGTTCTTTTGAATTCATCATGTGCAGAACTTTCAGTTGAAGCAGCAAAACGACTTCCCATTTGAACGCCATCTGCACCTAAAGTCATAGCAGCTAACATTCCTCTTCCTGTTGCGATTCCTCCAGCAGCAATTAATGGAATTGAAATTTGCTCGCGCACCATTGGAATTAAGGTTAAGGTTGTGGTTTCTTCTCTTCCGTTGTGTCCACCAGCTTCAAAACCTTCAGCAACTACAGCATCTACACCAGCTTCTTGTGCTTTTAAAGCGAATTTAGAACTACTAACAACATGTACAACAGTTATGCCATTTTCTTTTAAAAACGGCGTCCAAGTTTTTGGATTTCCTGCCGAAGTAAAGACGATTTTAACGCCTTCTTCTTTCAAGATTTGCATGATTTCTTCAATGTTTGGATATAACATTGGAACATTTACTCCAAAAGGTTTATCTGTGGCCTTTTTACATTTTTGAATGTGTTCTCTTAACACTTCTGGATACATAGAACCAGCACCAATTAATCCTAATCCACCAGCGTTACTTACGGCACTTGCTAGTTTATAACCACTGTTCCAAATCATTCCACCTTGAATAATTGGGTATTTTATGTTGAAGAGTTGGGTAATTTTATTCATTTTAAAAATGCTTTATTTTATTGCAATTTACTTTTTTTGTTCGGATTTCCAATGATTAAGCAATAACACCACTTCCTAAAATTTCATCATTCAAATGCCAAGCAACAAACTGACCTTCGGTAATTGCAGACTGTGGATTTTCAAAGACCACGTACATTCCGTCTTTAAATTGATGTAAAGTTGCTTTTTGTAAAGGTTGACGGTAACGAATTCTTGCCATTACTTCCATTTTTTCACCATCTTTCAAAGCTAAATCTTCTCTTATCCAATGTACTTCACCATTTGCAATAAACAATGCTTTTTTAAATAATCCGGGATGTTGATTGCCTTGACCCGTGTATACAATATTCTTTTCTACATCGGTTTCAATAATAAAAAGAGGTTCTTTGGTTCCTCCTACATTTAAACCTTTACGTTGTCCTTTTGTGAAATAATGAGCGCCTTGGTGTTTACCCATTACTTTTCCTGGTACTTTTAGATAATCAATTCGTCTAGCTTCAAAAGCAAAAGCTTCTTCTTCCGAATTGAATTGTGGTTTTTCTTGATGATATATTTCAGCTTCAACTGGAATTTCAATAATTACACCTTCTTTTGGTTGCAATTTTTGTTGTAAAAATTCGGGCAAGCGCACTTTTCCGATAAAACAAAGTCCTTGAGAATCTTTCTTTTCGGCAGTAATTAAATCTAATTTTGAGGCAATTTCACGAACTTCTGGTTTTGTTAATTCGCCAATAGGAAATAACGCTTTCGAAAGTTGCTCTTGTGATAATTGACATAAAAAATACGATTGATCTTTATTACCATCTTTACCAGCTAATAATTGGTAAACTTCTTTTCCATCATTTTCAATAGTTCCTTTACGGCAATAATGTCCTGTTGCGACATAATCTGCACCTAAAGACATAGCAATTTTCATAAAAACATCGAATTTGATTTCTCTGTTACACAATACGTCAGGATTTGGAGTTCTTCCTTTTTCGTATTCGTTAAACATATAATCAACAATTTTCTCTTTGTATTGTTCAGATAAATCTACCGTTTGAAAAGGAATTCCTAGTTTTTCAGCTACTAGCAAAGCATCATTACTATCTTCTAACCATGGACATTCATTGGAAATAGTTACAGAATCATCGTGCCAATTCTTCATGAATAACCCGATAACTTCATATCCTTGTTCTTTTAATAAATATGCGGCAACACTCGAATCTACTCCACCCGAAAGTCCTACTACAACTCTTTTCATTTATTCTTGTCCTCCTTTTTCTTGTTTTAATTGTTCTAACGTTTTAGATGCTTCTTTGGCATTTCTTTGCTCGTATTTAATTAATTCTTGTCCAAATTTAGGAGCTTTTACTTGCTTTATAACTTTATTTTTTTCAAAAAACTTCCAGGTTCCTACACGTTTTCCGTTTACATAATTTCCTTCATACATTTTATTACCCATTCCATCATAATAAGAAGCAACACCATCATATTGTCCATTTTTGTATGTAAGAGACTCTAATAATTGACCTTTTTCAGAATATGTTTTTGAGACTCCTACTTTAATACCTAATTTGTAATTGGTTTCTTCAGCGATAGTTCCGTCTTTGTAGTATACTTTTCTAACACCATCAAGTTTTCCAGATTTATAATATTCTTGTGACATTAATTGTTTTGATTCGAAATGATAGTATTTCCATTCGCCTTCAGGAAGTTTATTTACTAATTTTCCTTCACTTACTTTATTCCCTTTTTGATCATAAAAATTAGCATAACAAGAACCATCATCTTTAGAAAAATCTCGAGTTGCAATTACAGTTCCAGCTTTTGTATCATCAAAATATTTAAAAACACCTGTTTCCTTTCCATGATTAAAAGTTCCTTCATAACGAATACGATTCGACTCTTTATGCGTACCTCTCCACAAACCATGTCGATTACCTTTGTCGTCTAATTGATTGATTTTATCTTGACTAAAGCCTAAAATTGAAATAAAAATTAAAAAAAGCACAAAAAACTGTTTCATTATATTAAATGTTGTTTAATTTATTAATTAGTAATCACACATTAAATATTGAAAAATCAAATATTAGACCAAATACTGATTAAACAAAAAATAAATGTGAGTTAAATCTGCTACATAACGCAGTAAAATAGTTTTTTATTTGTTTAATCTTTTTTAATTTTGATTAAACAAAAAATAAAACACTATGAAAAACTATGCAAAATTAATCAAATTAACATTATTAGTAGTAAGTTCTACGTTAATGTTTTCATGTTCTGATGATGATAGTACACCTCAGAACAATTCAATTACTGATATCGCATCAGGAAATCCTAACCTTTCAATTCTTGTTGATGCATTAAGTCGTGCAGATTTAGCAGAAACTCTTGACCAAGCAGGTTCGTATACCGTTTTTGCCCCAACAAATGATGCATTCTTAGATTTTTTAGATGCCAATGGATTTGAATCTTTAGATGATGTTCCGCTTCCAACATTAACACAAATCTTATTAAATCATGTGGTAAATGGAACAAATTTATCTACAGGATTAACCACTGGTTATGTTAAAACTTTAGCGACAGGTAGTGCTTCATCATCTAATACTTTAAGTATGTTTATCAACGTAGAATCAGGAGTCAGATTAAATGGAGTATCTAGTGTAACAACAGCTGATATAATTGCCAACAATGGGGTTATTCATGTTGTTGATGCTGTTATTGGTTTACCTACAATTGTAACACACGCTACTGCAAATCCAAATTTTAGCACATTGGCTACATTATTAACTGAACAAGGATTAGTTGGGACTTTAGATGGAACAGCTAGCTCTCCTTTTACTGTTTTTGCTCCATTAAATAGTGCATTTGATACCGCTACTTTAAATTTATATAGTGGATTAACATCTACACAAAAAACAGCTGTATTAACTTACCATGTTGTAACTGGTGCTAATGTTTTATCTAATGCAATTCCATCAGGTCCAATAACTACTTTTGAGACAGGAACTTTTACAATTTCTGGAACAGTAATTACTGATGAACAAAGTAGAACTACAGATATTGTTGCAACAGATGTACAAGCTTCAAATGGAGTAATACATGCTGTAAACAAAGTTTTACTACCAAATCTAAATTAATTCGTTTCTATAAATAAAATTGTTATGAACAAAAAACGCTTTCCAATGGAAAGCGTTTTTTTATGATCCTAATTCTATAGCTCTTGTATTTGCGGCTTCTATTCCTTCTATTACAATTTCTTGAAGTTCTTTTTGATTGAAAACAGACAAAGCTGCTTCTGTAGTTCCGCCTTTTGAAGCCACGCGTTGAATCCAATCTTCATTTGATAATTTACTCCTATTTTGCAATTGAACTGAACCTGAAAATGTTTGACTTACCAAAAACTCAGCTTCCGACGGAGAAAAACCTAATTTAACAGCCGATTCAATCATGGCTTGCATAAAATAAAACACATAAGCTGGTCCACTTCCTGAAACGGCTGTAGCAGCGTTTAGCATTTCTTCTCTTTCAATATAAATCGATTTTCCTGTTGTATTGATTAAATTCTGAACAATAAAAAGTTCTTTTCTATCAACAGAATTTGAAGCACAAAAAACGGTCATTCCCTCACCAATTTGTGTTGGAATATTTGGCATTGAGCGAACAATTTTAGTAACATTTAATTCCTTTTGCATAGCTTCAATTGAAATCCCCGCCATTACTGACAAAATAACGTGTTCTGGATTTAAGAAAGCTTTTATCTCAGAAGCTAATTGTTTGAAATCTTGAGGTTTTACTGCCAAAATCAAAATATCCGATTCGAAGATTTGAGAATTGGGTTCTGTATAAAAATTTGTTGCATCAATTCCGAAACTATTCTTTTCTTCAACTGCTACTTTGTTCAAAATTAAAATATCTGAAGCTCCTACAAATCCAGAGCTCATAAAACTGTTGGCATAGGTTTGCCCCATATTACCAAATCCGATAATCGCTATTTTCATTACTAGTATAAAAAAGAAACCCTGTCGTTTGCAGACAGGGTTTGTATTAAGATAAAATTATTTTTTCTTTTGTGCGGCTTTTTGAGCTTCTGCTTGCTCCATCATTTCGCGCATTTTTCTTTGGAATTTACTTTCCTTTTTCTCTTTTGTTTTATTCTCTTGAATTTGAGCGTGAATTTTATCTTCTTTCACGATGTAATTCTTAATAACCAACATAATTCCGATAGTAATTAAGTTAGAGATGAAGTAATACAAGCTCAAACCAGATGCATAATTATTAAAGAAGAATAACATCATTACTGGCGAAATATAAATCATAATTTTCATGATTTTACCCATATCTGGCATACCTTCTTGTGGTGGTGTACTCATCGCTTGGTCACCAGTTGTCATTTTCATGTAAAAGAAAATGGCAATAGAAGCTAAAATTGGGAATAAACTCACGTGATTTCCATAAAAAGGAATACTAAAACCATTTGGAAAATAGTAAATCGCATCAAATGAAGATAAATCATCTGCCCAAAGGAAAGATTTTTGTCTTAAATCGAACATCGATGGGAAGAACTGAAACAACGCATAGAAAATCGGCATTTGCATCAAGGCTGGTAAACATCCTGCCATAGGATTTACACCAGCTTTAGAATACAACTTCATAGTTTCTTGTTGTTTCTTCATAGGATTGTCCTTGAATTTTTCATTCAATTCTGTAATTTCAGGACGTAAAACCTTCATTTTTGCTTGTGACAAATAAGACTTGTATGTTACTGGCGACATTACAATACGAACTAAAATCGTAAACAATACAATCGCAATTCCGTAACCAACACCTAAAGCTGAAATTAATCCGAAAACAGGAATAAAAATATAACGGTTAATCCATCCGAAAATTCCCCAACCTAATGGTAAGATTTCGTCTAAATTTTTCTCGTAACCATTTAAGATTTCGTATTTCGCTGGACCATAATACCAATTCATATTATAGTTTAATGCACCATTTTTAAATTCTAAAGGAACTTGAGCCGTGAAATTTTTAGTAAAAACAGTATCAATTTCTTCATCATCTACTAAATTATCTGATTTGAACTTAGCTGTTTTGAATTTCGTATCAGTCAATAAAATAGAAGTAAATAAATGTTGCTTGAAAGCGATGTAAGAAACGTCATTTGCTTCGTCTTCAGAATCTTTTGCTGCATTTAAATAATCGTCTTTTCCGTCTTCATATTCAAATACTAGCTCAGTATAACGGTTTTCATAAGAAACACTATTTTCGTTTCTGTATGATTTTAATTGCCATTCTAAATCTAATGGTTTAGAAGTATTCACTACTTTTTCTAATCCTTGAGAACGAATAGCAAAATCTAACATGTATTCGTTAGGTTTTAATACATAACGATATTCTAAAAACTGATCTGGACCTGCTTTTAATTGCAACGTTAAAACTTGATTTTTACCTTCAGTAGTTAACTTAGGCTCAAAATACATGTCTTTTGTATGCAACGTTCTGTTATCAGTTGTATTTAAAGCAATGTCTAAAGAAGCGTTTTTATCTTTAATGATTTGAACCGCTTTTTTCGAATTTTTCTCAAATTGATCAAATCCTAAAACTGTTGCTTCTGTAATATAACCTCCTTTATTAGAAATTTTAAGTGATAAAACTTCATTTTTGATTTCAGTAACAGCATCTGTAGCTGATGGAAGTGTTGCAGAATATCCAAACGAACCTAATTGTGCTTGCGCTGCTTCACTTTTAGTAGAATCTACTACTGGCACTGCTGCAACCGTTGAAGTTACAGTTTTAACTTCTTTAGCTTGTTTGTCTAATTGCTCTTTTTTCTCTTTTTCCTTTTGTTCTTCTGGTGTTGGAGCATTTGAATATAACATCCAAATTAAAATTCCAGAAATCAATACAAATCCGATAATCGAATTAAGGTCTAATTTTTTTTCTTCCATCTACTTATTAGTGTTCAGTGTTCTTAATTGAACAGTTTATTTAGTTTTATGTTGTACAGCTGCAGCTACAAAACTCACAAAAAGTGGGTGTGGATTAGCGACTGTACTTTTATATTCAGGATGGTATTGAACGCCGATAAAGAACGGATGTGTAGGAATTTCAACAATTTCTACCAACTTCGTATCTGGATTTACTCCAGAAGCTACTAATCCTGCTTTTTCTAATTCGTTTAAATACGCACCATTGAATTCGTAACGGTGACGGTGGCGCTCCATAATCTCAGTTTTACCATAGATTTTTTGTGCCAACGTGTTTTCTTTTATGCTACATTTCCATGCACCTAAACGCATGGTTCCTCCTTTGTTTTCAATATTTTTTTGCTCTTCCATTAAATTAATAACAGGATGAGTTGTATTTTCATTCATTTCGGTTGAATTGGCATCGGCGTAACCTAAAACGTTACGAGAATATTCAATTACAGCCATTTGCATTCCCAAACAAATTCCGAAAAACGGAATATCATTTTCTCTTGCGTAACGAACCGTGTCGATTTTACCTTCAATTCCACGACCGCCAAAACCTGGTGCAACAAGTATACCATCTAAATCTTTCAACTGACTTTCTGCCGAATTGGCATCTAAATACTCAGAATGAATAGAAATAACATTTACTTTTGTCTCATTTGCCGCTCCAGCATGAATAAACGCTTCTAAAATCGATTTGTAAGAATCTTGCAATTCTACATATTTTCCAACCAAACCAATGTTTACTTCGTGCTTTGGATTTTTCAATCTAAATAAGAACTCGTTCCAGTTGGTTAAATCTGGTGTATTTTTTTCTGGTAAATCTAATTTTTTTAAGGCTACTTTATCCAATCCTTCTTCCAACATTAAATTTGGAACTTCATAAATAGTAGACGCATCGATAGATTGAATTACCGCTTCTTTTTTCACATTACAAAATAACGCTAATTTCTGACGTAAATCTTGCGAAATTTCATGTTCAGTTCTACACACTAAAATATCAGCTTTGATTCCGCTTTCCATTAAAGTTTTCACCGAATGTTGTGTTGGTTTCGTTTTTAATTCTCCGGCAGCAGCCAAATAAGGCACTAACGTTAAATGAATTACGATTCCGTTATTTTCACCTAATTCCCAAATCAATTGACGTACTGACTCGATGTAAGGCAATGATTCAATATCTCCAACAGTTCCACCAATCTCAGTAATTACAATATCAAAATCACCCGATTTTCCAAGCAACTGCATGCGTTCCTTGATTTCGTTTGTGATATGAGGCACTACCTGAACCGTTTTTCCTAAAAATTCTCCTCTACGCTCTTTTTCAATAACTGAAAGATACACTCTTCCTGTAGTTACGTTGTTCGCTTGAGAAGTAGGAACATTTAAAAAACGCTCATAGTGACCTAAATCTAAATCCGTTTCTGCTCCATCGTCTGTTACATAACATTCTCCGTGTTCGTAAGGATTTAATGTTCCTGGATCCACGTTGATGTATGGATCAAACTTTTGAATGGTCGTTCGGTATCCTCTGGCTTGCAATAATTTGGCTAACGAAGCTGCGATGATTCCTTTCCCTAAAGAAGAAGTCACACCTCCGGTAACAAAAATGTACTTAGTTTGGTTCATTGTATTGTTGTTGTGTTGTTGTTGCGATAAAAATCTTTTATCTATAATAAAATCGTGCAAAGATAACACTAATTAGTCAATGTGCCAATTAGTCGATGTATCAATTTTGTAATTAAATTGTAAACAATTTATTTTTGTTTTGGAAAGTTTCTGCGGATGTTTCGAACGAGTTCTTCTAAGCCGTTTAGCTTGAGTTCGTGTACCAATTTTAATTGTTCGCCTAATTGTCCTTTTGGGAAACCTTTATTAGCATACCAAACCACATAATACTCCGGAAGGTCGATTAAGTAATAGCCTTCGTATTTACCAAAAGGCATTTTTGTGTGTGCGAGTTTTACGAGAAGTTCTTGGTTGGTCATTTTTGTTATAGAGGTTAGAAAAAAGAGAAAAGAAGAAAGACTTTTTAAAACTATCTATATTCTTTTCTCTTTCATCTTTGTTCTTTTATCTATTTACTACTTCCAATTAAAAACAATCTCCTTTTTAATTTCTGGATGTAAACTATAAAAAACTGGACAAGTCATTCCCGTTCTTTCTAAGATGGTTTTTGTTTTTTCGTCGGGATTGATGGAGAAATTAAAGGTTACATGAATTTCTGTAATTCTTCTTGGTTCTGTTCCCATGATTTTGGTTACTTCTGCGGTGGAACCTGAGAAATCTACTTCTAAATCGCGTGCTTTGATTCCCATAACGGTAAACATGCAACTAGCTAATCCGTTAGCAACAGTGTCGGTTGGAGAAAAAGCTTCTCCTTTTCCGTTGTTATCAAGTGGTGCATCCGAAATAATTTCCGAACCTGATTGTAAATGTATAGAAGAGGTGCGTAAATCACCTAAATAGGTCACTTTTGAAGTTGCCATTATTGTGCTTGTTTAATCGTTAAATCGCTGTCATAGTACAATAAATATGTCGCGTTATTTGAAATTAATCCGTTACTAGAATTGTAATCAAATGCGTTTTCAATGTATTCAGTTTTAGTAGTTGCTGCTGATTTTACAAAACCTTCTGGTTGGCAAATACGCAACATCGCATCAAACGTAACATCAAAACCTTTTTTAGCTGCAGCGTTTGGATAAATATTGTTGATTTTCTTGAATTGTTTTTCAAAAATCTTTTCTTCTGGTGTTTCTGCTACTTTAGTGACCGATGGAAATAACATTTTTAAATCGGTTAGATTCTTCATCGGAATTTCCTCAAAATTCAACGCATCATACAATTCAAAAACTGCCAATTGAATATCGTATTCTTTTTGCAATCCTTTCAGAATATTGGTAATACTAATAATCGTACTTGCTTTTTCGATTTCCATAAGCACAAAATTCTTTTGTCCTTTAACCAATTGCGTTTTTAAAAGTGCCACATCTAAAACACCTTTATCATTAAACAAAGCATGTTTAACTTCAGGATGATTTGCTGTTATAAAATCTTTAGAAGTCGTTTTTTTTGCACTAATTATAGCTACCACATTTCCATTTTTCGATTTGAAATAATCAAACATAGAAGCACGTAAAAGATCTTCAGAAGGAACAGTGTAATATAAATTTGGTAATGGTAATCCACGCTCTTTAGAAAGTGGTGAAATTACCGGAGTATTATATTTTGTTAGTAATTGTGCCGTTGTTTCAACAATTGAGTTTTGAAAAGGCCCAACAACTGCATCTACATTTTCAAAATCATTTTTAGAAATAATAGACGCTACGTTAGAAGAATATTTAGAGCTCTCTACATCATAAACCTTAACATTTACAGGCAAACCTAATACTTTAGCTGAATCAATAGCCATTTGTGCTCCTGCATAAAAATCTAAAGTAAGGTTTAAGAACTTATTAGTTTTTAAGTGTTCGGCTTTGGTTTTAAGTGAATCTGTTTCAATTTTATTGATATTGAAAGGCAACAACAAAACCATGTTTCTTTGTTTCGATTTATCAACCGTAGCTAATAAATTTATTTTGTTTTTAGCTACTAAAACAGAATCTTTTGCTTTTGTAATAACAGTTCCGTTTGAAGGTACTTTTAAAAGCATTCCGATTTTTAAACCATCTTGCAAATCTGGATTTAGTGTAATTAAATCACCTTGCGCAATATCGAATTTTTTTGACAGGCTATAAAGCGTTTCTTTAGGTTGTACTTCATATTCAACCAAAGTTACATTCGAAGGTTTTTTAACCTGAACTCCTGGTTTCAAAACTAAAGTTTGCCCAACATTTAATCCGCCTACAATTTGTGGATTTAATTGTTCTAATTCGGTAACCGTTAATCCGTATCTTGTAGAAATACCATATTTTGTTTCTTTTGCTTCCACTAAGTGAGTTGTCGCATTTGAAACAGCTTTAGGTTTTGTTACAAAAGGCGTAGCTACTGATTTTAAATCAACAGCAGCAGGTTTTGAAACAAAAATTTCTTGTCCTTTCTTCAAACCATTTTGCAAAGAAACTTTGTTCCAATTTTCTAAATCAGAAACCGAAATGTTGTATTTTTTAGCAATTCCGAAAAGGGTTTCTTTTTCACCTACCACATGCGTAATGGCTTTTCCCGTGGTTCCTTTTGGAATTAATAAAGTAGTATTTTCTTGAACGCCATTTTTCGCATCTGGGTTTAATCGGTAAATATCAAAAGGCGTAACCTCATATTTTTTTGCGATTTGAAAAACGGTTTCTCCTTTGGCTACCACATGTTTAATCTGAGACTGAAGTGGTAACGCAAAAAGAAAAATTAAACTGAAAAGAAAAACAACTCTTTTTATCATAATCATAATTTAAAAACAATACTAAACAAAAATTTCAATAGCAATTTGTATCGTAAAAATAGAATAAAAATAATTGCTATTGAAATTTATATGTTGAATTTGAAAAATTTATTTTATTCCCATTCAATTGTTGCAGGCGGTTTCGAACTGATGTCATATACCACTCTATTTACACCTCTAACGTTATTTATAATTTCATTCGAAATCTTCATTAAGAATTCATAAGGTAAATGTACCCAATCTGCTGTCATTCCGTCAGTCGATTCTACTGCACGTAGCGCAACTACTTTTTCGTATGTGCGCTCATCACCCATTACTCCTACACTATTTACAGGTAACAAGATTGCTCCTGCTTGCCATACTTTATCGTATAATCCGTGTTCTTTTAATCCGTTAATGAAAACCGCATCTACTTCTTGCAAAATAGCTACTTTTTCTGGGGTAATATCTCCTAAAATACGAATTGCTAATCCTGGTCCTGGGAATGGATGACGTCCCAATAATTCTTCGTCAATTCCTAAACTTCTTCCTACTCTACGAACCTCATCTTTAAATAACATTCGTAAAGGCTCTACCACTTGCAATTTCATAAAATCAGGCAATCCGCCTACATTATGATGCGATTTAATCGTTGCTGAAGGTCCGCCTGTTGCTGAAACAGATTCGATAACATCGGGATAAATTGTACCTTGACCTAACCATTTAACATCGGTTAATTGGTGTGCTTCATCATCAAAAACTTCAATGAACGCTTTTCCAATGGCTTTACGTTTTGCTTCTGGATCATCTAACCCAGCTAACGCGTCCAAAAAGCGTGCCGAAGCATCAACTCCTTTTACGTTTAAACCCATTCCTTTGTATTGGTCTAATACATTTTGGAATTCGTTTTTACGTAATAATCCGTTGTTTACGAAAATACAATATAAGTTTTCACCAATAGCTTTGTTCAATAAAACCGCCGCTACTGTTGAATCTACACCACCCGAAAGTCCTAAAACTACTTTATCGTTTCCAATTTTAGCTTTCATTTCTGCAACCACTTCCTCTACGAAAGCGTTTGGCGTAAAGGTTTGAGGTACTTGCGCAATTTTCACTAAGAAGTTTTCCAACATTTGTTTTCCATCTGTTGAATGGTATACTTCTGGGTGAAATTGAATGGCATAAGTAGTTTCTCCTTCAATTTTATATGCTGCGTTTTCTACGTCTTTTGTGCTAGCAATCATTACCCCATTAGTTGGTAATTTTTTGATTGAATCCGAATGACTCATCCAAACTTGACTGTTTTCTGAAACACCTTCTAAAAACACTTCGTTTTCTTTGATGTATGAAAGATTAGCTCTACCGTATTCTCTTGTATTTGAAGCGGCTACTTCTCCACCTGAAAAATGGGCTAAATATTGTGCTCCGTAACAAACTGCCAATAAAGGCATTTTACCTCTAATTTGAGATAAATCTGGGTGAAGCGCTTCTTCAGAACGAACCGAACATGGACTTCCTCCTAAGATTACCGCTTTATATGATGATAAATCTGCTGGAATTTTATCGAATGGAAAAATCTCGCAGAAAATGTTTAATTCTCTTACTCTTCGGGCAATTAATTGGGTGTATTGCGAACCGAAATCTAAAATTAATACGTTGTGTTGCATTTTATTGTTGTTGTGTTGTAAATTTTAATTTCATTAAAAACAGAAAGACAAGTCATGACTTGTCTCTACAGATTAATATTCAAATTTTCCGTATTCGGATGTAATTGTTAATTTCTTGCTATCTGATTTTTCAACTCTTCCTACGATTTGTGCGTCGATGTGAAATGATTTTGAAATTTCGATAATGTCTTGTGCTACTTCGGCAGGAACGTATACTTCCATTCTGTGACCACAATTGAATACTTGGTACATTTCTTTCCAATCCGTTTTAGAATTTTCTTGAATCAGTTTAAATAATGGTGGTACAGGAAATAAATTATCTTTAATCACATGAACGTTTTCTACGAAGTGAAGCACTTTAGTTTGTGCACCACCACTGCAGTGAACCATTCCATGAATTTGATTTGAATTGTATTTTGATAATATCTTTTTGATCACTGGAGCGTATGTTCTCGTTGGAGAAAGCACTAATTTACCAGCGTCTATTGGACTATTTTCAACAGTATCTGTCAATTTGGTTTGACCTGAATACACTAGTTCATTTGGAACTGATGCATCAAAACTTTCAGGATATTTTTCAGCCAAATATTTCGCAAAAACATCATGACGAGCTGAAGTTAAACCGTTACTTCCCATTCCGCCATTGTATTCCTTTTCGTAAGTAGCTTGACCAAATGAAGCCAATCCTACAATTACATCACCTGCTTGAATGTTTGCATTATCAATTACATCAGCACGTTTCATGCGAGCTGTTACGGTTGAATCTACGATAATCGTACGAACTAAATCGCCTACATCAGCAGTTTCTCCACCAGTTGAATGAATAGTAACTCCGTGATTTTTTAAATCAGAAATTAATTCTTCTGTTCCGTTGATAATAGCTGAAATAACTTCGCCTGGAATTAGATTTTTGTTTCTTCCGATAGTTGATGAAAGTAAAATATTATCGGTTGCTCCAACACATAATAAATCATCAATATTCATGATTAAGGCATCTTGAGCAATTCCTTTCCAAACGGAAATATCACCTGTTTCTTTCCAATACATATAAGCTAAGGAAGATTTTGTTCCTGCTCCATCAGCATGCATAATGATGCAATATTGGTCGTCGTTTGTTAAATAATCTGGGATAATTTTACAAAATGCTTGTGGAAATAAGCCTTTGTCGATGTTTTTGATAGCTTGGTGCACATCTTCTTTAGAAGCGGAAACTCCTCTTAAATTGTAGCGTTTGCTCGTATCAGAACTCATGAATGTAGTGTGTTGTTGTTGTGGCGCAAAGATAGTTCTAAAATTTAGAATTTAGAAGTATGAATTTAGAATTTGTTAAATTTTTATAACATGAACAGTTTCAACAAATTCCGAATCGTTGTTTGGAAACAAAATATTTTCAATTTTAAAAGTTGTAAAACATTCACCAACAATAGATGAAACATCATAATTGACATCAATTTCATCCATTTGTAACGTTGCTTCATTATTTAATTTAATAATAAAAGAATTTACTGTTGCATTTGAAACCGGAGGAAATATCTGAATTACATTCAAATTTTCGATAAACTCATATGGAATAGAAGCTTCCTCTAAATCTTGGATAGTTATTTGTTGGGCAGTATAAGTTTCATTTTCAAAAACATTTTCACCAGTAGTTTCATCTATAATTTCAACAAAGAACGATGCTGGCGTTGCTTGATTTCCTTCATCACACTTATCATTACAACCCACAAACGAAGCTGCAATAACTATTAAAAATAAGCCAAGTATATTTCTCATTATTTTTTACTTAAAATTTCAATTTCTACCCTACGATTTGCGGCGGCTTGCTCTGGAGTTGCTTCTGGAATTGGATAAATCGGTTGTGAAACTCCAAACCCTTTAGTTTTTACACGATAATCCTGAATACCATTATAAACGAGAAAACGCTTAATTTGTTTTGCTCTATCGGTAGACAAATTTCGATAATCTTTATCAATACAACAAATGTGACCTTGAATTTCGATTATTAACTCAGGATTATTTTGCATTACAAACAACAAATCGTACAACGTTCCTTGCGATTCAGGCATGGTTGCAAAGGTGTTTTGATAGAAATTAATGTTTTTCAAAGTGATTTTCGTCCCAACTTTTGCCAATTTCACTTTTTCAGCTAACGGCGCATCATCTGGAATTATCACTTCTGACTCAACTTCTTTTATCCCTAAAACTTCATTCTCTTTTTCTAAATCTTTTTCTAATAAATAATGAATAATGGCTTTTCTGTTTTCGGCTTTGCTAGTAGAAGTTGCTCCTTTCTCACCTAATGAAATACTTTTAAAATCGGGTCTGATGTTTACCTTTCCTTTAATTTGGTTAAAAACATGACTTACTCGCTTTTGAGATAAAGTATCATTAAAACCAGTACTTCCCACTTCGTCTGTTGAACCTGTAATAGATAAAATTTTAGACGTTGTATTTTCTGAAATCCATTTTTGAAGTTTAGCTGCTTCTACTTTGTTTAATTCGAACTTATTATTGTCGAAATAAAAAACAACATGTTCTTGAGCAAAGGTTATTTGAAACAAAACAAAGAATATAAAGGAATATAGAAATTTCATGAACAGGATTTTTTAAATAAATTTAGGTCGAAAACTATGCCAAATTAATTCTCTAAGATAAGAATTTCTACTCTACGATTTTCATTTCGTTCTTTTTCGTTTCTCTCAGGTATTTTATGAAGAGGTTGTGTGCTTCCAAAACTCTTATACAACAACCTACTATCATCAATATCATTTGCAACCAAGTAATTATGTACTGAAATTGCTCTAACTAATGCAATATCTTCTGGATCTTCTCCCAGCTGACAACAAATGTGTCCTTGAATTTCAATTTTCACCTTTGGATGCGTAATCATAAATTCTAATAATTCTTCCATTACAGGCAACGATTCCGGAACGAAAATCCCAGAGCGATCATAAAAATACAGATTATTCATAACCAACTTATCGCCTACTTTTGCAGTTGCATACGGATTTTTGTAAAGTCCAACTGGGTCAATTAAATCGTCTGTATCAGGAACTTGAATTATTTCTTTCTTTTCAATTACTTCTGGTTCTTTGTTTATGACTTGGCCTGTGTACACTACTGGATCATCATAAACCACTGCTTTCACCACTGCTTTCTTAGGAAGAATAGTATAAAAAACGTCAACTCTTCTATTATAACGTCTTTCTTTTCTGGTTTGAACTCGTTCTCCAAAACCTTTAATTTTTAAATTTTCGTTAAAGAAAATGGAAGAATTTACCTTTGTTTTTAATTGTTCATGAACCGTATGAATTCTTTTATAAGCTAAAGTATCGTTATAATCAAAAGTTCCGTACCAATCGCAATACCCATTTATTACTAGAATTTCGCGGTTTTCGTTTTTGTTCAACCAAGTCATAAACAATTCGTTTTGCTTTGGATTAAACGTATCTTGATCAAAATCAAAATAAAAACTCGCCTTTTCTTGTGCTGAAAGTAAGAATCCAAACAGCAGTAATACGTATTTCATTTGGGGTATTTTAATGTAACGAATATAAAAAATAAAACGTATTAAAAAAACTTATTATCAAAAAGAACTTTTTCAATTTATATAACAAATTCATTTACAAATACTTAAAAACAAATCATTTTATCCATTAATTGGCAACAATTTGAATTTCTACTCTACGGTTATCATTTCGTTCATCTTCGTTATTTTCGGGAATAGTGTGTATTGGTTTTGAACTTCCAAAGCTTTTATAACTCAATCGGTTTTTGTTAATTCCATTGTTAATCAAATAATTATAAACCGCTAAAGCTCTTACTTTTGCCGTATCTTCCACATCGGTGCCTTTTTGACAACAAATATGACCTTGAATTTCTATTTTTAAATTAGGATTAGCCAACATGATTTTCAATAATTCCTCTAAAATAGGGCGCGATTCTGGAACAAAAATCCCAGAACGATTGTAGAAATGTAAGTTTTTCAACACTAACTTATCGCCTACTTTTGCCGTTGAAACTTGTTGAGATAAATCCTTTTTATCTTCTTTTGGAAGTGTTTTTTCTATCACCAATTCTTCATAGAAAATCTCCACTTTTCGATTCAATTTCAAATCGGAATTTTGCTCGAAATTTTCGCCTTTACTTTCGATTTCGATTTGTTTTTGGTTGGTAAGTTTTTCAATAATATGCGATACAAATTTAGCCCTACTGAACGCCAAAGTATCATTATAACCATTTGAGGCTCGATAGTCACAATACCCAATAAGTTTGGTGAATTTTAAGTCTCTGTTTTTAAAAAAATTATCTAGTCTGTTTAATTCAGAAAGTTGTAATTGATACGAATCCGTATCAAAATACACCGTAAACTTATTTTGCCCAAAAGAAATGGAAGACAGTAATAAAAACAGAAAAAGTAGTTTTCTCATTAGATATGTTTTAGTTTACCGAAAATAGTAAAAATAGCAGAATCACTGTAGTTTTTGTACACTTTTTTTCTACTTTAGAATAAGGATAAAACTGTTACTTACAGACATACCTACAAGTTATGTGTAATATAACCTAAAATTTGAGTGTGAATAAGATTTAGTTGTAAATCATGAAGAGCTATCTACCAGCTTTTTACACTTCTTTTTACATTTTTTACAGTTTTATTTACACTTTTACTTGCAGTTCTATTTGCAGTTCTATTTATTTTTACCTGAAAATATAATCATTAAAAATATGAATAAAATAATTATAATATCAATCTTACTTAATTGTTCGATTTATTCGTTTGGACAACAAAAAGAAGAAATAAACTTAATACAAGCGGATAGTACTTGGGGTAAAGAAATTATACAAATACCCTTTTGGTTTGCTCCAGAGATTAATTTTAATGGTCACGAAGACATCAGGTTTGCAAAAGGTTGGGAAAAAATTGATAGCACTGGTTTTTGGACTTATGTTTTTGCTTGGGACATAAATTTAAATACTAAGCCTACAACAAAATTTTTTGAAGACAATCTTAAGCTCTATTTTGATGGATTGATGAAAGTTGTCAATGAAGATACATTATTAATTATCCCAAAAACAAAAGCGTTATTTATAGAAAAAGAACGAAAAAAAGAAATTACAACTTTTACAGGAATATTAGAAATTTACGATGCATTTACTACTAAAAAAATCATAAAACTAAATGTGACAATAGAAAGTTATTACTGTAAAAAAACAAAAACATTCATACCTCTATTCAGATTCTCACCAAAAGATTTTAATCATGAAGCTTGGAAAATGCTTAACCAAGTAAGGCTTCTCCCTAATATTTGCAAAGACAAACTAAAAGACAACAAATGAAAAATCCGATAGCTCGGAATTGAATTTACGAACCAAAATAAAAAAATCCCAATCTTTCGATTGGGATTTCTATTTTTAATTACTTCGTAAATAACAATTCTCTGTATTTTGTTAATGTCCAAAGTTCGTCGTCTACTAACAATTCTAATTTGTCAGCGTGGTAACGAATTTCTTCGAAGTATGGTTTTACTTTATCACAATAAGCGTCTGCCATTTTTTCTGTACTCGTTAAGGCGTTTGCTTTTTTACGTTCTTCGGTCATTTTTTCAACTTTCGTGTTGATGCCTTCTATGTGTTCTGAAATTTCTTTGATTAACGAAATTTGCTCTTTGGCGATTTTTTCAAAGTCTTTTCCGAAGATTTCTTTTAATCCTTTTACGTTTTCAATTAACACATTTTGGTAACGAATAGCCGTTGGAACTACATGATTACGAGCAATATCACCTAAAACACGACCTTCAATTTGGATTTTTTTCACGTATTCTTCTAATTCAATTTCGTAACGTGATTCAACCTCAATATGATTCATTACACCCATTTCTCCAAACAATTCAATTGCTTTTTTAGAAACTTTTGCTTTTAATGCTTTTGGTGTAGTTTTGTGATTGCTTAAACCACGTTTTTTAGCTTCTTTTTCCCATGCATCGCTATAACCATCGCCTTCAAAAAGAATTGCTTTTGTTTGCTTGATATATTCTCTCAATACATTGAAAATTGCTTCGTCTTTCTTTAAATCTTTTTTCTCGATTAAAGCATCAACTTCAATTTTGAAATCTTTTAATTGTTTTGCAACGATTGTATTTAAAGTCGTCATAGAAACCGCACAGTTTGCTGAAGAACCAACTGCTCTAAACTCAAATTTGTTTCCAGTGAAAGCAAATGGCGAAGTTCTATTTCTATCCGTATTATCTAATAAAACGTCTGGTAATTTTCCTACTACGTTTAATTTTAAATCTGTTTTTTCTTCTGGAGATAATTTCCCTTGAGAAACCCCTTCTAATTCTGCTAACACCTTAGTCAATTGTTGTCCGATGAAAACCGAAATAATTGCTGGTGGCGCTTCGTTAGCTCCTAAACGGTGGTCGTTACTAGCTGATGCAATTGATGCTCTTAACAATTCTTCATAATCATGAACCGCTTTAATCGTATTGATAAAGAAAGTCAAGAATTGTAAGTTGCTCATTGGCGTTTTTCCTGGAGATAATAAGTTAATTCCAGTATCTGTTGCTAATGACCAGTTATTATGTTTTCCAGAACCGTTTACTCCTTTGAATGGTTTTTCATGGAATAATACTTTAAAATCGTGACGTTCTGCCACTTTTTGCATTACATCCATTAATAACGAGTTGTGGTCAACCGCTAAATTCGTTTCTTCGAAGATTGGTGCTAACTCAAATTGGTTAGGCGCTACTTCGTTGTGACGTGTTTTAACTGGAATTCCTAATAACATACATTGGTTTTCCAAATCACGCATATACGTTAAAACTCGTGTCGGAATCGAACCAAAATAATGATCGTCTAATTGTTGCCCTTTTGCTGCAGTGTGACCTAACAACGTTCTTCCTGTTGCTAATAAATCAGGTCTTGAATTGGCTAAAGCAGTGTCTACTAAGAAATATTCTTGTTCCCAACCTAAAGTTGGTGTTACTCTTTTTACGTTTTTATCGAAGTATTTCGCTACATCGATAGCAGCTGAATCGATAGCATGTAACGCTCTTAATAAAGGCGTTTTGTTATCTAAAGCTTCTCCCGTGTACGAAACGAAAACCGTTGGAATACATAAAGTTGTTCCAAAGATAAATGCTGGCGATGTTGGATCCCAAGCTGTATATCCTCTTGCTTCGAAAGTATTACGAATTCCTCCATTTGGAAAAGAAGAAGCATCTGGTTCTTGTTGTACTAATTGACTTCCACCAAATTTTTCTACTGGATCACTTCCATCAGGAAATGTTTCGAAGAAAGCATCGTGCTTTTCCGCAGTGGTTCCTGTTAATGGTTGGAACCAGTGCGTATAATGAGTTACTCCTTTTGATAATGCCCACTCTTTCATTCCCAAAGCAATATAATCGGCGATTTTTCTGTCGATTTTTACTCCTTCTGCTGCCGCTTTAACTGCTTTATAAGCTTCCGATGTTAAAAACTGTCGCATTGCTTTATCGCCAAAAACATTACTACCAAAAATAGCTGATTTTCTGTCCAATTCTTCTACATGAACAGGTTTTCTGTCGGTTGCTTTTCTTAAAGCTTGAAAACGAAATGTTGACATAAGTTGTGTGTGTTTAAAGTTATACCCTTGAAAAGTTATGCAAATATATATTTTTTTTTAAATATTTTTTACATACACCCCTATTTTTTTAGGGGTAAAAATATTTTTTATTATATTTACACTATGAAAACAGTGAATTTACATATGATTATGTTGGGGTGCACCCCAAAAGGACGCTTTACCGAACAACACGATATCTTTTTTGGCATTGGAATGAGTTTAAAAGAATTGGTTCCAGACATGAATGCGTTTTGGCCTGAAGCAAAAGGAAGAATTCATATTGATGCGTGGCAAAAAGTAACTTCTATTGATGGATTTGCTATCGAAGTGGTTTCCAAAGAGGAAAATTTAGAACAAGAAGAGCAATTATTCTTTTTAAACTTAGGCGGCTATAAAGAAGGAGAATTTGAAGAATATCATTATAAAGTATTAGTGGTTGCCAAAACAAAAGCAGAAGCCATCAAAAAAGCAAAGCAAACTACTTTCTATAAACATTGCGGTTTCAAAGGAGCAGAATCGCACATTGATGACAAATATGGTGTTGATGTAGATGATATTCACAATATTGAAGAAATACTTTCGGATAAATTCAAATCGGAATATCGTTTGAAAATAACAAAAACCAATGTAATTTCAGAAGATGAAAAACACATTGGTTATTTAAAGATTGATAAAATATAGGTACAAAAAAAGAGCTATCAGTTTGGATAGCTCTTTATATTTATGTTACATTTTAATCTTAGTTACTTTGGCAGTATCTAATTTATAGTATTCTTTAACAGAATTATAATCTTCAAAATCTAATTTTCCTGACGCTGATTTATTATTATTAACATAAGCTGGAATAACAACAACTCTGAACACTTGGTCTAATCTGTTTCCACTAGGCAATCCTGGTAAATCGTAACCAAATAAATTTACTTGAGCATCATAACGAGTAAAATCATTTCTATAACCAAAATCTAAAGTTCCATCGTTAAAATAATAGGTTTCTGGTAATAATTTCCAAACATCTCCATCAGCACCATAACCTACCAAACGATAAACCAAAACCATATCAGATGTATAAGTAGCATGAGGAAAAGTTAATAATGCAGAATATCCATTTCCTGAAGTTAAGTCAACATTTGAATATTCAAAAACTTCACTAATTGTATCGTAATCAACATTATCTTGTTCTTCATTAACCGTGCAACTTTGTAGTGTTATCATCCCGATAAAAACCAACAATAAAGTAATTTTCTTCATAATCTTTAAGTTTTAAATTATTTCCTATGTAAACATAACCAATTGTTGTGCCAAACTTTCATATAATATAAATGAGTATCTTTGTAATCTCTAAAAAGACCATAAAAATGGGAAGAAACAATCCAAAAAATATTAAGGCACACAATGATAAATTACACAAAGAACAATCTAAAGAAAAAGCTAAAAAGAATGCTCGTGCCGAAAAATTAAAAGAAATTCAACGAAAATTCAACGAATCTAAATCGTAATTTATGTCGGGTTGCTACTGCGGAAATTCTATTTCCTTTCAAGATTGTTGCGAACCTTATCTAAAAGGAATTAAAAATGCTCCCAATGCAGAAGCATTGATGCGCTCGCGTTATAGTGCATTTGCAGTTGGAGCTGCTGATTATTTGGTAAACACTACCCATATTTCTAAAAGAAGGTTTCATAACAAAAAAGATATTTTAGCATGGAGCCAAGCCAATAAATGGTTAAAATTAGAAGTTTTAGCTTCAACTGAAACCACAGTAACTTTCAAAGCCTATTATTTAGATGAAAATTTGAAAGCGCAAGTTCATTACGAACACTCGACTTTTAAATTAGAAAACGGAAAATGGTTTTATGTGGATGGGGAATATTAAGCCTTTCTTTTAATAGGAATCCAAATTTCTTCTTCAGAATCTGGACTATTGTTTTTATACTTCTTACCTAATATTTCAAAATGCGGACGATTATCCAATTGATATTCCGAACTAGGCAACCAAACTCCAAAAATATAACCAAAGGTTTCTCTTGCTTTTACAGCATCTCCCACATGATTGAAAACAACATACAATCCTTCTTTAACTAGTAACGATTGCATTCCATCAGGAATAGAATTAATATCTGTTACTGGAACCACAGCCCATTTAACAAATTCGGTTTGCGGATTAAAATCAAAATTATCAGGATTAATTTGAATGTTGAATAATTCTGTTCCTATTGTATTTTGAATTTCATTTCGTCGTGGCATAAAATTACCCCATAATTCTCCTATTCGATAATTCGAATAAGAAATTACACTATTCATTCCAATGAATTTTGTCTCGGGAAATGTTTTAATTATTGGCTCCATTCTTCAAAAATAAAAAAACCTTTCATTTCTGAAAGGTCTTTTTTATAAATTATTCATCTATTTCTAATTACATATTACGTCGATACTGACCTCCTACTTCGAATAATGCACTTGTAATTTGCCCTAACGAACAAACTTTGGTTGCATCCATTAATTTTTCGAAAATGTTTTGGTTCTTAATCGCTGCTTCTTGTAAAATGTTAATGTGCTCGGCTACTTTTTCTGCACTTGTTTTATGCAAATCGGTCAACATATCAATTTGATATTGTTTTTCTTCTTCTGTTGCACGAATAACCTCAGCTGGAATAACTGTTGGTGAACCTTTAGAACTCAAGAACGTATTTACACCAATAATAGGGAATTCTCCCGTATGTTTCAAGGTTTCGTAATACAATGATTCTTCTTGGATTTTGCTTCTTTGGTACATTGTTTCCATTGCACCCAAAACTCCACCACGTTCTGTGATTCTGTCGAATTCTTGTAAAACCGCATCTTCTACTAAATCAGTTAATTCTTCAATAATGAACGAACCTTGAATTGGGTTTTCGTTTTTCGCTAAACCTAATTCTTTATTAATAATCAACTGAATAGCCATTGCTCTACGCACTGATTCTTCCGTTGGAGTTGTAATCGCTTCATCATAAGCATTCGTATGCAACGAGTTACAGTTGTCGTAAATTGCATACAATGCTTGTAAAGTCGTACGAATATCATTAAAATCAATCTCTTGTGCATGTAATGAACGTCCAGAAGTTTGAATGTGATATTTTAACATTTGTGCTCTTTCGTTAGCGCCGTATTTATTTTTCAAAGCTTTCGCCCAAATTTTACGTGCTACACGACCGATTACCGCATATTCTGGATCAATTCCGTTTGAGAAGAAGAATGATAAGTTCGGACCGAAATCGTTGATGTTCATTCCTCTACTTAAATAGTATTCTACATAAGTGAAACCATTTGCCAACGTGAAGGCTAACTGCGTAATAGGATTTGCTCCTGCTTCAGCAATATGATATCCAGAAATCGAAACGGAATAGAAATTACGAACATTTTGTTTGATGAAATATTCTTGAACGTCACCCATCAAACGCAATGCGAATTCCGTAGAGAAAATACAAGTATTTTGTGCTTGATCTTCTTTTAAAATATCGGCTTGAACCGTTCCACGTACTTGTGCTAACGTTTTAATTTTAATATCTTGATATACATCAAAAGGTAAAACTTGGTCACCTGTAACTCCTAAAAGCATTAAACCTAAGCCATTATTTCCTTCTGGTAAAGTTCCTTGATATCTTGGACGCTCTACGCCTTTTTTCTTATAGATTTCGTTGATTTTAGCTTCTACTTCATCTTGTAGACCATTTTCAACGATGTATTTTTCACAGTTTTGATCGATAGCAGCATTCATAAAGAATCCTAACAACATTGGCGCAGGTCCATTAATTGTCATTGAAACCGAAGTTAACGGATGACTTAAATCGAAACCTGAATATAATTTCTTCGCATCATCTAAGCAACAAATTGAAACTCCTGCATTACCGATTTTTCCATAAATGTCAGGACGAATATGTGGATCATTTCCGTATAAAGTAACCGAGTCAAAAGCTGTAGAAAGACGTTTTGCAGGTAACCCCGCAGAAACATAATGGAAACGTTTGTTGGTACGTTCTGGTCCTCCTTCTCCTGCAAACATTCTACTTGGATCTTCACCTTCGCGTTTGAATGGATATAATCCAGATGCGAATGGGAATTCTCCTGGAACATTTTCTTGTAAATTCCATTTTAAAATGTCGCCCCAAGCTTGGTATTTTGGTAAAGCTACTTTTGGAATTTGAGAATGCGATAACGATTCAGTATGCGTAGCAATTTTGATTTCTTTATCACGAACTTTAAAACTATAAACTGGATTTTTGTATTTGTTTACTTTTTCATCCCAAGTCAAAATGATTTCCCAATTGTATGGGTCAAGGTTCATTTTTACTCGGTCAAATTCTTTAGTCAATAACGAAACGAAGTCTTTGTTATCAGCAGTAATTTTTAAAGAACTCTCAACAATTCCTGCTTTATCTAATTGCGGAACATTTCCGTTAACCGTTTCAATGGTTTTGAAAATTCCGTATAATTTTTGAGCTACTTCTACTTGAGAAAGTGCTGTTTCGTCGTATTTTCTATTGTTTTCTGCAATCTCAGATAAATAACGTGTTCTGTGTGGCGGAATTACGAAAATCTTCTCGCTCATTTCACGTGTAATTTCAAAAGTCGATTTTAAATCAGCTCCTGTTTTCTCTACAATCTTATCCATGATAGATTTGTAAAGCGTATTCATTCCTGGGTCGTTGAATTGCGAAGCGATAGTTCCAAAAATTGGCATCTTATCGGTATCTACATCCCATAAATTATGATTGCGTTGGTATTGTTTTTTTACATCACGAATGGCATCTAATGCACCACGTTTGTCGAATTTATTCAAAGCCACTAAATCAGCAAAATCTAACATATCGATTTTTTCTAACTGCGTTGCTGCTCCAAATTCTGGTGTCATTACATATAATGAAACATCAGAGTGTTCTAAAATTTCTGTATCACTTTGACCAATTCCTGAAGTTTCTAAAATAATAATATCATATTTAGCCACTTTCAATACTTCAATCGCTTCAGCCACATATTTAGATAAAGCCAAATTCGATTGACGAGTAGCTAACGAACGCATATAAACACGAGAATTATTGATGGCATTCATACGAATTCTATCCCCTAACAAAGCGCCGCCTGTTTTACGTTTTGATGGATCAACTGAAATTAATCCGATTGTTTTTTCTGGGAAATCAATTAAAAAACGACGCACTAATTCATCCACTAAGGACGATTTTCCGGCACCACCTGTTCCTGTGATTCCTAATACTGGGATTTTAGACGTTTCATTCTTTTGGTGAATTTTATCAAAAACCGATTTTGCAATTTCTGGAAAATTCTCAGCTGCTGAAATCAATCGTGCAATAGCAGTTGGGTTCTTCTCTTCGATATGCGATAATTCTCCTGTTAGTTTATCTCCAATTGGATAATCCGAACGCTGTACTAAATCGTTAATCATTCCTTGTAATCCCATCGCACGACCATCGTCTGGAGCATAAATTCTTTCGATTCCGTATTCGTGTAATTCTGAGATTTCAGAAGGTAAGATAACGCCTCCGCCTCCACCAAATATTTTGATGTGACCTGCTCCTTTTTCTTTAAGCAAATCATACATGTATTTGAAATATTCGTTATGACCTCCTTGGTAAGATGTCATCGCAATCGCATTAGCATCTTCTTGAATAGCTGTATTTACGACTTCTTCCACACTTCTATCATGTCCAAGGTGAATAACCTCAACACCCGTAGCTTGAATAATTCTACGCATGATATTAATGGCTGCATCGTGTCCATCAAAAAGTGACGCTGCGGTCACAATTCTTACTTTATTTTTAGGAATATAAGGAGTTTGTAGTTCCATGTGTAATTTTTGTTCGTTTTAAAGGGTGCAATTTACGAATTTAATAATTTTATTTCATTCAAATTTTAGAATAAATTCTGTTGAAAATTGGCACTATCTTTGTAAATTAGTTAGCAAAATATAAAAACGTGAAAAAAATAGTATTTAGTTTAGTAGCGTTTAGTTTATTTAGTTGTGCCGAAATGCAACAAGTTATGGATCAACTACCACAAGGAACAGGGATTTTGAGTCAGGCAGAAATAGGCAGTGGATTAAAAGAAGCTTTGAATAACGGAATCACTAAGCAAGTTTCAAAATTAACGGTAACTGATGGTTTTTTCAAAAATCAAGCGGTAAAAATTTTATTACCAGAAGAACTGCAAGTGGTTGATAAAAAATTGCGTCAAATAGGCATGAGCAGTTTAGCTGATGAAGGTTTAAAAGTATTAAACAGAGCTGCAGAAGATGCTGTAAAAGAAGCAACTCCAATTTTTGTGGATGCAGTAAAGCAAATGACCTTTAATGATGCAAAAAACATTTTAATGGGTAATGAAAGTTCGGCAACAACTTATTTACAAAACACAACTTCAAACGCTTTGTATGCCAAATTTAATCCTGTGATTAAAAATTCGTTTGCCAAAGTAGGCGCTGATAAAGTATGGACGAATATCATTACAAAATACAATTCCATTCCATTAGTTAAAAAAGTGAATCCAGATTTAACCGATTATACTACAAACAAAGCTATGGAAGGTGTTTTTAAAATGGTAGCTGTAGAAGAGAAAGAAATTCGTACAAATTTAAACGCTAGAAGTTCTGATTTACTGAAGAAAGTTTTTGCTTTACAAGATAAAAAATAACATTTTGTAGTTCATTTTTTACAGAAAAAAAATTTTCGTAAAATTTTAGCAATCAATAACATAAGAATAACACAACCTTAACATTACAATTCGAAAAATCATCGGATATTTGCAAAGTAATAAGAATAGAATTCTCATTTAGTTAGGGTTAGTTTAGTATAAATCACTCCGATGAAAGTCGGAGTTTTTTTATATAAAAATATTTATCTTATATTTTATTCGATTGCAAATGAGAATCTATACTAAGCATTTTTAATAACTTAAACAAGCTCAACAACATTTTATATATATTCATTCTAGTTATAGCACTTGAATAGAATTGTTTATCCTACATATAAAAAAACCCGATTTTGTAAAATCGGGTTTTTTTATTTTAATATGTTGTAAAAGGTGGTTTTGATGTTTTATCTAAATGTCGTCTTAATCTTGTTGTAGTTGAACCATCACCAGATGCGCTAGGTATTCCTTTTGGCTCTGTTTCATCCACTAAAGGAGTAGATGGATCATCTACAATTGGGTCAAATGGATAATTTAAGCTAGTTCCTTGGCCGAATAATAATGGAATTGGCTTTTTAATTTCACTTTTAGTCAAATACCCATCCCCATCATCATCAACATCTAAATAATCAGGTCTGCCATCACCATCTGTATCGATAGGATCTTTCTTAAATCTTCCACTATCCAAAGGGTCTCCATATTCATACATTGATAAAATTCCATCTCTATCGTGATCCATTCGTTTTAAATTATAAAGTTTAAAATTAAAAATTAATGGAGAATATGAAGGAATACTAGCCGATCCAGAAGCAAAATACGCCAAACCAGAAGGTATAAACATAACACCAACTCCAAAATCTTGAAAAGAAATAGTACCATCAGAATTAGAACTGTATGTTCCTATCTTGAATTGAGGAATAATTTCGGCCCATCCTCTAACCACTCCATCTAAATTAAACCAAATTGGGTTTGAATTTTCTTCAAAAACAGTTTGTGTGTAATTATCTACACCATCCACCGTTGTTTTATAAAAAGTATTTCCTTTATATCCTACAAGAGTAGAGTCAACTCGAGTTGGATTTTCACCAGTTCCTTCTCTTAACTTTAAATAGTAAACTTTATAAGTTATATCGTGAAGATTTACTTCTTCAAATTGTAATTCAGTCATATCAGAAATTGGAATTTGAGTTCCTCCATCTGGAATTTTAGTAAAAGTAGTATTGAAATCTCCATCAACAGTTAAATAATGTGTTCCAAGGAAATCTTCAATTTTTTGAATATCTTCTTCATATACTTCATCATAAGGTCTAAGTGGCTGAAGTGAAGTGCTATCATCTGGCTGACAAGAATAAACACTAATAAATAAACCTAAAACCAATACTATTTTAATCAAACTCTTCATTTTTATGCTTTTTTTGTGGGCGCAAGATACAATTTTCATTTATTTTTGTAGAAATATTAACATGGTTTTTTGATTTATATTATGCGAATAGATAAACTTTTATGGTGTTTACGGTATTATAAGACCCGAAGTATAGCTACTGAAGCTGTAAAAAAAGGACATATAACAATTAATGGCCAGGTAGCGAAGGCTTCAAGAGAGGTTTTTCCTACCGATAAAATTACGCTTCGTAAAGATCAAATCAACTACAAATTAACCATTATAGATATGCCTCAAAATCGGTTGGGAGCAAAATTGGTCGACATGTACAGAAAAGATGAAACTCCAAAAGAAGCTTTTGAACATTTGGAATTACTAAAATTATCGAAAGAACATTACAGAGCCAACGGAACTGGTCGTCCTACAAAAAAAGATCGAAGAGAAATCGACGATTATTTATGGGAAAGTGATGAAACCGATGATATCAATAAAACCGAATAAATGAATTACTGGGAAGAACGCTATCAAAAAGGAGAAACGGGTTGGGACGCAGGTCAAATTACTACTCCAATAAAAGAATACATTGACCAATTAAACAATAAGAATCTAAAAATTTTAATTCCCGGAGCTGGAAATGGTTATGAATTCGACTATTTGATTGAAAAAGGGTTTCAAAATGTATATGTCATTGATATTGCAGAAACGCCTTTAGAAAACATCAAAAAAAGAAAACCAGAATTTGCTTCAAATTTATTGCATGCCGACTTCTTTACATTAAAAACTACTTTTGATTTAATCTTAGAGCAAACTTTTTTCTGTGCTTTGCCTCCCGAAATGAGACCTCAATATGTTGAAAAAATAGCTTCAATTTTAAACCCAAGAGGAAAATTAGCAGGATTGCTTTTTGATTTTTCATTAACTAGCGAAGGTCCTCCATTTGGAGGTTCAAAAGAAGAATATATCAACCGATTTGCTCCAAAATTTGAAATTAAAAAACTAGAACGCGCATATAATTCGATAAAGCCACGAGAAAATAAAGAACTCTTTTTTATCTTTGAGGTCAAATAACAACAACACATGGAAAATATTATTTTAACGCACAAAGAAATTGCACACAAAACCAAACGAATTGCTTACCAAATTTTCGAAACTTTTGTTAATGAAGAAGAGGTTATTTTAGCAGGAATTGCGAACAACGGCTACCTATTTGCTCAAAAAATAGCAGCAGAATTGGCTTTGATTTCCGATTTAAAAGTGACGCTTTGTGAAGTTAAAATTAACAAACAAAATCCGCAATCTCTTGTAACTACCTCAATTCCATCAGCCGAATATCAAAACAAAGCATTGGTTTTAATTGATGATGTACTGAGCACTGGAACTACTTTAATTTATGGTGTAAAACACTTTTTAGAAGTACCATTAAGCAAATTTAAAACTGCGGTTTTAGTAGACAGAAACCATAAAAAATATCCAGTTAAAGCCGACTTTAAAGGAATTTCGCTTTCGACTTCCCTACAAGAACATATTCAAGTCGTTTTTGAAGAAAGTAATTCGTACGCTTATTTAAGCTAATAAAGCTTCTATTTCATTTACAATTTGCTCTACCGACTTATTATTAACTGTTACTATTTTAGTAGCTTGATGATAATAAAAGTTTCGGTCGAATAAATGTTTGTTGATAAAATCTTTCAAAGAAACTTCATCTTGATTGTGTAATAACGGACGCTTGTCTTTTTCGTTTATCAATCGATTTACTAAAGTATCCGTAGAAGCCTTCAAGTAAATTGAAAAAACGTCATCTTGTTGCAACAATTCATGATTATTAAAGTAACAAGGAGTTCCACCACCTAAACTCAAAACGAAGTTTTCTTTCTTATCTAGAAAAGTCTTCAAGACTTCATTTTCCTTTTTTCTAAAATAAATTTCCCCTTTTGTTTGAAACAATTCGGAGATAGAATTTTGAGTTACTTTTTCAATTTCTTCGTCCAAATCATAGAAAGATACTTGTAACTTTTTTGCTAAAAAATCACCAATTACTGACTTACCACAACCCATGTAACCTAACAACACTACTTTCATATATAAATAATCCTCTATAAATTAAAGGGTTAAGAAATTAATTATAAAAAAAGACAAATTTATAATAAATTCCCATTGGAAAATAAATAAATGTTTATATATTTGCACCCGCATTCAAGAAAAGAAAATGACTTGGTAGCTCAGTTGGTAGAG
>NZ_DLHR01000024.1:43294-164958 GCF_002483315.1 Flavobacterium sp. UBA7663
CGAGCCCCAGCCAGGTCACAAAAAATCTAAAAGACGTTGCAATGCAACGTCTTTATTTTTTTAAGGCCATGTGGAGAAACGGTAGACTCGCCATCTTGAGGGGGTGGTGCTCGCAAGGGCGTGAGGGTTCAAATCCCTCCATGGTCACAAATATTTACTTCCTGCAAACTCTTTTCTTATTCATTAAAAAAATTTGTTTGATTATTTTTCTTATTAGTTAAACATTTATTATCATAAAAATTTTTTTGTTTACTTTTTTTGTTACTTTTGTTAAACAAAAACAAAAGAAGATGAACAATGTTAAAAACGTATTTAGTATCAAAGATTTAGAAAATCTTTCAGGCATAAAAGCACATACCATCCGTATTTGGGAAAAACGCTATAATGTTCTAGAACCTATGCGCTCTGATACCAACATACGTTCGTACGATATAAAAAACCTACAAAAGTTATTAAACATCGTATTACTTCATAATTACGGTTATAAAATTTCTAAAATTGGCACTCTGAATCAGGAACAAATTAATAAACTAGCCAATGATATTATTTCCGAAAAAAGTGCAAAAACTCATGCCATAAGTACTTTTAAAATGGCAATGATGAATTTTGATCAATCTTTGTTTTTCAAAACATACAATGAATTATTAAGCGAAAAGTCCTTTAGAGAAGTTTTCTATACTGTATTTATTCCGCTAATGCAAGAAATCGGTTTCTTATGGCAAACTGAAACCATCTCGCCTGCTCACGAGCATTTTATAAGTTATTTAATCAAACAAAAACTTCTAATTAACACAGAAAAAGTTCAAATATTAGAACCTACTAAAACCGATAATGTATATGTTTTATTTCTTCCTTTAAACGAAGTTCATGAACTTGGCTTAATGTATTTGAATTACGAAATTCTATTAAAAGGCTATCAGACCATATATCTAGGAGAAAGCATTCCAACTGAAAGTTTGTTAGATTTAAAAAACTCTTACGAAAACATAACTTTTGTAAGTTATTTAACCGTAGAACCTAATCAAGAAGAAATTGATAGTTATATTGTTGATATGCAAGCAAAATTACTTGAAAACACAAACCACAAAGTATTATTATTAGGAAGAATGACCCAATTCATTACATCCAAAACTCTACCTAACAACGTACATATTTACAATAGCATAGAAGAACTTTCAAATACTTTGTAAAAATATTTGTTTTGTTTAACTTTTTTACTATTTTTGTTAAACAAAACTAAATCAAGTGCATAAAAAAATTATAATAATCGGTTCTGGATTTTCATCATTGTCTGCAGCGTGTTATTTAGCAAAACAGGGAAATGATGTTACAATCTTTGAAAAAAACAGCACCATAGGAGGAAGAGCTCGTCAACTTAAAAAAGAGGGTTTTACTTTTGATATTGGCCCAACATGGTATTGGATGCCTGATGTTTTTGAACGCTTTTTTGGTGATTTTAATAAAAAACCATCCGATTATTACGAATTGATAAAACTTTCTCCAGCTTATCAAGTATATTTTGGACATTTAGATTTTGTAACAATTGCCGATAATTTACCAGAAATTGTAACCACTTTCGAATCTATTGAAAAAGGTAGCGGTAAGCAGTTAGAACAATTTATGGCAGAAGCCAAAAGTAATTATGATATTGCTATTAAAGATTTAGTATATCGCCCAGGCGAATCTCCAATGGAATTAATCACATTAGAAACTGCTAAAAAAGTGAATCAGTTTTTCAGTAACATTAAAAAAGATGTTCGAAAACGATTCAAAAACATGAAATTGGTTCAAATATTAGAATTTCCCGTTTTATTTTTAGGAGCTAAACCAAGCGACACACCTTCTTTTTATAACTTCATGAATTATGCCGATTTTGGATTAGGAACTTGGCATCCAAAAAACGGAATGTACTCTGTGATATTGGCTATGGAAACGTTGGCAAAAGAATTAGGTGTGAAAATCGAAACGAATGCTAACGTAGAAAAGATTGATGTTACTAACGGAAAAGCTACAGGCATATTAGTCAATAATAAAATTGTAACAGGTGATGTAATTTTAAGCGGTGCTGATTATCATCATTCTGAAACTTTATTAGATAAAAATTACCGTCAGTATTCAGAAAATTATTGGGAGAGCAAAACATTTGCTCCATCTTCACTCCTATTTTATGTTGGGTTTGATAAGAAAATAGAAAATGTAGAACATCACTCTTTATTTTTTGATGTAGATTTTGATATTCATGCAGAAGCCATTTATGACAATCCAAAATGGCCAGAAGAACCACTTTTCTACGCCAGTTTTCCATCTAAAACAGATGAGAATTGCGCTCCAGAAGGAAAAGAAGCAGGTATCTTTTTAATTCCATTGGCACCTGGATTAGAGGACACAAACGAGTTAAGAGAACTGTATTTTGAAAAAATAATTACTCGTCTTGAACGATTAACGGATCAAAAAGTAAAAAATAATATTATCTTTAAAGAATCGTTTTGCGTGAATGATTTCATAAAAGACTATAATTCATATAAAGGGAATGCATATGGTATGGCAAATACTTTACTGCAAACTGCTTTTTTAAGACCTAAGTTGAAAAGTAAAAAAGTAAAAAACTTGTATTTTACTGGACAATTAACTGTTCCAGGACCAGGAGTTCCTCCTTCCTTAATCTCAGGAAAACTAGTTTCAGATTTAATAGAAAAATATCAATAAGAATGAAGGCACTATTTGACAAAGTTTCTAATGATTGCAGTGTTAAAGTAACTAAAGCTTACAGTACTTCTTTTTCTAGTGCTGTAAAGATGTTAGCACCAAGTATTAGACAAGATATTTATAACATTTATGGTTTTGTTCGCTTTGCAGATGAAATTGTGGATTCATTTCATGACTATGATAAAGAATTCCTTTTTTCAAAATTTGAACAAGATTTGACAGATGCATTGGAGCATAAAATTAGTTTAAATCCAATTTTAAATTCATTTCAACATACTGTGAATAAATATAATATCCCACAGGAAATGATTGATGCTTTTATGAAAAGTATGAAATTAGATTTGAGTAAAAGTGAATACAAAACTACAGAAGAATATCAAGAATATATTTATGGTTCAGCTGATGTAGTGGGTTTAATGTGCTTAAAAGTTTTCGTTAACGGAAATGAAGAAAAGTACAATGAATTAAAAGATTCAGCTATGCGATTAGGTTCAGCTTTTCAAAAAGTGAATTTCTTGCGCGATTTAAAAGCAGATTTTGAAGAATTAAGCAGAACTTATTTTCCAAATACCGATTTGAATCATTTAGATGAAAAATCGAAACAAGAAATTATTGCTGATATTGAGAGCGATTTTGAAGCCGCATTTGAAGGTATTAAAAACTTACCTTTAGAAGCTAAATTTGGAGTTTACACCGCTTACAGATATTATAAGAAGTTATTAAAAAAGCTTCAAAAAACACCTTCTTTAGAAATCAAAAATACTCGCATACGAGTTTCTGATTATCAAAAAGTAGAATTATTAGCAAGATGCTATGTCAAATACAGATTAAATATAATTTAATACTATAATTATGTGGTTACACGTTTTAGTTTTTTTTACAACCTTTTTCTTTATGGAATTTATGGCTTGGTTTAGTCACAAATACATCATGCATGGATTCTTATGGAGTTTACATGCTGATCATCATAAAAAAGATCACGATTCGTGGTTTGAGCGTAATGATGCTTTTTTTATTTTTTATGCGATAGTGAGTATTGGATGTTTTTTATTGTGGCAAAATGATATTTTAGAAATTGGATTAGCTATTGGATTAGGAATTTTCGCTTATGGTTTAGCTTATTTCCTAGTACATGATATCTTTATTCACCAACGATTTAAGTTGTTTAGAAACGCTAATAATCGTTATGCAAAAGCCGTAAGACGCGCTCACAAAATGCATCATAAACACATTGGAAAAGAACATGGCGAATGTTTTGGAATGTTAATAGTTCCATTGAAATACTATAAAAACTAAAAAATCCCGCTTCTGCGGGATTTTTTTATTTCATAAGTTGTTGTAAGGGTTTCAATTGCTCCATATCTACTTGTGATTTTTGGAGTAAACTAAGCATATTCATTATATGAGTTGGATTCATATTGTTTCCTAAAACGCGAACTACTGCAAAACCGTTTTCTTTCTTTCCTGCTAAAACGACAAATTCTTCTATGTGTTCATCGTCATTTCCAACGAAGTAAATAGCCGCACCATCGTTTCCTGAACCAGCTTTCATTAATTGCTGATAACTTTCGTCTTTCAAAATAGCTTTTACTTCTTTAATTTCCTTTTCGTATCTAGCCGTATTAGTTGAATCGGTTCTGAAAGCAAGAATATTCATTTTTTCAAACGATTCTAAAGCTGCTTTCTCTGTTTCGGAAAGAGAAACTTTATCTGTTTTAATAATGTTTGAAGCTAAATCAATTGCAATAAACTCGGAAGATTCTGTATTTTCTACAAAATACTTTTGAAGTGTAGGCTTATCTTCACAACTGCAAAGTAACATTACACCTGAAACGAGTAATAATAACTTTTTCATTTCTTATTTTTTAGAAGCTTTTTTCAAATCATCTCCACCAGGTAAATTCATTTTCTCTGTTAACATAGAAATTTCATCTAAACTAAAGTTTCCTGTTAATGATAAAACAACTGTACTGGCATCTTTCATATTAGCACCTTCAATAAACATTAAAAGTTCTCTTACTATGTTTTCATTCGCACCCGATTTTACGTAAATTTTTACATTTTTACCATCGCCATTAACACGCATTAACTCTTCTAAAGGATTTGATTTCAAGTAACCACTCACCGTTGCTTTCATATCAGCACTCAATTTTGCATTGCTAGTTGTAAACACTTTTAGGTTGTCTAATTTTTTAAGCAAGTTCATGTATTGTTGCATTTCTTTATCTTTTGCATCCACTTTCACTTTACTCATCATTTCAAACATCTTCTTGTTAACAACAACAGACGCTACTCCTTCTTTATCTTCAAATTTATCAAACGCTCCTTGTGCAAAAGAAACTGTTGATGCCATTAAAAACGCTATAACTACTACTAAATTTTTCATTGTTTTTATTATTTAAAAATTGTTTTTTTTGTTTTTTCGTATTCTTCTAAATATACTACACTTTCCATGCCAATATTTACTTGTTCTGAAACCATTAACAAAGCTTTTTGTGTAGCTTCAAAGGCTTCTTCTGGATTATCATACGTTCCTAAATCTTCATGTTTAGGTACAGATGGATAATAATAGAAAGTAGCCAATCCAAAAAGCACTACAAAACTTGCTGCAATACCTATCCATTTTACAGTACTTTGTTTTCTAGGTTGTAATGGAAGTTTTTGCTCGAATTGCGTTCCTTTTTGTGTTTCAAAGTAACCAAACAGCGCTTGATATTTTGCCAAATGTGGCACCACATCATTGGAAGAAAAATAGGCCTTTAATTGTTTTTCTTCTACTATTGTAGTTTCTCCTTGAAAGTATTTTTCCAATAATTGTTCAACTAACTTGAGTTCCATAATTATGTGTTTTTTCGATTTGTTCTCTTAAGGTTTTTCGAGCTCTTGATAAAGCTACTCGAACCGCCGTTTCATTCATTTCTAATACTTGAGCAATTTCCGAAAATTCATATTCTTCAATTTCTCTAAGTTGTAATATCAATCGTTGTTGTTCAGGTAAATCGTTCATTAACTTTTCTGCCCATTGCAACGTATTTTGATGTTCTATTTGTGTTTCAACACTAGCTTGCTTGTCTTGATAATTGTTATGCACAATTTGCAAATTCGTAGCTCTTTTGCTTTTGAGTTGATCCAAACAATAATTCTTGGTCATTGTCATCGCTAAAGCTTCTACACTATTGTATTGTTCTAAAGAACTGTTTTTATTCCATAATCTCACCAACACTTCCTGAGTAGCATCTTCTGCTTCCTCTGTACTCACGAGCATTCGTTTCGCTAAACGAAATAACTTATCCTTAAAAGGAGTAATTATTTGTACAAACTCGTTTTGGTTCATAGTAATTGGTTAGTTTATAATGAAGACGAATGTAATTTAATTTTGTTACAAAAAAAAATGTATTTATCTTTATAAAAAAAAACTATGAAAAAATTTGGCTTTGTATTACTTATAATACTTTTTACGCAAAGTTTTATAAAATGCTCTGATGATTTTGATGATAACATATCATATGGTTCAGTTAATAATTTTGTTTGGAAAGGACTAAACTTATACTATTACTGGCTTACAGATTCGCCAGATTTAGTTGATGATCGATTTGAATCTACAAATGATTATGAGAATTTTATTAATTCTTTTAGTTCGCCAGAGGCAATCTTTAATCATTTGTTAGTAGATTCTTCTATTGATCGTTATAGTGTTATTTTCTCTGACTATACTGAATTAGAACAAGTCCTCAGCGGTACTCAAAAAAATAATGGTGTTGACTATGAATTGCGCTTCAAAGAAGGAAGCACTACAGAGTTATTTGGTTGGGTACGATACATTTTACCTAATTCAGATGCCTCAACCAAACCAATAAATCGTGGTGATATATTCTATGGTATAAATGGTATTCAACTTAATACATCAAATTATAGAGACTTATTAAATCAGGATAATTACACGCTAAACTTAGCCGAATTTGATGGGGGCGCAATTACTCCAAATGGAAATTCCGTTTCATTAATTAAAACAAATTATTCAGAAAACCCTGTTTACACAAGAAAAGTATTTATTGAAGGAACTAAGAAAATTGGATACTTAATGTATAATGGTTTTTATAGTAATTATGAAGTAGAATTAAATAATGCTTTTGAATATTTTCAAGGACAAGGAATTACACACCTAATATTGGATTTACGTTACAATTCAGGGGGTTCTGTTTCCACAGCTACAAGATTAGCTAGTATGATAACGGGCCAATTTAATAACCAAATCTTTGCTAAACAACAATGGAATTACAAAATTGAAAATTTGATTAATAATCCTGAACAACTGTTAAATAGATTTACAAATTCATTAGGCAACGGAAATAGCATAAACCATATACATTTAGACAAAATATACATTTTAACGACAAAAAGAACAGCATCTGCAAGCGAGCTAGTTATTAATGGATTAAAACCTTATATAAATGTTATACAGATTGGGGATGATACAGCTGGAAAAAATGTAGGATCTATAACATTATATGATTCTCCAACATTTAGAAAAGAAAATGTAAATCCTAATCACAAATACGCAATGCAACCTATTGTTCTAAAAATTGCTAACAACAATAATTTTAGCAATTATACAAATGGATTAACTCCAAATGTACCGCAACTTGAAGACTTAAATAATTTAGGTACAATTGGAGAAATTTCCGATCCTCTTTTAAATACAACAATAAATTATATTAATTTAAATGGTAGATTTCAGCAAAGTGTGCCTGAAAAAATATTTAACCATTTTGAAGACAGTAAATCGATGCGTTTATTTGGTGATGAAATGTATTTGGAATAAAAAAGAGGGCATTAAGCCCTCTTTTTTATTTCTTTATTAAAACAGAAAATTCAATCCTAATTTAAAGTTTCTTCCTCTGGTGTTGTATCCAATTAATTCTTGGAAATCATCGTTTAAAATATTCGTTACAGTTCCAAAAACATGTAAACGATTAGGCAATAACTCATAAGAAATATTAGAATTAACCAACTGATAAGCAGCTAAATTAACAGCTTGTGTTGCCCAAATATTAGAGTCGTAATACGCATCACTTCTATGATCTACATATTGATAATTGATTCCGAATGTTCCTCTTTTGAATTTGTAATTCAAATCAACATTTCCTTTGTGCTTTGGAATCAAACGGTTTAATTGCTCTTCGACTTGGGTAAACGTATAATTTCCACCAATATTGAATCTTTCAGATAATGAGTAACGAACGCTTGCTTCAACTCCTTTTGCGTTGTAAGTTCCGTCAACATTAATATAATACGATTCAAATGTAGATGAATTGTAATAGAATCCAAAAGTATTTTCTTCTTCTCTATAAAAACCAACCGCATTAATAGTCAACTTCTTATCTAGTAATTGCGATTCAAAACCAAATTCTGCCGTAGCATTTTCTTCTGGCGTTAAGCCTAAGTTTCCATAAGGTCCATATAATTGATATAAACTTGGCGTGATGAAAGCTGTGCTATAAGAAGCTAAAACTTTCAAAGGTAAGTTCTCAAATGAATAACTCGGATTGAAGTTGTAAACTGCTTGACTTCCATACTCGCTGTGTGTATTGAAACGAGCTCCTGCGTTAATGTTAAATCCAAAATCAGAATTAAATACCAATGTTGCATACGGATCTAATAAATTGAACTTCGCATTTTCTTTGATAACATCTACTACTCCATTCGTGTTTTGTGTCATATCGAAATATTGATATTGTACACCTAAAACTAAATATACTTGCTTGCTGAAATTGTATTTATTGAAAGCATCAATCGAAGCACTTCTTCCTGAATAATTATAATTATCAATCGTTCCCGACCACGAATTTGAAATATTTAAAACTCTATCAATTGTTGAAGCTCCTGCATTAATTGCAAATTCGCCTTTATTGTATTTATACTTTGGCAAGAATCCTATTCTGAATTGTTCCGAAAAACTATTGTTGTTCAAATCATCTGCATTAGCGATAATTCCGTCAAAAGAATTGTCAAATGTATTTTTAATTCGGTCGTAATTTCCAAAAAACTCAAAACTTAATTTATCATTCGCCTTGAAACCTATTTTTTGCAATACATTGACTCTCGAAAACGTATCTTCTTCAAAATCTTCTCCAGCTGCTTCCGACATTCCTTTTGTTTCCGTGCTGTTTAAAGTAGTCATGTAAGAAACTTTATTAATAGTTCCGTTTACAGACAATCCTTGATTGAAATCTTGTGCGCTCGTTTTTGAAGTTTCCGAAGTATTTTGCGTTCCCATATTGATGTACGCATTACCAGAAATTTCCTTTTTAGCTGATTTTTTCAACGTAATATTGACAACTCCCGTTGCAGCTCCAGTTCCATAAAGCGTACTCGAAGCGCCTTTCATGACTTCAATTTTTTCGATTTGTTCCACTGGAATTAAACGCAAATCATATTCGATATTAATTCCTGAAGCATCAGAAACTGGAACACCATCAATATAAATGGCTACTTGACGATTACGCCCACCACGAATGTAATAACCTAAGTTTTTTCCATTGAACGATTGATTTCCGTTGATTTCAACTCCCGCAACTTGACTCAACACATTAGCCAAATTTTGACCTTTTTTAGCTTCTAAGTCTTGAGCGGTAATAACTTCAATAATTTTACCTGATTTTTCTTTGCTTTGCGCAAACTTGGTGTCCGAAACAACAACTTCTTTTAGGTTGTTAACTTTTAGCGTATCTGATTCTTGAGCATACGCAAAAGCAGTAGCTAGTGTAAATACACTTAAGCCAATAAACTTTTTGTTCATTTTAGGGTTAATAAAAATTTTAATAAATTGGGGAGAAAAGCACAGAATTTACCCATACTCAAACTTTTTTTCCCGAAAGTTTGTTACTCAATGAATGTGGCAGGTCTCCTGGCTTGCGTCTTGTTATCAACCTTCTCACCACGCAAGGCGTGGCAATGGTAATGTAGATAATAACAAGCTTTGTAGCTTACAGTTGCGGGTACAGCTCAAGATTTTTGATTTAAATTGATGATTCAAGATTTAGGAAGTATTCTAAAATCATAAATCGTTACTCAACATTCATCAATCACTTGATTCCCTTTTAATGTTGTTTTGAAAAATTTAGAAACAACAACCAAAATTCGAGGGCAAAGGTACATAATTTTTAAAATAATAAATGATAAAAAATAATATCACTTTTTCTATCTTTGAAATTTCCCAACATTAAATAATTTCTCCCTGAAAATAATTTTACAAACTAAATTTAACATCTAAGTAAAATGTTATTCAAAAACCCTATTTTTTCAATAATAAATAATTATGAAAAAACTAATAACATAAGTAACAATTATGTTTATAGATCTATAAATAAGTACATACTTCTTCAAATTGTCATTTTTACTACTCACTTTCTATTTAATGTAATTGAATATGGATTTATACTAATTTCTAAAGTTCTTCTTTTTTTGATTCTTTATTTTATTTTAATGTTATCATTAAAAAAGAAAACATATGTATATGGAGTACATATAAATATATATTCTTTGATTGCTTATCTTATTTTAATTTTTTCTATTTCTTTTCTCTCTATTCACACTAGACAATTAATTAATATTGATTTATATTATTTCCCTATTATTAGTTCTATTCCTTTTTTATACAACCTAAAAGAAGATAAACCATATGTTTTATCAATTATCATATTAACATTACTTTTGATGTGTATCCCAACACTAATTGATCTTGATTTTATTATTAAAAGCGAATTAATAATAAATAAACGGTCAAACTTAACTTTTATGAAAATAACTAACTTACTAGTTAGCTTTATTGCATTATTTGTTAATCTTCATTTAGTATACAGAAAGGATGAATATATTTTTAAAATCCATAGCGAAAAAGAAACCCTTAAGGAACATATGCACGAACTAGAAGGTAAGTATTTAAATTTAATGCAAAAACAATTTATAATAAACAATATAAACACAGAAGAAATCGATGAAATTTATAAACTAGCAGAAACAAACTCTACCTTATATTTTGATAAATTTTGTATATTATTTCCTAACTTTAAAAATACTTTAGTCAACATAAATCCAGAATTAAATTTTTCTGAGCTTCATTTTTGTTCTTTAATAAAATTAAATTTTGATACAAAGAAGATTGCACAAATTTTAAACTTAACTGTAAGAGCTGTTGAAAGTAAAAAATACAGATTGAAAAGAAAATTAAATTTAAATACGGATATAAACATCCATGAGTTTATTATAAAAATATAACTTTTTTTAATGAAAAATGAGTTTTAATACGCATGCGTAGTTTTGAGTAGTTGTTTTTAATGAATGTTAAGTTAAAAAAAATAAATTGGTCTCAACTAACCAAAACAAAACAATTATGAGACTAAAACTTCAATTAAAATTGTTCTTTATTTTTTTTACTATCTTAAAAATTAATGCTCAAGTTGGAATTGGAACTGTAACACCACATTCGTCTTCAGTTCTTGATGTAACAGCCTCAAATGCAGGTTTTTTAGCACCTAGACTAACCTCTATAGAAAGAGATGCAATTGTATCACCATCACAAGGATTAATTATTTTCAATATAGATACACAATGTTTAGAAGTATACAACCTAACTTTAGGAGTCTGGAAAGCAAACTGTGGTGATCAAGCTGCAACAACTGGTTCTTTTTCTCCAGATTGTAACGGTATTTCTGTTCAAGGCACTTACACAACTGGTAGCACACTTATTAGTACTAGTAACACAATTACTATACCTGTAAATGTTACTCAACTTGGCACTTATTCAATAAATACTTCATCAGCAGGAATGTTTTTCAACAATTCGGGAACATTTACTACATTAGGATTTCAAAACATTGTATTAGAAGGCTCTGGGGTTCCAACTACAACAGGTAGTAATTTAGTTACAATTCAAATGGGAAATACCTACTGCAATGTTATTATCAATGTTCAAAATGGTATAGCAAACATTACAACTTGTCCTACACAAGGAACCATTACTGGAACTGTAGCAACAGGCCAAACTTTAAACAATGGAGATTTAATTATTCCTTTAAACAACATTAACTATACAGGTGGAAACATATATGGTTTTACAACTGCTTCAAATAATGGACTATCTCTCTCTTCTCCACTACAAGGCACTTTAGGAGCAACTCCAGCAAATTTAACAATGAATGTGACTGGTTCACCAATATTGTCAGGTAATACAACTTTAACTTTTTCTATAAATAACATTACAAATTGTTCGGTCACTATACCTGTACAATCAGGAACTGGTAGAGCAAGCGCTATTTCTTGTACAGGCACATTAAGCGGCACATATACTTCAGGTACAACAATGACAGGAACAAATACAAAAGTTATAAATTTAACTGTTAGTACTACTGGTACATTTAATATTACAACGAATACTCAAAATGGTGTACGATTTACAGGAGTATACACAGCAGCTGTATTAGGTGCTCAAAACATGACATTAACAGCAACTGGTACACCTTTAACTTCAGGGCTTTTCACATATACAGTAACTATTAGCAATACTCCTACTACCTTCATTACTTGTACTTTTGATGTTAATTATGCCCTACCTCCAACGGTTCCCAACTATACAACTTTAAGTTGTGGTACCCCTAATAATAACTACACTTATCTTAAACCATCAAACACTTCTTCAGATGATTGGTTTGGGGGATATTATATTAATTGGGATTATACAGGAAACGCTATGCAAATGAGTGCTGATGGTTTAACATTAGTCGTTGGTGGTGTTGGTGAAGATGGAAGCGGAAGTGGCATTAATCCACCAGATAATAATTTACTAACACAAGCAGGTGCAGCTTATGTGTTTACTAGATCAACTATTGGAGGTGCTTGGACTCAACAAGCCTACCTAAAAGCTTCCAATCCAGGTTATGATGATGTTTTCGGTACAGCTGTAGCGATAAGTAACGATGGAAATACTATTATTGTAGGAGCTCCAAGAGAAGATAGTAATGCCATTGGAGTAAACGGAAATCAAAGTAATGATTCGACTGGTGATGCTGGTGCAGCCTATGTTTTTTCTCGTAGTGGAACAACTTGGACGCAACAAGCTTATTTAAAGGCTACAAATCCTGGTGGTTCAGATTGGTTTGGCTTTAGTGTTGCAGTAAGCGGAAATGGGAACACTGTAGCCGTTGGTGCTTATAGAGAAGACGGATCTAATTATGTTATTAATCCTTCAGATAATAATGGGACTGTTGATTCAGGAGCAATCTACGTTTTCACACGATCAGGAAGTACTTGGACATCACAAGCTACTATAAAAGCTTCCAATGGAGGTTACGACGATCGTTTTGGTTTTTCAGTTGCATTAAGTACAGATGGAAATACATTAGCTGCTGGAGCTAATAGAGAAGATAGTAGTACCGTAGGAATAAACTCTTCATCTAACAATTCTGCTGGAGATTCAGGAGCTGCTTACATTTTTTCAAGGACAGGGACAACTTGGACACAACAGGCTTACATAAAAGCTGGTAATACAGGAGGTTCAGATTACTTTGGATATAGTGTAAGTTTGAGTGGAGATGGAAATAAATTAGTTATAGGAGCTCCTTTTGAAGATGGAAACGGAACAGGAGTTAATCCTGCTGAAAACAATTTATGGGGAGATTCAGGAGCAGCTTATATTTTTTCAAGAACAGGAACTACATGGTCGCAAAGTGCATACTTAAAAGCTAATAGCCAAGGTAGTGACTATTTTGGCTGGGGAGTTGCAATTAGTAAAGATTCTGACCATGTTGTAGTAGGTGCCCCAATTGAAGACACAAATTTAAGTTGTATTAATCCTGTTAGTAATAATCTAGCCGCAGATAATGGTGCCGCCTATACATTCCACAATAATGCTGGGAATTGGGGTTTTGGATACTTTATTAAAGCTGCTAACTCAGACACTTCAGATTATTTTGGCAACTGTGTATCTATAAATGAAACAGGAACTACGATTGCAGTTACGGCAGATGCTGAAGATGGAAGCGGATTGGGCATAAATCCAGCTCATAACAACAGTGCTAGTAATTCTGGGGCTTGCTATGTGTTTACTCAATAAAACATATAAAAAATTAAGCTTTTAAAAGAGCCGACAACAGTAGAATAAATAATTAAACATCCATTTATGAATGAGAAAAAAGAAAAATTAAATCATTTAATAAAAGTTAGGGATTTAATTGGCATTAGACTCGAAACCATTAATAATAAAGAGCTTGAGTAAATGGCACTAAAAATAATTCTAGCATGTCAATATATTAAACTTTAACGGTAAAAATCAAAAAATTAATAGCAGAAATTTACGGCTAAACGTATAAAAAAACACTAAACTGAGAGAATTATTGGATGGACATCTATAGTTAGGGAGACTTTGATACCATCCAACTCTCATTTTTTACTTCTTCTTATTCATCTTACGCCACAACCAAATAAAGCCAATTACAAAATGCGCCAAAATAATTGTTGCTACTGCATAAAGGAAGGCATTGGAGTCTGTTCTCATGTTTTTTTATTGCAAATTTAGTGGTTTTTGATAAATCGTTTGGCATCATTTGTTACATATAATCTGTTTTTGAATGTAAAGTACTACTTTTGCAAAAAACATTTTCATGCGCCATTATTTCTTTTTACTAGTTTTATTTTTAGCATTTATCCAATGTAAAGAATCGGAAGGTTCTGCAAATCTGAATACTTCTGAACAAAATAGCATTCAACATGCGGAAGGCTTTTCTATTGAAAAATACGAAGGTTTTTCCGTTGTAAAAGTTACGAATGCGTATCCTGAAGCTAAAAATGATTACACTTACATACTTCATAAAAAAGGGATTCAAATTCCAGATAGTTTACAACAATTTACTTCGATTGAAGTGCCAATTAAAAAAGTAATCGTTACTTCAACAACGCACATTCCAGCTTTAGAATCATTAGGAGTAGAAAATACTTTAATTGGTTTTCCAACCACACAATATATTTCTTCTGAAAAAACAAGAGCATTAATCGATGCTGGAAAAGTAAGAGATTTAGGCTCCAATCAAGGATTAAACACCGAAGTTATTTTAGATATTCAACCTGATTTAATCGTTGGATTTAGCGTTGATGGAGATTTAAAAACCTATAAAAACTTAGAAAAAAACAGTCAGAAAATAATCTTTAACGGAGATTGGACTGAAAAAACACCTTTAGGAAAAGCCGAATGGATTAAGTTCTTCGGTGCTTTGTATGATTTAGACGATAAAGCAACCGAGATTTTCAATTCGATTGAAAAAGAATATAATTCGGTGCTAACTTTGGCTAAAAACGCAAAAAAACAACCGACTATTTTTGCAGGTGCTATCTACGAAGATCAATGGTTTTTACCACAAGGCGATAGTTGGGCGGCTTATTTCTTAAAAGAAGCTAACGGAAATTATTTATGGAAAGATTCCAAAGGAACTGGAAGCTTAGCTTTATCATTCGAAAGCGTTTTAGACAAGGCAAAAGATGCTGATTTTTGGATTGGTCCAGGACAATTTGGTTCGATACAAGAAATTTTGAATAGTAACCCAAATTACATTCACTTTAAAGCGGTAGAAAATAAAAACGTTTATTCGTTTAGCACTAAAAAAGGGAAAACAGGTGGCGTGATTTATTATGAATTAGCACAAAATCGTCCTGATTTGGTTTTAAAAGACATTGTAAAAATTTTACATCCAGAAGTATTACCAAACCATGAGTTATTCTTTTTTGAGAAATTAAAATAACCTAATTTAGCCAAAAATTCAAGGCATGCCTTTAACCAAAAAACAAAACTTTCTTTTTATCATCTTACTTTTAGTAATGGTGTTTTTGTTTTTGGTAAACATTAGTCTAGGTTCTGTGTCAATTCCTTTGAAAGAAGTGGTTAACGGACTTTTATCGCAAGAAATGAGTAAGGAAAGTTGGGAAATTATTCTGTGGAATTTCCGCTTTCCAAAAGCCATTACTGCAATTTTAGTAGGAATTGGACTTTCGATGAGCGGATTGTTGATGCAAACTTTGTTCAGAAATCCATTAGCTGGACCTTATGTGTTAGGATTGAGTTCGGGTGCGAGTTTAGGAGTTGCATTTGTTATTTTAGGAACAGGATTTTTACCCACTTTTATTTCCTCTTTCTTTCTATCAAATTACGGATTAGTTTTAGCTTCGAGTTTAGGTAGTTTTTTAGTTTTGATGGCAGTTTTATTAGTTTCCCAAAAATTAAAAGACACCATGGCAATTCTAATTGTCGGATTAATGTTTGGGAGTTTCACTAGTGCCATAGTTTCGGTTTTATCTTATTTTACTTCGGCTGAAAAATTGCAGAAATTTACTTTTTGGTCGATGGGAAGTATTTCGAATTTGTCATGGAATGAAATTTCACTTTTATCCGTTTTTGTTATCATCGGAATTGGTATTAGTTTTATAGTTATCAAACCTTTGAATGCTTTATTATTAGGAGAAAAATACGCCCAAAGCATCGGAATCAACTATAAAAAAACCCGTTTTTTAATTATTATCGCAACCAGTATTTTAGCTGGGAGCATTACCGCTTTTGCAGGTCCGATTGCGTTTATTGGGTTGGCGGTTCCACACATGGCGAAATTATTGTTTCAAACAAGTAATCATTTTGTGTTGTTTTGGAGTACGCTTTTACTTGGTGCAATTGTGATGCTTTGTTGTGATACTATTGCTCAAGTTCCAGGAAATGATATAACCTTACCAATTAATGCGATAACTTCTGTAATTGGAGCGCCAGTAGTGATTTGGTTGTTAGTTAGAAAGAAACGTTTTTAGGAACACAGATTAAAGAAATGAGAGAAATTAACTTAAATGAACTTTTGTGTAATTTTATAAATACTTTTAACTTATATGACTTATATGTTTAAAAATTAATCCGTGGCAATAAAATAAAAATGACCCAACAAAATTTCACCATACAAACCCAAAACCTTTCGATTGGATACAAATCCAAATCGGAAACGATTACTATTGCTCAAAACATCAATCTTGGTTTAGAAAAAGGCAAATTAATCGCTTTAATTGGTGAGAATGGAATTGGGAAATCTACTTTATTAAAAACAATAACTGGAATTATTCCTCCTTTACAAGGTAAAGTTTCTTTACTCCATAAGTCGCTTCAAAGTTACAAACCACTTGATTTAGCTCAGGAATTAAGTATAGTTTTAACAGAAAAATTGCCTCCAAGTAATTTAACCGTTTACGAAATCATCGCTTTAGGAAGACAGCCATATACTAATTGGTTAGGAACTTTATCAGAAGAAGATACAATCAAAATTGAAGAAGCTATTTCGCTTACAGAAATCCAACATTTGATTCATAAAAAACACGATGAAATTAGCGATGGTCAGTTGCAAATTGCATTGATTGCACGTGCTTTGGCACAAGATACTTCGATTATAATTTTAGATGAACCTACAACGCATTTAGATTTGGTTCACAAAGCGACTTTATTAAAATTGTTGCAAAAACTAACACACGAAACAGGTAAAACCATCCTCTACTCTACGCATGACATCGATTTAGCGATTCAAATGACTGATGAAATGATTGTATTTACGCCAACTCAAATTGTTCAAGACCAACCTTGTAATTTGATTCAAACTGGGATTTTTAATACCTTATTTAATACTGAACATCTGACTTTTGATGCAACTATTGGAAAATATAAAATCAAGTAATTTTATTCCAATTTTACATTTTGTTTAACGCACTAAACTAACTATTTTCATAATTTTACTAAAAAAAAGTTATGAAGTACATTTACATTACCTTACTCTTAGCAACATTGAATAGTTTTGGACAATTAGTAAAAGTAGATTACTCAGATGGTAATCAAAATTTAGAAGGCTATTTTGCCAAAGCACAAAAAGCAAATCCAAAGAAAATTGGTATCATCGTTTTACCCGCATGGATGGGTGTTGATGCGCATGCAAAAGAATCAGCTGAAAACTTATCTAAATTAGGCTATCATGCTTTTGTTGCAGATATTTACGGAGTTGGAAACAATCCGAAAAATACAGGTGAAGCTGGAAAAAATGCAGGTTTCTACAAAAACAATCCTGCGGAATATCAAAAAAGAATTCAATTAGCTATTGACCAATTAGTAAAAGCCGGTGCTGATAAAAATCAAATTGCAGTTATTGGTTATTGCTTTGGTGGAACGGGTGCTATCGAAGCGGCTCGTGGGAACTTAAACATAAAAGGAGTAGTTTCTTTTCATGGCGGTTTAGGAAAAGCTACAAATAGTCCAACCAGTGAAATTAAAACTAAAGTTTTAGTGTTACATGGTGCGGATGATCCTTATGTTCCTGCAAAAGAAATTGAAGCCTTCCAAAACGAAATGAGAACTTCTAAAGCCGATTGGCAAATGATTTACTATGCAAATTCGGTTCATGCTTTTACACACAAAGATGCAGGAAATGATAACAGTAAAGGCGCTGCTTATAACGAATTAGCCGATAAAAGAAGTTGGGAAGCAATGAAAACGTTTTTTACAGAAATTTTCAAATAATCGTTATAGTATTTCAAAAACTAAAACAGTTATTTCACCTGAAATAGCTGTTTTTTTTATACATCAAAACCACTCACTTCCAAAACTTCACCTGCTTTTAAATCATTCAAATGAATGTTTCCTACTCGCACACGAACTAATCGCAATGTAGGAAAACCAACTGCTGATGTCATTTTCCGAACTTGACGAAATTTTCCTTCGGTTAAAGTTATGGAAACCCAAGAAGTTGGCCCGTGACGCTCATCGCGAATCTTTTTACCGCGTTCGCCTAAATTGGGAATTGACTCTAATTTAAAGGCTTGACATTTTTTGGTTTTGTATTTTTTACCATGTAAGCCAATTTCAACTCCGTTTCGTAATTGTTTAGCGGCTTCTTCGGTAATGATTCCGTCAACTTGCGCGTAATATTCTTTTTCTACTTTTTTACTTCGCACAATTTCGCTCATCATGCCGTCTGTAGTTAACAAAAGTAAACCTTCTGAATCTTCGTCTAAACGACCAATTGCCATAGTGTTTTCAGGAAAATCGTATAATTCGCCCAACAACTTTTTCTTGCGTTTTAATTGGTAAATAAACTGCGATAAATAACCGTAAGGCTTATGAATAAGGAAATGATGATGCATTTAGAAAATTAAGTTTAAGATGCAACGAAGATAGTAAAAACTGTTGGAGTGAGACAAAAAATAAGGAGGCCTTATTAAGACCTCCCTGTGTCGATTTTGATTTATTACGTTTTTCTGATCTACTATAAATTGAGAAGAATAAACGACTGAATCTCTTTTTAGATATGTAACTAATGATATATTCAATAACTAATCAAAATCACATAGTAAAAGTAAAAATTATTTCACTACAAATAAATGATTTTTAATTGTTTAACATATAATTATAATTAAAATTCGATGAACGAATCATAACATCGATTAATAAGTTTTTAATAAAATTTCAAAGACTTTTAAATACTAATATGGCTTCAAATTTTATTTTTTGTTACATTTACAGTATTAAACAAAATCACCCACCATGTCACAAACACTTTTAGTACTTGCCGCATTTATTATTGCCTTAGGAATTGGAATTTTCATTGGAAAAATATTGTTTTCCGCCAAATCACAATCTGAAAAATCGGGTTTAGAAGAACGAATTAACGGACTTTTGAATCAAATTGAACAATTAAAAATTCAATTTCAAACCGAAAGAAATCAATTTGAAAAATCATTTACCCAACTTTCAACTGAAAAAGAAAACCTTCAAAAAGAAAAAGAAAGTTTATCGATTCATTTGGCTAAAAAAGAGAATGATTTTGAAAATCTTTGGGAACGCAACAAAGAACAAAAGCAAGAAGTAGAGCAACTTCAAGAAAAATTCACCAAAGAATTTGAAAACTTAGCCAATAAAATTCTGGAAGAAAAAACGGTTAAATTCACCGAGCAAAACAAGGAGAATTTGAAAAATATTTTGTCACCTCTACAAGATAGAATTCAACTTTTTGAAAAGAAAGTCGAAGACACACACAAAGAAAGTATCGATTATCACGCAGCTTTACGCCAACAAATTTTGGGACTTCGCGAAATGAACGAACAAATGAGTAAGGAAACCATCAATTTAACCAAGGCTTTAAAAGGCGATAGTAAAATGCAAGGAAATTGGGGTGAATTGGTCTTAGAACGCGTATTAGAAAAATCGGGATTAGAAAAAGATAGAGAATATTTCGTGCAACAAAGTCATACTACTGAAGATGGTAGTCGAGTTTTTCCAGACGTTATCATCAATCTTCCTGATGGCAAAAAAATGATTATCGATTCAAAAGTAACACTTACAGCTTACGAACGTTACATTAACGAAGAAGATGACAACGTGAAAAGTCAGTATTTAAAAGAACATGTGGTTTCGATTAATCGTCACGTAGAGCAATTGGGCAACAAAAATTATCAGGATTTATACCACATGGAAAGTCCAGATTTTGTTTTGTTGTTTATTCCAATTGAATCAGCTTTTGCTGTGGCTTTAAACGAAGATACAACCCTATATAACAAAGCATTTGAGAAGAATATTGTAATTGTTACACCTTCAACCCTTTTGGCCACTTTACGCACGATTGATAGTATGTGGACTAATCAAAAACAGCAAGAAAATGCAATTGAAATTGCGCGTCAGGCGGGTGCTTTGTATGATAAATTTGAAGGATTTGTTGGCGATTTGATTAAAATTGGTAAAAAAATGGACGAAGCCAAAATTGAATATGGTAACGCCATGAACAAATTAGTTGACGGAAAAGGAAATTTAATTACCAGCGTTGAAAAATTAAAGAAAATGGGTGCTAAAGCTAAAAAAGCATTACCCGAATCGGTTTTGAAAAGAGCAGAAAACGAAGAAAATTTACTAACAGAAGAAAATAACTAACTCATGAACACAGCAAGAAAAATTTTGGTTTACTTCCTATTAGCCGTAACCATAGGTTTAATAGGTTATACATTATTTATTTATAATTTCACTTTAAGCGATGGTGTTAGAAGTGGTGTTTTATCAAAATTTAGTCATAAGGGTGTTATTTTCAAAACTTGGGAAGGCGAACTAAATGAAGGTTTTGGAGCTACCCGATTTTTTCCATTTTCAGTTGAAGATGGCGAAGAAAAAGTCATTGAAGATTTAAAAAAATACCAAGGTCAATATGTGAAATTGGAATACAAAGAAAGATTAAAAACATTACCTTGGTGGGGCGATACACATTATTTTATTGTAAAAGTAACCCCTGAACAATCTCCATATTTTAATAGTAAATAGATGGAAACAGCCAATACAGTTAAAGCATCAAAAATTACGTTATCGGAATTAATGTTGCCGTCTCACTCCAACTTTAGTGGAAAAATCCATGGAGGCTATTTGTTGAAGCTTATGGATCAAATTGCTTTTGCTTGTGCTTCAAAATATTCGGGATGTTATTGCGTAACGGCTTCTGTTGACACGGTTGATTTTTTAAATCCGGTGGAAATTGGCGAATTAGTAACTTTGAAAGCTTCAGTAAATTACGTTGGGAAAACTTCGATGGTTGTGGGCATTCGAGTAACATCGGAACACATTCAAACAGGAATTAAAAAACATTGTAATTCGAGTTATTTTACAATGGTTGCCAAAGACGAATTGGGAAATAACGTAAAAGTTCCAAAGTTGATTATTTCAAATATGGAAGAAGTGCGTCGTTTTTATGACAGTATTAATCGTATTGAAAATAAAAAGAAATACAAAGAATTGGAAATGACTTTTGATTATCATTCAGAAGATGCCCTAAATAATTTGAAAAAATATAATGTTGAAATTTCAGAAAAACTAACAAACATTAGCTAACTTTTACAAAAAAAAAATTTGTCATTTTAAAAAAAAAGTTATATTTGTTTTTACAAAAACAAACAAACCCCACTAATATGACAAAAAAATACGCAATTCTATCCTTTTTTGCTATTTCACTTCTTATATTTTTTTCTTGTACAGACAATGATGACGAAGAATACACTCCAGTTTCACCAGTAACTGTAGATTTAACACAGGTTCCATATCCTAAATTATCAGACTATCATTTTTTTGACGGAGAAATGAAGAATCAAGTTCCTTCATTAGATGTTTTACCCTACGAACCAATTTCTTCTTTATTTACCGATTATGCACATAAAAAAAGATTTGTTTGGTTACCAAATGGAATGAAAGCAACTTATAATGGTGATGATCAAATATTAGATCTTCCTGTGGGTGCTGCTATTATTAAAACTTTCTATTATGACAATGTGCAACCTTCTAATACTACAAAAATCATTGAAACACGAATTATGATTCGAAAATCTGATGGATGGATTTTTGCTGATTATGTTTGGAATGATGATCAAACAGAAGCCTATTTAGATTTGAATGGAAGCACAAAAAATATTACATTTAAAGATGAAAATAATGTAACCCGAACTGTGGATTATCGTATTCCAAATGAATCGCAATGTATCGTTTGTCATAAAACTAAAAGTTATGAAAACGGGAATTATGTTCAAAAAAATATTCCTATTGGTATAAAACCACAAAATTTAAACAAAGTATTCAATTACGGTAGCGAAACCAAAAATCAGTTAACAAAATGGATTGATGCTGGTTTATTGACAAATAATTTCAGTTTACCTTCAGAAGCAAACACCATTGTTGATTATAATGACAGCAGTAAACCTCTTGAAAAAAGAGTTCGCTCTTATTTTGATATTAATTGCGCTCATTGTCACAAAGAACACGGTCACTGCGATTATAGACCAATGAAATTTGCTTTTTCGGAAACCAATAATAATTTAACAAACATGGGGGTTTGCGTAGATACTCAGGATATGCAAAATTTTGAACCTGCACTTTCTAAACTCGTTACTCCAGGAAATATTTACAGATCTATGCTTTATCATAGGCTTAATACTGTTGATGAAACATACAGAATGCCTTTACATGGACGAACAGTAATTCATGAAGAGGGCGTACTTCTTGTTGAAGAATGGATTAATTCATTAACACCTTGCAATTAAAAACTAACCTACTAACTAAAACAACTCAACTATGAAAAAAACTACTTTTTATTTTCTATTTTCATTATTTTCTTCTTTAGGAATACATGCCCAGGACGATTGTGGCACTGCTTCACCAATTTCGGGTCCTGGAATTTATACAGTTGGAGTTATTAATGGAACGCAACCAACTACATTTTGTGCAGCTAACAATGCTATTCCTGTTGGAAATATTCCAGCTGGTGAATGGTATGCATACACTCCAACTCAAAATTATTCGGTAACAATAACATCTGATATTGCAGCAAACACTCCAAGAAAAGACACTCGTGTTCATATTTATACTGGTGATTGTGCGACTTTAACTTGTTATGCAGGAGATGATGATACTGGTTCAGGTTATTCTTCTGTAACTACTTTTAATGTAGTTGCTGGAACAACCTATTATATTGCTTGGGACAACAGATGGTTAAATACAACAAACAATACAGGATTCAGTTTTCAATTATCTGAGAGTACAATTATAGTACCTACCACACCGATTTCATATACAACACAAACTGTAGCTACTATTAATAGCGGTTACAATATTTGTGTTGTTGACATGAATGGAGACTACAAAGATGATATTGTTGGTATAAGTGCGGCTAATATGAGAATACATTATCAAACTTCTACTCCAGGAACTTATACTGTTACTGATTATCCATTATCTGGAACCGTTTTACAACCTAACTGGAGTTTAGCGGCTGGAGATTATAACAAAGATGGTTTTAACGATGTTGTTTTAGGAAATGGTAGTGGCGCTACAATCTTGACATCAAATAGTACCGGAACTGCATATGCAACAAACACACCTGGACAGTACATTTTTTCACAAAGAACTAATTTTACAGACCTAAACAACGATGGAAATTTAGATGTTTTTGTTTGTCATGATATTGCTCCAAGTTGTTACTACTTAAATGATGGAACTGGTGCTTTAACTTTTTATCAATCTACAGTAACTCCTGGTGCAATGAGCATTGCAACAACAACTGGAAACTACGCTACTTTATTCACAGATTTTGATAACGATGGTGATTCTGATGTTTTTGTATCAAAATGTTCTGGTCCTCCATGTGAATTATATCGTAATGATGGAAATGGAGTTTACACTAATATTTCTGCTTTAGCTGGAATTAACATTACACCTATACAAACTTGGTCGTCTGCTATTGCTGATTTTGATAACGATGGAGATATGGACATCATAATAACTGCAAGTTCAGGAGCACATAATTTTTTCAGAAATAATTTAGACACTACCAATGGAACTGAAGAGGCTTACTCTAATATTACTGTAGGTTCAGGATGGGATACCAATATTTCAACAAATATTGATAATTTAGCATATGACTTTGACAATGATGGTAAAGTAGATGTAATTGGTGGTGGAAATAAAATCATGTTTAATCAAGGCAACAATACTTTTGCTCCGGTTACATACACTGGATTAGGGGTTTCTTCTGTGGGTGATTTAAACAATGATGGGTTTTTAGATTTTCAAAGCGGTACAACTATTCGATATGCCGTTCCAAACGGAAACAATTGGATAAAATTCAATCTTCAAGGCATTCAAAGTAATAGAAACGGAATTGGTGCAAGAGTTGAAATTCATGGCGCATGGGGAAAACAAATTAGAGACATTAGAAGTGGAGAAGGATTCAGACACATGAGTACTTTGAATGCTCATTTTGGAATTGGTACAGAAACAGCAATTACTCAAGTTGTGGTTATTTGGCCATCTGGTGTAGTGGATGTTATCAATAATCCTAACATTAATCAAGCTTTAACAATTATTGAAGGCTCTAGTCCTTTGAGTTTAGTTGATAATGGTAATTCAAAAATTAAATTATATCCTAACCCAACATCTGATATTCTTACACTTTCAAATATCGAAATGCTATCTATTAAAAACATTTCTATCATTTCAACATTAGGAAAAGTAGTTAAAAATGTACAACTTTCTAATTCAAGTGTTTCGGTTTCAGATTTGTCTGAAGGATTTTATATTCTTTTGATTGAGACAGAAGATGGAAAAAAATATTCGGAAAGTTTTCTGAAAAAATAAGACCATTCTTTTTTTGATTAAAAAATAAAAACTGCCTTTAATAAAAGGCAGTTTTTATTTTAATATGTAAACTATTTTTTTATATTATTGCAAATTATTTTAACATGAAAATTTTTCCATTTTTATTCGTCCTTTTCTTTTGTATTTCATCTGTTGCCCAAAAAAATGCAGATCCATCTCCTGAAGAAATTAAAACTGCAAAATCGATACGAGAAAAGTACGATAAATTTGATATCGCAATTCTTAACAGTACCGAAAAAGTGACTTTTAATATTAACAAAACAAATGACCTTGTTGAAGTTAATTACAGCGTAAAAGAACATTTAATGAACATAAACCATAGAGCGGATATTCAGAAATATGAGTTTTATGACAGTCAATCTAGCATTGAGAATTTCTCTTTAAAATACAAAACCGATAAACAAGCTAACTTTATTGTAAATGATGAGTTTTACAAAAGTGATGACTTATTCTACAATGATGCACGAGTAAAATTCATGCAAGTTGATTTTCCCGTTCAAGGTTATACTTACAAATATCAAATGGAAAAGAAAATCAAAGACAGTAAATATTTTACAAGTATTTACTTTAGTGATGAATTTCCAGTTATTGAAAAAAAAGTAATTATTGAAATTCCAAAATGGTTAGATTTAGAAATTAAAGAATTTAACTTCGACGGATTTGCAATTAAAAAAGCAATTACTCAAAATGCTGAAAACACCATTTACACCTACACGATTGAGAATTTAAACGGAAACCCAAAAGAAAATTATAGTCCTGGACCAAGTTTTTTATATCCACATATCTTATTTGTTGCAAAATCATTTTCGGTTAAAAACGAGAAGAAAACGCTTTTTAGTTCTACTGCCGATTTATATAAATGGTACAAATCGCTTGTAGATTCCATGAAAGATAATCCTGCCATTTTTGCTGAAAAAGTAAAAGAATTAACTGCCAATGCAAAAACCGACGAAGAGAAGATAAAAAACATCTATTATTGGGTTCAAGACAATATAAGATACATTGCTTTTGAAGACGGAATTGCAGGTTTTAAACCCGATGATTCTCAGAATGTTTTCCAAAAAAGATATGGCGATTGTAAAGGAATGGCCAACTTAACAAAACAAATGCTAAAGCTAGCAGGTTTTGATGCTAGATTGTGTTGGATTGGAACCAACCATATTGCTTATGATTATAGTACACCTTCCCTATCTGTAGACAACCACATGATTTGCGCTTTGATTAAAGATGGGAAGAAATACTTCTTAGACGGAACTGAAAAATACAATTCGTTTGGAGAATACGCTCAAAGAATTCAAGGAAAAGAAGTATTAATTGAAGATGGCGATAAATTTATTTTAGATAGAATTCCAGTACAAAAAGCAGCTTCAAACACAGAAAAAAGTGTAATTAACTACGTAATTGAAAACGAAAGTTTAAAAGGAAAAGTAAAAGCGGAATATCTTGGCGAAAGTAGAGCTTCTTTTTTATACAGCTATAACTCTATAAAAAACGATAAAAAAGAAGATGCTTTACGATGGTATTTGAATTCGAAAGATAAAAATTGTACCGTAACTAATATTAAGACTTCCGATTTATTAAATAGAGATCAAAAACTAACTTTGGATTATGATGTTTCCATTGCCAATCATGTTTCTTCTTTTGATAATGAAATTTATGTGGATTTGAATTACAGTAAAGAATATAATTCATTTGATTTTAAAGAGCGCAAAACTGATTTCATGTTGAGCTATAAATCATTTGACGACATTACGATTAGTTTACAAATTCCTGATGGTTATAAAGTAACAAAAATGCCTGAAAATATTTCGATAATTACAGATGATTATACCATTTCAATGAAATATGAAGTAAAAGGAAATACGTTAGAATATACCAAACAATTCCAATTTAAAAACGGAATCATCAAGTCATCAAAATTTAATGATTGGAAAAATCATTACGCAACAATTCAAAAAAACTATTCAGAACAAGTTGTTTTAACCAAATAAAAATCCAAAATGAAATTCAAATTATTCTTACTAACCTTTCTTTGGGTTAGTCTTTCACAAGCGCAAACAAAAGACGAAATTAAAGATTTCTTTTGGGGCAAAAATGACGAATACAAAAGCCAAAATACTATTCCAGATAAGTATAAAAACGAATCTGCTGTAATCATTTATAAATATGAAGATTATGATTTTCATAAATTTGGAAAAAGCGTAACCTTTAGAGCAGCCTTCAGAAAAAGAGTTAAATTAAACGACCAGGCTGCTGTTACAAGTTTTTCAGAATTTAATTATTCTGAAAAATCAAATCCAAGATATGGAGCTGTTCTTAAAACAGTTATTGGTATAAAAGTTATTAAACCAAACGGAACAGAAAACATTATTAATACCGAAAAAGAAGCCGTTACCGTTGACAAGGAGAAAAAAATTGCCGTTCCAAATTTAGAAATTGGCGACATTATTGATTTCTATAATTACAGTACAGAAACCTTCAGTTCAACTTATGAATTTGGATTTGATGCCGTAGAAAGAACACTTGGCGAAAGTTATCCCATTTTAAATTACAAATTAACTTTTCAAACCGAAAATGATTTCTTTGTTAACTTCAACACTTACAATAATGGTCCTGAATTAAAACAAATTCCTTTAGATAAAAGTGGCGAACGTAAATATGAAATTGTAGCAACTGATATTCCAAAAAACGATTTTCCAAGATGGTTTTTACCATTAGTAGAACTTCCTTGTTATAAATTTCAAGTTTATTTTGCGCGTTCGGGAAAGTTTGAGCAAAGAGCTGCTGCTTTTTTACCTGAAAAAGAAAGTATCATTAAAAGAACGGTTTCTAAAGAAGATATTTTTAATTATTATGATACCAAATTTTATCCATCAGGTAATTTAAATGATGTAGAAAACTTTTTAAAAGGTAAAAACTTTAAATCTAATGAAGAAAAAGTAAACGCTGTATATTATTTTATGCGTCATCAATTTTACACAAGATACATTGAAGCTTTTGTAATTAACGATGCAAATATTATGAATCCTTTTGGACTTTATGGTTATGATCCTGTTTTCTTTACAAAAGAAGAACAGTTCATTAATTATTTCATGCAATTTCTAAAAAAGCAAAAAATCGAATTTGATATCATAGTTGCAACGGGAAGAGAAAATGGTCCAATAAGTGATGTGTTAATTCAGGAAAACATTAGAATTCTTTTAAAAGTAAATACAGAAAGCCCTATTTATTTCGGAATTTTTGATCCTTTTTCTATCCCAAATCAATTTGACAGTACTTTAGAAAATACAAAAGCTTATGCTTTAAAAGTTTCAAAAAGTAAAAAAGTAAGTGATATTGAAGAAATAAAACTTCCAGGTTTAACCTATAAAGACAACGTCACAAAAGTGACAACTAATCTTTCAGTAAATACAGATTTTACAACTGCAAATGCCACAAAAATTTCTTCATTATATGGTCATAATAAAGAGTTTGAGCACAATAGCAAAATTTTCTTCTATGATTATATTAGTGAAGATTATGAAAAATATGGAACCAGTCCAGTTTTAGATTTAGTTCGAAAACAAAAAGATAAAGACAAATACAAAAAAGAATACGCTGCTTTAATTGAAAAATTTAAACAAAATCAGGTTGAAAAATTCAAAAAGGAAATTGAAGAAGAATACGACATTAAAGTTGACAAACACGACTTAAAGGTTGATAAAACAGGAAGATTTGGTATTAATGAACCATTAGTGATTACAGAAAACTTCACTATTACTTCAAATTTTATCAAAAAAGCAGGAAACAATTATATTTTAGATATTGGAAAATTCATCAGTTCACAAGTAGATATTGAAGAAAAAGAATACGAAAGAACCAATAATATTTATACCATTTTCCCACGTTCTTTTGAATACACTATTAATTTGGATATTCCAGAAGGATATACTGTTAGTGGTTTAGAAAAACTAAACGTAAAAGTGGAAAATGAAACAGGAAGTTTTGTAAGCAAAGCCGAAATAAAAGACAATAAATTAGTTATTGTTTCCACAAAAAATTACATCAATTCGTACGAACCTAATGCCAATTGGAAAAAAATGATTGCCTTCTTAGATGCGGCATACCAGTTTTCACAAGAGAAAGTATTACTTAAGAAGAATTAAAAATTAAAAACCGAGCTAAGCTCGGTTTTTTTATGCTTTAAAAAACTCGTACCAAATTAAATCCAAAACCAAACTCGCCTTTTCCCCAATCACCTACTGTTTGTCCTAAATAACCTGTTTCATGCATTGCCGTTGCATTTGTAAAATGCATTTGAAAAACGTGTCCGCCAGTTTCTAAATCAAAACCTATCGATAGCGGATTTTTATAAATAGATTCGTTAGCGCGGTTTAAATGAGCTACATAATCTATGTTAAACGACCAACGTTTAGTTAACTTATAACGACCTCCAATTCCTATTGCATATTGTGTATTATCTTGAGGATTTGGAGAAATTACCATATTATTTTCATCTAAAACATCACGTAATGTATTTTCATGAAAAAGGGTTGGCGCCAATTCTAATGATAACTTTTCTGAAAATTTTCGAGAAATTAAAATTTGAGTGGCAAAACTCAGGCGATTTTCAAATTCTAATTTTGGATAATCTTCCTCTTTTAATTCTGTATTAACAGCAACACTATTAAATCCTACAATAGTCACTGGAAAGTTATTTTCTCCTTGCGCAAACAATCGATATTTTATCGCTGCATCATAGGTTTCTTGAAAACCACTTCTTGCTACGTGAACGGTTAACCATTCATTTACTCCGTAAAGAAATTTTAATTGGGTATTGGCATTATCCAATCCAAAAAAATCGTCAAATCCATTATTTACAAATCCAAAACGATGCGCTACCACAAAATAAAAGTCACCTTTTGCGGCTAATTTTGTAGATTCTAAATTCACAATTTTTAACGATTTAAAAGCCGATTCTACCTTTTGATTTTGAGGAACAGAATCGATTTCACTTAATAAATCATCTTGGGCAAATCCCAAAAATGGGAACATCAAGGCAAAGAAGAATGTTTTTTTCATAAAATTTGTTTTAATCTACTATTAGAATTTTAGAGGCTAATCCATTATCAGAATCAACTTTAACTATATACGTTCCTTTTTGCAAATTGGATGTTTCTATTCTTGAAGAAGTTGTATTTAGTAATTCTTTTTTAACAAGTCGTCCTAAGTAATCATATATGAAAATGGTTGCGTTAGAAGTTAAATCAGATAAATCAATCGTGACATAGTCTTTAGCAGGATTTGGATACATCTTAAACTCTGACAATACAAAATCGTTGTTTCCTAGAGTGAAATTAGCCGAAGTTACTCCTCTTCCCCCGTGATACGATAAAGCGTAACTGTTTGCCGTACTTCCGTAAGCCCAAATCAAACTTATTGGATTTGGATTGGATGAGAATGTATAATCATTTGTATCACCGGTACTCAATGCTCTTGTAGCAATAATAGTTCGAACAGAACCACTTACCGTATTTGACGTTATGGTCCAATGCTGAGCGCCATCAGAAACAGGTGCTGAAAACCCAGTTAGATATCGATCAAATGAAGGCAACGCAACGGTATTTGCATGACAAACTACTACATCTGTTCCTGCGGTCATTGAACTAGCTCCAAAACCTAAAGCAAACCAGCGATTAGAAGGTCCAGTTAAAGTAAGAGTTACTAAAGTGTTCACATCAATCTTAGCCGTCATAGCAACACCAGCCGTATTGTTCAAACTAATTGTTCCGGTTGAATAACCCTGTGCCGAACTGTAAAAAGTGGCTAAAAAATAAAATAAAAAAGTAATTTTTTTCATAATCTATAGTTTTAATAAGTGTTGTATTTGTTCGTCTTTTAAGTTCATTGCATATGCTTTTGCTGTCATTCCCATATTATCTTTTATAGTAATTTGAGGCTGATATTGCATCAAAAGTGCTATCATTTCATAATTTCTAAATTGAATCGCATAATGTAAAGCTGTATAGCCATTTCCGTCTTGTAAATCGGGATTAGCGTTGTGGTCTAGTAATAATTTTGCTAATTTTTGATTATTTTTAACTACCGTAGCCATTAATGCAGTTCCATTTGGACTCACATTATTTAAACTGGCTTTTTGTTGAATTAAAAAAGTAGCTACATCATCATTACTGTTGTAACAAGCTAAAATCAAAGGCGTAAATCCTTGAGCGGTTTTACTCTCTATTGCTTGAGGTTGTGCTGTTAATAAAGAAGTCATTTCGGCAACTGTTCCTCTTCTGGCAACATCAAAAATATTGGCTTGAGAAAAAACCGAAGAAAATCCCAAAAAAGCGATGATTAAAATAATTGATTTCATACGTTTCAATTTATTCTTCAATTGTACATTGATCCATTCGTAACTCATTGAACAATTCGTCAAAGCCAATAAATCGTCCTTTTAATTTTACCAATTCTCCCATCTTGGCTTTATTCATTTGTTCCTTAGAAGCAGTAGCAATTAACTTATTATCTAACGTAATTGTGTTTTGCTTTAAATCCAATGCTGTTACATTTCCGTATATGGAAATAGTTTGGTCAGCATAAGTTACAGTTGAAGAATCTGGATTATTTATGAAACGTTGCGATAATTCACTCACACTAGTTTCAAAAGCGGCTTGTTCAGCATCTATATCGCGATGCGATTGATACATATAAAAATTCAAAACAACAATGGCAGAAATCATTACCAAAACAATACCAAGTCCTAACCTAAATTTTAATTTTCTATTCATAACTAATACTTTTTAAAATGAAAAAAATGACACAAAAACTCCCAATTCTAGCTCTTATTTTAGTAACGTTTATGAGTTGTAGCGAAGACAGTGTTTCCGACTTAACAGAAACTGAGATTCCAACTTCAATAAGTTATCAAAATGATGTGAGACCCATAATTCAAAACAATTGCTTGAATTGCCATGGAAACCCAACCAATTTTGGCGCACCCAATTCTTTAACTACATACGAAAATGTGAAGGCTTCGGTTTTAAATAATTTAATTGACCGAATTTCAAGACCAGAAGGAACATCTGGAGCCATGCCACTTGGTGGTCCTAGATTATCTCAAAATGACATAAATATTATTATAGCATGGCAAAATGCCGATTTTCCTCAATAACTAAATTTTAAGATTATGAAAACTAAAATAATTATGGCTTTACTTTTAATTAGTAGCCTCAGCTTTGCACAAGACAAATTAATTACGAAAACTGGAACCATAACTTTTGAAGCTTCGGTACCGTCGTTTGAAGAAGTAAAAGCCAAAAATTCAGGCGTTTCTTGTGTATTAAATACGAAAACTGGAGAAATAGCTTCTTTAGCTTTGCTGAAGGGATTCCGATTTAAAGTCGCTTTAATGGAAGAACATTTTAATGAAAATTATGTGGAAAGCGACAAATTTCCCAAAGCAACTTTTAAAGGGAAAATAGAGAATTTCGACTTATCTAAAATAACTACAACTGCAAACAACTATACCATTAAAGGTAAATTAGAACTACATGGAAAATCAAAGGATATTGCGATTACTGCAAAAATTAAAAAAGGAAAAGATGGCATAGAAATTGTATCAGACTTTACTGTCAATACAGACGATTTCGACATTGAAATTCCAAGTGTGGTAAACAAAAAAGTGACCAAAAAAGTAAATGTTCGCTTTGAATTTGTATTGAAATAGTATTTTATTATATTTACCAATATTATTCAAACAAACTATTCAAATGAAAAAACTCACACAAATTGCATTAACTGCCTTATTATTTGTAGGAATTACAGCTACTGCTCAAACACAATTAAAAAAAGGTTCTGTAACTTACAGTATGACAATGCCTAATGTTAGCGAAGAAATGGCAGCTATGGGTGAAAGTACTATAACAGTTCACTTTGATGAAAAAACGCAAGCTACCGATATGAGCATGATGGGTGGTATGATGTTAATGAAAACCATCGTTCCTAATGAGAATAAAAAAGACACGAAAATGACGGTTGAAGTAATGGGTATGAAATATGAAATTACTGATGCTGGAGAAGAAGCTTCAAAAAATGCAAATGGTCTTACCAATTTAGACAACGCAAAAGATATTGTTTACGATAAAAAAGATACAAAAGAAATTGCAGGTTTTAAATGTTATAAAGCTACTGTAAACATGAACGATGGCACAAAAAGCACATTATATATAACAGAAGCAATTGCACCACAAATGGGTGCGGCAGAATCTAAATTAAAACTTGCTGGTTACCCTTTAGAAATTACAACTCAAACGGCTCAAGGCGACATGGTAATGAAAGCTACTAAGTTTTCAAAAGAAGTTTCTGCCGAAGCTTTTAAAGTTGGTGAAGGTTACACAAAAACAACTATGGAAGAATTCCAAAAACAAATGGGTGGTATGTAATACTAACTTCATTTATGATATAAGAAGCACTGAGAAATCGGTGCTTTTTTTGTTTGTTGTAATTTGATGATGCACAAAACCTATTGATGATTTGTAAGATTTTTTTATTATTTTTGAACAAAGATGAAACTGACGTTTGTCAGACATATATACAAGTTGTGCGAAATCATAAAAAACTATGCTTAAAGAAGAAATTGAAAATATAATAAATAATGGTGAATTTAAAACCATTGGCTGTCAATATACCATAATGTATATGGCAAGATTATTTTCTCAAGCCGAATTTTTAGCTCATAAAATTATGAAATTGACTGGTAAAGTTTTTTCAAAATATGAGGTTCAACAAGTTTTTGAAGCATTTACTATTAAGACTCTTTGTGATTGGGAATGGTATATAGAAAAAATAATATGTGAATGTCTAAAAACAGACACTAGTAAATTAGCAAATCAATTATCGTTGAACTTGCCAAAAAAAATAACTACAGACGAATGCATAGCTTATTTGAATGGACTTGGATATTTTGATTTAAAAGGTGCAAACAATCTAAAGGCAATTTCAAAAAAAATACTAATTGACAATCAGAATCCTTTTTTAAACCTAAATAAAGATGCGTGTAAAAGAATTGATGATTATTATATAATTAGAAATTATATTGCACATAGAAGTAATAAGTCTAAAAAATCTTTAATTACAATGTATGCAAGATATCAACAAGATAAGTTTATTGAAGCTGGTGATTTCTTACTCTCTATAGATCCTAATAAAAATGATTTACATATTCAATTATTTGAAAGTTCGTTTTGGCTTACTTCGTACAACATTTTAGAATTTCTTTACCCAAAAACATATAATTGGATTATGGGAAATGAAGAAGTGTATAATGATAAATGCCAAGCAAGATTTCGCATTTTGATTGAGTTAAGTCCGAATATACCAAAACCATGACATAGCACAACAGCGGTTTCAAGAAATGGCGAGGCTCGGGATTTATTTGAAATGGAAAAGGTTTTTAATTTAAAGTTTTGGTTATATTTGTAAAGGCTTGGTCTTGGTTCATCGCCACTTCTTAAAGCCGCGACATGTTGGTGGTAATTTAAAAACGAATCGTTAAACATAGAACAATGAAAAAAATACTTATTCTAATTATTTTAACAATAACAATAAATAGTTATTCTCAAATATCAACATTTGAAGAAAAAACAAATAATTACATTATCGAATTTTTAAAACAGAAAAAATATTCTGATGATTTAGGCACCAATCCTTTACTCGTAATAGATGGAAAACCTACTTCAAAAGAAAACTTATACCAATATGCAATCTTAAAACCTGAAAACATAGATGATATAAATTCTATTAGTAAAAGCTCTGGAACCGGAGAGGTGATTTGGGGAGAAAATGCTAAAGATGGAGTTCTAATGATTAAAACAAATCTTGTAAAATATTCAGAATCAACAGATGCACAAAATAGTAAAATTCTTTTTATACTTGACAACAAAATAATAACTAAAGAAGAAGCTTATTCAATAGACGCTGGAAAAGACATTCAAACAGCTACTGTTTATAAAAACAGTAACAAATTTCTTGTTTTGCATAATGAAGAATTTGATGGAATTATAGTGTTAGTTTCCAAAGTGAAATAAACTTCCGTTAAAAGCGGTTTAGTGGTAATAAACCCTAAATTCAAAAATCTAACCCAATTTTCACGTTCAACACTGTGCTAGTTCAAATACGAATTCATTGTATTTTATGTAGTGCTAACTTCAAGTTTATATCCTTTACCGCGTATAACAACAATATTGATATTGGGGTCAAATTCTAGCTTTTTTCTAAGTTTTGATATAAACATGTCTAAACTTCGCCCCACAATAACACCTTCATCTTCCCAAATCTCTTTTTGCAATCGGCTTCTCTCTATGGTTTCATTAGGAGACGATGCGAAAATGAGCAATACACGGGTTTCCGTTCCAGTTAAGTCAATTGTTTTTTCATCTGCAACAAGTTTCTTATTTTTTGCATCAAATAATAGCGAACCCAAAACGAACATATTAGCATTTTGACCGTCTGGTAAAGATTTTTGCGGCTTAACATTTCTCAAAAAAATAAAACCTACAAAGGCTAAAAAAGTCAGGCTACCCAAAAGATATCCATTTTTTGCTGTAACTATTCCTGTCGGTTTGAATTTGATATTTATAATATAACATGACTTTGGTTGTCTTCTTCCTTTACAAGTTACAATATCATCTTTCTCATTTTTGGATATAGCATATCCATAAATCACACTTGAGTTATCACAGTTCAAAACATTAACAATATAATTACTTGAAAGTGGCGAGTTGTCTAAAAAACGCTGGGTAGTACTCATTAGGGAATCAGGCAGAAAAGTAAACTCATTCTCAAACCTAATCTGATATTCATTTTCAGCTATCTTTTTTACGGGAAGAACTCTTGATGTACTATCACCTGACTGAAGGAGTATTTCATGTCCAATCCTACGAAGAAGAACTTCTCTTCTAGAATTATTATAACTGTCACTATCCTCAATATTAAAAGCCACGCAGATTATAGCAATAAAAAAGAGAAGTAACAACCCCAAAAGGTAATTACGTTTTCCGAGAAGGAGATTTATGCTATTCAACATAGTGTCAAGTTTATATTTACAAAGTTTACATTTTTATTTACAATTTTAAGCTCACAACCCGAAAAATATTAAAGTAATTTTACTCCACTAACTTTAAAACAAGATAAAACTATATCATTAATTTAAAACTAAAAAACATGAAAAAAATCATTTATGCTTTAATTTTATCAGTGGTTGTGGTAAGCGGACTGGTATTTAGCTTCACTCCCTTGACCGACAGCTCAGGTACTAATCGTGAAATTAAAACTGAAACCACTAAAAAGTCAATACAAAAGCAACTCACTGCAGCTGAAAGGAATACTGAATTAAAAAAATGGGAGGCGTGCCCTGATGGTATAATGTTCAAAAATTGGGAAACGTCGCCTGCAGGTAAAAAAGTGGATGCCGGTATTGCTAAAATAAGTAAATCCGTTAGAGACTATACCAATATGGAGGCAATTGTAACCTCTCTTTCTCTTCCTTCAGGCTCAAGATTGGGTTTCGGAGTGATGGTAAGGATTAATGGTGACGATTATATTCTTAGTTTTGGACCAGAAAAGTCTACTAAGAACAACTATAATTTTGACAGTGAATTTGAGCAATTGTACAGACTGAAAGTAAACGACAAAATTATTATAAAAAGCCATAGCATATCAAAAGCACCCAAGTATTACTATCCAATAGTGGCAGGCGACTATGTAGAACGAGACGGTAAAATAATTTATAAACGCGCACCTAGCAAAGACGGTTGCTAAGAATCTTCTAAACTAATTCTCTAGTTGGCTAAAGATTTGATTGCTCGGAATTATATTACATCCCACAATCAATAATGAAGTCAAATCGCTTCATAAAAAAATCCCAATCTTTCGATTGGGATTTTTTTTATTTTTCAAACTCTTTTAAAGTATTTATGATAATTGCAACACAGTCTCTTAGTTGTTCTTCTGTCATTACTAACGGAGGAGCAAAACGAATTATGTTTCCGTGTGTTGGTTTTGCCAACAAACCGTTTTCAGCTAAACGTACACAAATGTTCCAAGCGGTGTCGCTTTCTTCGGTGTCGTTAATTACAACGGCATTCAACAAACCTTTTCCTCTTACTAGAGTAGCGATGGTTGACGTTTCGATAAATTTTGCTAATTCCCCTCGGAAGATGTTTCCTAATTTTCTAGCATTTTGAGATAAACTCTCTTCCGAAACTACTTCTAAAGCCGCCATTGCAACCGCAGCCGCAACTGGATTTCCTCCAAAAGTAGAACCGTGTTGTCCTGGCTTAATTACATTCATAATGCTATCATTTGCCAAAACAGCCGAAACTGGATAAGCACCACCTGATAATGCTTTTCCTAAGATTAAAATATCTGGTTGTGTATAAGTGGCTTGTTTTTCACATTTTGCTTCACAAGTACAATTACCACAAACCGCTAATAACGAACCCGTTCTTGCAATACCTGTTTGCACTTCATCAGCAATGAATAAAACGTTATTGGCTTCACAAATTGCTTTTGCTCTTTTAAGAAAATCTTCTGATGGTGTGTAAACTCCAGCTTCCCCTTGAATAGGTTCTACTAAGAATCCAGCAATATTTTTTGATGAATTCACAGCTTTTTCTAAAGCTTCAATATCATCGTAAGGAATGCTAATAAATCCTGCTGTATAAGGTCCGAAGTTTTTACGTGCGTTTTCATCGTTTGAGAATGAAATGATTGTAGTAGTTCTTCCGTGGAAGTTACCATCACAAACGATAATTTGCGCTTCGTTTTCGTTGATTCCTTTTTTCTCGTATGCCCATTTTCTACACAATTTTAAAGCAGTTTCTACTGCTTCAGCTCCTGTGTTCATTGGTAATACTTTATCAAATCCGAAATAGTTGGTTACAAATTGTTCGTAAACCCCTAATTTATCATTGTAAAATGCTCTTGATGTTAACGTTAAAGTTTGGGCTTGTTGCACCATTGCTCCTACAATTTTTGGATGACAATGTCCTTGATTTACCGCAGAATAAGCCGAAAGAAAATCGTAATATTTCTTTCCTTCTACATCCCAAACATAAACTCCTTCTCCTCTACTCAAAACTACTGGTAGTGGATGATAATTGTGTGCACCATACTTGTCTTCTAATGCAATAGCTTCAGCCGAACTCATTTTTTCTAAAACTGACATAAAATTTTGTTGTTGATTGTTACATCGCAATTCCTTCTTAATGGTGAGAAATCAACCGAATAGTTGTCAAAAATACAAAAATCAAGGGCAAGTTCAAATTCAAATTTAATAATCTGTAAAAATTCAATTTTGAAACACGCTGTTTATCAAAGTTTCCGCTAGCAACTTTAGTTTTTTTTTAAACATATAAGTCATGTAAGCAAAAAATGATAGTTTTAAATTATGAAAAAAAACTCAAAAAAGATTCCTAAATTCAGGCTAAAAACATTCTGAAATCTGTTAAAATCAGCGATTCGCTTTGCGAATCTGTTTCATCCGCGTGCTAATCACGCAAACATTTCTAACAACGTCGTAACCGTATTCCAATTTCTAATTGTGGCGACAACGTTTAATTTTTTCTCGATATATTTTTGATCTAATCTGGTTTTTCCTGCTCCAACTGCATATTTAATGTAAATTCTACTTTTATCAATTGCAGCTTCGTCGGGTTTGAATTGACTTATTTTTAAATCGTTAATGGCGCTTCCTTGTAATTCTTTGGACAAAAATGCTACATACAATTTCTTAGTATCGCAATCTTTCTCTTTGAGATATGAATTGTTTTTGAAACACGCTTCCAAATCTTCTTTACTAATAACTACAACTGGAACTTCCAATCCTAATTCTTTGAAGATTTCTTGTTTGATTTTAAACCCAACACTAGCACCATGTTCTTCTTCCGAATCCACAAAAACATTTCCCGATTGAATATAAGTTCGTACATTTTGAAATCCTGCGTTTTCTAAAAGCGATTTCAAAACGTCCATTTTTATCATATTGTGACCGGAAACGTTAATTCCGCGAAGTAAAGCTAAATGGGTTTTCATGGTTTATTTTTTTCTTTTTCTATACAAATCAATATAAGAATTTTCTTTTGAGGGATCAAAAAATCTATCATAAATGAGCTTATAAAACAAATAAACACCTAAACAACTCCAAACAAATATTATTAATTTCGAAAACTCATTTTGTTTAAAATTATTCCATTCCAATTTATCCATTATATAATTAGTCTCTTGGATATAGTTGTAAGCTAAAAACATTGAAAATAAAAAATATAAAATAAATCCCTTTATAGCATTATTTTTCCATTTTTTAACAGCGATTAACTCATCATTTGTTAAACCTGGTTTTGATTTAGAATTAGGGAGTTCGTGATTTACAACTTTAAATTCTTCGATTTTACCATCATTGCCAAGAATTCCTATATTAACAGGAGCGTTAAAATTATTAGTTACAGAATTAACTTCTTTTACTAATGCTCTATTATTTTCGTCTTCTTGCATATTTTTTTTATCAATCAAATAACAATATTCTTTTACATTTACTTTTTTAAATTCTCCTATTTCATTACAAAAATTTATTTCTGATAAATCCTCGTTTTCTTTTATTTTTTTCCAATCTGCAAAGAAAACACAATCTATACTAACATAAACATTAAAAAAAGTTGAAACCCAATTATATTTGTTTTCCCAATTCCTACTTTCAAACTCCTCTAAATACCCATCATATTCTTGGATTCTTTCAGAAAAATGGGGTGAATAATCTTCGTCATCAAAATTTAAAACATCTCTCCATCTTTTATTCCTATGGTTATCAAAATTCCTTTTTGGTGAATCAACATCTTCAGGTAAATCTAAAATAAAATCTACAATTTCTTTTTGAAGAATCAAATTTTTACCTTCTTTGTCTTGATATATCTCAATAGTTTGTTTTTCTCGATTTAATTCAATCATTAAAACACAACCATCTTTTTTAATAATTATTCCATTTCTCCAAAACCTGTATTCATTATCATCTTTACTAACAAAGCTACCATATTTTGAGAATATTTTTTGCATAGCAACACTCATCAAATAATTATCTCCAATTATTTTTATATTAGAACCAATAAAAATTTGTTCTTTTAAATCTTTTATATGAGGATTTATAGATTTTAAATATTGCGGAATAAAATAAACATCCTTTTCATCATTAATTTCAAAAATTAAATCAAAATACTTTAGTAGATTAATAACTTCTTCAACACTTAATTCCAAAGAATTTTTTGTAATTGATTCTTCAATTTCACTTTGAGTTAATCTATCTTTCTTTTCTTTACTTAAAATTTTTTCATATAATAATTCAAGTAAAACTTGAGGTTTACAAAAGACTTTATCTGGTATTAATTCGTGAAAATACAATAACATTCCCATGTTATGAAAAACCTTTAAAGCTGCAATAGCATTTTCTTTAGAAGGTCGGTTATTTATTTCATTAACAGTTACAAAATCTTTATTTAATTCTTGAATTCTTCTCCAAAAAACTTCATAAAATGCAGGATAATTAAACTTTGACATTATACTTTCAGCTTTTTCAAGAAAAATACTTTTAAAAATCTCTGTTCTTTTGAGATTAAGCAAGCTAAAATTGGTAAAACTTAAATTAAGTATTTTATAATTTTCAGAAAGTTCTTTTTGATTTAAAATTGTTTCTTGATTAATAGGGTTATTTAAATCAATTTTATTTTCTATTATTAAAACTTCTTCTTTTTTTGATTTATAATTTAATTGTTCTACAATACGTAACCAATAATCTAAATTAAAAAATTGATTTTCAATTTCGTCTGAATTTCTCGGAATGTCTTTACCCCAAAGAATTATGTTTAATGCATTTGGGCTAAAAAATAATTTGTGTGTTGCATGAAAATATTCTTGCCCACCAAAATCCCAAACATGAAAATTTATATCATTTAAAACAATGTGTTTATATCTTACACCATGAGTTGAATCGTTTAATATCGGAACCTCATTAGTTTCTAAATACTCTAATAAATTAGACTTCCCAATATTTGGGTTTCCTAACAGCAAAACCTTGATGTTTTTAAAAGGAATTCTTTCCTTAGCCTTTTGAGAATATTGCTTAATTGCTCCCCAACCTGCTTCTAAAACTTCTTTTGGAAAATCAATCTCGATTTTTTTATTCCCTCTTAAATTGACAGATTTAAGACTATCATTTTTTAATAAATCTGTAATGTCAGAAATTTCATTTTCTTCGAGATCAACTTTTTTTAATTTATTTAAGTGTCTTAATGGAGAAATATCGGAAACTTTTGTTCTTTTAATCCTTAAATACTCTAAATTTTTTAATTCTCCAATTATTGTAATATCACTTATTGGGTTTGATTTTATATTTAAATTCTTTATTTTAATTAATTTTTTTAAAAAAGATAAATTTGAAATACCATTTAGTTTTAGTCTTAGGGTTTTTAATTTTATTAATTCCCCAATAAAACCAGGTTCTTTTATTTCACAACAATCCAAATCCAAAAATTTCAAATTTTTTAATTTACCAATTTCATCAATATTATTTAATTTCAATGAATATACCATTAAAATTTCAAGTTTATCTAAAAATGAAATTGGTGATAAATCTATTAATCCAGAAGGATGAATAGACAAAAATTTAAGTTTTGATAATTCTTTAATAAAATTTATATTATTATTTTCACCACTAGTACTAAATGTTAATGAAGTTAATTCTTTTAATTTTTTGAGACTATCTAAATCCTCAATATTAGATATGTAAATTACTAAATCATTTAGCCCTGAAATTTCACTAATCAATTGCAAATTCTCTTTTGAACTAATCTCAACTCTTAGCTTTTTTAGGTTATTAAAATCTTTTAAAAAAGTTAAATCAATTTCATTATTCAATGACAATTCTTCAATTTCATGTAAATCATTTTTTAAAAAATCAATAATTTTAATTGTTACATCACTATCTTCTTCAATTTTTAGTGCTTTTATTGTTTCTTTTTCATTTAATATATATCCATTTTTTACATAAACAAAACTATAACATTCTTTAAACTCAATACCAAATTCACTTTCTAATTTTTGAATACTTTCTGGCTTCATAAAAAAACTAATTTCCCCAAATATACTAATTCCATGATATCAACATCAGAATGTTTTTAACGAATTAGCTAATACACTATATTTTTTCTTTAAAGATTCTAATAAAACAATTCATTATCTTATTTTTGCCTCATGGGAAAAAAGAAAACAGACAAAATCGTATTCGAAAACGTAAAAATCCTTGATGCAGGTGCAAAAGGTGTATCGGTAGCTAAAGCTCCTGATGGTAAAGTAATATTTCTTCCAAATGTAGTGCCAGGCGATGTGGTAGACGTACAAACCATGAAGAAAAGAAAAGCCTACTACGAAGGTAAAGCTATAAAAATCCACGAATTTTCAGAACATAGAATTGAACCGGTTTGCGAGCATTTTGGTGCTTGTGGTGGTTGCAAATGGCAAAACATGAAGTACAGCCAACAATTGTACTATAAAAATCAGGAAGTATTTAATAATTTGAAACGTATTGGTAAAATTGAATTACCAGAATTCGAGCCGATTTTAGGTTCGGAAAAGCAATTGTTTTATAGAAATAAAATGGAATTTGGTTTCTCGAATGCACGTTGGATGACCGATGCGGAAATTCAATCGGGAACTGAATTTGATAATAAAAATGCATTAGGATTTCATATTCCAAGAATGTGGGATAAGATTTTAGATATTGAAAAATGTCATTTACAAGAAGATCCATCAAATGAGATTCGTAACGAAATCAAACGTTTTGCAAACGAAAACAATCTTACGTTCTTTAATGCTAGAGCTGTGGAAGGTTTGTTGCGAACATTAATGATTCGTACAGCTTCAACCGGAGAACTTATGGTGTTGATTCAGTTTTATGAAAACGATAAAAACGGAATCGAATTGATGATGAATTTCTTGGCAGAACGTTTTCCTCAAATAACTTCGTTACAATATGTTATCAATCAAAAGTTGAATGATACGTTGTATGATCAAGATATTATTTTATTCAAAGGTCGTGATTATATCTTGGAAGAAATGGAAGGTTTGCATTTTAGTATTAATGCAAAATCTTTCTATCAAACCAATTCAGATCAAGCGTATGAATTGTACAAAATTACTAGAGAATTTGCTGGTTTAACAGGAAATGAAACCGTTTACGATTTGTATACAGGAACTGGAACTATTGCGCAATTCGTATCGAAAAAAGCGAAAAAAGTAATTGGTGTTGAAGCTGTTCCAGAAGCGATTATTGATGCAAAAGCTAACGCCGAACGCAATAACATTACAAATTGTGAGTTTTATGTAGGTGATATGAAAAACGTTTTCAATGACGAATTCATCAACCAACACGGACAACCCGATGTTATTATTACTGACCCGCCAAGAGACGGAATGCACAAAGATGTGGTAGAGATGTTATTAAAAACTGATGTACCAAAAATTGTGTATGTAAGCTGTAATTCGGCAACACAAGCCCGTGATTTGGCTTTGATGGACGAGAAATACAAAGTAGTTCGTGTGCGTCCTGTGGATATGTTTCCGCAAACGCATCATGTGGAAAACGTGGTTCTTTTAGAAAAAAGATAAATTATGAAAAAAATAGTTTTTATAACCCTATCATTGCTTTTAGCCGTTTCGTTTTGGAACTGCGAAAAAGATGATATTTGTGCCGAAGGAACGCCCGTAACACCTCGATTAATTATTGAGTTTTACGACGCTGCTAATCCTACCGTTTTAAAAAGTGTTACGAATTTAGGTGTAATTGAACCTACTTTTACAGAAGGTATTCCTTTTAATGGCGTTTCTAAAATTCAAGTTCCATTGCGAACTACGGCTAATATTACTACTTTGAATTTTATCCAAAACGGAAGTGACACTGATACTGCAAATGATAATATTGATGCGATTACTTTTAACTATGAAAGAATCAATGAATATGTTTCTCGTGCTTGTGGCTATAAAACACTATTTTATTTAAATGATATCAATCCAATTGAATTAACTGCTGATGGCAACAACTGGATTCAAAACATTGAAGTAATGCAACCTAATATTGAAACCGAAAATGAAGTACATGTTAAGATTTATTTTTAGTCTGAGCTTGGTTTGTATTTCGTTATTAGGAAATGCACAAACCAAAGACACCGCAAAAGTTATGTATCCTGAACGCTATGGTTTGCGCGTGGGCGTTGATTTACACAAAATAGCGCGTTCGTTTTACGAAAAAGACTACAGAGGTTTTGAAGTAGTTGGAGATTATCGTTTAAGCAAGCGTTTTTACCTAGCAGGAGAAATTGGAAACGAAGACAAAACCGTTGACGACGACCGTTTGAACTTCACTACAAAAGGAACGTATTTTAAAGTAGGTTTTGATTACAATTCGTTTGAAAACTGGCTCGACATGGAAAACATGATTTACGCCGGAATGCGCTACGGAGTTAGTAGTTTTAGCCAAACCTTAAACAGCTACACCATTTATGACCCAACAAACTATTACGGAGAAAACACCATAATTTCAGGAGCAGAATTTGATGGCTTAAATGCAAGTTGGTTAGAAGTTGTAGGTGGTATCAAAGCTGAGTTATTTAATAACCTTTATATGGGTTTTTCGGTACGATTGAACTATTTGGTTTCCAACAAAAAACCAGATAATTTTGACAACCTTTTCATACCAGGATACAACCGAACGTATGACGGAAAATTTGGAGCCGGTTTTAATTACTCTCTAAGTTATTTCATACCGATTTACAAGAAAAACAAAACTACAACTGAGAAAAAATAATATACGAAGCGTTACGAAAGTGACGCTTTTTTTTGTGAGTGATATTTATAATGTTGTAACTATTTTATTATATTTGAATTTAACAAAATAATCCTCAACAATACTTGAGGATATAGACAAGTTATCCACAAATTAAATATGAGTAATGGAAATAATTGACAAAAAACGAGTAAAATACTTTACTATTACAACTGCTGTCATATCAGGAGTTATTGCAGTAATTCCGATTGCCATGTATTTTTGGAATTTTCGATATGGCTTGTCAGACAGTAAAGCAGATTGGGGAACTTTTGGAGATTTTATTGGAGGAGTTGTAGGTACAATTTTTAGCTTGATTGCTGTAATATTCTCGTTAATTAGTATTTATATATCTTTAAGAATTGCAGCTAGAATTCACGATTCAGAAAAAGAACTACATAAAGAAAATATTACACATGATGTAGAAAGATTTAAAAGAGAAAAGGAGTTAATTGAACTGCAAAACAAACCAGTTCCTTATTTTAATCTTACACGTTTTCCTGAATTGACTAAAGTTGAATTGATGAACAATGGAACTGGCACTCTAATTGTCAACAAAATAAAAATATTTCATAAAGGTATATATTACCCAAACTTTTCCGAATTTCTAACACCTTTGGTAGAAACTGATGCGGAGCCCGAAGATGATATAATTTTCTACTTCAATTCAGCACCAACACACGTACTTTCCCCTGGCTCATCAAAAAAAATTTTCAAATTATATCCTGAAAATAATATTGTGAACAAAGCATTTACTGAATATCAGTCTGGTTGTAGAGATCTACTAAAAGACTCGAAAATCACAATTGACTACGAAGATATATTTGGAAATACTTTTGAGTATAGTTATGACTTAATTTATTTGAAGAATTAATAAAATCTAGAAATAACAGGAGTTTGGCAAGATTGCGAATTTTGTAGTAAATTCACGTTTACGTTTCGCAAGAAATTTTATCTTTGATAGAAAATAATCGGTTCCGAAGTTCGCAACTGACGAGAAGCGACGGGACGTTGTGTGTAATTAAATAAACAATGGAAATAGCACAAATAATATTAGAAATAATTCTTGTCATAATTGGATTATACTTAGCACTTTTTAAATCTTACTTTCAGGAAAAAGGAAAAAATCTTGCTACCAAGGAAGATATTCAAGATATCACAAAACTTGTAGAAACTGTAAAAAACCAAATTCATTTCACAACCCAATCTAAACTGAGTTTAAAAACCGAAGAAAGAAATGCGTTGGTAAACCATTATGAAAAGTACAACTATTGGTTGAATACAATACTTGACACATACTTTGGTGGAATAAATGAAGAAAATAAAGAAAAACTGAAAGATTATGAGCATCGACTCAATGATGCAAAATTTAAATATGAGATTGCCGATGGTAGAAAAGAAGTCTTTGTTAATAATGAGGAAATTGATGAATTACTCAAAGAACTCAAGATTAAAACTCTAGAACTTCAGCATATGATTGAAAAGAAGATTGGGGAATTAGAATATTGGTTTTTTGAAGTTGAAAGTATGCGAAGCACTACACCTCTTGATCAACAGGTTGCCAAGTATAAAGAATTATTAGAGAAAAAAACTAACATTCTGAAAGAAATGAATGCTGAAAGACTCGAGAGATATAAGGAAATAGCACCCAAAGACAAAGAGTTCCAAATATTAGTATACAATCACTTGCAAAATATAATAAAAGAAGAATAACTGCATACAACAAAACCTTTACCAATGACCGACGACACTGCACATAGCCAAACAGTTAAAACCCAATCTAAAAAGCTGTTTATGGATACTCGCCATTTTTAAAGTATAAAAAAATCCCGAGCTCACACTCGGGATTTTCTTATTCTATTTCTTTCACACCTTTTATAAAAAACCACTTCATGTAGATTTTCTCACCATTGTGGGTTTTAATCGCTTGAAATTTAGGAGCTAAAATTAAAGCTACCATAAAAGCGGTCATTGGTATCCAAAGTCCATTCAAATGCGTGAATTCATCCACTAAATATAATGTTGGTAAATAAATCACCACAAATCCTAAGAAGTTATATAAGAATGATTTTACTTTTTTATTCATTGTTTATAATGTTTAATTGTTGAACTGATAAATTGTTGAATTGAAAACGTATCTGTCATTCTGAACTCGTTTCAGAATCTATCTGGAGAAGCTGAAACGAGTTCAGCTTGACAAAAAATGTTACTCTTCAGTATTCATATACTTTCCTTTCTTGCTGCCTTCGTACATTTCGTATTTCACCAAACGTGCTTCTAACTTACCATTGAAAAGTTTAATTTTTCTACTTGGTTTCAAGCCTACGAATTTCAAAGCTTCTAAATTGGCAGTAATAAACCAAGCGTTCGTATTTGGATAATTTTGTTTTAAAGTGTCACCAATTTCTCTGTAAAAACGTTCCATATCAATATCCAAACGCTCACCATAAGGCGGATTGAACACCATGTGCAATGGTCCTTCGGTTTCTTTTTTAGAATCAAAGAAGTTTTCATTTGAAATTGTGATGTATTCGTCTAAATTGGCATTTCTAACGTTATCTTTTGCTTTTGAAACCGCACTTGGCGCTTTGTCATAACCCGTAATCGTATAATGAAATTCGCGTGTTTTCTTTAATAACGATTCCATAATGTTATCAAACAATTCTGCATCCCAATCTTTCCATTTCTCAAAACCAAATTCCTTACGATTAATATTCGCTGGAACATTACAAGCAATCATCGCAGCTTCGGCTAAAATAGTTCCCGAACCACACATTGGATCTAAAAAATGACTTTTTCCTTCCCAACCAGCTAAAATCAACATTCCTGCTGCTAAAACTTCGTTGATAGGCGCAATATTCGTAGCCGTTCGATACCCTCTATGGTGCAACGAAGCGCCTGAAGAATCTAATGAAACCGTTACATTATCTCTATCAATATGCACGTGAATTTGTAAATCTGGGAAGTCTTTATCGATACTTGGACGTTTTCCGTTCAAATCTCTAAATTGATCCACAATCGCATCTTTGGTTTTCAAAGCCACAAACTGACTGTGATTGAAGTTTTCAGAATGCAACGTTGTTTCTACTAAAAACGTATTGTGTTCCGTTAAGTAATCCGACCAATCAATCGCTCTAATGCCTTCATACAACGCTTTGTCATTATGCGCTTTAAACGTTTTTATAGGTTTTAAGATTTTTAAAGCTGTACGAAGTGCCAAATTGGCTTTGTACATAAATCCTTTATCTCCTTTAAAACTCACTACACGCGTACCGATTTCAACTTGTTGCGCACCAAGAATTTGTAGTTCTCTTGCTAATATTTCTTCAAAACCAAAGAAGGTTTTGGCGGTCATTTTAAAATTTTCCATTCTTCAATTTCAAGTTCAATTGCAAAAATCAATTGCAATCGTAATAATTAGGGTATTCTTGTGCAAAAATACATTAAATTTGCAAGATTAATTTGCCAGAAAAAGAATAAATGTCAGAAATTCAAAAGCCTGTATCAGAAAATTGGTTCGAATCTTGGTTTGATACCGAATATTATCACATTTTATACAAGGAACGCAACGACGAAGAAGCGCAATTGTTAATGGACAATTTAACGCACTACTTAAACCTTCCAGAAGACGCTAAAATCTTAGACTTAGCTTGCGGAAAAGGACGTCATGCGATTTATTTAAATTCCCTTGGCTTTGATGTTACGGGTGCTGATTTATCTGAAAATAGTATTAAGGAAGCCTCTGAATTTGCGAATGAAAAACTGCATTTCAAAGTGCACGATATGCGCGAAACGTGTAACGAAAAGTACGATGCGATTTTCAATTTATTCACCAGTTTTGGCTATTTTGAAGACGATGCCGACAATTATAAAACCATCAAAGCCATTCACAACAGTTTAACCGAAACAGGTTTTGCAGTAATCGATTTTATGAATGTGGATTATGTTTTGGAAAATTTGGTAGCCGATGAAGTAAAATCAGTTGACGGAATAGATTTTCATATCAAACGCTATTTGAAAGACGGACATATTTATAAAGAAATTGATTTCGAAGATAAAGGCGAAAAGTTTCATTTCACCGAAAAAGTACAAGCACTTAGCTTAGAAAATTTCGAAAAAATCATGGAAGAAGCCGGCATTTATCTTTTGGATATTTTTGGCGATTATAAATTGCGAAAATTCTTTAAAACACAATCCGAACGTTTAATTATGATTTTTAAATAATGCAATATATCATCACCTTTTCAGCCGTTATTTTAGGGTTTTTAATCGCTTTGTTTTTAAAACCACAAAAGAAAAAAAACATCAAATTATTGTTAGCGTTCAGTGGTGCGTTTTTACTTTCGTTAACGGTTTTGCACTTACTTCCCGAATTATTTAGCGAAGGTCACAATCACGTTCATGAAGGCGAAGAAGCGCATGCAACTTTACCAGTTGGTGTTTTCATTATGATAGGAATTTTGTTCCAAATTTTACTAGAATTTTTCTCAAAAGGCGCTGAACACGGTCACGTTCACGTACACACCGACGAGCATAACGAATTACATCACATTCCGTGGTTGTTGTTTATTAGTTTGTGTATTCATGCCTTGTTAGAAGGTTTTCCAATTCACGAAAACAACAATTTAGCCTATGGAATTGCAGTACACCACTTCCCTATTGCTATTATTTTGACCTTGTTTTTCGTAAATGCGAAGATGAATAAACTAATGATTTTTGCTTTTATGTTTTCTTTCGCATTAATGACTCCACTAGGAACTTTATTAGCGGAACAAATGCATTTTGCCCAACATTACTCAAAGGAAATTTCGGCGGTTGTAGTGGGAATTTTATTTCACATTTCGTCTACAATCATTTTTGAAAGTAACGAAGGACACAAATTCAATTTGGCAAAGATTACCATGATTGTATTTGGTTTTGTTTTGGCTTACATCATCGAAATGGGGCATTCGCATTAAAAATTTAAAAGGCTTAAAACATAAGTAGTTTTTAGTTAAATTTGAAGAACATTTAAAACAATTAATATGGGATTATTTTCTGCGCTACTTGGCAATGCAGGTGCTGTAAATCAAGAAACTTTAGTGAAAGATTATGGCAAATTATTAATCACGGGTGAAGAAATCGAATTGGGTTTCAAACTAATTCGCGATACTTTTATTTTCACTAACAAACGTTTAATTCTAATTGAAAAACAAGGAATTACAGGTAGTAAAATAGAATATAAATCCATTACTTACAAAAGCATTTCACGTTTCAGCGTTGAAACGGCAGGCACTTTTGACTTAGAAGCCGAATTGAAAATTTGGGTTTCTAGTGAAGCTAATCCGAGTATCGTGAAACAATTTAATAAATCAGTTAATGTGTATGATGTGCAAAATGTTTTAGCCCATCATGTTTTAAAATAATCGCATGAACTTTACTAAAACCACTGAACAAGCTTCCAAATACGAACATTTAGAAAAAATGTCGGTCACTGATTTGTTGACGAATATCAACAATGAAGATAAAACCGTACCGTTAGCCGTAGAAAAAGCTTTGCCTCAAATTGAAACTTTAGTGACTGAAATCGTTTCTAAAATGAAACATGGCGGTCGTTTATTTTACATTGGAGCAGGAACTTCGGGACGTTTAGGAATTGTTGATGCATCGGAATGTCCGCCTACTTTTGGCGTTCCGTTTGATTTGGTAATTGGAATTATTGCGGGTGGCGATACAGCCATTAGAAAAGCAGTAGAATTTGCCGAAGACGACAGAGAACAAGCGTGGAAAGAATTACAACAATGGAATATCAACGAAAATGATGTTGTAGTTGGAATTGCAGCTTCAGGAACAACACCTTATGTAATTGGTGGATTAGAAATGTGCAATCAAAATAACATCAGCACAGGAAGTATCAGTTGCAATGCGGAAAGTCCATTATCCAAAACTGCTAAATTCCCGATTGATGTAGTAGTTGGACCTGAATTTGTAACGGGAAGTTCTCGTATGAAAGCAGGAACGGCTCAGAAGTTGGTTTTGAATATGATTTCGACTGCAACTATGATTCAGTTGGGTAAGGTAAAAGGCAATAAAATGGTCGATATGCAATTGAGCAACACCAAATTAATTGATAGAGGAACGAGAATGATTATGGAGGAAATTCCAGTAAGTTATGAAGAAGCCAATCAATTATTACAAACGCACGGAAGTGTTAGAAACGCAGTTGATTTTTATAATAACAACAAATAAAATATATCATGAAACAATTCTTTTTAATCATAGCAGTATTTGGTTTTTCGATATCTTTCGCTCAAAAATTAGAGTACACAGATGGTAAAATATTTCAAGATGGAGAGCAATTATCTTCATTTGAAACCAAGAACCTAATGAAAACCGATTTAAAAGCATTGCATTTATTCAAAAAAGCAAAATCGAAAGAATCCATTGGAGGCTTTATTTTAGGATTAGGAATTGGAGGAACTGTTGCCGATTTAGTAATGGGATTAACATCAGACGATAAAAAATACCCAACAGTAATTACATATGCCGGTGTTGGATTAATGGCTGTTTCGATCCCAATTTTATCAGGAAGAAAGAAAATGGTGCAAGAAAGTGTTGATATTTATAATGCTGGATTAAAAGAGCAAAATAAAACGTTAGGCGATAATTTTGAACTAAATATTGTGAATAATTCTAATGGAGTTGGACTTCGAATTAATTTCTAATGGCAACTGATAAAAACATATTAGCAAAAGGAGTAAAATATCTTTCAGGTGCTTTGCCTTTATTATTTCTAGGTCCAGTAATTATAAACAGTGCTTTTAAAAATCAAGAAAGCCCATTATATCCTTATGTTTTAGGATTAGGAATCATAATTGCTCTAGCGGCTATGTTTTTAATTTTTAAAGGCATTACTACCTTGGTAAAAAGTATGTTTGATGGAGATAAACAAGGGCAATAACAAATTCAAAAATCAAATATGAAATTCAAAATACAATATTCTATTTGTAGTTTATTACTACTTACATTGCTAACTTCTTGCTACAATCAAGAACGCAATTGTACTGATTTTAAAACTGGTAAATTTACATCCGAAACTGAAATTGAAGGTAAAAAATACACCAGTACTTTTGAACGAAACGATTCGATTCAGATAGAAAGCTACGAAGGAAAAATAGACACTTTTAAAGTTAGATGGACTAATGATTGCGAATACATTATTCAAAATACGAATCCAAAAAACCGAGAAGAGAAAAAACCAGTTCAAATGAAAATTTTGACAACTGACTCAGATTCATACACTTTTGAATATTCTTTTGTTGGCGATTCAAAAAAACAACGCGGCACTGTAACAAAACTGAAGTAACCAACGTAAAACACAATTTAAAACACTAAATAAATGGAAGTTTTCTTAAACCCAGATGCTTGGATAGCACTTTTAACTTTAACCTTCTTGGAAATCATTTTAGGTATCGATAACATCATTTTTATTTCGATTGTTACCGGAAAATTACCTCAAGAAAAACGTAAAAGAGCAACCCGAATTGGATTATTCCTAGCTATGTTCATGCGTATCGCATTACTTTTCGGAATTACGATTTTAATTGCAATGAAAGCGCCATGGTTTAGCTTTGATTTCGGATGGTTTTCAGCTGATATTACAGGTCAAGCCTTAATCTTATTACTAGGAGGTTTGTTTTTAATTTACAAGAGTACCAAAGAAATCCACGAAAAAGTTGACCACAAAGGCGAAGAAGAAAAAGAACTAAAAACTTCGGCAACCAAATCATTTGGAAGCGTTATTGGTCAAATTTTATTAATCGACATTATTTTCTCTGTAGATAGTATATTAACTGCGGTAGGTATGACCAACGGCATTGAAGGTGCATTAGTAATTATGATTACAGCAGTAGTAATTTCTGTGGGAGTTATGATGCTATTTGCAGTTCCTGTTGGGAATTTCGTAAATGCAAATCCTTCGATTCAAATACTAGGTTTAGCCTTCTTAATCTTAATTGGATTCATGCTAATTACAGAAAGTATGCACTTATCACACGCTGAATTAGCAGGACAACATGTAGGCGCTGTTCCAAAAGGCTATTTGTATTTTGCAATTGCTTTCTCGCTAGGAGTTGAATTCATCAATATGAAAATGCGTAAGAAAAATTAATTATAAAAATATTACATAAAAATGTCCCGATAATATCGGGACATTTTTATTTATAAAATATATGTATTAAGATAATCCTGTGATCACACCGTTATTATCAATATCAATTCGTTCTGCATTTGGAACAGCTGGTAAACCTGGCATTCGCATTACTTCACCTAAAAGCGGTACAATAAATCCAGCGCCACTTGCAATTTCAAATTCACGAACCGTAATATCAAAATTCGTTGGGCGACCAATTAACTTTTCATTGTCTGAAAAGCTAGCTGGTGTTTTAGCCATACAAACCGAAAAATGACTAAAACCTAAATCGTTAATCATTTTTAATTGTGATTTTGATTTTGGAGAAAACTCTACTGAATTCGCTCCATAAATTTCTTTAGCAACTACATTAATTTTATGCTCAATACTGTCTGAAGGTTGATATAAAGGTTTGTAATTGGCATTTCCTTTATTAATTTCTTCTACCACTTTTTCAGCCACTTCCGCCGAACCTTTTCCTCCATGAACAAAAGCTGTGCTTACAATTGCTGTAACTCCTTTAGTAGCACACAATGCTTTCAATTTATCATATTCAGCTTGTGTATCATCTGGGAAAGCATTCACACAAACCACTGGATTAATGCCAAATTTTTGAATGTTTTCGATATGCTTTTCTAAATTACAGAAACCTTTTTCAATCGCGCTTACATTTTCAGTTTTGAAATCTTCTGCTACTAATCCCGCATGATGTTTAATCGCTCTAATTGTTGCCACTAAAACCACTGCATGAGGTTTTAAACCACTTTGTTCGCATTTTATGTGTAGAAACTTTTCGGCTCCTAAATCAGCACCAAAACCAGCTTCTGTTACAACGTAATCACCAAGAGATAATCCCATTTTGGTTGCAATTGCTGTGTTAGTTCCTTGTGCAATACTTGCAAACGGTCCGCCATGTAAAATTGCTGGATTTCCGTCGATGGTTTGTACTAAGTTCGGCTTAATCGCATCTTTTAATAAAGTTGCCATCGCTCCTACTACATTCAAATCTCTAGCGAAAATAGCTTTTCCTTCTAACGTTTTCCCAACGAATATATTTCCTAAACGGAATTTCAAATCTTCTAAATCTTTTGCCAAACATAAAATTGCCATCACTTCCGAAGCAGGCGTAATATTGAAACCATCTTCACGCATGGTTCCATTAGCTTTTGCTCCTACTCCAATAATAATCTGACGTAGTGAACGGTCGTTCATGTCCATCACACGTTTCCACGCGATTGATTTTGGGTCGAGATTTAATGAATATTTCGTGTTTTGTAAATTGTTATCAATGACTGCAGAAAGTAAATTATTCGCTTTTTCAATTGCCGAAAAATCGCCAGTAAAATGCAAATTAATATCTTCCATCGGCAACACCTGAACATAACCGCCACCAGCTGCTCCACCTTTTAAACCGAAAACAGGACCTAATGAAGGCTCGCGTAAAACAGCAATTGCTTTTTTACCGATATAATTCAAACCGTCGGTTAAACCAATTGACATGGTGGTTTTCCCTTCACCATATTTGGTTGGTGACATGGCAGAAACTAAAATTAGTTTCCCCTTAGGATTTTCTTGTTGTAAGTGTAAAGGTAATTTGGCTTTGTACTTGCCATAATATTCTAAATCGTCTTCTTCAATATTGATTTTTTTAGCGATTTGTTTTATGTGAGACATCGTTGCATTTTGAGCAATTTCAATGTCTGATGGAAATGTTGACATTAGTTGTTGTGTTATGATTTGAGTTTAAAATTAAGTATTTAGTAGTGTAGTTAAAATGACAAATGTCAATAAAAATCATATTTTATTACTTCCATCATTCATAACAAGTTTTGCAGTTTCATTTGCTAATCCAATTGTCGCTATAGTTCCACTATTAAACTTCAAAAAATCGTTTTCAATACCATCACTAAAAATAACACCATTATTTGGCATAAGTGATTCTATTACTAAACTATTCTGTCCTTTAAATAAACCTGCAGTTAATCCAATTTGTGTTTTTATACTTTGAAAAGGTTCTCTAACCGTAAATATCAAATCATCATCTTTCAATTTTGGACGCTTTAATTTTATATTTTTTTCAAACAAACCGGCTACTCCATAAGCCATATTGAATACAGAGCTTAGCCATCCCGTTGAACCTGCTTGAGTTGAAATTAATACACCACTTGAAGAATGTTCTTCCGTTAAATTGTTATATGAAATTTTATATCTAGCTGAAACATGTGAAGATGAACCAATAAACAAATCGTTAAAAGCTAATATTTTTTGTCCATCATTAAGTGATGCTTCAGCAAATCGCATTGTTTTATAGTTAAAAGTATTATTTAAAACACTTTCAACTCCGTAAATAAAATTTACCGAATCAAAAGGCAACAAAACACCATCATATCTTGAGACATCAGGGTTAACAGCAATCATTGGAACTCCTTTTGAATATTTAGCTGTATTAGCCACAAGACCGTCTTGACCAATAACAACAATTACATTCTTTTCAGAAAAAATATAATTTGGTAAAAAAGTTCTCTCAACCACTTTATTCTTTAGAGTTGTAGCGAGTTGCTTTTGAATTTTTTCTAACGAATGATGAAAAACATCATGCTCAACAACATAATCTTCAAAATTTCCACCAAGACGTTCAATGTAAAATTTTGCCTGATCTCTTGTATTAAATCGCTCAATTAATGTTTCAAGACGTGTTTTATTTTTAACAATGATTGCATATTCTACACTCATTTTTTACTACTCTTGTCGTTCAAAATGGATTCTAATAATTCAGGACTAATATTCAAATTACCTATCTTATCCGCATTTTCTGCTAATTGTCTAAATGCTAATGAAATATTGAATTTTGGATCAGGATTATTATTAAGAGCAGTTAATATTTTCCAATCAATGTCCTTATAAGGTTTCAAAGTTGTGTCGATTACATATCCTTGAGTTTCTGCTTCTTTTTTATCATTTGCAGTTCTTTGCTCAATTAATTGCTTTCTTTGATTTTCAACTGCTATATCTGCATCAAGTTGCATTTCACGTAATTTTCTATCATTTTCTGCTCTTTGAACCTCCGATTCCATTTTCTTTTCCTCAATTTGCTTTTGCTTTTCTTCAACCGCAATTTCAGTATTTAATTCAGACTCTTTAATTTTTCTTTCTTGTTCTACAGCAAAATTTCTACGCTCATAAATGGCTTGATCTGCTTCTTGCTGAAGTTTTTCTCTAGTTTCTGTCTCCAAAGCTCTGGACATTTCTGGTGAAGCTTGAATAGACAAAATACTAGCACTTAATATTTCAATTCCAAGCATATTAATTGCTTGAGAATTTTTCAATCCTTCCAAAATATTAGCTTCAATTTTTTTTGCTGAACGAATAGCGTCTTTTAGAGAAATCCCATGTATGAAAGACGCTGTAGCAGTTTGAGCTTCATTTATAATTCTTTGATTCAATTTTTCAATGTCATTTTTCTTGTAGAAACCATCATCTGAAACTGTGAAATCTAAATTATCTGATAATGTTTTTGGATTTTCAATTTTATAACTTATTTGTCCTTGAATAGAAACCGATTGGTAATCATTTGTAGTTTCACTAAAAATGAATGGTAAATCGTTACTTCCCATCGGAATTGCAACAATGGAACTATTTGGAGAAAAATAGAAAAATGAAAGGCCTCGACCTTCTCTTTTTATGTTTCCATTTACGTAATGAAGAACATAAGTCATCGAATCAAATTTTATATGCTTTATTCCGAACATTTTATTTATATTTTTTTTAAACCTACAAGGTTATAAAAAACTTGTAAATTGAGTTTTACTTTTATTCTAAAGACAATGTTATCTGTCCGTCGTCATCTAATTCTATGTTGAAATCGGTTATATCCGCGCCTTCACTTTCATCAGTAGCTTCTGGTTGCCCTTCAGGTTCTTCCAAAATTTCTTCATAAGGTAATGGATCTAACAAATTGATTTGTTTCAGCTTGTCAGTAGTTAATTGGTTACCCAAAGCTTTTATTCCTTTTACCGCAATAAATTGTTCTAAATCAACAATTTGATTTTCTTTTTGAACTCCTTTTACTTTGGCAAAAATGACTTCAGCAACCGGACGCCAATCAGTAGAAACAATTTCTAATTGGGATTTTTCGTGTTCGGTAATGAAAATTTCCTCTTTATTTTCGTTTTCAACTAAGAAACGTTTTACAAAGTATCTATCTTTTTCGCCACAGTAATAAATACACGAAACCGGTTTATTTGGATTCCATTTTTCCAACACAATCATATCTTCGTCGAAATGCGTTGTTAATTCTGGAATAATGGTTTTCAATTTTCCGGATTGGTTCACAATCAACAAACGATCATTTGGACGGAATTCGCCTAACAACTCTCCTCTTCCATCTACATTTAAGCGTTGTACCGTATCGTCAAACCAAACTTTTCTTGGTCGTAAAGTCGAAATTCCTTTCTCTTTTAACTCGATTTTTTTGATTGGATATTTGGTCACCGTATTGCCACGAGAAGCTCTTCCTTTGATTGCAATATCTGAGAAATCTACATCCCATTTCAGTTTTTTCACGCTTCCTACTTGGCGTAATAAAATCGTAACTACTTCGGCTTCTCCGTTTGGATTGGCTGAGAAATACGATACCATTGAACCTGGTTTTTCTTGTGTTAAATCGTAAAATTTATCACGAGTCACACCCGAAACATTGAAACGTTTGATGAAAGTCGAACCGTTTTTACCATCACGATACATCATGTTGTAAATGGTTCGTTTGTCGTTTTTATCAAAAACAGCGATGTGAATAATGTCTTTTCCAACGAATTTTTTATCATCTACTTTGGAAACCATCATTTTTCCATCGCGAAGGAATACAATTACATCGTCGATATCTGAACAATCAGCAACGTATTCATCTTTCTTTAAACCGGTTCCGAAGAAACCTTCTTCTTTGTTCACATATAGTTTTGTATTTCTCAAAACTACTTTCGTAGCTTCAATATTATCAAAACTTCTTAATTCGGTTTGACGTTCGCGCCCTTTTCCGTATTTATCTTTTAGTTTTTGGAAGAAATCAATTGTATAATCAATAATATGGTCTAAATGATACTTCACTTGTTCCATTTCGGCTTCCAATTTCGAAATCACTTCATCCGCTTTATCCGAGTCGAAACGTGTAATACGAATCATTGGAATTTGCGTCAATTTTTGCAAATCATCGTCGTTAATTTCACGAACAAATGATTTTAAAAACGGCTCAAATCGGTCATACATATATTTGTACAACGATTCTCTGTCGGAATACAATTTGAAGTCAATATACATTTCTTCACGAATGAAAATCTTTTCTAACGTTGAGAAATGCCATTTATTTTCTAATTCGTCCAACTGAATTTCCAATTCGCGTTTGAGCAAATCAACTGTTCTATTGGTCGAAATTTTCAACATATCAGAAACCCCAATAAACAACGGTTTATGATTTGCAATCACACAGCCTAAAGGCGCCACCGAAGTTTCGCAAGCTGTGAATGCATACAACGCATCAATAGTTTTATCGGGTGAAACACCAGCTGGTAAATGAATTAAAATTTCAACCTCAGCAGCCGTATTGTCCTCAATTTTCTTGATTTTGATTTTCCCTTTTTCGTTGGCTTTCAAAATACTATCAATCAACGTAGACGTATTGGTTGAAAACGGAATTTGGGTAATCACCAACGTTTGTTTGTCTAACTGCCCAATTTTTGCACGCACACGCACACGTCCACCACGTAATCCATCATTATAATTGGAAACATCAGCAATACCTGCGGTTGGAAAATCAGGAAATAAGGTAAAAGGTTTCCCTTTTAATATTTTGATAGACGAATCTATTAATTCGTTAAAATTGTGTGGCAACACTTTGGTCGATAAACCTACGGCAATACCTTCAGCACCTTGAGCTAACAGCAATGGAAACTTTACTGGAAGATTAATTGGTTCGGCACGACGACCATCATATGACATTCCCCATTCGGTGATTTTTGGCGAATACAACACATCGTGACCAAATTTTGAAATTCGGGCTTCGATGTATCGGGAAGCAGCGGCACTATCTCCTGTTAAGATATTTCCCCAGTTTCCTTGCATGTCGATGATTAGGTCTTTTTGACCAATTTGCACCATGGCGTCACCAATACTTGCATCTCCGTGAGGGTGATACTGCATGGTGTGCCCAACGATATTGGCTACTTTATTGTAACGACCATCATCTAACTCTTTCATGGAGTGCATAATACGACGTTGCACCGGTTTAAAACCGTCTTCAATCGCTGGAACTGCACGTTCTAGAATTACATAAGAAGCATAGTCCAAAAACCAATCTTTGTACATTCCTGTAACTTTGGTAATGGTGTCTTCTGGGTTTTCGTTGTTTTCGTAAAAATGATGTCCCGTTGAAACACGAATATCGTCAAAACCTTCCTCGTTAGTAGAATTGTCTTGATTGTCGAAATTTTCGTCTTCGTTTGGAATGATGTTATCTTCTTCTTCGTCTTTCATATTTTTGTAGCACTATGTTACTCAAAGTTTTTCACTAAGTTTCACAATGTTATAATATTAATCTTTTAATTCCGTCTTTTAATGATTTTTTATAAAAATTTAAAAGTAAACCTAATCTACATTCCGAAAGTCTCATATAAGTTAAACATTGCGCTGTATGCTCTAATGTAAACTCTTCAACTACTTTCAATTCAACAATAACTTTATTATTTACAATTATATCAACCCTGTAACCACAATCCATTTTAATATCTTCATAAACAACTGGAAATGCTTTCTCTTGTTTAACTTCTAATCCGCACTTCGTTAATTCATAGGCTAAACATTCTCTATACACTTTTTCCAACAATCCTGAACCTAACTTTGTATGAACTTTGTAGGCACAATCCAAAATGATTCGGCTAATTTCATTTTCTTCAGTCATATCTTTTTCTATCACAATGTTTAATATATCTTGGTGTGACTTTGTGTTAAACTTTGAGAAACTTTGTGCTCCAAATAACTACTTCTCCACTACATCCAACTCCACTTTCAAATTGTTAATGATAAACTCTTGTCGGTCTGGGGTATTTTTACCCATGTAGAACTCTAACAAGGTTTCAATAGAAGTGGCTTTATCTAACATCACAGGATCTAATCGAATGTCTTGCCCGATGAAGTGCTTGAACTCATCTGGCGAAATTTCTCCTAATCCTTTGAATCGGGTGATTTCTGGTTTTGGCTTTAGTTTTTCAATGGCGTTTACGCGTTCTTCTTCGCTGTAGCAATAAATCGTTTCTTTTTTATTTCGCACACGGAACAAAGGCGTTTGTAAAATATACAAATGTCCGTCTTTAATCAACTCAGGGAAAAACTGTAAGAAAAACGTAATCAACAACAAGCGAATGTGCATTCCATCGACATCGGCATCGGTTGCAATTACGATATTGTTGTAACGCAAATCGCCCATGTCTTCTTCGATGTTTAATGCTGCTTGCAATAAATTGAATTCTTCGTTTTCGTACACAATTTTCTTAGTCATTCCATACGAGTTCAAAGGCTTACCACGTAAACTGAACACTGCTTGTGTATTCACATCACGACTCTTTGTAATCGAACCCGAAGCCGAATCTCCCTCAGTAATAAAAAGCGTACTTTCTAAACTTCTTGGGTTTTTAGCATCGGTTAAATGCACACGACAATCGCGTAATTTTTTATTATGCAGACTGGCTTTTTTTGCGCGGTCTTTGGCTAATTTTCTAATTCCTGAAAGTTCCTTACGTTCGCGCTCCGCTTGTAAAATCTTTCGCAATAAGGCATCGGCAACTTCTGGATTTTTATGTAAAAAATTATCTAACTTCGTTTTGATGAAATCATTCACAAACGAACGAACCGATGGCCCATTCGGACCAATATCGGTAGAACCTAATTTGGTTTTGGTTTGCGATTCGAAAACCGGTTCTTCTACTTTAACCGAAACTGCAGAAACAATCGATTTACGAATATCGGAAGCTTCAAAAGGCTTGTTGTAAAACTCTTTGATGGTTTTTACAATTGCTTCACGAAAAGCACCTAAATGCGTTCCTCCTTGCGTAGTATTTTGTCCGTTGACAAACGAATGATATTCTTCTGAATATTGTGATTTACTATGAGTGATAGCTACTTCAATATCGTCGCCCAACAAATGAATCGTTGGATACACCATATCGTCTTCGTGAATGGCTTCTTCTAATAAATCTTTTAAACCGTTATCAGAAAAATACTTTTCGCCATTGTAATAAATGGTTAATCCCGTATTTAGATAACAGTAATTTTTGAGCATCTTGATGATGTACTCATTTCGATATTTGTAGTTCTTGAAAATCGCCTCATCAGCAATAAACGAAACTTTGGTTCCTTTACGCTTGGTTGTTTCTTGAACATCTTCTTCTAAGGTTAGATTTCCGGCAGAGAATTCCGCTGCTTTTTGTTGGTTATCACGTACCGATTCTACTCGGAAATAATTGGAAAGTGCATTTACAGCTTTTGTTCCGACACCATTTAAACCTACTGATTTTTTGAAGGCTTTGGAATCGTATTTTCCACCCGTATTCATCTTGGAAACTACATCAACGACTTTTCCTAACGGAATACCTCGACCATAATCGCGCACCGTAACGAGTTTGTCTTTGATGGTAACCTCGATGGTTTTTCCGGCACCCATGACAAATTCATCGATACAGTTATCCAATACTTCTTTTAATAAAATATAAATACCATCATCGGGCGAAGAACCATCACCTAGTTTTCCGATATACATACCGGGACGCATACGAATGTGTTCTTTCCAATCGAGGGAACGTATATTGTCTTCGGTATATTGATTTTGCTCTAACATAGACAGAATTTGGATTTTGTGCAATATAGCACATATCTCCAAAGATTGGAAGCCAGAAACCGAGAAGTTATTGACAAATTGTGGTTGACAAGGGCAAGTTCAAGAACAAAAGAGGAAAGAGAAAAGATAAATTATTTATCAATCTTTAATTTCCTGAAATGACGGAAAAGGTAAAAATTTGTAATTAATAATAAATAAAAACCAATTTTTATTTGACCGATTCTATCAATAAAAACATAACAATTAGCAAACAAAATTAATACAACGAAGAAAGTGTTTAATAGATATAATTTCGATAAAAATCTATCTCTACTTAAGAATATTAAAAAAACACCCAAAAATGAAAATATTACTAAAAAAATTGACAAAAAAATTGATGAGATTATCAAAAACTCCATAAAATTGAATGCTTTTTTGGGCGATTCTGATTCAAAAATAAACCTAGATTGAAAACACAAATCAATTACACTTTCACTTTCTTCAGTAAAGTAAAATTCCAAATCAGATAAACTATCATAGATTATTTCCATTTTATTCACTTCTACAAAGCGCTCAACAAATTCAGTCTCTTCAGGAGCATTATCATTCATTTCACATTGCTTTACGAATGGCAAAAACAAGAATAAAAGAGATAGAATTGAAAGAATTCTTAACTTATATTTTTTGATGATTTTCATAACCTTTTATTTAAACAAGTAATTGCTTTCGTACTCAAAACCTTCTTTTCGTAATAGCTTTCTAAAATCGGCACGAGTAGGTGTTAAAACTACGTGAAGCGTGTCGTTTTCTTTCATTTCGGTTACAAAGGGAATTTTTAATTCAGCCTTTAACTTTGTAAAATCTTTTTTGGTTCCGAGTTGGATGTGTTTTGCTCCAATAGTGGATAATTTTAAAATACTCGTTTGATATTTACCATCTACTTCCTTATTTAAAACTAACGAAGATTTATATTCTTTAGCGATTTCGTTTTCGGCAAAAGAAAAAATAGTATCCAAACGTTCTATTTCAAAAGCAATCGTATCACCTTTAATAAACGTTTTATAGGCTTTATTTTCTGATTTATCGTAAACTTGATTGTTTCGCAATTCAAAATCTGGAATAGAATCTAATTCTGATTTTAAAGCGGTTAAAGTTTCTATTTCTAGAATATAAGCGCATTTGGGTTGCACTACTAAACGATGTGAATAATCCATTGTATACGTTCTAACAAACTTTTTTGGAAATGCTGTTATCTCATCCACATTTGTGGGTTGGGCTTCAGAAAAATAAATAAAACTGTTGTTCAATCCTGAATCTTTACAGGAAACCATAGCCAAAGCAAATGAGGCTAGAATAAGATGTTTTTTCATGATAGTTTGTTTTGTTTTGCAAATACAAATGTTGTGCCACAAAAAAACCGCTGAATTGCTTCAGCGGTTTTTGTTTATTTTCTTTAGCTCGGTTCTGAATATTAGTTATAAATTGAAATTCCAATTTAAAATTAAATTAAGTGAATTTGTTTTTATTGTTCCATCGCCATAAACATCAACATCGCTTGTATTTACCAAACCCAAATTTTCTCTAATCTCTAATTTTAATTCATTTTTGTCATTCAGTTTAAATAATTTTCCAAATCCAAAAACCAATCCTGCATCAATTTTCTTATTCATATCTGTTGTATTTGTACTATCATTAAACTTTTTGGAAGTAAGCTTAGAATTTAACAAATAACCTAAAAACACACCTCCATTAACATAGAAATCGTCTTTTTTACCAAAATAATAATTCACATAAACGGGCAACACTAAATAGTTGTATATAGATTTAGAATCACTTTTAATCATTGAAGGAAATCCATATTCATCAAGAAGATAAATATTTCCATTATCTTTAGCCGTCTTATTTTCATAGTTTAAATTAGCTGAAATTGACAAGTTTTCTTTTATGAAATATTCAGCGGAAACTCCCAGTAAATAAGAAATCCCTGGATCTAAATCTTCAGCCAAATCATTTCCTCGAAGACTAGCATAATTTAAACCTCCATTAACTCCAAATTTAATTTTATCTTGAGCTACTAATAATAATGGAAAGCAAATAAAAATAATTACAAAAAATAATTTCTTCATATTTACACATTAAATCTAAAGTGCATTACATCGCCATCTTTTACAATGTATTCTTTACCTTCTACTCTTAATTTTCCTGCTTCTTTTACTTTAGCTTCTGAACCGTAGTTTGAGAAATCTTCAAATGCAATAACTTCTGCACGGATGAATCCTTTTTCAAAATCGGTGTGGATTACTCCAGCTGCTTTTGGTGCTGTATCTCCGATGTTGATAGTCCAAGCACGAACTTCTTTAACACCTGCTGTAAAATACGTTTGTAATTTTAATAATTTGTAAGCTGCACGAATTAACACTGCCGAACCTGGCTCAGTTAATCCCATATCTTCTAAGAATACTTGACGCTCTTCGTAGCTTTCTAATTCGGTAATATCGGCTTCTGCTCCTACTGAAAGAATGATTACTTCTGCTTGTTCGTCTTTTACTAATTCACGAACTTGGTCTACATATTTGTTTCCATTTACTGCCGAAGCTTCGTCAACATTACAAACATATAAAACTGGTTTTGTAGTGATTAATTGGAATTCTTCCATCATATCAACTTCATCTTGATTTTGAGGAATTACTGTACGAGCCGATTTTCCAGCTAATAATGTTTCACGAATTCTATCTAACAACGCTTTTTCAGCTTGTGCTTCTTTATTTCCAGTTTTTGCTGCACGATTGGTTTTTTCCAAACGTTTTTCAACTGTTTCTAAGTCTTTTAATTGCAATTCGATATCGATTGTTTCTTTATCGCGAATTGGATTTACATTACCATCAACGTGTACGATATTATCGTTATCAAAACAACGTAAAACGTGAATAATTGCGTTACATTCTCTAATGTTTCCTAAGAATTGATTTCCTAAACCTTCTCCTTTACTTGCTCCTTTTACTAAACCTGCAATATCTACGATATCAACAGTTGCCATTTGAACACGCTCTGGTTTAACCAATTCCTCTAAACGAGCAATACGTGGATCTGGAACGTTTACTACACCAATATTTGGCTCAATAGTACAAAACGGAAAGTTTGCACTTTGCGCTTTAGCGTTTGACAAACAATTAAATAAAGTTGATTTTCCAACATTTGGCAATCCTACAATTCCTGCTTTCATTATGAATGTATTTTTAAAAGTGTGCAAATATAGTTTAAAAGTTGGAAAGCCACAAAGTTTGAGCCCAAGCAAAATTAACTTTAAAGCACTGAAACTGAATAAAGATAAAAGTGGAAAATATATAACATTATCAATTTCAGATGTAACACAAGAGAGAAGAAGAAATTTATCTTTATAACTTATTAATTTTTAACATTATACATTATGAAATCAATCCTATTTGGAATTTTATTTATATGCGCAACAGGCACTATAAACAGTCAGAACAAAAACGTAAAAGACGAAACGAAAACTACAACTACAACAGTTGTAGATTCTAAAGGCGAAAAAACGTATGTAAAAAAAGAAAACACTCGCGAAGTTCAAAATATTGAATTGAAAGAACAAAATCCAAAAAATATTAATATGGATTTAAAAGATTCTGCTGTCATGGTTAAATCTACAACTACAATAACTAATCCTGATGGTTCTACTAGAACTGTAGATATTGATCGTTCTTCTTATTATTTATTGAATGGCAAAAAATATAATGTTGCTTTAGACAGTAGAGGTTACCGAATTTTATCTGAAGATAAAAAAGAAGAAGCTTTTTTGCGTAAAACATCAACTAATAGTTTTATTTATCGCAATAAAAACAAAATTGCAATTGGCTATTTTGATGTAGAGGGAAATTTAATTTTAGAAACTTATGATCCAAAAACGGATACTGTTTCTTACGAAAAATATAATGTAAGTAAATAAATTTAAAGTTTTTACTTCAAAAAAGTCCTAGAGAAATTTAGGGCTTTTTTTATTCTTCGGTTTCATCTTTATCAGATTCATCACCTTTCGATAACCTTTCAATTATCATTTTTTCTTCATCTGTTGAAACGAAACCCGATTCTACATCCCAATAATTCGTAAAAAATAAAGTCTTTTTATTAATCAATGACTTGTCTTTGAAAACATTTCTATCGCTGTATTCAAATGTTTTTTTATCAAAATCAGTAACAACCATATGATTTTTAACTTCAATTCTTCTTGATTTCTTTTTATAGTATTTTTCAAAACCAATTACTTCTTTCGAATTCGCTAAATAATAGAAATCACCTACTAATCGAAATGTATTTTTAAACTCTAATTTATACACTTTTCTACTAGCAAACATGCTTTCTTTATAAGCCAAAAGTCGATCTGGAGTTACATAAGAACTTACTTCTAATATTATTTTTTTATTACTATCATACACTACTAAAAAATCAGATAGAATTCCTTTAGATTCAGAAAACGGAACAATTTTAATTACCAAATAATCTTCATTAGAAGGATAGGTTTTTACAGAAAAATCATAAAGTTTTTTTGCCTTTGAATCCAATACTTCATCTAAATATTTGAATTGGTAATAATTTTCGATAATATTATTCAAATCATATCCTAAAACATCAGCATCAATATCACCATCTAAAACACCTATTGCTCTGTTTTGTTCTATTAAAATATCCGTTTTAATGCTTTTCGAATTGCCTAAAATTTGAAAATTAATTAATCCGTCATTAAAAAAAACAATTTGATTATCTCGCTTGTAAAACTCATGTAAATAAACTTTTAAATTGACAGGAATTGTCATTTTGTTACGCGAATTTTCAATTAATCGCTTTAAAATTTCTTGCGGATGATCTTTAGTAATGATATATTCTTCTAATTGCTGCGTATTAGGTTCCATATACACTACATTTTCCTTTTTGTTTAATGTAGAAAATTTTACAACAATCGTTTTATAAGTGGAGTGAACTAATTCTAAATCAGAAGATCTGGTAAGACTTACTATTACTTTACCTTCTTTATTTGTTAAAAAACCTTGACGAGTTCTGAGAGCTGTGATGGTTACTTCATCAATAGGCAAATCGGTATCGAAATCTTTTACAATTACCGTAAATTCAAGGTTTTGCGAAAAGACTATAGTAGTGAAAAAACATAATAAAAAAGTAAGTTTTTTTATCATAAATTTCAGATTATCAATCAAATATAGCAAAAAAATAATTATAAAACTCTTATTTAGTGAAGTTTCTAAAGCTTTTAAAAACAAAAAAGAGAACCTTCAAATGAAAATTCTCTTTTTTATATTACTTGAAAATTATTTATTCGTTATGTAAAAACGATTGTCTGTTCAACAAAGTTTCTTCGCTTTCCACATGATTATCATCTGGCACACAACAATCTACTGGACAAACGGCAGCACATTGTGGCTCTTCATGAAAACCTTTACATTCAGTACATTTTCCTGGCACAATGTAATAAATATCATCAGAAATTGGTGTTTGAGCAGCATCTGAATCCACTTCTGTTCCATCAGGTAAAATTACTTTACCACTTAATTTTGTACCATCTTTCCATCTCCAATCATCAGCACCTTCATAAATTGCTGTATTCGGACATTCTGGCTCGCAAGCCCCGCAGTTGATACATTCGTCTGTTATTATAATTGCCATGTTTGCTTTTGTATTTAGAAATTAGAATTCAGAAAAACTTGATATTCTAATATAATGATTAATTTTGCGCTACAAAAATACAATGTAAACCAAATATAAACAAGTTACAAATGTTACAAATTGAAATAAAATCGAGTTTTGTTGAATTAGGGAATTTCTTACGTCAATTTTCTGAAGAAGGAAACGTTAAAGCGGCATCGGTTTTACAAAACGATTTGTTCTTTGATGACTTTGCCTCTTTGATTGTACTTTCTCAATCTCACAACGGTTGGTTTACACCTGAGCAAGTACAATTTAGTGTTCAATCTTGGGCGAAAGCCTTAACCGAAGACAACCTAAATCAGTGGCTTTCTAACTACGATTTCTCGAAAATTGAAACCAAAAAAGTAGGATTGATTTTAGCTGGAAATATTCCGTTAGTGGGTTTTCATGATTTTCTTTCGGTATTAATTTCGGGGCATAATGTATTGGTAAAAACCTCATCTAATGACCAACACTTATTAAAATTTTTAGCAAAATATTTAATTTCGATTCAACCAGAACTTAACTCAAAAATAACGTTTGTTGAAGGAAAATTAGAAGGTTTTGATGCTGTAATTGCTACAGGAAGCAACAATACATCTCGCTATTTTGAATATTATTTCAAAGACAAACCGAGTATCATTCGTAAAAACAGAAATTCAATTGCCGTTTTAGACGGAACTGAAACTTTTGAAGATTTAGTGGGTCTAGGCGAAGATATTTTTAGATATTTTGGTTTAGGATGTCGCAATGTTTCCAAACTTTTTGTTCCAAAAGGGTATAATTTTGATAATTTCTTTAAAGCGATGTACGAATATCGTGATGTGATTCAATATGAAAAATATGCGAACAATTACGATTACAACAAAGCGGTTTTCTTGATGAGTAATTTCCAATTATTGGATAACGAGTTTTTAACGATTAAAGAAGATGTTAGTTATGCCTCGCCTATTTCATCAGTTTTCTATGAATTTTATGAAAACTTGGAAGAAATTACAACTCGATTGAATGCTGATGCAGAACAAATTCAATGCGTGGTTTCAAAAAACTTAATTCCAAATTCGGTTGCTTTCGGACAAACGCAACAACCAAACCTTTGGGATTATGCAGATAATGTGGATACTTTGGCTTTTTTAAATAATTTGTAATATGAAAATTTCAAAAATTATCAAAATTCAAAAAGAGAAAGAAATACACAAACACGAACCCAATTTTAATTTGGAAGCAAAAGTGAATTCAAATCGAAAAACTTTAAAAAAGAAGAAATAAGATTCCGAAAACGTTTTTGTTAATAACATCTCATAATTATTGTAGTATTTAGTCCTATTTTTTATTTAAGATTTCCGAAATTTGACCTTATAAATAAATAACTACAACTACAATGAAAAAACACAACTACAGTGCAGGTCCATGTATACTTCCACAAGAAGTATTCGAAAAATCAGCACAAGCTATTTTAGATTTTAACAACTCAGGATTATCTATTTTAGAAATTTCACACCGCAGTAAAGATTTCGTAGCCGTTATGGAAGAAGCTAGAGCTTTAGTTTTAGAGCTTTTAAACTTGGAAGGCAAAGGATACGAAGTATTATTTTTAGGAGGTGGAGCCAGTTTAGAATTTTTAATGGTGCCTTACAACTTAATGAAAGTTGACGGAAAAGCCGCTTATTTAGATACTGGTACTTGGGCAAGTGGCGCTATTAAAGAAGCCAAACATTTTGGAGAAACCGTAATTGTAGCTTCATCAAAACCAGAAAATTACAATCATATTCCAAAAGGATATACCATTCCATCTGATGCAGATTATTTTCACTGCACTAGTAACAATACTATTTTTGGAACCCAAATGAAATCTTTTCCAGACACTAATATCCCTTTAGTTTGTGATATGAGTTCGGATATTTTTTCTCGTGTTTTAGATTTTTCAAAATTTGATTTAATCTATGCTGGAGCTCAAAAAAACATGGGACCAGCTGGTGCAACATTAGTAGTTGTAAAAAAAGAAATCTTAGGAAAAACTGGAAGAACAATTCCTAACATGTTAGATTACCAACAACACATCGACAAAGAAAGCATGTACAATACGCCTCCAGTATTCCCTATTTATGCTTCACTTTTAACGTTACAATGGTTGAAAAACTTAGGTGGAATTGCTGCTATCGAAAAAATCAACGAAGCAAAAGCAAATTTACTTTACACTGAAATCGATAGAAACCCATTATTCAAAGGTGCAGCAGTAAAAGAAGACAGAAGCAACATGAATGTAACTTTCTTATTGAATGATGATGCACATCAGGAAAAATTTGATGCTATGTGGAAAGCAGCTGGAATTTCAGGTTTACCTGGACACCGTTCTGTTGGTGGTTATCGTGCGTCTATGTATAATGCGCTTCCATTAGAGAGTGTTCAAGTTTTGGTTGATGTGATGCAAGAATTAGAAAATAAAATTTAGTAATTAGTGACTAGTAATTAGTAACTAGCATAATAATAAAAATAATAAATAAAATGAAAGTTTTAGCAAACGACGGAATTTCAAAAAGTGGTATCAAAGCTTTAGAAAAAGGAGGTTTTGAAGTAATTACTACGAAAGTAGCTCAAGAACAAGTTGCCAACTATATCAACACACATGATGTAAAAGTAATTTTGGTTCGTAGTGCTACAAAAGTTCGTAAAGATATTATTGATGCTTGTCCAGGATTAAAAATCATTGGTCGTGGTGGTGTTGGAATGGACAATATTGACGTGGCTTATGCTCGTGAAAAAGGTTTACATGTAATCAACACGCCAGCTTCATCTTCTGAAAGTGTTGCTGAGTTGGTTTTTGCACATTTGTTTACAGGTGTTCGTTTTTTACATGATTCCAACAGAAATATGCCTCTAGAAGGTGATACCAATTTTGACGGATTGAAAAAAGCCTATGCTAACGGAATCGAACTTCGCGGAAAAACATTAGGAATTATTGGTTTTGGTCGTATTGGACAAGCAGTAGCAAAAATGGCTTTAGGATTAGGAATGAAAGTTATTGCTGCTGATAAATATGTTAACGAAGCGGTTATCAGAGTAGATTTCTACAACGGACAATTCATCAATGTTGAAATCGTTACCGAATCATTAGAAGACATTTTTAAACATTCTGATTTTATTACTTTACACGTTCCAGCTCAAGATGGTTATGTAATTGACAAAGAAGAATTTCAATTAATGAAAGAAAATGTAGGAATCGTAAATTGTGCTCGTGGCGGTGTAATTAACGAAGTAGCATTGATTGAAGCTCTAGATGAAGGAAAAGTATTGTTTGCTGGTTTAGATGTTTTTGAAAAAGAACCTACACCAGAAATCCAAATTTTAATGCATCCGAAAATTTCGTTAACTCCTCACATTGGAGCTGCTACAGAAGAAGCACAAGACAGAATTGGCACAGAGCTTGCCGAGCAGATTATCAGTTTATTAAAAAATAACTAAAATTTATTATCTTTAACTGAACTAAAAACTAAAAACCTATGTTTGATCAACTCTCAGAATTAGTAAAACAATTTGGTGGCGAAGCTGTCGTAAACAATCCAGCAGTGCCTAATGAACAAAATGATGCTGTAATGCAAGAAGCCGGAGGATCTATCCTTTCGGGTTTAAAAGATATGGTAGCTAGTGGAAACATTAGCGATTTAACTGGAATGTTAAGTGGAAAAACCCCAATTGATGGAAACAACCCAGTAGTACAACAATTAACAGAAAAAGTAACTGGTAATTTAGGTGAAAAATTTGGTTTATCATCTGATGCTGCTGGAAGCGTTGCTGGTGGATTGATTCCTCAAATTTTAGGTGGATTAGTTAACAAAGCAAAAGACCCTAACCAACCCGGATTTAATATGAACGACTTAGTAAGTGCTATTTCTGGTGGTCAAGGTGGCGGATTAATGGATGCTGTTACTAAATACGGCGGTCAATTTGGTTTAGACCAAAATAACGACGGAAAAGTTGATATGGGTGATGCCATGGCAGCTGTTACAAAAAAAGGCGGATTAGGTGGTCTTTTAGGAAAATTATTTGGAAAGTAAAATCTTTTATATAAAAGTTAAAAGCATCGGCAATGTCGGTGCTTTTTTTTATCTTTATACTTTCAAAATTCATGAGCTATGAAACGTATCTTTTTACTTTTAACTGCTTTATTTTTTATCCTGATAGCTTGTACAGCTTCTCAGGACAATAAAAGTTTTGATAACAAACCAAAACTAGAAAGCGATACAATTCGTATATCAAATGAAGAGATTGAGTATGAAGTCCTTATTATTGATGTCGGATTTCCGTCCTGGTTTAACAGTTATGCAAAACCTAGAAATTACTATTCTCAATCCTATTTAGAATCAAGAAATAGAATTTGGGTATTAGAATGGAACAGAAGAGCCATGTTACCTTTACAATACAATCCAAATTTATATGAAATGACAATTAATTATGATAGTACTACCAATTATGGTTATGAAGTAAATTATATGATATACAACTATTTGGTCTACTTTCAACTAACAAACAATCAAAAATTAGGTGGTTTTACACCTAGAATTTAATTTATGAACAAACTAAAAGAACGTTGGAATGTAAATTCAAATTGGCAATTAGTAATTATTTTTATAGTATTTGCTATTACTGGTTCAACCGCAGCCTATTTATCTAAACCTGTAACTTCTGCGTTAGGAATTACAAAAGAAAATTTATCACTTTGGTTGTATTGGCCTTTTAGATTATTAATTATTTTCCCTGTTTATCAAGTAATGTTAGTTATCATTGGAGCTATATTTGGACAGTTCGCTTTCTTCTGGGAATTTGAAAAGAAAATGCTCGACCGCATGAAATTAGGATTTATAGGCAAATATGTTGATTCTAAAATAAAAAAATAAAAGACCGACTAAAAGTCGGCCTTTCATATTATAAAGGAATATTTCCGTGTTTTCGTTTTGGTGAATCAACTGTTTTATTTTCTAGCATACTAAACGCTTTCATCAGTTTTCTACGAGTATCTCTTGGCAAAATTACCTCATCAATGAATCCACGTTGCGCTGCGGTGTATGGATTAGCAAATAACTCGGCATATTCTGCTTCTTTTTCTGCTAATTTAGCTACTGGATCAGCTGCTTCACTAATTTCTTTTTTGAAGATAATTTCTGATGCTCCTTTTGCTCCCATTACCGCAATTTCTGCACTTGGCCAAGCAAAATTCATATCAGCTCCAATGTGTTTTGAATTCATTACATCATAAGCACCACCATACGCTTTACGTGTAATAACAGTAACTCTTGGCACTGTAGCTTCGCTGAATGCATATAATAATTTTGCTCCGTGAGTAATAATTCCGTTCCATTCTTGATCTGTTCCTGGTAAAAAACCTGGTACGTCTTCTAACACTAATAACGGGATATTGAAACAATCGCAAAAACGAACAAATCTTGCTGCTTTAATCGAACTATTTACATCCAAACAACCTGCTAAAACCATTGGCTGATTGGCAACAATTCCGATACTTCTTCCTCCTAAACGAGCAAAACCAACAATAATATTTTCAGCAAAGTCTTTATGGATTTCAAAGAACGAATCTTCATCTATAATTCCACCAATTACTTCGTGCATATCATAAGGTTTGTTAGCACTATCAGGAACAAGCGTATCTAATTTTTCACGAACCTCATCACCTACTACATAATGTAATTTAGGAGTTGTTTCTCTATTATTTTGAGGCACATAGCTCAATAATCTTTTAATATCTTCCAAACATTCAATTCCGTTTGGTGAAGTAATATGACAAACTCCTGATTTTGATGCATGAGTTGCTGCTCCACCTAATTCTTCAGAAGTTACTTCTTCATTAGTAACCGTTTTTACAACGTTTGGTCCAGTAACGAACATATAACTATTGCCTTCAACCATCATAGTAAAATCGGTCATAGCTGGAGAATAAACGGCTCCACCAGCACATGGTCCCATAATAGCTGAGATTTGAGGAATAACTCCAGACGCCTGAACGTTTCTGTAGAAAATATCTGCATATCCACCTAAAGAACGAACTCCTTCTTGAATACGAGCACCACCTGAATCGTTTAGTCCAATCATTGGAGCACCACTGCGAAGTGCCATATCCATTACTTTACAGATTTTTTCTGCATGGGTTTCTGATAACGAACCTCCAAAAACCGTGAAATCTTGTGCAAAAACATAGACTAATCTTCCATCGATAGTTCCGTAACCTGTAACAACTCCGTCACCGTAATAAACTTCTTTTTCCATTCCAAAATCGGTTGTACGGTGTGTAACCAACATACCAATTTCTTCAAAAGAACCTTCATCTAAAAGGTATTCAACACGTTCTCGTGCTGTTAATTTCTTTTTAGCATGATGCGACGCTATTCTTTTTTCGCCTCCGCCTAATTTGGCTAAAGCTATTTTATCGTTTAATACTTTAATTTTATCTTCCATTTTACTTTTTGTTTCAAGTTTAAGGTTTCAAGTTTCAAGTTAAGATTTTGTCTTACTCCTTAATACTTAAATCTTAATACTTTAGTTAGGCAATCTTAACACTTTTTGATCTTCAACGTATTGTTGAAACGCAATCATAGCGGCAATTTCAGCTTCAGTATCTAATTTTGATTTTAGTTTTTCAGCATCGTAATACGCTTTCACAAATCCTGTATCGAAATCTCCTGAACGGAACGCTTCATGCTCCATTACAAATTTCCCGAATGGTAATGTTGTTGCAACTCCTTCAACCAAATAGTTATCAATTGCTTTAATCATCAATTCAATCGATTCTTCACGAGTATTTCCGTAAGTAATCAATTTTGAAAGCATTGGATCGTAGTAAATTGGCACATCCATTCCTTCTTCGATTCCGTTATCCACACGAATTCCTTCTCCTTCTGGCAATTTGTAAGTACTTAAAAAACCAACATTTGGCAAGAAATCATTCATTGGATCTTCTGCATACACACGAAGTTCCATAGCGTGACCTTTGATTTGTAAATCTTCTTGTTTCATTGGTAACGCTTCGCCACGCGCTACACGAATTTGCAATTCTACTAAATCCAATCCTGAAATTAATTCTGAAACAGGGTGTTCCACTTGCAAACGAGTATTCATTTCTAAGAAATAGAAATTATGGTCGGCGTCCATTAAAAACTCAACTGTTCCAGCTCCTAAATAATCGCAAGCTTTAGCAACTTTTACAGCCGCTTCACCCATTTCTTTACGTTTTTCTGGAGTCAAAATTGCTGAAGGCGCTTCTTCTACTACTTTTTGATGACGACGTTGGATGCTACATTCTCTTTCGAAAACATATACAATATTTCCATGACTATCTGCCATTATTTGAATTTCGATGTGACGTGGTTTCGTAACATATTTTTCAATAAAAACGGAACCATCTCCAAAAGCATTAGTAGCTTCTGAAATTGCTCTATCCATTTGAGAAACGAAATCTTCTGCTTTTTCAACCACACGCATTCCTTTTCCACCACCACCAGCTGAAGCTTTAATCAAAATTGGAAAACCAATTTCAGTTGCAATTTTCTTTGCTGCTTCGATATCGGTGATAGCATCTTCGGTTCCAGGAACCATTGGAATATTATAATGTTTAACCGCTTCTTTAGCTGCTAATTTACTTCCCATCATTTCAATCGCTTTCGATTTTGGTCCGATGAAAATGATATTATTTTTTTCACAAGCTTCTGCGAAAGTTGAATTTTCACTTAAAAATCCGTATCCTGGATGCACCGCATCAACACCTAACTCTTTACAAACTTCAATAATTTTATCTCCGCGTAAATACGATTGACTTGATGCTGCCTCACCAATTAAAACCGCTTCATCAGCATATTTTACATGTAGAGCATTTCTATCGGCTGATGAGTAAACGGCTACTGTTTTGATTCCCATTTTTTTCGCGGTTTTCATTACTCTAATAGCAATTTCTCCACGATTGGCAACTAATATTTTTTTAATTTCTTTCATGTTATTCGAATTCAATTAACAATTGTCCTTTATCTACAGCGTTTCCTTTTTCAACAGCAATCGATTTGATAACTCCGTCTCTTGGTGAAAGGAAACAGTTTTCCATTTTCATAGCTTCCAAAATCAATAAAGGATCGTTTTCTTTAACTTCTTGTCCAACCGAAACGTTGATTTCTAAAATCAAACCTGGCATTGGAGCTTTAATAGCGTTCACCACTTTTGTTTTTCCGCGCTCAATTCCCATACTTTTGATTAATTCATCTAAAGCATCAGAAATAGCTACTTCGTAAGTATTGTTGTTAACTTTAACGGTATATTTTTTGGAAAGAAAATCTGCCGAAATTATTTCAGCTTTGTAAGGTTTGTTGTCCTTTAGTACATGAAACTTCGAATTTTCTACTTTGACAGCGTCTAATTTTTGAAGGTCACTTTCCGTAACTTCAAACGAAGCAGTGTTGTTTACTAAAAGTTTATAATTTGTGCTCATATGAGATTATTTTTAGTCGACGTAAACTTACAAAAAGAAAACGTTTTCGAAACTGATAATTCTCATAAATTTGGAAAATAAGTATAGTTATTCGCTTTTCATATATAATTTAATTACAGCGTATAATTTCTCCTTTTCAATTGGTTTTGAAATAAAATCGGTAAAACCTAACTCTTTAATTTTATTAATTTCATCTTCAAAAGTATAAGACGTTTGGGCAATTATTGGGATGGTTACATTAAACTTACGGATTTCTGTAAAAGCTTCGTAACCATTAAGATTTGGCATTTTTATATCCATTAAAACCAAATCGATTTCTGAATTTGTTTTGCATAACTCAACCGCTTCTACACCATCTTTTGCACGAATGATTTTAAAATTAAAGCTTTTTACAATTTTCTCAATCAGTAAAAAATTGATATTATCATCTTCCGCAATTAAAATAATTTCTTCTTTTCCTAAATCTAATGGAAGTTTACTTTGAGTAACAAAATTATTTTCAAAAACGGCATCATCTGAAAAGTGTAATGGAATAGAAAAATAAAATGTAGAACCAACACCTTCTTGTGAATTAAAATCGATTTTACCTTCTAACATTTCCACGTATGCTTTTGAAATTGCTAAACCTAAGCCAAGCCCTTCATTAGCAGAAATTCCTTTAGCACTAATTTTACTAAATCGTTTAAAAACATTTTCTTGAAATGGAATTGGAATTCCAATACCTGAATCTTTGATACTGAATGTTATTTTTTTAGTATTTTCATCAATAGAATAATCCAAAATAATGAAACCTTCTTCGGTAAATTTGTAAGCGTTATTGAGTAAATTAGTAATGACTTCTCCTAACTTTACCTTATCAGAAATAATATTTTTGTGTAGTTTATGTTCAGGCTTGTTTAATTTGAAAACAACTTTTTCGTTACTATATAATTTTTCGTATGACATAAAAATTTGTTGAACAAATTCGGCTAAATTAAAAACCTGCAAATTAGGCTTAATTAACTGAGAATCAATTTTAGACATTTCAACCAAATCGTCAATTATTTCTAATAAATTTTTACCACTTTGTTGAATAACTTTGATGTATTCTTCTCTATCATTTTTAGATAAATCTGAATTTATAAGCAAATCTGAAAAACCCAAAATGGCATTCATAGGCGTTCTGATTTCATGTGATAAGTTCATTAAAAATGCTGATTTTAATTTATCACTTTCTTCAGCTTTATTCTTAGCAATTTCGAGTTCTCTGGCTTTAATTTGATTTTCCTCAAATAATTTTCCGATGTATCTAAATTCGCCTCTAATATTTTTTAAAGACTGAATAGAATTTTGGTCACCCGTTTTTAAAATCTTTTTTATAAAACTTAATGGTAGCCTGGACCATTTATTAGCATAGTAGTAATAAATTGCCCAAGAAATAATAATAGCAATAGTAATAACAATTAAAATGAATTTTGTAATCCAAAAATCTATATTGTAAGCCCTTTTATATAGAAGTTGCTGAATGGTATTGTTCTTATGATCTTTTAAAGGAATCGTAAAAAAAACAGCTTTTGTATTTACTATAGGTGGTTTATAAAACTCAATATTTGATGTACTTATTTTTTCAAAGTTGGCAAAATACTCATTATCCAATAATCGCACCATGAAGAAACAACCCGATGGTTTTGTTTTGTTTTTATAAGGATCATCTGATGGATGAATTGTAGCACCGTAAACTTCAATAACGCCCTCTGGAATTTTTAAATAAAACTTGTCTGATTTTTTTTTCAATAATTTTGTAATGGCTTCTTGAGGAATAAACTCTAGTGTTTTAATTTTTGGTGTTGAAACTTTCGTTATAAAATCTCCATTTGTATCATAAACACAAACGTATTCTACCTTATAAGTATCCAAAATAACCGCAATAGAAGTATTGAACCATTTCAGATCATTTGTCTTCATAAAATCAACAAATTCATCCCAATAAGTAACATCTGCAGCTAAAGAAGTGAAATTTTCAGAGTTTAATTTTAATAGTGAATTGATTTCGTTTTTGTAAATTTTATTACTTGAATCATAAATGTTCTTTTCTTGAACTTTCATGTAATAATAGAGAGAACCTACTAAAACTAATAGTCCAAAAGACATAAGAGAAAGCAAGCTTATCACTTTTGCATAGGTAGAATCAACATTTTTTGAGAAAAAAAACTTCATACCAACATTTATTAGATGTTAAATTTATGATTTTTTTTCAATAAAAGTCAAATAATACCGACAAAATAATCTTTTTTTTAATACAAAAACTACAAAACCAACAAAGAAGAGTTTCTCAAAATTTGAATTGGTTTACTGTACCAAAACAATTCGAAATCATCAAATTGTTGTTCAAAATCTGATTTTAATTGCGAAAAAGTCATTTTGTTTTCAGCATAAACCGAAATTTTATCTAAGGTTGCAACCAACCACTTTCCTTCAGCTGCATTTACAGAAATATCATAGGTTTGAGTTTTATTGTGAAACGTTAATTTCATCATTTCCCATGAATTTCCTTTTTTAGCTTTTGTGAAGATTTCAGTTTGAGGTTTTCCTCCTATCCAAACAATTTTAGCATTAGGCTTAGTTGAAAAATTTTGTTCTTTTTCAAGACAATTATAAATAAAATCCGAAGGAATTTTTGTTTTTGGAATCTTGAAATCAAACCAATCTTGCAAATCATAATCAAAACAGATTCCGTGCATATAATTGAACAACGATTTCTTTAATCCGAAGCTAAATTTATCGTGATTGATTCCGGTTTTATCTTTGAAATTGATGTCGTTATTAGCAAAAGTGATTTCGTTCTGTTCTGGAATTACTCCGAATTCTTCTGGAAACATTCCCACAGGCGAATGCGCTGTCATAGCAAATTGATGCCAAAATCCACTTTGCAAAACGCCTAGTTCAAACAACTGACGCACCATTTCCAAACTATCGACCGTTTCCTGAATGGTTTGCGTTGGATAACCATACATCAAATAGGCGTGAACCATTATTCCCGATTCGGTGAAATTTCGGGTAACTTGTGCTACTTGTTCAACGGTTACTCCTTTTTTGATTAATTCTAAAAGTCGGTCCGAAGCCACTTCTAATCCACCAGAAACCGCAATACATCCCGATTCTTTCAATAACAAACATAAATCAGCTGTAAAACTTTTTTCAAAACGAATGTTGGTCCACCAAGTGACTACTAATTTGCGTTTGATAATTTCTAAAGCTACTTCTCGCATTAAAGCTGGCGGCGCTGCTTCATCTACAAAATGGAATCCGTTTTCGCCTGTTTGAGCGATTAATTCTTCCATTCGGTCCACCAAAATTTTGGCTGCAATGGGTTCGTATAACTTAATATAATCGAGAGAAATATCGCAAAACGTACATTTTCCCCAATAACAACCGTGAGCCATAGTGAGTTTATTCCAACGACCATCGCTCCATAAACTGTGCATAGGATTTGCAATTTCTATGACCGAAATGTATTTATCTAAAAACAAATCAGAATAATCTGGAGTACCAACTTCTGCTTGTTTGTAATCGTGACGTGTAGTGTTGTTTTTATAAACGACTTGGTTGTTTTCTAATAAAAATGTTCTTTTTAAAGGCTTCTCGACTTGACTCGATGTGACAAAATCATATAACAATTCAACTGGAAGTTCACCATCATCCAACGTAATAAAATCGAAGAATTCAAAAACTCTTTTATCTTTTAATTCGCGAAGTTCAGTGTTTGGAAAACCACCTCCCATTGATAATTTTATATTGGGATAATTAGTTTTTAAAAACTGGGCACATCGGAAAGCGCTGTATAAATTACCAGGAAAAGGAACGGAAATTAAAACCAATCTTGGTTGCACTTCTTCAATTCTCTGTTTCAGAATTTTGATTGTGATTTCATCTATGAAAGTTAATTCATTTTGTAAATGATTATATAACTCATCGAACGAATTCGCGCTTCTTCCTAAACGTTCTGCATAGCGACTAAATCCGAAATTTTCATCTATACATTCTACGATGAAATCGGATAAATCTTCTAAATATAAAGTCGCTAAATGCTTGGCTTTGTCTTGCATTCCCATTGAACCAAATGCAAATTCCATGTCATCTAATTGCTCAAAACGAGAAGCTTCAGGCAGAAAATTTCCTGAACAAATTTGACGCGCTAACGACGGATTTTTTCCTTGAAGAAAAGCGATTACGGAATCAATGGTTTTGATGTAATCATCTTTTAAAGCGAATATTCGTTGTGAATTCGATCCAAATTCTTGAAACTTGAAACCTGAAACTTGAAACAAATTTTCCAAACCTTCTTTTGAAAACAATTCTAAAATCACTTCGATACCTAAATCCATTTGGTAAGCCGTAATATCTTTTGTATTTAGAAAACCTTTGATATAAGCCGTTGCTGGATACGGTGTATTCAGTTGGGTGAAGGGTGGTGTGATTAAGAGGATGTTTTTCAAAGTAAATATTTTAAGCAAAAATAAGGCTTTTTATGAAATCCTAAGAGCTTGTTAAAGGCAATTTAGAAATATAAATTTTTAGTATTTTAGCAGAAAAATAATTGCTAAAATGCCAAACGACTGTATTACGTATCAAAATTCGGAATATTTTTCAAAACTAATCGTAGATTATTTAGACCAAAAGGCTGAATTAAAGTCGTTATACAATCGATTTCCAACTTTAGAAAACTTTAGACTTCAAATTGAGGAAAAAAGCAAAAATTTCCCAATAGAGAATCGAGAGATTTTATCTAAAGCTATAGCAAATCAATATCAAAAGTTTGAAATTTCTGAAGCAACTTCTAAAAATATTGAACTCTTAAAGAAACCAAATACTTATACTATTACAACAGGTCATCAGCTAAATTTATTTACTGGTCCATTATTCTTTCTCTATAAAATCATTTCAGTTATTAATTTAACTAAAGAATTAAAGAATGCTTATCCAGAAAACAATTTTGTACCTGTTTATTGGATGGCAACTGAAGATCATGATTTTGATGAAATTAATTATTTCAATTTCAAAGGCAAGAAAATTCAATGGAAAAAAGAGAGTAAAGGTCCTGTTGGAAGATTAAACACTTCTGGATTAGATGAAGTATATGAGCAATTTTCAAACGAATTAGGCTTAGGAAATAATGCGAAATATCTTCGTGAATTATTTAAAAAATCATATTTAGAACACGACAATTTAGCTGATGCTACGCGTTACTTAGCAAATGAATTATTTAAAAACGAAGGTTTAGTTATCCTTGACGGAGACGATTCTGAACTAAAAAAACTATTTATTCCTTTCGCTAAAAATGAATTATTACATCAAACTTCATTTAAAAGAGTAAATGAAACGCTTCCGTTACTAAAAGAATATAATGTTCAGGTGAATCCGAGAGAAATAAATTTATTCTACATACAAGATGACTTAAGAGAACGCATCATCTTTGAAAAAGGAAATTTCAAAATCAACAATACACTCCTATCATTTTCAGAAAGTGAAATTCTAACAGAATTAGAAAAAAATCCCGAAAATTTTAGTCCAAATGTGATTTTACGACCCTTGTACCAAGAGGTTATTTTACCAAACCTTTGCTATATCGGCGGTGGAGGTGAATTAGCGTACTGGTTAGAATTAAAATCAAATTTTGAAGCAAACACTATTACTTTTCCAATTTTGTTGCTTAGAAACTCTGTATTAGTTGCTACAAAAAAACAGGTTGAAAAAATGGAAAGATTGAATCTGAATTGGGCAGATGTATTCCAAAACCAGCAAATGTTAATCAACGAGAAAACTAAAGCAATATCAGAATTTACGATTGATTTCAGCGAACAAAAAGAATTTCTAAAAAATCAATTTAAAGTTTTATATGAAATTGCAAATAAAACTGATAAGTCATTTTTAGGAGCTGTAAAAGCACAAGAAGTGAAGCAATTAAAAGGACTTGATACGTTAGAAAAAAAATTACTCAAAGCTGAGAAAAGAATTTATAAAGAAAAACTAGACCGAATTATTTTACTTCAAAACGAATTATTTCCAAATCAAACTTTACAAGAAAGAAAATCAAATTTTTCAGATTTCTATGACGAAGCAAATGAATTTGAAGCTTATTTCTCACTTTTAAAGTCTCATTTACAACCTTTAAAACAAAATTTCAACATTGTTATTATTTAAAAATATCGACTAAAAACACTTTTATTCGATAAAAAACAATATATTTAATTTTTTAACATTAAATTAAGGCAAAAATTCAATTTTATAACAATTTACCTTTTTAATGTTAAAAAAATATTATATTTGCACACCTAAATTAATAACAAATCTTATGAAAAAAATTACATTTTATTCTATTTTATTAATTACCCTTATATCATTATTTGCATTTAAAAATAGTCTTATTGACACCGATTTAATCAAAATTCAAGGTGGAACTTTTAAAATGGGTTCAAAAGATTCTGATGGATTAGCTGATGTTGATGAACAAAAAGAGCATAGTGTTAATCTTAATACATTTGAAATTAGCAAATTTGAAGTGACCGTTTGGGAATGGAAACAATTTATCAAAGCTAATAAAATGAAAATGCCTGTTAAACCAACTTGGGGATGGCAAGATAATTACCCTATTAATGGAATAACTTGGAACGAAGCGATTGCTTACTGCAATTGGTTAAGCAAGATAGAAAAACTTCAACCAGTTTATTCTAAAAAAGGACCAAACTTTGTTTGCAACTTTAAAGCAAATGGATATAGATTACCAACAGAAGCAGAATGGGAATTTGCTGCAAAAGGAGGTTCTCTTTCGAAAGGATTTAAATTTAGCGGAAGCAACACTTTAGATCAAATTGCTTGGCACAAAGGAAACAGTAAAGGAACTCCTCACACAATTGGAACAAAACTACCAAATGAATTAGGTCTATATGACATGAGTGGAAACGTATGGGAATGGTGCTGGGATTGGTACAATAAAGATTTCTACAAACAAGAAAAAGGAGACAACCCTAAAGGACCAGAAATGGGAGACAGAAGAACCGTAAGAGGTGGTTCTTGGGATAGCCAACCAAATTATGTTAGACCAGCAAACCGAATTTCTACAGAACCAAATAAAACACATGAGTTTTACGGTTTTAGAGTAGCTAGAACAATTATAAAATAATAAAAAACAATATTGCAAAACCTAATTAAAATGGTACCTTTGCAAAAAATTTAAAAAATGGCAACAAACAGAACTTTTACAATGATTAAACCAGATGCTGTAGAAAACGGACATATTGGTGGAATCTTAAACATGATTACAGAAGGTGGTTTCAAAATTGTTTCTTTGAAATTAACTCAATTAACTATTGCTGATGCACAAGCGTTTTATGCTGTTCACGCCGCAAGACCATTTTTTGGTGAACTAGTTGAATTTATGACAAGAGGTCCAATTGTAGCTGCTATCTTAGAAAAAGATAACGCAGTGGAAGACTTCAGAACTTTAATTGGAGCTACTAATCCTGCTGATGCAGCTGAAGGAACAATCCGTAAAAAATATGCTACTTCAATTGGAGAAAATGCAGTTCACGGATCTGATTCTGATGAAAATGCAGCTATTGAAGGTGCTTTCCATTTTTCAGGAAGAGAGCAATTCTAATTTTTAGAATTAATCATATAAAAAAAATCCCGATTCAATGAATCGGGATTTTTTTCATCGTAGAATTAAATTCATTACTAATTCTTTCCTTAGTTCTTCATTTATCATTTTTATGATTTTGTCTTTTCCGTAACTTAATTCCTCTCGTAAAACAGCTGAAGATAAAGCTACATAAAGAGTAGAACCTTTTAATTGAATTTCCGTTGTATAATTATTCACACCATTTCCCATTAAATTTTTCCAGGCATCACGAACGTTTACAACATCCATACCAGCTTCCAACTTATTTTGAGAAATAAATTGTTTCAACACATCTCCTATCGGACTTTCTTCATTAAATCGTTTTGCCATTTTACTTTACTGAAAATTTTACTGGTCTTTTATAATGATATTCTAAATCTTGTTCGTTCTTAACAACTAATTTATCTTTTGTCAACTCAATAATTTCTTCGTTCCAACTAGCATAAGTAGTTTTATACTGAATGGCAGCATCTCCATCTTTCAAAACTACAACAACATCTTCCTGAATATCATTAGTTAAATAAGTTCCATCTAATTGAGGCATCACTTTTTTTCTAAAACCTTTATTGCCTTCTATTTTAAAAAAATCGATAGTTTCATTTACTTTATATTCTTTCTCATCACCATCTGGAAGTTCTACTTTTTCAATTTCCCAATAGCCATTTAAATTCGAAATATCAGCATCCGTAATCTTCTGTTTACACGAAAGAACTGAGCCTAAAACAATTAAAAAAAGAATTTTCTTCATACTATATTTACCAAATTAGACCATAAAATTACAATTAAAAATCATTTGAATTAAACTATTCTGTATTTTTATTGTCTAACTTGTATAAGTCCTAAAATTAATTTAGCTATGAAAAAAATATCACTACTTTTTATCATGATTACTTCATTATGGAGTTGCAATTCAGATGATGGAAATTCATCTAACGAAGAAGCTATGTACTTTCCTCCAATTGGTTCTTCAACATGGGAAACCAAAACAGCAGCATCACTTGGATGGGATGAAACACAAGTACAACCTTTGTTGGATTATTTAGAATTAAAAAACACTAAAGGTTTTATTATTCTTCATAATGGAAAAATTGTAATGGAAAACTATTTTAATGGTCACAGCGCTACTGACACTTGGTACTGGGCAAGTGCAGGAAAAACATTAACCGCAACCGTTACTGGAATAGCTGAACAAGAAGGCTATTTAAATATTAATAATAAAGTTTCGGATTATCTTGGTACAGGTTGGACAAGTGCTCCGCTTGCTAAAGAAAATCTAATTACCAACAAACATCTTTTAACGATGTCATCGGGTTTAAATGATGCCTTAGGTGATGATGTTTCTCCTGCTAATTTACAATACGTAGCTGATGCTGGAACACGTTGGGCATACCATAACGTATATGTCAAATTACAAGATGTAGTAGCTACATCTACTGGACAAACTTGGTCAAACTATTTTAATACTAAATTAAGAGATAAAATAGGCATGACTGGTGGTGTTTGGATTCAAAGTGGAGGCTTGAGTGTATATTGGAGTACAACGAGAAATATGGCCAAATTTGGTTTATTAGCGCTAAATAGAGGAAAATGGGAAAACAATCAGATTGTTCCACAAATCTATATGCAAAATGCTACAACAACTTCTCAAAATATTAATTTAGCCTATGGGTATTTATGGTGGCTAAATGGAAAATCAAGCTATCACATGCCACAAAGCCAATTTCAATTCAACGGAACTCTTATTCCATCTGCTCCTAGTGATATGTATTGCGCTTTAGGTAAAAATGATCAAAAAATTTATGTAATTCCTAGTAGAAAACTAGTTATTATAAGAATGGGAGACGCAGCAGATGGTAGTAATTTTGCGCTTTCAGATTTTGACGAGACTTTATGGGAAAAAATAAGTGCTGTTATCAACTAACAGCACTTATTTTATTTTTTTGTTTTCTTCTTACCGCTTGTAAACTTAATCAGCAAGTACATAAATATGGCAAAGGAAGCCAATCTTAATGTAAGAAATATAAAATCATAATCGCTAAATGGGATGGCAACTAAAGCCATAATTACAGCTGCTAAAAATAACTGTACGGTTCTGTATTTTAAAAGTTCCATTACTTTTCTATTTCTTATTTAAAAAATGAATCTACAAATTCGTATTTATTAAATACTTGCAAATCTTCAATTCCTTCTCCTACTCCTATATATTTTACTGGTATTTGAAATTGATCAGAAATTCCAATAACAACTCCTCCTTTTGCTGTTCCATCTAATTTTGTAACCGCTAAGCAAGAAACTTCTGTTGCTGCTGTAAATTGTTTGGCTTGTTCAAAAGCATTTTGACCTGTAGAACCATCTAAAACCAAAAGTACATCATTTGGCGTATTTTCCACAACTTTTTGCATTACTTTTTTCACTTTAGAAAGTTCGTTCATTAAACCAACTTTATTATGTAAACGACCAGCCGTATCAATTATTACAACATCGGCATTTTGTGCCACGGCACTTTGTAATGTGTCGAATGCAACTGAAGCAGGATCACTTCCCATTTGTTGTTTTACGATTGGCACACCTACTCTATCTGCCCAAATTTGCAATTGATCAATAGCAGCTGCTCTGAAGGTGTCTGCCGCACCAAGAACTACATTATAACCCGCTTTTTTAAACTGGTATGCTAATTTACCAATAGTAGTTGTTTTACCAACACCATTAACACCAACCACCATAATAACATAAGGCTTTATGTTTGCTGGAATTTCAAACTGAGTGGCTTCACCTGAATTAGTTTCCGATAATAAACCTGCAATTTCTTCACGAAGAATACCGTTTAATTCGTCAGTTCCCAAATACTTATCTTTTGAAACACGCTCTTCAATACGCTCTATAATCTTTAATGTAGTATTAACACCAACATCTGAAGAAACTAAAATTTCTTCTAAATTATCCAATACTTCGGCATCCACTTTGGATTTCCCAGCAACAGCTTTAGTAAGCTTAGAAAAAAACGATGTTTTCGATTTCTCTAAACCTTTATCTAAAGTTTGCTTCTCTTGCTCGTTTAATACGGGCTCTTTCTTTTCCGAAGAGAATATTTTTTTAAAAAAACTCATACTAAAAATAAGGGGTTAAGTTTTAACTGATTTTGTATTTACTACAAAATCAATTATCTGACAAATGTAAAAATAAAAAAGCTACTTTCAAACGAAAGTAGCTTATCTATATAATTGTTTTATGAATTATTTCTTTTTCAAGAATTCATCAACTAATTCAGGAGCCATCACAGATTCAACGAATGTGTAAGCGCCAGTTTTTGGAGATTTAACCATTTTAATAGCTTTGGTTAATCTTTTAGAAGCTGTTTGTAAAGTTGCTACGGTTTTCTTTGCCATGACTTATCTTATTTAATTTCTTTATGTACAGTTACTCTTTTTAAGATTGGATTAAATTTTTTAATCTCTAATCTATCTGGAGTATTTTTTTTGTTTTTCGTAGTAATGTAACGAGACGTTCCTGGAACTCCAGAAGTTTTGTGCTCTGTACATTCTAAAATAACTTGGATTCTATTACCTTTCTTTGCCATTTTGATATATATTATTGCGGATTATACAGATTTTACAAATCCGTTTGCTTTTGCATTTTTCAATACAGCAGCAATTCCATTTTTATTAATAGTTTTTAATGCAGCAGTTGAAATTTTCAACGTTACCCATCTATCTTCTTCAGGAATGTAAAAACGTTTTTTTACTAAATTAACAGAGAATTTTCTCTTTGTTTTATTCATAGCGTGAGAAACATTGTTCCCTACCATTGCTCTTTTACCTGTAAGTTCACAAACTCTTGACATTATTATTCAGCTTTATTTCGTTATCTAAAATCAGGGTGCAAAGAAACAAAATCGATTTCATATACACAACTATCTTTTATTATTTTTTTAAAATTTCTTTATAAATTAATTCTAATGCTTTACTAACCGCCCTATCAATAACCTTTTCGCGAGGTTGACCAAAATTAAATTCTTCAACAAAAACCCCATTTGGAGTAGCAACAGCAATGAAAACCGTTCCTAATTCTGCCACTTCATCTCCTTTTGTTGGACCAGCATTTCCTGTGGTTGCTATTGCATAATCAGAAGTCATTATTTTTTGCGATGATTTTGCCATTTCAACAGCAACTTCTGCGCTTACAACTCCATATTTAGCAATAACCTCATTAGCAATCCCTAACACATTTATTTTAGTCTGAGTAGCATAACTTACAACACTTCCCTTAAAATAATTTGATGCCCCAGAAACAGAAGACAAAGTTGCGGCTATTTTTCCGCCCGTACAACTTTCCGCTGTTGAAATTGTTATCTTTTTTTCAGTCAATAACCTTCCTAAAACTACTTCAATAGGTTCATCTTCATTGTACCCTACAATTATATCATGAATCAACAAATCGAGCTTTTCAACTTGCTGTTTTATTTCATTTTTCAGCAATTCTTCATTCGTTCCTCTAGCGGTTAATCTCAAGCGAACTTTTCCAGGACTTGGCAAATATGCTAATTTGATAAAATCAGGTAAGTTATCTTCCCATTCTTCAATTTGTTCAGCAATCATGCTCTCGCCACGACCATAAGTCATAATCGTTTGATGAACAATATAAGGACGTTCAAATTTTTGAACCAAATTTGGAATTACTTCGTTATCAACCAAATACTTCATTTCGTAAGGAACACCCGGTAAAGAAATAAAAACTGTATTCTCTTTCTCCATCCACATTCCTGGCGCTGTTCCTGCTTGATTAAAAAGTACTTTTGCTTTTGTTGGAACTAATGCTTGTTCTCTATTAATTTGCGTAATTGGACGCTTATAAAAACCTTCAATTATCGATTTTACATGTAACAAAACTGCTTCGTTTTCCACTAAAGCATCTTCAAAATAATCGCAAAAAGTTTTCTTGGTAATGTCGTCTTTCGTTGGACCTAATCCACCTGTAACAATAACCACATCGACTTTATTTTGAAGCGAATTAAACGTGTCTAAAATATGTTGTTTATCATCAGAAATAGACAACATTTCATGTGATGCAATTCCAATTTTATCTAAAGCTTTGGCAATGTAGGATGAATTTGTATCAACAATTTGTCCAATAAGAATTTCATCACCAATAGTTACAATAGCGGCTTTCATTTTGAATGTTTTAATAGATTTTGGGGAAATAAAAAACAGAATATTACAGTTTGAAATCTTTTTTAATTTCTTTTACTGCTAAATCAATTCTACTTTTTAACGATTTGAATACTTCTTTAATTTCTTTTCTTTTACCTTCTGCTTTTGCCCAAGTCATGATTTGAATGTTCTCTTCATAGGCTAAGTCCATTCCAAGTAAATCTAAAGTGGGTTTTATTTTATGGCAAGAAGCATAGGTTCTGGTGTAGTCTTTTTCTTCAATTGCTACTTTGATGGATTTTATTTCTGCTGGAACCTCTTCAAAAAACAAGGTTACGATTTGCAATGCAAATTCAATATCATTTTCAGAAATTTCATAAACCTTCGCTAAATTGTATTGTAATGCCATAACTATCTGATTTGAATTTTAAACATCGATTTTCCTTCAATAAAACCTTCCAAAACATCACCTTCGGTAACTTTTGCAACACCTTTTGGAGTACCTGTAAAAATAATATCTCCAATTTTTAAGGTAAAATATTGTGAAACATAAGCAATTAACTCATCTATTTTCCACAACATCAAACTCGTGTTACCTTCTTGAACGGTGGTTCCATTTGATTGTAATTCAAAGTTAATATTTTCTAACGAAGAATAATTTTTTTTCGATGTAAAGCTTCCAATTACCGCTGAATGGTCAAATGCCTTTGCTTTTTCCCAAGGCAACCCCTTCTCTTTCAGTCTACTTTGCACATCTCGAGCCGTAAAATCGATTCCTAAACCGATTTCTTCATAATATTTATGAGCAAATTTAGCGTCGATATGTTTCCCAACTTTACAAATCTTAACCAAAATTTCCACTTCATGATGAATATCATTACTGAAAGCCGGAATCACAAATGGATTCTTATTTGGTAAAATTGCAGAATCTGGCTTCATAAAGATAACAGGTTCTGTTGGTCTTTCATTATTAAGTTCCGAAATATGGTCGGCGTAATTACGTCCTATACAGATTATTTTCATATTATTCATGTTGGAAGATGGAAGTCGGAAGATGGAAGCAAACTTCTCCCAGCTTCTAGCTTCAAACTTCTAGCTTTTTGTGTTTAACTTTCTCAATTTAATAGCCGTCAAAACTTTTTTAGTATATAACGGAAAATCAGCGTTTTGAATCCATCCAAAATAACCAGGTTCTTTATCAAAAACATCATCTACCAAAGCACCTTTGTGTTTTCCGAAAGTAAAAATTTCTTTTCCTTCATTATTCAAAGCAATAAATCCAGCGAAGTCGACTGATTTTTTACGAGTTGTAAATTCAGATAATGATTTCATATCATTTTCTAAATTCTCATAGCGATCTAATTGCGATTTTAATATTTCGTAGGTTGCCATCGTATCCGCTTCGGCACTGTGTGCGTTTTCTAAACTTTGTCCGCAATAGAATTTGTATGCTGCACTTAAAGTACGTTCTTCCATCTTATGGAAAATTGTTTGTACATCGACAGAAACTCGGTTTTTCATATCAAAATCAACTTCAGCACGCAATAATTCTTCGGCTAAAAGCGGTATATCAAATCGGTCCGAATTAAATCCAGCCAAATCAGAATCTTTAATCATGTTATGAACTTGCGTAGCTAACTCTTTGAATGTTGGTTCATTAGCTACTTTTTCATCGGTAATTCCGTGCACAGCAGTGGTTTGTGGCGGAATTGGAATCGTCGGATTTACCAACCAAGTTTTACTTTCTTTATTTCCGTTTGGATATACTTTAAATATTGAGATTTCTACAATTCGGTCTCTAGCAACATCAATTCCAGTGGTTTCAAGGTCGAAAAAGCAGATAGGGCGTGTTAATTTTAATTCCATAGCGATTTTATATGTGACAAAGATAGAAAAACCCGACAGCTTTTAAAAACTATCGGGTTTACTTATAAATTTATTTTAAACTTAAAAATCTCTATTCACATCAAAAGCTTCTAAGTAATCCGCAACGCGTTTTACAAAACTTCCTCCTAACGCTCCATCAACTACTCTGTGGTCATAAGAGTGTGATAAGAACATTTTTTGACGGATTCCGATGAAATCACCTTCTGGAGTTTCAATAACCGCTGGCACTTTTCTGATAGCACCTAAAGCTAAAATACCTACTTGTGGTTGATTGATAATTGGTGTTCCAAAAACAGAACCAAAAGTTCCTACATTCGTAACGGTATATGTTCCGCCTTGCGTATCGTCTGGTTTTAATTTCCCTGCTTTTGCACGGTTTCCTAAATCATTTACTGCTTTTGCCATTCCAACTAAGTTTAATTGGTCAGCGTTTTTAATTACAGGAACAATTAAGTTTCCATTTGGTAAAGCAGCTGCCATTCCTAAGTTGATATTTTTACGTTTAATGATAAACTCACCATCAACCGAAATATTCATACCTGGGAAATCTTTCAATGCTTTTGCTACTGCTTCCATGAAAATTGGTGTGAAAGTTAACTTCTCACCTTCTCTCTTTTCAAAAGCAGCTTTCACTTTATCTCTCCATTTTACGATGTTTGTCACATCTACTTCAATGAATGATTGTACGTGAGCTGAAGTTTGCACCGAAGCTACCATGTAACCCGAAATCAACTTACGCATTCTGTCCATTTCTACAATCTCGTCACCACCGTTTACAGAAACTGGAACAGCTTGTGCTACAGGTTGAGAAATTACAGCTGGAGCTTCTGCTTTAGGAGCATTTGCTACTGGTTGAGCAACAGGCTGACTTCCTCTATTTTTGATATAATTTAATAAATCTTCTTTATTTACACGGCCATCTTTACCAGAACCCGCAATAGATTCTAATTCTGCTAAAGATATTCCCTCTTCTTTAGCAATATTTTTAACCAAAGGCGAAAAGAATTTTTCCGATGCCGAAAAATCAGCTGGAGCAACAGTTTCTTTAGCTACTTCTACAGCTTTAGCTACTTCTGTAACTGCAACTGGCGCTTCTGCTTTAACTTCTGGAGTTGCTGCAACAGCACCACCTTCCGTTTCGATAATAGCGATAGTTTGTCCTACTTGAACTACATCATCGGTATTAAATAAAATTTCAACAAGTGTTCCTGCAACTTCTGAAGGCACTTCGCTATCTACTTTATCAGTAGCGATTTCAAGTACTGCTTCGTCCATTTCAATTTTATCACCAACTTTTTTTAACCAGTTAGTAACTGTTGCTTCTGCAACACTTTCACCCATTTTAGGTAATTTCAATTCAAACTTTGCCATATCTTTAAACTAAAGTTGTGTTTTTGTATTTGGTTTGCAAAAATACTAATTTTTCATTCGTTTTTTAAACAATTCAATAATTTTTTACAACAAAATTATTTGTCCTCTATCGTTCGAATTATTACTTCCTATTAAGTAATTCGAACTCAAAATATAATTCTTAAAACTTAGATTTTTACTCTTATTTAACTGCATAAAAGTAATAATTTCAGCAAAACCAAAAGTAGTCGTATCAAATATTATTTCAATGTTTTTATTCGATTGGTTCTCAAATTGATTAAAATCAGATAAATAAGTTGCTTTTTTTGGTAGGTTCAACTCTAAATTTTCTCTTGAAAAAACGACATATTCATCAAGAATCCGAACTTCATTCTTCTGTTGATTCTTCTTCAAAAGACTAAAAACAAAACTTCCCACTTGCATCATTACATCAAAAAACCATGATTTCTTAAAGTGCTTTTTATAGAAAAATTGCATCGCTTCACGGAAACGTTTCATATACGTACCATCTCGAACTGTACTTTCTCCTTTATAATGAATCACCGAAGTTTCGTGAAAATAATAATTCGATTTACCTGTTTTCAAAACCAAATAACTCAAATCGATATCATCCGAATACATAAAGCAATCCTCATCAAACCCACCAACTTCGAGATACAATTCACGCTTCATTACCATAAAAGCACCAACTAAAATATCAACTTTTCCTGATTCATTTTCCGATAAATGTTGCGCGTAATATTTCCCAAAATAATTCGAGATTTTATACAATCCAAAAATCTTTGTAAAAGCCACCCAAGGCGTTGGAACACCACGTTTGCTTTCGGGAAGGAAATTTCCTGCACCGTCAATTAATTTACAACCGATAATTCCAGTGTTCAGTTGCCTGTTTTTAGTGTTCAGTATTTTTGAAAAAGTATCTTCTGCAACAACAGTATCGGGATTTAAGATGCAAACGTATTCGCCTTTGGCTTGAGCAACTCCGATGTTATTTCCTTTTGGAAAACCTAAATTATCTTTATTTTCAATGAGTTTGATGTGCGGAAATTTGGTTTTCATCATCTCACAACTGTCATCAGACGAAGCGTTATCAATGACAATAATTTCTCCATCAATGCCTTCCAATGCTTTTTGAACACTGAGAACACATTGCTCTAAAAAGTAGCGGACGTTGTAGTTGAGAATGATTACGGATAGTTGCATGATTTATTGAAAATCTTTTTTGTTGTTCCAAAAATACACTAATTCGACCTTTTTATCTTTCTCAATAATCTTATAAAACAATGATGTTTGTTTGGATATAACTGTTTTGTAAACATTTTTATGAATTTGACCAATTAAAGGATTAATCGATAATCTTTTTAAATTTTCATCAACTAATATGACAAAATCATCAACTTCTTTTTGATTCCATTTTAAAAAAATAAAATCAATTTCTTCCATGTAAGTTTCAACAGCTAAAGGAACCCAAACAACCTTATATTCCATTCAAAAAAGGATATTTCTTTTTCAAATTAGACATAACTTCTTCATGAGTAAAAACAAGACCTTTGTCTGCTTGTTCAATACCCAGCTCAATTGCTTTTTGTACATGTTCTGGCAATTGCTCCCAAGCATCATTACTCGCAATAACTTCACTTTTAGGAGTTACTTCGTAAGCTTCTGCTGGTTCTTCTATTTTATTTTTCTTTTTGGAAGTCATAAAATGCATTTTCACAAAGTTAGGAAATAATCTATAATCTTTAGATACAATAAACTATTTTTGCATTTCTAAATTATATTATGAATTACTTATCAGTCGAAAACATCTCCAAATCTTATGGCGAACGTATTCTTTTTAAAGACGTTTCGTTTGGAATTAATAAAGATCAAAAAATAGCTTTTATCGCTAAAAACGGTTCGGGAAAAACCACCATTATGAACATGATTAATGGTTTGGACGAACCTGATACTGGTCAAGTGGTGATTCGAAAAGAAATCAACATGGCGTTTTTGTCGCAAAACAATAATTTGCAAGACGAATTAACTATTGAGGAAAATATTTTTGCTTCGGATAATGAAATTTTGAAAGTAATTGAACGCTACGAAAAGGCCTTAGAAAATCCGAATGATGAAGAAGCGTATCAAAGAGCTTTTGATGATATGGACCGACATAATGCTTGGGATTTTGAAACGCAATTCAAGCAAATTTTGTACAAACTGAAGTTGGAAGACTTGAAAATGAAAGTCAAAAACATGTCGGGTGGACAAAAAAAGCGTTTGTCGTTAGCCATTATTTTAATTAGTAAACCTGATTTATTAATTTTAGACGAGCCAACCAATCACTTGGATTTAGAGATGATTGAATGGTTAGAAGATTATTTTGCAAAAGAAAATATCACGCTATTTATGGTAACGCACGACCGTTTCTTTTTGGAACGTGTTTGTAATGAAATCATTGAATTAGATAACGGAAAAATATACCAATACAAAGGCAATTATTCGTATTATTTGGAGAAAAAAGAAGAACGTTTGGCTTCTGAAAATGCGAGTATCGACAAAGCACAAAACTTATTCGTAAAAGAATTAGCTTGGATGCGTCGTCAACCAAAAGCTAGAACTACCAAATCGAAATCACGTCAAGATGACTTTTACGTAATTAAAGAAAAGGCTGAAAGTCGTAGAAAAGAAAATGTAGTAGAGCTCGAAATCAACATGGAGCGCATGGGAAGCAAGATTATCGAAATGGTAAAATTGAACAAAAATTTCCCTGATAGAACCATTTTAAAGGATTTTAGCTATTCGTTTCAACGTGGTGAACGCATAGGAATTATTGGCAAAAATGGAACTGGAAAATCGACTTTCTTAAATATTTTAACCCAAACAATTCAACCGGATTCTGGTAAAGTAATTATTGGCGATACGATTAAAATTGGCTATTACACACAAAGTGGTATCAACCCAAAACCAGGTCAAAAAGTTATTGATATCATCAAAGAATATGGCGAATACATTCCGTTGACGAAAGGAAAAATTATTTCGGCTTCGCAATTATTGGAACGCTTTTTATTTGATGCCAAAAAACAATACGATTTTGTAGAAAAATTAAGCGGTGGCGAATTGAAACGTTTGTATTTATGTACGGTTTTGATTCAAAATCCGAATTTCTTGATTTTGGATGAACCTACGAATGACTTAGATATTGTAACTTTAAATGTATTGGAAAGTTTCCTTTTAGATTTTCCTGGATGTTTATTAGTGGTGAGTCACGACCGTTATTTTATGGATAAAATTGTGGATCACTTATTTGTTTTCAGAGGCGAAGGTGAAATTGAAGATTTCCCAGGAAATTATTCTGATTTTAGAAGTTATGAAGATTCGGCTGAACCAAAAAATTTAAATTCGGTTAGTACTGAAAAAGTAAGTTGGAAAGAAAAAAATACTGCTTCAGCTGGTTTGAACTTCAATGAACAAAAGGAATTCAATAAATTAGAACGCGAAATCAAAGATTTAGAATATAACAAAAAACAAATCGAACAAGAATTCGCTGACGGAAAAGTTTCGGATGATAAGATTGAAGCAAAAGCCAACGAATTACAAAAAATCATTCAGTCTTTAGAAGATAAAGAAGAACGTTGGTTTGAATTGAGTTCTAAAATGGAATAAAGTTTCACAATGTAACACCACGTTTTACACAAAGTTTCACTAAGTTTTTTTTCTTATAAATTCTTTGTGTTACTTTGCGCCAAACTTTGAGAAACTTAGTGCTACAACAAATAAAATCTTACATAAAATTCCTTTTCCACTCCAAAAACGAACATGGAGTGCATTCGCCATTTGTATTTGATTTGGTTACGAAATGTTTTTATGATGCAACAAAATATCAAGAATACGAAGTATTAAAATCGTATAGAAAATCGCTTTTAGAAAATAAAAACACGATTGAAGTAACGGATTTTGGTGCAGGTTCGCGAGTTTTTAAATCGAATGTTAGAGAAATTTCAAAAATTGCACAAACCGCTGGGATTACGCCAAAAAATGCTGAATTACTTTTTAGAATTGTTCGTTATTTTCAACCAAAAAACGTTTTAGAAATTGGTACATCATTAGGATTAGCTACTTCTGCCCTTTCATTAGGAACTGAAAAAGCAAAAATCATCACTCTAGAAGGTTGTCCGAATACGCAAAAGCAAGCTCAAATTCAATTACAAGGGCAAAATTCAAATTTTCAAAACGTTGAATTTGTCAATACAGAATTTTCAAGCTATTTCAAAGTCATTCACCCATCACCCATCACCCATCACCTAATCTATTTCGATGGCAATCATTCCAAAAAAGCTACTTTAGATTATTTTGAAGTGTTGCTTCCAACCATTTTAAATGATTCTGTTTGGATTTTTGATGATATTCATTGGTCAGCCGATATGGAAGAAGCTTGGGAAATCATAAAAAATCATCCAAAGGTTTCGGTTACAATTGATACGTTTCAATGGGGAATTGTCTTTTTTAGAGCCGAACAAGAAAAAGAACATTTTATCATCAATCCGAATAAAACGATTAGTTCGCATTTGTTTGAAAGAATTCGTTTTTAGTTGTAACAAAATTTATATTTTCGCACTAATAATCAAACAGCTATAAATTGGTTATTATGGAAAATCTTTCTTTTTTTAAATCAAAATATTTCAAATTTATACTCCCTTTTATTATTGTATTGGGAACAATTTATTTGTTTAAATCAGGATATAAATTTGGTCAATGGTTGTATTTAATGATAAATTAAATCATTGTTTTGCTTTATTTATGTAACAAATTCCTTTCTTTTTCTACTTATTAGAGTATTACATCAATAATATTGTCATCTCGAGCGAAGTCGAGAGGCTAAATTCTAATTTCATTATGGCAAATCCGTTAATCAAAATAACCAATATCAAAAGAGATTTTCCTTTAGGAAACGAAATCGTGTATGTATTAAAAGGCATCGATTTGGAAATCAATAAAGGTGAATATGTAGCTTTAATGGGACCTTCAGGTTCTGGAAAATCAACTTTGATGAACATTTTAGGTTGTTTAGACACACCAACTTCTGGAACATACATTTTGAACGGAAAACACGTTAGTGAAATGCAAGACGATGAATTGGCAGGAATTCGTAATAAAGAAATTGGATTCGTTTTTCAAACGTTCAACTTAATGCCACGAACAACGGCTTTGGATAATGTGGCTTTACCAATGGTTTATGCCGGTCATTCCAAATCAGAACGTGTGGAGCGCGCTACTGAAGTTTTAACACAAGTAGGCTTGAACGACAGAATGGATCACAAACCAAATCAACTTTCGGGTGGTCAACGTCAGCGTGTAGCGGTGGCGAGAGCTTTGGTAAACAAACCTTCTATCATTTTAGCCGATGAACCAACCGGAAACTTAGACAGTAAAACTTCAGTGGAAATCATGAATTTATTCAACGAAATTCACGCCAACGGAAACACTGTAATTCTAGTAACTCACGAAGAAGATATTGCAGCTTATGCACACAGAATCATTCGTTTACGTGACGGAATTATTGAAAGCGATACGATAAATCCAAATATTAAAAAGTAAATTCACTTTCAATCCCGATTTACTTAAATGGATAATGTAGAAAAAATATATCCTGCAGTTAACGCAAAATCATTTGTTACATTTTTTTGGTTTATACTTGGACTTGCGATATCTGTTGTTGCTTCTATTTTTGCATATGTCTTAATTAGAGATGGATATTGGAAAATATCTTTTTTTGCTTTACCCTTTATTTTATTAACACCTTATGTAATATTTTTTAGTATAAAATCTAAAATAATACTAACTAGTGATTCTATAATAAGAAAAGTTCCCTTTAGCAGAAAGGAATTAAAATATTCTGAAATTAAAACATTTAGAATTTACGATACAATTGGAAATGGATATGGTTCAGTTTCTTATTTTGAAACTAAAAAACCAAATTCAAAAAATCTTTTTACTTTAAAAACAATTTTTGTGTCGGATGTAGAAAATTCTCATCCAAATAAATTTACAAAGGGTAAACAATTTACTTTTCATGATACAAATGATATTTACTTATTTCTTGAAGAGAAAATTTCTAGTAACCAAGTTGATTAAGTAATGTTTTATTATTGAAAAATCTTTTTCAAAATAACTACCTTTGCTCAAAATTGCCAAAATGACTTTTTCCGACTACTCTAAAGAATTTTCATATAACTTAAAACTTGCCTACCCTATTATTTTAGGAATGTTAGGCCATACCGTTGTGGGAATTGTGGATAATATCATGGTCGGGAAATTAGGTCCAACCGAATTAGCTGCGGTGTCTTTAGGAAACAGCTTTGTTTTCATTGCCATGTCTTTAGGAATTGGATTTTCAACTGCCATTACACCATTAGTAGCTGAATCAGATGGGAAAAATGATGTAGCTGGTGGTCGTTCTGCATTTCATCACGGATTGTATTTGTGTACGATTTTAGGGGTAGCTTTATTTACCTTAATTTTCTTTTCGAAACCATTAATTGCTTACATGGGACAACCCGAAGCAGTAGTGGAAATGGCAAAACCGTATTTAGATATCGTTGGTTTTTCGTTGATTCCGTTAATTATGTACCAAGCGTACAAACAATTTGCAGATGGTTTGAGTGAAACTAAATATTCCATGTGGGCAACTATTATTGGAAATATAACTAATGTGGTAATTAATTATTTTTTAATCTACGGAATTTGGATTTTCCCAAAATGGGGCATCGTGGGAGCAGCTGTAGGAACTATTGCTTCTCGTTTTGTGATGTTGGGTTTTATGCATTATATGATGAATCTAAAACCAAAATTCCATCCTTATTTTAAAGGTTTTAGCTTAAAAGAAATCAAAAAAGAAGTCAACCAAAAAATTATTAAAATTGGAATGCCTTCTGCCATGCAAATGTTCTTTGAAGTGGCTTTGTTCACTGGAGCCATTTGGTTATGTGGCATGATTGGAACTACAAGTCAGGCAGCAAATCAAATTGCATTGAGTTTAGCTTCTTTAACCTTTATGTTTGCCATGGGATTAAGCGTTACCGCAATGATTCGTATTGGAAACCAAAAAGGATTAAATGATTATGTTACCTTACGAAAAGTAGCGATATCCATTTTCTTATTAGCTATCGTTATCGAAATTGTTTTTGCTTTACTATTTGTGGCTTTACACACCACTTTACCTTATATTTTTGTAGATATTAACGATGTTACAAACCTAACAGAAAACCTAGAAGTAATTGCTATTTCGGCCAATTTACTTTTGGTGGCAGCTGTTTTTCAAATTTCTGATGGCTTGCAAGTGGTGGTTTTAGGAGCGCTTCGTGGATTACAAGATGCTAAAATTCCAATGTATATTACGTTTGTTGCGTATTGGGTAATTGGATTTCCTATCTCCATTTATTTAGGATTAGAAACTGAATTAAAAGCAGTTGGTGTTTGGATTGGACTTTTAGCTGGATTAACAGCAGCCGCTATATTTTTGTATATTCGCTTTAATTATTTGACTAAAAAACTGGTTCAAGTGCAAGCACAAGAGCAAGTTCAATTACAATAACAAGAAGAAATTAAAATCATAAAAACATGACCTTACCAAAATTTGTAATCGGAGATAATACCGATTTTCCAGAAGATATTTTCGTAATCCATTTAGAATATCCAAGATTTGTTATCAATTTAAAAGATGACGAAGTAGAATTTTTAGAAGACATTGAAGAAGAAGACGAAAAAGAATTAGAATCGGAAATGGAACATTTAATTACCATTGCCGGAGAATTCTACGATAGAGAAATTGAACGTTACGAACAGGAATAATCTTTGATTATTATTCCCGTAGAGACAGGTCAATGACTTGTCTCTACTATTATTTTTTAAAATACTGTTCCAACAAACTCATAGCTGCGGCAAAAGGTGATAATTCATTATTTTGCACGGCTTTTTTATTTTTCTCTAAGAGTTGAATAACATTCGGATGATTGTAAAAGTGTGATTTCAGTTGTTCATTAATCGTTTCCATCATCCAAAATTGGTTTTGATTTTGACGTTTTTCTTCGAAATAATGATTTGCTTTTACCAGTTCGAAGTACTCTGAAATGATGTCCCAAATCGCATCAATTCCCGTTTTCTCATAAGCACTACAAGTGGTTACTTTGGGAATCCAACCCGAAGATTTTGCAGGAAATAAATGCAACGCTCTGTTGAATTCGGTTTTGGCTAATTTGGCTTTCGCAATATTATCGCCATCGGCTTTATTGATTACTATAGTATCCGCCATTTCCATAATGCCACGTTTGATGCCTTGTAATTCATCGCCAGCACCTGAAATTTTCAACAACAAAAAGAAATCCACCATACTGTGAACGGCGGTTTCACTTTGCCCTACTCCAACGGTTTCAATAATTATCGTATCAAATCCACAAGCTTCACACAAAATAATAGTTTCACGGGTTTTTCTAGCAACTCCACCTAATGTATCTCCCGAAGCACTTGGTCGGATATAAGCATTTTCATCTTTTACCAATTCTTCCATACGGGTTTTATCGCCCAAAATACTACCGTGACTGATGGACGAACTTGGGTCAACCGCTAAAACAGCAACTTTCTTTCCGATGGAAGTTAAATATTTTCCAAAAGCTTCAATAAAAGTACTTTTTCCAACACCTGGGACACCGGTTATTCCAATTCGAACCGAATGATTTGCATGTGGTAAACAACCTTTAATCACTTCATTCGCTTTGGCTAAATGCTCAGGATTTGTACTCTCAACTAAAGTTATAGCACGACTCAAAGCCGTTTTGTCACCTTTTAAAATTCCAGCAATCAATTCTTCTGCCGAAGGTTGTTTTCTTCGGAATTGTTGAATTTGAGTCGCTACAACCGTACTCAAGGTTTCAGGTTGTTCCACACCGTGAATTTCTGAAAGTGCCGATTTTTTATTTGGTGTCTTCAAAAGGAATTTTGCTTTGTGTAAAAATACAAAAAATGTAGGAATATAAAACATCGAAATCTCAAGGTTTAATTACCTTTGTATTCTTGATTTTAGGAAATGGAAAACATCATTCTTTTATTTTTGTGTTTAGTTTTAGGCGTTGCGCTTCAAAAAGTGCCGCAATTTCCTAAAAATGCGTATCAAAGTTTGAATCAATACGTGATTTACGTTTCGCTTCCGGCTTTGGCGTTATATTATATTCCGAAAATTACGATTTCACTCGCTTTATTTTATCCGTTAGGAATTGCGTGGTTAGGTTTCGGATTATCGTTTGTGTTTTTCTATACTTTGGGAACGTATTTTAAATGGTCGAAAAAGTTAATCGGTTGTTTGATTTTGACTGGTGGATTGAGCAATACTTCCTTTGTAGGCTTTCCCATTATCGAAGCTTTGTATGGTGCAGATGGATTGAAAACCGCCATCATCGTTGACCAACCGGGTTCATTCGTAGTCGTAACGACTCTAGGAATTTTAGTTGCTGCGACTTTTTCAAGAGGAAATCTAAGTACTTCTGAAATCTTATTGAAAATTGTAAAATTTCCGCCTTTTATTGCTTTTACGATTGCTCTTTTCTGTACCATATTCACTTTAGAATTTCCAGAAGCGTTGCAAAACTCCTTTTTAAGAATTGGAAATACGGTAACTCCAGTCGCTTTGGTAGCCGTTGGATTGCAATTAAAAATTGACACACGAAGTAAACATTGGTCGTTTTTAACCTTAGGATTACTTTTCAAATTGATTTTAATGCCAGCTTTTTTCTTTTTGCTATACAAAATTGTATTAGGTGGAAAAGGTTTAGAAATTGATGTTTCTATTATGGAATCTGCCATGGCGCCAATGATAACGGGTGCTATTTTAGCCTCTAACTACGGATTAAAACCGAAATTAAGTAGCATGATGATTGGGATTGGAATACCGTTGTCTTTAGTTACTATTGCCTTTTGGTATTGGGTTTTGAATAGTTTTTAAAAAAATAAACACATAGACACATTAGTGCTACTTTGCGTTTAGTTAGTCGTTTCACTTTAAATAGTTAACATAGTCGAAATCGTAAAAATTTAGTCAACTTATATGACTTATATGTTTAATTTCCTATGTGACTATGTGTTAAAAACAACACACATTTATTATCTTTACACATCAATTTTACACTATGAATCCTGAAATAATACTTGCGCTTGAAAACATTGTAGGTTCGGCTTATATTTTTACTGATGAAGCTACTCGTAAAACCTATGGACATGACGAAACGGAAGATTTGAGTTTTCCGCCTCATGTTGTTGTGAAACCGTCAAATACTGAAGAAGTTGCGCAAATTTTAAAAGTTTCGAATACGTATAAAATTCCGACAACGCCAATTGGTGCTCGTACCGGTTTGAGTGGTGGTGCTTTATCTATTTATGGTGGAATTGGTATTTCAATGGAGCGATTGAATCAGATTATTGAAATTGATGAACAAAATTTACAAGTTACAACTCAACCTGGCGTAATTACGCAAGTTTTACGTGAAGCTGTTGCCGAAAAAGGCTTGTTTTATCCCGTAGATCCAAGTAGTATGGGAAGTTGTTTTATTGGTGGAAACATTGCCGAGAATTCTGGTGGAGCAAGAGCTTTGAAATATGGTGTTACCAAAGATTATGTACTGAATTTAGAAGTTGTTTTACCAACAGGAGACATCATTTGGACAGGCGCTAATACGTTGAAAAATTCGACTGGTTACAACCTTACGCAATTGATGGTAGGAAGTGAAGGAACCTTGGGTATCGTGACAAAAATTGTATTGAAATTATTACCTCAAAACAAACATAACGTTCTGCTTTTGGTTCCGTTTTATAAAGCAGAGCAAGCATGCGAAGCGGTTTCAGCTATTTTTAGAGCTGGAATTGTACCAAGCGCTATAGAGTTTATGGAACGCGATGCAATTGATTGGACATTGAAATTTGTCGATGGTTTGAATGTGGAAGTCAAAGATAACGTTCAAGCGCATTTGTTGATTGAAGTGGATGGAAATTATCCTGAGATATTGATGCAAGAAGCCGAACAAATTTTGACAGTCGTAGAACAATTTGAAATCGACGAAGTGTTATTTGCCGATACAGATGAACAAAAAAATGCACTTTGGAAAATGCGTCGTTCTGTGGCGGAAGCAGTAAAAGCGAATTCGATTTATAAAGAAGAAGATACGGTTGTTCCAAGATATGAATTACCAAAACTATTAAAAGGCATCAAAGAAATAGGTTCGAAATATGGTTTTCAATCCGTTTGTTATGGGCATGCGGGCGATGGTAATTTGCACGTAAACATCATCAAAGGAAACATGACCGATGACAATTGGAAAACGGAAGTTCCAAAAGGAATTCGTGAAATTTTTGAATTGACTGTTGGTTTAAAAGGAACTCTTTCTGGTGAGCACGGTATTGGTTTAGTTCAAAAAAACTATATGGACATTGCGTTTTCAAAAGTACATTTGGAATTAATGGAACGCATAAAAGCGATTTTTGACCCAAATAATGTATTGAATCCTGGGAAAATTTTTCCGGATGGGGAATAGTTCTAATAATTTTATAGAAATTAGCTTCTTTTAAAGCCTAATTTTATAAAACCATTTTCCATTTCCATCTCTATAAATAATAATTCATTTATAAATGAATATTTTAACTCATCTTTTTTTTCTTCATCAATCAGTATTAATTTATTATTAAATTTATCTAATTGATATTTACCTTTTATACTATCCATCATTGGAAAATTCATAGTAAAGTTACCTTTGTCATCAAAAACGTAGGTTATTGGAAAAATTAATAGGTCTGACATTTTTTTAAAATTATCAGCTTCATTTTTACGTGAAGAATCCTTATAAGAAATTGAATCGGTAATTTTATTATAATAAGCAATTTCATCCTCATATGAAATTACCTTCCAACTGCCTTTAATGTCTTGAGATTGACAATTAAACCCTAAGATTGCTATAATTAAAAGGAAAATTTTTCTCATACTATAATTACTATATATTTTATCTTACTTCCCTAAAAAATCTACCAAACTCGCATCTGCATTTTTAAACGTTGGCGCTTGTTCATCAATCCTTGCCACGCGTTTTTTGTTTAATTTTAGGGTAATATCGGCTTCAGTAGTAAATAACAAAGCGGATAAAAACGGATTGTTGATGTGCGGAATTAACTCTGCTTCTAAATCGTCTAATTTGCAGATTTTTACTAATTCTTGCTTTTCAGTCGTGTAAATTTTATACGTCATTGACAATTTTAAGATATTGTCTTCTACGATGGTTTTTACGTAAATGTTCTGTAATTCTGGTTTCCCAACGGTTTTAGCTAGTGTTAATTTCGCAAATGTTCCATTGGCAATACTGGTTCTAACTTGGTTAAAAAATTCGGTATAAGTGATGCTATTTTCGTTCATGTTATAAGTCTAAAGCTTTTACAATTTTTTCATCAAAAATCATAGAAAACAATTTATTGTCCTTGTCTTTATTCAAAAATTTCCATTGCTTTTTAGTCAATTCGTCAGCAACAGCAATTAAGGTTGAACGCATTTCAATACGAAACGTATTTGTTGCTTTATCATAGGTCACTTTTTCAGCATTCATTGACGATTTAAAAATATCCGTCATAGATTCCGCATCTTCCATTGGCTCTTTAAACTGCATGGTCATCACATTATTATGTCCAATAAGACAAAACGTTTTTCCTTCAATTTTCTTGATTTCACCAAATGAAAAACCAGGTTCCACTTCTACTAATTTGATAGAAAATTGTTCGTTTTCCATCATTTGACCGAACATCTTTTTCATTTGTTCTTGAGGAATAATATCAAAAACTTTTGGATAAGTAGTTTCAAAAATTGCATCAAAATTCATATTTACTCCTGCTTTATACGACTTAAGCGCTTCGGTTTTTAAAGACGTCATGTCTTGCGCTAAAACAGTGATAGTTTGAAAAATGAAGAATACGAAGAATAGAATTTTAGATTTCATTTTTTGAGTTTTTTAATTTTGTCAAAGATAGTTAGTTTTGATGAAACACAAATAAAATTAAACACATAGACACATAAGATTTACTATGTCTTTATTTTTAGGCGTTTCACTTAGCATAATTCACATAGCAAAATAATTAACCTATGTTACTATGTGTTTCAAAATTATAAAAACTATTCCCTACATTTGGGTAACATTAAACCTTAGATCATGGAAACCCGAAATTATTCTAAAGTCTACCGTATTTTACATTGGTTGATTGCTTTTACTTTTCTTTTGTTGTTGCTGACTATTTTTTTACGCAAGACCTGGATGGAAAAAAATCATGTGGCTGGAATAATTCAGGCGTTTTTAGCGGATAATGGTTATGCGGCTTTATCGCAAGACGATGCTATTGTGTTGGCTAAAAAAATTAGAAAACCCATGTGGAATTGGCATATTTATTTTGGTTATGTGTTAACCGGATTGTATTGCATTCGATTGGCAGTACCATTTTTTGGTGAAATGAAATTTGCTTCACCTTTTAAAGCGGGTTTAGACATGAAAACCAAATTTCAACATTGGGTATATCTTGTGTTTTATGTGTGTACTGCGATTTCGTTAGTAACCGGTTTGTTTATTGAATTTGGTCCTAAAAATCTAAAAGACCCGATGGAAGAAATACACGTACTTTCGTTATACTATTTGCTTGGATTTATTGTATTGCATTTTGGAGGTATTTTATTTGCTGAATTTACCACACAAAAAGGATTGATTTCAAGAGTAATTAGTGGCAATAAAAAAGAGTAAATTATAGTGGCAAGCGCTAAATGTTAAAGCCACACCCCCGTAAAAATACCTGATTACCCCCGTAAAAATACCTGGTTTGAAAATCAGGTATTTTTACGGGGTTTTTTGTGGATTTTTCTTCCTAAAATTGTATGGTAAGAATCTCACTAAACTCATTTTTCATTTTTAAAAACCAAAAAACCAGCAAACACTGGAAAAAATAATTGAAAATGTACAGAAAATCTGTAATTGGGTTTGGGAATGGATTTTTATATTGTAAATGTTTTGTATGTATTTGATGATATATACAAGTTAGCGGTAATTAAAAAAACACAACAACAAGACAAACACATAAAATAAGAATAAAATGAATATAAAAAGCGCTCTATTATCGATGACGATTTCTCTACTCCTTTCAATAACTAGTTACTCACAAGAAATTTTTGAATTAACAGTTGAAAGGAAATTAACATCGGCCGACTGCACTATGGGTTACTTAATTGCAAACGGAAAAGTGATATGCTATACTCTTGAGTTACCTTGGAAAGACAATTCAAATAATATTAGTTGTATTCCAGAAGGGATTTACAATGGAATTTTAAGATATGACAAAACTGATGGGTGGAGAATTCAATTAGAAAAAGTCCCCAATAGAACTGGTGTACAAATTCATATGGGTAATTATACAACACAAATTGAAGGATGTATTTTAGTAGGCACAGATGCCAAAGTTGATAATTGCAGCGTACTTAATAGTTCAACAGCCTATACAAAATTAAAAGAAGCATTTTATGGGACAAATAATCCTAATAGTACACCAAATAAAAATATCATCGTAACATTTAAATAAAAAAATATGAAAAAAATTAACTTTTTATTATTAGCTTCTTTCATTGCTACCTCTGCCTTTTCACAGGTAACTCCAAATTCTAACCGATTTGACGTTGAAAACTATATTGCCATTGACAATAATGGCAAGTATTATCCATATACTGCTCATGGCTTTTATGAGAACGCTGCAAGTGGTGCTACTGCTAGAATTTACATATTACCTATACTCAAACTTGATTTAACAAAAATCAAGTTCATCGACCAACAGGGTAATGAAACTAATCAAAGTGATGAAAATATTCGTTCTATGATTATTCCAGTTTCTCGTGATTTAGCATTGCCAAATGAAAGCCAGAAGGCAGCTATTGATGCTGCAATAAACGGACATACTACAATTAAGGCTTTCTTTCCTCCTATCGCCAGAAATTCAGCAGGATTACCTTTAATAAATCCTGTTGTAAATTCGAATCCCATATTATATAATCAAATCATTTCAATGGCGAATAATTATGACATCAATGCTATGACTCCACAACAAAATCTTATCAATGACTATAATACTCGATATAAAGCTCAAATAATATCATTAGCAGAATTAGAGATAATTGTGGAAGTTGGAAGTGAAGTTGTTTATTCTAAACGTATTCCAGGAACATGGATTACAACTGGTGGTACTATTAGTAAAATTACTATTGACAATCCGACAGAATACATTAAAAATGTAATCGCTGGTGGTAATGGACAAATATTATTCAGTTATAAATTCAAAGATTCTAAAAGTAGCACTATTAGTGCACATATAGATGCTACTTCCATCGTTAATCAAGTATTGAGCGAAGCTTATCAAAGTAGTGTCAGCCAAAAATCAAGTGGTTGGTCATTTTTAGGTTTTGGCAGTAGTAAAAAATCAATGAAAACATCATTTGACCAGCAAGTAAGTCAACAATATAATGCTAACAGTATTGCAAATACATCCATAGAGATGTATGATGCTGACGACCAAATGATAAAGCAATTTGAAAACATTTTCTTCCCAACTTTATCTCAACAAGAAGCAATACAAAACCATATTAACGCAGCCGAAAAGGCAAAAGCTGAAGGTAATACTGCATTACAAAATTTGCACTTAAAGTATGCAGAATCATTACAAAACAACAATCCAAATTTGACGCCCAACATTGAGGCAGCTGTTGCCGCTTTGGGCAAAAATGATTATGTTGGTTTTATAGCAAATGGAGTAAGATGGGGCAGTAATTCGGGTGGCGGTAATACTTCATTTAGACGAGTGTTAAATAGTTCTGAAATGACAAGTATGGCGGCAAATTACAATCAAACCAAAGTAATTTCTATACAGCATTCAGTTACTCAACCTGTGGCAGCTGCAGAAGAAGTGAATTTTAGGGCTTCCTTAGGCATGATAGACGCTATTTCATTCCAAAATAATCTTCCAATGTATAATGGATATAATGTTTCTATGCAAAATATTAATGGTGCTTTTATTGGTCCTATCACAATAGGTGGGGCACTTCATCAGAATAATATTGCTGCTGGGACTTTAATGACAAAAATAGGCTCCTATCCAGTATATAGTGGTCAGACATTAACAGACGCATTAAGTCACTATAATCCAGGAGATAGAGTTTACATTACATTAATAGTACCAGCAGCAAACCCAAATTATTATCAAGAGCAAAGAGTGCAAGTTACCCTAGGAGCATATCCAAAGACAAATTAACTACCGCTAACACGGGTTTGGAAAAAATGGCGGTTCAATGCACCGCAGACACATTTGTGATTAATCAAACTTTGGTTCTTCGCATCTACATTTGTGGTGAAAATCGCCACCTTCGCCAAGACCTAAACCGAAACCTTTAGCAGAAAGTTTTCACAATCATAATAAAAATAATGGAAAAATTAATTTCAAAAAAATTATTAACTTCGATTGGATTTAATGATGACTTTAAATCTACACGATTGCTTAATGAAGCAAAGACCACACTTAATAGTCGAAAAAAATTCAGCTATGAAACCTCCATTTTTTTATCTCACAAGCATAGTGATACTGAAATAATAAAGCAAGTTATTACCCTTTTAAATGAACTGGGAGTTTCTGTATATGTAGATTGGCAAGATTACGAAATACCAAAGACTACGGATGGCTCTACTGCTACAAGAATAAAAAATAAAATTATTGAAAATGATAAATTTATACTTTTGGCTACTGAAGATGCTATTAATTCAAAATGGTGTAATTGGGAATTAGGTTTTGGAGATGCTAGCAAGTTTCCAAAAAATATAGCAGTTATGCCAATTACGAATAATGAGGATAGTATTTTTTCTGGAAGTGAATATTTACAAATATATCCTGTTATCACTTCAGAATATTATTTTACTAGTGGAAGTTATTATGTAGAATACAAAGGAACTAAAATCAAATTACAGGACTGGTTAAAACAGAAATAACTATGAAGAAAAAAATATGTTTCGTAATAATGGGGTTTGGAAAAAAAACTGACCCTTCTACTGGAAAAACTTTTGACTTGGATAAGACTTATAAAAACATTATCCAACCTGCAGTTTTATTGTCAGAATATGAATGCGTTAGAGCAGATGAAATTCAAGATAGTGGTATAATAGACAAAAGTATGTATGCTTTATTAATACAATCAGATTTAGTTATTGCTGACATTTCAACATATAATCCAAATGCTATTTATGAATTAGGTATTAGACATGCTGTAAAACCTTTTTCAACAATTGTAATAAAAGAAGAAGAAGGAAAATTACCTTTTGATTTAGATCATACCAGGACTTTTAAATATTCTCATTTGGGAGAAGATATAGGAACTGATGAAGCTAAACGTTGTGTTAAAGATTTAAGCGACCTAATTAATGTCGTCTCTAAAAATCAGAATACCGATAGTCCTTTATATGAATACTTTAGTGCTATTCAACCACCAAAATTATCAGATGAAGAATTTAATGCAATCATTACAGAACTTGCAGACAAAGAAAAACATATATTCGCAATAGTTGAAAATGCTAAAAAATTAATGTCCGAAAATGATTTTATTAATGCATATAAATATTGGGATAAAGCAAGTAAAATTATTGAAAGTGAAACTTTTTTTATACAACAAAAAGCATTATGCCGCTATAAATCGAAAGAACCTTCTGAACAGATGTCACTATCAGATGCATTAAATATTATTGAAGATTTATTACCTTCAAATGACCCAGAAACATTAGGAATAACAGGGTCTATCTACAAAAGACTTTATTTAATCAACAAGGATATTGAATTTCTCAACAGAGCAATTGATAATTATGGTAAAGGCTGGAAAATAAGCGAAAACTATTATACAGGTGAGAATTATGCATTTTGTTTAAATATGAAATCATCAATTATTGATGATGCTAAAGAAAAAATTTACTGTGAGATAGAAGCTCAAAAAACAAGAGAAAACATAGTAAAAAACTTAGAAGAAATAATAATTGATGATAATTTTGAAAATAGAATAGATTTAAAATGGATATATGCTAGTTTAGCAAATTGTTATTATATATTAAATCGTAAAAGTGAAGTTAAAGACATTGAAGAAAAATTCTATGAAGTTGCTTTAGATTGGGAAAAAGAAACATATAAGTCAAGTAAAAATCAAATAAAACAAATATTAAACCTATAAACTATGGCAAAAGATTATAAAATTTTTATCAGTCATTCATGGAAATATCCTGAAGATTTGAAAAACTTGCAAAACCTACTCAATCAACGAGGATACTTTAATGTAGAATTTAAAGAAGCAAGTCAAGAACAACCTATAAATTCTTTAAGTGCTGCATATATTAAAGCTGTTTTAAAGAAAAAAATATTAGACTCTGATGTAGTTTTAGCAATATCTGGAATTTATGCTTCTCATTCAGAATGGATTGAATGGGAAATATTAACTTCTCATAGTAATAACATACCAATAATTGGTGTTGCTCCTTGGGGACAAGAACGAATTTCAACTACTGTAACAAAATATTCTGTCACTGATGTTCGGTGGAATACAGAAAGTATTGTACAAGCTATTAGAACATATGCCAAATAAACCTTCTGCTAACACAGGTTTTACGCTATTGCTTGTTTTGTGCTTTAGTTTATAATTTATTTTACATTTAAAATCAATCTAAACCTCAAACTATAAAATCATAAACTCCCGCCCAACGGGAGTTTTTCATTCCCAAAACCCAGCAAACACAACTACTTTTAAATATTTATCTAAAATAACTAAATTTTTATTGTTTTTCAATAAATTTTTATTGACATTTGCAATGTAATTTTAAACTTTGTAGTTATGTCAAAAACAAACAACTTCGTATTTTGGGGCTTATATGTTATAGCTTGGCTAATTTTTGTGGGCTTGTCTATTGAAGCTGGAGGCTTAATTGTCAATTTCTTTTTCAGTCTTTATAATCCTGAAATCATTGAAAATCTGTATCAAAAGTTAGACTTAATGGCTATGTATAACGACAGTAAATTAGCTTTTTATGGTGTTTATAGCTTTATACTTATCATTTCCATTTTAAAAGCGGTACTATTTTATGCCGTAATTCATCTCATGCACAAAATGGATTTGTCTAAACCGTTCAACACTTTTGTGGCAAAACAAATTTTACATATTAGTTATTATACCCTTTCCATTGGAGTATTAAGTCACATTGCCAGACAAATCGTTAAAAGTTTAACGCATCACGGTTTTGTTCCCGAAAACTTAAACCAATTTTGGGCAGACAGTGGCGCTTTTATTTTAATGGGAGGTGTTATCTACATTATCGCGATTATCTTTAAAAAAGGAATCGATATTCAAAACGAAAACGACTTAACCGTATAACGTATGGCAATAGTAGTAAACTTAGATGTGATGATGGCAAAACGCAAAATGTCGCTCAACGAACTTTCGGAAAAAGTAGACATTACCTTAGCCAATTTGTCCATTTTAAAAACAGGAAAGGCAAAAGCGGTACGTTTTAGTACACTTGAGGCCATTTGTAAAGTCTTAGATTGTCAGCCAGGCGATATTTTAGAATTTGTGGAAGATTAGATTTAGGACTTTTTTAACGCAATTGAATTTGTAAAACTGAAAGAATATTCGTAAGTTTAGGTATTATTAATTTAATCCCTTAACGCTATGTTAGTTCAAATTCACACCGACAAAAACATTGAAGGCGGAAGCCGTTTTACAGAATATTTTACAACCGAAATTAAAAATGAATTAGCACGATTTGACGAAATTGTAACCCGAGTGGAAGTTCATATTACCGATGAAAACGGAAATAAATCAACTCCAAACGACAAAAAATGTGTCATTGAAGCCAAAGTAGAAAAAAAACAACCCATTGCCGTTACCGCTAATGCCGACAGCCCAGAAAAAGCCTTTTTTGAAGCATTAGAAAAAATGCAACGTGTTTTAGACACGACGGTAGAAAAAATAAAAGAACATTAAAATAAGGAATCCCGAGTTTAGGCTCGGGATTTTTTTTGTTTATAAATTAGTGGTTTAACTAATGAGTGTTTACTATTTTGTAAGAATTTTTTATTATATTTGAGTAATAAAATAATGTAAAACTTTCGACAATCTTGCCAATAAGGCATGATACTAGTCCGAAAGTTTCGCATATAAACGAGTTGTGTAACATTTTAGTCTGATGAATAATTTAAAGATATTTTTACTTTTGTTACTTTACAATACTTGTTTTTCACAAGTAATAAATCCTGCGATAAAAACGATTGACACTTCGAAAGTTGCAATACTACCATTTGAAAAGAATTCAAAAACTTATTTTAAAAATTGTACCGAAAGTAAATTATCTATAGATGAATTACTTTACGCTGAAAACGAACTGGTAAAAAAGGTTAATAAATACAATAAAAGAGAAAAAAGAAACCCAACAATACACTTTGGAACAGATTATATAGATCTTGAAAAATATCATAGACAATATTTAGTGTATATAAACAAAAATGGACAAAAAGAAGTTTATGTCAATTGTTTTTGCGAAGAACCAGCCGAAAATTGGAGAGATTATCTAGCAGATGTTGATGACGGTGGAAACTGTTTTTTACAATTAAAAATTAATTTAACAAAAAAGAAAGTCGGACAACTTGAAACGAATTGAAAAAACGTTACACAACAGCGGTTTGCTTCAATGGCTACTTCCGGATTTTCCTACGGAAAATCCGCTGCTGAATGGAATGTTTTATTATATTTGTGATGGCTTGGTGCTGGTTCAACGCCACTGAGAGCAAGCCGCGAAACGTTAGCAGCAATAACCTTAAAATATGTCTTACAATACACCACAAGAATTTGTAAAAGATCTCCAAGATTATTTAAGAAACTCTCCTCAAATCAAAACGAAGAAACATGATGAGTTTACTAAGTTAAATGATCTTGAACACAAGAAAATTGATGCTTTAAAAAATCTTTCAAAAGAAGAACTTATCGAAAGTAACATGTTAATTGACATGCTAGTTAAAAAAGTTTATGATGTATTAGACCCTGAAGAATTAGAGAAAGCGCAAAGCTCAATAGCATTTGGAAAAGTGGTAAACACTTATTGTAACGCCTTATGCGTTAGAAGCCCTGATGGAAAATATGCGGTACTAATTTATGAAGGACTAATGATGTTGCTTCATAAATTTGGAAAACTGATGTTCGCAGCGCAAAATCCTAAAAGTGTATTAACATGTAGTCGCGGTAAAACTAAACTTTTGAAGAAAAAGCACTACCTAAATTTTGCAACAGAGTTAATTGAAACCTATAAAGAACATGGAACAGCTGCTGGGGCAATGGTTAAATTGAATCCAGAAGCTTCTTCAATTCATGCTGTAAATTTGGATTTAAAAGAACTCTTTGTTTTATGCCATGAATTAGGCCATTTTTTCAATGGAGATCTTGAAAACGCTAACAACTTTTACCATTTAAATGACTATAATTGGGATGTCTTTAATGACAATAAAGATCATGAAATGGAATTTCGAGCTGACTTAACTGGCTTTGCAATATTTGAGAAAGCAGCGCTCAAAAGATATAAGGGGATTCCTAGAAACTCTCTAATTACTCCGGTAATGCAATTATTTGACATTCTTGCTCGAATATCAGAAGGAAGTTCTCAATCTCATCCACACCCTATTGATAGAATGGCAAATATAATTCGTCATCATTATAGTGAAGAAATGGCAAATGAATATTTAAAAATGTTTACTTCAGACGATAGTCCGAATAATTTTTTAGATTTACTTTAGTTACTGCTGCTAACAGCGGTTTTGCGCTATTGCTGGTTTTTCTTGTGTTGCGCTTATTTCTTAACGAAAAAATTTTAACTTGGCAGACAGTACGGGGTTCGCTGGCATCAAAACTGACGCAAAGCCGCGAAACGTTAAGTGACAAATTATAAAAACACAATGTTTATAAAAAATGAAATATAAAATTGAAGATATCTCTTTTGAAAAAATCTCTCCAAAAGCATTTGAAAATCTATGCTATGATTTACTTGTGAATTATAATTTTCATAATCTTATTTGGCGTGATGGTGGCGGTGATAATGGACGAGATATTGAAGCAAATTCAAATTATTCAAACCCTTTTACCAAAATTGAGCAAAAATGGTTTTTTGAGTGTAAACACTATTCAGCTGGCGTTCCGCCTGCAGATTTAAATTCAAAAATTGCTTGGGCTGATGCTGAACAACCTAATTTCCTAGTTTTTTTCATAAGCTCTTACATAACAACAGCTGCAAGAACTTGGTTAGAAAAAATATCACCTCAAAAAAATTATAAAATAATATTAATAGAAGGCCCAGAATTGAAAAATAGAATTGTTCAATATTCAGATTTAGTCGAACGCTATTTTTCTGAAAATCACTATGAAAAATTATTTAAGGACATTAAAGATTATAAAGTAAAATTTAATATAAATCCAAGCTACGAAGTCTTAAAGGAAATAATTGAAAATATTGATTTGGATAAATTAGACATAGAAGATTTTGGTTTTATAATCTTTAATTTTTATGATCAGTATAAAGCTTTTGAGGCTAGAAATGATCATTATGGTGATTTTGATGGTCGAATTATAATGCGAGTTTTAGCTTATTTAAAAAAAATTACAATAAATGATAAACTTACATCATTTGAAGAGTACAAAGAAAATTATAATGAACTTGGTGGAGCAGGATTTTTAGATGAAATGTATTGGCTTGATGATGAAGAATATGAAGAAGAAATGGAAAATTACGATTTTCAATATTATGATTTACATCTAAATCACAAAAAAGATCAAGAATTTTGGAATGTCGGTAAATATGTTTTTGTAATATTTGAAGACTCAGCATTTGAAATATTTAAAGACAAGGAAACGGAAATAAGAGTCCTAAAAGAATTTAATCCCGAAAAGCTTACTAACATATCTTTAAATCTACCTAATAATATTGTTGAAAATTATAAAAAGTATAAAGAGAAATTCGCCTCATAACAAAAAAAAATCCCAAGCTCACACTTGGGATTTTCTATTTTAAAACCTGACAGGTTTGTATAAAATTTATTTCAAACTCGCTAAACTTTGTTCTAAAGTCGCAATTTTGGCTAAAGCATCGGATTCTTTTTTGCGTTCGTTTGCAATTACTTGTTCCGGTGCGCCGGCTACGAATTTATCGTTAGACAATTTCCCTTGTACTGAGCGTAAGAAACCTTTGGTATAGTTTAACTCTTCCGTTAATTTTGCAATCTCTGCTTCTACATCGATATTTCCTGTAATTGGAATAAAATATTCATTCGATTTCACACGGTACGATAACGCGCCATCTACTTTATCTGAAACGTATTCTAAAGCAGAAACATTTCCTAACTTCTGAATCACCGAATCAAAATACGTTGACGCTTTTTCATTGTTCACCACTTTTAATTCCATCGTATCTTTAAACGGAATGTTTTTGTCTTTACGAATGGTTCTAATTCCAGAAATAACTTCGGTTGCGAAATCAAAATCAGCAATTAATTTTGCGTCAAACGCTTTCGCTTTTGGCCACTCACCTACTATTAAGGCTTGTTCTGGCGTTCTTTCGGCAATATGATGCCAAATTTCCTCTGTTAAAAACGGCATGAACGGATGTAACAATTTCAAGTTCGCTTCTAACATTTCAATCGCTTTTTCAAACGTAGCGCGGTCGATAGGTTGTTGGTAACCTGGTTTTATCATTTCTAAGAACCACGAACAAAAATCGTCCCAAACCAATTTGTAAATCGCCATTAACGCATCAGATAATCTGTATTTATCAAAATTATCTTCAATTTCGGCTAAGGTTTGTTGCAACTTCGCTTCGTACCATTCAATCGCTACTTTAGACGATTCTGGTTGTGCAATATCCGCTACTTCCCATCCTTTGATTAGTTTAAAAGCATTCCAAATTTTATTAGAGAAACCTTTTCCTTGGTTGCATAATTCTTCGTCAAACAAAATGTCATTTCCTGCCGAAGCACTCAATAACAATCCCACACGAACTCCGTCAGCACCAAACTTTTCAATTAGTCCAAGCGGTTCAGGTGAATTCCCTAATGATTTCGACATTTTACGACCTTGCTTATCACGAACTAATCCAGTTAAATATACGTTTGAAAATGGTTTTTCTCCAGCATATTCATACCCTGCAATAATCATACGCGCTACCCAGAAGAATAAAATATCTGGACCTGTAACTAAATCATTGGTAGGATAATAATATTTAAAATCTTCACTTTCTGGATTTAAAACACCTCCAAAAACCGCCATTGGCCATAACCATGAAGAGAACCAAGTGTCAAGTGCGTCAGCGTCCTGACGTAAGTCAGCAGTGGTCAGTGTTGAGTTGGCAGTTTTTTCTTTCGCAAGCTCAAGCGCTTTTTCGATGTTTTCAGCTACTACGAAATCTTCTTTTCCATCGCCAAAATAGTAAGCTGGAATTTGTTGTCCCCACCACAATTGACGCGAAATATTCCAATCGCGAATATTATTTAACCAATGTGCGTAGGTATTATTAAAACGACTTGGATATAATTTGATTTCGTCTGATTCTAAAACCGCTTTGATAGCAGGTTTTACTAATTCTTCCATGCTTAAAAACCATTGGTCTGATAATCTTGGTTCGATTACCGCTTTGGTTCTTTCAGAAGTTCCTACTTTATTTAAATGTGTTTCAGTTTTTGCTAACGCTCCGATGGTTTCTAATTCTTTCGAAATCTCTTCACGAACCACAAATCTGTCTTTTCCTTGATAATGCAATCCGAATGAATTCAAAGAAGCATCTTCGTTGAAAATATCGATGATTTCTAAATTGTGTTTATCACCTAACGTTTTATCATTTGTATCGTGAGCAGGCGTTACTTTTAAACAACCTGTACCAAATTCCACATCAACATATTCATCTTCGATAATAGGAATAACTCTACCGCAAATTGGAACGATTGCTTTTTTACCTTTTAAATGCGAGAAACGTTCATCATTTGGATTGATACAAATAGCAGTATCCCCAAAAATAGTTTCTGGACGCGTTGTAGCAACGGTTAAGAAATCTTCTGAACCTTCGATTTTGTATTTGATGAAGTATAATTTTCCTTGACGCTCTTCAAAGATTACTTCTTCGTCAGATAATGTAGTTTTAGCTTCTGGATCCCAGTTTACCATTCGGTAGCCGCGATAAATCAAACCTTTGTTGTATAAATCTACAAATGAGTGAATTACTGAAGCTGACATGTCGTCATCCATCGTAAACTTGGTACGACTCCAATCGCAAGAACAACCTAATTGTTTTAATTGCTCTAAGATGGTTCCACCATATTTGTCTGTCCATTCCCAAGCGTGTTTTAGGAATTCTTCACGCGTTAAATCGTTTTTATTGATGCCTTCTTCTTTTAACTTGGCTACTACTTTAGCTTCGGTAGCAATTGAGGCATGGTCAGTTCCTGGCACCCAACAAGCGTTGAACCCTTTTAAACGCGCACGACGAATTAATACATCTTGAATGGTGTTATTCAACATGTGTCCCATGTGTAAGACTCCCGTTACGTTTGGTGGCGGAATTACAATGGTATATGGCGTTCTGTGGTCGGGTTTGGAGGTAAAATAATCGTTTTTCATCCAGTAGTCGTACCACTTTTGTTCTACTTCTTTAGCGTTGAATTGTGCAGGAATCATTATACTGTTTTCTTGTTTAATTGTTGAATCGTTGAACAGTTTGACTGTTCGTTTTAACATTCCAAAATTTACTTTGGTATGTTTTTTGTATTACTTACTGCAAAAGTAACTATATCACGAAAATAAAAAAAATGTTAGGAGTAGTTTGTTGGTTGCTTTTATTTAATTAATTTTACAACAACCTATTAATTTATAAGATGATGAAAAAATTACTTGTTTATTTGATTGTATTAGTTGGTATGACTTCATTTGCTCAAACTGGCCCAAAGATTGAGTTTAAAGAAGAAACCATAAACTATGGAGAAGTAGAAAAAGGAAAAGATGATGGGATTAGGATTTTTCAATTCACAAATACTGGTGATGCTCCGCTTATCATTACTAATGCAAAATCGAGTTGCGGTTGTACAGTACCTGAGTGGCCAAAAGAACCAATTGCTCCAGGCGGAAAAAGCCAAATTAAAGTTCAATATAACATGAATCCAGGTCCTATTAGCAAAACGATTACTATTGAAAGTAATGCGGTAAACAAACCAAACGGTATGGTTCCGTTACGAATTAAAGGTACGGTGATTGTTAAGGAAGAAGTTAGTCCGTTAGTAAAAAAGAAAACATTTCCAAATTCATAAATAAAAAGTCCCAATTGAGTTGGGACTTTTTTTATAGGATTTTTTCTAATTGAAATTTTACTGTAAACCGAATTCCGGCTCTATCTACAATCATGGTTATCCATTTGCCTTCTTCGGATTGAAACAAATCAGTTATACTTTGTATTGAAAGTTTATATGCAACTTTATTATTTATTTTTATAATTTTATCGCCAACTAATAATCCTACTTTATCTGCAGGCGAATCTTTTCTAACAGCATATATTTCAAAATTTGGCTTTAGTTCATATTTAAAATTATCTTCTTTTAATTCTTTACCATAATTAATTACAGTTGTAGCTACGGCATCGCTTGACTTTTCTTTTATTAATTGAAAACCTGAATGTTGCACTTCTATTCCTGACATATTGTAGTTAAATGGCTTACTAAATAAATCATTTTTTTTAAAATAAAAATCTTGATTTTCATAATCTAAAATCCAATTAAATCTTTTTAAAACTTCTCCGCCTAAAGAACCATTCCGATTTTGAACAATCAAACTTTTATCAAAAAAATTTACATCGGGATAAGAAACCAAAACATCTTCCAGTAAATTGTTTTCAAGTTTTACCTCCTCAACTCTGGATTTTTTTCCATAAATATCTCCCGAAAGTCCTCTTCCTAAAAAATCTAAAAAAAAAAATGTTTTACATTTTATACTATCATTCTCAAACAACCATAACCCATCTCCTAAACCTGTATCAAATAGTAATTTTAAGTTCAAGTTTTCGTTATCAAATTTAGTTTTAAGAAAAACGTAAGGCCTATCTCTATTGATTTCCACAACTGATTTTACATACTTTTCATTTATTTTTTTTATCTTTTTCTTTTTTGATTTATATAAAATGATTTTTTTTCTTTGGTAATCAATTTCCATTAAATGGTTTTTAAAAAAAGAGCTTCCTAAAATTCCATTTATTGGAATACCTAATTTGTTCACTAAACTAATATCATGATTAAATACAAAAATTGCTTCAAAATTATAATCCGAATAACCCTTTACTTGAAGTGTGTTTTTTTTTGATAAATATCCTTGAACTTTTTCATTAATACCAGCCCCAGAAATTGTAATTAAATCCGCTTCTTTTAGTACTAATGAATCATTCTCAGGCAAACTAAACACAATACTTTTAGACGCACCTGTATCGGCAATCATTTTTAATTTAACCCCATTAAAAACAATATCAACAATAATAAGGTTATGGGAAAGCTCAAACGGTATTTTTATTTTATCTTTTTTTGAATTCCAAATAATAGAGTCTTGAGCAAAAGATATTGCTCCAAATAAAATTAGTATTCTTAATAAGAATATTTTTGTCATAATTTTTTTATTCTAAGATAAGAAAAACATAAATACAAATAATTGATTTAACATTTTTTAATGTGTTGTTTTACTAATATCACAAAAAAAAATCGCAATTTTGCACATCTTTAAAAAACAAGTCATGCCAAAAGTTTCCGTTAAAGGGCAACAAATGCCAGAATCACCAATTAGAAAATTGGTTCCATATGCAGAAATTGCTAAGAAAAAAGGTCACAAAGTATATCATTTGAATATTGGACAACCTGATATTAAAACTCCAGAAGTGGCGCTACAAGCTGTAAAAAATGCCGACATAACGGTATTAGAATATAGTCATTCTGCTGGTTTTGAAAGCTATAGAACTAAACTTTCTCAATACTATAAAAATCACGGATTACCAATAGACACACAAGATATTATCATTACAACGGGTGGCTCAGAAGCTTTGCTTTTTGCTATGGGAAGTACAATGGATACAGATGATGAAATTATTATCCCAGAACCATTTTATGCCAATTATAATGGGTTTTCAACTGCATCAGGCGTAAAAGTTGTTCCAGTAATTTCAGGAATTGAAACTGGTTTTGCTTTACCTCCAATTGAAGCTTTTGAAAAATTAATTACTTCAAAAACAAAAGCTATTTTAATTTGTAATCCAGGAAATCCAACAGGTTATTTATATTCTAAAGAAGAAATTCTAAAACTAGCTGAAATCGTAAAAAAACACGATTTATTTTTAATTGCCGATGAAGTCTATCGCGAATTTATTTACGATGGCGATAAGCATTTTTCAGTTATGAATGTTCCTGGATTAGAAGAAAATGCTATCATGATTGATTCGGTTTCTAAACGTTATAGTATGTGTGGAGCACGAATTGGCTGTATTGTTTCTAAGAACAAAGAAGTTATGGCTACTGCTATGAAATTTGCTCAAGCGCGTTTAAGTCCTCCAACTTATGCACAAATTGCAAGTGAAGCTGCTTTAGAAACTCCTCAAAGTTATTTTGATGATGTTATTTCAGAATACAAAGATCGTAGAGATACTTTAATTGCCGAATTAAATAAAATTGAAGGTGTAACAGTTGCTACTCCAAAAGGTGCTTTCTATTGTATTGCAAAATTACCTATTGATAATGCAGATAAATTTGCTCAATGGTTGTTAGAATCATACGACTTAAATGGAGAGACAGTTATGGTAGCTCCCGCAGCAGGATTCTATTCTACACCAAATATTGGGTTAGATGAAGTTCGTATAGCTTATGTTTTAAAGAAAGATGATTTAATCAAATCAGTTCAAATTTTAAAAGAAGCTATTGCTGTTTATAATAACAAGTAAAAAAAAATTATATAAAAAAAGAGTTCACTAATTCTAGTGAACTCTTTTTTTGTGAAATAAAAGCAATCCAAGGATTGCTTTTATTATTTATCTAATTAGTGAGAAATGCGCTTTAAACTGTTTAGCGACTCCATTTTCTGTGTAATCTAATGAGAACCAATAATCTGTTGATGGAAGTAACTCTTGATTGTATGTTCCGTCCCAACCCTCGCTATCGTCTGTAGCGCTTAGTTGTTTTATTAATTTACCATAGCGGTCAAAAATGTACAACTTAGCATCTGCTTGATTCAAGCCACTGATATTCCAAGTATCATGTATCCCATCGCCATTTGGTGTGAAATAATTTGGATAATCGATTATGGTTACTATTTGTGTCATAAAGGTACAGCCTTCTGTATCAATAACAGTTACTAAATGTTCTCCTGCGCTTACTCCTGTAAACACA
>NZ_DLHR01000009.1 GCF_002483315.1 Flavobacterium sp. UBA7663
TGCTGGTTTTGTGTCGCCGGAAACATCAATTTCATTAACTTCGTTCACAGTAGCGGAGAATACTCTGCTATCTTGGCCGCAACTAGACATGGCGGCGAAACGTTACCGGCAACCAATGAACACTAAACCACATAATGACACCTACCAAAGAAGAAAAATCAGATAAGCTCAGTTTATTGAATTTAGTTGTTTTAATTCTCTCAATCTATGTTTTGGGAGCATTAGTTATCGATTCCGTTTACAAACTTCCGCCCGAAACTTCTAACCTATTGAACTATATAGACAATGGAATTTGTGCTTTTTTCTTTATAGAGTTTTGCATTCGTTTTAATCGTGCAAAAAATAAATTGGAATTTATGCGTTGGGGTTGGATTGATTTGATTTCATGTATTCCAATGATTGATTACTTACGTGCTGGACGCTTATTAAGGCTTATACGTTTGCTTAGAATTGTTAGAGCATTTCGTACCACAAAAAATGTTGTAGACCATATTTTCGCAAATAAAGCTCAAGGCGCATTTACTTCGGTTTCTATTATTGCTGTATTACTTGTAATTTTTTCTGCGATTGGAATTCTTCAAGTGGAAAACGATCCAAATAGTAATATTAAAACTGCTGAAGATGCAATTTGGTGGGCATATGTTACAATTACAACCGTTGGCTACGGAGATAAATTTCCTGTGACTACAGAAGGTAGAATAATTGCTGCGATTTTGATGACAGCTGGCGTAGGATTGTTTGGAACATTTACAGCATATGTAGCTTCTTGGTTTGTAGTTGAAAATAAACAAAGTAACTAATTTTGGCAGCCGGTAACAGCCGCCATGACTAATTGCTGTTTTCGTGTCGCCGGAAACTCCATTTTCATTAACTTCGTTCACAGTAGCGGAGAATACTCTGCTATCTTGGCCGCAACTAGACATGGCGGCGAAACGTTATATGCAACTTTGAACCACATCCAGTAAAATGATAACCTCTTCTGACAAAGATTATATTGAAACAAAATCAATAAAGCAAAATAAGACCAACATGAAATCTGAATTTGTCGGCCTTGCGCATTGGATTAATTCAAAATTTGATGTATCTGTTCTTAACGTTTTTTACGATTTTATTAATGATAAGAACAAAACCCCTAGACTGAGTATAATTCTCGAATACAAAGAAGATGAACTGAAATTTAGAGACGATTTACATGGAAATTTTGATAGTGAGAAGCAAAGGTTAGTTGCCCAAAAATTCAAAGAAATAAAACGCAATGAATACGATGCCGAAAACGTGTTTGTAATCTTCACTTCGTTTGAGCCGATTGCAAAAGATGAAGCTAATTCAAAAATTCCAAGTTTTGAAATTGAAGCGATGAAAAACGAAATAGGATTAAATGACATTTGGAAAATACACCGCCAATTTTCTTGGACAACTTTCCTTTTTTTCACGAATAAACAAGTTGATGAAAATAGTAAGAATGGTAATCGGGAAATTTTTTCAAAAGCTTATTTCAATCTCTTAACCAAGTACGATGAATTTAACTATTTTAAAGAAAATACATTTTCGATATTGCTTGACAGTAAAGAGAATTTTGACAACAATTATAGTAGCAATTGGTTTTATTACGATCGCTAAAGCTGCATATAACAGCCGCCATGACTAATTGCTGCATTCGTGTAGCCGGAAACATCTATTTTCTTAACTTCGTTCACAGTAGCGGAAAATACTCTGCTATCTCAGCCGCAACTAGACATGGCGGCGAAACGTTACCTGAAATTGCTCCTCGCCCGCTCCAATTTTGCGTTTTGCTTTAGAATTCCTAAAACGCTTTCTCTTCGCTTTGCACAAACCAAGAATGAAATTTTATTCAGAATCTTAATGTTTGTCGAACGTGATTGTCGAATATCGGTTTGGAAAATAGTTGTCGAAAATCTTACGTCCAAACTTTCGCAATCTGTGTCCGTTGTGTGTTCCAGGAAAATGCTTTGCATTTTTGAGCTTTGACGATTTAGTTTGTAGATTTTCCTAATGTCAGTTCTTTAGTGCTCATCTTTAGTGTCGCAAAATTCAGGTAACAGCGCATAAGCGATCATTGCTGGTTTTGAGTTGCTTCAACTCTATTTTCACGAATAAACTTTATATTAGCGGAAAATACTCGTTTCCGCTTTGGCCGCAACGTCGCCTATGCGCAAAACGTTATGCGACATTTAACCCGAACTTTATCTATAATGAGAAAGATTTTAATCTTATTTCTGATCGTAATTATAACTACTTCATTTTCATCCAGAAGGATTGATAATAATATGTTGCTAAAAACCTGGATAGCAGTCAAAATAGATTCTAGCAATAACAGAACATATGTTTCTGCAAAAGAATTCGGAAACTCAATTGGATTACAATTTTTTAAAGATGAAAAAATTAGAGCGCAAGTGCCAACTAACACATCTTGTCCAAGCGGAATAAAAGAAGTGAAATTTGAAATTGTAGATGGAACTTGGTCAAAACTTTCCGATTCAGTTTTAATTACTTCATTTCCTTTAAATGGGAAAAATATTTCTGAAAGATTAAAAATATTAAAACTCACAGAAAATGAACTAATTGTCAAATTAGATTACAAAAAGCAAAGACAGTAATATAAACGCCGCATAACAGCCGCCATGACTAATTGCTGTATTCGTGTCACCGGAAATACTTATTTCCTTAACTTCGTTCACAGTAGCGGAGAATACTCTGCTATTTTGGCCGCAACTAGACATGGCGGCAAAACGTTACCTGAAATTGCTCCTCGTCCGCGCCAGTTTTTCGTTTAGCTTGATAATTTCATAAACGCATTTTCTTCGCTTTGTAGAAAAAAACGAGTGCGGTTTTCCAGATTCTTAGTGTTTGCCGAAACTGATTGTCGAATATTGAAACGGAAAATAATTGTCGAATTTCTTGTGTCCAAGCTTTCGCAATCTTTGTCCGTTGTGTATTCCAGAAAAATGCGTTGCATTTTTGAACTTTGGCGATTCGGTTTGTAGATTTTCTAATGTCAGCTCTTTCGTGCTCAACTTTCGTGTCGCAAAATTCAGGTAACAGCGGTCACGAGAAATTGCTGGATTTGAGTTGCGTCAGCTCTATTTTCACGAATAAATTCTATCTTAGCGGAAACAACTCAGTTCGCTGGCTTCGCAACTTCGCGTGTCCGCGAAACGTTATCACTGGGTCGC
>NZ_DLHR01000016.1 GCF_002483315.1 Flavobacterium sp. UBA7663
TGGTGCAACGCCACTGAGAGCAAGGCTCATAACGTTAGCCGTCAGTTTAAAACCGAACCGTAAATTAGACTTTATTATCAAATGGAATTTCAAAGCTTAGATGAATATTATGATTACCTTGAAAAAGATACAAATTTTCAGTATTTAGATTTAAACACATATAAATATATCACTGCTTTACGAGATAAAACAGAAGATGATAACACAAAAAAGTTATGTTCTTATGAATTGTTTTTTGCAGACTTTTCAATAGAAAACGGTTTACACGTTCCAAAATTTCAAATCGGTGATAACGCTTATCCTTCATTGGAATTATTTGACGATAATTTTGAGTACATTAAAACAAGGGCAAATAAAGCACAAAACCAAAAATACAAAGCAAAATATAATCATTTACTCTGGTTAAGCCCACAAAAACACATTGAATTTGCGAAAAATGCAATTGAAAGTTATTTACTGCTGTTGCAAAATTCTTCGTTTTCAGTAGATGATAATCTACAATGCTATTCTTTTGGTAAGTATTATAAAAACCTCTTTGTTCTAAGCCAAAAAGTAAACTACAAAAAAGATGAAATTATCTCATATTTTGTTTCGCTATTAGAAAGTGAAAAGCTAAATGATTTTACCAAATATTCCTTAATGGAATTTGTTGTTGAAAATGGGAAAAATATTGATGCTTCTGTAAAACAAACATTCTTTGATTATTCAAAAAACAGGATTAGCAACTTGACAGATAGAGAATTAGAAAGTTATCTAAATCTTCTTGTTCTTTTAAGTCAGAAACTCAACATCTCGACTAGTGAATTTCACGAAAAATTGGGCGATTATCATATTTCCCAACTTGAAAATGAAAAAAACAAAGGTTTTATAGCTCATCATTATTATACAAACGCGTTAGAAGAATATAAGAAAGCGAATATTAAAGAAAAAAATGAGCAGACAGCCGTTTTATTAGAGCAAGCGAAAAAGACAATTGACCTTAAAAAAGTTTCATTTGAACTTAAAGACGAAAAAATAAATGAAGCCTTAAATCAATGGTGGGATTTTACAAAGAAAAAAATTGACTATGTAATTGAAAATGGAAATGATAAAGAAATATATCAGTATCTAATTTTGGAGCAATTGTTTCCTAAAGCTGATGTTTTAAAAGAAGAGATTAGACCTATTATGCTCGATTTAGTTTCTACAATGACCTTTGACATCAATAAAAATATCAGCAAAAGTAAAACAGGTGGTATCAACCCCTATTATATTCATATAAATAATTTTTCTATTAATCATATTGGGCTTGTTGCTTCAAAAGGTTTTAAAAGCGGTAAATTTTCTTTTGAAAGTTTAATAAACTACTTCAAGAATGACTCTTGGTACGGACAAGATTTTACTTATTTGGATACAAATAACGAAACACAAGGATTTAATTGGATTGAATTACTTACTCCAGCATTACAAAGCTTCTTTGTTCAAACAGAAATTGATTTAAAAACAAATAGTCATAATCCACAAGGCTACATTTTAGCATTAGACAATTTAGTGCTGAAATTTGAAGGTTTACTGCGTGAGTTCTCAAGAATGATTGGTGCTCAGACAATAGAAATTAAAGACAACGGGACAGAAGAAAGGATTGGTTTCGACAAATTATTGGATAATGAAAAGCTAAAGGTATTGATTCCTGAAGACGATATTGCCTTTTTTAAATATCTGTTTACATCAAACGGAATGAATTTAAGAAACAATGTTGCTCATTGCTTTTTTACGACTAAAAATTATTCATCAGCGGTTATGCTTTTGCTCATTGTGGCATTATTAAGACTTGGTAATTATAAACTTGAAACTAAAACAAATGAATCATAAAATAGAAAAGTCTACGCTTACGACCGACAAACCAGCGGACAAAAAGAACACCGAACGGCTAACAGCCGCTTTGCAAAAGCGGGGGTTTCGTGCTTCTATGAAAGTGAAGTGCTAAATTCAAGCTTTGTGCATCTAATGAAGTTTAGTGTTGAAAATCCCCGCCTTCGCAAAGCGGCAAAACGTAAGCAATTTTAGAAAAACTATGAACCGTAAATTTATTATTGAACTTTTTGACGAAACAGAAGTTAAAGCATTACCTATTCATTATAAAACTTTGGAATACTTTGAGGGTTTTGTAATCGAAAATGTAATCAAGAAATTTAAAATAATTGAAAATAGTAAATGGACCCATAGTTTCGGAATATTTTTTGACTCTTGTGATTATAAAAATATACCTGAACACATAAAAAGTTTTGACGGAATTGAAAAAAGTTTAGTAATTCTTCCGCCACATACATTTTCAAAAGAAGCTATTAAAGGTTATAATGTTCAATTTTTTGCTTCAAAAATAAAAGATAACCCAAATGGTGAATTTATTGGATTTTGTGAAATGATGTTAGACTTTATAGAAACATTTTTTGTTCTTAATTATAAAAAAATAAGCGAATTAGATTTCAAAGAAATTCGAAAAAATGTTGACTGGGAATATCTTAAATCTATTAAATATCCAGCTGATTTGAAAGACCAACATTTCGTAGGAAGATAAAAACTGCTTACAACAGCGGTTTGCTTCAATGGCTACTTCCAGATTTTCCTACGGAAAATCCGCTGCTGAATGGAATGTTTTGTTATATTCGTAATGGTTTGGTGTTGGTGCAATGCCACTGAGAGCAAGCCGCGAAACGTTAAAATTCAAACTAAAAAGCTGTTTATGGCTACTCGCCATTTTTAAAGTATAACAAAAAAAGCCAAAACTTACATTCTGGCTTTTTTGCTTTTAAACTACTTTCTTATTCTAACACAAAAGAAACGGATACATTTGAAATAATCTCAATTTCTCCAATAGCTAAAGTTTCTTGTGGCATTGCGCTTCCGTCAGCCATTGCCATAGTTTTCATTTCGGGATACACTGGTCGTGGGTAATTTGTGAACGAGTTGTCTGAAATTACTAACGCCTTCCCTACTTTTTGCCCTGCTAAAACTGAAACGTAATCTTCTGCTTTTTGTTTGGCATCTATCATCGCTTTCTTGCGCGCTTGGCTTTCGTATTCTTTAATTTTAGACGATTTGAATTCTACGCCTTGTATCGAATTGATGCCGCTATCTACCAAATCCATCATTAACTTATCGTATTTAGACAAATCTTTCAAATGAATTGAAATGGTTTGATTGGCTACGTAATTGTATTTTTTAGTGTTATAATCGTAGTTCTTATACAAATTCACACGTTGCGTTTGATAATCAGCCGTTGGAATACCACGTTGCTTGATTAACTTTAGTACTTTATCTACGATTTCATCGTTTTTCTTTTTTACTTCGGCTGCATCTTTTCCAGTGTTTTCTACGGCTACTGTAATTAAAGCTTCATCCGGTGTAACCTTAATTTTTCCTTCTCCCGAAACGCTAATTTGCGGAACTGTTTTTACTTCTTGTGCTTGTACCATACCTGCTGAGAATAATAGTATCATTACTAAATTTTTCATAATCTTAATATTTTAATTATTTATAGTTTTTCAAGTATTGTGCCAAAAAATCAAAAACTTAAAATTTTATAATTTATTCATCTTTTGTAAGAAAAATAAAACTATAATTGGGATCAACAAAGCTCCAACAGTTATAGGTTCTGTAGTGATTAATTGCGGATATTTTGTCAATGTAAAGGCATAACCTCCAATTGCGCCTCCAAAATGTGCTACATGACCAATATTATCTCTTTTAGCTTTCATTCCGTAAATAGAGAAAAGTAAATAGGTAAATCCGAATATATAGCCTGGAATTAATCCATACATACGAATGTTTGGTTCTAATAAAATGGCGCTGAAAATAATACCTGTAACGGCTCCAGAAGCACCAACAGCTCTATACGAATAATCATTTTTATGAAAATAGAACGTAAGTAAGTTTCCCGCAATCAAACTTCCTATATAAATGTACAAAAAATAAAGCGCACTCGTATTATAAATTACATAAGGTGCAAAAAAGTACAACGTAAACATATTAAAAAACAAATGCTGAAAATCGACATGTAAGAAACCCGAACTCAACATACGTAATTGTTCACCCGATTTGATACTACCAATATGAAATTCGTATTTTCTAAAAAAAGAAGTATCATTTATGGCTTTGTAACTCACAAGTGCATTAGCAGCTATCAAAATCAATAAAATAATGTTCATGAAATGTATTTTTTGTAAATTTAGGAATACTTTGTCAAATTTACTTCCAAGTAAAAAAGTATATTTGTAAAAAATTTCGCGAATGCAATTATTAGTTTACATACTTATCTATCCGATATTGTGGATAATATCTATACTACCCTTTCCTGTTTTCTATTTATTATCAGATTTTGTATACTTTTTAACCTATAACATTATTGGTTACCGAAAAAAAGTAGTTCGTGATAATATTAAATTGGCATTACCTCACTTATCTGATAAAGAACGACTTACTATTGAAAAGAAATTTTACAGTCACATGTGCGACATGTTTTTAGAGATGATTAAAACCATTTCAATATCTCAAAAAGAAATTGAAAAACGATTCACTTTTAGCAATATGGAGGTGTATTATGATTTGGAGAAAAAAAATAAAAGTATTGCCTTAATGTGTGCGCATTATGCAAGTTACGAATGGGTTGTTTCTATGAATTACCACATTCACTGCAAAGGATTTGGTATTTATAAAAAATTAGCGAATCCGTATTTTGATAAATTAGTCAAACGAATCCGTTCTAAATTTAAAGCGGAGTTAATTACTACTAAAGAAACGATTCCAACTATTTCAGACAATTACAACAACAATATCTTAAGTTTATACGGATTTGCAAGTGATCAATCGCCTAAACCTAGCTCGGCTTATCATTGGGCGCCTTTTATGGGACATGTTGTTCCTGTTCATACTGGAGCAGAAATGCTAGCCAAACGTTTTGATATGAATGTGATTTTTCTAAGAACTAAAAAAATAAAAAGAGGCTATTACCAAGCAAGCTTTGAAGTACTTTCAGAAGACGTAAAATCGGTTCCTAATTATGAAATTACTGATAAATTCTTGAAGTTAGTAGAAGAACAAATCTACGAAGCTCCCGAATTTTATTTGTGGACGCATAAAAGATGGAAACATACAAAAGAAAAAGCTCAGTAAAAACTGAGCTTTTTCTTTTTATAAATTGAACCAATTGTGAACCATTTCTTTGATTTCACCTTTGGCCTTTTTGTGAACGAATTCGTTGGTTTTCGGATTGTATTCGTAATCTGTTCCCCATTCTTTATGATTAGCCGCTAATGCTTTGATGTTTTCGCAAACAAATTCAATCTCTTCAGTTGTAGTCGTTGGGTGAATTGACATACGAATCCATCCTGGTTTTTGTATTAAATCACCTGAAGAAATTTTACAAACTAAATCATGTGAAGTTTCTTGATCCACATGCAATAAATAGTGTCCGTAAGTACCCGCACAACTGCAACCGCCACGCGTTTGAATTCCAAATTTATCGTTTAGTAATTTTACACCTAAATTGTAGTGTAAATCATCAATATAAAACGAAATAACTCCTAACCTATCTTGATGTTGATTCGCTAGAATATGTAAATTATCGATATTTCCAAGAGTTTCAAAAATGTAATCTACTAACTCATGCTCTCTATCTAAAATATTTTGAACGCCCATTTTTTCCTTCAACTGAATCGCCAAAGCGGTTTTCATTACTTGCAAGAAGCCTGGAGTTCCACCATCTTCTCTATCTTCGATATTATCGATGTATTTGTGTTCGCCCCAAGGGTTTGTCCAACTTACAGTTCCACCACCTGGACAGTCTGGAACGTTATTTTTGTATAAATTTTTATTGAAAATCAAAACTCCTGAAGTTCCAGGACCTCCTAAAAATTTATGAGGCGAAAAGAAAATCGCATCCAAATAACTTTCTGCATCTTCTGGATGCATATTAATATTCACATACGGACCTGAACAAGCGAAATCTACAAAGCAAACGCCGTTGTTTTGGTGCATTAACTTTGCTACTTCGTGATACGGAGTTCTAATTCCGGTAACGTTTGAACACGATGTAATTGAAGCAATTTTAAAACTTCTATCTTTATATTTTTCTAGTAAATTCTTTAATTCATTAACACACAACAATCCGTTTTCATCGGCTGGAATTACTACAACATCTGCAATCGTTTCTAACCAAGACGTTTGATTCGAATGGTGTTCCATATGCGAAATAAAAACGATTGGTTTTAATTCGTTTGGAATAGCCGTGAACTCCTTTAAGTTTTCTGGAATACGAAGTCCTAAAATACGTTGGAATTTATTTACTACTCCAGTCATTCCAGTTCCGTCGGTAATTAAAATATCCGAATCAGATGCGTTTACATGATGTTTGATAATATGGCGCGCTTCATGATACGCCATTGTCATTGCTGTTCCCGTAACTGAAGTTTCGGTATGTGTATTGGCTACAAAAGGACCAAAATCATTCATTAATTTCTCTTCAATTGGGCGATACAATCTTCCGCTGGCTGTCCAATCAGTATAAATGATTTTCTTTTCCCCAAAAGGCGATTGAAAACTTTGGTTGATTCCAATTATGTCCTTTCTGAACTCTTCAAAATAGCATTCTAATTGGGTTTTAGTTGTAGTAGTCGACATTGCGTTGTATTTTATTTATTCTTTCGTTTGTCTTTCGTATAAAACCGTTTCTACCGTTTCAAAATCGGTTGGTTTTCCTTCCGAAACAAAGTATTTTATTAAAACTTGACCCCATAAATCGCCACATGAAAATTCGGCAATAATCCATCTGTGATTTAAAACTTTAGAAGTATTAATTAAAAATGGATTTCCATCAATTGGTTCATAAGGAACAAGCGGATTTCCATTTTTATTTGCATTCAAACTAATAAGATCTTCTTTTACTTTTATAGCAACTTTTTGATAATCTAAATTATTAGAGAAGAAATACTCTTGTGCATCTTCGTCACTTTCCAAGGAAAAATAATTCGCATTGGCTAAAGTAGCGACAGAATCTCTCGAAGTTTTTAAATTCGCTTTTACTTTTAGTACTTCTTTATCTTTTGCGTCTAATATTTTGGTAGAATTCACATATTGAAATACATTAAACAATAACGAGAAAATCAAAGCATATAAAATTACGTTCTTCATAAGTATTAAATATTAATTTCTAAATTATCATAAGCTACAAACACATTTTCTGGCAATTTATTTTGAATTTCTTCGTGAAAACCAAACAAATGACTAATGTGCGTTAAATAAGTTGTTTTTGGACGCACCAAAGATATGAAATGTAAAACTTCTTCTAAATTAAAATGTGTGTTATGTGGTTCTTCTCTTAAACAATTTACAACCAAAACCTTACAGTCTTTTATTTTTTCAATCTCGGAAGCTTCCATTGTTTTTACATCTGTTAAATACACAAAATCTTGAATTCGATATCCAAAAACTTGTAACGAACCATGATAAGCATTCACAGGAATAACAACTTCATTATTTACGGTAAATGGCTGGTCAATAATCACTTCATTTTCAGAAACTGAAGGCGCTCCTGGATATTTATTTTCGGTTTGAAAAATATAATCAAATCGTCGTTCTAAATTTTTTAATACGCGTTCATGCGCATAAATAGCAATTGCACCTTGTTTAAAAAAGAACGGACGAATATCGTCTAAACCCGCAGTATGATCGGCATGTTCATGAGTAAATAACAACCCATCAATTTTAGGACATTTCGAATTTAGCATTTGTTGTCTAAAATCGGGACCACAATCAATAACAATAGAAGCGTCTTCGGTTTCAATCCAAACCGAGACACGTAATCTGTTGTCTTTTTTATCTGTACTCAAGCAAACCGAGTGATGACTTCCAATTACTGGAATTCCTTGAGATGTTCCTGTTCCTAAAAAATAAATTTTCAAAGCCTTATCTTTTGCACAAAAATAACAATAATTATGGTAGTTTTTATAAAATGATTAACTTTGCCATTGGAGACTATTTTTTTTCCAAGTACCCCAAAATTTATTTTAATGAAAAGCATGGTTACAGATATTAAAGTTCGTGGAGACAGAGAGATAGAGCAAATCCCTTCCATAAAAGATAAAGCATTAAGAATTAATCTTAATGAAAACATCTATGGAACGTTTGCTGAGATTGGAGCAGGACAAGAAACAGTACGTAACTTTTTTAGAGCTGGCGCCTCGTCTGGTACGATTGCAAAAGCAATGTCGGCATACGATAAAGACTTTAGTGACGCTATTTATGGTGTTGAAGAAGATGGACGTTATGTTACTGAAAGTCGCTTGAAAAAGATGTTGTCGCATGAAATTAATTTGGTGGAACAACGTTTAAGTAGAGATAAACATCCGAATAAATTATTCTTTAGTTATGCCAATACCGTAGCAACTATTGATTTTGCTAAACAATTTAAAGGGCATGGTTGGGTTGGAATTGTGTATCAAGTAGAACCAGATGAAGATTATAATGAAATTATTCTTCACATCCGTTTTAAAGAAAATGATGCCAAATTACAGCAAGAAACACTTGGAACCTTAGGTGTAAATTTAATTTATGGTGCCTTTTATAAATACAACGATCCTAAAAAATTACTTCGCTATTTATACGATCATTTAGATAAAGACCAATTAGAAATTGATACTATTAACTTCTCTGGTCCTCGCTTTGCTAATGTAGACAATCGTTTGATGAGTTTACAATTGGTTAAAAACGGAATGACTGATGCCGTAATGTTTGGTCCTGATGGAAAAAACATTCTTCCTGCAGCTGTTTTATACAAGAAAAATATCTTAGCCTTAAGAGGAAGTTTTAGACCGGTTACTAAAGTAAATATGGACATGTATGAAGAATCATATAACATGTTCATTAAAGAAAATAAAGTAGCAGAAGACAATACCTTTGTGGTTTTTGAAATAACACTTTCCAACTTAAAAGCAGAAGGCGAAATTGACGAACGCGATTTCCTTGACAGAGCGGAATTACTTTGTAAACTTGGTAAAAATGTGATGATTTCGAACTTCCAAGAGTATTTCAAAGTAGTAGAGTATTTCTCTAATTATTCTAAAGCTCGTATGGGATTAGCTATGGGAGTAAATAACTTAATTGAAATTTTCGACGAGAAATACTACCGCCATTTATCGGGTGGAATTTTAGAAGCGTTTGGAAAATTATTCTATCGCGACTTAAAAGTGTATTTATATCCAATGAAAGATGAAAACGGAAACGTAATCACTTCCGAAAACTTAAAAGTACACCCAAGAATGAAAGAATTGTACAAATTCTTTAAATTCAATGGAAAAGTAATCGATATAAAAGATTACGATGAAAAGAACTTGGATATTTTCTCAAGAAAAATTCTTAAAATGATTTGCAAAGGCGAAACAGGTTGGGAAGAAATGCTTCCAGAAGGAACCGCAGAAATCATCAAGAAAGAAAAACTTTTTTCATACGCTTGTGAAGTTGACTTTAAAGAAGTAGAGAAAATTGAATAATATAGAAAATCACTCCTAAAAAGAGTGATTTTTCATTTAACGCTATTATTTTTGCAAAAACAAATCTCATGAACATTCGTCTTTTAACTATTGGGAAAACCGACAATAAATCGTTACAAACCTTAATTGATGATTACACTAAGCGTTTGTCGTTTTACGTGAAATTTGATTTGGAAATCATTCCCGATATCAAAAACGTAAAGAACTTATCGGAAGCCCAACAAAAAGAAAAAGAAGGCGAATTGATTTTATCCAAAATCACACCAACCGACCATTTAATTTTATTGGACGAAAACGGAAAAACATTCAGCAGTGTTGGTTTCTCCGACTTCTTACAAAAGAAAATGAATGCTGGAACTAAAACCTTAGTATTCGTAATCGGTGGCCCGTATGGATTTAGTGAAACCGTTTACCAAAAAGCGCAAGGCAAAGTTTCATTATCAGAAATGACGTTTTCTCACCAAATGGTGCGACTTTTTGTAATTGAACAAATTTATAGAGGATTTACGATTTTAAGGAATGAGCCGTATCATCATCAGTAGAGAGTTGGGAGATGGAAGTTGGGAGTTGGGAGTTTTTTAAGTAATTAATTTTGCCAAGAAAATTTTTTTTCTGAATTAGATATAACTTCTCTTATCGAAGTAGTATCAACAATTCTCCAATGTGCTGTATATGTTCCCGCACCATCAGAAAAGAAACCGTATAAAATATATTGATTTCCTTCTTTTAGTATTTTAAATTGATGTTTTGATAATTCACCACTGAAATTTGGGTTAAACATTGATGAGACATCCAAAACAATCTTATTTTTTCCAATTTCAAAAACCAAATTGGTCAATTGATTTTTAGGTTTATCAACAGGAATATCTGAGCCATACCAAATAGCATTATCAATTGCACAAATATATTGAACATCAAAATTGTTTTTACAAATTTTAATTTGATGTTCCTTTTCGTTAAAAGTTTTTATTGTCCAATGTAACTTGATGTTATTTTCAAATAAAATTTCACCCTTAGTAACTTGAGCAATTGAATTAAAATTTGATAATAAAATTAAAAGAAAAATGTACTTCATAAAACCTATTAACTCATTTTGAAAACTCCCAACTTCCTACTTTCTACTCCCAACTTAAAGCTTACACCCACATTCCGGCAACTTTTTCTCATCGTACACGAACTCAAAAGAAGACAATTGAATTTCGTTATTCGTTGCTTTCCAAGCCAATATTTTATTTTGAATGTATTGATCATACGTTAAGCGATTATCAAAATTTAAATGCAACATCGTGATTTTCCCATCGCTTGTGAAATCAGCGAATTCTTTGATGAAATCGATAAATTCTTCACGAGAAATATCATTTCCGTCAACGGTAATTTTATTGTCTTTGTTAAAGTTTACTGTGAAATTGTGGTAGTTTCTATAATGTTCGGCGTGTTTTTTAATGAAAAACTTAGAAAAATGCTTGCTATACTTGAACTCTACGTCCGTAAAAGGAAAAAAAGCTAAATTCTTAGCCACACTATCCGAATACGTAAAAACATTCATGGTTCCAGTTTTGGAGTGCGAACTGCTTTTCTTTTTGTCTTGCAATTGCATTACTTCAGGAATGACTAATTTCAACGGCAAACGCTTGTCGATATTGAAAACCCAATTGGTTGAAGAAATCGAGTTCTTACGATTCACTTCCACAATTGTGTCTAATTTTTCTTTATTATCTTGATTTTCTTCGGTTTTAAAAAACATATAAATGGGTGAATGATCGGTCATTTCTTTCATAACCGAAACACTTTCTTGTGGTAATAAAACTTCTTCTTTATTACAAGAAAACAAGCCCATCAAGGCAACAATAGCAACTAATTTCTTCATTATCTATTTTAATTTACTGACTAATTTTATACATTCTACAGCATCTTTTACATCATGCACTCGGAGAATTTTAGCTCCTTTTTGCAACGCAATCGTATTTAAAACCGAAGTCCCGTTCAAAGCTTCTTGTGGTGTTTTTTCCAAAACTTTATAAATCATCGATTTTCTTGAAATTCCGACTAATATTGGCAATTCTAAAAGCGAAAACAACTCCATTTTATGCAATACTTCGTAATTCTGTTCCAATGTTTTGGCAAAACCAAATCCAGGGTCAATGATAATATCCGAAATTCCGAAACTTCTCGCCTTTTGAATTCGCTCCGAAAAATAGAATATCATTTCCTTTACAATGTCGTTGTAATCGGTTAGACTTTGCATTGTTTGAGGATTTCCACGCACATGCATCATGATATACGGTACTTTTAAATCGGCAACGGTTTCCAACATTTTATCATCTAACAAACCTGCTGAAATATCATTCACTATTGCTACTCCATTTTCTACTGAAGCTTTAGCAACATTAGCTCTAAACGTGTCAACCGATAAAATAATCGTAGGAAATGTTTCAACCAATTCTTTAATAATGTGAACCAAACGCTTTATTTCTTCTTCTTCCGAAACAAATTCGGCACTTGGCTTACTCGAATACGCACCAATATCAATAAAATCAGCACCTTCCGACAGCATTTTATCTACTTGATGAATAATCGAATTGATTTCTTTGTGCTTACCACCATCGTAAAACGAATTGGGTGTCACATTCAAAATCCCCATTACTTTTGGAGTTGATAAATCGATTAAATTTCCGTTGCAATTGATATTCATCTTAATTTTGATTTCTTTTCACTTTTGACTTTTCCTTTTTGACTTAATTCATTACTTTTGAAAATTCTCACACAAATATACAGCAAATAATGTCGAATACTTCTCAACAATATGATAAAGTTATAGCGGTTTGTCGCGATTTATTTTCCAAAAAAGCGCACGATTACGGCACTGCATGGCGTATTTTACGTTTGCCATCCCTAACCGATCAAATTTTCATTAAAGCACAAAGAATTCGTAGTCTACAAGAAAACGAAGTGCGTAAAGTGGACGAAGGTGAAGCATCAGAATTCATCGGAATTATCAATTATTGTGCGATGGCTTTGATTCAAATGGAAAAAGGAGTTGCCAATCAACCTGATATGTCAGCTGATGAAGCTGTGCGATTATATGACGAAAAAATAGCAGAAACGAAAGCTTTAATGGAAAACAAAAACCATGATTACGGCGAAGCTTGGCGCGATATGCGAATCAGTTCTTTAACCGATTTAATCATTCAAAAATTACTTCGCGTAAAGCAAATCGAAGACAACAAAGGAAAAACTTTAGTTTCGGAAGGAATTGACGCAAATTACCAAGATATGATAAACTATTCCGTTTTCGCTTTGATTTTAATGGAAAATAAATAACAAGTCGTTAACACGTTACCTTTTTAGTAAGTTGTATTTTTATCAAAAATCAAAAAACGTATGAAGAAAGAAAACTTAAGTTGGATTTTACGCCTTATCATTTCAGTTTTATTTATACTTTCAGCTGTAGCCAAATTATATCCATCGCCTTATTTTGCAATTTCTACTTTTGAAGTAAAACAATTGTATCCATTAGGATTTTCAGAAGGTTTTGCTCCATATTTCTCAAGAATTTTAATCGGAATTGAATTCGCATTAGGAATTGCTATTTTGCTAAAAGATTACTTGAAAAAAATCACGATTCCGGCTACGATTTTATTGTTAGCGGTATTTACGATTCATTTAAGTTACACCACTTTTGTAAGTGGAAATGCAGGAAACTGTGGTTGTTTTGGCGAGTTAATCCCAATGACGCCAGTTGAAGCCATCATAAAGAATATCATTGCCATTGGATTATTAGTTTGGTTATTCAAATTACTTCCTGCTGATGGAAAATCGAACTTTTGGTTATTGAAATCCGTTGGATTGGGTTGTATTTTAGCTCTTTTTATGTTGGCACCAATTCGACCAGTTGAAAAAGTTGTGGAAGAACCAACTTCTGAAATCCAAGAAAATTTGGGTGTAATCGTGGATTCTACTTCTTTGTTAACCAATGAAGAACCAACAGTCACAATTGCAAAAGATACCATTAAAAAAGTTGAGGAAAAGAAAACCGAAGACGCTCCTAAAAAAGTAAAATCGGGATACGAGAAATATTTTGCTGGTATTGATACCGATAAAAAAATTCTGTGCTACTTTGTTCCGGGTTGCGACCATTGTATGGATACCGCAAAAGAATTGAATGAAATGCGTAAAAAAGACAAGAACTTCCCTCCTGTTTATGTGATTTTCATGGACGAGGAACCGGAGAAAATTCCAACATTCTTTGAATTTGCAGGAACGAAATTCCCATATAAAATGATTGATGTAATTCCGTTTTGGACTGAATTAGGTTCAGGAAGAGATACGCCAGGAGTAAAATATTTATGGAATGGTAACGAATTCAAATACTACGATGGAATTAATGAAAATAAATTCAATGGAGCTGAGTTCAAAAAACTGATTAAAAAACCCTATTCGGAATTAAAAAAATAAACTATGAAAAAATTATTCGTTTTAGCTACTATGCTAATCAGCACTTTAGGATGTGCTCAAAAAGAAGAAACTACCTTTAAAAATGAAAGTCTTAATTATGTTTTAAAAACAACTGAAGATAAACCAATTTCATTTCAAGAAATAGTAAAAAAACATGAAGGAAAGACTATATTTATAGAACTTTGGGCTTCATGGTGTTCGGATTGTATCAAAGCAATGCCAGAAGTAAAAAAATTAAACCAAACTTATGGTAAAGACGTTGTTTTTGTAAACTTATCATTTGACAAAACATCTGAAAAATGGATTCAAGGAATCGAAAAATATGAAGTAGAAGGTGAAAATTATTTCATAGGTGATAACATGAAAGGAACATTCGGAAAATCATTAGATGTAGATTGGATTCCAAGATATTTAATTGTAGACAAAACCGGTAAAATTGTTTTATACAGAGCCATAGAAAAAGATTTTGAAAAAATAAAAGAGGTATTAAACAAGGTTAAATAAATCGTCGAATCTTCGCAAACCTTTGCGTAAATTTATTACAAAGAGGTGACCAAAAAATACTAATTAAACAAACAAATTAGTACTTTTGAAATTAATAAAAATGAAATTTCAATGAGAAAGAATATCGTAGCCGGAAACTGGAAAATGCATAAAAACCAACAGGAAACTATTGCATTAATCGAAGAAATTATCGCTAAAAAGCCAAATACTTCAACTGAAATTATTGTAGCTCCAACGTTTGTCAACTTAGCTAAAGCAGTTGAAATTACGAATGGAAAAGGAATTACTGTAACAGCACAAAACATGCACCAAGCAGAAGGTGGCGCTTTTACAGGTGAAATTGCAGCTGGAATGTTAACTGATATTGGATTAAACACCGTAATCTTAGGTCATAGCGAAAGACGTGCTTATTTTCATGAAACAGATGCTTTGTTAGCTAGTAAAGTAGATACAGCTTTAAAACATGAAATGCGTGTTATTTTTTGTTTTGGTGAAGAGTTAAAAGATCGCCAAAATGACAATCATTTTAATGTGGTAGAATACCAATTACGTGATGGTTTGTTTCATTTAGAAAAGAAAGATTGGGCAAATATTGTATTGGCTTACGAACCTGTTTGGGCGATTGGAACAGGCGAAACCGCTTCTCCAGAACAAGCACAAGAAATGCACAAATTCATCAGAACGTTAGTAGAAAAAGTATACGGTTTTGATATAGCAAACAACTTAACCATTTTATATGGTGGAAGTGTAAAACCAGATAACGCCAAAGAAATTTTCTCAAAACCTGATGTAGATGGCGGTTTAATTGGAGGTGCCGCTTTAAAAGCAGATGACTTTTTGGCTATTGTGAATGGTTTTTAATCTAAGTATTATATGCATCCAAATAATCCGTCTTTAAAAACATTATCGATTATACATTTGGCTTTATGTTCAGGTGTCTTTATTTTTGGTTTTATTATGTTTTCAAAAACAAATTCAACTGAAATTATTTTAGATGACAGCAATGATACTTTCAAATATATAATTCCAAGCGTTGCAATTATCGCATTTTTTTTAAGTAACTTTTTATTTAAAAGTCAACTAAATTCCATTTCAGAAAATGCAGAATTAAAAGAAAAACTGGTAAAATATCAATCGGCTTCAATTGTGAAATATGCCATTCTTGAAGGTACAGCGCTTTTTTCAATAGTAATCTACAACTTAACCAGCAACTTTTTATATCTATTAATTGCCTCTGGTATGCTTTTATATTTAATATTACAAAGACCTACTTTATCTAAAATAATTTCAGATTTAGATTTGAAAGGCAATGAAAAACAAGATTTTGAAAAGCAATAAACAAACAAAAGCTCCGATACTACTCGGAGTTTTTTATTAAATTTGATTTAAACATTTTATCTATGAATCAAGAAGTGGAAGCTTACAACAACTCGCAATCAACACAAGACCAATTGATTTGTAATTTACTAGCTAAAAAAATCAACTTGCATTTACCCGAAGCCGAAAATAAAATTTGGCATGCACATCCTGTTTGGTTTTTAGATGGAAATCCAATTGTGGGGTACAGCAAACAAAAACCAGGCATAAGACTGATGTTTTGGAGTGGAAAATCGTTTGAAGAGGATAAACTAAATGTATTGGGTGTTAAATTTCAAGACGCTTCTATATTTTATAATTCGATTAATGAAATCAATACTAAAGATTTAGAAAATTGGCTTCAAAAAGCTAAAGAAATTCAGTGGGATTATAAAAACATCGTAAAACGAAAAGGAGTTTTAGAGCGATTGCAATAAAAAAACGGAAACAACTAAGTCATTTCCGTTTAAAATTTAATCTTTAATTTAATTAGTCTTTAACGTACACAACAATTGCGCCGTCAGCACCTTTTAATTTTAATTCTGTAAGAGACAAATTCATGATGTCTTTAGTAGTGCTTACTCCATCAACAACTGTGGTTAAATTGTTATGTGATCTTGAGTAAATTCCTTCTTTTGTATATATAGCACAAGGAGCAAGTGTTGAATCATAATCTCCTTCCTCTAATGTATTATCGGCATTAAGATCTAAATAATCTTTATCACAACCGCTTTCATTTTGAGGAGCATCTACCAAAACTTCTTGCCCATTAACCGTAGTACCCACTTGACTCACATTCCATTTTCCTGCCAAAGGTGCAAGTGTTTCGCCTTCATTATCGTCATTATTACAAGATGTTGACACTAATCCTAAACTTAATAATAAGGCGAATAATTTAATTCGATTTTTCATTTTGATATATTTTATTGTTAGATGTAAATTTAGTTCCCACACTATCCATTTATGTTACACATATAAATATTTAATTTACATGATTACATGATAACGAACTGATTTACAAGCTAAAAAAATAAAGCATATCTAAAAAATAGAAGCATAAAAAAACTCCGATTTTCATCGGAGTTCTTATTCTTATTGATTCATCGAAATTAAAAATTCTTCGTTGTTTCGGGTTTTCTTAAATCGGTCATGAATGAAATCCATAGCTTCTACTGGGTTCATATCGGCTAAATATTTACGCATAATCCACATTCTTTGAATGGTATTTTCGTCCAATAACAAGTCATCACGACGCGTACTTGAAGAAACCAAGTCGATAGCAGGAAAAATACGTTTGTTAGAAATTCTTCTATCCAATTGTAATTCCATATTACCAGTTCCTTTGAATTCCTCAAAAATAACTTCGTCCATTTTAGAACCTGTTTCTGTTAATGCGGTTGCGATGATACTTAACGAACCACCATTTTCAACATTACGAGCCGCTCCAAAGAAACGTTTTGGTTTTTGTAACGCATTGGCATCTACACCTCCGCTCAATACTTTTCCAGAAGCTGGTTGTACTGTGTTATAAGCTCTTGCTAAACGAGTAATCGAGTCCAATAAAATCACTACATCATGACCACATTCTACCAAACGTTTTGCCTTTTCTAATACGATATTAGCAATCTTAACGTGTTCTTGTGGCTCTCTGTCGAAAGTTGAAGCAATAACTTCACCACGTACACTACGTTGCATATCTGTTACCTCTTCAGGACGTTCGTCTATAAGTAAAACAATTAGATACACTTCAGGATGATTCGCTGCAATGGCATTCGCAACATCTTTCAACAACATGGTTTTACCCGTTTTTGGTTGAGCTACAATCATACCACGTTGCCCTTTTCCAATTGGCGAAAACAAATCGATAATACGCGTTGAAACTGTACTATTACGCTCTGCCAAGTTAAATTTTTCTGTTGGGAAAACTGGAGTTAAATGTTCGAATGAAATTCTATCACGAACGACTTGTGGGTCGTGACCGTTGATTTTTAATACTTTTACTAATGGAAAATACTTTTCACCTTCTTTCGGAGGACGCACTACACCTTTTACAGTATCACCCGTTTTTAATCCGAACAAACGGATTTGAGACGTTGATAAATAAATATCATCTGGAGATGCTAAGTAATTGTAATCTGACGAACGTAAAAATCCGTAACCATCAGGCATCATTTCTAATACACCTTCACTTTCAATAATTCCGTCGAACTCAAAATCGGGTTCTCTAAAATTTTGTTTTTTGTTTTGATGAGGATTTTTGTTGGTATTTCCGTTGTTCCCGTTGTTTCCATTATTACCTTCGGTAGGATTACTTTTTTTGTAATCAGGATGGTTGGGATTATTTTGATTTGCCTTATAATTAGGATTTTTAGGCAAATTTTTATCGTTTTGTGCAGTTTCAGTAGCAGTAGCTTCTATTATTGGCTTTTCAACTGTAGGAGTAGCATCGGTTGCAACTACTTTGTTTGGTAAAGGTTTTTTGTTTTTAAAATCTTTACGAGGTAACTTGTCATTTGGTTTTGGCGAAACCTCTTTGATTTCAGTAGCTTTGATTTCTTCAACTACTTTTTCTTCTACAATCGGAATAATTTCTTCTGGTAAGTCTTTCAAAGGTTTCGAAAACAAATCTTTTTTGATTTTTGGCGCTTGGTTAACTTCTTTTTTAGGAAGCATTCGCGCTCTTTTTTCTTTAGGTTGGTCTGCGGCTGCTTCTTTAGGTAATTCAGATTTAATTACTTCTGGTTTAGCTGCTTGTAGGTCTAAAATTTGATATACCAAATCATCTTTTTTAAGTGAACGGTATTTATTGATTTTAGCCACTTTTGCAATCTCTTGCAAATCAGAGAGTTTCATCTCCTTTAATACTTCAATATCAAACATGGATATAAGTTGAATAAAATTGTTGATTGAGTTAAAACAAAAAAAAGATAGATTTTTTTTTGAGGCGTAAGGTGTCGTAGAATGAAGTACTTACGACTAATACTATGCAATAGTACGAATAAATTTGGAAATAACAATAGTTTTAATTGAAAAGAAATACTATTTTTGCTTTACAAAAGTAGAGAACAATGTTACAAAGAATTCAAACGGTTTATATGGCAATCAGCGCAATAGCTATGGGTGCTTTGCCTTTTGTATTTTCCTTATGGACGACAACAGATAAAAAAGAGGTGTTTTTTACATCTTCATTATTATACATTGTGTTCTTTGTAGTATCGGCTTTATTAGCGGTTTTTAGTATTATCAATTTTAAAAAGAGACAACATCAATTTGTGTTAAACAGATTGAACATGATATTTAACTTTATTTTACTAGGATTTTTTGTGTATCGCTCGCTAAACTTATCCGGAGAAACTAATGTTTCAGAGAAGGGTATTGGGATGTTTCTTCCTGCAATTTCTATCGTTTTATTAGTCTTGGCCAACAAGGCAATAAAAAAGGACGAAGATCTCGTAAAATCTGTTGATCGATTACGATAAACCTATCATCTTAGTTTATTAGTGCGAAGAAAAAATCCGAAGCGAAAGTTTCGGATTTTTTTGTTTATTTAAACTAAAAACTGCGACTGAATACTGAACACTATTTTTTCCCTAGTTCAATCACCTCTAAACTCTGGATTTTATCTCCATCAATTTCAAATCGCAACATCGTTCGTACTTGATGAAAACCATATTTTCCACAAGCGCCTGGATTCATGTGTAGTAAATTCAATTTTTTATCGAATTGTACTTTTAGAATGTGCGAATGTCCACAAATGAATAGTTTCGGAGGATTTTTAGTGATTTCGGCTCGAATTGCTGGGTTGTATTTATCGGGATAACCGCCAATATGAGTAATCCAAACCTCAACACCTTCACAGAAAAAACGATTATTTAGTGGGAATTCCATTCGAGCTTTATCATCGTCGATATTTCCATAAACCCCTCGAAGCGGTTTTAGTTTTTTTATGGCATCAGTAACTGCTAAATCACCAATATCACCCGCATGCCAAACTTCATCGGCTTGGTTGACGTATTTCAAAATGGCATCATCAATGTGACTGTGCGTATCGGATAGCAAAAGAATTTTCTTCATAAGACAAAATTAAGTTTTTATTATCACAATTTGAAAGTAACTTTACTTTTGAATTTTGTAAATTTGCAAGCTATTTAAGAAAACGGAACACCCTATTTTGAGATATTTCATAGAATTTGCCTACAACGGAAAAAACTTCCACGGATTTCAGAGTCAGCCTGACGCCGCTTCGGTACAGGAAACTTTGGAGAAGGCGCTTTCTACCCTTTTCAGAGAAACTATCGCTATTGTAGGTGCCGGAAGAACCGATTCGGGCGTACATGCCAAACAAATGTTTGCGCATTTTGAAACCGAATTAGAATTGGAATCCGATTATTGGTCACACAAATTGAACTCGTTTTTACCGCCATCAATTGTGGTGTATCGTATTTTTAAAGTAGCGGATGATGCTCATGCTCGTTTTGATGCCTCTTCCAGAACTTACGAATATTACATGCACACGTTTAAAGATGCGTTTATTACCGATGGAAGTTGGTATCATTCCCATCAATTGGACATGGATAAAATGAATGAAGCGTGTAAAATTTTATTCGAATACATCGATTTTGAGTGTTTTTCTAAAGTACATACCGATGTGAATACCTTTAATTGTAAAATTTCGGAAGCACATTGGAAACAATCAGGAAATCAACTTATCTTTACCATCACAGCCGATCGATTTTTGCGCAATATGGTAAGAGCGATTGTGGGAACTATGGTAAACATCGGTTTAGGGAAAATTGAAGTGTCCGATTTACGCACTATCATCGAAAGCAAAAACAGAGGAAAAGCCGGATTTTCAGTTCCAGCACATGGATTGTATTTGGTGAATGTTAGGTATCCGTATATTGAAGACAGAAAATAGATTTTAGAAAATAGAACACAGAATATAGAAAATATATAAATGAAGCTCATCAAATCCAATTCACTAAAAAAAGTATTGCACTATGCGAAGCCTTACCAAAAAAGGTTCAATTGGGTAATCGTTTGGGCTATCTTACTTTCTATTTTCGCTGCAGCGAGACCGTATTTACTAAAACAAACGGTTGACGAATACATCAAACCCGAAGACAAACACGGATTACTTTTATACGTAGTTATAATGGCTACGGTACTTTTATTAGAAGTATTAGCGCAGTTTTACTTTACCTATTGGGCGAATTGGCTCGGACAAGACATTATTAAAGACATTCGCGAAAAATTATTCCATCATATTACTTCGTTTAAAATGAAGTATTTTGATAATGAACCTGTTGGAAAATTAGTCACACGTTCGGTTTCGGATATCGAATCGATTGCTAGTATTTTCAGTCAAGGATTGTTTATGATTGTAAGTGATGTACTGAAAATGATAGTGATTTTAGGTATCATGTTTTTCATGAACTGGAAATTATCGCTTATTGTTTTAGCTGCGATGCCTGTTTTGATTTACGCTACCGACGTTTTCCAAAAGAAAATGAAAGTGGCTTTTAACGAAGTTAGAAACGAAATTTCCAATCTAAATACTTTTGTTCAAGAGCGTTTAACTGGAATGAAAATCGTACAATTGTTTAACAGAGAAGCGATTGAATTAGAGAAGTTCAAAGAAATCAATCAGAAACACAATGTTGCTTGGTTGAAAAACATTTTATACAACTCTATCTTCTTCCCTATTGCCGATATTGTTTCTTCCTTGACTTTAGGAGCGATTGTGTATTACGCTGGTGTTTCCATTATGAACGGAGATACGTTGACTACTGTTGGAGATTTGTTCGCTTACACCATGTTAATCAATATGTTATTCAATCCATTACGTCAAATTGCGGATAAATTTAACGTGATGCAAATGGGAATTATTGCAGCCGATAGAGTATTCGAAATTTTAGAAAAAGACGAAAACGTTCAAGATAAAGGAACAGTTGAAGCGACTCATTTTAAAGGCTTTATTCAGTTGAAAGACGTTCGTTTTAGCTACATCAAAGATGAAGAAGTTTTAAAAGGTATCAATTTAGAAGTCCAACCTGGTGAAACTATCGCTATTGTGGGAAGTACAGGTGCTGGAAAATCGACCATCATTAATTTATTGAATCGTTTTTACGAAATCAATTCGGGTGAAATTACTATTGACAATCACAACATTAACGAATATACTTTAGAAAGTCTTCGCAAGCAAATTGCTATTGTGTTACAAGATGTTTTCTTGTTTGCCGATACCATTTATCACAACATTACCCTTCATAACGAAGCCATTACAAGAGAAGATGTTATTACTGCGGCTAAGAAAATTGGCGTACACGATTTCATTATGAGTTTACCTGAAGGCTACGATTACAATGTAAAAGAACGTGGAGTGATGCTATCTTCTGGTCAGCGCCAATTGATTGCCTTTTTGAGAGCGTATGTGAGTAATCCAAGTATTCTGATTTTGGATGAAGCAACCTCATCAATCGACACGCATTCCGAGGAATTAATTCAAAAAGCTACGGAAACCATTACTAAGGATAGAACTTCCATTGTTATTGCACATCGCTTGGCAACCATTGTTAATGCAAGTAAAATTATTGTAATGGACAAAGGTCAAATTGTAGAACAAGGTACACATCAAGAATTGCTGACAAAAGCAAATGGTTACTACAAAAAACTATATGATTCTCAATTTGCCGTGGAAGTATAATATTTAGGATATGAAACATTTTTTTAAAATATTTTTCACTTTATTCTTAATCCAAATTATAATAGGTTTCACAAATTTATTAAGTGCAAATTTGCCAGAAGTCATTCAACAAATCTTTCATTTATTAAACGTATTAATTTCATTACCTTTATCAATGATAGATAGGACTTATCCTTTTTATGCATTGGGTAGTTTATCATTTCAAATATTCTTATTTGTCTTGAATTTATCATTACAAACATTAATTGTTTTTCTTATAACAAAAGGAATAAATTTAAAAAGTCGTATCAAAGAATAAAACTAAATTCTTTATTTAAAATAATTCCTTAAATTCGCAACTTATAAATAAAACTGAAATACTTTTAAAAATGAAATACGATATCATAGTTTTAGGAAGTGGTCCTGGTGGTTATGTAACTGCTATTAGAGCATCGCAATTAGGCTTCAAAGTAGCCGTTATCGAAAAAGAAAATTTGGGTGGAATTTGCTTAAACTGGGGTTGTATCCCAACGAAAGCATTATTAAAATCGGCTCAAGTTTTTGATTACCTAAAACATGCTTCAGATTACGGATTAACCGTTAAGGAATTTGACAAAGATTTTTCTGCTGTTGTAAAACGTTCTCGTGATGTAGCAGAAGGAATGAGCAAAGGAGTTCAATTCTTAATGAAGAAAAATAAAATCGACGTTATTGATGGTTTTGGAAAAGTAAAACCAGGTAAAAAAGTTGACGTAACAGCTGCTGACGGAAAAGTGACTGAATATACTGCAGATCATATCATCATTGCAACAGGAGCGCGTTCTCGCGAATTACCAAACTTACCGCAAGATGGTAAAAAAGTAATCGGTTACCGCCAAGCGATGACGTTAGCTGAGCAACCAAAGAAAATGATTGTAGTAGGTTCTGGTGCGATTGGAGTTGAGTTTGCTCATTTCTATAACGCAATGGGAACTGAAGTTACAATTGTAGAATTCATGCCAAACGTAGTTCCAGTGGAAGACGAAGACATCTCAAAACAATTTGAGCGTTCGTTGAAAAAAGCAGGAATCAACGTGATGACAAACTCTTCTGTGGAAAGAATTGATACTTCTGGAAATGGAGTAAAAGCATTCGTTAAAACTGCTAAAGGAGAAGAAGTTTTAGAAGCGGATATCTTATTATCTGCAGTTGGAATTAAAACCAACATCGAAAACATCGGATTAGAAGAAACAGGTATTGCTACCGATAGAGATAAAATCTTAGTAAACGCATATTACCAAACTAACGTTCCTGGTTACTACGCTATTGGTGATGTAACGCCAGGACAAGCTTTAGCGCACGTTGCTTCTGCAGAAGGTATTTTATGTGTGGAAAAAATTGCAGGTTTACACGTGGAAGCGTTAGATTACGGAAACATTCCAGGTTGTACGTATGCAACTCCAGAAATTGCTTCTGTGGGTATGACTGAAAAACAAGCGAAAGAAAAAGGATACGAAATCAAAGTAGGTAAATTCCCATTCTCAGCTTCAGGAAAAGCAAAAGCAGCAGGAACGCCTGACGGATTTGTAAAAGTAATTTTCGATGCTAAATATGGTGAATGGTTAGGTTGCCACATGATTGGTGCTGGCGTTACCGATATGATTGCAGAAGCAGTTGTAGCTCGTAAATTAGAAACTACAGGACACGAAATCTTAAAAGCAGTTCACCCACACCCTACTATGAGTGAAGCGGTTATGGAAGCTGTGGCGGAGGCTTACGGTGAAGTGATTCACTTGTAGTCTTTAGAACAAAGAGAAAAGAATAAAGAAAATAGATTAAATCCGATTTGTGAAAGCAGGTCGGATTTTTTTGTTGAAAACTTGGAAAGGGTTTGTAGGAAAAATTGATTATATTTGAAGAAAAGCTAACTGGCTAATATAGTAATTTAGATTTTTTACATTTATAATTAATAAAAGTTAATAGAAAGTATTTTATGTCGCGTAGCCGTAAATTAAGTAAAGAAGAAGCATTCATAAATGAACTAGAGCACAGTCTTTACATGATAAACTATTATAAAATCCAAGTAATAAAAGACTATCTCAAAGATTTTGATAAGTATTTAAAAGAACGAACTGACGAAATTCAAGATAAAATTATTGATTGGGAGAAATCTCCAAAAGAGAGTAATTATTCGGCAATTGATTATTATATTGAAGATTATACAAATTATAATTCCAATTTTAAAGAATTAAAGCTAGAAAGTGTATTCTTAAGTTCTTATTCTTTATTTGAACATTTCTTTAAAACATTTGCTTTAAGCTATAAAAACTATTACAACTTAAAATTAGATATTGATGATTTAAGTGGAAATAATTATATTAATAAAACTAAACTATATTTAGAAAAAGTAATAGTATTAGACTTGTCTTCATTAAATAGTTTATGGAATAAAATAACTAAATATCAGAAAATTAGAAATAAAATTGTTCATAGTAATAGTAGATTCAACAAAAGTGATAAAGAAACCATAAAAGAACTTAATAAAATGGATGGAATAGAAATAAATACTTATGGTTTAATTACTATGACTGATAAAAAATTCATCCTTAATTTTTGGAATTTATTCGATGAGTATATAAACGAAATAATAGAGATAACAAAATTAAAGATAAACCATTCCTAAATGTAATTTTTAGAATATGAATTTAGTGATGCTTAAATTCCCGATAGCGCGGATTTACAAACCAAATACCCGATAGCGCGGATTTACAATCCGTGCCCACAAAGTAAAAATTACTTATTACCCTGATAGCATTGAATTCAAAGAATTACAAAATGACACAACAAATTTTATTTCTTATCGTGGTTTTAATTGGAGCCTATTATGCTCGTAAATACGGAAATAAAGCAAAACGCGACATTGAAAAGTATAATGAGAATAAAGAACAAGATAAGAATAATAAGAACTAGATTCCACGGAATTGAATTCTAAACAAATCTTCCAATTAAATAAAACAAAATCCGACTCATAGACAAGTCGGATTTTGTTTTTTAATCATTGAAAACTTGAAAACGGTTTAATAGAAAATTAGTAGCGTTTGATATCCACTCAATTAATTGTACATTTCATTTTTTCAGTTGAAACAGTTGCATTTTAGTAGTAAACAGTTAAACAAAGAAAAATATTCAATAAAGATTACTTAACTTTTACAACAACCTTTCCTCTTGCCCTACCAGTTTCCACATAAGACAATGCTTCGTTAGTTTGCTCAAATGGAAACACTTTGTCGATTACTGGTTTGATAATTCCTGCTTCTATTAGTTTTGTTATTTCTCCTAACTGATTACCTTCTGCTCTCATAAACAAGAATCTAAAAGACACATTTAATTTCTTTGCTTTTTTCTTTGCACTTGAACTTATCAATTTTGTTATTAATTTTAAATACCAAGGCAAACCGATTTCTTCTGCAAACTCAGGTGTTGGCGGCCCTACTAACGAAATTAATTGACCTCCTTTTTTTAAAATACCTAATGATTGGTCTAATACTATTTTTTCTCGGTTACTGTGTACTACTACATCATAGTCTTTGAGTAGTTTAGAAAATTCTTGTGTTTTATAATCAATTACCAAATCAGCTCCAAGCCTTTTTACCAAATAAATATTTTTTGAACTTGTGGTTGTTGCAACATAAGCACCCAAATGTTTCGCTAATTGAATAGCAAATGTACCAACACCTCCTGAACCAGCTTGTATAAAAACTTTTTGTCCTTTTTTTACCTTCGCTATTTCAACTAAAGCTTGCCAAGCTGTCAAACCAACTAACGGAATAGAACTTGCTTCTTCCATTGATAGATTCTTTGGTTTCAAAGCTAAATCGTTTATATCGACAGCAATGTATTCCGCAAAAGTACCTATTCTGTAATCTCCTACTCTCGAATAGACTTCATCACCAATTTTGAATTTCTTTACACCTGGTCCTATTTTAACCACAGTCCCAGCCATATCGTGTCCATTTATGATTGGGGTTTTGTAAGGTAAAAAGGTTTTGAATTCTCCTTGCTTTATCATCGAATCTAAGAGATTAACACCCGCTGCATGAATTTGCACTAGCACTTCATTTTCTTTTGCAATTGGTTCTTCTACTTGGATAAGTTGTAATTTTTCTTTTTTACTGTATTTTGTTACTATAAATGCTTTCATTTTATTTAGTTTAAGAATTATTTAATTGTTTAAGTATATTTTTTTCTAAGATTCCATAAGCAAAATGCTGTAAATTGATAAGTGTAGAAGTTCCTTTACCCACAATGTTTCTAAATTTAGGTCTATCTATCTCAATAACTTCTATTACTTTTTTAGCAACTATAATAGGGTCTTCGGCACTTTTTTCTAATTCAAATGAGAATTTTTCAATTTTGGCTCTCAATGAATTGTAATCTTCAATTTTTGCAATTGGCGAAGATGAGTTATTCATAATATTTGTTTTAAAGGCAGCTGGTTGAATCATTGCAACACTTATATTAAACTCGTTCAACTCATATCGTAATGATTTGAAATACCCTTCTAAGGCATGCTTTGAAGCAGAATAGTATGCAGCATTAGGAAATGAAACAAGACCAACAATTGAACCTAAGGTTATAATTTTACCAAATTTTTGCTTTCTAAAATGCGGTAATATTGCGTTGGTTAGCTTAATAGTTCCCCAGAAATTAGTTTCAAATTGTTTTCTACCTAAATCTATTGGAATTTCTTCAGCTATACCAGCTACCAAAAAGCCAGCATTATTTATTAAAACATCTAATTTGCTGATTTCTTTAAAAAGTCTATCCGGCAAAGTGTTAATGGATTCATCTGAATCAAGATCTAATGCTATCATTTTGAAAGGTACTACAGACATTAGCTTTTCAGGATTCCTACTTGTTCCTATTACGTTGTAACCATTTTTATGTAGCTCGTTTGCTACTAATAAGCCGAAACCAGATGATGCTCCAGTAACTAAAATATTTTTCTTCATTCTTTTTTATTTTAAAAATTAATATTACATTTGCTTGCATATTGCAAGTGCAAATATATAAAACAACTTTTAATTTGCAAGTGCTTTTTAAATTATTTTTAAATTATTTTATTTTATGATACAACCTAGATCAAAATGTCCGTTAAGTTATTCACTCGATGTATTTGGTGATAAGTGGTCATTACTCATTATCCGAGACTTAATGTTCACAAACAAATGCACCTATAATGATTTTATAAAATCGGACGAAGGAATTGCAACTAATATTTTAGCGGCAAGATTAAAATCACTTGAAGAAAATGGAATTATTGAAAAATTGGATCATCCTGAGAGTAAAGCTAAAAAATTATATAAGCTAACACAAAAAGGGATAGAATTATTACCTATCATTATAGAAATCTATATTTGGACAGATAAATACTTTACAATGCCAGCAGAATTAAAAGAAAGAATTAAAGAAGCTAAAAAAGATAAAGAAAAATTTATAAAACAAGTATTGAATGACTTGAAATCTAAATGATAAAAATATTTCCATATCCCACCAGATCTATTCTTTGTCAAATCAGATTAAAAACCATCCCATTTAAAACTTCAAGTCGGATGGTTTTTTTAGTAGGATATATGTAACTAATACATTTTGTTGTATAACACTATCGGTATAAATTAGGTTCACCTTTGTTTCATAAATAATTCATATAATGAAACAAAAAAACTTTCTAGTAACTATTGCGATAGTTTTAGCTACTTTAATTATTGGTTGCGCAGAAGACGACTTTCAAGAGACTACTGGGGTATGCCCAATGGTAATTGATACAAATCCTGACAATGCAGCTACAAACGTTCCTCTAAACCAAGTTATCACGGTTACTTTTAATGAGGAAATGAACCCTTCGACAATCAATTCTTCTTCGTTTATTGTAACTGGTACTTCAACTATTGCTGGTGCTTTAACGTACTCTGGTGTAACGGCTACTTTTACTCCTTCTGTAAATTTAACTCCAAACACAACCTATGTAGTAAGAATTACTACTGCTGTAAAAGACTTAAGAGGAAATGCTTTGCAAGAAGACTACTTGTTTTCGTTTAGTACAGGAGCTACTTTACAACCTCTTGTCCTTACAACAAGTCCAACACCTAATGAAACAGGAGTGGTATTAAACAAAGTAGTTAGCGCTACCTTTAATATGCCAATGGATCCAGCTACTATTAATACGTCTACATTTACATTGAAACAAGGTACTACTACCATTACTGGTGTTGTAACGTATTCAGGTAATACAGCCTTTTTTACCCCAAATGCCAACTTAACTGCGAATACTGTTTATACTGCTACCATTACAACTGGAGCTCATAACATGGCTGGCGTTGCTTTAGCATCAAATTATGTTTGGAATTTTACTACAGGAGCTATTGTAGCGCCAAGAGTAATTCTAACCGATCCTTTTAATACTGAAACAGGCGTGCTACTAAACAAAGTAGTAACAGCAACATTTGATATGGCAATGGATCCTTTAACGATTACTACTTCTACTTTTACTTTAAAACAAGGAACGGATGTAATTTTAGGCTCAGTTAACTATAGCGGAAACATGGTGTCTTTTACTCCAAACAATCCACTTTTAGCCAATGCTGTATTTACAGCTACTATTACAACAGGAGCAAAAAATGTTGCAGGTGTAGCTATTGCTAATAATTATGTTTGGACATTTACAACTATTAATAGTTCAAATGCTCCCAATTTAGGTTCTGCATATCCTTTTGCAGCTTTTGGTGGAAATGCAGGAATAACCAATCAAGGAATAAATACTGTTATTAACGGAAGTATTGCGACTACAGCAGCTTCAACTTTAGTAACTGGTTTTCATGATGCAACTGCTATTTATACTGAAACACCTTTAAATGTAGGATTTGTAACAGGAGCTATTTCTACAGCACCACCAATGCCTGGAACAGCGACTTCGTTTGCTATTGCACAACAAGCATTGTTAGATGCAAATGCGGCTTACTTAAGTATTTCGCCAGCGTCTATGCCTGGAGGAATTGATCCTGGAGCAGGAGAACTTGGCGGATTAACGTTAGCGCCTGGTATTTACAAATCAGATAGTGGTACTTTCAATATTTCAAATGGTAACTTAACGCTTGATGCACAAGGTGACCCAAATGCCGTATGGATTTTTCAAACCGCTTCTGGATTAACAGTTGGTATTGCAGGTCCTACGGGAGCCAAAAGCGTTGTCTTAATTAATGGTGCTTTACCTAAAAATGTGTTTTGGCACGTAGGAAGTACAGCTACTATTAATGGTGCAGGTGGTGGAACAATGGTTGGAACTATTATTGCCAATTCGGGTGTAACATTTTCAACTGCAGGTAATGCTGTTCAAACCGTTTTAAATGGTAGAGCGTTATCATTAGTTTCATCTGTAACAATGGTAAATACTACCATTAATGTTCCTCAATAATTAAAACTTAAATTATGAAAAATAATTATACAACAGCTATTGAATGTCCTAGTTTACGATTCATGTCACAGCTTCAATTGCAAACTTTGTTTGTAGTTACATTAGTACTATTAGGTTTTACGAAAGTAAATGCACAAATAGAAGAATACACAAAACCTTCTTGGATGTTTGGTGTAGCAGCAGGCGCAAATTTTAATTTTTATGGTGGTTCTACTTTCATGTTAAATGAAGGGTTTACACCGCCAACTGCTTTTCACGACGGAAAAGGTATAGGTTTATTTATAGCTCCTAACATTGAATATCATAAACCAGGTACAAGATTGGGATTCATTTTTCAAGCGGGTTATGATAGTCGTCAAGGAAAATTTGACCAAGTAACAACTCCTTGTAATTGTCCTGCTGATTTGGAAACCAAATTAAGCTACATTACCATTGAACCAAGTTTACGAATAGCTCCTTTTCGATCTAATTTCTACACATATGTTGGACCAAGATTTGCTTTCGTACAAGACAAATCGTTTACTTACGAACAAGGAATAAATCCAGATTTTCCACTTCAAGTGCCAAATCCAGATGTAAAAGGCGATTTTAGTAATGTAAATAAAACTATTATTTCTATGCAAGTAGGAATGGGTTATGATATTCCGCTAAATTCAACAACTAGTAAAACTCAATTCGTTTTATCTCCGTTTGTTGCTTATCATCCTTACTTTGGACAAAATCCCAGAGATGTAGAAACTTGGAATGTAACTACTATTAGAGCTGGAGCCGTTTTGAAATTTGGTCAAGGTCATTTAGTTGAAGCAGCAGCTGTAGATGGAAAAGTGGTTTTTTCAGCCATCCCTCCTACTAATGTGGAATATGTAAAAGTGGTAAGAGAAGTATTCCCTATCCGTAATTATGTATTTTTTAATGAAGGTTCAGCCGAAATTCCAAATCGCTATGTTTTATTGAAAAAAAGTGAAGTAAAAGATTTCAAAGAAGATCAGGTACAATTCAATACGCCTAAAAATATGTCGGGTCGTTCGGAACGTCAAATGTTAGTGTATTACAATATTTTGAATATTTTGGGTGATCGAATGGTTAAAAACCCAAATACCACAATAACTTTAGTAGGTTCATCAGACAATGGTCGCCAAGAAGGATTAGTGATGGCTCAAAATATTAAAAACTATTTGGTAACTGTTTTTGAAATTAAAGAAAATAGAATTGATGTAGAAGGTAGAGACAAACCAGAAGTTCCATCGGAGCAAATTGGTGGTACAAAAGAACTTGGATTACTAAGAGAAGGTGACCGAAGAGTTTCTATTGAAAGTAACTCACCTGAATTGTTAATGGAATTTCAAAGTGGTAAAAATGCACCTTTAAGACCTATCGAAATCGTGACGGGAAATCAAACTCCTAACAGTGATGTAGTTTTTAACGTTGAAGGCGCTGAAGAGAGCTTAAAATTATGGTCATTACAGATTAAAGATGAAAAAGGAAAATCTCAAAACTTTGGCCCTTATATGGTTGAAAAAGTGAGCATTCCAAGAAAAACAATCATGGGCAACCAACCTGAAGGTGATTATAAAGTAATCATGACCGGAACTACAAAATCGGGTAAAATCATTAGTCAAGAAAGCACTATGCATTTAACGCCTTATGTAGCACCAGTAGTTCAGGAAAGCATTCGTTTTAGTGTTATTTACGAATTCAACGAATCAAAATCAATCGCTATTTACGACAAGTATTTAACGGATATTGTGGCTCCGAAAATTCCTCAAAATGCTACTGTTATCATTACAGGACATACTGATGTTATTGGAGAAGTTGATTACAACAAAAACTTATCTTTAGCTAGAGCAAATGATGTAAAAGGCATCTTAGAAAAAAGTCTTGCTGCTGCTGGAAGAACCGATGTAACATTTAAAGTTCGTGGTGAAGGTGAAGATGAAAAATTAGCACCATTTGAAAACAAATATCCAGAAGAACGTTTTTATAACAGAACCGTTATCATTGATATTGTGAAATAAATTTATGAGAATCCGTTTTGTTAACGCAAAACGGATTTTTTTACTGTAACTTTATGGTTACTTATTAAATCATATCAATATGAAGCATACGTACAAAATAACTGGAATGACTTGCGCAAGTTGCGAAGAAAAAGTAAGAGACGCATTGCTACAAGTTAAAAATGTGACTTCTGTTACCGTTTCTAAAGATAGAGAGCTAGCAATAATAACCATGGATAAACATGTTGCTTTAAACGACTTAAAAGAGGCTTTAGACGCTAAATACAATATTGAGACTCCTGCAGAAGTAGAAATTAATGAAGAAGTGAAAAGTTGGTTCGAAATTTATAAACCGATACTGTTGATCTTTTTTTATATCGTAATAGTCACTACAATTATGGCTTTACAAAGTATGAAAACGAATCAAATGGAACCAACTGAAATTGTAATGAAGTGGATGAATCATTTTATGGGTGGTTTCTTTTTAGCATTTTCATTTTTCAAGTTGTTGGATTTGAATGGTTTTGCAGAAAGTTATAAAATGTATGACATTGTAGCTAAAAGACTTCCTTTTTGGGCGTATTTATATCCTTTCATTGAGTTAAGTTTAGGGCTGTCATTTCTGTCAAATCTGTTTCCTTTATTAACAAATAGTATCACTTTCATAGTAATGACAATCAGTATCATAGGAGTTTTACAAGCGGTATTGAATAAGAAAAAAATTCAATGTGCTTGTTTAGGAGCTGTTTTTAATTTACCCATGAGCACAATTACAATTATAGAAGATGCTTTAATGATATTGATGAGTGGCATTATGATATTTGTATTAATTTAAAATCAATCATATTAAAACTAAAGAAATTATATAAATCAAACTTAAAATTGTGTAACGAATTAAGTTTCCTTAAAATTAGTTTTGCACCGCTTATAAAGGTACCTTTACAAGAATAGTAATTAGTAAAGCGTATCATACAATTAAGTATCAAATTCGCTTAGCAACTAATTCAAGGATTTCATTTATGAAAATACACATTAAATACATGGTTTCGCTTCGCTGCAAAATGGCAGTTAAAGAAGAACTTGACAAATTAAAATTAAAACACACTTCTATTGAACTTGGAGAAGTAAACCTCAAAAAAGACATTACAGGAGATAACAGAGAGTTTCTTCGAAAAGGACTTCTAAAAAAAGGACTTGAACTAATCGATGATAAAAAATCGTTACTGATAGAAAAAACCAAAACGATTATCATTGAATTTATTCATTATTCTGAAGAAAATCCTAAAATTAATTATTCTGATTATATCAGCGAAAAATTAGATTACAATTACAACCATCTTTCTTCGCTATTTTCAGAAGTTACCGGAACCACAATAGTTAACTATATAATAATCAATAAAATAGAAAGAGTAAAAGAATTACTTTTATATGATGAATTAACGCTTACCGAAATTAGTTTGCTAATGGAATACAGTAGTGTAGCTCATTTATCGCATCAATTCAAAAAAATTACGGGATTGACGCCAACCTATTTCAAAAAAATAAAACAGTACAAAAAACGAATCATGTTAGAGGAATTATAGCATTTAAATATAATTCTTACAATCCGATTTGAAATTTCAAATCGGATTTTTTTATGGTATATCTTACAAAAATCAGCTTCTATATCATTAAAAATCACTATATTTGATTGTAATTATGATGCTTCATGAAAAAATATTTCGCCAATCTTACTGAAGCTTTACAAAACTTTCTCATCGAAGTAGGAGAACTTTCTTACTTTGCAGGTCGCTTTTTCAAAGAATTTTGGAAACCGCCTTACGAATTCAAAGAATTTTTACGTCAGTGCTTTTATATTGGAAATCGGTCTTTACTTTTAGTAAGTGTAACTGGATTTATAATTGGTGCCGTTTTTACACTACAATCCCGTCCTACACTACAAGAATTTGGCGCTGTTTCATGGATGGCGTCTATGGTAAGTGTTTCCATTATTAGAGAAATTGGACCTATCATTACCGCTTTAATTTGCGCTGGTAGAATTGGCTCAGGCATTGGTGCCGAATTAGGTTCCATGAAAGTTACTGAACAAATTGATGCCATGGAAGTGTCGGGAACAAATCCATTCAAATATTTAGTTATTACCCGAATTTTAGCAACCACATTAATGTTACCTTTATTAGTAATTGTTGGCGATTTAATAGCCATTTACGGTTCCTTTTTAGTGGAAAACATCAAAGGAAATGTCTCGTTTACCTTATATTTCAATCAAGTTTTTAATATTTTAGAATTTAGCGATATTGTTCCAGCAACAATTAAAACTTTCTTTTTTGGGTTTGCTATTGGATTAGTGGGATGTTTTAAAGGTTACAACTGTACAAAAGGAACTTCTGGAGTAGGAAAAGCAGCCAATGCAGCGGTAGTTTATACTTCCATGTTGCTTTTTATTATTGACTTTGTAGCGGTTTTTGTTACTAATATTTTTTACGATATATAACCATGAAAACAAATACGACTTCAAAAAAAGCGATTATTACTATCAAAGACTTACATAAAAGTTTTGGTACTAACGTAGTTTTGGATGGTTTTGATTTGGAATTGTATGAAGGCGAAAATTTAGTGGTCATGGGAAAATCGGGTTCAGGAAAATCGGTGATGATTAAATGTGTGATTGGACTAGAACAACCCGATAGCGGTTCTATTTTAGTCATGAATGAAGAAATCAATAATTTAGAACGAGAAGATTTAGATGAATTACGTACTGAAATCGGCTTTTTATTTCAAGGGAGTGCCTTGTACGATTCGATGTCGGTTCGAGAAAACTTAGAATTTCCTTTACGTCGTCACACGAAAAAATTTGGAATTATTGAAGATACAACACCTTTGGTTATGGAAGCGTTGGAAAGCGTAGGTTTAGCGAACGCCATCGATTTAATGCCAAACGAACTTTCGGGCGGTATGAAACGAAGAATTGCTTTAGCGAGAACTTTGATTTTAAAACCTAAAATCATCTTATACGACGAACCCACAACGGGATTAGACCCGATAACATCGAAAGAAATTGTGCTTTTGATGAATTCGGTACAAAAAAAATACAATACCTCTTCTATCATCATTACGCATGATGTAGATTGTGCTAAAGTAATTGCCAATCGAATGATTTTGTTAATAGACGGAGTAAATTATATAGAAGGAACGTTTGGAGAATTATCAAGCTCTAGCGACCCTAAAGTGCAAGCGTTTTTTAAATAATGTAACAATGGAAAAATCAAATTCACAAAAAATACAACTCGGAATCTTTGTCATAATTGGCACAATAGTTTTCCTTGCAGCGATTTATTTTGTTGGAAACAAACAAAATATGTTTGGAAACACGTCGAACTTAAAAGCCGTTTTTGCTAATGTAAATGGATTACAACCAGGAAACAATGTTCGTTACGCTGGTATTGATATTGGCACCGTAACCGAAATCGAAATGATAAACGACACCACAATTAATATAAACATGTTAATTGATAATAAAATAATGCATCATATTCAAAAAAATGCCGTGGCTACTATTAGTTCGGATGGTTTGGTTGGAAATATGATTGTTAACATTATTCCAGGTAAAGGTGTGGCAAAAAAGGTTGAGAATGGAGATGTAATTCAATCTTACAGCCGCATTGGAACCGATGCTATGCTGGAAACATTAAATGAAACCAATAAAAATGCAGCGCTTTTAACTGCCGATTTGTTAAAAATAACTAACGAAATCAATCAAGGAAAAGGAACGGTTGGTACATTATTAAAAGATAGTGTCATGTCGAGAGACTTGAAAGAAACGATTCATAATTTGAAAGAAACTTCTTTGGGAACTGTAAAATCTATTGATAATTTGAATCATTTGATACTTTCTTTGAATCAAAAAGACAATGTAATTGGGGTTTTAAATGATAAAGATGTGGCAGTAAAAATGAAAAATATCATCACAAATTTAGAAAAATCAAGTGCCGAAATTGATAAAGTAGTTACCAATTTAAACGCAACCGTTGTAAATATAAAAGACGGAAAAGGTGCGTTGAATTATTTATCAAATGATGAAAATTTGGTAAAAAAGATAGATTCAACCATGACAAATTTAAACGATGCCAGCGGTAAGCTTAACGAAAATTTAGAAGCATTGAAACACAACTTTTTGTTTAGAGGTTATTTCAAGAAACAAGCTAAGGAGAAAGCGAAAAGCAAAACAACAAAATAAAAAAGGCTGTCATTTAAAAGTGACAGCCTTTTTGTTTTTTTTAGATTTTATCTGTGATATTCGGTAAAAAGTTCACCTGTTACACCACTATCGTTGATTAGTGTTTTGATTTTCATAAAATTAGCATTCAAAACCACTACTTTAGATGTCTCTCCATCAATTACTAAATCATCAGTGGTAGCATTATAATTGTAAGTACCACTATCATTAATTGGATCAATAGTTGTTGTTTCTGTATAATTTAATGATGGAATTGTAACATCAAGGTATCCACTAATAATATTACTATCATATGTTCCATCAGAATTAAATTCCATTGTACCTTCAGAATCACCATCTAAATTAGCATTCATCCCAGTATAAGTAGCCGTACCATACATTCTTCCTAATTGCCAAACGCCTTCAATGTTTGCAGTTGTTTCATCGCCGTCATCATCACTACTACATCCGTTTAAAAATACAACAGATAAAACCAAAAATGTCATTCTAAAAAATTTGCTTGCTGTTTTCATACTAATTAAAGTTTATTAAGTTATTTATATTTTCTCTTTAATCAAATTCAATACGATTTCAAATTGTTCTTTTTTACTCAAACTTGAATTATCAATTTCAATAGCATCATCTGCTTTTACTAAAGGAGAATCTTCTCTATGTGTATCAATGTAATCGCGTTCTTCTACGTTTTGAAGTACATCTTCAAAAGTAATGTGTTGTCCTTTTTCTACCAATTCGTCAAAACGGCGTTGAGCTCTGGTTTTTGAACTTGCTGTCATGAATAATTTCAGTTCAGCATCAGGAAAAACTACGGTTCCAATGTCTCTTCCGTCCATTACAATGCCTTTGTCTTTACCCATGGCTTGTTGTTGTTCCACTAATTTAGCACGAACTTCTGAAATTTCAGCCACTTTACTCACCATACGAGAAACTTCAATAGTTCGAATAGGTGTTTCGATGTTTTCATTGTTCAAATACATTTCTGCAAATCCTAAAGTCGGATTGAATTGAAAACGCAAATTAATATTGGGTAATTGAGCAACCAAACCAGCTTTATCTAAATGGTTTTCTGAAACCAAGTTATATTGCATAGCAAAATAAGCTACCGCGCGATACATCGCACCTGTATCTACATATACGTAACCTAATGTTGCAGCCAATTGCTTAGCCAATGTACTTTTTCCTGTTGACGAAAATCCGTCTATTGCAATGGTAATTTTTTTCATTTCTTGCTTCTTTACTCTGTGCTCTTGCTTCTCTTATTCCAAATCAATCATCAAACCAAATAAACTCGTATTGGCTGCCACGGTATATCTAGAATACGAATAATCAAATTTAACTTTTCCAAATCGCAATCCAAAACCAACAGAAATTCCAGAAAAATGACGTTGTTCTAAAATTCGTAATTCTTCACTTCTTCTAAAATTATAACCTAATCGAATATTAAAACCCTTTTCAGGAAATAATTCGGCACCTAAAATGACATGTCGCAAAGCATTATTAAAAAAAGATATTTTTTCTTCTTCAGAACCTCCATCTAAGTTTCCTTCAGCTCTATTTGGATTTGAAAAAGCAATATTCCATTCCTGTAAATTTTCAAAAGTCATATGCCAACGAATTGGGACATTCTCCATTAATTGAGAAATTCCAGCGTCAATCGCTAAAGGCAATTTTTCATTCGTATCTTGATAAGGTTTAATTTGAAATCCTAAATTTCGAACCGTTAAACCGTAATTAATATCATTATCGTAATCCACATATAAAAATCCTAAATCAACCGCGGCTCCCCAAGAATTGTAGCTTTCTAACGTAGATGAAATCAATTTAGCGTTAGCGCCTACAAACATATCGGTCCAAGGAATATTATAGGCGTATCCAACAGATAATGCGGCTTCACTTCCTGTAAAATCGGAAGTTAAATTTCCTAATTCGTCTCTTCCTTCAAAAGTTCCATAATTAACATAACTTATTCCGGCATGAAACGTTTGTAAATGTCGATCGTATGTATACGCATAAGCCGCTGTTCCGTAGGAAACTTCACCAAAATAACTTCCATAATTTGCCGATAAACGATTGTGCATTTCGGCATTAATTGTTGCTGGATTATAAAACGCTTGATTTACATCGTAATCCACTACAGTTACCGTTTTTCCGCCTAAAGCAGCTTGTCTTGGAGATTGTGCTAAGTTTAAAAATTGATATACACTCTTACCTCCTATTTGGCCAAATGTTGTAGCCGATAGCAGAAATAAAAAAAGGAATAAGAGTTTTCTTAGCATTTTTTGGTGTTAATCTTACTTATAACGCAACTGCGAAGATAAAATTATATCAGTTAGTAAACAAAAAAAGAACTCTCAATAAGTGATTTATTGAGAGTTCTTTTTGATATTATATTGAAATTACTTTTTGGTTTCTAAAACTTTAGCGTTTTTGACCTTTTGATTCGTAATGGCAATATCTAAAACTTCGCTCATTTTATCAACGTAATGGAACGTTAAACCTTCAATATAATCGGGTTTGATTTCCTCAATATCACGTTTGTTTTCTTTACAAAGAATAATTTCTTTGATATTGGCTCTTTTAGCAGCTAATATTTTTTCTTTGATACCACCAACAGGCAATACTTTTCCACGAAGCGTGATTTCACCAGTCATAGCAATGTTTTTCTTAATTCTTTTTTGTGTGAATGAAGAAACCATTGAAGTCAACATCGCAATTCCGGCACTTGGTCCGTCTTTTGGTGTAGCACCTTCTGGAACGTGAATATGAATGTTGTAATTGTTTAAAACTTCTGGATCAATTCCTAAAAATTCAGCGTTGGCGCGAATATATTCTAAAGCAATCGTAACCGATTCTTTCATGACAATTCCTAAATTACCAGTCATCGTCATCGCACCTTTTCCTTTCGAAATTAAGGATTCGATAAACAAAATATCACCACCAACCGATGTCCAAGCTAAACCTGTAACAACTCCTGCGACATCGTTATTTTCGTATTTATCACGCTCCATACGTGGCGATTTTAATACTTCTAAAATATCGGCATCCGAAACTTTTACATTATAAGTTTCGTCCATTGCAATTGATTTTGCAGCGTGACGCACCACTTGAGCAATTTTTTTCTCTAAACCACGAACACCCGATTCACGTGTGTAACCTACTACGATTTTTTCTAATTGTTTTTTACCAATTTGTAAATCTTTAGTTGTTAATCCGTGCTCTTTTAATTGCTTAGACAATAAATGTGTTTTTGCAATTTCAATTTTTTCTTCGATTGTATAACCTGTCATTTCGATGATTTCCATACGGTCACGAAGTGCTGGTTGAATTGGAGATAAACTATTTGAGGTTGCAATGAACATTACTTTTGATAAATCGTACCCTAATTCCAAGAAATTATCATGGAATTCTTTGTTTTGTTCTGGATCTAAAACTTCTAACAAAGCCGAAGATGGATCGCCATTATGACTCGAAGATAATTTATCAATCTCATCTAAAACAAATACTGGATTTGATGTTTTTGCTTTTTTAATGTTTTGAAGAATTCGTCCTGGCATCGCACCAATATAGGTTTTTCTGTGACCACGAATTTCTGCTTCATCGCGCAAACCACCTAATGACATTCTAATGTATTCTCTACCTAATGCTTCGGCAACCGACTTTCCAATTGAAGTTTTACCAACACCTGGAGGTCCATATAAACAAAGGATTGGCGATTTCATATCGTTTCGCAATTTTAAAACCGCTAAATGCTCAATGATACGTTTTTTAACATCTTCTAATCCATAATGGTCTCTGTCTAGAATTTTTTGAGCACGTTTTAAATCGAAATTATCTTTGGTAAATTCATTCCAAGGCAATTCTAAAAACAACTCAATATAATTGCGTTGGATTCCAAAATCAGGTGAATTTGGATTCGTACGTTGTAATTTTGATAGCTCTTTTTCGAAATGTTTTGCTGTTTTTTCGTCCCATTTTTTCTTTAAACCTTTGGCACGCATTTCCTCAATTTCTGCTTCATACGAAACGCCACCTAATTCTTCTTGAATGGTTTTCATTTGTTGCTGCAAGAAATATTCACGCTGCTGTTGGTCTAAATCAAAACGAACTTTAGACTGAATATCGTTGCGAACTTCTAATTTTTGAAGCTCTAAGTTCATGAAACGTAAGGTTTCAAGTGCTCTGTCTTTTAAATTTGGAATCGAAAGTAATTTTTGTTTTTCTTCAACTGAAAGATTCATGTTAGAAGAAACAAAATTGATCAAAAACGGATTACTTTCGATGTTTTTAATCGCAAAAGTAGCTTCTGTTGGGATATTTGGACTTTCCTTAATAATTTGGATTGCTAATTCTTTAATTGCATCAACAATCGTTTTGAATTCCACGTTTTTATCATCAGGACGCTCTTCAGAAACTTCCTTGATTTTAGCTTTTAAATAAGGTTCTTCTTGTGTAAAAGATTCCACTTCAAAACGTTTCTTACCTTGAAGAATTACAGTTGTATTTCCGTCAGGCATTTTTAAAACACGCATAATACGAGCTACTGTTCCAATATGATGCACATCACTTGGTGATGGATCTTCTTCGTTTTCATCAATTTGAGCTACTACACCAACTATTTTTCCTTTGGCATTGGCATCATTAATTAATTTAATCGATTTATCTCTTCCGGCGGTAATTGGAATTACAACTCCTGGAAATAAAACAGTATTTCGTAAAGGTAAAATGGCAATATCCTCAGGCAAGGCCTCATTATTCATTTCTTCTTCATCCTCAGGCGTCATTAATGGAATCAATTCTGAATCTGGATCCATTTCCTGAAGTGACAAATTGTCAAGCGCTAGTATTTTTTGATTCGGCATAATAATATTTATGGTCTTTTTGTCAGTAATTTTATTTTGAAACAGTATTCAAAATTACGCATAAAAGCGTTATTCTATTGATAATCAAATCATAAAATAAATTTAAATAGCAATTTCAAAAGTAATAGTTCAAGATGTATGCCATAAAAAATCCCGAAGTGTTAGTTCGGGATTTAATATATAATTGAAGCGCTTTTTAAAAAAGAGTGTAATCTACTAAAATAGATTCATAAATAGTTCCAGAATCATTTGATATAGATTTAATAACACCCACATCTTTTGCAAACCAATACTCAGAATTTATTGTAGTTGGTGGTGCACCAGGCATCAATGTATTTTGAACAAAACTTACTTTGATAACATCATTATATGTTTCACCATCAACTGTAGCCGAAACATTTTTAGCTAAAATTGTTCCTGTATAATTTACAGTTAATGTAATTGACGGAATTCCAGTGAAAGTTGTCGTTTGTGTATAAGTTCCATTCCATGATTGACCAACTGCAATATTATCTTTTAAAATAATAAATTCGTACCCTGTTTGGGTTCCTGTTAATCCACCTGCATTGATATTAATATCATCCGTTTTTAATTTATAAACCCCATTGCTTTTATTTAACCAATTAGTTACAGATCCTGAAGTAGTTGAACCTGAACCTGATTGAGGAGCAAATTTATAGTAAGTTTGTCCACCAAAATTTCCTGTTCCAATTATTTTTATAGGATCTAATTCAACACCACCGCGTTCCATTATCCATTCGTTATTAATTGCTGTAGGCCAATAGTCACCTGAAGAAGAACCTCCTCCATTAGACAGATCTAACGCTGGGTCAACTGGTTCATCATCACAAGAAACAGTTGTAAATGCTAAAGTTAAAATTAAAAGTTTTAGAATTGATTTTATAGTTTTCATAAATAAATTTTAAATGTTTCCAAATATAAAAAGATATTTTATTTTTTTGGTACTCTAAGTAATAAAAGTAATCCTACAACAAAAAATAAGATTAAAAACAAGATAGCATTTTGGATTTTACCCGTTACATCAGCGATATAACCATAGGTAAACATTCCGATTACAATACCTATTTTCTCCGCTACATCGTAAAAACTAAAGAAAGAAGTAGTGTCTTTTGTGTCTTCTGGAATAAATTTAGAATACGTTGAACGCGATAAAGATTGAATTCCTCCCATAACTAATCCAACGAAAGCTGCTGCAATATAAAAATCATTAGGAGTAACTACGAAATAAGCATAGGTACAAATTAAAATCCAAGAGAAATTTAAACCAATTAAAATTTTGATATTTCCAAACTTAGCAACTAGTTTAGATGTTAACCAAGCCCCTAAAACCGCAATTAACTGGATTAATAAAATACTCACAATCAATCCCATTGTACGCTTACTATCGCTTCCCCATTGTACTTCTTTTTCTCCAAAATAAGCAGCAATAATCATGATGGTTTGTACTGCCATACTATAAACGAAGAAAGCTCCTAAATAACGTCGCAAGGATTTTAATTCCTTTATTTGTTGCCAAACTTTTCGCAACTCTTTAAAACCATTAAATAGTACATTTTTATGTAGTTTATTATCGTTTTTATTATTTGGTAAGTAATAGTAGGTGAACTGACTGAAACCTATCCACCAAATTCCAACCAATAAAAATGAATAACGCATCATTTGTAACTTTTGATCATCTTCTACCGACATTACTGCAGCTAAACAAATCAATAACAAAACAACACTTCCAATATATCCTAAACTAAATCCTTTTGCACTGATTTTATCTTGTTGGTCTTTGTGTGCGATATCGGGTAAATAGGAATTGTAGAAAACTAAACTTCCCCAAAAACCTATTAAAGCTAATAAGTAGGAAACCAAACTTAAAACAACTGTATCTAAAGAAAAAAAGTAAAGCGACATACATGAAGTTGCTCCAACATAGCAAAAAAGTTTTAGGAAAAACTTCTTATTTCCCATGTAATCCGCAATTCCTGATAATAATGGTGATATAAATGCGATTATCAAAAATCCTAAAGCGGTAACATAACTTATTAAAGCTTCGCTTCGAACTGAAAAACCAAACAATACAATTTCTTCAATATTTTTTTGACGAAATAATGCTCCATAATACAATGGAAAAATGGTTGAGGAAATTACCAAAGCATAAACTGAATTTGCCCAATCGTAAAAAGCCCAAGCGTTTAGAAGCTTAGAATCTCCTTTTTGAAGTTTTTGCATACGAATTATTTTAAAATAAAAAATCCCGACAGTGTCGGGATTCAAATATAATAGTAATTTTTTAATTATTTGAAAGTAACACCAAACTTAGCTGCTTCCGCTTTTGCTTGAGGAATTAAAGCTGTTAATTCTTTAATACGTGTTTGGTTACTTGGGTGTGTACTTAAAATTTCTGGTGGTGCTTGCCCTCCAGAATTAGCGGCCATACGTTCCCAAACTTTTACAGCATTAATTGGGTCATAACCAGCAATTGCCATTAAAGTAAGTCCAATCATGTCAGCTTCACTTTCATGAGCACGACTAAATGGCAACATTCCTCCCACTTGAGAACCTACACCATACGCTTGCATAATTAACGCTTGCGTTTGAGGATCTTTATTACCAACAGCTACTTGCGTACCTACAGCACCTAATTGTTGTAAAAGTCCAGCACTCATACGTTGTTGACCGTGATTTGCTAGTGCGTGAGCCACTTCATGTCCCATTACAGCAGCAATCCCTGCATCGTCTTTACAAATAGGTAAAATTCCAGTGTAAAAAACAATTTTTCCTCCAGGCATACACCAAGCGTTAACTTCTTTACTATCTACCAATTTATATTCCCAAGCATACCCTTCTAAATAATCGGCATGACCATTGGCAGCCAACCATCTTTCAGAAGCCGTTTTAATTTTAGTTCCGATTGTTTCGATTCTCTTAGCATCAGTAGTACCTTTAATTACCTTATTTTCAGATAAAAATTGATTATACTGTTGAAAAGCAGATGGGAATATTTCACTATTTGGCACAAGTGCCATAGTACTTTTTCCTGTAAACGGATTTTTTGCACATGACACTACTAGTGCTAAGGCAAAAAGAACAATAATTTTAAATTTTAAATTCATAATTAAAAATTTTTACAAAAATACAATTTATTGTTTGATAACTCTGTTACTTTTCAAATTTTATGCCATTATTCAATACTATTAGAATTGCATTTTAACTTTATTTTATAACATCAATAGTACTACAAATTTACATAAGTTGTAAATTGCACAAAAAATTAAAAATGCCAAAAAAGAAACAAAAACAAGCTCAAGTTATTGAGATTCCTAAAGCTATTTTATTTACAGCAAAATTTCTACAAGCAGTTTCTCCTTCACTTACCACTAAATTTGCTGCCAAACTTTTTACAACACCCATAAAACATAAATTACCGAAACGTGAACTTCATATGGAACGCGATAGTGTTCAAAAAAGCATCGAAGTTTCTGAAATTCAAAAAGAAATTGTAGTATATGAATATGGAAAAAGCAATAAAAAAGTATTGTTAGTTCATGGTTGGTCTGGAAGAGGAACACAATTGGTTAAAATTGCTGATGAATTGCTGAAAATGGGTTACATGACTATTAGTTTTGATGCGCCAGCACATGGGAAATCAAAAGGAAATTCGTCAATCATGATTGAATTTATTGCATCCATTTTAGAAATTGAAAAGCAATATGGACCGTTTGAATTTGCTATTGGTCATTCACTTGGAGGTATGTCGGTTTTGAATGCGATTAAACAAAATCTTCAAGTAAAAAAAGCAGTAATTATTGGAAGTGGCGATATCATTCAAGATATTATTGATGATTTCATTTGTAAACTACAACTAAAACCTGAATATGGAATCAAATTAAGAGATCATTTTGAAGCAAAATTTGGTGGAAAAATGGACGATTATTCCGCTTACAAAGCAGCAGAAAAAACAGAAATTCCTGTACTCGTTATTCACGATAAAGATGATGATGATGTATCAGTAAAAGCTGCTTATCACATTCAAAAACATTTGAAACAATCTGAAATCATGATAACCGAAGGTTTAGGTCATCGCAAGATTTTAGGCGATGAAGCCGTAATCCAAAAAATAACAGCATTCTTATCAAAATAAAAAAAGTCCTTCGATTGAAGGACTTTTTAGTTTTTTAGAAGTTTGGAGACAAATTGTATTTTTTGTAGAAGTTATCTAACGCTTCTAATACCTCATCTTCTGTATCTACTACTTTAATTAAGTTCATATCTTCTGGATTGGCATTTTTCATTTTGTCAATCATGACAGTTTTAATCCAATCTAATAAACCTGACCAAAATTCGGTTCCTACCAAAATAATAGGGAATTTTCCAATTTTCTTAGTTTGAATCAACGTTACCGCTTCGAATAATTCATCTAATGTTCCAAAACCTCCTGGCATAACCACGAAACCTTGTGAATATTTTACAAACATTACTTTTCTCACGAAGAAGTAATCAAAGTTTAAGTTTTTGTCTTTATCAATGTACGGATTAAAGTGTTGCTCAAAAGGCAATTCGATGTTTAAACCTACCGAAATTCCACCTCCATAATGCGCTCCTTTGTTTCCTGCTTCCATGATACCAGGACCACCACCCGTAATTACACCATAACCAGCTTTACTGATTTTGAATGCAATTTTTTCGGCTAATAAATAGTTTTTATCCTCAGGTTTTGTTCTTGCCGAACCAAAAATAGATACACATGGACCTATTCTACCCATTGATTCATATCCATTTACAAACTCAGACATTATTTTAAAAATTGCCCAAGAGTCGTTTGATCGTATTTCGTTCCAAGTCTTTTGCTTGAATTTTTCTTGAATTCTGTGATCGTCGTTTTCGTATTGATCTGCTGCCATATTCGTTTCATTTTAATTTTTAAAAAAGCCTGCTAAGATAATTCTTTTTTCAAAAACTGTGCTGTGTAGCTTTTTTTATTTTTTATAATTTCTTCTGGAGTTCCTTTAGCTACTACTTCTCCACCACCTTTTCCACCTTCGTAACCAATATCAATTACATAATCGGCTAATTTGACAACATCTAAATTATGCTCAATAATTAACACTGTATTTCCTTTTTCAACCAAGACATTAATTACATCCATTAATACTCGAATGTCTTCAAAATGTAAGCCAGTTGTAGGTTCATCTAAAATATAAAAGGTATTTCCTGTATCTTTTTTAGAAAGCTCTGTTGCCAATTTAATACGTTGTGCTTCGCCTCCAGAAAGTGTTGTACTTTGTTGACCCAATGTAATATAACCCAATCCAACATCTTGAATGGTTTTTACTTTTCGATAGATTTTCGGAATATTTTCAAAGAATTCTACCGCTTCATCTACTGTCATGTTCAACACATCCGAAATTGATTTTCCTTTATAACGAATTTCTAATGTTTCTCTGTTAAAGCGTTTTCCCATACAGGTTTCACATTCTACATAAACATCCGGTAAAAAACTCATTTCGATGGTTCTTACACCCGAACCTTCACAGGTTTCGCATCGACCACCTTTTACATTAAAACTAAATCTTCCAGGTTTATAACCACGAATCATTGCTTCAGGTGTTTGCGTGTACAAACTTCTAATTTCTGAAAAAACATCGGTGTAAGTGGCTGGATTTGAACGTGGTGTTCTTCCAATCGGACTTTGGTCGATGTCGATAACTTTATCAATATGTTCTAAACCTTCAATTTTTTTATATGGTTGTGGTTTTTTTACCGCATTGAAAAAATGTGCGTTTAATATCGGATACAATGTTTCGTTAATCAATGTCGATTTTCCACTTCCTGAAACACCCGTAACGCAAACTAATTTTCCTAATGGAATTTCAATCGAAACATTTTTTAAGTTATTTCCTGATGCACCTGATAGTTTGATGGATTTTCCGTTCCCTTCTCTACGCGTTTTTGGTACTTCAATCTTCATTTTACCGTTTAAATATTGTGCAGTAATCGTGTCTTCTTTCAATAATTCTTTCGGTGTTCCTTTGCTGATGATTTGTCCTCCAAAACGACCTGCTTTTGGACCAATATCAATCACATAATCGGCACGTTCAATCATGTCTTTGTCGTGTTCTACCACGATTACTGAATTTCCAATATCGCGTAAACTTTCTAAAGACTTTATTAATCGTTCGTTGTCTCTTTGATGCAAACCAATACTCGGTTCATCTAAAATATACAAAACACCTACCAATTGCGAACCAATTTGTGTTGCCAATCGGATACGTTGCGCTTCACCACCCGAAAGGGATTTTGAACTTCTGTTTAGTGATAAATAATTCAAACCAACATCTAATAAAAATTGCAACCTCGCTGTAATTTCTTTTACTACTTCAACTGCGATAACTTTTTGTTTTTCAGATAAATGATTGTCTAAATCGGCAAACCATTCTGATAATTCAGCAACATCCATTTGGACTAACTCACCGATATTTTTTCCGTTTAATTTGAAATATAACGACTCTTTTCTCAAACGCGTTCCTTCACAATCTGGACAATCATTTTCATCCATGAATTCCTTTGCCCAACGCTTAATACTTGCCGAATCGGAATTATCATATTGATTTTTAATGAAGTTGGATATTCCTTCAAAATCGATTTTATAATCTTTAGTAATTCCCATAACCTTTGACACTACAGAGAATTTCTCGTTTCCACCATACAAAATCATATCCATAGCATCTTGTGGAATCGTTTCAATGGCATCGGTTATTTTGAAATCGTATTTTTGTGCGATAATTTCCAATTGCTTAAAAATCCATGAACTTTTATATTCACCCAAAGGAGCAAATCCACCATTTTTAATTGATGATTTCGGATTTGGGATAATTTTTTGAAGATTGATTTCATTCACAGTTCCTAATCCGTTACAACACGGACAAGCTCCTTTTGGAGAATTGAATGAAAAATTATTTGGCTCAGGATTTGGATACGAAATTCCAGAAGTCGGACACATCAAATTACGACTGTAAAAACGTACTTCTTGACTTTCTTGTTCAATCACCATCATTACATCATCACCATGATACATTGCGGTTTTGATACTTTCCGATAAACGCTTGTCGGTATCTTCTTCGGTATCAATTGCCATTCTATCAATAACAATTTCAATATCATGCGTTTTATAACGATCGACTTTCATACCAAATTCTAAATCTTGAATTTGTCCATTTACACGAACTTTCAGAAAACCTTGTTTGGCAATTTGCTCAAATAATTCGCGATAATGTCCTTTACGAGAGCGAACAACTGGCGCTAAAATATTGATGCGTTTTCCATTAAAATCCTCTAAAATCAATTGCTTGATTTGGTCATCAGAATACGAAACCATTTTTTCGCCTGAGTTGTAACTGAAAGCATCAGCTCCTCTCGCATATAACAAACGCAAGAAATCGTATATTTCAGTAATAGTTCCAACAGTTGAACGAGGCGATTTACTTGTGGTTTTTTGTTCAATGGCAATCACTGGTGAAAGTCCGTCAATTTTATCTACATCGGGACGCTCTAATCCTCCAAGAAATTGACGTGCATAAGCAGAAAAAGTTTCAATATATCTTCGTTGTCCTTCGGCATAAATTGTATCAAACGCCAATGACGATTTTCCTGAACCCGACAAACCAGTAATAACCACTAGTTTTTCACGTGGAATAGATACGTCTATATTTTTAAGATTATGGGCTCTTGCACCAATAATTTCAATAGTTTCCTCAGTTGTGTGTTGCATAATTTTTGGCAAAACGCAAAGATACTGATTTCAAACCAATTTTTAGAGTAGACAAGTGTGAAGAAAATAAAAAAAGAAAGCGCTAAAGTAAACGCTTTCTTTGTCTGTTATTGATATAATCGTTAATTGCTTTTTTAGTGGTTACCCAATTTCTACCTTCTTTATAAGCATCAATTTTTCCTTGACGTGCCAATAAACTAACGTATTCTTGACTGTATGGCGTATTTGGCTCGCTTACAATATTTGCAATAGATTGATAATCTTCATCGTTTTCACTTGGAATAGAAGTTAAATAAATGTTTACAGTTCGCTCTAAAGCTTGACACATTAATAACGTTAATTTTTGATAATTACCATTATTTGCTTGATTTAAAGCGTCGTAATATTTTTTTCTATCGTTTTTTAAGATGATTGCAGGCGGAAAACCTCTTCGCATGAGCAATAAATTCATGGCTAAACGAACGGTTCTTCCATTTCCATCAAAAAAAGGATGAATCCAAACTAATTTATGATGAAAGATAGTAGCCAACTCAATGTCATTTAATTGCAAAGGATTTTCGTTTACAAATTGAATTAATTCATCTAACAAATCTGAAACTTTATTAGCATTTGGAGGCACAAAATTAGCACCAGTTATTCGAACACCTGCATTTCTAATTCTTCCTGCAAAATCATCTTCAATAGTACGCAACACCAAACCATGAAGCGATAAAACATCAATACTTCTTAGAATATAATCATCATTTACAATTTGATATAAATAATTAATCGCATGCTCATGATTTTTTGCTTCAAAATGTTCTCGCAATGATTTTCCTTTAACAGTAATTCCATCTTGAAGCACCATTTGTGTTTCTCGAAGTGAAAGCGTATTCCCTTCAATACTGTTAGAATTATAAGTCCATTCGATGGAAAGTGATTCTTTAATTTTTGAAATAGCGGAATACGGAAGTGGTCTATTTTGATTGAGCACAGCGAGTTTATCATACAATCTATCGAATGTTGATTGAAATTCTTCGCGATAGGTTAAATCGATGTTCCACATAATTCTTCATTTAAACCACAAAGATAATAATATCGTTTATAATAAAAAAACATTCTATCCGATATTAAGATTTTTAATAATGAAATTTATATTTTGAAAATTCATAAAATATCTTATATGTGTGTTCAAAAAAAAGAAGTTGTTCTTGAAATTGTACTACTCAATAATCATTGATTTTAAACGATGTCTATATTTTTCTAAAATTAATTGTTTGTACATAAAGCCAAGAAAAATGCCGTTTTTTAGTACTGGTAAAACTTTGCATTCAGAAGAATCAAACTTATCCATGATGGTTTCAAGGGTTTCATCATAAAAGATAATTTCTTTTGGTTGTTGCATGATTTCTTCTACAGCGGTATATTTTACTTTAAATTGAGAGAAAACAATTGGACGAATTTCATCTAAATGAATAAGTCCTAATAAATTGTTTTTATCGTCTAAAACGGGAAAAATATGTTCATCAGATTCTTGAATTTTGTGTACCAATTCCTCTAAACTATTACTCAAAGAAATAGCTTTAAAATCAGTTTGAATCAACTTTGAAACATCAATAGAATTTAGAATATTGGTATCACGATTATCGGTGAAAACTTCCCCTTTATCTGCTAAATTTTTAATGTCAAATGAATAGGGCTCAAAACGTTTAGAAATGGCAAAACTCACAGATGAAACAATCATTAAAGGAACCATCAAATTATAACCACCTGTAATTTCGGCAATAAGGAAAATTGCAGTTAAAGGCGCATGAAATAATCCACTTAAAATTCCTGCCATTCCTACTAAAGTAAAATTACCTACAGGAAGTTTTGTAAATCCTATTAAATTAAAAAAAGTAGCCACAGAAAATCCCAAATAGGAACCCACAAATAGCGATGGAGCAAAATTACCACCATTTCCACCCGCACCAAGAGTTAAACTTGTTGCATACACTTTGATTAACATCGTTAAACTAACAAAAATTAGTAGAACCCACGATGAATCTTGGAAACGTTCAAAAACTGTATTTTGTACTAATTTTGCTGATTGATTGTCGGCTAAAAGTTTAATGCTTTCATATCCTTCTCCAAAAAGTGATGGGAAAAAGAAAATCAAAATTCCTAAAATTCCCGCTCCAAACAACGCTTTATTGATATAATTGAATTTTAATTTTGTAAAATAATGCTCGATTTTTCGGAATGTTCTGGCATAATTTATCGAGACAAATCCGCTTAAAACTCCCAATAAAATATAATATGGTAAATTATGAAAATCGAAAAACTGTACCTTTTTAAAGGAGAATAAAATAGTATCATTTAAAACGATTGTAGAAATTAATGCTCCAGTTGCAGCGCTAATCATAATTGGAATAAATGCCGTAATACTGATCTCGGCTAAAACTACTTCAATAGCAAATAAAACCCCCGCAATGGGTGCGTTAAAAGCAGCTCCAATTCCGGCGGCAACACCACAAGCTAATAAAAGCGTTCTGTCTTTATAGCTTAGTCTATAATTTTGTGCATAATTGCTCCCAAAAGCAGCTCCTGTAATGGTAATTGGTGATTCTAAACCCGCACTTCCGCCCATACCCACGGTAAACGAACTCGTTATAATTTGGGCAAACATTTGCTTTCTAGGCATGATACCTCGCTTTTTGGCTACAGCATACATTATTTGCGAAGTTCCTTTTTCTATAGAACCATCTAACACTTTTTTAATGATGATTACGGTGATGATAATTCCGATGATAGGTAAAGTACTATTACTAAACGGAAGGTGTAAGATGTCATCTAATTTTTGAGATGATTTAAAAACCCAATGCGCAAAAGTTTTTAGAATAATTACCGCCAAAGCCGAAGAAATACCAACCAAAACACACGATAAATAAATAAATTGTCGTGGTGTAAGTAATGATTTCAAAAGAAAAATAAACTGTTCTAAACGTCTAAAATTCTTATGAATTAAGTTTTTAAAAGAAAACGTTTTTTTTCTTGGCATTATTTTTTAAGTATTTTACGAAGGTAAATCTTTAATCTGAAAAATAAAACAAAAATTACAGTAAACGTAAGGCTTCTCTACTACTTAGTGGTTTCAAATTTGTACTGTTTACATATGCTGTAACACCTGATGGATTAAAACGACTATAATCGCGTAAAGCCCAACCAATTGCTTTTTGAATAAAAAACTCGTTAGAATGTTTGTGTTTTTCACATTCTGATATAAGAATTTCGAAATTTGTTTTTTCTTTATAACTCAACTGAAATAAAATCGCACTTCGGTTCAACCACATGTTTTTTGAATTTGAAAAACGTTCGATAACTTTTAAAGTTTCTAATGGAAATTGTTGCAAATAACCACCCAATAAATATTTTGCAATTGTATCTACCGAATCCCACCACGAATTTGTAATAATTAATTTTTCAATGAGTTTAATATCTTCAATAACAAAGTTTTTCTTGGATTCTTTTACTAATAAATCAATGGCAACTTGATGAAATTCTCGTTCTTTCATTTGAAATAATTCCCAAGCAATAATTCTGAAATTGGATTTAATTTCAACTTTATTTTGTTCGTAAGTTGATTTAAAAATTGCTCGTCTTTTCTCAGTTTTTATTCCTAAAAAAGAAAAATTATTTTTCATATAATTCTCCATCGGAACTGACAATTCTCTATTGGATTCTTTCCGAAAATGCACTTCTAATTCGTTACAAAATTTCATTTAATTCAGCGGTTTTTTGTTGGCACGAAAGAGTTAATTCCTCAAAAAAAAGAAAAAATTCCGATTCGAATTCGGTATAAAAATCTTGTAATTCCACAATCGCTTCTTGCATATTGGCTCTATGTTTGGTCTTGTAATCCATCTGAAAAAGTATCATTTCCAAACCCGCAATAGTTGCATAACTCACAAACCAATTTCTGGCAATCATATACGGCATCATTCCTTTTATTCTCTCGGTTAAAATATCGTAATTGTCTTGTAATAATTGATAGAAATTGTTGGCATAATCTTCTAATTTTTCATCAGAAAACTTGCTCCAGTTTTTTGCCAAAAAATGATCATACAAAATATCCATAATCACACCTGAATAATGTCCGTATTTTTCGTGCAAACGATGTTTACTTTGCCTATAAATAGGATGCGAATCGGTAAAACTATCAATGTGGCGGTGCAATAAAATCCCTTTTTTAATTTCGGAATCGAACTTTTCGTAATCATTTCCTTTGATACTATCTGCCATGAAATTCCCAATTTTTAGCAAATCGTTAGTTCCTGATAAGTAAATATGTGCGAGATAGTTCATTTTTTTCTAAGTTCTTTTTGTAAATATATAAAAAAATCTTTGCGTCTTTGCGTCTTTGCGAGCTACATCTTTTATATTTGTATTTCAAAATTAAAACTAAACATGACATTAATAAAATCAATATCAGGAATTCGTGGCACAATTGGTGGTGCGGTTGGCGACAATTTAACTCCAGTTGATGCTGTAAAATTTGCATCAGCTTACGGTTCGTTTTTAAAAATAAGACATGCTTCAAAAGGTAACGAACGATTAAAAGTAGTTATTGGAAGAGATGCACGAATTTCGGGACCAATGATTCATAATTTAGTTATGAATACATTAGTTGGACTAGGAATCGATGTAATTGATTTGGGTTTATCAACCACACCAACGGTTGAAATTGCTGTTCCGCTAGAAAAAGCTGATGGTGGAATTATTTTAACGGCTTCACACAATCCAAAACAATGGAATGCTCTAAAGTTATTAAACGAAAAAGGTGAATTTTTAAGTGGAAAAGAAGGTGAATTAATTTTAGAAATTGCCGAGAACGAAGCTTTTGATTTTTCGGATGTCGATAATTTAGGAGAAGTTATTGAAAATAATGCTTACATGGATATTCACATTGATGAAGTATTAGAATTGCCTTTGGTGGACGCTGATTTAGTAAAAACGAAGAAATTCAAAGTAGTGGTTGATGGTGTGAATTCATCTGGCGGAATTATTATCCCTAATTTATTAGAACAAATGGGCGTTGAAGTAGTAAAATTATACTGCGAACCAAACGGTCATTTTCCACACAATCCTGAACCTTTAAAAGAACATTTAGGGGATATTTGTAAATTAGTTGTAGAAGAAAAAGCCGATTTTGGAATCGTGGTTGACCCTGATGTAGATAGATTAGCATTCATTTCAAATGATGGCGAAATGTTTGGCGAAGAATATACTTTAGTAGCTGTGGCTGATTATGTTTTATCAAAAACTCCAGGAAATACCGTTTCAAACATGTCATCTTCTCGTGCTTTGCGCGATATTACAGAAAAGCACGGTGGAAAGTATCAAGCAAGTGCTGTTGGAGAAGTAAATGTGGTAGAATTAATGAAGAAAACCAATGCTATTATTGGTGGCGAAGGAAATGGCGGCATCATTTATCCATCATCGCATTATGGAAGAGATAGTATGGTTGGCGTTGCTTTGTTTTTAACGTATTTAGCGAATCAAGACAAAACGGTTGCCGAAATTAGAGCTTCGTATCCGCAATATTACATGAGTAAAAACAAGATTGAATTAACACCTCAAATTGATGTAGATAATGTTTTAGCTACGTTAACCGAAAAATATAAATCGGAAAACATTACGACTATTGACGGAGTAAAAATTGATTTCCCTACTGAATGGGTACATTTAAGAAAATCAAATACAGAACCAATTATTAGGATTTATACAGAAGCGCCTACGCAATCAGAAGCAGATATTTTAGCTGAAAGATTTGTAAAGGAACTAAAAGAAATAGCGGGAATTTAAAAGAAAAAAGGTCAGATTTAAATCTGACCTTTTTTATTATTTATTACCATTGCTTTTTCCGTGACCTTTACCTGGATGGCCTTTAGCTTTATTCTTTACAACTACTTTTTGTTTATGCCCTTTGTATTTTGTCTTGTGAGAATAATTATAACGTTGTGGTCTATCACCATAAAAATCTAATTCAACTTGAGAACTTCTTCCTAAGTTAATTCCAACAAATATTGAAGGAACTCTTGTGCTTATAGACCATTTTCCATTAGTAAAATAAATATAATTACTTTTTTGAATGTCGTAATACATATTTTGGTCAGGAAAGTAAATATGTCTTGTTTTAGCTCTATAACCGTGAGCTGGCGCCCAAGGTGGAGGTCCTTGCGAAAAAACATCTGCTGGCATTACCAACATAAATACTAAAATTAATACCCCAAAAAGCGTTGCTGTTCTATTCTGAATCGTTTTCATAATCTTTAATTTTAATAATTGTAAATTATATAACGCAATAATGTTGCCAAAGAATAATTATAGCAATCATTTTAACGTCTTTTAACCTCCTTTATAAAAACAAAAGTGTTATTTGACAATTATTTTTTTAGTAGTAGATTGAGTACCATTAGTCACTTTTACCAAATACATTCCGACATGTAAATCCAAATTAATTTGAATTTCACTATCAAAATTTTGACTTTGTACCAATTGACCCGTAATGGTATAAATTTCTACTTTTGAACTTCCTTCTAAACCAGAAACAATCAAATATTCTGAAGCTGGATTTGGATATACTGCTACCCTATTTTCAATAGGATTCTGAGTTGATAAAGTTGAAAACCATTGTTGACCAAAATTAGCTCCAAAAATGTAATCAGCTAAATTAGGATAATCCACAAAAGGATTACGATTCATTTGCCAAGTGTAGATGTAATTATTACGATTCATTTCAAAATCATCTCTTGTATCTGTAGTATTCCAAGTTAAAAGTGATGCTAAATCTCCCATTATTTGATTACCTGAAGTATCTGAAGGATTTCCATTAACTAAATTTAAACCATTGTATCTAACTGCCATATAAAATAATGCTCTTGCTACATCACCTCTCCATTTTCCTTGAGTTCCAACTGGACCGTTATAATCTGAACCAAAATCTCTATTACTTTTAACACCATTTTCAGTTCCATCTTCAGCGTGAATGTGATGTGCATCCGCATGAGCTGATAAAATATCATTAGCATTTGTTGGTAACCAAATATCTATTCCATCAGCTGTTGATGAAGTACCACTTGAAAAACCACCTCTAGATTGTGCAAAAACATGTTCTCTTACCCATTTTCCAGTTCCACTACTTTCAGTTTGTTGATCTAATTTAGCTCTTGGAGCTTCTACATAATGCATCCAAACTTGATTGCTGTTTTCAGGATTTATGTCAGCACTTTTAAGAATTTCCCAAATATCGCCATAACTATGAGCTCGAACAACTGCCGGATTGGCAATAATATCTTGAAGCGCTTGTTTTAAAGCACTTCCTGATAATCCTTCTAATGAATCATAATATCCTACAGGAATAGTTGGTGTTACCAATCCATAAGTTGGATTAATAGGAGTTCCATAAGATTGAACCACATAATTAGCATCGTAAACTCTGTAAATAATATTATTGTTGTTTGCTACATATCCAAATGGCAAAGGCTGAAAAACTAATTTCATTTCTTCATCTCCTTCATCTAAACCATCATTTGCGACAATTATTCCTGTTTGACCTATTGTTTGACCTACTGGAATTGAAACTGTTAATCCTCCTGAGAAATCAACCATATTGAAATTCCCGTTATTCAAAGTGAAATTAAAAATCAAAGTTTCATTTTGAACAGGTTGACTTGTAGTGAAAATAAAATTAAAACTATCACCTTCATTTATAACTGGAATCGAAGTCGAAACTGAAATATAATTTAAAACTACACCAGTTCCGTCATTATTACTCCCTGGAGTTGGTAATTTAACTTCATAAGTACCGTCATTTTTTCTTTGTACGGAATGTGTGGCTACACTTGATGTTGCATTTTCATTTGTGAAAACCGACAATCCTAAAATAGACATTAAATTAGTTGGAGGCGTATTACTATTAGAATATGCTAATGCATCTATCAAATTTGTGGTTGTTGCGATAGTTCCTGGTTGAACAGCAAATTGAAAATCTGATGCATTTCCTAAATATAATGCCACAACATCAGGCCCGTTTTGTATTTTATTGTTTGAAAAAGTTCCTACAGGTGATGGAGTTACTAGACTATTCCCAAAATGAGCAATCCCATTTATATCAGTTGAAAAACCATCTAAATCATAGGCATAATAACACGCTGTATTAGTTTCATTGTAAAAAACTAAAACATAACCATCTAAAGAAAAATTCGGTGTAGCAGACTTCAATTCAACAAATTCCAATTGATCTGTCCCAGGTGTATCAGCATCTATCTCATTTATAACAACTTGAGAATAGGTAAACATTCCTAGAAATAGGAAAAAATAGGTAAGGAATTTTTGAGGCATAAAAACTAATTTTATCAAAAATACGAATATATAATTGAAAGTAACTTCATTTTATATCAATACTTACTAATTTTAAGACTTTTTTAAGGCTATTGTACGAGTATTTTTATATTTTGCATTTATTTAAAGCAACTTTTTACTTTATTTGTCATCTAACAGAAAACCAATTCATTCAATTTGAAATTTTTAATTAAAATAGCGCTTTTAGTATTTCCACTTCTTATTTTTTCTCAGCATTCCTCAAAAATGACTGTTAGAATTAATACAGAAGAAAAAACGCTATTGGTTCATCAGGTTTTAAGGTTTAATAATACAAGTAACGATACACTAAAACATATTATTTTAAATGATTGGAATAATGCCTTTTCATCAAAATCATCTGCATTAGCCAAAAAATATTCCGATGAATTTGTGAGAGCTTTTCATTTGGCTAGTGAAAAAGAAAGAGGTTTCACTTCAATTAAAACAGTTGTGGATGGAAATTATCAATCTGTAAACTGGAAAAGACCAAATGAAAAAGTAGATTTGGTTAAACTAGATCTAAACCAACCCATTTTACCTTGTTCAAAGCAAACTTTCACCTTGGTTTACGAAGTAAAAATTCCAGATGCTAAGTTTACACGATATGGTTATGATAACAATAATAGAATTACCTTAAAAAATTGGTATTTGAATCCTTCTCGATACGAACACAAACAGTTTGTACAACAGAGTAATGAAAATCTAGATGATATCCCAAATGCCTTTTCTGATTTTGAAATCGAATTTGAAATTCCAATTAAATACAATTTATCGAGTAATTTAATAGAAACCAATTCTTTTGAACTTGTAAACACTAAAAAATTACTATTAAACGCAAAGAATAAAAGCGAAGTTATAATCACAGTTCAACCAACTAATACATATCAAACTTATAAAAACGAAATCATTGAAGTAAGTTGTGGTATTGAAGATTCGAGAGTAAAAGATATTGATAAAGCTATTATTTTTGATAGAGTAAGTCGTTTTACAGCATCAAAATTAGGTTTACCACTTACTTCTAAAATCATAATTTCTCAGGAAGATTATGCGCGTCAGCCGTTTTATGGATTAAATCAGTTACCTAGTTTTTTGAGCCCGTTTTCAAATGAATTAATGTTTGAATTAAAGTTTCTAAAAACCTATTTAAACAATTATTTAAAAGAAAATTTAAATCTAAATCAAAGACGCGATTATTGGATTTATGACGGAATTCAAATGTTCATCATGATGCAATATGCCGATGAATATTTTCCTGAACTGAAAATGACTGGTAATGTAGCTAATTTAAAAATATTAAAATCGTACCATTTTATTAATCTCGATTTTAACCAACAATACAACTATTTGTATATGTTGATGGCTCGAAAAAACTTAGACCAACCTTTAAACGAACCTAAAAATCGCTTAATAAAATTCAACGAACAAATTGCTAGTAAATACAGAGCTGGTTTGAGTTTAAAATATTTAGATAGCTATTTAGGAAACGATATTGTTCATAACACTATTAAAGAATACATTCAAGAAAATCAATTTTTAGGAACCAATTCACGTCAGTTTGAAACCGTTTTAATCAAAAACAGCCCAAAAGACATAGATTGGTTTTTCAGAACCGTAATAGAAACCCGCGATTTAATTGATTATAAATTTGGTAAAGTTACGAAAACAGAAGATTCTCTATCTGTAAATATTATTAACAAAACCAATACTAATGTTCCTATTTCATTATATCAATTAAAAGATGACCAAGTAGTTAACAAAATTTGGTTGACTAATATTAAAACTGATTCCACTTTCGTAATTCCAAGAATGGGAGCCGATAAATTAACCCTTAATTACAATAACGAAGTTCCTGAATACAATTTGAGAAACAATTGGAAATCTTTAAAAGGTTTTTTCTTCAACAATCGTCCGTTTAAATTTGTCTTTTTTAAAGATTTAGAAGAACCCTATTACAATCAAATTTTCTTTGTTCCAGAAGTAGAATTTAATATTTACGATGGTATTGCATTGGGTATGCGAATCAATAATAAATCAATTCTAAATAAACCTTTTAGTTTTAGTGTCACTCCAATGTATTCGAGCAATACAGGAACACTTGTAGGTAAATTTTCTGCTTTCGTAGATGATAACATTCGCGAAAAAGGCAAGTTGTATAACATCCGATATTTAGTAACTGGAAGTCGTTTTCATTACACAAAAGATGCTTTTTACACTAACTTTATTCCTGTAATTCAATTCAGATTTAGAGATCAAAATTTAAGAACTAACAAAAATGAATTCATTCAGTTAAGACAAGTTTATGTAAATAGAGACAAATCAGAATTTGTTACAGATACAAATACAGAGAATTATAATATTTTTAATGCAAAATATGGCAATTATCAATCCGAAGGAACCAAACATTTCTCATTACTAAACGATTTACAAATTTCAAATTCATTTGGAAAAGTTTCAACCGAAATTCATTACCGAAAATTGTTTGAAAACAACCGTCAAATCAGTTTTAGATTTTTCGCTGGAGCATTCATGTACAGAAGTACAAATTCCGAATTTTTTAGTTTTGGATTAGACAGACCAAACGATTATATGTTCGATTATAATTTGTTAGGCAGAAGTGAAACTACTGGAATTTACAGTCAACAATATGTTTATGCAGAAGGTGGATTCAAATCTAAATTAGATACAAGATTTGCAAACCAATGGATGACCACAATAAACGGAACGTTCAATATTTGGAATTGGATTCAAGTTTATGGAGATGCCGGAATGTTTAAAAATCAATATTCAAGCGCAAAATTTGTATATGATTCAGGCTTGCACTTAAACTTAGTTCCAGATTATTTTGAACTTTTCTTACCCGTTTATTCTTCAAACGGATTTGCTTTGGACGATGTTAATTATGGACAACAAATTCGTTTTGTAGTTACTTTAAGTCCAAAAACATTAATTTCTCTATTTACCCGAAAATGGTTTTAATAGCTTTTTATCTATTTATTTGATAATTCAATAATTAAAAATCATTTTTTAATGAATTCATTGCGTTTTTCAAATCAAAACTATTGATAATTTAATAATAATTAAAAAAATATTACCCTCTGTATTGTTTTATAAGTCGTTTTAATTAAATTTGTTGAATTATCAATTTCGTACAAACGGCTTATGAAAACAGCAACAACATCGGAAGTAGTTTCTTTTGAAGATTTCAAAAAAGAAGTCATTAACGATTATAAAATCGCCCGAATCAGTAGAGAATGTAGTCTTCTTGGAAGAAAAGAAGTACTTACAGGGAAAGCGAAATTTGGAATTTTTGGTGATGGTAAAGAAGTACCACAACTGGCATTAGCGAAAGCATTTCAAAACGGAGATTTCCGTTCAGGATATTACCGTGACCAAACGTTTATGATGGCAATTGGTGCTATGAATATCGAGCAATTCTTCGCTGGATTATACGGTCATACAGATATTAATTTTGATCCAATGAGTGCTGGTCGTCAAATGGGCGGTCACTTCGCAACCCATTCATTAGACGAAAATGGAAATTGGAAAAACTTAACCCAACAAAAAAATTCGAGTTCTGACATCTCTCCTACTGCTGGGCAAATGCCTCGTTTATTAGGATTAGCTCAAGCTTCAAAAATATATAGAAATGTTTCAGGTATCAACCAAACCAACTTCTCCGATAACGGAAACGAAGTAGCTTGGGGAACTATCGGAAATGCTTCTACTTCTGAAGGTTTATTCTTCGAAACTATCAATGCTGCTGGTGTTTTACAAGTTCCAATGGTAATGAGCGTTTGGGACGACGAGTACGGAATTTCAGTTCACGCACGTCATCAAACAACAAAAGAAAACATCTCAGAAATCTTAAAAGGTTTTCAACGTGATGAAGAAAATAACGGTTACGAAATCTTACGTGTTAAAGGTTGGGATTACCCTGCTCTAGTAGAAACGTATCAAAAAGCATCGCAAATTGCACGAGAAGAACACGTTCCAGTTTTGGTACACGTTCAAGAATTAACACAACCGCAAGGTCACTCGACTTCTGGAAGTCACGAACGTTACAAAAATGCAGAACGTTTAGCTTGGGAAACAGAATTTGACTGTTTAGCTAAAATGAAAACTTGGTTAATCGATAACAATATCGCTACTTCAGAAGAATTAGAAGAAATTGATAACCAAGCTAAAAAAGATGTTGTAGAAGGCAAAAAAACTGCTTGGACTAACTTTACAGCACCAACAAAAGCGGAACAACAAGAATTAGTTGGTTTATTAAATACCATCGCTTCACAAAGTGAAAACAAAGTATTTATTGAAAAAATAGCGAATGATGTTGCATCAATAAAAGAACCAATTCGTAAAGATCTTTTAGTTGCTGCACGTAAAGTGTTGCGCATGATTATCAAAGAAAATTCTCGTGCAACTTTAGCTACTTGGATTAAAAATTATACGGAGAAAATTCAACCAAAATTCAGTTCACACTTATTCTCGCAATCGGATAAAACCGTTTTAAAATCAAAAGAAATAGCTCCAACATATGACGCAACTGCTGAAGACGTAGATGCGCGTTTAGTATTAAGAGACAACTTTGATGCTATCTTTTCAAAATATCCTGAAACCTTAATTTTTGGTGAAGATTCAGGAAACATTGGAGATGTTAACCAAGGTTTGGAAGGCATGCAAGAAAAATACGGAGAATTACGCGTTGCCGATGTGGGAATTCGCGAAGCTACGATTTTAGGTCAAGGAATCGGAATGGCAATGCGTGGATTACGACCAATTGCTGAAATTCAATATTTAGATTATTTATTGTACGCTATTCAAATCATGAGTGATGATTTAGCTACATTACAATACAGAACAGCGGGTCGCCAAAAAGCACCGTTAATTATCAGAACTCGTGGTCACCGTTTAGAAGGCGTTTGGCATTCAGGTTCTCCAATGGGAATGATTATCAATGCAATCAGAGGAATTCACGTTTTGGTTCCAAGAAACATGACTAAAGCAGCTGGTTTTTATAACACTTTATTGGAAACAGACGAACCTGCATTAGTTGTAGAATGTTTGAACGGTTACCGTTTGAAAGAAAAAATGCCAACGAACTTAGGTGAATTCAAAACACCGATTGGAGTAGTTGAAACTATTAAACAAGGAACGGATATCACATTAGTTTCTTACGGTTCTACTTTACGTTTGGTAGAACAAGCAGCAAACGAATTAGAATCAGTTGGAATTAGCGCTGAAATTATTGATATTCAATCGTTATTACCTTTTGATATTAATCATGATATTGTGAAATCGGTAGCAAAAACAAATCGTTTATTAGTAATTGACGAAGACGTTCCTGGTGGAGCAAGTGCTTATATTTTACAAGAAGTTGTAGAAAACCAAAAAGCCTACCAACATTTAGATAGCGCACCGCAAACATTGGCTTCAAAAGCGCACAGACCTGCTTATGGAACCGATGGTGATTACTTTTCAAAACCTTCTGCAGAAGATATTTTTGAGAAAGTATATTCGATTATGAATGAGGCAAATCCAACAAAATATCCAAATTTGTATTAAATAATTTGTTTATTCGAAAATTAATTAGAAATATTTGCAACATACAATTAAGAAAATGATTTCAATTTTAAACAATACTTGGTGGTGGTCTAACTTACGTCGAACTTCGTGAGCGAAACCTGCTATAGTATCATTTAAAACCAAATACATAGAAAAGGCTTGTCAATCACGACAAGCCTTTTTTTATTGCCAAAAAATTCAAAATCAAATGAAAAAATATAAATTACATACTAATTACAAACAAATTCTTGCCGACACCATCACGCCAGTGAGTGTTTACTTAAAAATTCGAGATAAATTCCCGAATAGCATTTTGTTAGAAAGTTCTGATTATCATGCGAATGACAACAGTTTTTCGTACATCTGTTTCAATCCGATTGCTTCAATCAAAGTTGAAAATCAAAAAATTGAAACGAATTTTCCAGATGGATTTTCAGAAATTATCCCAATTGATACTGATGTAAACGTGGCTAAAGAAATCGAAAACTTTTCAAATCAATTTCAAACGGAAAAGTCAGATTTTAAATTCATTACGCAAGGACTATTTGGCTATTTAGCTTATGATGCGATTCAATATTTTGAGAAAGTTTCGATTGCAAAAAAATCAATAGAAAACGAAATTCCCGAAATCTTTTACGCTGTTTATCAAAACATTATTGCTATTAATCATTTTAAAAACGAAGCGTATTTATTTTGTCATAGTTTTGATGGAAGCAATAATATCGCTGAAATTGAACAATTATTACAATCGAAAAACTTTGCTTCCTTTTCGTTTCAAAAATCAGGAAACGGAACTTCAAACTTAACTGATGATGAATTCAAAAACTACGTTTCGTTAGCAAAAAAACATTGTTTACGTGGTGACGTTTTTCAATTGGTTTTATCCAGAAGATTTTCTCAAGATTTCAAAGGCGATGAATTCAATGTGTATCGCGCTTTACGAAGTATCAATCCTTCTCCTTATTTGTTTTATTTCGACTATGGAAATTTCAAAATATTCGGTTCATCGCCAGAAGCGCAATTAGTAATCAAAAATAATTTAGCTGAAATTCATCCGATAGCAGGCACTTTCAAACGCACAGGAAATGACGAACAAGATGCGGAATTAGCCAAAAAATTAGGCGAAGATTCTAAAGAAAACAGCGAACATGTAATGTTAGTCGATTTAGCAAGAAATGATTTAAGTAGAAGTTGCCACGAAGTAAAAGTAGATAAATACAAGGAAGTCCAATTTTTCTCTCACGTGATTCATTTGGTGTCAAAAGTATCTGGAAAATTAAAAGAAAATCATACTTTTATGGAATTAGTTGCGAAGACATTTCCAGCAGGAACATTAACCGGAGCACCAAAAGTAAAAGCCATGCAATTGATTGAAAACATCGAAAAAACAAATCGAAGTTTCTATGGCGGCGCCATCGGAGTATTAGATTTTGAAGGCAATTTTAATCACGCCATTATGATTCGTTCCTTTTTAAGTAAAAATCACACTTTACATTTTCAAGCAGGAGCTGGAATTGTAGAAAGTTCCTCCGAAGAAAACGAAATGCATGAAGTGTACAACAAGTTAGGCGCTTTGCAAAAAGCCTTAGATATAGCAGAAAACATATGAAATTCAAGAACAAGAACAAAAGCAAAAATCAAGAGCAAATTGTCAAGTCGAGCGTAGTCGAGACTTTTTAAATTTATTTAATTTCTTAAATCTGTGTTCCAAAAAATGAGCTTGAAATTTGAAATTGAAATTGCCCTTGAAATTAAAAAAAATTAAAGAAATGAAAATAGCAGTTATAGATAATTACGATAGTTTTACATACAATTTAGTCCACTATTTAGAGGATTTGAATGCGAATGTAACCGTTTTTAGAAACGATGAATTTGAATTGAATGAATTAGAAAAATTCGATAAAATTCTACTTTCGCCAGGACCAGGAATTCCAAATGAAGCGGGTTTATTAAAAGAAGTTATCAAAAAATACGCATCAACAAAGAGCATTTTTGGAGTTTGCCTAGGCTTACAAGCTATTGGAGAAGTTTTTGGAGGAACTTTAACCAACTTAGAAAAAGTCTATCACGGTGTGGCAACCAAAGTCACAAAAATCGAAGATGACTTCATTTTCAATGATTTACCAAACGAATTTGAAGTTGGGCGCTACCATTCTTGGGTCGTTTCCAACGAAAACCTTCCAGACGATTTAATCGTAACTTCAAAAGATGAAAACGGTCAAATTATGTCAATGAAACATGCTCATTTTAATATTCGAGGTGTGCAATACCATCCTGAAAGTGTTTTAACACCTTATGGAAAAAAAATTCTAGAAAATTGGCTTAGCCATTAATTAACAATTACATACACGCTTAAATTTCTTGCTTTACTAACACAAAATCAGTGAAGTACAGCCCAACTTACGTCCAATTTTAAAATAAATGAAATGAAAAATATATTAAATCGATTAATTCAACATGAAATCTTAACCAAAGAAGAAGCTAAAGATGTTTTGGTCAATATTTCTTCTGGAAGTTACAATTCAAGTCAAATCACGGCTTTTATGACCGTTTACATGATGCGAAGCATTACCATTGAAGAATTAGCAGGTTTCCGTGAAGCTTTGTTAGAATTATGCATTCCAGTTGATTTTTCTGCTTACAATACGATTGATTTGTGTGGAACTGGAGGTGATGGAAAAGACACCTTCAACATTTCCACTTTAGCTTCTTTCATCGTAGCTGGAGCAGGAATTAAAGTAGCAAAACATGGGAATTATGGTGTTTCCTCTATTTCGGGTTCAAGTAATGTAATGGAAAAAATGGGGGTGAAATTTACGAATGATTCGGATTTTTTGACCAAATCCATCGAAGAAACCAATATTGCCATTTTACATGCACCACTCTTCCACCCTGCTATGAAAAATGTAGGTCCGATTCGAAAAGAATTAGGTGTGAAAACGTTTTTTAATATGTTGGGGCCTATGGTAAATCCATCGTTTCCAAAAAATCAAATGGTTGGTGTTTTTAGTTTGGAATTGGCTCGAATGTATGCTTATTTATATCAAAACACATCTACCAATTACTCCATTTTACATGGTTTAAGTGGTTTTGACGAAGTTTCCTTAACCGATGAAGTAAAAATCATTTCCAACACATCCGAACAAATTTTAAAACCATCTGATTTCAAATTACCAGAATGCCAATTAGCAGCCATTAAAGGAGGAACAACGGTTGATGAATCAGCAAAAATTTTCTACGATGTCATTTCTGGAAAAGGAACTGCAGCTCAAAATAATGTGGTTTGTGCTAATGCTGCCATCGCCATTCAAACCGTTGAAAAGTCGAGTTATAAGGAAGCTTTAGCTAAAGCGCAAGAAAGTTTAGCAAGCGGAAAAGCATTAGAAAAATTGAAAAAATTAATCGAAATAAGTAACTAATCATGAACATTTTAGATAAAATAATCATCGATAAAAAACGTGAAGTCGAACTAAAGAAAAGCATCATTCCCGTTTCGCAACTAGAAGCTTCTGTTTTATTCAATTCTCGAACGTATTCAATGAGTAAATTATTAAAGAACAGCGTTTCAGGAATCATTGCGGAACACAAACGTCGTTCACCTTCAAAAGCGATAATTAATAATAATCATTCCGTTGAAGATGTAGTTTTAGGATACCAAAATGCAGGTGTTTGTGGAATTTCGATTTTGACAGATGCCAAATATTTCGGAGGAAGTTTGGATGATTTGTTATTAGCAAAAGCTTCCGTAAATATTCCATTATTACGAAAAGAATTCATTGTAGATGAATACCAAATTTTAGAAGCCAAAGCCCACGGAGCCGATGTAATCTTATTAATTGCAGCTGTTTTAACTCGAAAAGAAATCAAACAACTTTCAGAATTTGCACAAAGTTTGGGTTTAGAAGTATTGTTAGAAGTTCACAATTTAGAAGAATTAGAAACAGCGATAATGTCAAGTTTAGATATGATTGGTGTTAACAATCGTAATTTAAAATCCTTTGAAGTGAGTTTAGATTATAGTAAAGAATTAGCTTCTAAAATTCCAGACGAATTTGTAAAAGTTTCAGAAAGCGGCATTAGTTCGGTTGAAGCAGTCAAAGAATTACAAAAATATGGTTATCAAGGCTTTTTAATGGGTGAACATTTCATGAAAACCGAAAATCCTGGTTTGGAAGCTCAAAGATTCATAACCAACTTAATTTATTAAAATGAACCACATAGAAACATAGATTAAAAATGTAAGAGGAATTCTTAGTAAACAAAGAACTATGAAAACTTAAAAAAAGTGAAACACCTCATTAAATTCAATTAAAAACTATTTTCTATGTGGTAAAAATAAAAGAATATGAAAAACGTAAAACTAAAAATATGTGGTATGAAATATCCTGAAAATATTAAAGAAATTTCGGCTTTGCATCCTGATTATTTGGGTTTTATTTTTTGGGGAAATTCAAAACGAAATTTAGAATTAAATACGATTCCTGAAATCCCAGAAACAATAAAAAAAGTTGGTGTTTTTGTTAATGCCACAATTCAGGAGATTGCCTCAAAAGTAAACCAATATCAATTGGATATAGTTCAATTACATGGAAATGAATCTGTTATTTTTTGCAAAAATGTGAAAAAGTTAGGAGTTGAAGTCATCAAAGTTTTTTCTATTTCTGACACATTCGATTTTTTAACCATTAAAGAATATGTTCTTTTTGTTGATTATTTTCTTTTTGATACCAGAGGGAAATTACCTGGCGGAAACGGCATTACCTTCGATTGGAATATTTTAGAGAACTATCACTATAACATTCCTTATTTTTTGAGTGGAGGAATAGGTAATACAGAAATTGATGGGTTAAGATCATTCCTAAAATCGACAGCTGCAAAAAAATGTTACGGAATCGACGTAAACAGTCGTTTCGAAAAAAGACCAGGTAAAAAGAATAAATTCAAATTAGAAAAATTTAAAAAAATGCTTTATGAAATATAGTGTAGACGAAAACGGATTTTACGGCCAATTTGGCGGCGCTTTTATTCCTGAAATGTTATACCCAAATGTGGATGAATTAAAAGAAAACTACTTAAAAATAATGGCTGAACCTTCTTTTCAAGAAGAGTTTAACGACTTATTACAACAATTTGTAGGTCGCCCAACACCTTTGTATTTTGCTAAACGGTTATCCGAAAAATACAATACCAAAATCTACTTAAAAAGAGAAGATTTGTGTCATACAGGCGCGCACAAAATCAACAACACAATCGGACAAATTTTAGTCGCCAAGCGCTTAGGGAAAAACCGAATCATTGCTGAAACTGGCGCAGGTCAACACGGTGTAGCAACAGCAACGGTTTGTGCTTTAATGGGATTAGACTGTATCGTATATATGGGTGAAGTCGATATCAAAAGACAAGCACCAAACGTAGCTCGTATGAAAATGTTAGGAGCAGAAGTTCGTCCAGCAACTTCAGGTTCAAAAACCTTAAAAGATGCAACTAATGAAGCCATTCGCGATTGGATTAACAATCCGATTGATACGTTTTACATTATTGGTTCTGTGGTTGGACCTCATCCTTATCCCGATATGGTGGCACGTTTTCAAAGTGTGATTTCTAAAGAAATTAAATCCCAACTTTTAGCTCAAGAAGGCAAAGAAAACCCAAATTACGTAATTGCTTGTGTAGGTGGCGGAAGCAATGCTGCTGGTGCTTTTTACGAATTTTTAGATGAAGAATCAGTAAAATTAATTGCTGTTGAAGCGGCTGGATATGGCGTTGATTCTGGAGAAAGTGCTGCGACTTCGGTTTTGGGTAAAATCGGAATTATTCACGGAAGTAAAACCTTATTAATGCAAACCGAAGACGGACAAATCACAGAACCCTACTCTATTTCAGCAGGATTGGATTACCCTGGTGTAGGGCCGCTTCATGCACATTTACACGATACCAAAAGAGCGGAATTTATCGCTATAACTGATTCCGAAGCCATGCAATCTGGATTAGAAGTATCAAAAACGGAAGGCATTATTCCTGCAATTGAAACCGCTCATGCTTTTTCAGTTTTGGATAAAAAACAATTCCAACCCAATGACATTGTCGTTATTAACTTATCCGGAAGAGGTGATAAAGATTTGAATACTTATATTGATTATTTTAAATTTAGTGAATAATAATTAGTAAAAAGTGAATAGTCAAAAACAAATAATATGAACAGAATCAACCAAAAATTACAAGAAGATAAAAAACTGCTTTCCATATATTTCACTGCAGGATTTCCAAAAATAAATGACACTGTTTCCATTATTCAAGAATTGGAAAAAAACGGTGTGGATATGATTGAAATTGGATTACCTTTTTCAGATCCGTTAGCCGATGGACCTACCATTCAAGAAAGTTCTACTATTGCTATTGAGAACGGAATGACGACTTCGCTCCTATTTGAACAATTGAAGGATATTCGAAAAACCGTTCAAATTCCTTTAATCATAATGGGATACTTCAATCCGATGATGCAATTTGGAATGGAAAAATTCTGTCAAAAATGTGCTGAAGTTGGAATTGATGGATTAATAATACCCGATTTACCTTTATTCGTTTACGAAACCGAGTACAAAGCTATTTTCGAAAAATACAACTTGAAAAATATCTTTTTGATTTCGCCACAAACTTCAGTTGAACGTATCCAACAAATTGATGCTATTTCTGATAGTTTTATTTATATGGTGAGTTCGGCTGCCGTTACGGGAAGTCAATCAGGTTTCGGTTCGGAACAAATGAATTATTTTAAGCGAATTACCGATTTAAACTTGAAAAATCCTCAAATTGTTGGTTTTGGGATTAAAGATGAAGAAACATTTCAACAAGCTACACAATATCAAAAAGGAGCGATTATTGGAAGTGCTCTTATAAACTTTTTAAAAGAAAATTCAATTTCTGAAATTTTTAAATTTGTCAATAAAATCAAATAACTTTAGGAAAGTTCATAGTATTTTTTTGTAAATTGTAACTTTTTGTAAAAGTAATCGTATAATTACAAAACTAACTGACAACTATGAACTTTCTTGAACACTATGAGCCGCTACTCAAGGCTTTTTGGTACATTGCGTTACCTGTGAGTATCTTTTTTTTATTGCAAACCATTTCCACTTTCATTGGATTAAGTGGTTCGGAAACCGATGCCGATACACATGATGGTGATATGCCTTTTGAATTATTTACATTGCGCAACTTAATCAACTTTTTGTTAGGATTTAGTTGGACCGGAATTTCGTTTTATCAATCTGTTGAAAACAAAACGATTTTGATTGGAATTTCAGTTTTAGTAGGATTGCTTTTTGTGGGTGTTTTCTTCTTCTTAATCAAACAAATTTTAAAACTTTCGGAAGACAATAGCTTTAAAATTGAAAATACCATCAACAAAACTGCCGAAGTATATTTGACAATTCCTGAAGCAAAATCAGGAAAAGGAAAAATTCAAATCAGTGTGAATGGTTCGTTTCATGAACTAGATGCCATTACAAATTCACAAGAAAAATTAGCTTCTGGAAGTGCTGTAAAAGTAGTAGCTGTGGAGCACAATTTAGTTATCGTAGAAAAAATCTAATCCTTTATTTATATGACACAAATCATTATTATTGTAGTAGCCGCTTTTGTGCTATTTGTTACTTTTGTGACCTTAATTTCGCGTTACAAAAGATGTCCTTCTGACAAAATTTTAGTTATTTATGGAAAAACTGGTGGCACATCCGCAAAGTGTGTTCACGGTGGTGGAGCCTTTATTTGGCCAGTAATTCAGGATTATTCATTTTTAGATTTAAAACCAATTTCTATTGAAGCGAATTTAACTAATGCGCTTTCTCGTCAAAATATTCGTGTTGATGTTCCATGTCGATTTACTATAGCGATTTCTACTGAAACGGATAGTATGAACACGGCTGCTGAACGTTTATTAGGTTTGGCTCCGGAACAAATTCAGGAATTGGCAAAAGATATTTTATTTGGGCAATTGCGTTTGGTTATTGCAACGATGACGATTGAAGAAATCAACTCAGATAGAGATAAATTCTTAGATAATATTTCTAAAAACGTAGATTCTGAATTAAAGAAAATTGGTTTAAAATTAATCAACGTTAACGTTACCGATATCAAGGACGAATCAGGCTACATCGAAGCTTTAGGAAAAGAAGCTGCTGCAAAAGCAATTAACGAAGCTAAAATTTCAGTAGCGGAACAAGAAAAAATTGGAGAAACTGGAAAAGCAATGGCCGATCGTGAAAAAGACGTTCAAATTGCGGAAACACACAGAGATCGTGACGTTAAAATTGCGATTACTAATAAAGATAGAGAAGTAAGTATTGCAGCTGCTTTTAAAGATGAAAGTATTGGAAAAGCGGAAGCACAAAGAGATACTCGTGTTGCTACATCTGAAGCTAATGCGATTGCGGTTCAAGGAGAAAATGAGGCTAAAATTGCTATTGCACAATCAGAAGCTGCAAGACGTGAAAAAGAAGCAGAAGCTTTACGTATTGCATTAGCATCTGAAAAAGTTCAAAGTGCAAAAGCTTTAGAAGAATCGTATTTGGCAGAACAAAAAGCAGAATCGGCTCGTGCTGATAGAGAACGTGCTACTCAAAATGCGAATATTGTAATTCCAGCAGAAATTGCAAAACAAAAGGCAATTATCGATGCGCAAGCAGAAGCAGAAAGAATTCGTGAACAAGCAAAAGGAGAAGCAGATGCAATCTTCGCTAAAATGGAAGCAGAAGCAAAGGGTTTGTATGAAATCTTAACAAAACAAGCTGAAGGTTATAAAGAAGTAGTTAGCGCTGCAGGTGGTGATCCAACAAAAGCATTCCAATTGTTATTAATTGAGAAATTACCTGAATTAGTTAAAACTCAGGTTGAAGCAGTTAAAAACATTAAAATTGACAAAATCACTGTTTGGGATTCTGGAAATAATACAGATGGAAATGGCTCAACTGCAAATTTCGTTTCTGGAATGATGAAAACTGTTCCACCATTAAATGACTTATTTAATATGGCTGGGTTAAATTTACCAACCTATTTAAAAGGTGAAGACATACCAAAAGACACTTCAAGTTCAACTGAAATTACACCAATTGAAGAAGTGAAGTAATATTTTAAATTTTAATAGTAAAATCCCAATTTCCGATAAAATGGTTTTTGGGATTTTTTATTTTAAAAATCTAACAATTTGTGAATAAATGTTAAATGCCATAAAAACAGAATTTATTTTAATTAAATTTACATAAAATAAATCATAAAATGAAAACACTATTTATATTATTGACTCTTTCTATAATGAGCACATCAATGATTTACGATTTTAATAAAGAATCTTTAAAAACAGATTGGATTATTGAGGATGATGGTGCTATGGATGGTATACCTCTAGGGAAATTTTCAATTGATAAAGATGGAAATGGTGTTTTTAGTGGAACCAATTCATTGGATAACAATGGTGTATATTCATCTGTTCGTCGCCAGTTTGATAAAATTCAAACAAATGAAAATAGTAAAATTCTCATTAGACTTAAAGGTGATGGCAATGAATATCAATTTAAAATAAAAGATAAATCTGATGTTTTATATTCCTACATGACAACTTTTGAAACTTCTGGAAAATGGGAAACTATTGAAATTAAACTAAGTGATTTATATCCTTCCTATAGAGGTCTAAGACAACAAAATTCGAAAAATTACAACAGAGATTCCTTTGTAGAAATTGCCTTTTTTATTGCAAACACAGAGAAAAAATCATTCAAATTAATTTTAGATAAAATTGAATTGAAATAAGTGCATTGTAATTTGAAATGAATCTCTATTTTATTTTGATCATTCATTTTTTTGGGACACCAATTAAAGAGATTTGAAAAATAATGTAAAACTTTGCAAGTTCAACTGAAATTACACCAACTGAAGAAGTGAAATAATTTTATTATGAATAAATTTTAAATCCCAAATCCATGTTATTGAATTTGGGATTTTTTAATTTTAAAATGTTAAAATTATGAATTGATTGTAATAAAAAATTAACTTTAGCTACTAACCTTTTATATTTGTTCTAAAACATTAAAAAACACCAAACTAAAACTATGAAAAAAATATTGTTTTCAAGTGCTGTTCTAACTTTGTTACTAACAAGTTGTTCCTCTGCACAAAAGACACAAACACCAGCAGATGCAGGTACTTACATCACTACAATTAAAGCCGAAGAACTAAGTAAGCACTTATACATTGTAGCAGGAGATGAAATGCAAGGAAGAAATACAGGCGAACCTGGGCAAAAAAAAGCAGGTGAGTATTTGATTAATGAATACAAAAAAATGGGCCTCAGTTTTCCTCCAGGAGCAACTGATTTTTACCAAAAAGTACCTTCTGAATTCATGAAAAGAGGATTTGCTCCAAAATTGAATGATTCAGAAAACATTTGGGCATTCATTAAAGGTTCAGAAAAACCAGATGAAATTTTAGTCATTTCCGCACATTACGACCACGTGGGAATGAAAAATGGTGAAATTTATAATGGTGCCGATGATGATGGTTCTGGAACGGTTGCTTTGTTAGAAATTGCACAAGCATTTAAAGAAGCTCAGAAAAAAGGACACGGACCAAAACGTTCTATCTTATTTTTACATGTAACTGGTGAAGAACATGGTTTACACGGTTCAAGATATTATTCAGAAAATCCATTATTCCCATTAGCGAATACGGTTGCGGATATTAATATTGATATGATTGGAAGAAGAGATACGCTTCACCCAGCTACTAATAATTATATTTATGTAATTGGTTCAGATAGATTGAGTAGTGAATTACATACTATCAATGAAGAAGTGAATAAAAAATATACTCAGTTAGAATTAGATTACAAATACAACGATAGAAACGATCCTGAAAGAATTTACTATCGTTCTGACCACTACAACTTTGCTAAAAAAGGAATTCCTTCTATTTTCTTCTTTAACGGAATCCATGCAGATTATCACTTACCAAGCGATACTCCAGATAAAATTGAATACGATGCTTTAGCAAAACGTGCACAATTAGCTTTTGGTTTGGCATGGGAATTAGCCAATCGTCCTGAAAGAATTAAAGTAGATAGAGACGGGAAATAAATCTCGAACTTTATAAAAACAAAAACTCCTGATGATTAGTCAGGAGTTTTTTTATTGGATAATGTTTGATTAAAATACAAACATTGCTCTTTCGCTCATTAAATCATTAACTTCTTCAGCTACTTGTTCTAAAACAGCTTCGTCAGTATGATTCATTAAAACTTTATCGATTAAAGCTACAACCGTTTCCATATCTTCTTCCACCAAACCACGAGTTGTGATTGCTGGAGTTCCCACACGAATACCAGAAGTAACAAATGGTGATTTATCATCAAATGGCACCATGTTTTTATTTACTGTAATCTCAGCTTTTACTAACGCATTTTCAGCATCTTTTCCTGAAATTCCTTTGTTTCTTAAATCAATTAACATCATGTGGTTATCTGTACCACCTGAAATTAATTTATAACCTCTTTTGTTAAACGCTTCTGCCATTGCTTGTGCATTTTTCTTCACTTGCATAGCATAACGGAAAAACTCATCAGTTAAACATTCTCCAAAAGCAACCGCCTTAGCTGCAATAATATGCATTAAAGGTCCACCTTGATTTCCAGGGAAAACCGACATATCTAAAACATGAGACATCATTCTGATATCCCCTTTTGGAGTAGTTAATCCCCAAGGATTTTCGAAATCTTTCCCCATCATAATCATTCCACCTCTTGGTCCTCTTAACGTCTTGTGAGTTGTTGTTGTTATAATGTGACAATGAGGAACTGGGTCATTTAATAATCCTTTAGCAATTAATCCTGCTGGATGTGAAATATCGGCTAATAATAAAGCACCAACGCTATCTGCAATTTCTCTGAAACGTTTAAAATCCATATCACGAGAATAAGCCGAAGCTCCTGCAATAATCATTTTTGGTTTGTTTGCAGTCGCAATTTCTTGAATTTTATCATAATTCAATACTCCTGTCTCCTCTTCTACTCCATAAAACACAGGATTGTATAATTTTCCAGAAAAATTCACTGGAGAACCATGTGTTAAGTGGCCTCCGTGCGATAAATCAAATCCTAAAATAGTATCACCTGGTTTCAAACAAGCAGCAAAAACAGCCGTATTAGCTTGTGAACCTGAGTGAGGTTGTACGTTAACATATTCCGCACCAAACAAAGCCTTTGCTCTGTCAATTGCAATTTGTTCTATAATATCTACTACTTCACATCCTCCGTAATATCTTTTACCAGGATATCCTTCAGCATATTTGTTGGTTAAACATGAACCTGCAGCTTCCATTACTTGGTCGCTTACAAAGTTTTCAGAAGCAATTAATTCAATTCCGTGAATTTGTCTGTCTTGTTCATCAAGAATTAGGTCAAAAATTTGTTCGTCGCGTTGCATTGCAATAAATATTCGTTAAAATTAGGTCAAAATTACGAAAAAGGTTTGTTACATTGCTAGATAATTTTATATTTGATTCATAATTTTTCAACAACAAACTAACAATACAATTATGCCAAATATAGCAAACGACCCCAAAAGAAAATCTTGGATAAATGTTCCTGAAAATAGTGACTTTCCTATTCAAAATATTCCATTTGGAGTTTTCATTACAAAAGAAGATGTAATCACAATAGGAACCCGAATAGGAAATTGCGCTATCGATATGGGTGCTTTACAACAATTAGGTTATTTTGAAGGTATTGAACTTACAGATGATATGTTCATGCAAGACACACTTAATGACTTTATTTCTGATGGAAAAAAAACATGGCGTTTGGTAAGAAATCGCTTAGCAGAACTTTTCGATGAAAATAACCCAAAATTAAGAGACAACAATGAACATAGAGAAGTTGTTATTTTCAGTGTAGCTGATATAGAAATGCTTTTACCGGTTCAAATTGGTGATTATACCGATTTTTACAGTTCAAAAGAACACGCTACCAACGTAGGAAAAATGTTTCGTGATCCAGAAAATGCATTATTACCAAACTGGTTACACATTCCTGTAGGCTATCATGGAAGAAGTTCTACGATTGTTCCTTCAGGTATTCCAGTACACAGACCTTATGGACAAACGTTACCTAACGGAGAAACAACTCCTGTTTTTGGACCTTCAAGATTGGTGGATTTTGAATTAGAAACCGCTTTTATTACTACGGATGCGAATTTAATGGGAGAACCAATTCCAGTTGAAGAAGCAGAAGAACACATCTTCGGAATGGTATTATTTAACGATTGGAGTGCACGTGATATTCAAAAATGGGAATATGTACCACTTGGACCATTCTTAGCGAAAAACTTTGCTTCGTCAATTTCACCATGGATTGTAACAATGGATGCTTTAGAACCATTCAGAGTAAAAGGTCCTGAGCAATCACCAGAACCATTACCTTATTTACAACAAAAAGGTGCAAAAGCATTTGATATTAATTTAGAAGTAGCTATTCAGCCAGAAAATGCGGTAGAAACTGTGGTTTCTCGTTCCAACTTTAAATACATGTATTGGTCAATGGCTCAACAATTGGCGCATCATACGATTAATGGTTGTAGAGTAAACTCTGGCGATATGATGGGAAGTGGAACAATCTCTGGACCAACAGAAGATTCTTTTGGTTCGATGTTAGAATTGAGTTGGGGCGGACAAAAACCATTGAAAATGAACGATGGTTCCGAACGTAAATTCATCAACGACAACGATACTGTAATTATCAGAGGATTTTGCCAAAAAGATAACTTAAGAATTGGGTTTGGAGAAGTTTCTAGTAAATTGTTACCCGCAGTAGAATTGAAATTTTAATTCAAATTTATAAAATACTCAAAACTCCGAAAGACGATTTCGGAGTTTTATTTTTTAGCCCTGATGGAAGTGGCATCCTTTTTGTTTTTTCTTTAAAAACAAAAAGATAGAACGTACAGCAGGACACGAGCTTCAAAAAAGGGAACTGACGAAGTAATTAGCTCCAAAAAAATTTTATCTTTGACAAAATATTTAATTTTATGAAAAAAATTACCCTATTATTTTTATCGTTATTAATTGTTTCATGTGGTGTGAAGCAAACTCAATCTATGCTAAGTAATGGCGATTATGACGGCGCTATAAATAGAGCTTTAGAAGGTTTAAGAACTAATAAAAACTCTAAAGGAAACCAAGATTACGTTTACTTACTAGAAGAAGCTTTTGCTAAGGCAAAGCAACGCGATTTAGAATCTTTAAACTTATTAATAAAAGAAAATAATCCTTCGAACTACGAAAGAATTTTTAATCTTTATTCACAATTGCATAACCGTCAAGAACGTATAAAACCACTTTTACCGCTGCAATTGTTGAAAGAAGGTAGAAATGCTATTTTTCCAATGGATGATTATTCGGATGAGTTAATTAGTAGTAAAAATAATCTTTCGGGATTTTTATATGCTAATGCTAAAAAACTATTGGCTTCTAAAAACAAAATGGATTTTAGACAAGCTTTTGATGATTTAGCGTATTTGGATAAATTAAATCCGGGTTATAAAGATGTTCGTGCATTAATGGATGAAGCACAATTTAAAGGAACTGATTTTGTTCATGTGTATACAAAAAACGAAACCAATATGGTAATTCCAGCTCGTTTACAAGACGATTTATTAGATTTTAGCACCTATGGAATTAATGATAAATGGACGGTTTATCACAACAACAAACAAAAAAACATTACTTATGATTTTGGAATGATTGTAAATTTTAGACAAATCAACATTTCACCAGAACAAGTAAAAGAAAAACAATTCATCAAAGAAAAGCAAATCAAAGATGGTTTAAAAACTCTCTTAGATGCAAACGGAAATGTGGTAAAAGATAGTTTAGGAAATCCAATTAAAGTGGACAATATGAAAACTATTACAGTTAGTATTTACGAATTTACGCAATTCAAATCGTGTCAAGTAACTGCAAAAGTAGATTATATTGATTTTAGAACCAATCAATTAATTGATGCTTTTCCGGTAACTAGTGAATTTATTTTTGACTATATCTACGCTAATTATAACGGAGACAAACGCGCTTGTGAAGAAAATTATTACCAATATTTTGACAGAAGAGCTGTTCCGTTTCCAAGTAACGAACAAATGGTGTATGACACCGGCGAAGATTTAAAAGCCAAACTAAAAGGTATTATTACCAATAATAAGTTTAGAAGGTAAGTTTAAAATATAAACGCTAAAAAAAGCATTTGAAAGTAAATTTCAAATGCTTTTTTGTTTTTAAACCTAAACATTTTGATAGATAAAACTTTACTTAGTTTAATAAATTATTAACAACACATATTCAACTATTTGATTTTTAATAAATTATTCTAATTTTGTTTACAAGAAATTTTAAAATAATCTGAAATGAAAAAAATTTTACTACTCTTATCTCTAATTATCATTAATAACTATGGGTTTACTCAAAAGCTATCCAAAACAAAAAAATTGGAGTTTAATGACTTTTACACAAACCCAGTTCCATCTCCAAATGGTGAACTTGCATTGGTGACAAGTGAGCATTTTATTGGGATTTATATTTTGGAATTAAAAACAAAAAAAATTACTCCCATTACAATTACTCAAGGCAATGGATATGGCTATAGCTGGTCAACTGATAATGAAACTATTTTCTATAAAGTAAAACCTGAAAATGGTTACATAATGGACTCGGAAGTTTTTAGCTACAATATAAAAACGAAAGAAACTAAAAAGGTTGAAATTAATCATAACTACTTACCTTCCTATCAAGGTGAAAATAATGTTATCGTTTATACAAATATCAGAACATTAAAAATTGAAGCAATTGATTTAAAAACAATGAAATCATGGGTTGTTACAAATAATGAAGGGCAATTCTATAGCGCAACATTATCACATGATGGAAAAAAAGTAGCTGTACACGAAGGCTCGGATGTTTATGTTTATAATATTGACGGTTCTGGAATGATTGCAAAATTAGGCCCTGGAATTGCAACTTCATGGTCAATGGATGATAATTATTTAATAGGTTATTTGAGTGAGAGTAGTGATGGTCACGTAATATCTAATTCAGATATTTATTTGTATGATGTAAAAAACTTCAAATCAAAAAAAGTAACTACAACCAAAAACATATTTGAAAGTAATGTGAGTTTTATAAATGAAAATAATATAATATATGCTGATGAAAAAACAGGTGATATATTAACTTCTAAAATTAAATTTTAATCCTATGAAAAAAATATATACTCTATTGTTTATTATAATTACATCAATCACATCATACGCTCAAATAATTTATATTGATCCTGGTCATGGATATGGCGCAACTGTATCTGATAATCCGGATGGAAGAACAGCAACAGAAGTTGAGACAAATCTTGCTGTAGGTCTTAAGCTAAGAACACTTTTAACAGATAATTGCTCATCAGTAATTGTTCATATGTCAAGAACAACTAATGTTAATGGATGGTCAAATGTTAGTAATAGAGCTTTACAAGCTCAGAATTGGAATGCCGATAGATTGATAAGTATTCATTGTAACGCAGATGGGGATGCTACTAATGATACCTCAGCAACAAGCACAGCAACTGGAACTGAAACTTACTATTCAACAGCTGTAAAAACAACCGCAAACACTGAAAGTGCAGCAGTTCATTTAGCCTATGCAAATATTATGAATGCTGAACTTGCCTTAAAAGGAAGTATGGCTAAAAGAAATAGTGGAAATCCATATTTAAGAGACAATTTAGGAATATTTGGTAGATCTACAACAGCTTGTTTGAACGAAATTGGATTTGTTGATAATTCAAATGATAAAGCTAAATTGTTAAGCGATACTTGGCGTGATCAATTTGCCTTAGGATACTATACTGGATTAAAATCAAATCTTAATATAACATGTAATGGAACTGTTGCTGCGCCAGGAGCATTTTCTTTAACTGTAACTCCAGAATGTAACGGAACGACTTCAAGAATGGTATTAAGCTGGACAGCTTCGGCAAATGCAACAAGTTACGATATATATAAAGATGGTGCGCTTTGGGATTCAAATATTACTACTACAACGTATACAAATACTAATGGTGTTGTAGCTGGTTCAACCCACACTTATTCTATTAAAGCTAAAAATTCTGGAACAACACAAACAACAAATTCTAATGGAACCGTATCTGTAGTAGCGTTAAATTGTGCTGTACCAGGAGCATTTACATTAACTGTTACGCCAGAATGTAGTACTTCGGCAACTCCAAGAAACAAATTAACTTGGACGGCATCTACAAATGCAACAGCTTATAATATCTATAGAAACGGTGTATTGTATGCAAGTAACATTACTAATACAACCTATACAAACACTGCAGTAACTTCTGGTAATTCTTACTCGTATTATGTAGTTGCTAAAAACACAACCACAACTCAAACCACTAACTCTAATGGAACTCAAACTGTTGTTGCTCTAAATTGTGCTATACCTGGAAGTTTTACATTAACAGCAACACCAGAATGTAATGGAACTACACCACGTGTTGTTTTAAGTTGGACAACATCAGTAAACGCAACCGCTTATGATTTATACAGAAATAGTATTTTGTATATTGCTGATTTAACTGGCACAAGCTATACGAATACTGCGGTTACAGCAAATACAAATTATACGTATTCAATCAAAGCAAAAAATACGACCACAACACAAACTACAAATTCAAACGGAACGCTCTCTATTACAACTTTAGATTGCAATCCAATTCCTGGAGATTTCACACTTACTGTTACTCCTGAATGCAGCGGAACAGGAACACCACGAAACAAATTAAGTTGGACAACTTCATCAAATGCAACTGCATACAATATATACAGAAATGGTGTTTTATACGCAAGTAGTGTTACCGGAACAACATATACAAATACAGCTGTAACAACTGGGACATCTTACACTTACTATGTAAAAGCAAAAAATGCAACTACAACTCAAACCACAAATTCAAATGGTTCACAAACTGTTGTTGCATTAAATTGTGCTGCTCCTGGAAGTTTTACAATTGCAACAACTTCTGAATGTAATAATGGCTCAAGCAGAATAAACTTATCATGGACAACATCTGCAAATGCAACAAGCTATGATATATACAGAAATGGCAATTTATATGCTACTGATGTAACTGGAAATCAGTTTTTAAATACTTACATCACTGAGGGAACAACTTACACATATTCAATGGTTGCAAAAAATAATATTGGTACATTAGCAAACTCTAATGGTACATTATCAACTACTGCAACAAGTTGCCCACTTGGAACATTTACTGTAACTGCAACGCCAACATGTAGTGGTTCAACAAGTGCAATAAATTTAACCTGGACAGCAGCTACAAACGCTACATCATATGATATTTATCGAAATGGTAATTTATATGCTTCAGATATAACTGGATCAACATTTTTAAACACCTATCTAATTACAGCAGGAACTACATACACTTATTATGTAAAAGCAAAAAATGGAAATGGAACGATAAATAATTCAAATGGAACGTTATCCGTAGTAGCGATAAACTGTACATCTGCAAAAATTACACAAGACATTAAAGATTTTGAAGAAATAGTTACGCTTTCATTATATCCAAATCCTACAGACGGTATTTTGAATTTAAAAATTAATAAAACTAATATTCAAAATATTCATTATATAATTTTTGATAATAATGGACGAATAATTAAAGAAGACTATTTAGGTGAATCAAAAATTATTGATATTTCTGAACTACCTGCTTCAGCTTATTTTATTAGAACAGTTATTGATGGTAAAGAATTTGTAAAACAAATCATTAAAAAATAAAACTTATAATTCTTTTTTAAAGCGCTTTTTGATTAATTAGAAAGCGCTTTTTTTATTCATTTTTTTTCAAAAACTCATTGCTTTTGACATTCTTTAAGTCATTTTGACATTATTTTAAATATAAAACCATTTAAAATCAGTCATTTTGACCGATTTTTCACATTGGAATACATATTGAACAATTCCGAACATAAGCAACAAACTAAAAAGATAATTTAAAAAATGAACATCAATAAATTTACAATCAAATCGCAAGAAGCTTTGCAACAAGCACAGCAAATTGCACAAAGTTTTGGGCAACAACAGCTTGAAAACGAACACCTATTCAAAGGAATTTTAGAAGTAGACGAAAACGTTACGCCTTTTATTTTGAAAAAACTCAATGTTAATGTGGAGCTTTTCAAAAAAGTTTTAGACAGTACCATTCAAAGCTTTCCAAAAGTTTCTGGTGGCGATATTATGTTTTCTCGTGATGCTGGAACTACGGTAAACGAGGCTGAAATCATTGCCAAAAAAATGAACGACGAATTCGTTTCTATCGAACATTTAATCTTGGCTATTTTCAAATCGAAAAGCAAGGTCGCACAGATTTTAAAAGATCAAGGCGTTACTGAAAAAGGGTTGCAAGCCGCTATTGACGAAATGCGTAAAGGAGAAAGAGTAACTTCCGCATCGGCTGAAGAAACGTACAATTCACTGAATAAATATGCTAAAAACCTAAACGAACTGGCTAAAAGTGGCAAACTCGATCCCGTAATTGGTCGTGATGAAGAAATTCGTAGAGTATTGCAAATTTTAACCCGAAGAACAAAAAATAATCCAATGTTGGTAGGTGAACCTGGTGTTGGTAAAACAGCAATTGCCGAAGGTTTAGCTCACCGAATTGTTGACGGAGACGTTCCTGAAAACCTAAAAGATAAAATTGTTTATTCTCTAGACATGGGTGCGCTAATTGCCGGTGCGAAATATAAAGGAGAATTTGAAGAACGACTAAAAGCGGTTGTAAAAGAAGTAACTTCTGCTGAAGGCGATATCGTACTTTTCATTGACGAAATTCACACGCTTGTTGGTGCTGGCGGTGGAGAAGGCGCTATGGATGCCGCAAACATTTTAAAACCTGCTTTAGCTCGTGGAGAATTACGTGCGATTGGTGCAACAACTTTAGACGAATACCAAAAATATTTTGAAAAAGACAAAGCACTCGAAAGACGTTTCCAAAAAGTAATGGTCGATGAACCGGATACAGAAAGTGCGATTTCGATTTTGCGAGGTATCAAAGAAAAATACGAAACACACCACAAAGTGCGTATCAAAGACGATGCTATTATTGCGGCAGTTGAGCTTTCGCAACGTTATATTACCAATCGTTTTCTTCCAGATAAAGCTATCGATTTAATGGACGAAGCAGCTTCAAAATTGCGAATGGAAATTAATTCAAAACCTGAAGAATTAGACGTTTTGGATAGAAAAATCATGCAGTTGGAAATCGAAATGGAAGCCATCAAACGTGAAATCGAAGATTCGCCGAACACCTCTGAAAAATATAATCAAGTAAGGCAAAATGACGAAACTAAATTAAAAGGTTTAGGCTTGGATTTAGCCAACTTAAAAGAAGAGCGCAACGAGATTTTCACCAAATGGAAATCCGAGAAAGATGTTGTAGATAACATTCAAAATGTAAAAATAGAGATTGAAGATTTTAAAATTGAAGCAGAACAAGCCGAACGCAATGGCGATTATGGAAAAGTAGCCGAAATTCGTTACGGAAAAATCAAAGATGCACAAGAACGTTTAGATGTTTTACAAATTCAATTAGCTGAAAACCAAGCTGGAACTTCCTTGATAAAAGAAGAAGTTACTCGCGAAGACATAGCAGAAGTCGTTGCAAAATGGACCGGAATTCCAGTAATGAAAATGTTGCAAGGTGAAAGAGAAAAACTTCTTCGCTTAGAAGAAGAATTGCACCGAAGAGTTGTTGGACAAGAAGAAGCTATTGAAGCAGTGAGCGATGCCGTTCGTAGAAGCCGCGCTGGCTTACAAGACATGAAAAAACCAATTGGTTCGTTCTTATTCTTAGGAACTACAGGTGTTGGGAAAACCGAATTAGCCAAAGCATTAGCCGAATATTTGTTCGATGATGAAAATGCGATGACCAGAATCGACATGAGCGAATACCAAGAACGTCATTCGGTAAGTAGATTAGTTGGTGCTCCTCCAGGATATGTAGGTTATGATGAAGGTGGACAATTAACCGAAGCCGTAAGAAGAAAACCCTATTCAGTAGTACTGTTAGACGAAATTGAAAAAGCACATCCTGACACGTTCAACATCTTATTACAAGTGTTAGACGAAGGACGATTGACAGATAACAAAGGACGTGTGGCGGATTTTAAAAATACGATTATCATCATGACTTCAAACATGGGAAGTGCCATTATACAAGAGAAATTCGAAAACCTAAAAGGTGGAATTGATGCCGCAACCGAAGCTGCCAAAGTAGAAGTTTTAGGATTGCTAAAACAAATTGTTCGTCCAGAATTTATCAATAGAATCGACGAAATCGTAATGTTTACACCGTTAACCAATGCGAATATCAAAGAAATTGTTGGTTTGCAGTTGAAAAGTGTTATTAAAATGTTGGCACATCAACAAATTACAATGGACACAACTCCAGAAGCAATTGAATACTTGTCACAAAAAGGTTTTGATCCACAATACGGTGCACGACCAGTTAAACGAGTAATTCAACGCGAAGTTTTAAACCAACTTTCAAAAGAAATATTGGCTGGTAAAGTTACCGTTGACAGCATTATTTTGCTAGACAGTTTTGATGGTCAGTTAGTTTTTAGAAACGAAAGTGAATTGGTAAAATAAATTCCAATACTTTCAAAAATATCCTCTTAATTCATGGGTTTATAATGGGTTAGTTTGTTTTAGTTTGGGAAACACCGATTCAGAATTGATTCGGTGTTTCTTATTTTAAACTAGTTTCTTTTGAATGTTGTTCTAATGATATCATTTGGAAAAACCACCACACTTTCATGCCCTGTTTTAGAAACAGAAGAAACACCAAAATAATAATTATCAATTACAATTCCTTGCAACTCAAAATTATCAACATCACCAACAAATCGGCTAAATTCCCATTGTGGAGAAGTTGTTAATCGCCAATAAATTTTGTATCCAATTATATTCTCATCAGAAACCTTATCCCATTTTAATTTGGTATTAGGTTGCACTATTCCACCAATTTTTACATTTTTTGGCTCAGGAGTTGCCCAAGCCAAACTAGCTAAAGTGATTGCATTTACAGCAGTTAACTTATTAGCATATTCAAAATTTACACCTTCGATTACATCGCCATATTTGATGCCATTTTCTACTCTTAAATCCTGATGTTGTCGGTTGTAATTTTCATGAGCTTCCATAATTCTAACTCCAGAAAAACCTAAATCATTAAAAGGTCTATGATGCCCTCCTCTTCCAAATCTATCCAATCGATACACCATCATTGGATTCATTTCTGGCATATAAGTCGTAGTTAATTTGTGAATATATCTTGCTAATTGTCTTGAAATTCCATCTACTTCACCGCCATAAAAACGTCTATTACTTTTCTCTTTTTCTGTTTCAGTAATAGGTGTTGGTTCAGAAAAAATTCTAAATGTTCGATTATCGATTACGCCATCAACACCTTCTATATTTCCAATCATATCATTGTTTAAAACTCCAATAATATCCCAATTATTCTTTTTTGCGAACTCAGCGAAACCTTTTCCCCCAAACAAACCTTGCTCCTCGCCTGACAAACCTAAATACACAATGTTATAATCAAATTTATATTTGGATAGAACTCTTGCCGCTTCAATCGTTCCTGCCATTCCAGATGCATTATCATTAGCACCAGGAGCATCTTTTGTAAAATCGATTGGATCTGAATTTCTACTATCAATATCACCAGTCATAATCACATATCGATTGCTGTTTTTTGTTCCTTTTTGAACCGCAACTACATTCACAATCCAAGTGTCCTTTGGCACTCGCTCACCGTCGTTTGTTGTTACATAATCTTTTTGATAAAAAACTTCCATACAATTAGAACAATCTTTAGAAACTTTTTCAAATTCTGATTTAATCCACCTTCTTGCTGCTCCAATACCTCTTTTGCTTGAGATAGTATCACTAAATGTGTTTCTGGTACCAAAATTGGCTAACGTTCGAATATCGTTTTCAATTCGTTTTGTCGAAATGGACTTAATAATATCATAAACTCTTGTGTCGGTTTGTGAAAAGAGAAACTGACTACAAATCACTAGCACAACTAAATAATATTTTCTCATAACTTTTTATTTCAAATTTAATGATTTGGTATGGATTAGATTAAAGAAAACTAACACAAAACCACTGAATTTTGTTAAAGATTAATGTTCAAAAATATTTTCAAACCAAAACCATTTTTATTCTATTATCTCTATTTTTACAAAAACAACTAACCAATTATACTAACAATGTCAAACTTTACTCTGAAAGAAAAACTAAAACACTTATTATCATTTCCAGTAATTGTAGCTGCTTTAGGCTATTTTGTTGATATTTATGACTTGCTTCTTTTCGGGATTGTTCGTGTCCCTAGCTTAAAAGACATGAACCTAGATGTTGATACTGCAGGGACTCTGATTCTAAATTACCAAATGGTAGGATTACTTCTAGGAGGAATTCTTTGGGGCGTTTTAGGAGATAAAAAAGGAAGACTTTCGGTTTTGTTTGGTTCTATTTTAGTGTATTCTTTGGCTAATATTGCTTGTGGCTATTTACCTCATTTTCCTGTAGAAGACAAAACCATGTTATATGCTTGGTTACGATTCATTGCTGGAATTGGTTTAGCTGGTGAACTCGGAGCAGGAATTACTTTAGTTTCGGAATCCTTACCCAAACAATTACGAGCTATTGGAACTTCTATCGTAGCTGGTTTTGGTTTACTTGGAGCTGTTGTAGCACAATTAACTGTAGAATTAGCTGGCGATTGGACAATTGCTTATTACATTGGTGGTGCTTTAGGTTTAATGCTTTTAGTATTACGAATTAGCGTCGCAGAATCTGGAATTTACAACGATATCAAACACGATAATAACATCAAAAAAGGGAATTTCTTTTCGTTTTTCACCAATTGGAATCGTTTTGTTAAATACATGAAATGCATTGCAATTGGATTACCTACTTGGTTTTGTATTGGAATTTTAGCGGTAATGGCAAATCAATTTGCGCCTGTAATGGGAATTGATAGTATTCAACCAGGAAAAGCTATTATGTGGGCTTATGTTGGAATTTCGGTTGGTGATTTTGCCAGTGGATTTATTTCGCATTGGTTACATTCCCGAAAAAAAGCGATTTTCTACATGATGCTTTTTACAATCGTTGGTGTGTGTTTACTCCTTTTTAGCGGAACCAAGTCGGAAAATATGTATTACTTTTATTGTGCTTGGTTAGGCTTAGGAACTGGTTATTGGGCCATGTTTGTAACTGTTGGAGCTGAGCAATTTGGAACCAATATTAGAAGCACCGCAACAACTACTATTCCTAACATGGTTCGTGGATTAGTTCCTGTAATGTTATTGGCTTTTGACGGATTAAAAGTAAATAATGGCGTAATTGCTGCTGCGGCAATTGTAGGCTTCTTTGCTTTTGCATTAGGCATCTACTCTACCCTAACTATTTCTGAAACACATAATAAAGATTTAGATTTCAACGAATAATTTCGTTAAATTTGATTCACTAACCAAAAACTAAGTATCATGAATAACATTATTTTAAAAAATGGATTATTTGGAAGCATTATTGTTTCGGCGTTGTTAGTATCTGTTACTATGTACATGAAATCAAATCCTGAAAAAGAAGTCAGTATGATTTTTGGATTTGCAGGAATGCTACTTGCTTTCATCTTTGTGGTATTAGGAATTAAGCAAAAACGAGACGCAAATAATGGGTTCATTTCTCTTGGGAATGCTTTCCTTACAGGTTTTTGGATTACGCTTTTTATTTCAACAGTTTATGTAGTAGTCTGGTTAATTATCTTGTATAATTTTTTTCCAAATTTTGCAGAACATTATACGGATATGGCTATTCAAAAAGCAAGTCCAGAAGAAATTGTAACAGTAACCGAAGAGATGAATTCTTTTAAAGAAATGTATAAAAATCCTATTATGGTTATCCTTTTTACTTATATGGAAATCTTGCCATTAGGAATTGTATTTTCGTTTATAAGTGCTTTAATTTTAAAGAAAAAACAAATCAACTAAATGAAAAAACCACAACTTTATTCCCTATTATTCGTTATTGGATTACTAGTTTCAGGAATTTATCCAAAAGAATACTTTACATGGTTTTTAGAAGTATTGCCTGCAGTTATAGGGTTTGCCATTTTAGCATTCACCTTTAAACGTTTTCAGTTTACTAATTTTACGTATTTCTTTATTCTAATTCATTGCTATATTTTATTTCTTGGCGGACATTACACCTATGCAGAAGTACCACCTTTTGAATGGATAAAAGAAACGTTTAATCAAAGCCGAAATAATTATGATAAAGTAGGTCATTTTGCACAAGGGTTTGTTCCTGCTATGATTACACGAGAATTATTTATTCGTAAAAACGTGATTTCTAACCCTAGTTTCTTTAACTTCGTTGTTGTTGCGGTTTGTTTGGCAATTAGCGCAGCTTACGAATGGTTAGAATGGGGCGTTTCACTTTGTACAGGAGATGGTGGTGATGCTTTTTTAGGAACACAAGGCTATGTTTGGGACACACAATCTGATATGTTATATGCAACTATTGGTGCTATTTGCATGTTGATTTTCTTCAGTAAAAAACACGATAAAGCAATTCAAGAGTAAATTCAAACTCAATAACAAGATTCAAATTAAAATAATGCTAATGCTACAACTTAACTTCTCTCCTTTTCCAATACTAGAATCAGAACGTTTACGTTTTAGAAAATTAACTGATGAAGATGCTCCAGAAATTTTAGTGCTTCGAGGTAATCCTGAAACTATGAAATTTATTCCGAGACCTTTAGTAACTGATATCGATGGTGCTTTGGCACACATAAAAATGATTAACGATAAAATAGATGAAAACATTGATATCAATTGGGCTGTAACCGAAAAAGGAAGTGATAAATGCATCGGAATTATGGGATTTTACAGAACGCAACCTGAACATTTTAGAACCGAATTAGGCTACATGATTACACCCGAACACAATGGAAAAGGTTATGTTACCGAAGCCGTGAAAACATTATTAAATTTTGCTTTCAATACCTTAAATTTTCATTCTATCGTTGCGGTTATAGATTCAAGACATGTTGCTTCGGAACGTGTTTTACAAAAAGTTGGCTTTGTAAAAGAAGCTCATTTTAAAGAAGATTTTTACTATAATAATGAATTTACCGATACCGTAATGTATGGTTTACTAAAACGAAATTTTATAAAATAAAACATATGACCGAATTTGAAAAACAATTCCGCGAGGTGCAAGAACTTCTCGAATTCAACGACTTCAATCAAACCATAAAACGAGTAATCGATTTTACTTTAGATACCGAAAACATTGATTTTTATATCAAAACCAATGAATTTTTAAATTGGTTAGACCATAATGAAAAAGAAGACGAAGATAAAAAAACACGCTTAAAAGCCTTATTAGATGAACTTCACGCTTTTTTAAGTAAAAAAGAATGTCACAATCATCAAACTATTATCTCAGTTAAAAATCTACAAAAAGTATACAATGCTTCTTTTGGGTTAGGTCCTATAAATTTAGACATCAAAACTGGCGAAATAATTGGTTTAGTTGGCGAAAACGGGAACGGAAAAACTACTTTACTTCGTAGTTTATGTGGCGAATTACATCCAACATCTGGAACCATAAATTATCAATTTCAATATGATGATTTGTATGATTTGCGAACAAAATTAGTTTACATTCCACAACGAACTGACACTTGGCGCGGTTCTATGTACGAAAATTTAGAATTTACAGCAAGTTGCTACGGCTATTTGCCAGAAGAAAATAATTTAGTCGTCGATTTAGTTATCACGCGTTTGGGATTGCGAAAATTTAGAAAACATTACTGGAATAATTTGTCTTCTGGTTACAAAATGCGTTTCGAATTGGCTAGAATGTTACTTAGAAAACCAAAAATTTTATTGATTGACGAACCTTTGGCAAACTTAGATATTTTGGCACAACAAACCATTTTAGACGATTTTAGAAACATCGCAAATTCAGCTTTTAGACCTATTGCTATTGTTTTGAGTTCGCAACAATTGTACGAAGTGGAAAAAACATCAAATCAAGTGGTTTTCTTAAAACGTGGATCACAAAAGAATTTGAATGCAGAAAATGATGTAGCAAAAAATTGCATTATCGAATTCGAAAGTTCGTTGAATTTAAGCGATTTAAAACAAGCTTTTACCACTTTAGAAGTAATTTCTTTGGAACAAAATGGTGGAACTTTTATTGCTACTTTTCCAGAAAAAATTGAAATGAATGATTTCTTAAAAGTGGTTATAAACCAATCGATTCCAATGACTTATATGAGAAATATTTCAAATTCAACACGTCGCTTTTTTGTGAACTAAAAAAAATAAAATCATGTTTAAAGATATACAGAAAAAATTATTACTAAAACATCCATTGCTTTGGAACACAAAATTTGTTCCTATGGTTGTCATTGGATTACTACTTCACCTCATATTTTTTGGTCTAGGCTATTTAGATGGAACCATCGATTTTTCGAACAGAAACAACTTAGACATTGAAGTAACTTGCATCTTATTTGGTGTTTTACTTGTTATAATTATCATTATTTTATGGCTAGTTAACTACTTTAAAAACAATTCGTTAAAATCATTTTACAGCAAATCAAAATACAGTTTATTTTACGAATGGTTGCAAATATTTGTTGTTGGTACATTATTGATTACGTTTTATTTACCATTTTCTGTTGGAAAGCAATTACATCAAAAAAGTTATTATTCGCTTGAAGAAACAACCAATCGTTGCAAAACCATTGCTACTGCAGATATGTTTATTGATGGAAGTTTTGCGCAAACAGAAATAGATTCTCTAGCTTCAGGCTTAATTGATAGTTTAGGAAATAAATTAGTAAACAATGAAATTTCTGAAAACTATGAAACCCAAGAACGAGCTTATGAAACACAAGCTACTATGGCTTATGCTTATAAAGATCATATCATCTTTAACGGAAAAAAATACGATCAATTTTCATTAGTAAATAGAAATACGTTTGAATTTACGGTTATTTCAAGAGAACAAGATTCTTTAAACAGAATAAAAGTTCAAAATTGGTTATATCAAGACAATCAAACTGAAGTTAAAAACCTGATGAACAACTATTTAAGTTTAATTAGAGAACACAATTTAGCAACCAATTTAACTTTAGATAAATGGTTTCAGGCTGTTTACAAAGCACCTGAATTTGATGAGTTTTTATACATTCAGCCTTATTTGAAAGAATACGAAACTGATGAGTCTTATAATAATTCTTATGTTTATGCCGCTAAAGTTGGCAATGAAGAGCGAAAATATTCGAAATATTTTATACAACAAGATGTATTAAAAGAAAAGTATGACACGGTTTCTGAAGCACATACAGATTCGTTTTTTAATATTGAAATGATTTTAGGGTTTTTATATGGTGCTTTTGGATTATCTATTTTGATTTTTTCTTTCAGAGTTACTTCAGGAAAAAGTTGGTTAATTGCAGTTGTTACATCTGGTGTTGTTAATATTGTTTACGGTATTTTCACAGCAATTACTGGTGTAGGAAACATGTATGCTTATTTAATTTTATTTACCATTTTAGGAATTATATTTTATTTCTTTTTAATTTATTTCAACAAGAAGAATTTACAACTAAGTAGAATTGCGTTGAATTTATTTTTATGGTCGTTCTTAGGAATTATTCCATTGATTTATTTTATAATACAAGAACATTACGCTTCAAAATATGATTACAGAACTGGTTATAGTTATACTTCTCCAGAATATGTATGGCTAAGAGATCATATAACTCATATGTTTTCATTGAATTTTATTTTAGCCATTCTAACACTTTTCTTTTTATCAAAAGTTATTAGAAACTGGAAAGGAATTTCAGAAGATTAATATGATTATTACACTTTCAAATACCAAAATTTCGGCATCGATTAATACAATTGGTGCCGAATTAATTCAATTAAAAAAAGACAACCAAAATTACATTTGGACAGTTGATGAAGTTTTTTGGAATAAAACGTCACCTATTTTATTTCCGATTGTAGGAAGGTTAAAAAATGATTCTTATACATTTAAAAACAAATCGTATTCATTGCCACGACATGGTTTTGCTCGAAATTTTGATTTTAAAATAGAAAACAAAACCAAAAATTCAGCACTTTTTTCATTAAAAAGTAATGCCGAAACGTTACAACAATATCCGTTTGAATTTGAATTAAAAATGGAATATCGTTTAACCAAAAATAGCTTAGAAATTACCTATTTGGTAAGTAACAAGTCTAATGAAGTAATGCCGTTTTCAATTGGAGCGCATCCGGCATTTGCAATTGAAGATACTTTTTCAGACTATTCCTTACAATTTAATGAAGCAGAGGAATTTGTATCCTATGAATTAGAAAACGAACAGTTTAGTAATTCATTCCGGAAAATAAATTCAGAAAACGGACAGATTAATTTAAACTATTCGCTTTTTGAAAAAGATGCTTTGGTTTTCAAACATTTAAAATCGGAAAAACTATTACTTTTAAAAAATAAGCAGCCACATCTTTCCGTTGAATTTGAAGGATTTCCGTATTTAGGCATTTGGACCAAACCAAACGCTCCATTTTTGTGTATAGAACCGTGGTGTGGTTTAGCAGACAACATAAATCATAATGGAAATATTTTTGAAAAAGAAGGAATTCAACTATTGAATAAGGAGTCAAAATTTCTGAGAGAAATAGTAATTAACCTTTTATAATAATCCGTTGTATTTTCTAACAAACCATTCGGTTGCGAGAGTAATAATTGCTAAAATCAATAACCAAATCCAATCAATAAGTGGTGATTTTTTGATAGTTTCTTTTTGTGTAGGAATATAATTTTCGTTTTCGAGTAACGATTTGATTAGATTTTCTATTTGGTTTGGATAAAACACTTTTCCATTGGTATTCGTTGCCAATTGCTCTAATCGAGATTTATCAGGATTTACGAATTGCTTTTCAATTTCAAAATCCAAAACTTCAAACGCTCCAGAAAAATTAGTATTTGATTGTTTTTCTGTTACTTTAAAAGTGTAGTTTCCTGCTTCTAAACCATCTAAATTTACTTTATAGGAATTCGTTGCTTTTAGTAAATCGTATTTTTTAGAAGCTTTTGTTTTAGAATTTACAACTTGAATTGTTAGCTGAGCTTTTTCGTCAAACTCGTAGTTTTTGTTAAAATATTCAGCTACAATTTCAATGCTTTCGCCCGAATTATAAAAACTCTCATAAGTAACATTCAAATTCTTTTTTGAAGCGTTTGTTATTAAAAATTGAATAATTTTATCGGTAAACAAATCAAAATCATCAAAAGACTTTTTGTTCAGGTTATTTTCCAATCGCCATTTCCAGATGTTTTCACCTAGTAAATAAGCGTTTCTTTTGCTACCATTTTCAGTAAAAGTTAACAATGGATTTTGCAATTGCACGTTTCTAATTCTTGCAGAAAGTAGTGTATTTACATTGCTTTTTGCAGCAATAGTTCCAAATTTATGTTCCAAAGGTGGGAAATTTTCAAAACCAATATTGCTTTGCGAAAACAAATTAAAATTCGAATCAAAAGTTGCCAAATAATCTTCTTTTTGTTCCGACATTTTAAACAACAAATCGTTTTGAACTTGGTTTAAAAAATTAAAATCGGTTATAGTTCCAGTGATAATAAATGTGTTAATCTGCGCAACTTTATTTTGTTCAAAAATAGCTTTAAAAGAGGCGGTTGGTTGATATAAAATAAGAATATTATAATTCTGTAATGACTTTACTTCATCTGGTTTTAGGATTGAAACTTTTCTCTGCTGATTGGTTTCAATACTTCGCTTTAAAGCTCCTAAATCTGGATGATTTATTGCAGAAATTAAACCAATTTCACTACGCTGGTCGATTATTTGTACTGCAAAATTTTTGGCATTATTAATCGTGTTTTTTTCTTTTATGCTAGAAGAAATCACCGCTTTATATTTTGCAATTCCAACCTTGTCTGCATTTAATAAAACAGAAATAGACTGTGCTCTTTTATCTTTCGAAAAACTAACGGTTTGTTTATGAATGGTTTGGTTGCCATTTTGAATTGCAAAAGTAGTTGAAATAGCCTGATTTCCATTGTATTGCAAAAATACTTCAACTGGAAATTTATTCTTTAAAAAGGCGTATTTGTTAACGTTTATTTGATTTATTTTCAAATCAAAAACGGTAGTGGTATCACCTAAAACAACTGGTAAAACACTTGTATTTTCTTGAAAACTGAACACATAATCATTTCCCATAGTTTGATTTCCATCGGTAAATAAAACTACAGGATAATTGGTGTTTCGGTATAACTGCTTTAAGTTTTTTGCAACATCATCAATATGGGATTGATTTCCTTTAAAATCTAATTGTTCAAGAGACTTAAATTCATCATCAAACGAAAACAATTGTACATCATATTTTTCCGTAATAGCTTTATTATCTGATATTTTCTGATATAATTCAGAAGCTTCTTTGGTTGCTTTTAATTCTGAAATTGATTTGGAATTGTCAACAACAATAGGCAAAGGTGTTTTCTTAATTTCAGTTATTTTCCTACTGATAATTGGATTAATCAATAATAAAAAGATAGAAAACAGACTAACAAAACGCAAAAAAGTCAAAAACCAGTACAATTTTGACTGATTTTTGACTTTATATAAATATTGATAAAACGACAATCCAGCAGCAATAATTACTGATAAGATAAGAAGTAAAATTGTGCTTGTTGTCATTTATAGTTTAACTACTAAGTTAGCATTCCTCCGTCAACATTAATAACTTGACCTGTTACATAGGCACTCATATCAGATGCTAAGAAAACACAAACATTTGCTACATCTTCTGGAGTTCCACCTCTTTTTAATGGAATAGCTTCTCTCCAACCTTTCACTACATCTTCGTTTAATTTTGCAGTCATTTCAGTTTCAATAAAACCTGGAGCGATTGCGTTGCAACGAATATTTCTTGAACCTAATTCTAATGCGATTGATTTTGTAAATCCATTCATACCAGCTTTAGAAGCTGCGTAGTTAGCTTGTCCAGCATTTCCTTTTACTCCTACTACACTACTCATGTTAACGATAGAACCTTTGCGGTTTTTCAACATAATTTTTTGAACCGCTTTTGTCATATTGAAAACCGATTTCAAGTTGATTTCAATTACTTTATCAAAATCTTCTTCCGACATACGCATTAATAAATTATCTTTTGTGATTCCAGCATTATTGATTAAAACATCAATTGTTCCGAATTCAGCAATAACGTCATCCACTAATTTTTGCGCTTCGTTAAAATCGGCTGCATTTGATTTGTATCCTTTTGCTTTAATTCCTAAAGCGTTTAATTCTGTTTCTAAAGCCATTGCCGATTCTACAGACGAACTATACGTAAAAGCAACATTAGCACCTTGTTCTGCAAAAACCTTTGCTATACCGCTACCAATTCCACGGCTTGCACCCGTAATGATGGCAACTTTTCCTTCTAATAATTTCATGGTAAATATTCGTGTTAGTTTGTTTTTAAATAAAGTTCAAATATAGGAATATTTTAAAGTATAAAAAAAGTATGCTTTTAATTAAACCTTTTTTATTAAATGTTGTCTTACAATTGCAAACCAAAAACCAACCATTATGAAAAACCAACTTATTTTAAGTCTATTAGCAATTTGTGGATTGACTTCTTGTAGTAATAATTCGGATGAAAATTATGAAGAAATTACTTCTTACCCTTTTGTTGAAGCTGAGTTTGGTTCATCGGTTGATTTAGAAAACTTAGCCAATTATGCCAATCAATCGATTCCTTCTTACATAATTAAAGACAATTCATTAGGAAATGTAATTACAGACAAAGGTGCTACATTAGGAAGAGTCTTATTTTATGACAAAAATTTATCATCAAACAACACCATTTCATGTGCAAATTGTCACAAACAAGAATTCGCATTTAGCGATACTAATGTGGCTAGTACTGGAGTAAACGGTACAACAGGTAGACATTCTATGCGTTTAATTAATTCGAGATTTGCTACCGAGACCAAATTCTTTTGGAATGAGCGTGCCATGAATTTAGAAACACAAACAACAATGCCCATAAAAGATCATGGAGAAATGGGTTTTAGTGGCGAAAATGGGGATTTATCTTTTGATGATTTAATTACTAAATTAAGTGCAATTGGCTATTACAAAGAACTTTTCAAATTTGTTTATGGAACTGAAGAAATTACAGAAGCTAAAATTCAAAGCGCATTGGCTCAGTTTATTAGAAGCATTCAATCTTTTGATTCAAAATACGATACAGGAAGAGCTTTAGCTACTAATGACGGGCAACCTTTTTCTAATTTTACAGCACAAGAAAATCAAGGTAAAAATTTGTTTTTATCGCCTCCTGTTTTTAATACTAGTGGCGTTCGAACTTCAGGTGGATTAGGTTGCGGGGGTTGTCATAGAGCACCTGAGTTTGATATCGACCCTAATACTTTAAATAACGGAATTATTGGCACAATTGCTGGAACGGGGATTGACACTGGAAATACTCGTGCACCGTCTCTTCGTGATTTAGTTAGAACAGATGGAACTACAAACGGTCCAATGATGCATACAGGAGTAATAACAGATTTACAAACCGCTATCGGACATTATGGAACGATAAATTTAGCTCCTGGAAATAACAACTTAGACACTAGATTAACACCAGGAGGTGTAGGTCAACAATTGAATTTAACGGCAACAGAAGTAAATGCTGTAATCGCATTTTTGCGAACACTTTCAGGAACTGATGTTTATACCAATACAAAATGGTCTAATCCATTTAATTAAAAAAAGCCCCTTTTGGGGCTTTTTATTTATTCTTCTGAAAACGTCTGTGCTTTTGAATACACACGCCATTTTTCGATACATTCCTGTAAATCTTGAGGAATTGGCGTATCAAAACGTAAAAATTCTTTTGTGATAGGATGTTCAAAACCCAAAGTTTTTGCGTGAAGCGCTTGTCTAGGTAATACTTTAAAACAATTATCTACAAACTGTTTGTATTTGGTAAAAGTAGTTCCTTTCAAAATGGAATCGCCACCATAACGCTCATCATTAAAAAGGGTGTGACCAATATGTTTCATATGTACACGTATTTGGTGTGTTCTTCCTGTCTCTAATTGACAAGAAACTAAGGTTACATACCCAAATCGCTCTAAAACTTTATAATGCGTTACTGCTGGTTTTCCTTTTTCATCACTTTCATGAACTGCCATTCGCATTCGGTTGGTATCGTGTCGTCCAATATTTCCTTCAACAGTTCCTTCATCTTCTTCGATATTTCCCCAAACTAAAGCAACATATTCTCTTTCCGAAGTTTTTTCAGCAAACTGTTTTGTCAAATAAGCCATTGCGTGTTCGGTTTTAGCCACGACTAATAAACCTGTTGTGTCTTTATCAATTCGATGCACCAAACCTGGTCTTTCGGAACTATTCATTGGTAAATTCTCAAAATGATACGCTAATGCGTTTACTAAAGTTCCTGAATAATTTCCGTGACCTGGATGCACAACCATTCCTGCTGGTTTATTAATCACCAACAATTGATCGTCTTCATATACAATATCCAACGGAATATTTTCTGGTGTTAGCAATTGCTCATATGTAGGGTGTGCCAATACTAAACGTACGACATCTCCAGCTTTTACTTTGTAATTGGATTTTACCGCAACATCGTTCACTAAAATGGAACCATTTTCTGCAGCTTGTTGTATTTTATTTCGAGTAGTATTTTCAATCATATTCATCAAAAATTTATCCACACGCAAAGCCGATTGTCCTTTACTTGCTTCAAAACGATGATGTTCGTATAACTCGTCTTCGAGTTCGTTTTCAACCTTATATTCCGCCATTTTCTTCTTTAAATTCTTCTGGTTGCACCTCTTCTGCTGGAGGCAATGTATCTGATGGTTCTTCAGAACTAAATGTTTCTTCGCTATAAACTTCTTTTCCATCACCTAAAACAAAATCTAAAGTAGAATTCTTTTTTACTTTATCTCCTGCTCTTAATCGTCTACCATTTTGATAGATTTGTAATACCACATCTTTCGCAATATGAGGTTTATAGGTAACTTTACCTTCTTTCAAGGTGAGTGATTTTATGGTAGCCGAAATTTGTCTGAACGTTTTATCTTTGAATTCAGGAATTGTAATGTCTGTAAATTCCCCAGCATTTAATTTCACATAAACTTTTCGTCCGTCTTTTACCAAACTTCCTGCTTTTGGATCTTGTTCTAAAATAGTAAAAGGAGGAAAATCGGCATTAAATTCTACTGTATCCAATAAAAATACTTCTAAATCCAATTCGTTTAGCTTCTCTTCCGCAATTTCTAATTTCATTTTAGATAAATCAGGTACTTTAATTTCCTGACCATGATTGGTTCTAAAATCTAAAAACTGGATTACTAAAAAAGTAAAACCCACTACAATAGCCAATGCTAAAAAAGCTTGAATAAAAAAAGTTCGACTTGTTAAAAACTTAAATAAACTCATAGAATATGATATTTTGACAAAGATATAAAATTCAAAAAGAAATAACGATGCAATTCTTTTTGATTTCTTCACACTTTTAAAACGAATGAATTGCAAAAATATTTCTTTGGTAAACAAATAAAAGAACGTAAAATCTCAATAAATAATGTAATTTTGTGTATCACTTTTAGAATTTCAAAATGAAAAACGTTGCCATTATCATGGGAGGTTACTCTAGCGAGTACAAAATTTCGTTAACTAGCGGAAATGTAGTGTTTAACAACATTAATCGTGCTAAATTCAATCCTTATCGCATTCATATTTTTAAGGAAAAATGGGTGTATGTGGACGAAAATGATGCCGAATTTCCTATTGATAAAAACGACTTTTCAGTAACAGTAAATGGTTCGAAAATCAATTTTGATGTGGTTTTTAATGCCATTCATGGAACACCTGGCGAAGATGGTTTGATGCAAGCGTATTTCGAATTATTAAATATTCCTCAAACTTCGTGCGATTATTACCAAGCGGCGTTAACTTTCAACAAACGCGATATGTTATCAGTTTTAAAACCTTACGGAATCAAAACTGCGGAGTCGTATTATTTGAATTTAGGCGACGAAATTAACGTAGACATCATTTTAGCGAAAGTGGGTTTACCTTGTTTTGTAAAACCAAATAAATCAGGTTCAAGTTTCGGAATTTCGAAAGTAAAAACTAGAGAAGAATTTCTTCCAGCCATTGAAAACGCTTATAAAGAAGACGACGAAATCATAATTGAAAGTTTCTTGGACGGAACAGAAGTTTCTGTTGGAGTAATTAATTACAAAGGAACGGTTACCGTTTTACCTATTACCGAAATTGTATCGGAAAACGACTTTTTTGATTACGAAGCAAAATATTTAGGAAAATCTAAAGAAATTACGCCTGCAAGAATTTCGGATGAATTGAAAGTAAAAATCGAAACGGTTGCCAAAAGAGCCTACGAAGTATTGAAAATGAAAGGTTTTTCGAGAAGTGAATTCATTATCGTAAACAATGAACCTCATATGTTAGAAATGAATACGATTCCAGGTTTAACTACTGAAAGTATTTTACCACAACAAGCTCGCGAAGCTGGAATTTCGTTACCTGAATTATTTGAAAACGCTATTGAATTGGCTTTAAAGTAATAAATTATGAAAAAAGCAATATTTCCAGGATCATTTGACCCAATTACTAACGGACATTACGATATTATCAAAAGAGGCGTTTCTTTATTCGATGAAGTTATTGTAGCGATTGGAGTTAATGCTGAAAAAAAATACATGTTTTCATTAGAAGACAGAAAGCGTTTTATTGAAGAAGCTTTCAAAGACGAACCAAAAGTTAAAGTAATCACCTACTCAGGTTTGACGATTGATTTGTGCAAAAAAGAAAATGCTGAATTCATCTTACGTGGATTACGAAACCCTGCCGACTTTGAATTTGAAAAAGCTATTGCACATACCAATCGTGTGATGTCGAAAATTGAAACTGTATTCTTGTTGACAGCGGCTCGAACATCTTTTATATCCTCAAGTATTGTGCGTGATGTGTTGCGAAATGGAGGTGATATTACGCAATTGGTTCCTAAATCGGTTTTAGCTAAGAAATAGCTTAATTTTCAAACATAATTAAATTCAAGTTTTTTTTCATAACTTTTTCATTTTCATTTAGTTAAAATATCTTACCTTTATAACATGAGCAATTAAAACTAAAAATTATGAAAAAAAAATTACTTTCAATCTCAGTAGTACTAACATTATTTTTATTATTTCAAAGTTTTAAAAATAATGAAAAAACATCTGGATACTATATTCCAGAAAACTATCATAACAATTTAATGTATAGATCTACGGGGCCTGCTGCAAATGGTCTTGGAGATAGAACTGGTAGTCCAATTTCTAGCGGAACCTGCGCAGCTTGTCATAGTGGCGGTTCGTATTCACCTTCAATAACTTTAAACATAACCGATAATTTAGGTAATCCAATTACGAATTATGTTGCTGGTGTAGAATATAATTTATCTTTTACTGTTACTAATTCAAGTGGTACACCTGGTGGATATGGCATGCAAGCAACTGCTTTATTTGCTAACAACTCAGCAGCAGGTACGTTTTCAACTCCATCATCTAATGCGCAGATTATACCTGTAAGTGGCAGGAGTTATTTTGAGCATAATATGATAAGTACAACTTCTACTTTTACTTCAAAATGGACAGCTCCTTCAGCAGGAAATGGTGCTGTTACTTTTTATTTTGTGGGAAATGCAGTAAATGGAACTGGTGGAACTGGTGGTGACCAACCTACATCTGCAACTACACGTACATTAAATGAAACTTTAAGTGCTAGTGATTTTGCTTTTCAAAACAATATTAAATTAGAGAAAAACCCTATAAAAGATGCGTTAAAAATTAGCTTAACTAAACGTTATCAAAATATCGATTTAGAAATTTTTGATATCTCAGGGAAATCTATTTTCAATAAAAAGTATACTGATGTAAGCCTTATTAATGAAGAAGTAAATTTATCTACTGGTATTTACTTTGTAAAACTCAAAAATGAAGATAATTCAAAAGCTACTCTTAAATTAGTTAAAGAATAGTTTTTAATTTTCAAATACAATTAATTTATCATAAACAAAAACCTTCGAAAATCGGAGGTTTTTTTGTAACCATTCTAATGTTTTAAGTTGGTAAATGAAAACATGAGTGAAATCATCTTTGTAATACCAATTTTCAAAAGGTTTTTGATTTTTATAAACCTCAGTTTTACAATATAATTTCCCTTTCGGAAGTAGTAAACTTTGAAGCAATTCAAATTCTTGATAGGGATGATGAAAATGTTCCATTACTTCGCAACACGAAACATAGTCGTATTTTTCTTTTAAAAGTGATGGTTCATTCGCGAAAAACAAATCGTAATTCTGTACTTGATAGCCTTTATCTCTCAACATTTTAGCAATTACCGGACCCGTTCCTGAACCAAAATCCAACCCTTTAGTTTCTTGAGAAAAATCGTGTAAAACAGCCTCCACAATTGGCGAAACAAACGCTTGATATCGCTCGTCAAAAATATCATTATTGTGCTTTTCGTAGTGTTCTTTCTCTTCTTCTGCGGTTAAAAAAGTATGTTTTGGTCTAAAAATGCCTTCGCAATTTGTGCACTTATAAAACAAATGCTTTGGCTTTTCGCAAAAAAGTGTTGCAGTAGAATTACATAGTGGGCAATTTAGATTCATTTTATCCTGAATTTGCATCAATACATTGTCATTTCGACTCAAGGAGAAATCTCATAATTCAATCTACGTTATGTGATTCCTCCTTGAGTCGGAATGACAAAAAACTAATTCATCTCTTTTTTAATTAAAATAAAGTACTATTTCCTATTATTCTCTTTACGTGACGTAAATTTTGGATGGTTTTCTTCCTCTTCTTCTTCTTTCTTAATCACCTTTCTCGCTACTTCAATTTTATACTTTTTCCCTTTCATTTTCTCCTCTTTGATGTTTTGCAATAAGGATTTTACTTTTGGATATTTCACCGCTACAAACGAAATAAAATCTTTGACTTCGATTAATCCAATGTCGTCTTTTTCTAATTTTCCTTTTTGCGAAAAGAAACCTACAATGTCAATTTTATTCAACTTATTTTTCTTTCCTCCGCTGATGTAAAGCGTTTGAAACAAAGGCGCTTTTGGCAATGATTTCGCATTAGAAACATCTAATCTACGTTTGCCGTAATCAAAATAATCGGCTTTCTTTTCGGTTTCGTGAATTAACACATAAGCGGTTCCTGTGGCTAACATACGTGCGGTTCTTCCGTTTCTATGGGTGAATTCATCTTCTTTTGCGGGTAAATGGTAATGAATTACGTGTTTCATTTCTGGAATATCCAAACCTCTCGCCCCTAAATCGGTCGTAATTAAATACGAAACACTTCCATTTCTAAATTGAATCAAAGCACGTTCACGCTCGTCTTGATCTAATCCGCCGTGATAATACGTGGAAATAATGCCTTTTTGGGTTAACATTTCATGAATGCGCTCCACCGCTTCTCTGTGGTTGCAAAATATCAATGCTGCTTCTGAATTTAAAGAACAAATCAACTGAAACAACGAATCAATTTTATCCTTCGATTTCGAAAATACGATGCGAACATCTAAATTATCATTCTGTTTTTGGTTCGGAATAAAATCAATTACTTTCGGATCAATTACTTTGGTATATTTCGGAATCTCCACACCTGAAGTCGCAGAAACTAAAATACGTTTATTGGCTCTAGTGATTTTTCCAATGATATAAGACATTTCCTCGTGAAAACCCAATTGCAACGATTTGTCAAATTCGTCTAAAACATAGGTTTTAATGTTATCGGTAGCAAAACTTCCTCGGTCTAAATGATCGGCAATTCTTCCTGGTGTTCCAATTAAAAGTGCTGGTGGATTACTCAAATTATTGATTTCAATATCAATCGAATGGCCACCATAACACGTATTGACTTTGTAATGGGTACCCATTTTTTTCCAAACTTGTTCAATTTGCAAACCTAATTCGCGCGAAGGTACTAAAATTAAGCACTGCACACCTTTTACGTCTTCTTCTAATAATTGAAAAATGGGCAATAAAAACGCTAAGGTTTTCCCTGAACCTGTTGGAGAAAGCAATAAAATATTATCTTCATTCAAAATAGCATGTTGCGCTACTTCTTGCATTTTGTTTAAACTTTGAATACCAAGATTCAATAGTACATTGTTGGAATATGGATTTTGACTCATGCGGCAAAGATAGTGATGATTGTTGATTGATGCCTATCGATTTTTAAATTAACCCGTTCAATACAATTAAATAAAGTAAAATTAAAGAGTTTTGAACCACATAGAAACATAGGAAAAAAGAATTGGATAGCCCAAAATTTGGGTAAAAATAGACTATGTAAACTATAAAAAGAGTTAAAATAACTCACCACTTCCAACAATTAAACTATGTTTCTATGTGTTTCAAGTAAAAAACTTTATTTTTGAAAATCAAATACAATTCTGCTATGCGTTTTTTTAATATAAGTTTGCTTTTCTTTTCTATTTCCATGTTTTCACAAAACGATTTATCCACGCCTTTTGAACGTGGCAACGGCAATCAATCTACTACTTATGAAGAATGTATTGCATTTTATGAAAAATTAGACGAAAGTTTTGCTAACATCCAAATGATTCACAAAGGAACCACCGATAGTGGAAAACCATTGCATTTAGTACTATTTTCAAGCGAAGGCAAATTTGATTTTGACGAATATTTTACTAAAAATAAAGCTGTAATTTTAATCAATAATGGCATTCACGCAGGCGAACCTGACGGAATTGACGCTACTATGATGTTGATGCGAGATTTGGCCACAGGAAAAATAAAAACGGCTAAAAACACTTTAATTGCTGCTATTCCGGTGTATAGCGTTGGTGGGATGTTGAATCGAAATTCGCATTCAAGAGCCAATCAAAACGGACCTGAAGAATATGGTTTTAGAGGAAATGCTCGCAATTATGATTTGAATCGTGATTTCATTAAATCGGACACGAAAAATTCAAGAAGTTTTCAAAAGTTGTTTACCGAGTTAAATCCTGATATTTTCTTAGACAATCACGTTTCTAATGGCGCGGATTATCAGTATACGTTTACTTGCATTGCAACCCAACACGAACGTTTGGGAAACAAATTAGGCAATTATTTCATCAACGAATTGTATCCTTCGGTAGTGAAAGACATGAACAAAAAGAAAATCGATGTGGTTCCGTATGTAAATGTGCACAGCACTACTCCTGATAAAGGTTTTGAGCAATTTACCGATACACCAAGATATGCCACAGGTTATTCGACTTTGTTTCACACCTTAGGATTTGTTCCAGAAACTCACATGTTGAAAGTATATAAAGAACGAGTGAAAGTGACTTACGAATTTATGGTCAGCACGATTAATTTCGCTGATACGAATTGGCAGAAAATCAAACAAATGCGAAAAGATGCATTGAACGAATATCAAGCAGGAATGCAATATCCGTTGGATTGGTCAATTGATTCAACCAAAGTATCTTATATTGATTTTAAAGGCTATCAAGGCGGATACAAACCAAGCGATATTTCAGGAAAAGATCGATTGTTTTACGATAAAAGCAAACCGTTTACCAAGAAAATCCCATTTTATGGGAATTATAAACCTACGAAATTCGTAAATATTCCAAAAGCATATATTATTCCGCAATCGCAATGGCAAGTGTTGGATATTTTGAAATTGAACAATATCAATGCACATCGTATTCAAAATGACACGATTATTGAAGTAGAATCGTATAAAATTGAAAGTTATCAAACCTCAAAATCGCCTTACGAAGGTCACTACGCACATTACAATACGAAAGTTTCCAAATCGACTCAAAAAGTGAAATTTTTCATGGGCGATTATGTGTTTTACACGAATCAATCTGGTGTAAAATATTTAGTAGAAACCTTAGAACCAGAAGCAGTGGACAGTTATTTCAATTGGAACTTCTTCGATACTATTTTACAACAAAAAGAGTATTTTTCAAGTTATGTTTTTGAAGATTTGGCGAAAGAATTCTTAGACAAAAATCCAAAAATCAAAGCCGAATTAGAACAAAAGAAACAAAACGACAAAACTTTCGCTGAAAACGGCGCTGCGCAATTGGATTGGGTGTACAGACAATCACCTTATTATGAGAAAGCGCATTTGCAGTATCCGGTTTATAGAGTGAATTAGAAAATGTGTCAATTAGCCCATGTGCAAATTAAGACCAATTTTAGAAAATCAATATCCATGCTACCAAACATAATTTTATTTATAGTTATTGCTTTTACTTTTGTTTATATTATTTATGATTCCAAAAAGGAAATTAAATTAGAAAACAAAGTCAAGAATGATTTTAAACCAACAAGCATCAAAATTATAGAAGATGAAACTTATGATGAAGATAAAACTTGGTTATGGGAAGAAGAATATTTAATGATTGAAATTATTCCAGCAACAAATTATGAGTATTTAATTGACAAAAATATTGATAAGAGTAAGGCATTGTCGAGTTACGCAAAAATTAAAACCGAAACTTTAAAAATTGATATTAATGAAATTACAGAATTTTTAGAAAAGATTGGAATTAATAAATATAAAAAAATATTTTACTCTGGAGCTTGCGCTTATCCTGAAGAAATTAAAAACCAAAACACAATTGCTTTTGGATGTTTAGGCGATACTATTTTCATAGAGCATAAAGACGATATTGTTGAAAACATTTGGTTTGTTTCATACAATAGAACTTCAAAATTAAACACAGAAATTATAAATATTCTTAATAAAATTGGATTGAAATACGATTTACTTCTTGTTGATAATTATCCTGTAACTGAAAAAATTGTTGTCTTGAAAAATATTGATGAGATTGAATCTTATTCTAAATTTTGTAAAGAGATTAAACTATATTAGTTAATTCTTCCTCAAACAACAACTTAATATTCTCGTACGAGTTCTCTAATAAAAACTTAATATCCTTTGGATTCACCCATTCTACACGTTCAATACCTTCATCGGCTTGGCCTTGTGGTGTGCCTTCAAATTTGGTACGCATTTCAAACCATTGCGTAATTTTTAATTTGTAGCGACCATTGCGTTTGAAAATATGGTAGGTTCTTTGTAGTTTTTCGGTGATGGCTAATCCGGTTACGCCAGTTTCCTCTTCTACTTCTCGCATAGCGGTTTCTTCAATGGTTTCGTTTTTTTCCGTGCCGCCTTTTGGTAAATCCCATTTGCCGTTTCTAAAAATAAAAAGCACATCGCCGTCTTTGTTATAAACCAAGCCACCACCCGCTTTTTCCACAGGTAATTTCGCACGAAGTGTTTTCATGATTAACTTTTCATCAGGATGATACAGAAACGCTTTCTGAATTTTATGCTGAAAAATTTTAACAATCAACTTCTTGATATCAACACTTTCTAATAAAAAAAGTTTGAAATCGGTCTCCTTTTGAACTTGATTTGTCAAAAAAAGTGGCTTATCGTTCACAAAAACTTTATACATTTGCAATATGATTTTTAACAACAACACAGCACAACAAACAGCCGAATTGCTTTTACAAATAAACGCAATTAAATTAAATTCTAAAAATCCTTTTACGTGGGCTTCAGGCTGGAAGTCTCCGATTTATTGTGATAACCGCATAATCCTTTCATTTCCAGCGGTTAGAAATTATATTCGCGATGAATTTGCCAAACATATTGAAGAAAAATTTGGTAAACCCGATGTAATTGCAGGCGTTGCAACTGGTGCTATCGGAATTGGTATACTTGTTGCAGAAGCAATGGGACTGCCTTTTGTATACGTTAGACCTGAACCAAAAAAACACGGAAGACAAAACCAAGTAGAAGGCTTCTTGCAAAAAGGACAAAACGTGGTTGTCGTAGAAGATTTAATTTCAACAGGCGGAAGTAGTTTATTAGCAGTTGAAGCTTTACGTAACGAAGGTGCTAACATCAAAGGAATGGCAGCGATTTTTACGTATGGTTTTCCAGTATCAAAAGAACGTTTTGAAGCAGCGAATTTGGATGTTTTCACACTAAGTAATTACGAAAACTTGTTACAAAAAGCGGTTGACAAACAATATGTTTCAGAAAACGAATTAGAAACATTAAGTGCTTGGAACGCAAATCCAGCGGAGTGGAACGTAGAAGTTTAAACAAAAAAGATCAACAATAAATAAAAAAAATATGAACTTAGAAAGTCCAAAAGTAAACGTAGCAAAATCGGCGGAGTATTTATTCAACGCTTTGAACGATGTAAAGAATTTTGAAAAATTAATGCCTGAAAATATCGCGAAATTTGAAGTGATCGACGAAAATTGCTTTGAATTTGGTTTAAAAGGAATGCCAGAAATTAAATTGGTAAAAAAAGGAGGAACTCCAAATTCGCAAATCGTTTTAGGAGCAGCTTCAAGTAAATTGCCGTTTACCTTAACTGGAAACTTAAACGCAATCGATGCGGATAACACAGAAGTTCAATTAGATTTTGAAGGTGATTTCAACCCAATGATGGCAATGATGATCAAAGGGCCTATCACAAAATTTATTGAGACATTGGCTCAAAATATGGGGAAATTGTAGTTTTCTGAATAACTTATTGAACACGAATTGCATGATTTAATTGATGTAATTCGTGTTTTTTTTTGTTTTAAATCGAAATTCCACTAGCGTCATTTCGAGTGTTTTGTGTTTGTAAAGCAAAAGATTTACAAACACAAAATGTATCGAGAACTAAAGAAGGAAAATCGTTGCTATAGTTCTCGATACAATTTTTAAAAGCAAAAATTAGCATTTTTACTTTTAAAAATCACTCGAAGTGACGGTAGTAGTTATGCTGTTTTCAAAGCTTCAACCAACAAATCAATATCTTCTTTCGTATTAAAATGACTGAATGAAATTCGTAAACTTGGCTTTTTTGTCTCTTCTGGAGATAAAAACTCGGCTAAAACGTGCGATGGTTTGATACTTCCGCTTTGACAAGCGCTTCCGCGTGAAACGGCAATACCTTTCATATCTAACGTAAATAACAACATAGAAGTCTTTTCTTCTGATAAAGGTAACTGGACGTTCAAAAGGTTATAAAATGTGTTTTCTCCGTTGATTTTGACATCTGGAAATACTTTTTTCAATTCTGAAAAGCAGTAGTTTTTTAAATCGGAAATGTAATTGGTGTCGTTTTCTAAATTAGTATAAGCTAATTCTAACGCTTTTGCCATTCCTACGACTTGATGTACGGCTTCGGTTCCGGCACGCATGCCTTTTTCTTGTTCGCCACCAAAAATCATCGGTTGTAGCATGGAATTCTTTTTCAAATACGCAAACCCAATTCCTTTTGGACCATGAAATTTATGTGCAGAAGCTACTAAAAAGTCAATTCCTAACTCTTGCACATCTAAATTTGTTTTTCCGATAGATTGGACCGTATCGCAATGAAAAAGTGCTTTTGCATACTTGCATAAGTCCGAAACTCGTTTGATGTCTAAAATCGTTCCTATTTCGTTATTAACGTGTATTAATGATACTAATGATGGAACATCTGAATGTAATTTAGCCGCTAAATCTTGATAATCGATGTTTCCATTTGGTAAAACGTCAATATACTCGACTTGAACTCCGAATTCCTTTGCTAAATGTTCGACTGTGTGCAACGTAGCATGATGCTCGATTTTAGTCGTGATAATGCGTTTTATTCCCAAATCTTTAACTGCACTTGTGAGAATCCAATTGCTAGCTTCGGTGGCACTTGATGTGAAAATAATCTCAGAAGCTTGTGCATTTAGTAATTTAGCAATCGATTTTCGTGAAGATTCTAACAAAGTCTTGGCACTTCTCCCAAAACTGTGCGTTGAAGAAGGATTTCCAAAATCGTTTTGAAGCACATCTATCATCACTGAAATTACTTCTGGATGAATAGCCGTGGTTGCTGCGTTGTCTAAATACACTTTTCTCATGTCGCAAAGATACAAATCATTTTATTTTGGAAGTCTTAAATTCAATTCACGTTTAAATTAACAAAATTTAGCAAATTAATAAATTAAAACCTTTATTTTTGTTGCATAAATTCGATTAATTCATGAAAAAACTTATAGTTTTAGTAGCCTCAGTTTTTATGCTACAAGCCTGTGATGATGGCGATATTACGTTAGAATCTTTCAATTTTGATACGGTAAACATTCAAGAATGCACAGATAATAATTTGATTTTTAAAATTAATGGAGACGAAATGTTATTAATCAATATTCCTGAAGCAAGTTTTCAAAATGTAGAAACTCCAGATGGAAGTCCAAGAATCGTTAACGTGAGTTCAACCAATCAAATTATTTACAGAATTTATTCAGGAACTGTTACTTCAAATAATATTTGTGCTACTATTCCACCTGCAACTCCTGTCGTTCAAGACGAATGGAATGCTACTGGTGGAACAATTGAAATTATCACAGATGCACTTTACGATGTAGACGGCATAACCGTTATTGGATATACACATAATATCAAATTTGTAAATGTAAACTTTTCAGGAAGTTCGAATTCGTTTAGTTTTACGGAATATAATTTTGGAAATCACGAAACCGATTTATAGAAAAATATATTATAAAAGTAAAAGGGCTATTCAAAATTGAGTAGTCCTTTTTTTATTTCTTGAAGTGAAATTCAAGTGAAATTTTAGTCCAAAATCTTATTTCACATTTTGCTTAATATAAACTTCAGTAGCTCCCAAACCATATTTTTGATAGTTCGCATCTTGGAACGAAATGGTGTCATAGCGACCCAACATAAAGTCTAATTCGGCTTTCAAAACACCTTCACCAACACCGTGAATAAAGACCACTTTTGGCATTCGATTTTTGATTGCAAAATCGAGTTGTCTTTTTGCTGTTTCCATTTGCAAAGTCAGAATATCATAGTTGCTCATTCCTCGTTTTGAAGGCACTAATTTTTCGATATGCAAATCAACTTCTAAGACAAATTCATCCTTGCGCGACTTCTTTTCTTTGACAAAACTGCGCTTTTTCGGCTCTTCTTTGTCCTTTAAAACCGAACCTAAACTTTGAGTAGAGAAAAAACCACTTAAATCATTGGAATTGTTTATTTTAACTAATTCGTTGACAAAAAATGTCATCACGAATTCGTCAGTTGTTTCCACTGAAATTTCATTATTTTGAACCTTAATTACTACTCCGGAGATGTCGTCGTCTAAAACCGCAACCTTATCTCCTATTTCAAATTTCTGTGCCATTTTCTTCTTCGTTTTCTCCATCATTTTTAGATGGAATTTTCTTCATCAATCTAAATAATCCAAACATAAAAACAGCCATTGCCCCTATCATAATAAATCGATTTGGAGCTGGTTTTGATTGTTCAATCATGGCAAAAATTCCGACTGCAGCAAACATCAAAATGTATAAAAATTGCTTCATATTTTTTCTTTTAATAAAGTTTTCAAAAGTAGTGTTTTTAAAATTAGTATTTGTTTTTGAACTTTTTTTTGTAAACTTGTAAAACAAATTTTCAACTTTCAAAAAGTATTATGGAAGAACATATGTTGCCTTGTATGAACAAACAACTTTTTGGAGTTGAGTGCCCAGGTTGTGGCACACAAAGAGCCATTGCTTTTTTGTTAGAAGGAGAATTTTATGAAGCCTTTAAAATCTTTCCTGCTATTTACACTTTAGGTTTGTTTTTTATTCTTTTAGGCTTACACCTATTGGATAAGAAAAGAAATTATGCTAAATTAGTTATCGCTAGCGCTATTTTAAATGGTGCTGTAATTCTAATAGCTTATTTTATCAAAATCTATTTTAATACTGTAACCAATTAAACTTTATCAATATGGAAAACCAAAAATTACCTAATGCCACCGCAGTACTTATTCTGGGGATTTTTTCAATCTTAACTTGTTGTTGTTATGGAATTATTAGTATTATCCTTGGAGCTATTGGATTAGTTTTAGCTAATAAAGATGCTAAACTATATGCAGAGAATCCAAGTTTATATACCAATTACAACAATCTTAAAATTGGTAAAATATTAAACATAATAGGTATTGTTTTAGGTGCTATTTATCTAATTTATGTAATATTTTTATTCTCTACTTTAGGAATGGAAGGTATTGAACAAATGCAACAAGAAATGATGAGAAGATACGGAGGTCAATAAAAACAATATTCTTTACATTCCTAAAAAGAACGCTATCAATAAGTTAGCGTTCTTTTTTTATTTAATAACAACTCATTAACAAATCGTTCACAACACTTTTTTTGAGTTTGGCACAGCAATTGGAAATACCTAATCAAGCAACAAGTTTTAGAAACGAGTTTTAAAATGAAGTTGCCAAACTTTTAAATTGTTGTATCATGAAAAAAATTACACTTTTAGTAGTAGCCAGTATCCTTCTGGTAGGGAACATGGCTTTAGCGTCAGAAAACCCTGTTTTTTCTGACAACACAGATAGAAGAGGTTATTACATCGATTATAGAGATGCAGAACCTATCATTTTTAAAGAACGCGGAATTGAGTTTATGTTGTTTCCAAATGGAGAATTTGACTTCAACACAAGACCAGCGGTTAGACCAAGAGTCAACGGAACAAGTGGTGCTCCAAGAGGAATCTACTACGGAACTTCAGAAAGAGGTATACGAGTTGAACACGATAACTTTGGTAGAGTAAGACGCGTAGGAAATGTTTACATCAACTACGACGCTTTTGGAAGAGTAAAACGTATTGGAACTATTTATATGAGTTATAACAGTTTTGCTGTAACTAAAGTAGGTAACATGCGAATAGTTTACGACAGAAGAGGACGAATTGTAGATGTATATGGTTTTATCAACCACGCTAACGGCGGATATAACTACAACCCTGGAACTCATTACTCAGGTGGAAATGGTGTTTATGGAGATGATTATGGAGACGACTATAATGACGACGACTATTACTACTATAGAAAAGACGGTTCTAAAGCAAAAATGTCTGATGATGACGTAAAAGAAATCAAAAAAGAAACTTTAGAAGTTAAAAGAAAATAAAAATTGGTTGGTTAAGTTTGTTTTTAAATCCTGCGGATTCTGGAAAGATAAAGCAGGATTTTTTATTTCAAAAATTTCTTAAAAACAGAATTAATCACAAAATTAATATCTGAAGAAATCTTTAAATAATAACTTAATCCCACATAAAACAAGGTAACTAAAATAGATTTCAGAACAATGTTTACAAAAGGATGAAAACTAAAATCCCAATAATAAAACACTCCAAAACTTACTATTGTTAAAGTCAAAGCTACAATAGTTTTTTTTGTAAACGGAAATAACTTCATTTTAAGCACTACAAACAGTAACTTTGCTAAACTATATAACGTAATTGAAATTAACGTTGCAATGGCAGCTCCATTCAAGCCATAAAGCGGAATGAATATCATATTTAAAGAAACCGTCAGAAAAACAAGAAATAATCCTAAAAATAAGACCGCTTGATAATATTTTGAGTTAAAAATAATAGCATTATTGTTTCCTAAAACCAAATCAAAATATTTAGAAATCCCTATGAAGAAAACTACAGCAATTCCCTCGCTATAACCTGTTGGTAAAACACTATACAATTCATTTATGTTGACCAAAATACCAATTAAAATCAAACCACCAATAACTTGTAGCGTAATCGAAGACTTTTTGTACAATTCATTTAATTCCTCATGCTTGTTTTCGCTCATTAACTTAGCTGTAATGGGATACGTAATTTGATGCATCGCACGACTTGGTACAGCAATAACCGTCGCAATAAAAATAGCAACCGAATAAAAAGCAATATTATCGATGTTGATGTAAAAATTCAGCATGAATTTATCAACATCTAATAGCATATTTGCTACACTTCCTGATAAAATAATAAAGAAACAATAGATTAAAACGGCTTTTGCATTATCAGGAAAAACCAAATTAAATCGGGGTATTTTGACTTTCATCGCATATAAAAACATAGCTAAAAGCGATAAAAAGTAAATCCCCATCAGGGCAAAAACGAATTGTTGTGGCGAAATCACATCAAAATAAACTGCGAATAAGAAAATCGAAATTAGAATACGAAGCAAAACCTCTTTCACAAAACTACCGTAAACCGATTGCAAATGTACTTTTACCCAAGCATAAAAAATCTCAAAATACCCCATACAAAGTCCGATTACAGGAATTTGCCATACATAATCGTATACAATTGGGTTTTTTTGCGATAATAATTCCGCTATTTGATGATAACCGAAATAACCTATCAAACTTACAGGAAGAATTATAAGCAATGGCAAAACCAAAACAAACGTTAGAAATTGTGATTTTTTCTCTTCGGTTTCGTATTCATTGTAGAATTTCACTAGCGTATTATGCACTCCAAATGCCATCAAAGGCATCATAATATTGGCTGCTGACAAAATAAATCCGACCAAACCATAAAAGGTGTCGCCCAAGAATTGTCCGTACATAAACAACGTATTAACAGCACCAATTCCAAAACCAATATAGGTAATGATGGTGTTTTTAATTGATTGTTTGATGACAATTCCCATTTGATTTAAGATTGAAGATTAACGATTTTAGATTTTTGAATTCAGAAGTTTGGCTAACTTTTCAGTTAACGATTTTCTGCTGTATTGTTGTAAACCAACAGGATATACTTTTAAATTATTTTGTTGGAATTGTTCGAAATAAGTCAGAATTTGTGCTTTTAAAGCTTCTAGTTCGTCATATTTGAAGAAAGTTCCCGTATTGGTTTCTTGTATGATTTGAGCAAAATCTGCATGTTCTGGTCCGATGGCGATAATTGGTCGCTCTGAAACCATATATTCGAATAATTTCCCAGGAATAATGCATTTCGTTTCTTCTGAATCGATTTCGATAAGCAACAACACTTGTGAACTACGTTGTTCGATTATGGCTTCATCATGTGGCAAATACCCCAAATAATTCACATATTTTTCCAACTTGAATTCCTTAATCGCTTGAAGTACCTCGGCACTCACCGCTCCTATCAATTTTAATTGGAATTGTTTTTTAAATTCAGGATTTTCTTTGGTTAATTCTTTCAAAGCTTTCCACAAAATTCTTGGATTTCTGGCTGATAAAAACGAACCAATGTGTGCCAAAGTGAATTTTTCATCCAACGGTTTTTTAATCACTTTCTCCACATCATAACCATTTGTAATCACTTCGATTGGTTTTGAAGTAATCGCTTCAAATTCTGTTTTTGTAGTTGGAGAAGTTACTAAAAGGCGGTCACAAGTCGTCATGGCTTCCTTCTCCAAATCTTTATGTTTTTTGGCAGCCCACGAACTCAATTTTAATTGTTTGTGATAGCCAATCGTAGTCCAAGGATCACGAAAATCGGCCAACCAAGTGATGTTTAGCTCTTTTTTCAATTGCAAACCAATCAAATGTAAACTATGAGGCGGACCCGTTGTAATAATGGTATCGATTTGATGTTCCTTAAGATATTGTTTCAAAAACTTAACCGAAGGTTTGACCCAAAATACTCGTGCATCTGGTATAAAAACATTACCACGAATCCAAAGCATTGTTTTTTCAATAAACGATTGCTTTTTCTGATTTGGAATGATTCCTGAACTAATTTTTTTAGTCTTATTTTTCGAAAAAACAGAAGCCAATCCATAAGGTTCGAAAATCGATTGTTTGACAACAACAGCTTTGTCAGAAACTTCGCTCAATAATTTCTCATCAATCAACGGATACGTTGGATTTTCGGGAATATAAACGTGAGGTTCAATATTAAAATCAGGTAAATATTTGACGAATTTCAACCAACGCTGTACGCCCGGGCCTCCTGCAGGTGGCCAGTAATATGATATGATGAGTATTTTTTTGGTTTTCAAAATTTAGTTATGGTTCAATATTGTCATTTAATTTTCCTAATTCTTCTAAATCTAGTTGATCCTTGAGTCTGTTTGTTGCTTTTTTTGCAATGACTAGATTTTTATAATCAATAAAATTAACAGGAGTATCTCCTATCATTACAATTGTAGCATCAGACAAAAGAGAATCAAATGATTTATCCTCCAAACCCTTTATAGAAGTCATAACGTCTAAACGAAGCCCAAAGTCTAATGTAAAATCTGTCCAGCCTGGAATAAATTGCATAGTTTCAATAGATTCAAAATCTCCTATACCAATGTCAACAAATGCTTTTCTAAGATTCTTTCTGTTTTCAATGGAATCCTCAATTAATATATCTAAATCTCCCGTATTTCTGTTATAACCGTAAATATTAACAGCAAAACCACCAATAGTGATGTACTTTACATTATGTTTTTGAAAAGATTTCCAAATATTTAAAATTTGTGTAATCATTTCTTAATTGGATAAATTTTGGGTGCATTTTTTAAAGTATAAGAAAGCTCAATAATAGCCATCAATCGCTCTAATCGTTCTACATAAGAGAGCAATTTTACTTCTGCTATTCGCTTAGCTTCTAACTTTTCGGGTTTATCGTGATTCAATTTTGTCTCCATTTTTTTGATAGATATTCTTTCAAATTTACAAAATATTCAAGTTCAAAAATCAAAAATCGTTAATCTTGAATCTTTTTCTTTCTCTCAAAATAAACTCCAGCTCCAATCAACAAAAGCATTCCGATAGAACTCATTAAAGCGATGGTACTTCCTGTTTTAACAACTTCTGGCTCAAATTTGAATTCGATAGTATGTTTTCCTGCTGGAATTTGTAAGCCTCTTAAAACGTAGTTTACATTATGTATTCTTGCTTCTTTTCCATCAATTGTAGCCTTCCATCCATCTTTGTAATACATTTCGGAGAAAACCGCAAAACCATTTTTAGAATTATTTGAAATGTATTTCAAATGGTTTGGTTTATATGAAACTAAATTTATTGATGAAATAGAATCTTTTTCATATTCTAATTCTGAAATAGCTCTTCCAGGAGATTTCAGATATTTTTTATCATGAATTACATTGGAAAACACAGCCACTCTTTTTGTATCCAAAGTATCCAACGCTTTCATTTCATCGTTTGCAGATTTTACCAACTTAATTTCTTCTACAAACCAAGCATTTCCATTCGCTGCTGGATTGGCTAAAGCTAATTTCTGTCCGTTTTCATCGGATTGGATGACGTATTTTACGTTTAACATGTTCAACACACGAACGTTATTTTTAGCGATTTGGTAGTCGAATAATTGTTGCATTCTTCTTGGTTTCGCGGCATGATAACCACCAATTGATTTATGGAAATACGATGTTCTAGCGTTACTCATTCCGCCTTCTACTTCAAAAACTCTGAAATGCGTGGTATCGGCTAAAATTCTTTGATCGGCTTCTGTTGGTTCAAATGGCATATCAACTTCTCTTGCACTTCTGAATTGGTCTGGATTGTTGCTCACATAACGTTTATCTACCATAAACAAGTCGAAAACCATTAAAACTCCAACTATAATAATCGCTGTAGTTTCTTTCATCAAATTTTTTACAAACAAAAATAAAACAGCAAAAGTAAGTCCTACAAACAACATCGAACGTAAAACATCAGAAGTATACAAAGCAGCTCTATCTATTTTTAACGTTCTAATGAAATCATCGCCATACGCTTGTGCATACATCGCATCGTTTGCAGAAGAAAAAGTAAACATTCCTTTAATCAGGAACAATACAACTAAAAGTCCAAAAGTAATGGCTCCTGATTTCCAAAGGGCGTTCCATTTAGCTTTTTCATCTTGTTTAAAAAATTGGTATAACCCAACAATTGCTAAAGCAGGCACACACAATTCTAAAATTACTTGAATAGAAGAAACCGCTCTAAATTTATCGTATAATGGAACATAATTGATGAAGAAATCGGTTAAAATACTGAAATTCTTACCCCATGAAAGTAATAACGAAAATATAGCTCCAGCTAAAAATAAATATTTGATGTTTCGTTTTTCAACAAAAAATGCCATTACGAATAAGAAAAACACTACTACTCCAATGTATGCTGGTGCTGCAACAATAGGCTGAGCTCCCCAATATGCCGGTGCGTGTTCTACAAAACCTTGCACTTGGTCCGCTGGATAGCCTTGCGCTACAAAATTTTGATACGTTTCTGATTCAATTCCTAAATTTTCATTGTTAGAACCTCCAAAAAGTCCAGGTGCAATCAAGTTTAAACTTTCTGCAACTCCGTAGCTGTATTCGGTGATATATTCATACGACATAGCGTTGCTATCCGTCTTTGGAGAACCATCTGGATTGAAGGTTAATTCGCTATTATTACGTGTTGAAAACTTAGCATATTCTGAAGTCGCCATTAAATTGGTTGCATTCGCTCCGATGGCTAAAATTCCAGCAATAGCAAATACTCCAATTACTTTTCCTAATTCTTTGAATTCTTTATTTTTAACAGCAATTACAATATAATAAATTGCAATAATCGCTAGCAATAACAATAAATAATACGTCATTTGGAAGTGATTCGCATTAATTTCTAATGCAGTCGCAACCATAGTTAGCAAACCTCCTATTATATATTTTCTTTGGAAAACCAATAAAACTCCAGCAACTACCATTGGCATATACGCAATTGCGTGTGCCTTAGCATTGTGTCCTACTCCTAAAATGATAATCAAATACGTAGATAATCCAAATGCTAACGCTCCAAAAAACGCTTTTAATGGATCTACTTTTAAAACCATCAACAACACATAAAATCCTAAGAAATAAAGGAATAAATAATCCGCAGGACGTGGTAAAAAACGCAAAGCATCGTCTAACATCCCAATTACGTCGTTTGGATATTTTGCACCTAATTGATAGGTTGGCATTCCTCCAAAAGCACTATTGGTCCAAAAAGGTTCTTCTCCTGTTTCTTTTCTGAAATCGATTTGTTCTTTAGCCATTCCTGTATATTGAACAATATCGGATTGAAAAATTTTATTTCCTTGTAAAACTGGATAAAAATAAATCAGGGAAACCAAAATAAACCCTACTAAAACCAATAAATGAGGATATAATGCTTTGATGTTTTTCATAAGTAGTAAATAATGAATATAAGGCGCTAAAGTAATTAAAAAAAGGATATCGTTAAAATATCCTTGAGAGTAATCTTGCTAAACAAGTAATTATTTCACTTCTTCGTAATCGATGTATTCACCCACTTCCTTTTTAGGTTTTGGGGTTGGAGCGCTTGCTTGAGAAGTTCTATTTTGTTGTTCTTGTTGTTGTCTATATTGTTCCTGCATTTTTTCTTGCATCTTATTCACCGCTTTTTGCATTAAAATTGGAGCAAAAATTCGCATTAAAAACTTAAACAGATAATAAAACAGAATAATATAAAATATAACCTTTATAGTTCCTGTAAGTGAAGCCATTTCCATGCTAATAAAATTTAAAATTCAAAAATACAGATATTGGTTGGTAAAACTTCAAATTTGTTTCTTAAAATTATGATAAAATAACTATTTTTGGACATAAATCATTTTTTATGAAATCTATTCAAACACTTTTTGTTCTAATTTTAGGAATTATGTCTCAAGTTTCATTTGGACAATTTACAGATGAAATCAACTCTAATCGTCCTGGAAAATCGATGATGGCATTTGCTGTTGGAAAAAAAATTATTCAAACCGAAGCTGGCGTAACTTATGTTTCAGAAGATCATAGTCTTTTAGATTATAAAGCAAAAGGCTTTATGGGAGAATTAGCTATCCGCTATGGCGTTTGGAAAGAAGAACTAGAAGTTATAGCTGAAATTCAATATCAAAATGACAAACTTACTTCAGGCGCATTCGAAGAAAAAAGAAGTGGTTTTAAACAATTGACTTTAGGAGCCAAGTATTTGATTTATGATCCGTTTAAAAATTACGAAGAAAAGCCTAATTTATATAGTTGGAAAGCCAATAAAAAGTTCAAATGGAGACAATTCATTCCAGCTTTTGCTATGTATGCAGGTGCTAACTTTGCTGTAGGAGAAACTCCATTTAATTATGCTCCTGCCACTATTGAAGAACCAAGCTTTAGTCCAAAAGTAACTGCAATTGCTCAAAATCATTTTGGTGGAAGATGGGTTTTAGTGACCAACTTAACCTATGACAAAATAGGAACTGATTTTGCCTCCATTAACTACATTCTTACTTTAACAAGAGGATTTAATGCGCAATGGTCGGGTTTTATTGAAAATCAAGGTTACATGGGTGATTATTACAGTGATGGTGTTTTTAGAATTGGTGCAGCCTTTTTGTTTGACAAACACATGCAAGTTGATGCTTCTCTTGGAAAAAACCTAAAAAACACTCCTGGAATCTTAAATGCTGGAATTGGTTTTTCATGGCGTTTTGCTGATCAATATCAAGAAGTTCAAATTGCAAAACCTGGTACAGAAAGTAAGACCGATAAAAAAATGAAGAAAAAAGGCGAAAAAGAAGCGAAGAAAAGAAAAGATGCAGTAGAATAAAATGATAACAATTAAAGAAGCCCTTACCAAAAAAGAAATGAAAGATTACGTGATGTTTTCTTTCGAATTATACAAAAACAACCCATACTGGATTCCGCCAATAATCGCTGAAGAATTAGAAACTTTTGACAAAACAAAAAATCCAGCTCTTCAAACAGCTGAAGCTCATTTTTATTTAGCTTACAAAGACAACAAAATTGTTGGTAAAATTGCCGCAATCATAAATTGGGAAGAAGTCAATATTTTAGGAAAAAGAAAAGCTCGTTTTGGTTGGTTTGATGCTATTGACGATATTGAAGTTACGAAAGCACTTTTAAATAAAGTAGAAGAATTAGGACGTAAACACAACATGGATCACATGGAAGGTCCTATGGGTTTTTCAAATTTGGATAAAGTTGGTATTTTAAGCGAAGGTTTTGACCAAATGGGTAATATGATTACTTGGTACAGTTTGCCTTATTACATTACTCATTTTGAACAACTTGGTTTTATAAAAGAGAAAGAATACATTGAAAGTGATTTTTCTTTTAATGGCATAAATCCAGAACCTTTTCAAAAAGCAAGTGAATTGATAAAAAAACGTTACGAGTTACGTAGTCTAAATTTCACAAAAACAAAAGACATTATGCCTTATGTGGACAAAATGTTTGATTTGTTTAATGAAACCTATGCCAAATTACAATCGTTTGTTCCAATAAATGATATTCAAAAAGAATATTTCAAAAAGAAATACATCGGTTTTATCAATCCAGAATTTATCAAATTTATTGTTGATAAAAATGATAACATGATTGCTTTTGCCATTGTGATGCCAGGTTTTGCACAAGCACTAAAAAAAGCGAATGGTAAGCTATTTCCTTTCGGATTTTATCATTTACTACAAGCTCGAAAACATTCAAAAGAGATTGTTTTTTATTTAATTGGTATAACACCGGAATACCAAAGTAAAGGAGTCACAGCAATTGTTTTTGACGAATATTACAAAGTTTGTTTAGCAAAAGGAATTGAAACCTGCATAAGAACTCCCGAATTAGAAGAAAATCATGCGATTCATAATTTATGGAAGCATTTTAATTCGAAAATTAATAAAAGAAGAAGAACTTATAAAAAAGAGTTATAACAAAAAAAGGGATTCAAATTGAATCCCTTTTTTTGTTATTCTTAATAAATGTTATTCTACATTTTGAACACTTGCTTCTGCAATTTTAGCATATGTTCCGTTTACTAATTTTTCACGAATAGCTTCAAAAGCTGTTAGTGTTTCATTGATATCATCAATTGTATGCGAAGCTGTAGGAATCATTCTCAATAAAATAATCCCTTTTGGAATTACTGGATAAACCACGATAGAAAGGAAAATTCCGTAGTTTTCACGTAAATCATTTACCATTATCATCGCTTCAGGAATAGAACCTTCTAAATAAACTGGTGTAATACATGTGTTTGTATCGCCAATATTAAATCCTTTTTCTTTTAATCCGCTTTGTAATGCATTTACGTTTTCCCATAATTTATCTTTAATTTCAGATGAATTACGCAATAATTCTAAACGTTTTAACGAACCAATAGTTTGAATCATCGGTAACGCTTTTGCAAACATTTGCGAACGTAAGTTGTATTTTAAATAATCGATAATATCTTTATCTGCTGCTACAAAAGCTCCAATGTTTGCCATTGATTTTGCGAAAGTTGAAAAGTAAACATCAATTCCGTCTTGACAACCTTGCTCTTCTCCTGCTCCTGCTCCTGTTTTACCAAGTGTTCCAAAACCATGTGCATCGTCAACTAACAAACGGAAATTGTATTTTTCTTTTAAAGCAACAACTTCTTTCAACTTTCCTTGTTGACCACGCATTCCGAAAACACCTTCCGTAATGAATAAAATTCCTCCACCTGTTTCAGTTGCCATTTTAGTAGCACGTTGCAGGTTTTTTTCCATACTTTCTAAATCGTTGTGCTTGTATGTAAAACGTTTTCCCATGTGTAAACGAACGCCATCAATAATACAAGCGTGAGAATCTACATCGTATACAATAATATCGTTTTTAGTAACCAAAGCATCAATAATAGACACCATTCCTTGGTAACCAAAATTTAATAAATAAGCAGATTCTTTCATTACGAAAGCAGCTAATTCTTGCTCTAACTGTTCGTGATATTTTGTGTGACCACTCATCATACGAGCACCCATTGGGTAAGCCGCACCAAATTGCATTGCTGCTTCAGTATCTGCCTTACGAACTTCTGGATGATTAGCTAATCCTAAGTAGTCATTTAAACTCCAGTTTAAAATATCTTTTCCTTGAAATTGCATTCTTGGACCTAATTCGCCTTCTAATTTAGGGAATACAAAATATCCTTCTGCTTGAGAAGCCCATTTTCCTAACGGACCTTTATTGTTCTGAATTCTTTCGAATAAATCTTTTACCATAATATATAGGTGTTTAAAACTCGACAAAAGTAAAAAGAAAAATACTTTTATTATAATTTATTTTGATTAGAAAAAAAATTATAAAAATAATAGTTCATAATCGAATTATTGGTCTTACATTTGCACCGAACGACACAGAAATGTGGTTACACGTTCACCGTAAAAGTCGATCGCTCCAGATCGGCTTTTATACTTTATAGACGTTTCGTACTTTTACATTTCTAAATTACCTTTCATGAAACTCGTATTTGCATCCAATAACAAAAATAAAATTCAGGAAATTCAGGCTTTAGTTCCAAATACCATTCAAATTGTGAGTTTGGAAGACATTGGTTGTACCGAAGATATTCCAGAGACAGCTGATACCATTGAAGGAAATGCGATTTTAAAAGCTAATTACGTTACCGAGAAATATGGTTACGATTGTTTTGCTGACGATACAGGTTTAGAAGTTGATGCTTTGAATGGTGCTCCAGGAGTTTATTCTGCGCGTTATGCAGGCGAACAAAAAGATGCGAATGATAATATGGATAAGCTTTTGTCTGAATTAAAAGACAAATCGAATCGAAAAGCCAATTTTAAAACGGTGATTGCTTTAAATCTGAACGGAAAACAAAATTTATTTACCGGAATCATCAACGGAAAAATCATTGAAGAAAAAATTGGAACCAATGGTTTTGGCTACGACCCAATTTTTGTAGCTGACGGTTTTGAAAAAACTTTTGCCGAATTAAGCATGGAAGAAAAATCAACCATCAGTCACAGAGGGATAGCAGTGAAAGAACTTATTCTTTTTTTACAAAAACTGTCCCAATAGGCAAACTCCAATTGCATTTAAAAGCAATCAATCGGAACGAAATAATAAAAACCGCTACGATTAGCGAAATAATATCGCTTTGTATTTGTAATTTTTGCAAAATAAAAAACAGAATTCCACCCGCAATACAAAGCGTTGCATAAATTTCCTTTCGAAATAAAACTGGAATTTCGTTGCACAGAATATCACGAATAACACCTCCAAAAGTAGCTGTCAAAGTTCCCAAAATCACACAAACAACAGGACTTAATCCAAACTCTAATCCTTTTTCTAAACCTATTAAGGTAAAAACTCCTAGTCCAATCGTATCAAACAAAAACATCGATATACGCAAACGTTCTAAGTAACGATTAAATATTATTGAAAGTAGAAAACCAGTTGTAATAATATAGATGTAATTGATATCCAACATCCACCCTACTGGTGTTCTTCCAATTAATACATCACGAACTGTTCCTCCGCCTAAAGCTGTAACAAAAGCAATACAATACACACCAAATAAATCCAATTTCTTATAAATAGCAGTTAAAGCTCCTGAAATGGCAAATACTAATGTTCCAATAATGTCTAACAGTTCAAACATGGTTCTTATTTTGATACAAAAATACCTTACTTTCTAATTTTTCCATTCTAATTTTAGCAATAAAACATTTTTTATAAAATATGTGAAAAAACCAAAAAACGTAACAAATTGAAAATCAATATATAACAAATTAGTTTATGTGATTTATAAAGCGTACCTTTGCACCCAATTTAAAATATTTTATGAATAAATTTGAACAATTAGGATTGAATGAGTCGCTACTGCTGGCGATTAAAGATCTAGGATTTGAGAATCCGTCAGAAGTACAAGAAAAAGCGATTCCAGTACTATTGGAACAAAACACAGATTTAGTTGCCCTAGCGCAAACAGGTACAGGGAAAACCGCAGCTTTTGGTTTCCCGCTAATTCAAAAAATTGATGCTGAGAATAGAAATACACAAGCATTAATTTTATCGCCAACACGTGAGTTATGCTTACAAATCACCAACGAGATTAAATTATACTCAAAGTACATAAAGGGGTTACATACAGTGGCTGTTTATGGTGGTGCAAGCATTACAGAACAAGCTAGAGAAGTTAAACGTGGTGCACAAATTATTGTGGCTACACCAGGTAGAATGCAAGACATGATTAACAGAGGTCTTGTAAACATTAAAAACATCGATTTTTGTATCTTAGATGAGGCAGATGAGATGTTAAACATGGGATTCTACGAAGACATTTGTTCCATTTTATCGGACACACCAGACGAGAAAAACACATGGTTATTCTCTGCAACTATGCCTGCTGAAGTAGCACGTATTGCAAAACAATTCATGTCATCTCCAGTAGAAATTACTGTGGGAAGCAAAAACTCAGGTTCGGCTACAGTATCTCACGAATATTACTGTGTGAATGCTCGTGACCGTTACGAAGCTTTAAAACGTTTAGCAGATGCTAACCCAGATATTTTCTCGGTTGTATTTTGTAGAACTAAAAGAGACACACAAGCGGTTGCTGAAAAACTTATCGAAGATGGTTACAACGCAGCTGCATTACACGGAGATTTATCGCAAGCACAACGTGATGGCGTAATGAAATCGTTTAGAGGTCGTCAAATTCAAATGCTTGTAGCAACAGACGTTGCGGCTCGTGGAATTGACGTTGATAATATTACTCACGTAGTAAATTACCAATTACCAGACGAAATTGAAACTTACAATCACCGTTCAGGAAGAACTGGTAGAGCTGGAAAATTAGGAACTTCTATCGTAATTATTACGAAAAGTGAAATCAGAAAAATACACTCAATTGAGCGTATTATCCAACAAAAATTCGAAGAAAAAACAATTCCATCTGGAATTGAAATCTGTGAAATTCAGTTGTTACACTTAGCAAACAAAATTAAAGATACAGAAGTTGATCACGAAATTGACAATTACTTACCTGCTATTAATGAAGTTTTAGATGGTTTATCTAAAGAAGAGTTAATTAAGAAAATGGTATCTGTTGAATTTAATAGATTCATCAACTATTACAAATCGAAACGTGATTTATCAGGTGAAAGAGGAAATGATAGAGAAAGAAGTTCTGAACCAAGAGAAATTAGAGCAGGTGATCCAGTTCGTTATTTCATCAACATTGGAGCAAGAGATGATTTCGATTGGATGCAATTGAAAGACTTTATCAAAGAAACTTTAGATTTAGGTAGAGATGACGTATTTAAAGTAGACGTTAAAGAAGGTTTCTCTTTCTTTAATACAGATGGCGAACATACTGACAAAGTAATGTCTGTTCTTAACGGATATGATATGAACGGCAGAAGAATCAACGTTGAAATTTCTAAAAATGATGGTGGCGGAAGACGTGACCATAATGGAAGAAGTTCTGGTGGAGGTTTTGGTGGTGGAAGACGCGAAGGTGGCTTTAACCGCGAAAGAAGTGGTTCTGCTCCAAGAAGAGAAGGTAGTAGAGATGGTGGTTTCCGTAGCGACAGAGGTTCTGCTCCAAAAAGGGAAGGCGGCTTTAGAGGCGAAAGAAGTAGTTCTGCTCCTAAAAGAGAAGGCGGATTTTCAGACAGAGCACCAAGACGTGCTGAAAGCACTGGAGATTCTTCAAGACCAAGAAGACCAAGAAGAAGCTAACATTTTTCGTTAATTTTCTTATAAATTTATAGAAAACTACAAAATATCATCTTTAGATTCGTATTTTTGAATCAATAAATAAAGAATGAGATATTTTGTAGTTTTTCTTTTTGCCCTAATTTCTAATTTTTGTTTTTCACAAAGCGATTCGCTTGTGACTAACTTAAAAGGTACTGTTATTCATAACGAAACAAAGCTCCCTATGGGTAATGTACACGTTATAAATGCTTCACGAGTAAAAGGAACTGTAACCAGTCCGAGTGGTACATTTGAAATTGGAGCCAAAGTAAATGACACTATATTATTTACGTATATAGGTTACGAAACCGTAAAAGTAAAAGTAACTAACGACTGGATAAGGCAAAATCCAACTAAAATTTATTTGACTGAAAAAGCGTATGTTTTAGACGAAGTAGTTGTTGCCAAATACAACTTAACTGGATTTGTTGAAGTAGATACACGATTAATTCCGGTTGCAGATGATTCTTATCGCTATAGCATTTCAGGGCTAAAAGCAGGTTATGAAAGCGGTGAATATAAACCAGGTGCAATTGCAAAAGTTTTAGGCTCCATTTCTAATCCCGCTGATTTACTATATAATATTTTTGGTAAACGACCTAAGGAAATGAAGAAGCTAAAAGAAATGAAAAAAGACGATACTGTTCGTAATCTTTTAGCAACTAAATTTGATAGAGAAACACTCGCCGCTTTATTAGAAATCAATAAAGATGACATTCCATTAATTCTTCAAAACTGTAATTATTCAGAATATTTTATTCAAACTGCAAACGACTTACAAATCATGGATGCCATTAGTGCTTGTTATGAAGATTATAAAATATTAAAAAAGAATAAATAGTTATCAGAATGGCTAAGTTTTTAAAAATTGTTTTTTTGTTTATTGTGTTTCAAGCTGAAGCTCAAAGTCAATCCAATAAAGTTCTAATTCCTTACCGTGATAAAAATCTTTGGGGTTTATCTGATACTTTGGGAAACATTAAGGTTAAACCCTTATACAAAGAAATTAAACACTTTATAATAGACTATAACAATAATTTTGCTTCAAGATATGTTGTAAAATCTAATAAAACCTTTTATGTAATTGACCAAAATAAAAAACTTTTATTACCTGAACTTAATCCTTACGATTCGATTTATTTAAATAAAGATTATCCGAATCATTTTTGGGTTTTTAAAAAAGGAAAAGTTGGTTTATTTCATAAAAACAAAGAAATTATTGGTTGTTTGTATGACAAAATTACCGTTTCGGAAAATGATAGTTATGAAGTTCAAAAAGGAAAACTTTCAGGATTAATAAATTCGTTAGGTAAACTTATTATTCCAATAGAATATGTAAGAATTCGACCATCATGGGATGATGAAGATGAGAAAAATACAAAATTTGTTTGGGTAGCTAAAGGCATGCTGGCAGAAAAAAAGTTTTACGATACCAGAATTATCAATAAATCTGACGCCTACGGCGCGGATAAAATTTATGGTGACGTTTCAGTTAGTGAAGCATCATCTTATGATTATAAGGATGTTAAAAAGAAATTAGAATCTAAATATGATGTTGTAGGTGAATTTGATAAATACAGTAAATATGTTTATGTAACCTTGAATCAAAAAAAGGGAGTCGTAAATCTTACCAATCAAGAAGAAATGGTTGCACCAAAACATGACGAAATCAAATATTTTAGCATTGATAAAGATAAATATGTGTTCTTGGTTAAATCAAATCAAAAATATGGTTTAGTAAAAGAAGGTAATCAAGTGCTTTTAGAAAATGAATTTGATAAAATAGAATACGATAATAAAACTAGATTATATATTTTAGAGAAAGAAAATAAAAAAGGTTGCATCGTTTTCAATACAATTTACCCATACATACAACCAAAATATTTGTCAATCAAAAGTTTAGATGGTATTCAAATTACTAATAGATGGCAATTTGGACTTTTTGAAGTAACTACCGAAAAAGGGAAAGGAATTGTGGGCGAAAATGGTGTCGAATTTTTTAAAGATTAACAAATGAAAAAGTACTTTATTCTTTTTTTAATTTTATCTCTAACACCTTCTAATGCACAAATTAAATTTTTAAACGATTATTTCTTTGATTGTAATTCTAGTTCCTATCAAATGAATTATGCTATTTCTTTAGCATCGCCAAATGGAAATTACGCAAATGCTCAAGAACTTTTAAAAACTCAGTTTTTTAAAAATAATATTGATAAAGCAACACAAATTCAAGCTTTATTAACTCATAATACATTAGGAAAAGAAAAAGCCATTTCCATAATTAATAATGCTGAAATTTCTGAAGAAGAAAAAGATTTTGCTAAACTTTGGCTTAGTTTTTACACTAACAACACCACTGAATATGATGCATTATTAGTGGCATTTCAAAAAAAATATACTGCAAATTATAATCCGATAAAGCTAAAACTTAGAGTTGTTTTGAATTATAGAGATGCTAATATGTGGAACGAAATTAAAGAGCAAAAACCACAATCTATAAAAACGTTAGACAGTTTAATTAGTTTGCCCAATGTTACCCATGAAGACAAACTTTATTTTTCTTTGATGAAGCTCGACTTTTTGAAAAAGAATGACTTTCGTTCAGAAGAAAAAAAATATTCTGAAAATGAATTATTAGATAAAGTTGTTGAATTATATCAAAAAAACAAGTCTTTATTTGAGTTAGAAATCTTAAAAAACACTTTAAATAAAAGTGAATCTAAAAAATACAAAAATCTCATTAAAGAAATAAATGATGAGCAAGCAAAAACGTCAACATATACTTCAACCGAAAAGGTTCTAGCTCTTTTATTGGAGTACAATAACTCGGATAAGAAAATTAAAGTTTCTGAGGTAGAGTCTTCAATTAACAAAATTCTTTCTTTCGAAAAAAATGTAACCGAAATTTCAAAAATAAAAGCTTTATTAAATGTGTTTTCCTTGCCAAGTGAACCTGATTTTGGATTCATGATGAAAGGATTATTAAAACCAATTCCTTTTTCAAAAGAGTTTAAACAAAGCTTCTCTTCTACTTCATTAAGTAAACAAGAATTGGTAGAAAAAATAAAATCAGTTTTAAAAGAACATCAATTTGCAGAAATTGACAAGAATTCATCCAAATTAAATGAAGAACTTGAAACCATAAAAGACTTATCAATTGAAGACATTCACGCGTTTTATGGCTTGATGGTTTTTTCATCATATTATGCCAAATCATTGCAAAGTTTGAAATATGCTTTTGGAAGTTTTCAAGATAAACCAGAAAGAAAAGATTACGAAACTGTAGAATCGTTCATTCAATTTCTTGAAAAAAATCCTTTATATCATGATGATTCTCGCTATTTCTTTAACTATTTAGATTTAAAAAACGATGAAGGGTTTCAAAAATTCATTACCCAAATTAATATTTTAAAAGACAAATTTCCGGGTTCGGCAACAATACTTCGCAATGGTTTAGATTGCATCCAAATCAACAACGAAAAAGTTAGTGAAAACAATTTACAATATTTTTACACTTCTTATTTTAAACTTGCAGTTGATTATTTAGCAATTTCAAAAATCATTAAATCAAAAAATGACTATGATTCTGAACTTTTTAGTGGCAATTTACGTTATAAATTAGAACACGGTTCAACCTATTTTGAAAACTTTTTTAGTGTATTTTCACAAGAAAGCAAAAAAGAATCTGAACAATATTTAGATGTTGTTTTACAAAAAAATCAGGCTAACAAAGACTTAAATGAAATTAAACTCATAATTACAAAACAAAAAGGTGGAAAAGAATATTTAGATGCTTATCTAAAAAAATTAACCGAAACTAATAAAAACTATTATGAAAAAATTGAGATTTCTAACATCAATGATTTAGATTCTACTTATGTAAGTAATCAATCTAAAATGGTAATTCCAATACTAAAATCTAAAAAGAATTTTAGCGCTTTAGAGAAAATTTTACCCCTTTTATATTTTACTTCCCAAATAGATGAAGCACAAGATGTGATAGTTTATATCTTAAATAATTATAGTAAATCAAAACAATACACTAGTTCATTTTCAAATACATGCATTCAACAGCTATATAACGAACTTTTAGATGATGAAAAAGCAATCGAACAGCTAACCAAAATTCAAAATGAAGTTCCTGATTTTGAAATGAATTACCTAATTTTAACTATGTTAAAACTTGAAAATGAAGAGTCTAAAAAAGATGGATTAAAATTGGTAAAAAGCTATGAAAATGAAAAATTTGAAAGTTCATTTGGAAATTTAGAAAAATATTTTGTTTTGCATCAATTTTTTGAAAAAAACTATTTTAAAGAAGAAAACATAAGTTTAATCTTCAAAGAAATCATCAAAAAATACCCCGTATTAAAAGACGATTTTAAGCAATAGTTTCCCAATATTTTTTCTCAATAAACTCAATATCTTTTATAGATTTTCGAGTCCAATCTAAACGCTTGTCTAAAACTTCTTCTTCTGTTAATTGCCAATGGATATCCGATTGACGCAAACGATTCGTCACATCCTGAATAATAATAGCTGCAGAAACTGAAATATTCAAACTTTCGGTATAACCTACCATCGGAATTTTTAAAAAACCATCCGCTTGTTGCATTACTTCTTCCGATAAACCATCGCGCTCAGTCCCGAAAAATAAAGCAGACGGTTTTGTAATATCAAATTCATGCAATAAACATGAATCATTATGTGGTGTAGTTGCTATGATTTGATAGCCTTTTCCTTTTAAATTAGTAATACAATCCTGAATGGAAGAAAAACGATTGATATCGACCCATTTTTCAGCTCCCATAGCAATTTCTTTATCGATACTTTTACCAAATTTCTGTTCAACCACATTTAATTGCTGAATACCAAATACTTCGCAGCTTCGCATTACAGCACTTGTATTGTGCAATTGAAACACATCTTCCATCGCCACTGTAAAATGCTTTGTTCGGTTTTTTAATACTCTTAAAAAGCCTTCTTTTCTATTTTCAGTAATAAAACCTTCTAAATATGTTAACAAGTCTTGATTAAATTTCTCCATATTGCAAAAATAATACTACTTTTTTTATTATTTTAGACAAAAAAAGAAAATTGCATGACACAAGAAGAACTTTTACCCCTATTGCTTAAAAAAGACGATAGGTCTTTTACGTTACTCTACGATAATTATTCGAAGAGTTTATACGGAATTATTTTCAATTTAATTAAAGACAAAGAAGAAGCTGAGGATGTGCTTCAGGAAGTTTTTGTTAAAATTTGGAAAAATATTGACACTTACAATACGTCTAAAGGCCGATTGTACACTTGGATGTTGAATATTGCCCGTAATACTTCTATTGATAAATTACGTTCAAAAGGATTTAACAACAATCAAAAAAACTTATCTACCGATAATTTCGTACATATATTGGACGATAACTCGAAGGCCATCAATAAAATAGATGCGATTGGAATTAAAGAGTTTATCAAGAAATTGAAACCAAAGTGCATCCAACTAATTGATTTGTTGTTTTTTAAAGGGTATACCCAACAAGAAGCGTCTGATGAATTAGAGATTCCTTTAGGAACCGTGAAAACACAGAATAGAAATTGTATGAATGAATTAAGACTAATGATCAATGAATAGTAGAGAATATATAGAATCAGGTATTTTAGAACTGTATGTATTTGGAAAACTTTCCGATGAAGAAATTGCGGAAGTCAACCAAATGGCAGCACAATATCCTGAAGTGAGAGAGGAAATTAAGGCTATTGAAGCTGCAGTCATTAATTTGTCACACAGTGTTGCGCCTCACTTATCGGCAACCAATTTTGAAAAAATCAGAACCGAATTACTAGGAAGAAGCAAAGTTGTAACTATGAAACCACGTTCAAATTGGTCACAATATACGGGTTGGGTTGCTGCAGCTGTATTAGTAGTTGGTTTCGGACTTCAATTTTATAAATTAAATCAAACGAACGAAACCTTGAATAACGTTTCTACACAAAAAGACTTATTACAAGAATCAATTGTAGATTTAGAATTGAAGAAGAAAGAATCTGAAGAAGTTTTAGCCATTTTAAGAGATACAAGTAATATTGCCGTTGCTTTAGCTGGACAACAAGTAGCTCCAAATGCTTATGCAAAAGCCTATTACAACAAAAATACAAAAGAAGTATACATCGATGCTTCTGGCTTACCAACTCCTCCTGAAGGAATGGTATACCAAGTATGGGCTTTAAAATTAGAACCTGTTTTAACCCCTACAAGTATTGGATTGCTTGATTCGTATGCTACAAGTACAACGAAAGTAATTAAAGTAGAAAACGCAAACGAAGCACAAGCCTTCGGAATTACATTAGAACCTGCGGGAGGAAGTGCTGGGCCTACAATGGAACAACTCTATACCTTAGGAAAAGTATAATATTCAAATGCGTCTTTATGGCGCATTTGTTTTTTAAAATTGCAAAAGAAAAATGAAAAAAATTGTAGTACTAACAGGTGCTGGAATTAGTGCCGAAAGCGGCATCAAAACTTTCCGTGATGCTGATGGTTTGTGGGAAGGTCATGACATTATGGAAGTTGCTTCTCCTATCGGTTGGAGAAAAAATGCTGAATTAGTTTTGGACTTTTACAACAAAAGAAGAGCCCAACTTTTAACCGTAAAACCCAATAAAGCACACGAAATCTTAGCCGAATTAGAAGAACATTTCGACATACACATCATAACCCAAAACGTAGACGATTTGCACGAAAGAGCTGGAAGTAATAAAGTTATTCACTTGCATGGCGAATTATTAAAAGCGAGAAGCATTTCAAACGAAGATTTCGTAATTGATTGGAAACACGATTTAAACTTAGGCGATTTCGATTTGGAAGGCAATCAATTGCGACCACATATTGTTTGGTTTGGAGAAGATGTTCCTATGATTGAACATGCAATCGAGATTGTAGAAACCGCTGATATTTTGATTATTATCGGAACTTCGTTACAAGTATATCCTGCTGCTGGATTAATGAATTATGTAGATCAAAACGTTCTTGTCTACTACATCGACCCAAAACCCGCCACCATTTACGATTTGCCAAACGAATTAAAAATTTTACCTTTAACAGCCGTAGAAGGAATGAAAATTGTAAAAGATGAACTTTTAAATTTAAAGTAAAAAACTCTCAACTAATTACTCATAACTAATCACTAATTACTAAATTTGCACTTCTTTAAACAACACACAACAAAATGCAATTAACAGAATTAAACGCTATTTCGCCAATTGATGGTCGTTATAGAAGCAAAACTATTTCATTATCTCCTTATTTTTCTGAAGAAGCCTTAATTAAATACCGAGTTTTGGTAGAGGTTGAATATTTTATTGCTTTGCGCGAAGCTGATTTACCTCAATTAGCCAAAATTGACAAATCAATTTACGATTCTTTGAGAGCCATTTACAAGAACTTTTCAACCGAAGATGCACTTTGGATTAAAGAAACTGAGAAAACAACGAATCACGATGTAAAAGCGGTGGAATATTTCATCAAATCGAAATTTGATGGTTTGGGATTACAAGAATATAAAGAGTTTATCCATTTCGGATTGACTTCTCAAGATATCAACAATACGGCAATTCCACTTTCGACAAAAGAAGCATTTGAAAACGTATATTTACCTGGTTTAGTAAGCGTAATTGCGAAATTAAAAGAATTAGCAATGGAATGGAAGGATATTCCAATGTTAGCCAGAACACACGGCCAACCAGCCTCTCCTACTCGTTTAGGAAAAGAAATTTTAGTTTTCGTAGAACGTTTAGAAGAGCAAATGCGTTTGTTGTTCAACGTTCCTTTTGCAGCTAAATTTGGTGGTGCAACCGGAAATTACAACGCACACAAAGTGGCGTATCCAACAACGGATTGGAGAAAATTTGGAAGCGATTTCGTAGAAAATAGTTTAGGATTACACCATTCGTTTCCAACAACACAAATTGAGCATTACGACCACTTTGCAGCGTTTTTTGATGCTTTAAAACGAATCAATACGATTTTAATCGATTTAGATAGAGACATTTGGACGTATGTTTCAATGGATTATTTCAAACAAAAAATCAAAGCAGGAGAAATTGGTTCTTCGGCAATGCCACACAAAGTAAATCCAATTGATTTTGAAAATTCGGAAGGAAATTTAGGAATTGCGAATGCGATTTTCGAACATCTTTCAGCCAAATTACCACTTTCAAGATTACAACGCGATTTAACAGATAGTACGGTTTTACGTAATATTGGTGTACCAATGGGACACACGTTAATTGCATTTGAAGCTACTTTGAAAGGCTTAAATAAATTGTTATTGAACGAAGAAAAATTTGCAGAAGATTTAGAGAAAAATTGGGCGGTTGTTGCAGAAGCAATTCAAACAATTTTACGCAGAGAAGGTTATCCAAATCCGTATGAAGCTCTAAAAGACTTAACTAGAACAAATACTGTAATTAACAAAGAAGCCATTCATAACTTCATCGGGACTTTAAAAGTTTCTGAAGAAGTGAGAACGGAATTAATGCAAATTACACCAAGTAATTATTTGGGGATTTAATTCCTTTTAAAATATGCCAAAACCTATCAGTATAAAATTAATCTCCATTAGTTTACTGATAGGTTTTTTCTTTTATTCTTGTTCATCTTCCAAAATCATCACTACAAATTCAAAAGCAGGTGTCGTCATTACCTTTGACGATTACTTTGTAAACGAATGGAAAGAAGCAGATGCTCAACTCGCAAAATACAATTGGAAAGCCACATTTTGCGTAAGTAATTTTGAAAAAATCTCTATTTCAGATATCTCAAATTTAAAAGAACTTCAAAACAAAGGGCACGAAATTGCTGGTCACGGATTTCGTCATCTCAATGCAAAAGAATTCGCTAAAAAAAACAACAAACAGCAATACTTAATAGTCGAAATTTTTCCATTAATCGAAGCATTTAAAAAAGAAGGCATCGAAATTAAATCGTTTGCTTATCCTTTTGGAGCCAAAACACAAACGTTAGACTACGAATTACAAAAACATTTCGATATCATAAGAGGCACAGCAAAAGGTGGCAAAAAAGTAGCCGATAACGCTAATTTCTACAACGGAACTCGACTTGCAAACGGAATTGGAATTGACAGCAATTACGAACATTTCAATCTGAATTACATTACTAAAGTTTTAAATTACGCTAAAAAGCACAATAAAATAGTCGTTTTTTACGGACACAAACCAGTTAGCAAGGCTACAAAAGAATATGAAGTAGAACTGAAAACATTAGAAATGATTTGTCAATTTGTGGTTTCAAACCAAATGAAATTTTATACACTTCAAGAACTAAATTCGTTAAAAAAACAATAAAATTAAGAGCATAAAGAATTGAAATTTTGAAAACTGAACGCTTTTCACTATTTTAGTAAAAATTCAAATGTATGCCAATATTTCTTACTGCCTCCACAGTTCATTTACCCAATTTAATTAGCGATTTAGGACTAATTTTAGTCACTGCAGCCATTGCGGTACTCATTTTTAGACTTTTAAAACAACCGTTGGTTTTAGGTTATTTGGTAGCTGGATTTTTAGCAGGAAGCGAGTTTGATTTTTTCCCAACAGTAAAAGACATGAATAGTGTCACCGTTTGGGCAGAAATTGGGGTAATATTCCTTTTATTCAGTTTAGGACTTGAATTTAGTTTTAAAAAACTAATGAAAGTAGGTGGAACAGCTTCCATAACAGCGTTAACCCAAATTATCACTATGGTAGCTTTGGGGTATTTCGTAGGACAATTAATGGATTGGGGCAAAATGAATAGCTTATTTTTGGGTGTTATTTTATCCATTTCTTCCACTACAATTATCTTAAAAACCTTTGACGAATTAGGCGTAAAAACGCAAAAATTTGCAGGAAATGTAATTGGTGCGTTAATTGTACAAGACATTTTAGCCATTTTAATGATGGTTTTATTGTCTACCGTTGCGGTAAGTCAGCAATTTTCTGGAAGTGAATTGTTTCAATCCGTTTTAAAATTAATTTTCTTTTTAACCATTTGGTTTGTAGCTGGAATTTTCTTCATTCCAACATTACTAAAAAAAGCAAAACACCTTTTAACCGATGAAATGTTACTTATTGTTTCATTGGCTTTGTGTTTATTGATGGTTTTATTTGCCGCTAATGTAGGCTTCTCACCTGCTCTTGGTGCGTTTATCATGGGTTCCATTATTGCAGAAACCACACAAGCCGAACACATTGAACATTTGGTAAAACCAGTAAAAGATTTATTTGGTGCGGTTTTCTTCGTATCGGTCGGAATGTTAATTGATCCTGAAATGTTGATGAAATATGCATTTCCTGTTGGAATTCTAACTTTAGTAGTGATTCTTGGGCAATCGCTTTCTTCAACCATTGGCGCTTTACTTTCGGGTCAACCGCTGAAACAATCCATTCAAACTGGAATGAGTTTATCTCAAATTGGAGAGTTTTCGTTCATTATCGCTACATTAGGAATGACGTTAAATGTAACGAGCGATTTCTTATATCCAATTGTAGTAGCTGTTTCTGCCATTACAACCTTTACAACGCCTTTCATGGTAAAATATTCAACGCCTTTATCCATCTTTTTAGAAAAAAAATTACCAAGAAAATGGGTTAAAAAAATCGAACGTTATAGCGCCAATACCGAAGCAATTAAATCAGTTAGCACATGGCAAATTGTATTAAAAGCGTATTTAACTCAGGTAATCATTCACTCTATAATTATTGTGGCGATTATTTTACTTTCATCGAAATATATTCTTCCTTTAGTAGAAGATTCCCGTTTTGGAAATGCCATTGCTGCTCTAATAACGGTTGTCATTTTATCACCTTTTTTATGGGCTTTATCGTTGCGAAGAGTGGCAGTGGAACAAGTGCAAGAATTAATGCAAGTGAGAAAATATCAAGGACCAATTATTGTTTTAGTATTTTTTAGAATTGCACTAACCTTATTTTATTTCGGATTTGTATTGAATGAGTTTTTCTCTCCGGTTATCGCCATAATTGCTTTAGTTATTGGAATTGCATCATACATTTTATTCCCGAAACGATTGCATGCTTTTTACAACAAAATCGAAGGTCATTTTTTGAAAAATTTCAACGACAGAGAAATCACAAAACAAGCCAACAAACGTCAAAATGTATTATCGCCTTGGGATGGTCACATGGCCGATTTAATTATTGCAAAAGAATCTAATTTAGCAGGCAAAACCTTAGAAGAATTGAAAATTAGAGAGCAATTCGGAATCAATATTGCGTCTATCAAACGTGGCGATGTCACGATTAATATTCCAATAAGAACCGAACGTTTATTCCCTGGTGACGAAATCAACGTAATTGGCACCGATGAACAAGTAAAACTATTTAAAAACTATTTAGACAAGCACGAAATCGACGAACCAGAAGCTTTCATTAAAGAAGACATTATTCTACAACAATTAGAACTTAAAAACCGTGTTTGCATTGGAAAAAGCATCCGAGAATCGCAAATTAGAGAAAAAACACACGGCATCATCGTAGGTATCGAACGCAACGGAAAACGTATCTTAAACCCAGAGTCGCATTGGATTTTAGAATCCAATGATATTTTATGGATTGCCGGTGATAGAAAAAAGATTAATGAGTTTTTGAAAGGGTAATTCTTTAGTATTCAGTTAGCAATCACAGTGTTTAGTTATCCGTGACGTTTATCATTCCGAAGGAATCTCTTGGATTATTTTGGCATGAAAGTTGATTTTTCTTTCAAAACAAACTTTATGAAAGCATTTTATATCCTTCTTTTTTCAATTGCAATATTATCTTGCCAAAAAGAAAAAACGTCTTTACCAATTGAAGAAAATTCAATTGCAATTTCTTCCCAATTAAAAACGAATAAGTTACAAACGATTGAGTTTATTCTAAAAAATGACACTTTAATTTCAGGGAAAGAAGGAACAAAAATTTGGATTACAAAAGATTTATTTGAAAATTATACTAATGGAAAAATCACTTTTGAATTAAAAGAGTTTTATTCAAAAGAAGATATGATTTTAAATGGTTTATCAACTGTAACTAATAAAGACGAATTATTAGAATCTTCGGGAATGTTTTATATTAATTTTAAAGAAGGTGATAAACAATTGAGAATCAAAAAAGGTAAATCTTATGATGTTACAATTCCAAACAAACCATTAGCGGATAGTAATATTTATTATAACGATAATGATTCTATTTTTAGTTGGGAGTTAGCAAAAACTGAGATAAAAGTTTTATTTCCAGATATATTAAGAAATCGTGCATTTAGAATTAGTGTTGGAAAAGATAATGCTGGTGGTTTTTTTAAAGAAACAACTTTAGATAGTCTAAAAATTGCTCAAAAAATTGATTCTTTAAAATTGATAAAAATTTTAGAGGAAGAAGAAAACGAATTAAAAGAGAACATCAATAACAATCAAATGGTGGTTGTTGACGAATTGAATCATGATTTAAAATACGATAAATATCGAGATATCAATAATAATGAAAGACTTACAAAAGAAGAAAAGCAAAAAAGAATAAAAAACAGAGATGCATTCTATAATTCAATGGCAGAAATCTCTAGTTTTTCGTCAGACAAATTAGGTTGGATTAATATTGATAGAATCCTAGATTATGAGAAGTTGAAAAAAGTAACTATAAATAACAATGACAAACTTTTCGATAGTGATTATGTTATTTTTTATAACTATTTAGGTCAAAAATCATTAATTAACCATTATTTATATAATTTTAATTCTGATTACGTTTATCCTGAATTAAGGATAAAAGGAAAAATTAAAGTAATCGTTTATACTAATAATGAAGATAAAATCTTTTATGACAAATTTTATATCGATAGAAATTCAAATACTGAATTCAACCTTAAGTTAAAAGAAACCACTTTGGATAAATTAAAGCAAGAACTAATCTCCAACTAACATGAAAACCCATTTCACCCTATTCATACTTCTACTTTCCACATTCAGTTTCAGTCAAAATCAAAACAAAATTGATTTGGAAAAACTGAAAACAAAATTGTATCAATTGGTAAACGAAGAGCGTTCCAATAACGACAGAAAAGTACTTGGTTTGGACCCTTATTTGAAAAAAGCAGCAGATGACCATGCCAAATACATAGCAAAAGTTCAAACCTTGTCGCACGAACAGACTGATGCTAAAAAGCAAAGTCCAAAAGAACGAGTTTATTTCTATGGCGGAAATTCGTTTGTTTTAGTGGGTGAAAATCTATTATTTACAGGAATTAAAAACCAAATTTATTCCGACGAAGATTTAGATATTTTAGCCTTAAAAATGTTTAATCTGTGGAAGAAATCACCGAATCATTACAAGAATATTTCAGAAACAAAATATAATTTCACAGAAATTGGTTTTAGCATTGATTGGGAAAACAAGAAAATTTATGCGGTGCAAATGTTTGGCGCAAAATAAAAAAAACCTGATAGCTTATAAACTATCAGGTTTATATTTTACTGATTACTGTGACTGATCACTGAATACTTAAAAATTATCTCGAATAATTCGGAGCTTCTTTTGTAATCGTTACATTGTGTGGATGACTTTCGCCAATTCCACTTGCTGTAATTCTAATGAAACGTCCGTTTTCTTGTAACGTTGGAATATCTTTTGCTCCACAATATCCCATTCCGGCTCTTAAACCGCCGATGAATTGTTGCATGCTTTCGTTCAATTCTCCTTTATAAGGCACACGCCCCACGATTCCTTCTGGAACTAATTTCTTAACATCGTCTTCTACATCTTGGAAATAACGGTCTTTAGAACCTTCTTGCATCGCTTCAACAGAACCCATTCCACGGTATGATTTGAATTTTCTTCCTTCAAAAATAATCGTTTCTCCTGGTGATTCTTTAGTTCCTGCTAAAAGTGAACCTAACATCACACAATCAGCACCCGCAGCAATCGCTTTTGGAATATCTCCTGTATAACGAATTCCACCATCTGCAATAACTGGAACTCCTGTTCCTTTTAAAGCCGCAGCAACTTCTAAAACTGCTGAAAATTGTGGAAAGCCAACACCTGCAACAACTCTAGTTGTACAAATAGAACCTGGACCAATTCCAACTTTCACTGCATCAGCTCCGTTTTGAGCTAAATATAATGCTGCTTCTGGAGTAGCAATGTTTCCTACAACTACATCTAAATCTGGGAATTTTGCTTTTACAGCTTTTAACACACCTACCACACCTTTCGTATGTCCGTGAGCGGTATCAATAATTACAGCATCAACACCTGCAGTTACTAAAGCCGTTGCTCTATCTACTGCATCAGCTGTTACACCTAAAGCCGCAGCCACACGTAAACGACCAAATCTATCTTTATTAGCAATGGGTTTTTGCGTTAATTTGGTAATATCTCTAAAGGTAATTAAACCCACTAATTTATTGTTGTTGTCAACTACAGGTAATTTTTCAATTTTATTTTCTTGAAGAATTCCTTCGGCTTCTTGTAAAGTTGTTCCTTGAGCAGCCGTTACTAACTTTTCAGAAGTCATTACTTCTAAAATAGAACGGGTATTAATTTTTTCGAAACGTAAATCTCTATTGGTAACAATTCCTTTTAAAATTCCGTTATCATCTACTACTGGAATTCCGCCAATACTGAATTCTTTCATTGCCATCTTCGCATCACCCACAGTTGCTGTTAAAGGCAATGTTACTGGATCGATAATCATACCGCTTTCTGCACGTTTAACTTTCTTTACTTTCGCTGCTTGTTGCTCAATAGTCATGTTTTTGTGTAACACGCCAATTCCACCTTCTTGTGCCATAGCAATTGCCATAGAACTTTCGGTAACCGTATCCATTGCTGCGGAAACGATAGGAACATTCAAAGTAATATTTCTCGAAAACTTCGATTGAATACTAACTTCGCGTGGTAAAATTTCTGAATAATTTGGAATAAGCAAAACATCGTCGTAAGTAAGACCTTCGCCAACGATTTTAGTTGTGTGTGCTTTCATGGTGCAATTTGTAGTTGTTGTTAAATTGCGTGCAAATATAGTAAAACTTAGACAAATAATCTATTTCTTTTAAGAATAAATTATGTAACTTGCATAAATAATATTTCAATTACAATGAGCGATTCTAAAAAAACAAGTACAGGTTTAACCGATTTAGAAGTTTTAGAATCCGCAAAAATTCACGGCACTAACTCTCTTAAACACGCTAAAAAAAACCACTTCTTAAATTCGTTATTAGACATTGTAAAGGAACCTATGTTTCTTTTATTGTTTACCGCAACGAGTATATATTTCATAACTGGAGATTATGGTGATGGCATTTTTATGGCCATTGCGATTGTCTTTGTAATTGCAATTTCTGTTTTTCAAGAATCCAGAAGTCGGAATGCGATTGAAGCTTTAAAAAAATTATCACAACCCAAATGTAAAGTCATTCGAAACAGTACAATCATCGAAATTCCAACCGAAGAAATTGTAATTGGTGATTGTGTTCAGCTGGAAGAAGGTGCTTTTATTCCTGCTGACGGCATTATACTTTCCTCCAACGATTTTTCGGTTAACGAATCTATTTTAACAGGCGAATCTTTATCGGTTTTTAAATCAAATGAATCTGAAAATAAACAAGTGTTTCAAGGTACAATTGTGGCATCTGGACTTGCTATTTGTGAAATAACAGCAATTGGAAAAAACACCCAACTAGGAAAAATTGGCTCCAGTTTGAATGCTATTGAAGACGAAAAAACGCCTTTGCAAATTCAAATCAACAATTTCGTTACCAAAATGTCAATTATCGGTTTAGTGATTTTCGGAATCGTTTGGGGCATTAATTATTACAATTCTAGAGAATTATTAGATAGTTTATTGAAAGCATTAACCTTAGCAATGAGCGTTATTCCTGAGGAAATTCCAGTAGCATTCACCACTTTTATGGCTTTAGGTGCTTGGCGTTTGATGAAAATGGGAATCATTACCAAACAAACCAAAACCGTTGAAACCTTAGGAAGCGCGACCGTAATTTGCACAGATAAAACTGGAACCATTACGGAAAATAAAATGAGTTTGGCCGAGTTGTATCTTTTTGATTCTGATACAATTATTGATACGAAAGAAAAACTAACAACAGAAGCCGAAGAAGTCTTGAATTACGCCATGTGGTCAAGCGAACCAATTCCATTTGATGCGATGGAAATTGCGATTCATGAAGCGTATTCCAATTTTGAAAGCGACGACGAAAGACCAAATTTTAAATTGGTTCACGAATACCCTTTAAGCGGAAAACCTCCTATGATGACGCATATTTTCGAAAACAAATCGGGTAAAAAAATCATCGCTGCAAAAGGAGCGCCTGAAGCATTAATCGAAGTAAGCCATTTGAGTGAAGTTGAAAAAAATCAGGTTTTGAATGCTATGAAGACAATGACTTGCAAAGGTTTTCGCGTTTTAGGCGTTGGAGTTTCTGACTTTTCAGGAACGGATTATCCTGAAAGCCAACAAGCATTAAAATTCAACTTTAAAGGTTTGGTTGCTTTTTATGATCCACCAAAACACAATATTCAAGCAGTTTTTGAAACGTTTTACAAAGCGGGAATTCAAGTAAAAATCGTAACAGGAGATAATGCTGAAACTACTTCAACCATCGCAAAACAAGTCGGATTTAAAAATGCAGATAAAGTGTTGAATGGCGACGAATTAATGGCAATGGATGAAGCGACTTTAAAAGAAAAAGTTATGCAAACCTCCATTTTTACTCGAATGTTTCCAGAAGCCAAACTTAAAATAATTCAAGCTTTAAAGGCAAATAATCAAATTGTAGCCATGACAGGTGATGGTGTAAATGACGGACCTGCTTTGAAATCGGCACATATTGGCATTGCGATGGGTAAAAAAGGAACCGAAATTGCCAAACAAGCCGCCAATTTAATTCTTATAGATGATAATTTCGAAAAAATGACGGATGCCATCGCAATGGGAAGAAAAATTTACATCAACCTCAAAAAAGCGATTCAATACATCATTTCAATTCATATTCCGATTATTTTAATTGTATTTATTCCATTGGCTTTGGGCTGGATGTATCCGAATATTTTTACGCCAGTTCATATTATTTTCTTGGAAATTATTATGGGTCCAACTTGTTCCATAATTTACGAAAACGAACCTATGGAAGACAATCTAATGATACAAAAACCTAGACCACTAACCACAACTTTCTTCAATTTGAAAGAAGTATTGATTAGCATCATTCAAGGCTTAGTAATTACGTTAGGATTGTTATTTATGTATCAATATGCTGTGGGAGAAAATATGTCCGAAAACGGCACTAGAACTTTGATTTTCTTAACATTAATCACTTCTAATATCGTATTAACATTAGCGAATCGTTCGTTTTATTATTCGATTTTTAAAACAATTCAGTACAAAAATAACTTAGTGGGATTAATCATTGGAATCACAATTCTAATGACTGGATTATTGCTATTTATTCCTGCTTTTTCAAAGTTCTTCTTGTTTGAAATGGTAAGTGTTTCCCAAATAGGAATTTGTGTTTTAGTGGGAAGTATTTCGGTGCTTTGGGTAGAAATTTATAAATTTTTTAAGCGAAGAAAATCGAATTAATGAAATTCGCCAAATAATTTAGTCGCTTCATTATAAGCACTTTCAAAACTCATTGGACTCGTATTCGTATTTTCTCTTTTGGTAGTGAAATACGATAATAATTTTTCTGTTGGCATGTTTCCAGTTAAATCATCTTTTGCCATTGGACAACCACCAAAACCCTGAATAGCACCATCATAACGACGACAACCTGCATTGTAAGCCGCATCAATTTTTTCAAACCATTTGTCTGGTGTGGTGTGTAAATGTGCTCCAAATTCAATGTTTGGATATTTCGGAATCAAATTTGAAAACAAATAATCAATAACTTCTGGAGTTGAACTTCCAACAGTATCAGAAAGCGATAGAATTTTCACACCCATATTCGCCAATTTTTCAGTCCATTCGCCTACTATTTCCACGTTCCAAGCATCTCCATACGGATTTCCAAAGCCCATTGAAATGTAGGTAACCACTTCTTTATTCGATTTATCTGCGATTTCTAGAATCTCTTGTAATGTCACCAAACTTTCAGCAATAGTTTTGTGTGTATTTCGCATTTGAAAATTTTCCGAAATTGAAAAAGGGAAACCTAAATATTGAATTTCTTTGTGAACAGAAGCATTTTGAGCGCCTTGTGTATTGGCAATAATGGCTAATAATTTGCTATTCGTTGCCGATAAATCCAATTGAGCTAAAACCTCAACCGTATCTTGCATTTGTGGAATCGCTTTTGGCGACACAAAACTTCCAAAATCAATAGTATCAAAGCCTACACGCAATAACGATTGTATGTATTTTACCTTTTTCTCTGTAGGAATAAAAGGTTTAATGCCTTGCATGGCATCGCGTGGACATTCGATAATTTTGATTTCGTTCATAGCTTCAAAGATAGAAATTTTAGCTGTTTTCCAAAATCTTTTTGTTGATTGCTTTCACTAAAGCAGGTCCTTCATAAATAAATCCTGTATAAAGTTGCACTAAACTTGCACCAGCATTCAACTTTTCAATCGCATCTTCAGCGGTATGAATTCCTCCTACTCCAATAATTGGGAACGACTTATTACTTTTTTCCGAAAGAAAACGAATTACTTCTGTAGAACGTTTGGTTAATGGTTTTCCAGATAAACCACCCATTTCTGATTTGTTTTCCGATTGTAAACCTTCGCGAGAAATCGTAGTATTCGTAGCAATTACGCCAGCAATTTTAGTTTCGTTTACAATATCTATGATATCTAATAGTTGTTCATCTGTTAAATCGGGAGCGATTTTTAGTAAAATTGGCTTTTGTTTTGGTTTTGCATTGTTCTTATCTTGAAGTGTTTGCAATAATTCTGTCAAAGGCTTTTTATCTTGCAATTCACGAAGATTTGGTGTGTTTGGCGAACTCACATTGACCACAAAATAATCTACATACGGAAACAAAGCTTCAAAACAGATTTCGTAATCCTTCACCGCTTCTTCGTTTGGCGTAACTTTATTTTTTCCGATGTTTCCACCGATTAAAACGCCTTTATTTTTTTTCAAACGTTCTACTGCATCTTTAACACCGCCATTATTGAAACCCATTCGGTTGATAATCGCATTGTCTTCTTTCAACCGAAATAATCGTTTTTTAGGATTTCCTTCTTGTCCAACAGGAGTTAGTGTTCCAATTTCTATAAATCCGAAACCGAAATTCGATAACTCTTGGTATAACTTCGCATCTTTATCAAACCCAGCAGCTAATCCGACAGGATTTTTGAATTTAATTCCGAAAACTTCTCTTTCTAAACGAGCATCTTTTACTTCGTAAAGCGATTGAAATAAGCTTGAAAAACCTGGAATTTTATTCAGAAAACGAATGAATGAAAAGGTAAAATAATGCACTTTTTCTGGATCGAAACAGAAAAGTAACGGACGAATAAATAGTTTGTACATAATATGTTGTGTTGTTCTGCAAAAGTAAGAAAATGCTATTCCAAAAAAAAGTATTGACGCATTTTGTAACAATAAAAGATTTGGTGCGTATAATTAGCAAGAACAAATTCAATTGCAAGAACAAGTTTAAAATTCTAATTTCTAAATTCTAATTTCAAAATGGCACAAACTCCTTCTAACATGTTACCATTGGGTACAATTGCTCCTGATTTCAATTTGAAAGATACTAATTCGAATGAATATAAAACTTTTGAAGATTGCAAAGGCGAAAAAGGAACCGTTGTTATGTTCATTTGCAATCATTGTCCGTTTGTGCATCATGTGATGGAAGAAGTGCTAAAAGTGGTGAACGATTATCGTGTGCAAGGCATTGGTTTTGTAGCAATTTCAAGCAACGATGTAATAAAATATCCTCAAGATGCACCAGAATTAATGACGGAATTTGCCTTTGAAAACGGATTTGAATTCCCTTATTTATTCGATGAAACACAAGAAGTTGCGAAAGCCTATGATGCGGCTTGTACGCCTGATTTTTATCTTTTCGACAATCAAAATAAATTGGTTTATAGAGGCCAATTAGATGATAGCCGACCAGCAAATGGTATTCCATTAAGTGGTTCCGATTTAAGAAGCGCTATTGATGGTGTGGTTATAAATCGACTGATTAATCCAGAGCAGAAACCGAGTATTGGGTGTAATATTAAGTGGAAATAATTTACTAATCCAAAAGCTTTGCTTACCTTTGTCAAACTATAATTTTTAGTCTTGAAAAATACATTTTTACATACATTTTCAATAAATAATACATTATACAATAAGGTATTATTCTTTTCTCACAGCAAGGCCTTCATCAATTAGGCCTCCGTCTTTCTATACATATTCTTCAGGCGGAGGATTTTCTTTTACAAAACTACATTCAATAACATTTCAGAAATAACTTCTGGAATCATTTTTTTTTATCTAAAAACTAAAAAACATGTCACAAAAAAAACTTTTTGGGAAGCTAAACGCGCGCCATATTATTTGGTTAATCACACTTTCTTTTTTTACAGGAACCCTTTTCTTGGTCTTTTATTATAAAGTACACTCCGTCTTTTTAAGTGCACCATTTATCACATTGTTTCTCGTATTAATTGATAGTACACAAACAAAACACTCTGTTCGAAAAAATTACCCATTAGTAGGTAGATTACGTTATTTATTTGAATCGGTTCGACCTGAATTTCGTCAATACTTTTTTGAAGGTGAATTAGATGGAAAACCATTTAATAGAAGACAGCGCTCTATTGTGTATCAAAGAGCTAAAAACGAAAAGCAAACCATTTCCTTTGGAATGCAAGACGACCCAAATCGTATTGGATATGAATGGGCCGCACATTCGGTTTATCCAAAAAAAGCGGACGAGAAAAAATTTAGAACGCTAATTGGTGGCTCAAATTGTTTACAACCTTACAATGCTAGCATTTACAACATTAGTGCAATGAGCTATGGCGCCTTGAGTAAAACTGCCATTACTTCTTTAAATGAAGGAGCTAAACTTGGAAATTTTGCTCATAATACTGGTGAAGGCGGTATTAGTGATTACCATTTAATGGGAGGCGATTTGATTTGGCAAATTGGAACAGGATATTTTGGATGTAGAGATGAAAAGGGAAATTTTTCGAGTGAATTATTTGCTCAAAAAGCCAATTATGAACAAGTAAAGATGATTGAACTAAAATTATCTCAAGGAGCAAAACCAGGTCATGGCGGATTACTTCCCGCAGAAAAAAACACGCCTGAAATAGCAAAAATTAGAAACATAAAACCTTTTACAACCGTTCATTCTCCATCTGGACATACTGCTTTTTCAAATGCTACTGAATTCCTGTATTTTATTGGACGATTACGTGAACTATCAAACTTTAAACCTATTGGCTTTAAAATTTGTATTGGTCGAAAAGATGAATTTATTGATATTGTAAAAGCTATGTTACATACTAAAATTTATCCTGATTTTATTACCATTGATGGTGCTGAAGGCGGAACAGGTGCGGCACCTCTTGAATTTATTGATTATATGGGAATGGCACTATCGGATGCGATTGTGTTTGTAAACCAAACCTTAAAAGAATATGGACTACGTGACGAAATTAAAATTTTAGCTGCCGGAAAAATCATCTCAGCATTTGATATTGCAAAAACATTGGCTTTAGGAGCCGATGCTTGTTATAGTGCAAGAGGTATGATGTTTGCTCTTGGATGCATTCAAGCCTTGCAATGCGATAGTGGAAAATGTCCGGTAGGAATCGCAACGCAAGATAAATCGTTATACAAAGGATTAGATGTTACTGATAAAAGGGTTCGAGTTGCAAATTTTCATAAGAATACCTTAAAAGCTTTTGGTGAATTTATTGGAGCATGTGGATTTGAAAATCCGAAAGAAATAACTCCCGATTTCTTACATAAAAGAGTTGAACACAATTCAAATCAAAATTTTACGGAGATATATTATCCCGAGAAGGAAAAAAATAATATGCAATACATAAATTTAAACTAAACAATATGAAACCAATACCAACATTCACATTAAGTGATTATAAACTGTTGAAAAAAATCACAAAAGCGAATATTTCAGCTACAAGTGCTAGAGAAATAAAATTACTAAATGAGGAATTAGATCGTGGAATTATAATTGAAGATTCAGTAATTGAAAATAGTTTTATACGTATTAATTCTGAAGTAATAATTGAAGATATGGATACAAAAAAACAAATGAAATTTCAAATTGTTTTACCGTCTCAGGTCAATATAAAAGAAAGTAAATATTCAGTTCTTGTTCCTTTAAGCGTTGCTATTATTGGCTTTAAAGCCAACGATCAAGTAGATTGGGAATTGCCTGCTGGAAACAAAACATTAAAAGTTATTGCTGTAAACAACTGCAACTAATTCATAAACACCTTTTATTGAGGTGTTTTTTTATTTTCGTTCAACAATCACTTCAATCGGATTATTGCTTCTTGGTCCGAAGCTTCTGGCTTGGCGTTCGTTTTCACTCGAACATAAAATGTACATATTAAAAGCTTGTAATTGGACTAATTGCTCTTTAAACTTGCCTTTAGTATCTTCAATTTTAATGTAAAATTCTTCCGCAGGAAACGTATTGGTTACCGAAAGTAAATAAGTATCACCAGCATACGGGAAAAACCATTTTTCTGGTTCGTTTGGTTTGCTAATTAAATGATTTCGAGTAAAGATTAAAGGTTGATTGCCGTATTTCCAACTGTATTTATTATTCTCGTTGATGATTTCTGCTCCTTTTTCGTTGACCAACGTAATTTTTAAATCGGCAATATTATCTGTTTTTCCTTCTTCATGCACTTTTACTACTAAATAAGATGTAAAATCAAAGCCACAATGCGGCACTTGCCCAAAGGAGAACAAAGAGAATAATAAAAAGAAAAAAGATAATTTGGTTTTCATAGACTTGAATTGGTTGTAAAAATACAAAAACAATACCAAAAAAAAATCCGCCAATTGACGGATACTTTTATTATTTTGTTAGATAAGCATAAATCTTTTCTCTTTCTTCATCTGAAATTTTAGCTTTTATCTGCATACTTAACATAATTGGCTTCCATTGTTCTGCATTAAAATCTTTAGCATCATATAAATCGTGACATTTAGCACAATTATTTACAAATAGAGTTCTACCTTCTGCTAATTCAGCCGTTAGTGGTGCTTCAATAATAACAGGAGCATCTTCAACTTTTGATGCTTCAGGTTGAATAACTTTTGGTGAACAAGAATAAATGAGAGTTCCTAAAAGGACTATCGCAATAATTTTAATTTTCATATTTTAGAATTTGTTTTATGGGTAAATATAAAAAAAAATCCCAAAACAAGGTTTCAGGATTTCTTTAACATTATATTTAATACCAAACATAATTAAGTAAATTCATTTTTTTTAGTTCAAATTGTGTTAAATCAAAAAAAGCCACTAAAAAGTGGCTTTTTTATTATAATTTCATTGCAGATTTTTTTACAACTTTAGCAATTCTTTTTCTCAAATCGCCCATTAATTCTTCCAAAGCACTTTCACACATTGGTAGAATTTTTTCAGGCTTCACAACTGGAACTCCTCCAACCATTACCCCCGTTTTCTTTGAACGCTCACTCTCGGAAAAAGCAAAAACTTTCTCACCAGTTTTGTTATACAAAGCAACTCGTGTAGTAGCTCTCATTTTTATAGTCATCGTACTTCCAACTCCGAATCCTTTTTCAAAAGCAAAATTAATATAAACAAACATAACGCCATCTGCTTTATCAGCAAACATTTTAGCCATCGCTACTTCGTTAGCCTGACCAATAAAACCTTCATAAATGTATTTATAATTACCATACATCAAATAATTAGCCGCATCATAATTTTTTACATCATATTTTGGTGTGAATTTTTGATAATCTGCACTTTCTAAAACCTTTGATTCTGGAATTAAGTCAAAAGGAAACTCTTTTGAATAGTCATTGAAGAAATTATCATGATATTTAGTAAGTATTGGTGTTAAGTTAAAATTTGGATCATCACGAAGCTGCAAAATATCTTGCAAAAGAAAATCAAATCCTCCACCTAATTCATTAAATTCGACCATTTTATTTGCATAAAAAGTTACAACGGCAACTTTTTTCTTTTGAGCAATTGCAAAACTTGTAGTAAGTAAAACAACTATACAAAAAGTAGTGATTTTTTTCATTTTTTTAATTATCATAGTTAAGAGACAAAAGTATGCAAAACATTTTACTATTATATATTCTTCAATGAGTTAATGATGAAATTTAACTTTTACTATTTAAACACCATAAAAAAATCCCAAGACAATAACGTCTCAGGATTTCTATACTTTATAATGAACTCTGTTTACTTCACATCCATTAATTCTACATCGAATACTAAAGTTGCATCTGGTGGAATTACTCCTCCAGCACCTCTAGAACCATATCCTAAATAAGAAGGAATCACAAAACGTGCTTTGTCTCCTACTTGTAATAAAGCGATACCTTCGTCCCATCCTTCAATAACTTGTCCAACACCTAATTGAAAATCAATTGGTTGTTTTCTCTTGTATGAAGAATCAAATACTTGTCCGTTTTCTAATGCACCTTGGTAGTGAACTGATACTTTTTTACCTTTTTCAGCTTTTGTACCATTCCCTTTTTGAATGATTTGGTAACGCAAACCACTTTCAGTCTTTTGAAAACCAGCGGCTAATTTTTCCAAAGCCTCCTCTGCCATTTTTTTTTGCTCCGCAATTCTTTTTTCTCTTGAACCTTCAAAAGTTCTAAAAGCTTCTACTGCGTTCCATTTTTGAGCTTCTTCTCCTACTCTAATGATTTCAATACTTTCTAAAGCGTCATCACCAGCAACAGCATCAACAACATCTTGTCCTTCAATTACGTGACCAAAAACAGTGTGCTTCCCATCTAACCAATTCGTTGGAACATGTGTAATAAAAAATTGAGAACCATTAGTTCCAGGTCCAGCATTTGCCATAGACAAAACGCCTGGTTTGTCGTGTTTTAAATTGGGGTGAAACTCATCGTCAAAGTTGTAACCAGGACCACCTGTTCCTTGCCCTTGAGGACAACCACCTTGTATCATAAAATCAGGAATTACACGGTGAAATTTTAATCCGTCATAATAAGGTTTTCCCATTGGACGAGCCGAATTTTCTAATTGACCTTCTGCTAATCCTACGAAGTTACCTACCGTTCCTGGCGTTAAATCGTGCGTTAATTTTACTAAAATAGCACCTTTAGCTGTGTTAAATTTAGCGTATATTCCGTTTTCCATTGTTTTGATTTTTAATTTTAAAGTGCAAAATTACAAAATAAATAGTAGATTTGATATACTTATTTGAATACTATGGAAGCAAAAGATTACATCAACATAAACAAAGAAACTTGGAACAACAAAGTTGATGTGCACATTGACTCTGATTTTTATGATATGGAAGGTTTTCTGAACGGAAAATCAACCTTAAATGCTATAGAATTAGAGTTACTTGGTGACGTAAAAGGAAAAAAGATTTTACATTTACAATGTCATTTTGGTCAAGACACCATGACTTTTTCGAGAATGGGTGCGAAAGCTACTGGTGTCGATTTATCAGACAAAGCCATTGATAAAGCTAGAGAAATCAATAAAAAATTAAATTTAGATGCTACTTTTGTTTGCTGTGATATTTATGACGCACCCAATCATTTAGATGAAAAATTTGATATTGTTTTTACCAGTTATGGTACGATTGGTTGGTTTCCAAATTTAGACAAATGGGCTAAGGTCATCTCGCATTTTTTAAAACCCGGTGGAAAATTTGTCATGGCCGATTTTCATCCAGTAGTTTGGATGTTTGATAACGATTTCAAAGAAGTGTTTTATAATTATTTCAATACCGAAGAAATTATTGAAGATGAATCGGGCACATATGCTGATAGATATGCAGAAATTTCAGCAAAAACAATTACTTGGAATCACCCCACCTCAGAACTTTTAAATGCCTTGATTACAAATAACTTGGAACTAAATTGTTATAACGAATTTGATTATTCTCCATATAATTGTTTCAATCAAACTGAAGAATTTGAATCCAATAAATTCCGAATTAAACATTTGGAAAACAAAATTCCAATGGTCTATTCACTTTCGGCAACTAAAAAATAATCTACTATCTTTGCACTATGCGAATTGATATTATTACAGTTTTACCCGAATTAATGCGAAGTCCGTTTGAAGCTTCCATTATGAAACGTGCCATTGAAAAAGGCTTGGTCGAAGTTCATTTTCACAATTTAAGAGATTATACTACCAATAAACAAAGAAGTGTCGACGATTATCAGTTTGGTGGTGGTGCCGGAATGGTCATGTCGGTTCAGCCAATTGACGCTTGTATTTCCAAACTAAAAAACGAAAGAACCTACGACGAAATCATATACATGACACCTGATGGGGAAACCTTGAACCAAAAAATGGCGAATTCGATTTCGATGTATGAAAATATATTGATTTTGTGCGGTCATTATAAAGGTGTAGACCAAAGAGTTCGAGATATGCACATTACCCGTGAAATCTCAATTGGGGATTATGTATTGAGTGGTGGCGAAATTGGTGCTATTGTGTTTTGCGATGCGATTATCCGATTGATACCGGGTGTTTTGAGTGATGAAACTTCGGCATTAACAGATAGTTTTCAAGATAATTTATTGTCACCTCCTATTTATACACGTCCAGCCGACTATAACGGATTAAAAGTTCCTGAAGTCTTATTGAGCGGGAATTTCGCCAAAATTGAAAAATGGCGTGAAGACATGGCGTATGAACATACTAAGAACAGACGACCTGACCTTTTGGAAGAATAAAATTAGCATAAGGAATAAAATTTATCAATTATAAATTGTTAATTATAAATTTATTTTCTTAATTTTGCACCCACTTTGAACCAACCTCTGACGATAACCGTGTATGTTGCTTTGAATCAAACATTTATAATTACGATTATGTCAAATTTAGTTGATTTCGTTAATAGCGAATTTGTAACAAAAAAAGATTTCCCTGTATTCGGAGCTGGTGATACTATCACTGTGTACTACGAAATTAAAGAGGGTGAAAAAACTAGAACTCAGTTCTTCAAAGGAGTTGTAATCCAAAGAAGAGGTGCTGGAGCAACTGAAACTTTTACAATCCGTAAAATGTCTGGAGCTGTTGGTGTAGAGCGTATCTTCCCTGTGAACATGCCAGCATTACAAAAAGTGGAAGTGAACCAAAGAGGTAAAGTTCGTAGAGCTCGTATCTACTACTTTAGAGATCTTACTGGTAAAAAAGCAAAAATCAAAGAAAGAAGATACAAAAACTAATTTGTACTTTCTCAAGTATAAAAAGCCGCAACATTGTTGTGGCTTTTTTTATTGAATTTTACGCAAGATTTAAGCATATATCCTAAATTATTTCTTTCAAATTTCCTATATTTGGCAGATTTTACAAATTATATTCAAACAAACACATAACATTCATGTCCAATCAATCTAAAATAATGTATACCATTACGGATGAGGCGCCAATGTTGGCTACACATTCGTTTTTACCTATTGTAAAAGCCTTTACAAAAACTGCAAACATTGCTATAGAAACCAGAGATATCTCTTTAGCAGGCAGAATTTTATCAAACTTTCCGGAGTTTTTAAAAGAAGATCAAAAAATTGGTGATGCACTTACCGAATTAGGACAACTAGCAAATACTCCAGAAGCTAACATTATCAAATTACCAAATATTTCTGCTTCAGTTCTTCAATTAAAAGAAGCGATTGCCGAATTACAATCGCAAGGATTTAATATTCCTAATTTTCCTGAAGAACCTCAAAATGATGCTGAAAAAGAAATTAAAGCAAAATATAGTAAAGTATTAGGTTCAGCTGTAAATCCAGTATTACGTGAAGGAAACTCTGACAGAAGAGCGCCAAAAGCAGTTAAAAACTATGCTAAAGCGAATCCTCACAAAATGGGAACTTGGGCTTCAGATAGCAAAACCGAAGTAGCTCACATGAATTCAGGTGATTTCTACGGAACAGAAAATTCAACAACTGTTGAAAAAGACGGAAAATTTAGAATCGTTTTCACTGCTGAAAATGGAATAACTTCTGTTTTAAAAGATTTCGCTAATTTAAAAGCTGGCGAAGTTATTGATAGTTCTGTGATGAGCTTAAATGCTTTAAAACAATTCACTAAAGAAACTATTGCTGATGCTAAAGCGAAAAACATAATGCTTTCTGCTCACTTAAAAGCAACAATGATGAAAATTTCTGATCCAATTATCTTTGGAGCTATAGTAGAAACTTTCTTTGCTGATGTTTATACCAAATATGCTGACTTATTCAATTCATTAGATATCAATCCAAATAACGGATTACAAGATTTATATAATAAAATAGCAGGAATTCCGCAAGAAGCTGAAATCAAACAAGCAATTGCTGATGCTTTAGCTAACGGACCAAGAGTAGCTATGGTGAATTCAGAAAAAGGAATTACGAATTTCCACGTTTCTTCAGACGTAATTGTAGATGCTTCTATGGCTGCTTTAGCTCGTAGTGGCGGTAAAATGTGGAATACAGAAGGAAAAGAAGAAGACACTATTGCTATTATTCCAGACCGTTCTTATGCTGGTTTCTATTCGGCTTGTATTGATGAAATGAAACAAAATGGTGCTTTGGATCCAAAAACAATTGGTTCAGTACCAAACGTTGGATTAATGGCTCAAAAAGCTGAAGAATACGGTTCTCATGATAAAACATTCCAATTAAAAGAAAACGGAATTGTTAACGTAGAAGACGAAAATGGAAACGTTTTATTATCTCAAAAAGTAGAAAGTGGTGATATTTTCAGAATGTGTCAAGTAAAAGATGCTCCTATTCAAGATTGGGTTAAATTAGCGGTTAACAGAGCACGTTTATCTGATACTCCAGCTATTTTCTGGTTAGATAAAGACAGAGCACACGATAGAGAAATCATCAAAAAAGTTGAGAAATACTTAAAAGATTACGATACAACTGGCTTAGACATTCGTATTATGGATGTTAAAGATGCCATGAAAGAAACGTTGAGAATCATCCGTCAAGGAAAAGATGTAATTTCAGTTTCTGGGAACGTATTACGTGATTACTTAACCGATTTATTCCCTATTTTAGAATTAGGAACTTCAGCAAAAATGTTATCAATTGTTCCATTAATGAATGGTGGTGGATTATTTGAAACAGGTGCAGGTGGTTCAGCTCCAAAACACGTTGAGCAATTTATCGAAGAAGGTTATTTACGTTGGGATTCATTAGGTGAATTCTTAGCATTACAAGCTTCTTTGGAGCATTTAGCACAAACACAAAACAATGCAAAAGCTCAAGTTTTAGCAGATACTTTAGATGAAGCTAATGCAAAATTCTTAGCTGAAGACAAATCGCCAGCAAGAAAAGTAGGTGGAATTGACAACAGAGGTTCTCATTTCTATTTAGCTTTCTATTGGGCACAAGCTTTAGCAAACCAAACTAAAGATGCTGAATTGAAAGCTACTTTTGCTCCAATTGCTGAGGCAATGACAGCTGACGAAGTTAAAATTAATTCTGAATTAATTGCGGCTCAAGGTAAAGAACAAAAAATTGGTGGTTATTATCATCCAAGTTTTGAGTTAACTGAAAAAGCAATGCGTCCAAGTGAAACTTTGAATACGATTTTAGCAAAATTGAGTTAAGACTAAAACTTTATACAACAAAAAAGCGACCTGATTGGGTCGCTTTTTTTATTTAGTTTTCTTAGCTTCTTCTTTAATAACTACAATTGAAGCTTTAATTCCGGTTGTTAAATTCCATTCATTTGAAGTAATCAGGTTTCCTGCATCATCAAAAACACTAAATGCAGCAGTATTTGGACCTGAAGAACCTTGATTTAAAGCAACAAAATCTAATTTATTAAATCCTTCGGAAATATCAATATAATATTCTTTTGGAGCTGCTTCAAGTAATATTTCATAAACTAAAGTTTTATCGTTTACTAATAGCCTAACTCTGTCACCATCTGGGTATTCATGATCACGACAAACTACCTTAACATACTTAGTCATTACACGAAATTCTCCTAAAAACTGATTTGAACGATATTCTGGCTTGATTTCTTTGTCTTGACTATTTAATTTTCTTTTAATTTCATCACCTGGATTCTTAAATTCACTTTTCTGAACCATTACACTTTCTTCTCCCTTTTTCTGATTCAAAATCGAATACTTTTTCAAATAATCATCATTTTTATCAAAAATACTCTTATAAGGTAACGATTTAGTAGTAGACGGAGTTTCCACTTTTGCAGGTTCGTCCCAATTTAACTTTAATTTAGAGGCTTTAAATGGAGAATCTTTTTGCGCTGAAACCAGCACAAATTGAAAGATAAAAAGTAGTGTAAAGATTTTGGTCTTCATTGGGATAACATTGAATTTTGTAAAATTAAAACAATAATTGATTTTTGATTACAAATTAACATTTGTTTTAAACTATTGCATATTTTTTTCGTGAAATTTGTAGTACAAAATCTATACCGAAATGATGCTACAACAAAAACTTTATTGGTTTTTATTCTTTTTTTCACTTTTAGGATTCGGACAAGAAAAGGTAACCCTAAGTGGAATCGTTTCTGATGCTAACAACAATGAAACTTTAATTGGTGTTTCGGTACATGTTTCTAATTTAAATATCGGAACATATACAAATGAATACGGCTTCTATTCTATTACTTTACCTAAAGGAAATTACACGCTTCAAATTAGCTATATTGGCTTTGAAACCTTTTCTGAAAAACTGGAAATCAATCAAAATGTAAAGAAAAATTTCAGTTTAAGAGAGAGCAAACAAGAACTTAAAGAAGTTGTCATTACAGAAAATGCCTATAAAACTAATATCAAAAAACCAGAAATGAGTGTTAATAAACTAGCCATTAGCACCATTAAGCAGATGCCTGTTTTAATGGGGGAAGTTGATATTATTAAATCGCTTTTGTTTTTGCCAGGTGTTACAAATGCAGGAGAAGGTCAATCTGGGTTTAATGTTCGTGGTGGTGGTGCGGATCAAAACTTAGTGCTTTTAGACGAAGCTACACTTTATAATACTTCTCACGTTTTTGGATTATTTTCAGTTTTTAATGCGGATGCGATTAAAGATTTGAAATTGTATAAAGGTGGAATTCCATCTCGTTTTGGAGGAAGAGCCGCTTCGGTTTTAGATGTTTATCAAAAAGACGGAAATAGTAATAAATTCAGTATGAATGGAGGAATTGGCTTGATTTCGAGTCGTTTATTGGCTGAAGGTCCAATTGTAAAAGACAAAGGTTCTTTTCTTATTGCAGGAAGAGGTTCATATGCTCACTTATTCTTAAAATTAACTGATAATAAAAACTCGGCTTACTTTTATGATTTAAACACCAAGCTGAATTACAAACTCAACGAAAACAATAACTTATATTTATCTGGTTATTTTGGTCGCGATATTTTCAACTTGAATGAATCGTTCCGAAATATTTATGGAAACTCAACACTTAACATGCGTTGGAATCACTTGTTTTCGGATAAACTATTTTCCAATTTATCGGTAATTTATAGCAATTATTTTTATGGATTAGAGTTGGATTTCATTGGATTCAATTGGGAATCAACCATTCAAAACTATAATTTGAAATATGATTTTAAATACTATGCATCCGATAAAGTAAAATTTAATTTTGGAGTCAATGTGACGAAATTCGATATTAACCCCGGAACCATTGAACCTTTAGATGAAAATTCATCTATCAACTTTAGACAGTTGGATAAAAAATACGCTTTTGAAAACGCTTTATATGCCGAAGTTGAACAAAATTTAACTGATAAACTTTCCGTTATGTACGGAATTCGTTTTAGTTCTTTTTATCGAGTTGGAGCTTCTACCATCAACTATTATGACAACAATCAGCCCGTCTTATATGATGAAGAATTGAAAATTTATGAAAAAGCAACTCCAACTTCCACAAAATATTTTGGTTCGAATGACAAAATAGCTGATTATTCTAATTTTGAACCTCGATTTACGGTTTCCTACGAAATCGATAAAGATCAATCGGTAAAAGCGGGATATAATAGAATGGTACAATACATGCAATTGGTTTCTAACACTGCTTCACCTACTCCATTAGACGTTTGGACACCGAGTGATAATTACATAAAGCCTCAACTAGCTGACCAAGTTGCCGTGGGTTATTTTAAAAATTTTAAAGACGGCGATTATACTTTAGAAGTAGAAACGTATTACAAAAAAGTACAAAATAGAATCGATTATATTGATGGTGCCGATTTAATTGCCAATGAAGCTATTGAACAAGTATTATTAAACGGAAGAATGCGTTCATATGGTTTAGAAATGATGCTTAGAAAAAATGAAGGACGCTTAAACGGATGGATTTCTTACACGCTATCACGTTCAGAACAACAAACTCCAGGAAGAACACCTACAGAAATTGGTATCAACAATGGTGATTGGTATCGTTCTGCGTATGACAAAACCCATAATTTAGCAGTCACTGGAAGCTATAAATTAAATAAAAAATGGAGTTTTGGAGCAAATTTCACACTTCAATCAGGGCAACCTGTCACATATCCTACAGGGAAATATGTTTTTCAAGGTGTAACGGTTCCTAGTTATAATTCAAGAAATGAAGACCGATTACCTGCTTATCACCGAATGGATGTTTCAGCTACTTTAACTCCTAAAAAATATGAAAATAAAAAATTCAAAGGCGAATGGGTTTTTGGAATTTACAACATATACAGCCGCTATAACGCTGCTTCAATAACTTTTAGACAAAATGCTGAAACTGGAGCAAATGAAGCGGTTAAGCTTTCTATTTTCGGAATTGTGCCTTCAGTTTCTTATAATTTTAAATTTTAAAACAATGAAAAAGATTCTTTTATACAGCGTTTTATTTTTCACAACAATTTTATCAATAAGTTGTGAAGAAGTTGTAGATATTGATTTGAACAATTCAGGACCTAAATTGGTTATTGATGCTATAATTAAATGGCAAAAAGGAACTACTGGCGAAAATCAAACCATAAAATTAAGTTTGACGAATGATTTTTACACCAATGATATTCTTCCTGCAAATGGAGCTACTGTTACAGTTACAAATAGTTCCAACGTGGTATTCAACTTTGTTGAAGTTCCTACAACAGGAGATTATGTTTGTGATAATTTTCAGCCAGTGATTGGAGAAGTATATCGATTAGAAATTCTTTACGAAGGAGCTGTTTACTCAGCGTCTAGCGCTTTGATTGCCACTCCTGATATAATTAATGTAGAACAAGAAACGGTTGTTGGTATTAGTGGTGAAGACGAAATTCAAATCAAATATTTTTACCAAGACAATGGAGCCGAAGAAAATTATTATTTACTAGGCGTTAAAAATCCAAACAAACAAATTCCTGAATTTGGTGTAGTTAGCGACGAATTTTTCCAAGGAAATGTAATGTTTGGTTTTTACGGCAGTAGCGAAACTGAACCCGGAATTACACTAGATTTGAGCGTTCAAGGTGTTTCTAAAAGCTATCATAATTACATGAATAAATTGATTACCATTGCAGGAAGTGGTTCTGGAAATCCGTTTGCAACTCCACCAGCTACTGTTAGAGGAAACATTACTAATACAACCAATAATTCTGATTATCCTTTGGGGTATTTCCATTTATCTGAAATTGATACGGTAAACTACTTGGTACAATAGTTCTTCAAAAACAATTTCAATTTCAAGAACAAACATCAAAAATTGAAAGTTGAAGTTGCGCTTGTTCTTGCACTTGATTTTTTTTAACAATATATTTACGACTTTAAATCTAAAAAATGTCTTCACATCACATTGTTCGCGACGACCAAGAACCTGCTTTAATTATTGCTAACGGAGCTTCCTGTAGTGAAGAATTATTAGGTCAGTTATTAGAATGGTCGCCATTGGTAATCGTTTTAGACTCGGCAATTGAACGTGTTTTAGAACTGGGAATAAAAGTTGACGTGTTATTGGGTGATTTTGACCGAGGTTTTAATCCGGAATATTATTTAGAAAAACAATATCCGTTAGAAATTGTTCATACACCAAATCAAGACAAAACCGATTTAGAAAAAGCCTTTGATTATCTTATTGAAAAAGGACATAAAGCGGTAAATGTTATTTGGGCAACCGGAAAACGCGCCGATCACACCATCACAAACATAACAAGTATCGTTAAATTTAGAAACCAACTAAAAATTGTGTTGTTAGACGATCATTCTAAGATTTTTTTATTGCCAAACACCTTTGAAAAATGGTATACTAAAGACACACCTATTTCTTTAATTCCAATTGGTGAAGTAACGGGAATACATTCTACTAATCTTTTTTATCCTTTAGAAAATCATTCACTTACAATTGGATACAAAACCGGAAGTAGCAATCATGTTACCGAAGACGGAATTGTTTCCATTTCTCACGAAAAAGGCGATTTGTTGTTAATGGAATGCTGGGATTAATCGATTTTTTGCATTCCAACACTTAAATCCCAAGAGGATATTAGATTAAAAAAAACTAGTACCTTTTTATTTTTACTATCAAATCTTGCTGTTGCTCCAGATAAATCAATTTCATTCTTTTCGTTACTTAAATCTGGAAAAAAACGAATCTTTTTATTTTCTTTTTGCCATTTCCCTTTACCTCTAAAAAATTCATCAACACTATTACATTGATTCAAATTACGATGAATTTCAATAGTGTAAGAATTATCATCATTCAAAGTTAAACTAAATTCAAATAATTCTCCATTCTTGGCAATATTCCTTTTAGTATATTGACCAACATATTCTTGAGAAAAACCAACAATTGTAAACAAGAAAAATGTAAAAAAATAAAATATTTTCATAGTGTAATAGTTTACACTTTCGAAAGCAATTAATATGCCAAATTTTAGTAAAAAAATTGACCTTATTAAATATTGGGATTAATCGATAATTATCTTCTTATTTATTTCTGCATTTTCAGAAGTTACATTTACCAAATACATTCCTTTTGATAAATTAGAAATATTGATTCTTTCAATAATGCTAGGATTTTCAATAGTTGAAGTAAAAACTACTTTTCCATTAATATCTACAATCTTAATCGCGCTTTTTTGATTGGTTAATTTTCCAAAATTGATATTTAAAATCTCCTTAGTAGGATTTGGGAAAAAACTCATCTGTGAATCATTATCAAATGTATTTGTTCCTAAAGTGGTAGATGCAATTGCAAAGTGAAGTACAGCTCCTGTTGCCGCTTTTGCCACATTAAAATTATAAACTGGATCCATATTAACCAATAAATCCGTTGGCGAATGTGGATGAGTTGATTCGTTGGTCTCAAAAAAACCAGTTATTATCTCATTATTTTCTTCAAAAGGCATATAATCTGAAGCATAAGCATACGACAAAACACCATTTAACGGCGAATATAATTCAACACAATTAATCAATTCATTTGTCATCGTGTTTGACGCAGCATTATTTGAACTTGGATTACCTGTATCACGCTCGCAAGTAATTGAATTATTTGTCATTCCAGCAATTCCACCTACTTCATCAATATTGAAAACCAATTTTATATTCATTTTTGGAGTTGTGCCATTTACAATCGTATTTACGTAATGCTGACTTCCCAACAAACCATCTTCTTCTCCACTAAAATTGATAAATTTTATAGAATATTCAGTTGGAACATTTTGTAATAAACGTGCAACTTCAAGAATCGTTGCAATTCCGCTACCATTATCATTTGTTCCTGATCCAGAAACTGAATCGTAATGACCACAAACAATAACATAAATATTTGGATAAACCGTACCTACTTTTGTCAAAATTAAATTCTTACAAGTAAAGCCTGAATTTGTAAAAGTATCTTCTTGCAATTGACCAGCCGCATAACCATAACTTAAGTATTTATTTCGCAGCCAATTATATGTATTTTCTAAGGCAGGAGTTCCTCTTCTTTTAACACCAAAAGCTTCAAATTCAGTTAAAGAATTTGTAATATTCGTTTGGGAAGCCTGATTCACAATATCTTGATATTGCTGAATAAAAGTTTGAGAAAATGATAAATTAGCAACAAGTACTAATAAAAGTAATGCTTTTTTTGTTTTCATGTAGTTATGTTTTATTAGAGATTTGGGGAAACTCTTAGAACAAATATATAATTTATTCTGTAATGAAAAAATCTTAGCTTAACTTTGTAACTTTACATATATTAAACTCTCTAGCTTTAGTTAATGAAATTCCAAGTCGTATCCGAATATAAGCCCACTGGTGACCAACCACAAGCCATTGAAAAACTTTCAAAAGGCATTTTAAATGGTGAAAAGTACCAAACATTATTAGGTGTAACCGGTTCTGGAAAAACATTTACTGTAGCAAATGTGGTGCAAGAAGTACAGCGTCCAACTTTAGTTTTAGCGCATAACAAAACACTGGCAGCACAATTATATTCTGAATTCAAGCAGTTTTTCCCCAATAATTCGGTACAGTATTTTGTTTCGTATTATGACTATTACCAACCTGAAGCTTTTATTCCCGTTACCGGAACTTATATTGAGAAAGATTTATCCATTAACGAAGAATTAGAAAAGCTGCGTTTAAGTACAACTTCTGCCCTACTTTCGGGTCGAAGAGATATTATTGTAATCTCATCAGTTTCTTGTTTGTATGGAATTGGAAATCCAGTTGAGTTTCAAAAAAACGTAATCAATTTAGAAACAGGTCAGCAAATTTCTCGTACCAAATTATTACATCAATTAGTTCAAAGTTTATATTCGAGAACTGAAGCTGATTTTGCTGCAGGAAATTTCAGAATCAAAGGCGATATTGTGGAAATCTTTCCAAGTTATGGCGATGAACCGTTCCGAATTCACTTTTTTGGTGATGAAATCGAAGAAATTGAAGCCTATGATCCAAAAACATCGCAAGTCATTGAAAAGTATGAAAAACTAACCATTTATCCAGCGAATATGTTTGTGACTTCGCCAGACGTGTTACAAAATGCGATTTGGGCTATCCAACAAGATTTGGTAAAACAAGTTGATTATTTCAAAGAAATTGGCAAACATTTAGAAGCAAAACGATTAGAAGAACGTACCAATTTCGATTTAGAAATGATTCGCGAATTAGGTTATTGTTCTGGAATCGAAAACTATTCTCGTTATTTAGACGGAAGAGAACCTGGAACCAGACCTTTCTGTTTATTAGATTATTTTCCAGATGATTTTTTAATGGTTGTCGATGAAAGTCACGTTACTATTTCGCAAGTGCATGCCATGTATGGTGGTGATAGAAGTCGTAAAGAAAACTTAGTAGAATATGGTTTTAGATTGCCCGCTGCGATGGACAATCGCCCACTAAAATTTGAAGAATTTGAAGCCTTGCAAAATCAGGTTATTTATGTTTCGGCAACACCTGCTGATTATGAATTACAGAAAACCGAAGGCGTTTATATAGAACAAGTTATTCGTCCAACAGGATTATTGGATCCTATCATTGAAATTCGTCCAAGTGCGAATCAAATTGACGATTTAATTGAAGAAATTCAATTGCGATGCGAAGCCGACGAACGTGTCTTGGTGACTACTTTAACCAAACGTATGGCGGAAGAATTGGCAAAATATCTAACAAAAGTTTCGATTCGTTGTCGTTATATTCACTCGGATGTTGATACGTTAGAACGTGTGGAAATCATGCAAGATTTACGTAAAGGAATTTTTGATGTGTTAATTGGTGTCAACTTACTACGTGAAGGTTTAGATTTACCAGAAGTATCATTAGTTGCGATTTTGGATGCTGATAAAGAAGGTTTTTTGAGAAGTCATCGTTCGTTAACGCAAACTGTGGGTCGTGCTGCTCGTAACGTAAATGGAAAAGCGATTATGTATGCGGATAAAATTACGAATTCGATGCAAAAAACGATTGACGAAACCAACTACAGAAGACAAAAACAAATCGATTACAATACCAAACACGGATTAGCGCCAAAAGCTTTAAATAAAAGTTTAGGAAGCGCTTTAGGAAACAATTCTGTATCGACACAATATTATGAAAATCAAGCTTTAAAAGCCGCTGAGCCAGAAAGTTTGTATTTATCAAAACCAGAAATAGAAAAGAAAATAAGAGACATGCGTAAAATGATGGAAAAAGCCGCAAAAGAATTAGACTTTATGCAAGCAGCCAAATTACGTGATGATATAAAAGCATTGCAAGAAAAATTGTAATTTAGTTATTAGTTTAAAATCATTAATAAAAATAGTATGAGCAAAATTGAAAACATTCTAAAATTAGAAGACGAAATCAAAATCATTGAAGCTATTGGAGAAATCATTTGGCAGAAAAAAGAAGAAACAGAAGATTTCTCTTCGTTAACCGATGAAGAAAAAGTATTCGTTTTTGTAGATTTATTTGAAGGTGCTATGGGAGAAGGCGGTTTTCAGTTTTTCTTCAGTTCAGAAGCGGGTGATTTTGCAGAAGAAGTTATCACATCATACAAGGAAATTAAAGCCTTTAAAACAGCTGAATTGATTTCAAAAGCATTGAGTTTATTCCCTGCTAAAACATATTCTCCAGATGTAGAAAAAAGAATAGAATTCATCGAAAAAGCAGACGAAAATATCATTTCTGGTTGGGAAGACTTAGACGAATTATTCTTTGAAGACGAAACCGAAGAAGACATTGTGACGTTAATCGTAGATTACATTAAGGCTAATGAAAATCAGTTTGGAGCTTAACTAGAAAAAAATCAAAGATTTAATCAAAATGATGGAAAAAAATCAAAGAGAATAGATTTCATATATGCATAAAAATTGATTCTTAAAATAAAATTTGCAAGATAAATCCTAATATTTTACTTTTAGCTAATTAATTATTATAAATTCAAAAATGAAAAAAATTATTTCTCTCATTGCATGTTTTGTAATTCTAACATCATGTTCAAGTGATTCTTCTGATGAATCTCCATTAACAGGCTCGATGACAGCTACGATAGATGGGCAAAATTGGAGTTCTAATCTAGCTGTTGCAGCAGTTCAATCTGTTAATTTTGATGAAATTAATGGCAGTGTACTTCAAATTTTAGGTACTGCATCAAATTCTTCATCGTTAGCCATCAATATTCCTTTACAGAATTTATCAGTAGGAACTTACACTTTTAATGGATTCGATGCAGATGGAAATTTAAGTTATAACACCATGGACGACTCGTATAGTTCTGATGAAACGGATGGAACATTCACAATAACAATCAGTTCTTATAACATTGCCAATGGAACAATTTCAGGAACTTTTAGTGGAACCTTAATTGGATTTGACACGCCAACAGAAATATCAGTTACTAACGGTACTTTTAATAACATTACAGTTATTAGCCAACAATTATATTCTAACGGAAATATGTCATTAAAATTAAATAGTGGTAGTGTTTTCAATATGGATTCGGATAATAGTGATGGAAAGCATTTAATGATTCAACAAGTTAGTGAAGCTAATAAAATAGTTGTGTACGGATACAATACAAATCTTGGTGCTGATTATGGTATTTATTCTATAATGATTCCTGAAAATGCTACAGTAGGTTCACATACTATTGATGGGAATAGTTATGATGCTGGATTCAATAATAATTCTAATATTGATTATACAACAACAGGAGGTACCATAAACATTACATCTCATTCTGGAAATACAATTGTAGGAACTTTTAATTTCACTGCAACTGGGAATTCCCAAACCATGACTATTTCTCAAGGTAATTTTAGTATTACTTATAACTAAAAAAAGAGAGTGCTTGTTCACTCTCTTTTTTTTAAGCGTTTTTTTAAAATGGTTAAAAAGCATCTTCATGTAAGATTCTTGATTAAAAGTACTTAGACGAATTATTCTTTGAAGACGAAACCGAAGAAAATATCGTAACGTTAATCGTGGATTAAATAAGAAACAACAGTCATAATTTTTAATTAAAAAACTAATGTTTTTTTTATGTACGCTTATTTTTTTATGTTTGTTACTTAATTAGTCCAAAAATCAATCAAAATTATGATAAAAAAAATAACCCTAACCGTTTTTGTGATTGCCATCTTATTGTCTTCCTATTTTTTAATTCCCTCACATCGTGAAAATATAATTGAAAAAAAGACAAATAGATCAGTTCAGGAAATAAAAGTTAATGGAAAAACAGATTCAAAACAAAATTTAACTTCCAATAATAAAAAAAGCCTCTTAATTACTGAGAAATCAGATGAATTTAATGAATCAGATAAAAAAAATTCGACTGGATCAAATTCAAAGATTAAAAGAAAAGTAGTTTATGTAAAACAAGCTGGAAAGAAGAAAACTCTAGAAGAAAGAGCTTTATTTAATGAAGGTAGACTTTTGTATGAATATTACAGACAAGTAAATCCATTAACTGGTAGAATTTCTGCAAATGATAAATTGCAAGAAACTATTCAATCTGAGAGAGCTGAACTTTCTTTTAATAGTGAAACTTCAAGAGCATCTGGACCAAGTTTTATAAATAGAGGACCTGGTAATTTAGGAGGTAGAACTAGAAGTGTTGTTTTTGATCTTAATGATGCTACTGGAAACACTATTCTTGCTGGTGCTATCAGTGGTGGGGTTTTTAAAACTATTAATGGTGGTACTTCATGGACTAAAATTTCTTCTCAAAGTGCCCAACACAACGTATCATCAATTGCTCAAGATCCAAGAGTTGGTTTTCGTAATATTTGGTACTATAGTACTGGAGAAGGTTTGGGCAATAGTGCCAGTTTAAGCGGTGCTTTTTATGCTGGACATGGTATTTGGAGATCAACAGATAGTGGTAACACATGGACACAAATGTCATTTCCTGCGGCCAACCAAGAATTTACTTTTGACCAAAGATTTGATATTATAACTAAAATAGCTGTACATCCTGCAACTGGAGATTTATTTGTTGCCGCTTTAGGTGCCATTTATCGATTTGATATTTCTGCTGGTACTTGGATTACTGAAACAGCTGCAACAGGTGGTTTCAATACATCTCATCTTACTGATGTAGTTATCACAAGTGGAGGAAGAGTTTATGCTGCCTTTTCAGGATCGGGACCTGCTGCTAATGAAGGAATTTGGACTAGCAATAATGCTACTGGAGCTGCTGCAGGAACTTGGACTAGAATTGCAAATGATGGAACTCCAACAGGTTGGAATCAAACAGGAAGAGCTGTTTTAGGATTAGCTCCTTCTGATCAAAATTTATTGTACGTACTTTATCTTTCAGATGCTTCTACTCCATCACCTGGCGACTCTGATCTTTGGCGTTGGAATCAAGGAACTGCTACATGGACCAACTTTTCTTCTAAAATTCCAGATGAACCAGGAGGAAGTGCTGGAAATGACCCTTTTAATTCTCAAGGAGCATACGATTTAGTAGTTTCTGTAAAACCTGATAATGAAAATTTTATCGTAATCGGTGGAACTAACGCTTACAAAATAAACAATATTAATACTGATGCTTTCGTTAGAATTGGAGGATATGATGGACCATCAACATATGCTTTATGGAATAATGGAGGTGGAACAAATCATCACCCAGATGTACATGCACTCGAATTTAATCCATTCAGCCCTAATGTGCTTTTCTCAGGAACAGACGGTGGTATTCATAAAACTATTGACTTGAATGCAGCTACTGTGGGTTGGACGAATCTAAATAATAATTATCAAACCTACCAATACTATCATGTTAACATCGACCCATTAAGTGGTTCTGATGGAGTAATTGGTGGCGCTCAAGATAATGGAACTACAGCTGGCGGTACAATCTTTGGCGAAGCTAATTTAACAAACATGAGTTCTGTTTTTAGCGGTGATGGTGTAGCAGCTGCTATTTCAAGAGATAATGCATGTATTCCATTTTTTATGGGGTCTCAAGGAGGAAGAATTTACCGTGACTGCCCTACTGCGGCTACAATAACACCAACAGGTTCAACTAGTGAATTCGTTACTTATTTTCATTTAGACCAAAGTAATAACAATGCCTTGTATTATGCTGGTGAAAATACGTTATGGAGAACTACAAATTCTTCAGCTGTTACTGCAGGAACTTGGACCAATTTAGGAACAACTGCATTACAAGGAGATGCAGATTTTTTCCAAAAATTTTCAACCACTTGGGGAGCCTACAATCCAGCTACTAGTTATCTTTTATTAGGTGGAGATGAAGGACATATTTATAGATTAAATGACCCACAAAATGCAGCTAGTTTTGCTGCTGCTGTTGACATAACACCTCCTGGCGCTACACTAGGTTTTCCATCTATCGTAACTGGATTGGCAATTCATCCTACAAATAGAGATATTGTATTAGCTACTTATTCAAACTATGGAACCCAAAGTATTTTTTTAACAACTAATGCAACTGCTGCTACTCCTATTTGGACATTAGTAGAAAGAAATATTTCAAGTTTATCTGTTCGATCTGCTGCAATTGCAGAAGTTGGAGGTCAAACCATTTATTACGTAGGTACAAGTAGAGGTTTATTCAGTACAACAGATCCTCTGACAACTGATTGGACCAGAGAGGCTCCAGATGAAATTGGATTTGCATTAGTAAGTTCTTTAGTTTACAGACCAGCTGATTACAAACTACTTATCGGAACACATGGTAATGGTATGTATGAGCTAACCTTAACATTATGTAATGGAAATTCAACTACTTGGAATGGAAGCTCTTGGTCAAGTGGTGCTCCTACTGCGGGTGTTGAAGCAAATTTTACAGGAAATTATAATTCTACTGGTAATTTATCAGCTTGTACTGTAAATATTTCAAACAATGCACAAGTAACATTTAATAGTGGTCATACACTTATTATAGGTGGTGGATTAACTGTGGATGCTGGTTCAAACTTAATTATTGAGAACAATGGTGCTTTGAGACAAATTAACAAAGATTCAAACCTAGGTTCAATAACTGTGAAAAGAAACTCCACTTCAATGGTTCGATTAGATTACACAGCTTGGTCATCACCTGTTGTTGGTCAACAACTGCAATCTTTCTCACCAAATACCTTACCTAATCGTTTTTACGAATACCTTTTTACAGGAACTACTACCCCAACAGCTTATAATTCGGTAAATGCAACTACTAATTTTACTCCTGGAAAAGGATATATGATTAGAGCTGATAATACTCTAATAAGTGCTACAGTTCATAACGGTCAATTTAGTGGTATTCCTTCTAATGGAGATATCAACCAAAGTGTTGGTCTAGGATATAACCTTCTAGGGAATCCTTATGCATCTCCTATTAATGCTAATGTTTTCTTAGGTAAAAATCCAAATATAGGTACATTGTATTTTTGGACAAATACAACACCTGCTAGTTCGGGTTCTTATCCACAAAACAATTTTGCATCTTACACTACTCTTGGAGGTACGGCTGCGTTTGCTAGTAGCAAAATTCCTAATGGAACTATACAAACAGGACAAGGATTTTATATTAATGCAACTTCTGCGGGCACTGCGTATTTTGAAAACAAACAACGTGTTGATGCCTCAACAAGCACGCAATTCTTTAGAAACAATATTGTTGAATTGAATAAAAGCAGATTTTGGATCAACTTTAATGATGACAACACTTCATATAACCAAATTTTAATTGGTTACATGGATGGTGCTACTCAAAATTATGACAATCAAATAGACGGTAGACCTTTAGATACTTCAAAATCGATGCTTTACAGTATCATTGATGATGAACCATTTGTAATTCAAGGAAAATCAAATCCATTTATGGTTGAAGACATTGTACCATTAGGCTTTAAAGCTTTAAATTCTGGTAATTTTAAAATTGAAATCGATTCAACTGATGGTGTATTTAGCAATCAGCATATTTATCTTAAAGATAAACTATCTGATATTACTCACAATCTTTCAAATGGAGCCTATAATTTTACTTCAGAAATTGGAACATTTGATAATCGTTTTGAGATAGTATACCAAAATGAAACGCTTGGTATTGGTGATAATAATACGAACGAAACAGAAATAAAAATCTACACTAATGAAGAAGGAATTACTGTTTTGGCTTCAGAAAACATTAGAGAAGTTATTGTTTACAATGTTTTAGGAAGCGTTTTATATGAAAATAAAAACATTGCCGCTAAAGAATTACAAATCAAAAATATTTTAGCTTCTAAACAAGCTTTAATTATAAAAGTTTTAGATATTAATGGTAATTCCAAAACATCAAAACTCATTTATTAAAATCAATTAATACAAAAAAAAAGCTTCGAAATTTCGGAGCTTTTTTTATGATTATAACTGTGAAAATTTTTATGAGACAATAAGTTTAATGCTTAATTGTTTTAAAATAAATTTAGTAATTTTAAACAATCAATCTTAAAACAAAAAGTATGGCAACAGTAAACGTATATCTTACCTTTAATGGTAATACAGAAGAAGCTTTTAATTTTTACAAATCGGTTTTTGGTGGCGAATTTACCTATATGGGTAGATTTAAAGATATGCCGGCCGATGAAAATTGTCCTCCGCCTAGCGAAGAAGAAGGCAATCGCATTATGCATGTGAGTTTACCTATTAGTAAAGAAACCATTTTGATGGCAAGTGATAGCACTTCGTTTAGTGGCGATGTTACATTTGGGAATAATTTTTCAGTCTCTATTAATGCGGATAGCAAAGAAGAAGCCGATAGATTATTCAACGGACTTTCAGTAGGTGGAACAATTATTATGCCAATGGAAAAAACATTCTGGGGTGCTTATTTTGGAATGTTTACCGATAAATTTGGTGTAAACTGGATGGTAAATTTCGATGAAGTTCCAGCAAATTAATTATGCTGCTCAGTAAAAACCGATAACAAAACATCTCCCTCGACCATTCGGTTTGGGGAGTTTTTCATTAAATTTAATACGCGTTTCATGGCATATGGATTCAATCCCATGTTAATTCCGATTTCGTTAATTTTAATTTGTTCGGCTTCGTGCAAAACGCCATCGCAATGCATCAACAATGCCAAACGGTAAAACTGACAAATTCTATGAAACTCATCTTTAATGACCGAAACAGAAGCTCTGTTTTCAAATAATTTATGAAAAACAGGTTTTTCTATTTCTAATTCCATGGCTACCATTTCTAAAAAATCATATTCTCTATCGTGCAATTCGCCATCGATTAAAGCAAAAGCAATCATTTCTTGTAATAGACTTAATTTTTCTTGTAACGTATCCATAAATTATTTCTTTGCGGTAAAAATAAGAAATCTTAATTTAATTGGATATCTTTGACCTAATATTTTACACAAATGAATAACAACGATATTTTTAAAAAGTTACGCGTAGCGTTGCAATTACGTGATGACCAAATTATTGAAATTTTAAACTTGGTTAATTTTAGAGTTTCAAAAGGCGAATTAGCCAACGTATTTAGAAGCGAAGACCATCCAAATTTTATGGAATGTGGCGACCAATTATTGCGTAATTTCTTAAACGGATTAGTCATTCATTTGCGTGGTACTAAAGAAGAACCTAAAAACCCAAAAGAAGTATTAGGTGAAATAGCAAAAAACAAAACACCACTATTTAAAGAAGACAAAAAGCCCGATTTTAAAAAAGAAGGCGATAAAAAACCTTTTAAACCAAAAAGTGGTCCTGCTAAAAAACCATTTGGACAAGGCAAACCTTCCGACAAAAAACAAAAACCCGAAAGCCCAGTAGAACGTTTTAAGTTCAACTCAGGCAAAACTAAAAAATAAACGAAATCCTCAAGCAATTGGGGATTTTTTTGTTTAAAGAATTTGTAAATAATTTTTTATATTTGATATTATAAAAAATAATACGCAACAGTAGTTGAGTATATCTACCCAAAAACAGTTAGCTATGCTCAACTAAATAGCAAAAAACTGAGCATATAAACAAGTTGTACACAATTTGAAAAAACTAACAATCATATTTGTTTCATTAGTATTTTTTAGCTGTAAAGATAAAGAGCAAAATAACATTTCTGAATTTTCCGAAGAGGATGCGTACGAATTAATAAACACACATTTTCTTAAAAAGTTGCATCAATATGATTCAGATTCTATAATTTATTGGAATAATAGAATTCTTAAAAAACCCGAATACCAACACACATATTTCGGAACTGACTCTATAATAAATATGCCGTTCAGAAAAATTTTAGTTCCATTATTCTCGAAAGAATATTGGAAAACTGATAAAATAAATAATATTAAAGTAATAGATAGTAAAGAATATATTTCATTTTTTAGAAAAAACAACATAATTGATTTGGAGAAAATATGGAAAAGCAAATTTAATAATGAATACGTGCATAATGTCTCCTATCCTATTTACAATCCGAAAACAAAAATCGCTGTAATAGAAGATTATCGCTACAAACCTTTTATTTTTTGCGGAACTGGATTAGATAATTTTTACTATTATAAAAAAACATCAAACGGTTGGGTAAGTCTAAAATAAACTGTGTACAACAACGGTTTGCTTCAATGGCTACTTCCGGATTTTCCTACGGAAAATCCGCTACTGAATGGAATGTTTTGTTATATTTGTAATGGCTTGGTGTTGGTTCAACGCCACTGAGAGCAAGCCGCAGAACGTTGTAGGCTATATTTACCTAACTAACCTTAAAAAATTAGTAATTTTAAACACAACGTATTATGAAAAACAAATTATTAAAGATTTTCAGCACTTTAGTATTATTAGCAACTATTTTCTTTTTTTCTTGTGAAAAAAATGAAGTCAATATTAATGAACATTCACATGTAGATAAAAACAAAATTTCATTTAAAGAATTTTTGAACAAAACGCAAATCAAGGATTTCAATTTTCAAATAAATTCAACCCCAAACCAGTCAATTGCAAACAGACAATCTAGTGATTTTATTGCTTTTCTTGTAGATACTACTTTGGTAAAACAACGTATTCAAACAAGTGGTAACTATTCTTTTACATTACCAGTCATTCCTGTTACATATCAAAATACCGAAAGCTTTTTTTATAATATTGTTTTTTATAAATCTAATAATGTTTGGCAATGGTCTGTTTTAGAGTATCAAAAAGTTAATAATAATGAATTTGATGTACAAGAAATTGTTAATAACTTTAACCATAATAGTCTCGTAAACATGAGATTACAAGGTGTTTGGAGTACTACAACTACATTAAACTGCGTTGGTTGCACAGGTGCTTGTGATTTATGTCATTTATGTGTTTCAACTACAACAACCTATGAATTAGCAATTCTAGATGACCCTACAACTCAATTTGAAATTATTGAAGATTATGGTAATGGAAACCCAAGTCTTGGAGCTGGTGGAAGCATAAATGAAGTTTTAGCTAATATTTTAAGTTCAGAGGAACTTACATGGTGGAACGGTGCATCTCAAGAACAAAAGCAACCTATTTTAGATTATCTAAATCCTAATGTTAACAATGGAGAATCATGGCTATTTGTAAAAGAAGCTATAAAGACATTAAAAAAATGGCGGAGAAGTTGATTTTGAAAATCAAATTATTTCCGACCCTGAATTTAAAGATTCTCAATTAGACTGCATTCATAAACAATTAAAAGAAATACCAAATAGTTTATATTGTAAAATGTTAGCTGAATTTAATGACAATACAGGTTCAACACTAACATTTAAAATTGGCACAACACCAGCTGGAGATTGGGGTATAACAAAAGGTAACAATACTTTAGTTAATCATTACACAATAACAATTGCTCAAAATGTAGAGAATGGTTCTAATTTAATGAAAACAGTTACATTATGTCATGAACTTATTCATGCATATATGTTTAATTCATTAGAAAAAGCGAACTATATAATTTTTGATAATTCAGGTGCTCCTATGTTTAACTCAAATCTATGCAACACTTCAACAAATAATCAAAATATTGATTTAAATACACTGAATACTGCTGATCGTCTTTTAGTCCTTTTATGTGGAATGCAACAAGCTGGAACATTACATGGTGAACAATGGTCGCATGAAATATTTAATATAGCAACATTTGATATTGTAACTTATAGACAAGCTTTAGAAAATTTTATTTTAGCCAATCATGATTGGGATAATGAAAATCCAGCTTTTAAGACAAGAGCAATGAATATTTTTGGTAATAGATGGAAGCAAAAAATTGCTCAAGCAACTTCTTGGATAGGTTTAGAAGAAACTGCTGGTTACGATAACTATATTGATTCTCATCAATCTAATTTTACTCAATGGCAATACTTAACTTTATATAAAAATACTGAAATATTAGCCGCTAAATCTACATGTTTATGAAAAATTTAATAAAAATTACACTATTTTTTCTATCATTGAGTTTAAATATTTTTTCTCAAGAAGTTAAAGAACAAAAACAAGATTTATATATTTTGTTTAACAATAATGAAAAAAATAAATGTTTCAAAAATGATTCAATAATCGTACGAACATTTAATATAGACTATGGTAAATTTACAGATAGTAGTGGTAAAATTATTGATCTCAAAATTGATGAGAATAAAAATTTACAAAAAAAAATATGGATTAAAGCTGTCAGTGGCTCCTTACCAAAAATAATATTCTATTATTCGTCAAATGAAGTATATCGAGAAGAAAAACTAAAAGTCAATATAAAAGATTTAAATAATTTTTTAGAAGAAGATGAAATTATTAAGTATGTAGACTTTAATAATTTAAAAGAGATTTTAAACAAATTTAACATATATGCCGTTCAGAAAGAAGGAGAGGAACATTATTTTGCTTATTTAGTAAAATATGCAATACAGTAGATTAATACAGCCTACAAACGCAGTTTGTAGCAATAGTGGCTTTCTGGCATAACTGAAAGTCGCTATTGTACTTGAAAAGGTTAGTGGTTAATCAAAAGTTTTGGTAAATATAACCGCTACTGCAACAACCTGCAAAACGTTATGTGTCATTTTACTTCA
>NZ_DLHR01000026.1 GCF_002483315.1 Flavobacterium sp. UBA7663
CTTCACGTGTCCGCGAAACGTTAGGCGAAATCGCACCAGAAACGTAGAAATGCTCGAATCTTATGACAAAAGAAGAAATTGTTTCTTGGATTTTTTTAGCAATCGCGATTGCTTCCGAAATGAAGCCAACCGATTATGGTGGAATTTCTCAAATAGCAGACGGAATAAATCACGCTGTGCCAACGCATAAAGAAATACAAGTTTCTGTAAATTGGTTGCTGGTAAAAAATCTAATTCTAAAAAACGAGAATAAATACACTCTTTCTGAAGATGGAAAAAAGCTCTTTAATAAGGCTCAAGAAAAAAGTAGATTCTTAATGGGAATGTGGCAATTCTTAGAAACTGAAATTATAAATTTGAACAGCGAAATCGCCTAACAGCGCACAAGCGATCATTGCTGGTTTTCAGTAGCTTCGGCTCTATTTTCACGAATAAATTCTATCTTAGCGGAAAATACTCAGTTCCGCTTTGGTCGCAACGTCGCCTGTGCGCGGGACGTTATGCGTCATGCCTTGATAACTACACTTAAACTAAACAATAAACTATGGGATTACTTGATTTTTTAAAACCCAAGAATAATGGGGAATCTGAAGTAGAATATGACAAAGAATTGTTTGAAAGGACTGGAATGAAAGGAAAAGTACTTTATAGATCAAAACCTTTAAAGCATGTCTCTTATCTAAAAGAAATTAGTAAATATTCTGCCACAAAAAATGAAGTAGAATTAATAAAAGACGCAATCAATAAAAATGGCTTTTGGGAAGAAAGTTACGAATGGAGAATTTCAACAGTTATGTCTAGTAGAATTGAACCTAAAATCGAAAACGGTAGAAGTTTTTTTATTACAACTGTAAAATGTGAACAAGAAGTCATGATTCCCGCAGGAACAATTGAAAGAGCAATAATTTTTAAAAAACTTTATCAAGATTTTCAAATGGAGCTTTGGCATGAACAAGGTTGGGCATCATGGACAGAAAAAGGCAAGCCGTAAATGCAATCATTATATTGGCACGAACGCATAACAGCGCACAAGCGATCATTGCTGGTTTTCAGTGGCTTCGGCTCTATTTTCACGAATAAATTCTATCTTAGCGGAAACAACTCAGTTCGCTGGCTTCGCAACGTCGCCTGTGCGCGGGACGTTACCAGATATCGTTGAAAAACACAGGGCAAGGATCAACTAAATAGTTTTGAATAGGCAATAATATAATAATATAACCAAAAATTAACCTCGATTATTCGTCATAGCTTTTTCATTACATTTGACAGTCAAAGTTAGAATCTTATGAGAGAAGATGATTTTATCAACATGATCGTAAATAGTTTCAATTCAGAATTTAGAACTGTTGATGTTCACGCTTATGCTCGAAAAAATGGTTTCATCCCTATTGACATATTTACCGCTTTAAATGAGGCAAAGTCCTTGGGTTTAATAGAATTGAAAGACAATGATTTCAATACAATTAAATTAACTCCGTTTGGAGAGCGGGTAAAAAATGTAGGCGGTTGGTTTGAATATAGATTTCTTGATGAGAAAGAGCAAAAGAAAATCAGGAAGCCCAAAAAACCTAAAAAAGTAAAAGAGGTTAAAGTAATTGAATCTAAAGAATCAAAGACAAAAACTTATATAGTTGAAATCGTCGTGGCTGTTATAGCTGGCATTATTTTAATCTATCTCACAAAATATTTAGGTTAATTGGTTACACAGAGATATAATTATTTTTGAATAAATTACGACATCTGGTAACAGCCGCCATGACTAATTGCTGCATTCGTGTCGCCGGAAACTCCATTTTCCTTAACTTCGTTCACAGTAGCGGAAAATACTCTGCTATCTTGGCCGCAACTAGACATGGCGGCGAAACGTTAGCAGATATTTTACAACAACGCCGCGAATAGCTAAGTAATAATGACAAATATGAAATACATTATTTCCCTTTTTTTATTGACGATAGTGATGTCCTGTAACGAAAATAAAACTGAATTTTACTCTGCTCCACAATTTAGACGCGAAAGTTCTTATGAAAATCACAAAGATTATAATGACGTAATATTCGTTATTAATCCGCCTACAGATGACGAGAAACTATACAATTTGATGCGTAATTACAACGACGAAACAATTGCACACGATAGCGTAGAAAAAAAGTATACTTCTTATCATCGTATGTTTTTTAAAGAATCCTCGAAAACTCCTAGAACATTTATAGAAGATCCTGGTGGATTTTCTGTTGATATACTTGATGACCACGTTGAGGACTATTTAGCAACATATTCAATGCGCGCGTGTCCGAATAACCAAAAGATGGAATGGAGATTTTCCCAAAAGGGTAAGACGGAAAAATACGTCGTAAGGTCTGTACGAAATAAGTGTTATTGAGCAAAAAAACATCTGCTAACAGCGGTCACGAGAAATTGCTGGTTTTGAGCAGCTTTAGCTCTGTTTCCACGAATAAATTTTATCTTAGCGGAAAATACTCGTTTCACTTGCATCGCAACTTCGCGTGTCCGCGAAACGTTATGTGCCATTATCCCAAAACCGCAAACAAACCGTTAGAATGAATTTTTTTGAAATTAATTATGACAAAAATGAAAAGCTTACCACGTTTTTTAAAACTGAGAGCAATTTCGGGATTCTCTATTGCAAAGTTGTTGGTAAAATAGCCGAAGGTTCAAAAGGAAACGGCGAATGTGATTATTTGTTTGGAAAAGTATGTCAATACTTTTTTCAAGTAAATCCAATTGTGTTAGTTTTTGATTTTATCGAATTAGAATATCAGAGCGGAAATCGACTGGCCAAAACGATAGATTTGTTTTCTCAAATTGAAAGAGAAAAAAGCGATACTTGGCCGATCGTGGTAATTACCTCCGAGAATTGTGAAAATGGAATCGTTTCGTTACTCAAGACATTAACGAATAAAAACATCGAATTGACCAGAAGTTATCCCGACGCAATAGAATTGGCGAAAAAAAAGTTGGCGAGGTTTTTAGAACCTGAATTATAACGTCACATAACAGCGGTCACGAGAAATTGCTGGTTTTGAGTGGCTTCAGCTCTGCTTTCACGAATAAATTCTATCTTAGCGGAAACAACTCAGTCCGTTGGCTTCGCAACTTCGCGTGTCCGCGGAACGTTGGCAGTAATTATACCTCCTAACAACTAACCTTAAACATGAGAAATTTTATTGTCCTTTTATTATTGGTTTTTGCTAGCTGTCAGAACAAAAACAATATCGAAAAAAGTGGGCGAATAGAAATTGTTCCAACTTTTTGTAAATACAGAGATAATGGAATATTAAAAAAGGTGAAATGCAGGCTATTTAAAGATGGTGAAAAAGCAGTCGAGATTAAACTAACGGAAAAAAATCTGGTGCCAGGCGAAAGAAACATTGCTGTATCCGGTTTAGAATATGGTAAATATCACATTGAATACATAACTATTTATAATCAAAGAAACATTGTCAATTTTGAGCTTGGTAGACCTGAACTAAAAACAATAAAATTATGTGTTGACTATCTAGACTATAAATCAAACAACAATGTTCTTTCAATTGATGAGCTGAACATTGGCGAAACGATGAAAATTTATTTCCATCATCGCGGATGTTTCGATACTCAAGATGAAGTATTACTCTCGATTACTAAGACAAAAGATAAAACCTTAGCAGAATACAAAGGTTTAAAATATAATTTGACGAGTAATCAAATTAATATACTCAGAGAATTCGAAATAGAATTACGGAGCAATCACAGAGGCGCGTCTTCTTCCATAGATGACTATGTAATTACTAATAGTAAAGCTGACCAATATTATGTAACGGTCGACCAAAGTTTTGAATGGAATGGTTTTGAGAATTTAATTAAATCATTAAAAATTAAACCATAACTACTGCCAACACTTACTATGCGATCATTGCTGGTTTTCAGTGGCTTCAGCTCTATTTTCACGAATAAATTCTATCTTAGCGGAGAATACTCGTTCCGCTTTGAACGCAACGTCGCATAGTAAGGGAACGTTGTGCAACATTTATCAAAACTATGACTAAAAGACTACTACTACTGTTTCTATTATTGTTTTTGAATTCAAAATCATTTTCACAGTCAGATTATTTTCTGGGACAGCGTACCTACTGCGGTATGCCAAACCAAAGTGATTCCAGAGAGCTTTTCAAATTGGGAATCGATTGTATTAATCAAAATCTCTACATCGGAGCAGCAAATCAATTATTCCAAAAATTGATAAAGCAAGACTCGCTTTTTTGTGATGCTTATTTTTTCGCCGGCTATACATTTAGATTGAGTAATATGAATAAAGAGGCTTTTGCAATGTATTACATGGCTGATAGTCTTTCGCAAAATAAATCAATCGAATTCAAACAGAACCTAGCGATGATGAGCGTCTCAATAGGAAATATGAGATTTGCAAGAAAAAAATATTTGGAAATGACAAAATACTTCCCTGCCAGTCCTGAAGGATATTATGGAATTGCAATTACGAGTCCAGAAATTGGCGATCCAGATTTCGGCTTAGAGAATATTAATATAGCTGAAGAAAAATATTATGTAGAGAATAAAGATGTACAGTTTATAAAAGCTATACTATTAAATCTTAATGGGAAATACGAAGAGTCGATTAAATATTTCGAAAAAGTTCAATCAAAATTTTCTAAAGACGACTATTTCAATGGAAACTATGCGTTGAGTTTATATGAGTTAGCAATTCTAAACAATGACGAGAAGCAACTTAAAAAAGCAAAAAAACATTATAACAAAGTCAAAGATAAAAGCAATCTAACTGCTTATATTAAGTCAAAATTTGAAACGCCCTAAACGTCGCACAACAGCCGCCATGACTAATTGCTGTATTCGTGTCGCTGGAAACATCTATTTTCTTAACTTCGTTCACA
>NZ_DLHR01000010.1 GCF_002483315.1 Flavobacterium sp. UBA7663
GCTAAAAAAGTTTTAGCTGAAAACTTAAAGCAAAAAGCACACAAAGAAGCTAAAATTGTTGCAGATGCTAAATCTTTAGCTGAAGCATTAAAAGCTTTAGATATCAAAATTACTGCTAAAGCAGGTGGCGATAAATTGTTTGGTTCTGTTACTAACGCTAATATTGTAGAAGCATTAGAAGCTAACGGTCATTCAATTGATAGAAAATTCGTTACTAGTGGTGTAGTAAAACGTGTAGGTAAATATACTGCAAGCGTAAGATTACACAGAGATGTTATCGTTGAATTACCATACGAAATCGTAGGTGAAAAAGCATAATTTTTCTTAAAATATAAATTAGCTCCGATTTTATCGGGGCTTTTTTTTTATCTTTACTTTATAAAATTACTACATGAAGTACGCAAGATTAACCAAAGAGCAATTAGAAGAATTACATCCTGAATTTATTACTTTTTTAGCGACACAATCGATAGATAAAAAAGAATGGGATGAAATTAAACAAAATAAACCACACATTGCCGAACAAGAAATTGACGTTTTTTCCGATATGATTTGGGAAAAAGCATTAACCAATGTAACTCACATTGATCATTTTTCTAAAAACTACATTTTTCTTTTTAAATGTATACAAAATGCGGTTTTTTCTTTCGTAATTAAAACCAATAATCCACAAATCGATTTTGTTTCTGCCGATGGAATTCATTGGTTGTCTGAAAATTTGTTTTCCGAGGATGTAGAAATCACAAGAGGTAAGAAAGACTTGTCAGAAAACAGAAACGAATCGTTGTTTGAAATCATCAAACAAGGTGGAATCATCAGTAAAGGAGAATTGTTTACCAAATTAGACAGCTTAATCAATCAGTAAAAATGAGCGTTTTAGATACTATTAAGAATTTAAGAGACGAATTAAATCAGCATAATTATAACTATTATGTGTTGGATAAACCCACCATTTCTGATTTTGAATTTGATCAAAAACTAAAACAATTACAAGACTTAGAAGCGCAACATCCTGATTTTTTTGATGAAAATTCGCCAACTCAACGAGTAGGAGGAATGGTGACCAAAAACTTCGAGACTATTAAACATGAGTATCGTATGTATTCGTTGGATAATTCCTATTCAATTGAAGATTTACAAGATTGGGAAACCCGAATTCAAAAGGTTTTAGGCGATGTTCCATTGGAATATACTTGCGAATTAAAATACGATGGCGCATCAATTAGTATCAGTTATGAGAATGGTCGTTTAGTTCGTGCTGTAACGCGTGGAGATGGTTTTCAAGGCGATGATGTGACTAATAATATCAAAACCATTAAAGCCGTTCCAATTCATTTAAAAGGTGACTTTCCTGAAAAATTTGACATTCGTGGCGAAATCATTCTTCCGTTTGCCGGATTTGAAAAAATGAATCAAGATTTGATTGAAATTGGCGAAATACCTTATTCTAATCCAAGAAATACAGCTTCAGGAAGTTTAAAGTTACAAGACAGTGCAGAAGTGGCAAAACGTCCTTTAGATTGTTTGTTGTACTTCGTAATTGGAAATAATTTACCCTTTAAAACCCAATTTGAAGGCTTGCAAAAAGCTAGAGATTGGGGATTTAAAGTACCAACACAATCTAAATTAGCTAAAAATTTAAACGAAGTTTTCGAATACATCAATTATTGGGACAAACACCGTCACGATTTGCCTTACGAAACAGATGGTGTAGTAATTAAAGTCAATAATTTACAGCATCAAGAGGAATTAGGTTATACGGCAAAATCACCACGTTGGGCGATGGCTTATAAGTTTAAAGCCGAACAAGTAACTACGAAATTAAATTCGATTTCATATCAAGTTGGACGTACAGGTGCGATTACTCCAGTTGCGAATTTAGAACCCGTACAATTGGCGGGTACAATTGTAAAACGTGCTTCTTTACATAATGCTGACCAAATCGAGAAATTAGATATACGAATTGGCGATGAAGTTTTCGTAGAAAAAGGTGGTGAAATCATCCCGAAGATTATTGCTGTTGCGCAAAGAGGAAATCAAGTGGAACCTACGAAATACATTACTCATTGTCCAGAATGCCAAACAGAATTGGTTAGAAGTGAAGGCGAAGCGAATCATTTTTGTCCAAATTTTTATGGCTGTCCGCCACAAATTATTGGAAGAATTCAGCATTTTATCACCCGAAAAGCCATGGATATTGATGGTTTGGGCGGAGAAACGGTTGCTTTGTTGTTCAACGCAGGTTTAGTTACTAATTATGCTGATTTGTATGAACTAAAAAAAGAGCAAATCATTCCGTTAGAACGAATGGCTGAAAAATCGGCTGAAAATCTAATCAACGGAATTGAAAAATCAAAAACAATTCCTTTTGAACGTGTTTTGTATGCATTAGGAATTCGTTATGTGGGTGAAACCGTGGCAAAAAAATTAGCTAAACATTACAAATCGATAGATGCAATTGCTCAAGCAACCATCATGGATTTGATTTTAGTTGATGAGATTGGTGATAAAATTGCACAGAGTGTTGTTCAATTCTTTGAAAATCAAGAAAATATTCGTATTATTGATAGGCTTAAGAGTTTTGGTGTTCAATTAGAATCTGGAGAAGATGATGTTTTACTTTCGGAAAAATTAAAAGGAAAAACATTTGTGGTTTCAGGAGTTTTTGAAGTTTATTCGAGAGATGATCTCAAAAAAGCGATTGAAGATAACGGTGGAAAAGTAGGAAGTTCTATTTCATCAAAAACCGATTATGTAATTGCTGGAGATAATATGGGTCCTTCAAAACTAGAAAAAGCAAATCAATTAAAAATTGCAATAATTTCTGAAATGGATTTCAAACACATGATAGATGGTTAAAGTAAATTCGGCTTTAATACTTTATTTTACTGCATTTGTACTTTACATAATTGCAGTGCTGATAGGTAGCGATAATTTAGAACTTTTTAGTAAGCCAATTATTATTCCGTCGATTTATTATTTCTATTATATTAGTGTTAGAGGAAAAATAAACTATTTGTTTTCGTTCTCTGTTTTGTCTTTTTTTATTGGCGAAATTCTGCATTTGATTAGCCGTGAAGAATTTAATATTTTGGGACTTATTTTTCTTTTAATTCCTTATTTTATTATTTTATATTTCATCATTCAAGATTTAATTTATTATTTAAAAAAGCATAAGATTAAGCTCAATACATTTTCCTTTTATATTATTTTAATGCTCTTAGTTTATCTCTTTTTTAATGTGTTAATGATGATGATAGAGGAGAGTAGTTTTGATTTTTTTATTTATGCGTTATTTGGAATAACATTGTTATTGATGGGGGTTCTAGTTTTTGTGATGCAAATAAATTACACTAATAGAACAATATTATTTTCGGCATTAATGGTGGCATGTTTTATCGTGTCTGATTTATTTTTTGTTTTTTACAGGAAATTACCTGACTTACTTGCATTGAAAATGATAAATGTTACTACACAAGAACTTTCGTTTTTTTGTTACATAAGTTATTTTATTTACAGGACTAAATTTAAGTCAACTGACATTTTTAATAGTAAATTCAAATACAATGAATAAATGATTAAAGTATTTATTACACAATGATATTCTTTATTTGATTGTGATGAAGTTTGTCGTTAGACAAATAGAAATCAATTCGTCCTAAATTCACACCAAAACATCCTACCTGGTTAATTAAAACTTCTTTTCCTTCGCTATTTTTTTCAATTACAGGTTTGTCTAAAAAAGTATGGGTGTGACCACCAATAATCAAATCGATGTTTTTAGTCTTTTGAGCCAATAGTATATCACTTGGTTTCTCTGGTTCGTCTTTGTACTTGAAACCTAAGTGTGATAAGCAAATAACCAAATCACATTTCTTTTCTTCTTTTAGAATTCGAGTCATGTCTTGCGCTACTTCAATTGGATTGTTGTAAACGGTTTCTTTGTATAATTTTTTATCTACAAGTCCATCTAATTGAACGCCTAATCCAAAAATTCCAATTTTAATTCCATCTTTAATAATGATTTTATAAGGTTTTACAATATCATTCAAAACGGTATTTTTAAAATCATAGTTAGCGGAAACAAAATCAAATTTCGCATGTGGTAATTGTGCATAAAACCCATCAATTCCATTGTCAAAATCGTGATTTCCCATTGTGGCAACATCGTATTGCATCATACTCATTAGTCTGAATTCTAATTCGCCACCATAATAATTGAAATATGGAGTTCCCTGAAAAATATCGCCAGCATCTAATAAAAGTACATTTTTTTCTTCTTTTCTAATGCTTTCAATAATAGCAGCTCTTCTGGCAGCGCCACCCATATTAGGGTTTTTTGGATGATCAACAGGAAAAGGGTCAATATGACTGTGCGTATCATTTGTATGTAGAATGGTAATCTTCTTAGTTTCTAATGTAGAAAAACTACTTAAACTCACTCCTGATAAACCAAGTAAAGCTGAACTCGCAGCTGTTTTTTGGATAAAATCTCTTCTCTTCATAGCTAAGTATTATTCTAAAATTATTTTTTCGGTTGTAATGTTTGGAATCGTATCCACTTTCTTGAAATAATCAATCATCATATTTCTAAGCTTGTATTCCATATCAAATTTGATTTTACTTTCTTTTAAAAACGTCATATTATCGCCTCCATTTGCTAAATAATCAGAAGTTCCTACATAATAAATTCGATTTTCATCCAAAGGTTTATTATTGATTTCGATTTTATTAATGGTTAAATTTGTTTTATTAATGTGAATTTTTATTCCGTATAATGGATGCGGTTTCTTTTCTTTAATGATATATTCGGCTAAGGTTTTAATTTCTTTTCCAGTAAGTCCAACAATTATTAAACTATTTTCAAAAGGCATTACTTCAAAAGCTGTTCTCGTAGTTACATCACCTTTAGGAATAACAGCTCTGATGCCGCCATGATTGAGTAAACAAACATCAATAGTTTTGTTTTCTCTTTTTTGAAAAACCGGATTTCCAAGTTCGAAAGTAATTTCAGCTAATAAATTTCCAATATTAGTTTGCCAAGTTCCTTTGCTTTTGTCTTGTGTTTCAGGGCAATAAGCCAATACACTGTTTAAATCCTTGTTGATGTTATCGCTGTATGGTTTTACATAAGTTGCAATGGCTTCGTTTTCTCCTTTTTCATTGGTAACACCTATTTTTTTTCCTTCAATTTTTGTGGTTTGATAGGAAGAAGTTGATTTACAGGATATAATAAGATTAAATGTTAATAATATAACAAAAAATCGAAAATATATTGTATTCTTTTTTACATTTACAAGCATAACAAAAGCTTAAATTTTTAATTTTGTCGAATAGGTAAAAATACTATGTTTTATAATATTATAAAGAACTTTTTTCTAAAAAAAAATGTTACTAAAAGGTTAGCAACTCAAAATGCGTTGGCTTCAAACGATAAAGTAGTAACTGTTGGAATTTTAGTTGATGAATCTTATTTCTCAGAAACAGCTCAATTAGTTGAAAGAATTACTTCACAGGGAATTGAAGCTGGCAATATTTCGATATTAGTTTACAAAGATAAAATCAAGAAAAAAGAAGAAATTAAGGAGCCTTTTTTGTCCTTGAAGAATATTTCGCTTTCGGGAGAAATCAATAAAAAAGAAGTTAATGATTTTATCGAAACTCCTTTCGACTTGTTAGTGAATTATTATGATGTGAATAAAAGCGGACTTTTGTTATTATCAACCAAATCAAAAGCTAAATTCAAAGTAGGCTTTGATACCGTTGATAAAAGAGTGAATCATTTTATTATAAAATCACTTGTTGAAAATTATAATGAATTTGTTTTAGAACTGTTTAAGTATTTGAAAATTTTAAATAAAATATAAAAAATGCAATCATTTATTGGAACTGGTGTTGCTTTAGTTACGCCATTTAAAAAAGATTTTTCGGTTGATGTTGAAGCGTTAGCTAGAATTGTAAATCATGTTGTTGAAGGAGGAGTAGAGTATTTAGTGGTTTTAGGAACTACAGCAGAATCAGCAACTTTATCGCAAGATGAAAAAGAATTGGTTATAGATACAATTATAAAAGCAAATGCAGGAAGATTGCCTTTAGTTTTAGGAGTTGGAGGAAACAATACGCACAAAGTAGTTGAAGAATTAAAAACAAGAGATTTTTCTCATTTTTCAGCAATTTTATCGGTTTCTCCTTATTATAATAAACCAACACAAGAAGGTATTTACCAACACTTCAAAGCGGTTGCAGAAGCGTCTCCGATACCAGTAATTTTGTATAACGTGCCTGGAAGAACAGCAAGTAACATGTTGCCATCTACTGTTATCCGAATTGCAAATGATTTCAAAAATGTAATCGGAATTAAAGAAGCGGCGGGTGATATTGTACAAGCAATGAAATTAATTCAAACAAAACCAGAAGGATTTTTAGTGATTTCTGGAGATGATATGATTACATTACCAATGGTTTTAGCGGGTGGTGCAGGAGTTATTTCGGTAATTGGTGAAGGTTTTCCAAAAGAATTTTCTGAAATGGTTCGTTTAGGATTACAAAGAAAAGTAGATGAAGCGTATGAATTACATTATTTATTAGCAGATAGTATTGATATGATTTTCGAACAAGGAAATCCTGGCGGAATTAAAGAAGTCTTTAAAGCATTAGGTTTGTCTGAAAACACAGTAAGATTACCACTTGTAAATGTAAATGAAGATTTAGCAACAAGATTGCATAATTTTACTCGTAAATTAAGTTAAAAAAAGATTTTTGTAGTAAACAAATAATGTCTAAATTTGCAGTTGCTTTTTTAGACTTCTAAAGTATTGAATTTTAAGAAAGATTAAATTTAAATAAATGAACAAAGTAGTTAGTTTTCTTTTTATTGCATTTTTATTGATTTCGTGTAGTGAGTATCAAAAGGCATTAAAATCAGATGATGTTGCGATAAAAAATGAAGCAGCAAATAAAATGTATGAAGCAGGAAAGTATGCAAAAGCTATTAGATTATACGAGCAAATAGCTCCTGCTTATAAAGGAAAACCAAGTGCTGAGCGTATGTTTTATTTTTATTCAATGTCTTTGTATAAATCAGAACAGTTCTATTTGGCGGGTTATCAGTTAGAAAATTTTGTAGCTTCTTATCCTAAAAGTGAAAAAAGAGAAGAATGTGCTTTTTATGCTGCAGAATGTTTTTATAAATTATCACCTGAATATAGTTTAGATCAAACAGATACTAACAAAGCATTAGATAAAATGCAACGTTTTATTGATATATATCCTGAATCTCAATTTTTACCTCAAGCAAATGTTTATGTAAAAGAATTAAGAGAAAAACTTGAGAAAAAAGCATTTGAAATCGCTAAGCAGTACAATACAATTTCTGATTTTAAAGGAGCATTAAAAGCTTTTGAAAATTTCTTAGCTGATTATCCAGGAACACCTTTTAAAGAGCAAGCTTTATTTTACAGATTGGATTCTGCATATAAATTAGCAATTAATAGTGTTGAATCAAAAAAACAAGAACGTTTAACTTATGCTAAGAACACATATTCAAATTTAATTAAGCATAACGCTCAAACAGAATACAAAGATAAAGCTGATAAAATGTTAGCTGAAGTGGAACAAGAATTACAAAAATATACTAAATAAAAAGTAAATCATGGATTTAAAGAAAACAAATGCTCCTGTAAATACTATTACTTACAACAAAAGTAAATTAGAAGAGCCTACTGGAAACATTTATGAAGCGATTACTATCATGGCAAAACGCGCTAATCAAATCAATACTGAAATTAAAAAAGAATTGATTGAAAAATTAGAAGAGTTTGCTACTTACAACGATAGTTTAGAAGAAGTTTTTGAAAACAAAGAACAAATCGAAGTTTCAAAATTCTATGAAAAATTACCTAAACCACATGCTTTAGCAGTTCAAGAGTGGGAAGAAGGTAAAATCTATTACAGAGAAGCTAAATAAATCATTATGTCTGTTTTAAGCGGTAAAAAAATCTTGCTAGGTGTATCTGGTGGTATAGCTGCTTACAAAACAGCCAACTTGGTTAGACTATTCATAAAAGCAGGTGCACAAGTACAAGTTGTAATGTCGCCTGCTTCTTTGCATTTTGTTACGCCACTAACTTTAGCTACACTTTCTAAAAACCCTGTGTATTCTACTTTTTATAACGAAGAAGAAGCAACTGGCGAATGGAATAATCATGTAGAGTTAGGATTATGGGCAGATTTAATGCTTGTGGCTCCAGCTACAGCCAATACACTTTCTAAAATGGCAAATGGGAATTGCGATAATTTACTTATAGCAACTTATTTGTCTGCAAAATGTCCGGTTTACTTTGCACCTGCAATGGATTTGGATATGTACAAACATCCTTCTACTTTAGATAGTTTTCACAAACTTAAATCGTTTGGAAACATAATAATTCCTGCCGAAAGTGGAGAATTAGCTAGTGGTTTATCTGGTGAAGGAAGAATGGCAGAACCCGAAAATATAGTTACTTTCCTTGAAAATGATTTGTTAGAAAAACTACCACTTAAAGGAAAAAAAATTTTAATTACAGCTGGTCCAACATATGAAGCAATAGATCCTGTTCGTTTTATTGGAAATCATTCTTCTGGGAAAATGGGATTTGATATTGCAAATGAAGCTGCAAATAAAGGGGCTGAAGTAATTCTAGTGTCAGGACCAACACATTTGAACGTGCAAAACTCTTCGATTAAATTGATTCGAGTAATTTCGGCACAAGATATGTATGACGCTTGTCATGAACATTATGAAAGAGTTGATGTAGCAATTGCTGCTGCTGCTGTAGCCGATTATCGTCCAAAAAATGTTGCCGACCAGAAAATAAAAAAGAATGAAGTAACGTTCTCTATAGAGTTAGAAAAAACAAAAGATATTTTGGCTTCACTAGGAGAACAAAAGAAAAATCAGTTTTTAATTGGATTTGCATTGGAAACCGAAAATGAAATTGAACATGCAAAGCTAAAAATCCAGAAAAAAAACTTAGATTTGATTGTTTTAAATTCGTTAAATGATAAAGGTGCAGGTTTTGGTTTACCAACAAATAAAGTAACTTTTATTTCAAAAGACTTTACCATTGAACCTAAAGAATTAAAATCTAAAGAAGAAGTAGCTCAGGATATTATTAATAAAGTAATTCAATTTTATGATGCGTAAAGTATTTGTATTAGTAGTTTTCTTATTTTCATTAGTGAATGTGTTTTCGCAGGAGCTAAATGCTACTGTTTCAGTAAATTTTCAACAGGTAGCTAATGGAAATCCTCAATTATTTAAAAATTTAGAAACTCAGGTTAAAGAATTTTTAAATACAACTAAATGGACTACGAAAGAATACTCTGATGTAGAAAAAATTGAATGTAATTTTTTTATAAATGTAAACTCTTTTGGTTCAAATAATTTTGAAGCTACTCTACAAATTCAGTCTTCAAGACCTGTTCATAATTCCACTTTGTCTTCACCTATTTTAAATATAAATGATAAAAATTTTTCATTTCGATTTATCGAATTTGAAAATTTAATTTATGATCCAAACACCTTTAACTCGAATTTGGTTTCTGTTTTGGCGTTCTATTCTAATTTAATAATCGGATTAGACCAAGATACTTTTTCTGAATTTGGCGGCTCTGAATACTACCAAATAGCTTCAAATATCGTTAATGTAGCTCAAACAAGTGGATTCAAAGGATGGAATCAATCGGAAGGAAACAATAATAATCGTAATTTTTTAATTTCGGATATTTTATCAAACACTTTTGCTCCATTTAGACAATCACTTTATCAATACCACAGATTGGGAATGGATTTAATGTCGGAAGATGTAAAAAAAGGTAAAGAAGGAGTTGTTAAAGGCATTAACACCTTAGCAGAAGTGCAAAAAATACGACCAAATGCTTTGTTAACCCGAACTTTTTTTGATGCAAAAACTGATGAAATTGTTTCTATTTTTAGTGGTGGACCAAGAGTTGAAGTGGCCTCTTTAGTAGAAACTTTAAATAGAATTTCTCCATTGAATTCTCAAAAGTGGAGTAAAATTAAATAATACTTTATATACTTTATTATTTATGTTACTTTCGCTATCCATAAAAAATTATGCGTTAATCGAATCGCTTGAAACTGATTTTTCCAATCAGTTTTCTGTTATTACAGGAGAAACTGGAGCAGGAAAATCGATACTTTTAGGTGCTTTAGGTTTGGTTTTAGGCAATAGAGCCGATTTGACTTCATTGAAAGATAAAGAGCAAAAATGTATTATTGAAGCACAATTTGCTATCTCTAATTATAATCTTCAGTCTTTTTTTGATGAAAATGATATGGATTATGAAGATAAAACCATTATTAGAAGAGAAATTTTACCATCAGGAAAATCGCGTGCTTTTGTAAACGATAGTCCTGTAAATCTTCAAGAATTACAAGAATTAGGCGCAATGTTGTTAGATATTCATTCTCAACACCAAACGCGCGAACTTACCGAAGAAAATTATCAAATTGATATTTTAGATGCCGTTGCTAATAACGGAAATAATGTAATTTCGTATAAAAATGCTTTATTTGATTTCAAATCAACTCAAAAAGAGTTAAAGCAATTGATTTCAGAGAAAGAAGCTTTGGTTAAGGAATATGAATACAATTCGTATTTATTGAACGAACTTTTAGCTGCCAATTTAGTTGATGGAGAACAAGAAGAGTTAGAACAAGAATTGGAGCAATTAAGTAATGTTGAGTTCATAAAAGAAAATTTTGAAAGAATCTTAGCCATTGCAAACGAAGAACAAGTAGGTGCTTTAATGAATTTAAAAGAAATTAAGGCTTCGCTTCTAAAAGTGGCTGGATTTTCAAGTCAAAATGCACAATTGTTAGAGAGATTGACAAGTAGTTTACTGGAAATTGAAGATATTATTTCTGAATGTGAGCAAAATAACGAAAAGATTTTAGCCAATCCTGAACGATTAGAATTGGTTAATACAAAATTACAATCGATTTATAATTTACAGAAAAAACATCAAGTACAAACTATTGCTGAATTACTTACAATTCAAAATGAATTGGATGCAAAAGTCATTCGTGTGGATGATTTGGATGGTGCAATAAATAAATTAGAGGCAGCATTAAATAGTCAACAGACTAAAGTTGATGGAATAGCAAAGACCGTTTTTGAAAACAGAATGAAAACAGCTCCAATCTTAATTGAAAAAATAAGAGCTATTTTATCACAATTAGGAATGGTAGAAGCAAATTTTCAAATTGAAATTAACCACACAGATTCATATTATCCAAAAGGAAAAGACGAAGTGATTTTACTATTTTCAGCAAATAAAGGAACTAGTTTTGGATTGTTAAAAAAAGTAGCTTCTGGAGGAGAAATGTCGCGTATTATGTTGGCGATAAAAGCTATTTTAGCCAATTATTCTAAATTACCAACTATTATCTTTGATGAAATTGACACTGGTGTTTCGGGAGAAATTGCAATAAAAATGGGAGAAATTATGAAAGAAATGAGTACTACGATGCAAGTATTTGCAATTACTCATCTTCCACAAATTGCTGCTAAAGGAAATTCACACTATAAAGTATCAAAACGAAATCAAGGTGATACTACGATTTCAGAGTTATATCTGCTGAGTCCAGAAGAAAGAATTCAACAAATTGCTGAAATGTTATCGGGTAAAGACATAACTGATTCAGCTTTACAACATGCAAAAGCTTTGCTTAATTAATTTTTTAAAGTACTTTTGTTATAGAAATTAAACGACAACAAACCAATATAAAAAAGAATAAGATGATTATAGAACCAAGAATGCGAGGATTTATTTGTTTGACAGCACATCCAAAAGGTTGCGAACAAAATGTAAAAAATCAAATTGAATATGTAAAATCTAAAGGAAAAATAAACGGACCTAAAAGAGTATTAGTAATTGGTGCTTCTACTGGATTTGGTTTAGCTTCAAGAATTACAAGTGCATTTGGTTCTGATGCTGCTACAATTGGTGTCTTTTTTGAAAAAGCACCATCTGAAGGAAAAACAGCATCTCCAGGTTGGTACAACTCTGCAGCCTTTGAAGTAGAAGCTGAAAAAGCAGGATTGTATGCTAAAAGCATTAATGGTGACGCATTCTCTAACGAAGTAAAACAACAAACAATCGATATGATTAAAGCCGATTTAGGTCAGATTGATTTAATTATTTATAGTTTAGCTTCACCTGTTCGTCAACACCCAATTACTGGTGTTTTACATCGTTCTACTTTAAAGCCAATTGGGTCAACTTTTACAAATAAAACTGTTGATTTCCACACTGGAAATGTAACTCAGGTTTCAATTGAACCAGCCAATCAAGAAGATATTGATAACACTGTTGTGGTTATGGGTGGAGAAGATTGGTCAATGTGGATAGATGCAATGAAAAACGCAGGTGTTTTAGCAGAAGGAGCAACTACAATTGCTTATTCTTACATAGGACCTGAAGTTACAGAAGCGGTTTATAGAAAAGGAACTATCGGAAGAGCAAAAGATCATTTAGAAGCAACTGCTTTCGAAATTACAGAGAAGTTAAAAGACTTAAACGGAAAAGGTTACGTTTCAGTTAATAAAGCGTTAGTAACACAAGCAAGTTCGGCTATTCCAGTTATTCCATTATACATTTCATTATTATATAAAATTATGAAAGCAGAAGGAATTCACGAAGGATGTATCGAGCAAATTCAACGTTTGTATGCTGATAGATTATATACAGGAAATGCAGTTCCAACAGATGATAAAGGAAGAATTCGTATTGATGATTGGGAAATGAGAGATGATGTACAAGAAAGAATTGCTAAACTATGGTTAGAATCAACTACAGAATCTTTAGTTGAATTAGGTGATTTAGCTGGATATAAACAAGATTTCTTAAATTTATTCGGTTTTGGCTTTGATGGAGTTGATTATCTGGCAGATACTAACGAAATGGTAATGGTGCCAAGTATTAAATAATAACACATTTCGCATAAAAAATGTTATAAAACCCTAATTAAATTAGGGTTTTGTGTTTTTTATCGATTTTTTTTGTTTTTCATCGATATTCTTGCTTGATTTTTGTTTTGAAATTTATTTTAACTTTTGGAGTATTATTAAATCGTTAAATTTGCTTTTATATAACACAAAAAAAACAGTATTTCATGAAAAAAATTACCTTATGGTTATTTGCTCTTTTAACCTGTTGGCAAGTAAATGCACAAACGTGTAGCCAAACTTTTACTGCAACAGGACAGGACGATGACCCAACAGTCTTAACAATTAATGCGGCAGACATAACTTGTTATGGTGCTAATCCATTAACAAGTTTGAAATTAATAAACCCAGCAGGAAGTTTAACTTCTGGTTTTTGTACTGCTGATGGTTCGAGTTGGTTTGGCTTTGATTTATCTGTTGATGGAGGTCCAATCATTACAGGTTGTGCAGCAGCTTTTAATAATTTGGACATCACAGGATTTACTACGCTTACCATTACTTCACATGATGATGATGTTTGGTCTGATGCAGTAACTATTACAATAGGTGTTGAAGCTACTTTTGTTCCTTTAACTCCACCTTCATGCGTGGCAGTTTCCTCTCCTTTAAATGGAGCAATTAATGTAAGTTCTACTATAGTTTCATGGCCAGCGGCGGCGGGTGGTGCAACAGGTTATAGAATAAGTGTTGGATCTTCATCAGGAGCAACAGATGTTTTAAATAATTTTGATGTTGGTAATGTACTTTCTTACTCATTAACTGGTTTAGTAGGTGGTTCAACTTATTATGTTACTGTTTTTCCTTATAATGTTAATGGAGCAGCAACAGGATGTGTTGAAAGTAATTTTACAACATGTGATGTTTTTACAGTACCTTTCTTAGAAACTTTTGATTCGACTTCTTCTTCAGAATCTTGTTGGTCAGTTTTAAACGTAAATGGAGATGGAGATACGTGGAATACGAGTTATGCTAATACACCAATTACAGGTGATGAATCAGCAAATATATACACTGACTTCAATGGTGGGGTAAATGATGATTGGTTAATTTCTCCTAGAATTACTTTAACTGGTAATCAAAGATTAGTTTTCAAATATAAAGTTCAAAGTGAGTTTGAACCAAATGATTTTAGAGTAATGTTGTCAACAACAGGAAATGCTCCTGCTAATTTTACTATCGAATTAGCATCTTTAGCAAGTTATTCTAATACGGCACCTGAAACTATGGCTTTAGATTTGAGTGGAGTTTCTGGTGATGTTTATTTTGCTTGGCACGTACCTTCTGGAGGTCTTGATGGATGGAGAATTTATATTGATGATGTAGTAGTTGAAGATATTCCTGCTGTTGCTCCAAACTGTGTAGCCATTACTTCACCAGCAAATAATGCAGTTAATGTAATGAATTCAAACGTAACATGGGCTAGTGATTTAGATGCTACTGGTTATTACATTAGCGTAGGGACTTCATCTGGAGCTACTGATATTTTAAATAATTTTGACGTGGGTAATGTTTTATCATATTCATTTCCAACAGATGCTGGATCAACTTATTTTGTAACTGTTTTCCCTTATAATGCATTTGGACAAGCTGCAGGTTGTACGGAAATTAATTTTACTACTTGTGACGCTTTAGCTGTACCTCATTTAGAGCAATTTGATACGTTCTTACCAAGTTGTTGGCAAGAAGCTGATGGTGGTGACTTAACTACAGGACCAGCTACATTTGGAGATTCTAGTTGGGCTGCTGATGGTTTTGCAAATGCAGGTGGAACTGGAGCAGTTAAAATTAATATTGATTTTACAGGAGATAATGATTGGGTTATTTCTCCAGTTGTTAACATCCCAGCAACAGGTTACGAATTAAAATTTGATGCAGCGGTTACTCAATGGAATGGAACAGTAGCTCCAACAACTCCGTGGGAAGCTGATGACTTTGTTGAAGTATTAGTATCAACATCTGGTTTAAATAACTGGACAGTTTTATATACTTATAACAATACAAATGTTCCAGCACCAACTGGATCATCAAATGTTATTGATCTTGACTCTTATGCAGGTGATGATGTTCGTTTTGCTTTTAGAGGTGTAGAAGGTGCTGCTGATGGTGGTGCGGATGTTGATTTCTTTATTGATAATTTTGAAGTTAGATTAACTCCTGCTTCAGCGCCAGTTTGTGCGACAAATGTTGTAGCAACACCAAATCCAACTTGTGGTAATTTTGCTAACGCTATTACATGGGATGCAGTTGCAGGTGCAGATGGTTACAATATAACTATTGGTACAACTTCTGGTGGAACTGAAATTGCTAATAATGTTAATTTAGGAAACGTATTAACTTACTCTTTTAGTGGTAATGCTAATACAATGTATTATTTTACAATTTCTCCATATAATGGTGTTGGTCCTGCTATAGGTTGTTCAGAAGTATCATTTACAACAAGCTTAAATGGATGTTATTGTATTCCTACTTACACAAATGGTGGAGGTGGAGATAACATTACAAACGTAGTAGTTGGCTCTTGGTCAAACGCTTCAACAGGTAATGTTTTACCATATTATGAAGATTTTACTTCACAACAACCAGCTCCGATAGCTATTCCTACATTAACTGCTGGATTAAATTCAACAGTTGCGGTAACAATGGGTACAGATGGAACTCAATATAGTAGAGTTTGGATTGATTTTAATCAAAATTTAACTTTTGAGCCTTCAGAATCATTCTCTTTAGGAACTAGTGCAGGTGGTAGTGGAACTGCTAATATTATCGTTAATGTTCCTTCTGGAGCAACTTTAGGAGTTACAAGAATGAGAATTAGAGGTGGAGATGATGCTGCAATTTTGGATACACAAGCTTGTGGCGCTTCTTCAAGCACATATGGTCAAACAGAAGATTATTTAGTAAATATATTGCCAACACCAGCTTGTTTACCACCTACATCTTTAAACGCGACAACTACTTCATCTTCAGCTAATTTAGGTTGGACAGAAGCAGGGACTGCAACATTGTGGGATGTAGAATGGGGAACTTTTGGATTTACTCCAACAGGAACTCCAACGATTGTTAATGCTACTAATACTCAAGGAATTTCATCATTAAGTCCAAATACTACTTATAGTTTTTATGTAAGAGCTAATTGTGGTGCGGGTGGTTATAGTACTTGGTCTGGACCATTTAGTTTTACAACTTCATGTGTTGCTGATAATGTACCTTATACTCAGAATTTTGAATCAGCAACTGTTCCAGGTTTACCTTCTTGTACAACTCAACAAAATGTTGGTACAGGTAATCTTTGGACTGTTCAAAATAATCCTGGATACGGATTTACTACTAATGCTTTACGTTATGCTTGGAATAGTTCTAATGCTGCTAATGTTTGGTTCTATACAAATGGAATTAATTTAGTAGGTGGAACTACTTATAGAATTACTTATGATTACGGTGGAACTGGAACTTTTTTCCCAGAAAGATTAAAAGTTTCTTATGGTAATTCGGCTAATGATGCTGCGATGACAACATTATTAGCAGACCACTCAAATGTAACAAGTGCAACTCCTGTTAATAATATTGTTGATTTTACACCTGGAACATCAGGAGTTTATTATTTTGGATTTAATGCTTATTCAGTTGCAGATCAATTCTATTTATTTGTAGATAATATTGTAGTTGATATAGCATTATCTAATGCTGATTTCGATAATTCTAATTTCATAGCATATCCAAATCCAGTTAGAGATATTTTAAATATTTCTTATACATCTGAAATCTCTTCTGTAAGAGTTATCAATATGTTAGGTCAAGAAGTAATTTCAAGAAATATTAATGCAACTTCAACTCAGGTTGATATGTCTGAATTAAGTGCTGGCACTTACATTGTGAATGTAACAGTAGGTGACTCAGTTAAAACTTTAAAAGTTGTTAAACAATAAATATTAAATTGAGTTAATGATTAAAGTCCCGATTTATTCGGGACTTTTCTTTTTATTATATTTGCAAAAAAAATTAGATGTATTTTTCGTTTATAGTTCCAGTTTTTAACCGACCAGATGAGATTGATGAATTACTTGAAAGCTTAACTAAGTTTACATCTACTATTCCTTTTGAAGTTGTAATTGTAGAAGATGGTTCGACTATTCCTTGTCAGAATATAATAGAAAAGTATACTGATAAATTAACTATTTCCTATTACTTCAAGCCAAATTCAGGTCCGGGTGATTCTCGAAATTACGGAATGAAAGTAGCCAAAGGTGATTATTTTATCATTTTAGATTCAGATTGTATCATTCCTCAAGAATATTTAACTCAAGTTCAGCAAAGTTTAGATACAGAATATGTAGATTGTTTTGGTGGACCTGATGCAGCCTTAGATTCATTTTCAGATATCCAAAAAGCAATTAATTTTACGATGACTTCTTTCTTAACTACTGGTGGAATTAGAGGAGGAAGCGAAAAAGTAGATAAATTTCAACCTCGAAGTTTTAATATGGGATTATCCAAAAATGCTTTTGAAGCTTCAAATGGTTTTGGAAATATCCACCCTGGTGAAGATCCTGATTTATCTATTCGATTGTGGAATTTAGGTTTTAAAACAAAACTAATTAAAAATGCATTTGTTTATCATAAAAGAAGAATCAGTTGGGAAAAATTCCAAATCCAAGTCAATAAATTTGGAAAAGCACGTCCAATCTTAAATTCATGGTATCCAGAATATACTAAAATCACATTTTGGTTTCCAAGTCTGTTTTTATTAGGATTTCTATTTTCTGGTTTAGTAGCTTTTTTTAATATCTACTTTTTTATCGGTTTGTATGGATTGTACTTTTTTATGCTTTTCATAAATTCACTACTAACCAATAAAAGTCTCAAAATTGCGTTATATTCAGTATGGGCTGCGGTAATTCAGTTTTATGGTTATGGAAAAGGATTTTTGCTTTCGTACTATAAAGTTGCGATATTAAAACAAGAGCCTCAAAAAGCATTTCCAGAATTGTTTTTTAAGAAATAAGTCATGACAAAAATTATTGGTTTAACAGGCGGTATTGGAAGTGGAAAATCTACTGTAGCAAATTACATTGCTTCAAAAGGAATTCCTGTTTACATTGCTGATGATGAAGCCAAAAAAATAATGGAAAATGCAGATGTGAAACAAAGAATTCAAAATTTGTTTGAAGAATCTATTCTTAATGCTGATAAAACTTTAAATCGAAAAAAAATAGGCGAACTCGTTTTTACTAATCCAATTAAATTAAAAGAATTAAATGCCATTGTACATCCTGAAGTGCATGATCATTTTAAAAATTGGGTCAAGAAACATAAAAAATGCCCTTTTGTAATTAAAGAAGTCGCTATTTTATTTGAAACAGGTGGAAATAAACAATGTGATAAAGTTATTTTAATTACTGCTCCAGAAGAACTTAGGATTCAAAGAGTCATGAAACGCGATAATTTAACAAAAAATGATATTTTAGTTAGAATTAACAATCAACTTCCTGAGTCAAAAAAGAAAGAAATGAGCGATTTTGTCATAGAAAACGTTGATTTAAGCAATACTTTCTTAAAAATCGATGAAATTCTTAAAATATTAGCAAAAACATAAAAAAATGTTCATATGTTAATCTTTGGTTAATGTATTTTAGCAATAAATGTTAAAATGTTAAATTTGTTTCGATGAATAAATCAAGATTTAGATTATTGGTCTTTTTAATGAGTTTATCATTAATAGGAATAATTTTAGTTCAATTATATTGGATTTCTACCTCATTGGATAAAAATGAAGAGGAATTTAAGTATCACGTTCAGCAAGTTTTAGGAAATGTATCCAATACAATTAAAGAAAAGGAGTTAGTTGCTTTCTATAATCACTACAATAAAATTATTGATAGTACAGGAAAAGTTCCACAAGAAGACGAATTAAAAGAAATTTATTTCTACGAACGCGATAAAAAAACAAATGAAACTATAATCTACACCAATACTTTGGTTGCAGAAAACTATGGTATAAACGGTTCGTTCTTTGATAAAAATGCAAATTCAGTCAATTTTGGAAACGTAGTTTCTAAGAGAAAAACAGAAATTTATAACGGAAATTCAATCAACGATGGAAGTTTACAAATGCGTTCTTTTCCAGATGTTACTATAAAAAAAACAGGAAATGTTTCCAGTTTAGATAAAGCTAATTTTGAAGTAGCGTTTAAAGATGTAGTGTCTTTAAAACCATTACAACAAAGAGTTTCAACAGAACAATTAGGAAAATATTTAAAAGCTGAACTTAATAAATATGGAGTTGAAACACCTTTTGAATTTGGAATTTACAGTAATGGTTTGGCAACAAAAGTACGTTCAGAAGATTTTAAATACGATATCAATACAACATACGGAATTCCGGTTTTTCAAGATAATGAAGGACTTTCAAAGTATCAATTGTTAGTGAGTTTCCCTCATAAAAATAAATTCGTTTTTTCCTCATTGATTGGAATATCAAGTTTGTCTTTGTTGTTTACTTTGGTTATCGTTTTAACGTATTCAAGTGCGTTGAATCAGTTAATCAAACAAAAGCAAATTTCTGAAATTAAAACCGATTTCATTAATAACATGACACATGAGTTCAAAACGCCTATAGCAACAATTAATTTAGCTTTAGATGCTATAAAGAACCCAAAAATTATAGATGATAAGGAAAAGGTACAACGTTACCTTCAAATGATAAAAGAAGAAAATAAACGCATGCACGCTCAGGTTGAAAATGTGTTGCGAATTTCTAAATTAGAGAAAAATGAGTTAGACATTTCTAAAGAACCAAGAGATGTCACTGAAATAATAGAAGATGCAATCGAACACGTTAGTTTAATTGTTGAAGATAGAGAAGGTATAGTTCACCAGCATTTTAATGCACAACGAAATACCATTCTTTTAAACGAAGTTCATTTTACCAATGTTTTGGTAAATATATTGGATAATGCGATTAAATATTCGCCAGAAGCTCCCATCATTGATGTGTTTACAGAAAATATTAAAGATTTCATTGTAATCAAAATTCAAGATCAAGGAGCAGGAATGAGTAAAGTGGCTCAAAAAAGAGTTTTTGAAAAATTTTATAGAGAACATACGGGGGATTTGCATAACGTAAAAGGACATGGTTTAGGCTTGTCTTACGTAAAACAAATTATAGAAGATCACAACGGACAAATTTTTGTTGAAAGTGAAAAAGGAAAGGGTAGTACCTTTATTATAAAATTGCCATTGATAAATTAAAAAAAAACATACACAATTACTATGGAAGCAAAAAAAATATTATTAGTTGAAGACGATCCCAATTTCGGCGCCGTATTAAAAGATTATTTAATGATAAATGATTTTGATGTTACGTTGGCTAAAAACGGAATGGAAGGTTTTGAAAAATTTAAGAAAGACACTTTTGATTTATGCATCTTAGATGTTATGATGCCATATAAAGATGGATATACTTTAGCAAGAGAAATCCGTGAGAAAAACCAAGAAGTGCCAATTATCTTTTTAACAGCTAAAACATTAAAAGAAGACGTTTTAAAAGGTTATAAAGTAGGAGCAGACGATTATTTAAACAAACCGTTTGATTCAGAGGTACTTTTAATGAAAATTAAAGCCATTATCCAAAGAAAAGCATCGGAAGTAAAACCAGATACGACTAAATTTGAGTTCGAAATTGGTAAATTCCATTTGAATTCTAAATTACGTTTCTTAACCTTCCCTGGACAAGAACCAATTAAATTATCTCCAAAAGAGTGCGAATTATTAAAAATGTTAGCACTTCATGAAAATGATTTAATGCCAAGAGAATTAGCGTTAACGAAAATTTGGAGAGATGACAACTACTTCACATCAAGAAGTATGGATGTTTACATCGCTAAATTGAGAAAATTTTTAAAATTAGATGAAAACGTAGAAATCTTAAACATTCACGGAGAAGGTTTTAGATTAGTAATCAAAAAATAACAAAAAAGTCCTGAGAAATCAGGACTTTTTTTATTCGTTTATTTCTAGTGCGAAGCAAATTTTATCTTCTTTCGTTATGACGTAGGTATTTTCGTTTTTCGAAATAATTACTTCATCATTCAAATTTAATTCTTTTAAGAAATTCATTTCAAAACCTTTTATGTGTTGTTTTAAAATGAATTTTTTATCCATTGTGTTCAGACACCATTCCAAGTATTTTACGTTGTTAGCATGATTTACAATATCTAAATCCGACAACTGAACTTTGTATTCCATCAATTTTTCAAATGAAACCTCTAAATTAATTCGCTGCACCGATTTTTCAGTTGCATTATGTTCAGGATATTTGATAAAATGTTCGTGAGGCAAAGCCAAATTTTCTGGTCTTCTGATTTGAGTATTCAAAACAGCCCAATAGGTTTCGCAACCCGCTAATTTTTCATCACCACGATACAATTCCAAACAACGAGTTGAACGCGAATTTTCTAACGATTTAATCCAAGTTTTTATGGTAACTTTCTCTTTCCATTTCGGTAAACTGATAATTTCCAAACGCATTTTACTCATTACCCAAGCTTGGTGATGTTCTTGCATATCGCTAAAACTAATTCCACCTAAATCGGCATGAATTCCAGCGGTGATTTGAAAAATATTACACAAATCGGTATATTTCAGCAAACCATTAGGATAGCATTGTAGAAAATTGATTTCGTATTCTTGTTCTAAAATTGAAGTAAAGTTGGGTGATATGGGCATTTTTATAGTTTTTGAATCTGTGATTCTATTGTTGTAATAATCTCTTTTCTATCGGTTAAATAATCGAACCAACTCACATTTTCAGTTCGTTTAAACCAGGTGATTTGACGTTTAGCAAAACGTCTCGTATTCATTTTGATTTGTTCGATGGCGAAACCTAAAGTTGTTTTTCCATCAGAATAATCGAATAATTCTCGGTAACCAACTGTTTGTAACGCATTCAAATGTTTGTTTGGATACAATGCTTGCGCTTCAGCTAAAAGTCCTTCATTTAACATAATATCAACACGCTGGTTAATTCTATCATACATTACTTCTCTATCAGCTTCGAGTCCAATAACAATAGGAGTGAAGTTTCTAACATTTTTTCGTTTTCCAATAAAACTCGAATACGGTTTTCCAGTTCCCAAACAAACTTCAACAAAACGTTTCATGCGTTGCGGATTTTGTAAGGTTTGCGAATTTTCAACGGAAAGTTTGTTGTAATATTCCGAATCTAATTCTTGTAATTGTTGTTGTAAATAGTCAATTCCTAAAGTATCAAATTGTGCATTTATTTCATCTCTTACCGAATTATCAATATCTGGAAAATCATCAAATCCTTTCAATACCGCATCCACATATAATCCTGAACCACCAACCATAATTTGAATGTTGTTTTTCTGAAACAATTCCTCCAATTTAGATAAGGCTTCTTGCTCAAAATCACCAACAGAATACGATTCAAAAATCGATTTATTTTGGATAAAATGATGTGTTGCTGAAGCTAATTCTTCATCACTCGGAACAGCCGTACCAATTTTCATTTCTTTAAAAAACTGACGACTATCGCACGAAATAATATCGCAACCAAAATGTTGAGCTAAAGCAATACTTAGCGCCGTTTTTCCTATGGCGGTTGGCCCGATAATGGTAATTAGGTAATTCATTTTATAATTCGTGTCCGCAATCTTGACAAAATTTAGCGTTTACATAATGTTCGTGACTTCCGCAATTTTTGCACACTTTGGTCTCACTTTCTTTTACAGTTGGTTTATTTTTTGCAAATTCGGCAGAGACAATTCCGGTAGGAACGGCTATAATTCCGTAACCCATTATCATTACAAACGATGCTATAAATTGACCGAGTGGCGTAACTGGTGAAATATCGCCATAGCCAACAGTAGTTAAGGTTACAATTGCCCAATAAATTCCAGTTGGAATACTTGTAAAACCACCTGCTTCGCCTTCAATAACATACATAACTGAACCAATAATGATGGTGCTAATTAGCATAAAATACATGAAAATCAATATTTTCCCTTTACTTGCGACTAACGATTCTTTTAAGTGCGTAGATTGATTATTGAATTGTGGATGGTTTAAAATTTTGAATAAACGCAACAATCGTAATGCTCTAATAACTGTAAATACACTGGTTCCAGTAATGAAAAATGATAAATACATTGGTAAAATCGCAATCAAATCAATGATTCCGTAGAAACTTAAAATGTAGTTGATTGGTTTTTTGATGGTGATAATTCGTAAAATGTATTCTAAAGTAAAAAATACAGTAATAACCCATTCAAAAAATACTAAATAAGCGTGATATTTTGTATCAAAACCTTTTACAGTTTCAAGCATGACTAAAACTACGCTTAAAACAATTAAGCCTAATAAAAATAAATCAAAAAGTCGCCCAGCTACTGTATTGGTGCCGTAGATGATAATGTGCGCCTTTTGTTTGAAAATTTCGTATTTTGACTTAATTTCACTCATACAACAAAATTAAGCAATTAAAAATGAATTACTTTATATACTTTGTTTTTGCGTAAGTAGCTTTGAATAATTGTTTTTACATCACGATTGTTTTGCATAGGAATAACGATGTTTTTAAGAATCTCAATGTTATTCACTTGATAATTCAATTCGTAAAAACAATAGCCTTTATAAATTCCATTTTCAATTAAAACAGCACTTCGTTCATCAAAAGTTCTACCACGGTCGATAATGACCATATTGTTGTTTTCAAAAGAAGTTTCTTCAATAAATTCCTTTACTCTTTCGTTGTAGCTTTCTGGAGTTTCTTCGCCAATACAAGCACCATTGCATTCTTTTATTTTATGTTGAAAACAATCGTTTTTAGTTACATACAAACCATTGATTTTCTGACACAAATTGTGTTTTTCGGTAATTTTAAATAAGGCGTTTCTTCCTTCTTGTAAAGTAGTAAAAGAGGTAATTTCTTTTTTACGACCATCTGCTTTTTCTACGCTTAAAGCCAAATAGCCTTCTTCATTTTTATGCATGTATAATGCATATTGAAAAATACTTTTGCGTTGCGCTCGGTTGTAAATAGGTTTATTAATTTTGATTTCTTCACTTTCTTTTAAAAGTGAAATCAATTCGCTACCCGTTTCTTCAAAAGTAACTGCATACACATCGCGTTGTATTTTTTTACTCTTGCTAGATGTTCCAGTGAAATGTTGGTTAACGCGTTTTTTGATGTTTTTACTTTTGCCAATATAAATTAAATCGCCTTTTTCATTGTGAATGTAGTAGATTCCCGTTTTTGAAGGCAAACTTTCAACAATATCTAATAGTTTTGGAGAAATTCCCGATTTGATTTCCGTCTTAATGAAACTTTTTACGATTTCTTTTTCAACGTCTTTTGCCATCAACATTTTGAACAACTTTACAGTTGCCATAGCATCTCCACTTGCTCTGTGACGATCTGCCATAGGAATTCCCAAAGCACGAACTAATTTTCCTAAACTATACGATTCTTGTTCCGGAATCAACTTTTTAGCTAACTCAACCGTGCAAAGAGTTTGCTTTTTGAAATCATAACCCAAACGTCTGAATTCGGTTTTCAGAATACGATAATCGAATGACGCGTTGTGTGCTACGATTACGCAACCTTCAGTAATTTCGATAATTCTTTTGGCTACTTCATAGAATTTTGGAGCACTTCGAAGCATGGCATTATTAATCCCAGTCAATTTCACCACAAACGGTTGAATTGGCTTTTCAGGATTTACCAAACTAATGAATTGATCCACTACCTCATGACCATCAAATTTATAAATGGCGATTTCGGTAATTCCTTCTTCGTTGAATTGGCCTCCAGTGGTTTCTATGTCGAGTATACAGTACAAGTTAGTGAATAGTGATTGGTAATTAGTGAATAGTTTTTTTTTATCTGGATCCAAAGATACTACTTCCAATTCGAACCATCGTACTTCCGCATGAAATTGCGAGTTGATAATCGCCCGACATGCCCATGGAAAGAGTGTTCAGTTGACAGTGTTCAGTGTTCAGTTTTTTATATTTGTCAAAAATCGTTTTTAGATGTTTGAATTCTTTTTCGATTTGGTTTTTATTTTCTGTGAAGGTTGCCATTCCCATTAAACCTACGATTCTGATGTTTTTAAAATTATCCTTGTCATTCTGAACTAGTTTCAGAATCTCATCCAATTCTTGTTCATCTAAGCCAAATTTACTTTCTTCTTCTGCAATGTAGACTTGTAATAAACAATCAATCACACGATTATTTTTAGCCGCTTGTTTGTTGATTTCTTGCAGTAATTTTAAACTATCAACACCATGAATTAAACTCACATAAGGCGCCATGTATTTGACTTTGTTGGTTTGCACGTGACCAATCATGTGCCATTCGATGTCTTTTGGCATGACTTCCCATTTATCGGTCATTTCTTGGATTTTATTTTCTCCAAAAATACGTTGCCCAGCATCGTAAGCTTCCATTAAATCCGCTACAGGTTTAGTTTTTGAAACCGCTACTAATGTAACGTGTGCTGGAAGTTGAGATTTTATGTTATTGAGGTTTTTTGAGATTGACATTGTTTTATTTTTTTGGAACACAGATTTAAGAAATTATTAAAATTTCAAAAATTTATTCAATCTGTGTTTCTAAGTTTTAATTTCTGATAATTATAGTTCATACACCACCAAACCACTTCTAAACTTCGGCTCAATGTACGTTGATTTTGGGGGCATAATCAAATTATTATCAGCTAAGGCTTTGATTTCGTTGATGTCGGAAGGGTAGAGCATGAAACCTACTTCAAATTCGCCTTCGTCAATTAAATCTTTTATTACCGAAATGGATTGTTTTCCTGGAATATAATCAATGCGTTCGTCGTTTCTTAAATCTTCGATTCCTAATATTGGAAATAATACTTTATCATATAAAATTTGGGCATCTAAATCATCTAAAACAGTTGTAGCAATGTGGTTTTCGTATTTGTAAAATAAAGCATAAAAACTACCATCTAAATACATCCCAAATTCAAACTTGTTTTGAGGTTTCCAAATTTCTTGGTCTTTTGCTTTGATGATAAAGTTTTCGGATAATTTTTTGATGAACTCTTCTTTGTTCAAACCATTCAAATCGCGAATCAATCGGTTGAATTCGTAAATTTTGACGTTACTTTCAGCAATTAAGAAACTCATAAAATAATTCAGATTTTCGTTTCCTAAATGCTTGTCTTGTTCGTACAATAATTCCGCTGAAGCCGAACGATGATGTCCATCGGAAATATATAAATTAGGAATTTTTTCGAAATGTTCTTGCAACCAATCGATTTCTGATTGCGTATCAATTTTCCAAAGCGTGTGTTTTTCTTTATTGGTAGTCGAATATTCATAAACAGGTTTACTCTTTTTTCGCAACGCAATAAACGTATTGATTTCCACACTATCGGGATAAGTGATTAAAACGGGTTCGGTGTTAAAATTCGTTTGATGTAAATAATCTTTGAACAATTCCACACGATATTGCAAGGTATCTTCGTGTTTTTTGATGACATTATCTTGGTAATCTTTTACAGAAGTTCCGGCAATAATTCCAGTAAAAATTTGCCCTTTTGACTGGATTTCGTAAAGATAAAAAACAGGATGTTCTTCTTCAATCAGAATTTGGTCGTGTTTGAAATCTTGATATTTATTAGCAACGGCTTTAAAACGCTTTTCCAATGACACTTTTTGCGCATTAGCATAAGCAGGATGAATCACATGCAAAAATGAATACGGATTAAAATCCAACCAAGCGGCAAGCTCAGCCGAACTATAATCGTCATATGTTCTGCAAGTAACTAAGGCAACTTTATCGGCTACCGGACGAACTGCTTTAAAAGGTTTTATTTTGGCCATTTTTATTTAGTTATCAGTCTCAGTCGCAGTATTCAGATTTAACTGCGACTGAAAACTGTGACTGTTTACTTTGAAAATTGCTTTGCAATTTTTTCTGCTTTTTTGCTTTCTAAGTAATCGTAGAAACCTTCTCCTGATTTAACTCCTAATTTTCCAGCCATTACCATGTTTACTAATAACGGACATGGAGCATATTTTGGGTTTTTGAATCCGTCGTACATTACGTTTAAGATTGACAAGCAAACGTCTAATCCGATGAAGTCAGCTAATTGTAATGGTCCCATTGGATGCGCCATTCCTAATTTCATAACGGTGTCAATTTCTTGTACACCTGCAACACCGTTATATAACGTTTCAATTGATTCGTTAATCATTGGCATTAAAATTCTGTTGGCTACGAAACCTGGATAATCGTTTACTTCTGTTGGAGTTTTTCCTAATTTAACGGATAAATCCATGATGATTTTAGTCACTTCATTCGATGTAGAATATCCACGGATAATTTCAACCAATTTCATAATTGGCACCGGATTCATAAAGTGCATTCCGATTACTCTTTCAGGATGTACTACTTGTGCTGCAATTTGCGTAATTGAAATAGATGAAGTGTTTGAAGCTAAAATTACGTTATGGTCACAAACATCACTCAATTGTTTGAAGATGTTCATTTTTAAAGTTACGTTTTCCGTAGCTGCTTCTACTACTAAATCACAACCTACAACACCGTCTTTGATGTCAGTATACGTAATAATATTTCCTATAGTTTTTATTTTATCATCTTCCGTAATAGTTCCTTTTGTAACCATACGATCAAGGTTTGCAGCAATAGTTGCCATTCCTTTTTCTAATGATTTGTCTGAAATATCGATTAATTTTACGGTAAATCCGCTTTGCGCGAAAGTATGAGCAATTCCGTTACCCATAGTTCCTGCTCCAATTACAGCTATTGTGTTCATTTTGTTATTTTAGGTTTGTTTGGTTTTTATTTTCTAGCGTTCATACAATCAATAATCTGATACGCCACACGTAATGCTTCGGTTCCGTCTTCTAACGTTACGATGGGTGTGGTGTTATTATTGATAGCGTCTGCAAATGTTTCTAATTCGTCCAAAATGGCATTGTTGGCATCTACATGTGGATTGTCAAAATAGATTTGTTTTTTTACACCTTCGGCATTTTGTAAAATCATATCAAAATCACCTGGAACTTCTGGCGCATCTTGCATACGAACGATTTCACACACTTTATCTAAATAATCTACAGAGATATAAGCATCTTTTTGGAAGAAACGCGATTTACGCATGTTTTTCATGGAAATACGGCTCGAAGTAATATTCGCCACACAACCGTTTTCGAATTCAATACGTGCATTTGAAATATCTGGAGAGTCTGAAATTACAGCAACACCGCTAGCATTTACTGATTTCACTTTCGATTTTACAACACTTAAAATAGCATCAATATCGTGAATCATTAAATCCAAAACCACAGGAACATCAGTTCCACGAGGATTGAATTCTGCCAAACGATGTGTTTCAATAAACATCGGATTATTGATTTTATCTTTTACTGCAGTAAAGGCTGGATTGAAGCGTTCTACATGTCCAACTTGCCCTTTTACATTGTATTTATTAGCTAAAGCGATAATTTCTTCTGCTTCAGCAACGGTGTTTGAAATTGGTTTTTCGATGAAAATGTGCTTTCCGGCTTCGATAACTTGTTTCGCACAATCAAAATGTTGCATGGTTGGCGTTACAATATCTACCACATCTACTGCAGCGATTAATTCGGCAATAGAATCGAATTTTTTATAACCAAATTCGGCTGCTACTTTGTTGGCGTTTTCTTCAAAAGCATCGTAAAAGCCTACTAATTCATATTTTTCAGATTGATTTAATAATCTCAAATGTATTTTTCCAAGGTGACCAGCACCTAAAACTCCAACTTTAAGCATAAAAAAGTATTTTCAACAAAAATAGAAATTAATTGATAAATCTTAATTGATAATTGACAATTTGTTTTCTATTTTTACAAAATAAATTCGTACCCAAATTGAAAGATACTAATAAGCATCAAGGACTTAGAAATCAGCTCGTAAAACAGTTGGAAGACAAAGGAATTACCGATAAAAACGTGTTAGCTGCTATTGGTAAAATTCCGCGCCATTTGTTTTTAGATTCTAGTTTTGAAAATTTTGCCTATCAAGACAAGGCATTTCCTATTGAAGCAGGTCAAACCATTTCGCAACCCTATACTGTGGCTTTTCAAACACAGTTATTAGAAGTTGAAAAAGACCATAAAATATTAGAAATTGGAACCGGAAGTGGTTACCAAACGGCTGTTTTATGTTTGATGGGAGCCAAAGTATATTCGGTAGAAAGACAAAATAAATTGTTTAAAGTAACTTCAAATTTGTTACCTAAGTTGCACATTCGACCTAAATTTTTATCTTTTGGAGATGGTTACAAAGGCTTACCTGATTATGCTCCGTTTGATAGCATCATTGTAACGGCTGGAGCTCCTTTTATTCCGCAACCTTTGATGGCACAATTGAAAATAGGAGGAAGGTTAGTAATTCCAGTAGGAGAAAAAGAACAAATCATGACGTTGTTGATTCGTAAAAACGAAACGCAATTCGAGAAGCATGAATTTGGTGATTTCCGATTTGTACCACTTTTGGAAAATAAAAATTAATTAGCGAAGATTCGTTAATTTTTGTTTCAAAACTTCCAATTCGTCTAGAATGGAAGTGATTTCTTTTTCTTTAGATGAATTGCCAACTTCAATGCCTTTTTCTTGAAGAATTTCAGTAATGGCTTGAATGGCAAATGGATTTAAATCGAAATTATGGTCTAGTTTCACTTTGTACCAAGCTACTAATAATGGCTTTATGTCGATTTCTAAAATTTGAGCTAGCGTTTGGATTTGTTTTTTTGTTGGAATGCGAAATCCGTTTTCAAACTTACTAATTAAAGCTTGGTCGATTTTTGCTTGTTCCGCTAACTTTCTAGTGGAAAGACCTTTTTCTATTCGGGCTTGTTTTAAAATTTCTTTCATAAAAGTATGATTAGAAACTTTTTTTAATTCGGGCTATATCCCGTTTGGTATCTTGTTCTTTTAGCGATTCACGTTTATCGTAGTTCTTTTTACCACGACATAAGGCAATATCTAATTTAGCCAATCCTTTTTCATTGGTAAACAAACGAAGTGGAACAATCGTCAAACCTTTGTTATCAGAATCTTTGAATAATTTCTTTAATTCTTTCTTGTTTAAAAGTAGTTTACGCTCGCTTTTCGTTTTATGATTGTAGTGCGTTCCGTATAAATATTCTTCGATGTGTGAGTTAATTACAAATAACTCACCATCATTAAATTCGCAAAAACTTTCAGTAATAGCAGCTTTCCCCAAACGAATCGATTTGATTTCCGTTCCGGTTAAAACGATTCCAGCGGTGTATTTGTCTAAAATTTCGTAATCGAATTTAGCACGTTTATTAAGTATGTTAACTGTCTTTTGCATAAGGACCACAAATGTAAATCAAAATTGTAGCATTTTAAAACGATAATTACAGATAAATATTTTTTAATCTATGATTTATATCAGTTTTTAGGTTTTTACATCTAAATATCTTTGACTTATAATTTTAAACTAATTAAAAATGAGAAAAATAGTTTTTGCTTTAATGGCAATGTCTTTAATGACAGTAAATTTTGTAAATGCACAAGATAACGAAACAAAAGAAGAGTCAAAATCAAATGAATTTAAAAGATGGCAAGTTCGTTTAAGAGCTGTTGGCGTTGCTCCAGACGAAAGTGCTAAAATTGGTATTATCGGTGGTGATGTTGCTATTTCAAATGCCTTAATTCCTGAATTAGATTTTACCTATTTCTTTACAGAACATTTTGCTGCTGAATTAATTTTAGGAACTGCAAAACATGATGTAAAAGCGATTAATACAGCTGCAGGTGATGTGAATTTAGGAAGTGTTTGGTTATTGCCTCCTACATTAACTGCTCAATACCATTTTTACACTTCAGATCAAAAAGTTTTTAAACCTTATATTGGAGCTGGTGTAAATTATACATTATTCTACAATGTAAAATCTGGTGATGTTGCCGGTGTAGACTATGATAATGCTTTGGGTTATGCTGCACAAGTAGGTTTTGATTTAATGTTAGATGATACATTTTTTATAAATTTAGATGTTAAACGTTTATTTTTAAGTACTGACGTAACTGTTGATGCTTCAAACTTAGCACCAGGTTTAAGTATTCCAGCTGAAGTTGATATCAATCCTTGGTTAATTGGAGTAGGTGTTGGTATGAAGTTCTAAACTGTTAATCACATAGTTTTATTAGAAAAGAGACTGCTGAGAAGTAGTCTCTTTTTTTGGTATGCATTTTGTTAATTGTTTGAAGTTATTTTTAGGTCTGAAATAAAAGAGAAAAAAAGTGACTTTATTTAGTTTTTTTTTTAATTTTATGAAACTAACCCAACTAATTAAACTATGAATACAGCATTTGAATTAATAGACAAAGAATTAATAGCATCTTTAAATTTTCCAAAATCGGATGTATTAGAAGATAAAGAAGATATATCAGGACGTAAAAACGATTTAGACAGAGCACTTTCCTTAGGTAACTTGGAGCATGTTAAAATTAAAATTTATTTTGAAGATGATATGTCAAAAAAAATGGTTGAAACTACTATTTGGGGTGTTACTGACAGCCGAGTAATTTTAAAGCAAGGTGTTGTAATTCCCGTGAATAGGATACATAAAATTGTTTAATTTAAAATTTGATTACTTATGAAAAAAATCGCTCTTTTGGGTTTATCCCTTTTATTTACATTAGGTTCTTTAGCACAAGAAACAAAAACAACTAAAGAAGCTAAAAAAGCTACAACAGAAAAAGCTGAGAAAGACAAAAAAGCAGCTGAAAAGAAAAAGAAAGCAGTTGACAAGAAAGTAGCAGATGCAAAAAAAGATCATGATAAAAAAGTAAAAGAGGCAAAAGAAGAAATTTCGAAAGCGAAAAAAGAAACAGATGAAAAAGTTTCAAAAGCAAAGAAAGAACTAAAATCTAATAGCACTTCAGAAAAAGGTCAGGCTAAATCTGTAACAGGAAAAGCAAAAGCAGAAGCTAACAAAGCAGAAGCAAAAGCTAAAAGTGAAACAAAAACTAAGGCTACAGAGACAAAAACAAAAGTTAAGAAAACAGCAGTAGAAGAAAAAGAAGACTTAAAAGAAACGGCATTATCTAAAGCAGCAGAGAAAAAAGTAAAAGATAAAGTTTCAGGTGAATACAAAGGAAAAAAAGTATTTACGGGACCAAGAGGCGGAAAATATTACATCAATAAAAACGGTAATAAAACGTATATTGACTAATCCAAAGATTTTATTGTAACGTAATAACGATAAGCAATAATTGCTTTTTGCCATTTTTTAGCTTTGATAGGATCTAAACCTTGTTTGGTAAAACTAGGTAAAAGTGCTTTATTAAGTTTGGCAAGTAATTTATACATCATTTAATTTTTGGCAAATATAGTAAAATAAAAAATCCCGAGTGAATCGGGATTTTTTTGTTATTTGGTTTTTCCTTCATGTTTTTCTATCTCTTTTAGATATATTTCCATTTCTTTTTCAAACACTTTCATTTTTTGTTCAAAAATTTTCATTTCCTCTTCAAATTTTTTCATGTCAGGTTCTTTGAGTTTTATTTCTTTTTCATAAACTTCCATTTTTTTTTCAAATTCTTTCATTTTAGGCTCAATAGCTTTCATTTTTTTCTCAAAAGAAACCATTGCTTTCTCGTATTTTTCCATAGCCTTTTTATCATCTATATTTGATGGAAAATCTGGAACTTCTGGAAAATCTGGTGGAGTTGGAGCGTCCATTAAATTTTCAAAAGGATGGTTTGGCGGTGTTGGCGGTGTTGGAGGTGTTGGAAAATCTAAATGCTCAATAGAAACATTTTTTTTAACTTTTACCTTAACCGTCTCAACTTCATAATAATACTTGTTTTTATCTGCTTTTTGTTTGTATTTCTTTTCAAATTCATTAGGCGTTATTTCTTCCATATCACCTAACTCTTCATCTATAGGAAATTTTACTTTTTCAGTAGTACCTTTTATTTTTCCGTTAATTATTAGAACAACATCTTTTCCATTTTTTTTCATGTTATCCATACTCCAATATTTTTCAGTTGGTTCGTTGTCATTATTGTAATCATCAACTAAATCGGCTTCAACAACTCTGTTATCTACTTCTTCAAATCCACAAGTAACATTATCATCTTTATCAGAATTAATAAAAATTTTAATAGCATCAATAGGTTCAGTCGATTTTCTTTCAAGAATTTCAACGTAGGTTTTTCCTGAGTCAAATAAGAGTTTTATTTCGATTATTTCGCCTTTTTTATTTCGCTTTACTTTTGAAATTTTAAGTTTGTGTTTTTCATCTGAAAAAGTCTTTTCTAATTCACGCAACTCTTTGTCAGTGGTATTTTTGGTTAAAATTGAAGAATAATTAGAGGAAACCGCATAATTAGTTTCTTCAATTTTGCTTTCTTTTACTTGGGCTACCGTTTCAATTTGAAATAATAACATAAAACCTACTAATAGCGGAAGAATGGTAGCATACTTCCAAACATTCTTTTTGTTGGATTGATTTGTGTGTAACATAACGATTCGTTTTTTGATTAATGATTGATAAAATTGATTAGTAATACTTAAGTCGTGTTGATGAGTCACTACTTTTAATAAGGTTTTTTGATATAAATATTTGTTTTCGATTTGTTGAAAAGTTTCGTTATCAGCAATAAATTCAAGGTTTTGCAACATCGCTTTTCGGTACAACCAAATGATTGGGTTTACCCAAAATATAGCACAAAACACTTTTCCGATTAGTACATCAAACGAATGTTTTTGTTTTACATGAATGCTCTCATGCGTTAAAATATGTTGTAATTCTTCTTCAGTAAACATATCTCTATTAATTACGATGTAACTAAAAAATGAAAAAGGATTTTCAGCTGAATTTGAATCTACCAACGTATAATCACTTTCTTTTTGCTTGTTTTGTTTTTGAATCCTTCTGAAAAATGAAACTAATTCCATTCCAATCTTCAATATAATTAAAATCGAAATTACGATGTAAGCCGACATTAAAATCAATGACCAATCAATGGTTTCTTGAACGGGAATTTCTACTTGACTATAAGTAAAAGGAATTGATTCTTCATAAACTTCAGAAATCGGAGTTGGTTCTATCCAAATGGTCTTAGTAAACGTTACCAAAGGTAAAATCAATGACAATACTAATCCCGACAAAAAATACCAACGATTTGGAGTAAAAAAGGTTTCTTTTCTCAAAAACAAAACATACATCAAGTAGAACAAAGCAATGAGTCCGTTTACTTTTACGAAATAAATTAGTAGATTTTCCATACTATTTCTTTTTTTCGATTAAAGCTAAAATCTCACGAAGTTCATCAGCCGAAATTTTGTCTTCTTCTGCAAAATAGGAAACTAAATTTTTATACGAACTATTGAAATAATTGTCAATAGCGGTATTCATAAATGTTTTTCTGTAATCTTCAATGGCAACAATAGGGAAGTACTGATGCGTTTTTCCGTAGGCATTATAACCAACATAACCTTTCTCTTCAAGATTACGAACAATGGTAGAAAGTGTATTATAATGCGGTTTATCGTCGGTGATTTCTTCCATGATATCTTTTACAAAAGCTTTTTTAAGCTTCCATAAAATATGCATGATTTCTTCTTCTTTGTTGGTTAGTTTTTGCATGACTTTTAATTTGATAAGTCAAACTTAAAACTATTTTTTTAGTTATACAACTATTTTTATAGTTATTTAACTAAATTTTTAGTTTATATATTTCTTGGCGGTTCATATTTAACCAATTTCATGGTCCAAATAAAGAGTAAAACACCAATGATACCAAGTGTTCCCATGAAGAACCAATTGTTTTGATAGCTAAACAAGCGAATCATATCCATTCCAGCTTCGGCACTTAAAATATGAGCTGTACTGTAACTCATGGTAAAAATTGCCATGTAACGACCTTCATGACCTTTAGGTGCCCGACTCATAGCAAATGAATTGGAAAATGGAAATACAAACATTTCACCAAAAGTCATAAATAACATCATAATGATTAAAATACCAGCCCAGTAGTTAACTAAGAGTAAATACATACTTATTGCCATGGCCAAACAGCCTAATGTGATGACTTTTAGTTTGTTGATTTTATGGCGTTCGATATAACTTACAATTGGCATTTCTAAAAAGAAGATTAAAACACCATTCAGAGTTAACAATAATCCTGTTTGTAATTCGGATAAATTAAATTGCTCTTTATGATACAATGGAATAGTAGTAAACAATTGGAAAAATAGTATTCCTGTAATTAAAGTAGCACCAAGAAATATCCAAAAAGGTCGGTCTTTGAAAACAGAATGCGTTAAAATTTCACCAGGATGTTCTTTATCGGTATATTTTGATTTTTTCTTTTCTTTTACTTTAATCCAAAATATCAAAATGGCTAATATACAAGTAGCACCATCCACCCAAAATAAACCTTTGTAGCCTACAGTCATAATTAATAATCCTCCAAGTGCAGGTCCAGCTGCAAAGCCTAAATTAATAGCTAATCTGACTAAGGTTAAGGCTCGAGTTCTGTTTTCTGGTTTGGCATAAGCGCCTAAGGATACAAACATGGCTGGTCGGAACATATCGGCAACTACCATAATGAAGAACATAGCGACAAGTAAGCCTTCAAAACTAGTGACAAATTGTAATCCAAAAAAGGCAATTCCACTGGTCATTAAACTGAAAATCATGATTTTATAAAAACCAATTTTATCAGATAATTTCCCTCCTAACCAAGAACCTACAATGGAACCCAATCCAAAACTTATCAAAATCCATTTTACTTCATTGTACGAAAAATCCAAATCTTCTCTTAAATATTTTGATAAGAAAGGAAGTACCATTGTTCCGGCACGATTGATGAATGTGATAAGTGTAAGTATCCAAATTTCGCGAGAAAAACCTCTGAAATTGTCGATATATTTGTGGAAGGCGCGTTTTAACATGGCTTTATTTCTGATGCAAATTTACGAAAGGCATGCGTAATAAAATGTTATAGAAATTATATATTTTTGTAAAAATTGAATCTGATGAAAAAAATACTAGTTTTACTTTTTTGTACGTCTTTAGCTTTCGCTCAAAAAGACTTGTCTTCGGCTGAAAAATTTCAATCTGAGTTGAATAAAAGTTATGCGGATTCATTGAAAAGTCCTTTGATGAAAGAGGATTTTAAGCAATTTAAAGGTTTGGACTTCTTTTCTATAAATGAAAAATATATTGTTGAAGCGACTTTTATTAGAACCAAAAAGGAAAAGCCTTTTGGAATGAAAACAACAACCTCAAGAACTCCATTGTACAAAAAATATGGTGAATTACACTTCGAAATTGATGGTAAAGCATTTAAACTAAATGTTTATCAAAATGTAGATTTGAATAAAAAACCGGGTTATGAAGATTATTTATTCTTACCATTTTCTGATTTAACTTGCGGAAAAGAAAGCTACATAGGTGGAAGATATGTTGACATGAAAATTCAAAAAGGAAAAATTTGGACTATTGATTTTAACAAAGCATACAATCCGTATTGTGCCTATAATTATGAATATTCTTGTCCGATTGTGCCTTTAGAAAACGATTTGGATATCGAAATTTTAGCTGGTGTAAAGAAATTTCATGACTAAGTATATCAATTTACATACGCACAAATTTTCTAATCTTTTGGATGTGATTGAAGTCGTAAATCAATATCCGTGGGAATTTGATGCTTCGATTCCTAATTATTCTATTGGAATTCATCCTTGGTACATTGATGAGAATCGTTTAGAATCAGATTTAGAAATCATCAAAGAAAAACTGCAATTATCTGAATGTTTAGCACTTGGCGAATGTGGTTTAGATAAACGAATAGAAATTCCATTAGAATTACAAATATCCGTTTTCAAGAAACAATTAGAAATCGTAAAGCAAACAACTAATAAACCTATCGTTTTACATTGTGTTGCGGCTTATGATGAAGTTATTGCCATCAAGAAAGAAATGAATATTGAAAATCCAATGATTATTCATGGATTCTCAAAAAACGAACAAGTTGCAAAATCACTTTTGAATAATGGATTTTATCTTTCGTTTGGAAAATACCTACTTCGTAATCCAGATTTAGAAAAAGTATTTACCTTTGCACCCGAAAATCAAATTTTATTAGAAACGGATACGATTGAAGAATCTATTTATGAAGTGTATAAAAAAGCAGCTTCCATAAAAGGAATTTCGATAGAGGAGATGAAAGCTATCATTTTCAATAATTTTTCAAGGATTTTCAGTTAAACAATTAATCAATTTAACGATTCAACACTGTTATGGCAAAGTGGAAAGAAAGAGCGGTATTATTATTTAAAGAAGAAGGAATTCAAAAACTTGAAAATGCTAATGTTTTAGTTGTTGGATTAGGTGGAGTTGGAAGTTTTGCTGCCGAATTTTTGGCTCGTGCTGGAGTGGGGAACATGACCATTGTGGATGGTGATGTGGTAGATATTACCAATATTAATCGTCAATTGCCAGCTTTGCACAGCACTGTGGGTGAACCAAAAGTAAAAATTGTTGGTGATCGTTTGATGGATATTAATCCAGAATTAAAATTAACACGTATTGAAGAATTTTTATCTCCAGAACGCGCATTTGAATTAGTAACACCAGAATTTGATTACGTTTTAGATTGTATAGACAGCTTAACACCAAAAATCAATTTGATTGTGGCTTGTAAACGTAAGAAAGTGAAAGTAATTAGCAACATGGGAGCTGGAGGAAAGTTTGAAGCCGAAAAAGTTCGTGTAAAAGACATCAGTAAAACCGACTATTGTCCTTTAGCGAAACAGGTAAGAAAACGATTAAAATTAGAAGGAATTTCGAGCGGTGTTAAAGTGGTATATTCTTTTGAGCGACCTGATTATGATAGTGTGAAAATGACAGATGGTTCTAACTTTAAGAAGTCGTTTTATGGAACGAACAGTTGGATGCCCGCTTTGTTTGGTTTACATGCTGCAGAAACGGTCGTAAAGTATATGATAGGAAAAAATAAGTAATAAAAAAAGGACATTTTAAAATGTCCTTTTTTTATTTTATCTAGAAGTTCTTTGTGTGATGTCTTCGTTATATTTATCGTAAAAAGTTTGTAATTTTTCAGTATTTAAATTTCCTTTTGAATCTAATACTTTTTCTTTAATCAACCATTTTATTAGTTTTTGCATGTTCTTTTTAGAATTCATTCCTAATCCTGAAATAACATGCTCCACACTTGTAGTTTCTACTTTTACTTTAGCAGTTAAAAAATTTAAAATAATATAATCATCTTCATTATATTGACTCGTTTCATTGTCATGCCATTTGAAAAGTAAAATTTCATCATCGCTTTCTATTGAATAAAAAGAATGTTGTAAAATGTTTATTTTCTCATATTTTAAAATTGGTGTTCCATCTAAAAGGACTTTATCGTCTTTAATTTCAACTTCTTGTGCATTTATGAAAGATCCAATTAGTATAAAGGCAATTGATAAAAAAAGTTTATTCATTAGTGTAAAATTTAAAATAATTATTGATTTGTATTAGTTGTTGTACCTTCTACAGGCGTTGTGATTTCTTTTTCAGTTTCAACTGGTTTTGGTTTTGGAATGTAAGCTCGTTTTTTTATTGGCACATAAATTTCGGTTACCCATTTTGAAGGTTTGCGTTCTTTTGGTAAACTAATTTTGTAAACTTCAATGTTAGTGCCTTCTAAATCCTCAATTAGTTTTTTCTTTTTAATATAAGCTAAGGTTTTATCCCATGCTTCTTGATTGTGTGAATAATCGCCTGTTAAAGTTGTTTTTACAGCTAGAAATTCATCAAAATGCCCACCTGAAATTTCGCTTCCTGGAGTTGTTAAAATTTCTTCCTCAACCGGAACACACATTGAAAAAATTGTAGTTTTGTTTTGCTTATCCCAAGTGTCATAAGTAATAAAAGGTAAACCTGTAATGATAATGTCATTTTTCTCCACAAAAGCCATCATATTTTGCAACATGGTTTTAGAAACTTTTTGAAAATCGGCAAAAGAGCAAGTATCTATTTGTTGAATATAATTGGTAGCATGTTTAGTTACCAATCCGTGAATTTTGATATTGTAAGTAGTTAATTCCTTAACTAAATAGGTGTCAATGTTGTTTAATCCGTCTTCTAATTTATCGCCCAATACATTATCAACACCACCTTGTATAACACTCAATAATTTTAATTCAAAATCTAATTTTCCTTTTAATTCCCAAGTAACTAAAGCACCATTTTTGGTTTTTTGAAAACGCATAAAAGATTCGTTTTTCTCACCTGAAACTGTAATGTTTTGTAAAATCGTATCTCCTGGAATTAACTTTAGATTTTTAAAAACTGCATTGTCTTTATTCCAAGGATTCCAATCGACTAGAGAAGTACTATCGGAAACAAAATTATAAACAATATCTTTTGAAGCTTTTATTTCTTTAGAACGAACCACTCTATAGTCGCTTTGCTGAGTAGCAACAAAGACTACAAAGGCCACACTAAATAGAAGCAATAAAAGAAGTATGTATTTTAAAATTCTCATTGAAGCATGAATTTGTTTTTCAAAAGTAAGAAAATTAATCTTTCATTAGTACTTTAATTAAAAAGAGTAATCCAATAAAACCTAAAAATCCAATAAAAACCCAATACGTTCCTTTATAAAACGGTTTCATTTGTTTTAAATCTTTGCGGTATACCAATATCATTGTGGTTACAAATGCAATTATAAAGAAAATTGCAAAGTAGATTTGTCCTGTTGAAAACATATTGAAAATTTTTACAAAAATAAGAATTTAATACTATCTAATTTTTTAAATTAGAGAAATTTATAAGGTCAATTATGCAAAAACAATTAAAAGCAGTAAGATTATTTCATGAAACCTATGGTTTAGGAGTAAGTGAAGAAATGAAAGCCGATTTAGGGGCTTTAAAAAATGAACTTCGTTTCAACTTAATGAAAGAGGAAAATGAAGAATATTTAGAAGCGGTTCAAAACAATGATATCGTTGAAATTGCCGATGCTTTAGGCGATATGTTATATATTTTGTGTGGTACTATTTTAGAACACGGATTACAGCATAAGATTGAAGAAGTCTTTGATGAAATTCAACGTTCTAATATGAGCAAACTTGGAGAAGATGGAAAACCAATTTACAGAGAAGACGGAAAAGTAATGAAAGGTCCAAATTACTTCAAACCAAATTTTGAGGAAATTTTAAAATAAAAAAAGGCGATTTCAATTTTGAAATCGCCTTTTTTAAATATTTCTAAATTCTTATATCTTAACAGTCCAACCAAAAGTGTCTTCTGCTAATTTATATTGAATGTTAGTTAGCTTTTCTTTAATTTCTAAAGCCACCGAGTTTTCTAATTTTGGTAATTCATAGTATTCACCTAAATAAGAAAAACCTACGATTGGATTAATTACAGCAGCAGTTCCTGCACCAAAGATTTCTTTTAATGAACCATCTTTTGCAGCAGCCACTAATTCGTCAACTAAAACCGAACGTACTTCTATATTAATATTTTCTCTTTGCGCTAATTCAATAACACTTTTACGCGTTACACCATCTAAGATTCTTTCACTTGTTGGTGCTGTGTAAACTGTATCATTAATTCTAAAGAAAACATTCATGGTTCCTGCTTCTTCTAGTTTTGTATGCGTAGCATCATCTGTCCAGATGATTTGTTGGAAACCTTGCTCGTTTGCTAATTTTGTTGGGTAGAACTGTGCAGAGTAATTACCAGCAGCTTTAGCCGCACCAATTCCTCCGTTAGCCGCTCTACTGAAATGTTCAGCGATAAGCACCTTAACTTCACCAGAATAATAAGCTCGAGCTGGAGATAATATAATCATAAAACGGTATTCCTGAGAAGGAGCTGCAATTACACCATGTCCGGTTGCAATCATAAAAGGACGAATATATAAGGTATTACCTTTTCCTTTTTTAACCCACTCTTTTTCTATTTCTAATAAACGGTGCAAACCTCCTAAGAAAACATCTTCAGGGACTTCTGGCATTGCCATTCTGGTAGCACTTTTATTAAAACGGTGATAATTTTCATCAGGTCTAAACAACCAAACATCATCTTGCTCATCTTTGTAAGCTTTCATTCCTTCAAAAATAGCTTGTCCGTAGTGAAACACTTTTGCAGAAGGATCAATCATGAAAGGTGCGTATGGTTCTATAACAGGTTTTTGCCATGCTCCATCTACATAATCACATACTAACATATGGTCTGTAAAAACATTACCAAAAGTTAGGTTTTCAAAATCAACCTCGCTGATTTTTGAATAAGGAGCCGAAATAATTTCAATTTCGTTTAAAGTTTTTAATTCCATTAGGGTCAAACTGTTATAATTTATGGTTTTGTAAAATCAACAAAAAAAATGTCAATTTTTACGTATTCGTTGCAAATTTACTAAAAAAAAGAAGTTTTATTTTTACTTACCAAAAAATAATTATCAACAACTGACAAAATTTTATCTTGATAAAAACTTTAAATTGATTTTAAATCACCTAAATAAATAGTAAATCTTCGTGTCGTCAACTTTTAATTAATAGACATGAAACTTTTTTTTTGATGTTCCGAAAATATAAAAAATATCGTTATTTTTGTTGAAATTATTCACAATTAAAATGAAAAAAATACTTACTCTATCACTTCTGACAATCGCATTTGTTAGCTGTGAACAAAAAAAGGAAACTACACCAGAAATTGCTAAAGTAGATTATGCTGTTTTTGGAGATTCTATTTCATCTGAAGGTGCTTTATCTAATGCTGAAATGATGGAAAAATTCAAATCTTTAAAAGAAGGCGATACTTTAGAAGTAAAATTCAAATCAGGAATTAATGAAGTTTGTCAAAAGAAAGGTTGTTGGATGACTTTAGATTTAGCAGATGATAAAGAAGCTTTTGTAAAATTCAAAGACTACGGTTTCTTCGTTCCAAAAAATGCACAAGACAAAGAAGTTATTGTAAACGGAAAAGCATTTGTAAGTATTGAAAGTGTTGATGTTTTAAAACACTATGCAAAAGATGCTGGAAAATCGCAAGCAGCAATTGACAGTATTGTAGAGCCAAAAGTAACGTACTCGTTTATGGCAAATGGCGTTTTAATTGCTAAATAATGAAACAGTTAATTCTACTATTATCTTTTGCTATTTTGTCGATTTCTTGTGATAAGAAAATGGATGAAAAAGTAACAGATAAAGAAGCTTGTGAAACCGATTCAAAAGTAAATAAAGACGGATTTGAAATGTACGAAATGTCAGAAATGGCAGCTCTTATGGAACAAATGTATGTTGATAATGAACGTTTGAAAGAACGCATTATGAAAGGCGATACGATTGGTAAATTTCCGCAGCATTTTATTCGTATTCATAAAGCTGTAATGACGGATGAAACCGATAAAGATGCTTTTTTCAATGAACAAGCGGCTAAATTTATCAAAGCGCAAGAATTGATTTACGAAGATCCAAAAAATGCTAAAGAACATTTTAATAACGGAATCGATGCTTGTATCAAGTGCCACGAAGTAAAATGTGGCGGACCGATACCGAAAATTAAGAAATTATATATTGAGTAATGTACTCATTAAAATAAAAAGGTTTAAGAGCTAGATTTCGAATTCTTAAACCTTTTCTTTTTGAATTTGCTATGAAAAGAGAAATTATTATCACCGATGACGGTTCCACTACTATTCGAATTCCTGATTGGGATGAGAACTATCATTCTACTCATGGTGCAATTCAAGAAGCGAAACATGTTTTTATCAAAAATGGATTGGATTTATTTCAAAATCAGGATTCAATTTCCATTTTTGAAATTGGTTTTGGAACAGGTTTGAATGCTTTCATTACTTTTTTGGAAACTATAAATAAAGAAAAGGTTAATTACGTTGGAGTAGAAGCATATCCTATTTCTCAGGAAGAAATAGCGCAAATGAATTATGTTTCTGAATTAGATTCCGAAATGTATCAGGAGATTTTTGATAAAATGCATTCTTGTGATTGGGAAAACCAACAAACTATTACTGAAAACTTTCTTTTAACTAAGAGAAAACAGTTTTTTCAAGATATTGAAGATAAAAATCGATTCGATTTGATTTATTTTGATGCTTTCGGTTTTCCATTACAACCCGAATTGTGGAGTGAAGTTATTTTTAAGAAAATGTACGATGCACTTTTGCCAAAAGGGACTTTAGTCACTTATGCATGTCGCTCATCAATTAAAAAAGCAATGCTAAGTGTCGGATTTTCAATTGAAAAACTACCTGGAGCTCCAGGAAAGCGTGAAATGTTACGAGCTACAAAAAATGTATGATTTTTACTGTAAAGTAAGAATTTAATAAAATTTTAGCATTTTTTTTGTCAACTACATCGTTTTCGAAAGATTTTTTTATTTATCTTTACGACAAGTTCTTACCCCCAGTCTAACCTTTTATTTAGAAAAAGTATGCCCAGACCGATGTTTTCTTACACCAAGTCAATTTTGGAGAGAGTGAGTTTTGATGCGAAACTATTTTGTAAAGAATTAGAGAAAGCAGTGAGAATATTGCTTCCTTATGAAATAGATCAATTGAGAGAGTGGCTTTTACAGTTTACCGAAGAAAAGCCCGAATTAAGACAATGTTTAATTTATATCAACTAAAAATACAAAGTCCCGATAATCTCGGGACTTTTTTTATGGTATAAATTGAAATCTATTTTGTTTTTGGACTTATAATCTGCACATCATTAAAAGCAATAGCTCCTCTTACAACTCCCGATATAGTATCTCGTAAGGCATTAATAATGTGTATTTTCAATTCGTTTTTAGGATAAATCAAGCTTACTTCTCTAGCAGGTTTTGGATCTTTAAACGGTTTTAGTTTTTCTTTGTTCTTCTCATTCAAATCTAAAGTATGTAAATAAGGAAGAAGAGTGGTTCCTAAACCTTCATCTGCTAATTTGATAAGTGTTTCAAAACTGCCGCTTTCCAATTGAAAATGACTATCAGCTATATATTTATTGTTTTTGCATAAGTTAAGGATTCCGTTTCTGAAACAGTGACCGTCTTGTAGAAGTAAAATCTTGTCCAAGTCTAAATCAGAAATTTCTATTTCTTTTTTATCAATTGAAGGATGATTTGAAGGTACATAAGCTACGAAAGGTTCATAATATAAAACGATTTCCTTTAAATTTTCTTCTTCTAACGGAGTGGCAGCAATAGCACAATCTAAATGACCATTTTTTAATTTCTTGATGATATCTTCAGTGGTTTGTTCTTCAATAATCAAATTTACTTTTGGATATTTTTTAATGAAATTATTCAAAAACATAGGAAGTAATGTAGGCATTACTGTTGGAATTATTCCCACTTTAAATTCGCCACCAATGTAGCCCTTTTGTTGATCAACAATATCTTTAATTCTTCCTGCTTCATTTACGATGTTTTTGGCTTGGTTTACGATTTTCTCACCAACCTCTGTTAACAATATTGGTTTTTTGCTTCTATCAAAAATCAAAATATCTAATTCATCTTCTAATTTTTGAATTTGCATACTCAGTGTAGGTTGTGTTACAAAGCATTTTTCAGCAGCTAACGTAAAGTTCTTATATTCGGCTACAGCCAAAACGTAGTATAATTGAGTAATTGTCATAACATTGATAAATTTGATACAAATATAAAAACTATCAATTAAATTTATAGGAAATGGGTGTGTAATTTTGTAAATTTGAGAAAATAAATACTAAATTATGAAACTTAATAGCTTAGGATTACCAGTTGAACAATCTGAAGAATTAGTAAATGAATTGAACGGATTGTTATCTAACTTCCAAATATATTATCAAAATTTAAGAGGTTTACATTGGAATATTAGAGGGAAAAGATTTTTTGATTTGCACTTAAAATTTGAAGAATTATACAACGATAGTCAGTTAAAAATTGATTTAATAGCAGAGCGTGTGCTTACTTTAGGAGGAACTCCTTTACATACATTTTCAGATTATATTGCAAATAGTAAATTAAAAGTAGGAAAAAATATTTCAAAAGATTTAGAAGCTATTCAGCTGATTTTAGAATCGTTAAGTGTTTTGTTACAAGTTGAAAGAGTAATTTTAACTAAAGCATCAGAAATCAATGATGAAGGAACTAATTCTATGATGAGTGATTTTATTGCTGAGCAAGAAAAAACAAATTGGATGCTTAAAGCATGGATGGAAGAAGAAATTTAAAATGACTACCACTTTTTTGGTGGTTTTTTTATAAAAAAATTAAGAAATGTTTCGGTTTGAAATAGTATATTCGCAATATGAAATTATTAGTAAATATCTTCTTATTTATTTTCATTACTTTTTTAGCTACTCCAACTTTAATTGGAATGGTAGATAAAGAAGCAGATACCTCTTATTTTTACACGATGTGTGAAGAAGAGGAAAATCATTCGCCGTTTAATGAAATTAAAACGGTACAAACTACTAATTATTCAGTTGTTCATTTTTCATTCGGAGAATTAGCAAAACTTAATGTCCTAATGGAACATGATTTATTAAGTTTTGACAATTTGGCTCACCAAATTTTCTCTCCACCTCCCAATTTTCTATAATACATTTAGTTTTTCTTTATTAACACTCTTTAATTTTTGAGTGTACTATTAATGTATTATACAAAAAATTCATGAATAATCATTCTATTTTTTCCAATGTAAGAGGAGATCTTGCAGCTGGACTTGTTGTATTTTTAGTGGCATTGCCATTGTGTTTAGGAATTGCATTAGCATCTGGAGCACCTTTGTTTTCAGGTATTGTTTCGGGTGTAATCGGTGGAATTGTTGTTGGATTTTTAAGTAATTCTTCATTAAGTGTTACGGGTCCAGCGGCTGGTTTAACGGCCATTGTTTTATCTGCAATTACCGATTTAGGTGGGTTTGATATTTTCTTAGTAGCGGTAATTTTGGCGGGATTAATCCAAATTGCCTTAGGATTTTTAAGAGCAGGTAGTTTTTCAAATTATTTTCCCACAAGCGTAATCGAAGGCATGTTGGCTGCGATTGGAATCATCATCATTTTAAAACAAATTCCCCATGCTTTTGGTCACGATGTAGATAACGAGGGTGATTTTTTCTATATTGAAAAATCAGGTCATACTACTTTTGATACCTTGATAGAATCGATAAATTATATTCATACAGGAGCTTTAATTATTGCACTATTATCATTAGCTATTTTGATTACTTGGGAAAAAGTTCCCGCTTTGAAAAAGATAAAAGTTATTCCAGGAGCTTTAGTTGTTGTTGTGGTAAGTATTTTATTGAATGAATTTTTTATTCAATCAGGTTCAAGTTTAGCTATTGTCACTCAAAATCATCTTGTAAGTTTGCCTTCGTTTACCGAAATTAGCAACGGATTTGCATTGCCAAATTTTCTAGCATTAACTAATGAAAAAGTTTGGATTGTAGCTGTAACCATTGCGGTTGTTGCATCTATTGAAACCTTATTATGTATTGAAGCAACTGATAAATTGGATCCATACAAAAGATTTACTGATACTAATCGTGAATTAAAAGCACAAGGAATTGGTAACATGTTAAGTGGTTTATTAGGTGGTTTACCTATGACATCAGTTGTTGTTCGTTCGTCTGCCAATATAAATTCAGGTGGTAGAACAAAATTCTCAACTATTTTTCATGGATTGTTGTTATTCACTTTTGCATTATCTATTCCGTTTATTTTAAATAAAATTCCTTTAGCGGCTTTAGCAGCGGTTTTATTAATGGTGGGTTATAAATTAGCAAAACCAAGTGTTTTTGTTCATTTATGGAATAATGGTTATACTCAATTTATTCCTTTTGTAGTTACGGTTATAGCTGTAGTGCGTATTGACTTGTTGAAAGGAGTTGGAATTGGTTTAGCAGTAAGTATCATTTTTATTTTATACCAAAATTTAAAAATTGCCTATTCATTCAAAAAGGAATCATTTAAAGATGGTGATGTAATTACAATCAAATTAGCACAAGAAGTTTCGTTTTTGAATAAAGCTGCTATTAAAAGTACTTTAGGAAGCATTCCAAATGGTTCTAAATTAATTATTGATGCATCAAATGCTAAATACATTGATTTTGATGTTTTAGAGCTTATAAAAGATTTTAGAAATGCCCAAGCGGAAGACAAAGAAATTGATTTAACATTAAAAGGTTTTAAAGACCAATATAATCTAGATAATACAGAATTTAAACACGTAAAAATTAAAGATTCTAAAGAAGAAATAAAATAATTATGAAAGCACACAATAAAGAAACACAAGCATTAATGACACCTCGTAAAGCATTACAATTTTTACAAGAGGGAAATGAACGTTTTATAAATAACTTAAAAGCCAACAGAAATTTATTAGAACAAGCAAACGAAACTCGTGATGGTCAATGGCCATTTGCTACGATTTTAAGTTGTATTGACAGTAGAACTTCTGCGGAGTTAATTTTTGACCAAGGTTTAGGTGATATTTTTTCAGTAAGAATTGCTGGAAATATTGTAAATACCGATATTCTTGGAAGTATGGAATTTGCCTGTAAAGTTGCGGGTTCTAAATTAATCGTGGTTTTAGGACATTCAAAATGTGGCGCTGTTAAAGGCGCTTGTGATCATGTTGAAATGGGGAATTTAACCGAGTTATTGTCTAAAATTCAACCGGCAGTTTATCAAGAAAAGGAAACAACAAACAATAGAACTTCAAAAAATAGTGAATTTGTTGAAAATGTTGCCGAAATCAATGTAAAACGAAATGTAAAAAACATTATTGAAAGAAGTTTCGTTTTAGAACAAATGTTAGAAGAAGGACAAATCGGAATCGTTGGAGCAATGCACGATATTGAATCGGGTAAAGTAATTTTCTATGATGATGTAATGTACGTTAAAGATGATTTAAATCCTGAATTTACAGTAGCTGCATTAAGACACTAAATAAATTTTAATACACAATTTATAAAGGGCTATCATTTCTATATATTTTAATACGGAATTGATAGCTTTTTTATTTTATATTTGATACCACTTACACCATGATAATGAGCGATTTTTACAAAAAGATATTAGATAATAACAAAAAATGGGTTGAAAACAAGTTAGCCATAAGCCCAAATTATTTCAAGAATTTAGCCGACGGACAAAATCCACCTTTATTATGGATTGGATGTTCTGATAGTCGAGTTCCAGCAAATGAAATTATTGGTGCTGAACCTGGAGAAGTTTTTGTTCATCGAAATATTGCTAATATGGTTGTGCATTCAGACATGAATATGCTAAGTGTATTAGATTATGCTGTAAACGCTTTAAAAGTAAAACACGTAATTGTTTGTGGACATTATGGTTGTGGAGGTGTTAAAGCAGCAATGGGAAATAGTTCTATCGGAATTATCGACAACTGGATTCGACATATTAAAGATGTATATCGTTTTCATCAACAAGAATTAGACGCTATTACAGACGAAAAAGAACGATTCAATAAATTTGTTGAAATCAATGTTAAAGAACAAGTTATGGATTTAGCTAAAACATCTATCGTTCAAAATGCCTGGAAAAATGGGCAAGAATTATCTTTACACGGATGGGTTTATGGGTTAAACGATGGTTATGTAACCGATTTAGGTGTAAATTTTAGTTGTGATAAGGATTTAGATGATGTCTATCAATTGAAGTTTTAGTCTTAATAAATCTTTTTGAAATTACTTAATCACCAAATCATATTTTTTCAAAAGCCCGGCTAAATTGTCTGAAGAAAAAATAGCACGTTTTAGTTTGTTTTTTTCAGGGTCAATGATGAAATCATAACTCGTTGAAAAATCCGTTTTGTGAGCTGTTGTACCTATGAAAACAGCATGTCTTAAATTACAATTGTCAAACATGGCTTCCGATAAATCACTTTCCATAAAATCTACGGCAATCATACTACAATTGATAAACTGCATTTTCTTGAGTTTTAAACTGTAAAACTGAGCGTAATCAAGTAAGCTGTCTTTAAAATGGAATTCATATAAGATTTGATCCGTCATGGCAAAATTCACAGAAGTAAAATCACATTTCGTAAACCAAACATCACGCAACGACACATGGTTGATTTTTGTACCTCTAAAATTACAATCAATAAAATTGCAATCGATAAACGTTACCGCAATAAACGAACACGCTCTAAAATCGCAATTCGTAAACGTACAATTTTCATATTCTTTATACTTTACATCACTTTCTGCATAAGTAATATCAGAGAAATTTTGGTCGATAATATAATCTGCGTGCATGGTTTTATTTTAGAAATGTAAAACTACTTCAATTTTTTATCGAATCAAAAAGAATCTTTTTAGTAGGTTTGGTTGATGAAAAACATATTCACATAGTTTTATAATATTGTCTATGTAGGCTATTTAAAGTGAAACGTCTAAAATGTAGAGAAAGTAGGACTTATGTGTCTATGTGTTTAAAAAAAGCTATATTCGTGAAAATTTTGGGGATGTAGCTCAGTTGGCTAGAGTGCTTGACTGGCAGTCAAGAGGTCGTGGGTTCGAGCCCCATCTTCTCCACAAGAATCCTGTTTCGGCAGGATTTTTTGTTTTAAAACCCTTCGAAAACACCTAATCCAAATAATGCAAAATCGTATTTGACTGGGTCAGTTGCGTCTAATAATCGTAAGTTAGTATCTAATTCGGATAATGCTTTAGCGTCGTTTTGTTTGCGAGTTAATAATTCTAATTTCCGAGCTACATTACCAGAATGCACATCCAATGGACAAGAAAGTAGTGCAGGAGAGATGCTGTTCCAAATCCCTAAATCTACACCTTTGTTGTCTTTTCGAATCATCCAACGCAAATACATATTAATGCGTTTCGCTGCCGAACCATTCAACGGGTCGGAAATGTGTTTTTCAGTTCGAGCTAAATGTGGAATTTCAAAAAATAATTGTTTAAACTCGGAAATGGTGTGTTGCATTGTTAGATTTTCTTTCGAAAAAACTGCTTCTAATCCGTTATGATTTTGATAAATGTGTTGCAAACCTTTAACGAATCCAACAAAGTCTTTTCCATTAAAAGTACGATGAACGAAATTTTCTAACGATTCTAATTGCGATTCTGAATGATTCATGACAAAATCGTAAGGCGAATTTCCCATCAAATCCATCATTTTCTTCGCATTGTTGATAATCATTTTGCGATTTCCCCAAGCAATTGTAGCAGCAAGAAATCCAGCAATTTCAATATCTTCTTTTAGCGAATACAAATGAGGAATTTGAATTGGATCGCTTTCAATGAAATTCGGATTGTTATACAATTCTACCTTTTCGTCAAGGAATTCTTTTAGCTCGGATTGTGTCATTTTAAGAACTTACAATATTCCCATCAACCATAGTTAGTTTTCTATCTGCCATGTTGGCTAATTCTTCGTTATGAGTCACAATTACGAAGGTTTGCCCAAATTCATCACGCAATTTAAAGAACAATTCGTGTAAGTTTTCGGCTGTTGTAGTATCTAAATTTCCTGAAGGTTCATCTGCAAAAATAACCGCTGGCTTATTAATCAAAGCTCTGGCAACCGCAACACGTTGTTGTTCTCCTCCGGAAAGTTCACTTGGTTTGTGATGCGTTCTTTCGGCTAAACCTAAATAAGATAATAAACGTTTAGCTTCTGTTTCCACTTCTTTTTTATCGCGATTGGCTATAAATCCTGGAATGCAAACATTTTCTAAAGCAGTAAATTCAGGCAATAATTGGTGAAACTGAAAAATGAATCCTAAATGTTGGTTTCGGAATTTAGAAAGTTCTTTATCTTTTAAATTCAAAACCGATGCTCCATTGATTTCTAAAACGGTATTATTTTGCTTTGCAGGCAAGTCTAATGTACCTAAAATTTGGAGTAAAGTTGTTTTACCAGCACCAGAAGCACCAACAATAGAAACGATTTCTCCTTTTTTAATGTGTAAATCCACTCCTTTTAAAACATGAAGCGAATCGTAATATTTATGTAGATTTTTTGCCGTAATCATAATGGAACATTTCTACAAAGAAACAAAGATTTTTGGCTAATAAAAAAACTATTCGAAATCTATTCACGTATCTCAATTAATAAAGTTTAGTTAAAATAGTATTTATGTTTAATTTTTATGTAAATTTGTTAAACAAAATAAACGAATGTAATTTATGAGAAATAGTTTAAAAGGGTTGTCGTTAGTTTTGGGTTTGTTTTTTGGTTCATGTACGGCAAAAGAAAAACCAATAGTAAAAGAAGAGTTTAAAGAACCTGTAAAAATAAAAGTAAAAGAAGGTATGGAAGTAGCAACATTTGCTGGAGGCTGTTTTTGGTGTACCGAAGCGGTCTTCCTAGAGATAAAAGGAGTAGAGAAAGTGGTTTCGGGATATATTGGAGGAACAACTAAAAATCCAACTTACAAGGATATTTGTACGGGAGAAACAGGTCATGCTGAAGCGATTCAAATTACATTTAATCCGAATGAAGTGGCGTATGAAGATTTATTAGAAGTTTTCTTCGCAACACACGACCCAACAACATTAAATCGTCAGGGTGCCGATGTAGGAACACAATATAGAAGTGAAATTTTCTATCATTCGGAAGTTCAGAAAACGAAAGCAGAAAACTACATTCAGTTATTAGAAAAAGAAAAATTGTATGATAAAAAGATTGTAACGAAAGTTTCTTCGGCTACTGTGTTTTACAATGCAGAAGAGTATCACCAAAATTATTACAATCAAAATTCGAGTCAAGGTTATTGCCAAATGGTGATTGCACCAAAATTAGAAAAATTGCGCAAGTATTATAAATCGAAATTAAAATAGAAGGGAAAAATTGCTATGAACACTACTATTGAAAAAGAAATATTCGACATTATTGGTGACAATCATCAAATGACATCTGTGGAAACTCCTTTGAGACCAGATGCTTTTGTACGATCTGACGCTCAAAAAATGGAAGTTATTGAACACCATTTTGAAATCATCATGAAAGAGTTAGGCTTAGACTTAACTGACGACAGTTTGCAAGGAACGCCACATCGCGTGGCAAAAATGTTTGTGCAAGAGATTTTTTCAGGATTAAACCCTGCGAACAAACCAAAGATTTCTGTTTTTGATAATTCGTATCAATATGATAAAATGTTGGTGGAAGCGAACATCAGTTTCAATTCAACTTGCGAGCATCATTTTTTACCGATTGTAGGGAAAGCGCATATTGGTTACGTTTCTTCTGGAAAAGTAATTGGTTTATCCAAACTGAATCGTATTGTAGATTACTATGCGAAGCGTCCACAAGTACAAGAGCGTATGATTATGCAAATTTTCAACGAACTAAAAACGGTTTTAGAAACTGATAATGTGATTGTGGTGATGGAAGCTACTCATTTATGTGTTTCGAGTCGCGGTATTAAAGATGAAAGCAGTTATACATCAACTTTGCAGTATGGTGGTGTTTTTAATCAGAAAGAATTCCGTGACGATTTTTATAAAATGATTCATAAAGAATAATTTGGCATCTATTTTGTATATTCGTAATAGAATTTACAAAATAAGAAATGATAGAAAAAGCAATTAATAATCCAGCTCAACCCGTAAAAAGCGATAAAACATCGAAATTAATTTTGAGTTTGTTGTTTGATGGAATAGGAATGTTGTCTTATATAGTTCCTGTATTTGCAGAAGTAACCGATTTAGTTTGGGCACCCATTTCAGGAATATTATTAATGACAATGTATAAAGGAACTATTGGAAAATTAGCCGGTGTTTTTGGTTTTATAGAAGAGTTGGTTCCGTTTATAGATTTTGTACCAACATTTACTATAACTTGGTTTTACACCTACATAATTAAAGGCGGAAAAGGTCAAGAATAAAAAAAGGAGCAATAAAGCTCCTTTTTTTATTTTTCTTTCTTAGACAAAGTTGCGTTATTGATGAATTTATTAATTTGAATTTTTGATTCACCTAATAGTTCTACTTCAGTTTTTCCTGATGCTGATAATGTAAGATTGGTTGATACATTAACATAGCACTTTGCATAACCTTCCATAGTTAAATCTAAACTAGCTATTATTAGTTTTTTTGCGATAAGTAATGAAGAGTTGTCTAATCTTAATTTAGCATTATTACAATTACCTTCAATTGTAGCCTGACTTTTTTGATACATGTCTAGTTTTAACTCAGGTGATGTAACTAAAGCTTTTAATTCAGCATTTTTGCTTAATTCTAAAGAAGTGTTTTCTGCTTTTACGTTAATCTCTGCTTCTGCTTTATCGTTTAAAACTAAGGCAAAATAGTTAGCTTTAACATTTAAGAATGCCCTAGAATTATCATAATTTTTAACAGTAATGTTTTCTAATTCTAAATCAGCTAAAGCATGAATTGAACTTTCGTTTTTTGCAGTGATTAATTTTAAATCAGAAGTATAGTTAATTCGTAATGCGAATTTTTTTGCTCCACTAGCTTCTCTTAAAGATGAAACTCTTAATGTACCAGCTACGACTTCATAATTGATAATTTCGTGAAGATTATCATCGGCTTCAATTTCTAAAGAAGTTTTATCTGCTTTTACTAGGAAGACTTCAAAATTGTCATTGATTTCAATATTTTCAAAAGCAGGAATTTCTTTAACCGAAACTGTTACAATTTTTGAACCTTTAATTTTTTCTTTTTTTTGAGCCACAGCAGTTGTAACTAAAAATAAAAGGACAAACAGAAAAGATATTTTTTTTGTCATTTTTATGATAATTTGATATCACAAACATACACAAAATTTGTTCCAATTTTATTTTTTCAGAAAGAGATTAAAAAAATAACGCTATCTGATAGGGAGATAAAAATAAAAAGCACTAGTATTTATACTAGTGCTTTCATTGTTTTATATAATGGAATCTATTAAATTTACTACTAAAGTAAAAACAAATTCTACGACTTGTATTATCAACTTAATCATGAGAGTGAAGTTTTAGTTGTTAATGTAAAATTATAAAATGCTTAAAATAAAGCTGTTAATTAAATACTAATTATTTGTTAATTAGTTAAGGCTCACACTTCCACCAGAAGTTTCTTCTTTAATCACTTTTTTTGGTTCTTTAACATAATCAATAGAACTTCCGCTTGAGGCTTTTGCATTTAACAGTACAATTGGATTTACTGTAGTATTGCTTCCGCTTGTAGATTGAGCTGTGATTTCGTTTGCAGCTAAGTCTTTGGCATCTATTTCACTTCCGCTTGACGATTTAGTATCTAACACAAGTGCTTTTCCAGATAGTTTTATTTCGCTACCACTTGTTGATTCGCTACTTACTTTTTCGTATTCTAAATCGGTATTAATTGTACTTCCGCTACTTGACTTTAAAGCTAAATTAGTTCCTTTTAAAGTGCTTTTTGAACGAATAGTTGCACCACTTGAAGATTCTAACCCTTCAATAGTTTTTGTGCTCACACGAACAATTGCACTTTCCATTGTATTAATGTTGCCATCAATTTTTACAATTAAAGTTCCATTTTCAACTCTTGTAACAATGTGTTCCATTAAGTTGTCATCTACTTCCACTTCTACTTCTGTAGTTGCACCTTGTTCTACGATTACTTCAACACCTGTACTAGCATCAATTTTAGTAAAAGGAGCATCAATTGTTCTTTTTTCAGTTACTACGTTACCGCTTCCATCAATACCATCTCCTAAATTTAGATTAGCATTGCACGAGGCAAGACTAAGAGTTAGTAGAAGAGCAACTAATTTAAAAGTCGTTTTCATATTTTAAATTTTTAATAGTTCTTATTTAGTTTTTATCGTAATGATTTCTTTGGTTTTTGATGAATCAGTTTCATTTACTTTAACCTCTTTTTTTATCAAAACTCCATTGTCGTCATAATAAATGGTTGCAGAAGAATCTTCATTTTCTATCCCATTGTTTTCTCTATTTTCTTCAGCTAAACAATTTAAGCATCTTACTTTATCGGCATCCACTTTATAAACTGGATTTTTTGTATCGTATTCATTTTCATCGAAAAATCCGTAATCACTTCTGTCAAAGTTACTAAAATTTTCGTCAGTTTGAAAGATAGTTCCTTTTGGTAAATAAAGATAAATTTCTACTTCCTGACCTCTGAATTTATTTTCAACAGCTGTCAATAAATAATTGTCTAAAATGATGGTATTACCTTCAATTTTATAATCGTATTTTATTTTTTCAGCTCTTTTCTTAGCTTGAGAAGTTGATTTTCCATTGGCTAATTTTTCAATTAACATGTATGGAGTTGTTTCATCTGTATATTTAACTTCTATAGAAACATTGTTTGAATAGATGATTTCGTTATCACCTTCATCTTGTGTTATTTTGAAATCATGATTTCTGTAATTACTTTTCGAATAAAAATCATTGTTTTTGAATTTGATTTTCAACGTATCTGTTGGCGCAATAGTAATAACCTCTTTTTGAACCGATTTTCCATCAAAAGCTAATTGTGAAGCTTCGTTAATTCCTAAGGAAATAATAATTCCTACTGCAATAATCCAAACGGCTAGTAAGCTATATTTTACATAATTACCTATTGATTTTAGATTGTTAACCATTAATTTTAATCCTAAAATAAATAAGAAAAATAACGGAATTCCAAATCCTAATAAAAATAGTATTCCTTGTGCCCAAAGTGGTGTTTCTAAACCAATAGGTGTTTGAATGTGATTTAAAATATAGTTCTCTGGCATTGTTGATGAAAATATCATAATAATGCTTGTTATGATAATGCCTAACAATGCTATTGCTGAGAAAAATAAGATAAATGAACCTATTATTTTTGCAAATACTTTGAAAATTGTGGTAATAACTTCTTCTATTGATGATCCAATTCTTGAAGCGCCAGATTTTGCACTATTAGTAATCTTTTCATGATCGATACTACTTATTTTCGAAGTAATATCATCAAAACCTTCCTTTACTTTTTTTTCGATATTAGAGATGGTTATAGGTTGCCCTTTCATTTCTAATTTTTGAGTAGTTGTAACGGCTTCTGGTACTAAAATCCATAATACTATATACACAAATAAACCAGTTCCAAATCCAAAGAATAATATCACCATTAAGATTCTTAACCACAACGAATCAATTCCTAAATAATGGCCTAATCCTGCCATTACGCCACCAATCATTCCATTTTCTTTGTCTCTATATAATCTTTTTGACGGATAATAGAAATTAGTTGATGAAGAAGAACTAGATTGGTATGATGTTTTTTCGTCATCAATTTTATAATCTTCTGGTTGTCCCATAATCGAAATTACTTCTTCAATTTCGCTTAAACCTACTACTTGTTTGTCGTTTTTTAAACGCTCTTGAAAAAGTTCAGCAATACGACTTTCTATATCTTTCATGATTTCGTCTCTTCCATCAGGCGAAAGTGAACGCTTCACCGCATCAAAATAACGCGATAATTTTTGATAGGCATCTTCGTCGATGTGAAAGAAAAAACCTCCTAAATTTATACTTATTGTTTTGTTCATGACCTTTAGTTTTGACTTGTTATTATGTTTACTGCATCTGCTAATTCTTTCCAGGTGCCATTTAATTCTTGTAAAAATTCTTTGCCTTCATCCGTTAAACCGTAATATTTTCTTGGTGGTCCGGATGTTGATTCTTCCCAACGATAATTTAATAAGTTATCGTTTTTTAGCCTTGTTAGTAGTGGGTAAACGGTGCCTTCCACAACTAGTAATTTAGCATTTTTTAGCGTATCCAATATTTCAGAAGTATATGCATCTTTTTCTTTTAAGACCGATAAGATACAGAATTCCAAAACACCTTTTCGCATTTGTGCTTTAGTGTTTTCAATGTTCATAATTCCACTTGTTTTTTTAAATTAGACTGTTCATTTTTTGATTTGTTTTGCTTGCGCAATTGATTGATTTGATGATTGAAATTAAATTACCTATTAATTTCTTATACAAAGATAAGTCTAAAAGAAGGTATCTTGTTACGCATAGTACTAATATTTAACATAAAATTAACATTTAAAAAAATAGTAGGAATGCATAGTATTTTTTGTATTTTTACAGAATAAATCAATGAATTATGGAGTTTACACCTGCAAAACTAAATCTATTTACCTTTTTTAAGCTGCCTTCTGCTTTTTGGAGTGGCGTGCGCGTTAAGTCAATTTCACCAGAAGTTTGTGAAGTAACTGTAAAACACCGTTGGTTTAATCAGAATCCGTTTAACTCCATGTATTTTGCTGTGCAAGCTATGGCAGCTGAGTTTACTACGGGAGCTTTGGTCATGTTTCAAATCAAACAAAGTGGTAAAAATATCTCTATGTTAGTGGCTCAAAATAAAAGTGTATTCACAAAAAAAGCTACTGGAAGAATTACATTTACTTGTAATCAAGGAAATGCTATTAAAGAAACCATTCAAAAAGCAGTGGATACTAAAGAAGGACAAACAATTTGGTTAACTTCAATTGGTAAAAACGAAAAAGGAGAACAAGTTTCGGAAATGCAATTTGAATGGACAATTAAAGTAAGAGCTTAGAAGTATTAATCCTAAACTTTCAACTTCTTGCTTCCAACTTAAAACTAATCCTAAACATAAGTTAATTTACTTTCATTCCTTATTTATTGATAGTAAATTTGAGAAAAAGGAAAAAGAAAATGACAGTATTAATAACAGGAGCTACGGGGTTGGTTGGACAAGAATTGGTGAATTTGTTGCTTCAAAACGGATATACAATTCATTATTTATCTACATCGAAATCTAAATTAGTTTCACAAAATAACTACAAAGGATTCTTTTGGAATCCAAAAAAATCAGAAATTGATACTAACGCTTTAACAGGTGTTGAGGTAATTATTCATTTGGCAGGTGCTTCGGTAGCTAAAAAATGGACAACCGCTTATAAGGAAGAAATTATTGAAAGTCGCGTACTTTCAACTCAATTATTGTATCAAACTTTGCAAAAGAATTCTCATCAAGTAAAACAAATCATTTCGGCTTCAGCTGTTGGAATTTATCCAGATAGTTTAACCGATATATATCATGAAACCGATTTAGATATTGATGTTTCCTTCCTTGGTAATGTTGTGAAACAATGGGAAAATGAAGTTAGTCAGTTTGAAAAATTAGAAATAATAGTTTCTAAAATTAGAATCGGAATTGTACTTGCTAAAAACGGTGGCGCTTTGCAAGAAATGGCAAAACCAATTCAATATGGAGTAGGGGCAGCATTTGGTTCAGGCGAACAATATCAATCTTGGATTCATGTTCAAGATTTAGTAGCCATTTTCCAATTTGTAATGGAAAACCAATTAGCAGGTGTTTATAATGGAGTGGCGCCTTATCCGGTTACCAATTCTGAATTAACAAAAGCAATTGCAAAAACACTTGGGAAACCTTTGTTTTTACCTAATATTCCAAAATTTGTAATGAAACTTATTCTTGGAGAAATGCATCAAATCTTATTTTCGAGTCAACATGTAAGTTGTCGTAAGCTTTTAGATGAGAATTTTCAATTCAAATTCGCATCCTTAGATAAAGCTTTGAATGATTTATTAAAGAGTAAACATATAGCTTAAACTTAATTATTTAAAATGGCAACGATATAAATTGTTGCTATTTTTGTTTTCAATCAACTTTTTTCACTGACAATTTGACATTTTTAAACATTTGGCAATACATTTGCAATCCCATTTACTAAAGTAAAAATGTTTAAAAAAATATTCAAAAATATGAGTCAAGAAAGTACTGAAAACATCGAAAAGGAGAACATTAATGAAGAAAATGTTTCAGAAACTCAAGGAATTCCAACACCAGAACTATCGGTAGAAGAGCAATTGCAAGAAGAATTAAGCAATGAAAAAGATAAATTTTTACGTCTTTTTGCTGAATTTGAAAATTATAAAAGAAGAACTGCCAAAGAGCGTATCGATTTGTTTAAAACAGCAAATCAAGAAGTTTTACAAGCCATGTTGCCAGTTTTAGACGATTTTGACAGAGCGTGGGCACAAGTTTCTAAGTCTGATGATGAAGCATTAGTAACTGGTGTACAATTGATTCATGATAAATTAAGAAGTACTTTAGTTTCAAAAGGTTTGGAAGAAGTAGAAGTGAGAGCAGGTGACGCTTTTAATGCTGATTTTGCAGAAGCTATTACTCAAATTCCAGCACCAAATGATAAATTAAAAGGTAAAATTGTTGACGTAATTGAAAAAGGGTACAAGTTAGGTGACAAAATTATTCGTTTCCCTAAAGTTGTAATCGGACAATAATTTTTACCGTAGAGACAAGTTATGACTTGTCTTTTTCTACATATTATAATACAAGATGTAATGAAAAAAGATTTTTACGAAATATTAGGCATTTCAAAAAATGCTACACCAGAAGAAATTAAGAAAGCATATCGCAAGAAAGCAATCGAATTTCACCCTGATAAAAATCCAGGCAATAAAGAAGCTGAAGAAAAATTCAAAGAAGCTGCTGAAGCTTATGAAGTTTTAAGCGATGCCAATAAAAAAGCTAAATACGATCAATATGGTCATCAAGCTTTTGATGGTGGTGGATTTGGCGGTGGTCAACACATGAACATGGACGATATTTTCAGTCAGTTTGGTGATATTTTTGGTGGCGCTTTTGGTGGTGGCGGATTTTCTGGATTTGGCGGTGGCGGAGGTCAACGTAGAGTAAAAGGAAGTAATCTTCGTATCAAAGTGAAATTAACTTTGGAAGAAATTGCTAATGGAGTTGAAAAGAAAGTCAAAGTAAAACGTAAAGTTCAAGCTAAAGGTGTAACTTATAGAACTTGTCCTACTTGTAATGGTTCAGGGCAAATCATGAAAATTGCTAACACTATTTTAGGTAGAATGCAAACTGCAACTACTTGTCATATTTGTAGTGGTTCGGGTCAAATTTTAGACCAAAAACCTGCTGGTGCAGATGCGCAAGGAATGTTGTTAGAGGAAGATACAGTTTCAATCAAAATTCCTGCTGGAGTAGTTGATGGAATGCAATTAAAAGTTGCCGGAAAAGGTAATGAAGCTCCAGGAACGAATAGTATTCCAGGTGATTTAATTGTTGCCATTGAAGAAGTTGAACACGAATTCTTAAAACGTGAAGGCGAAAACTTACACTACGATTTGTACATTAGTTTTGCCGAAGCCGCTCTTGGAGTTTCTAAAGAAATTGATACTGTTTCAGGAAAAGTACGTATTAAGTTAGAAGAAGGAATTCAATCGGGTAAAATATTGAGATTAAAAGGAAAAGGTGTTCCAAGTATAAACGCCTATGGAAACGGAGATTTACTAGTTCATGTAAACGTTTGGACACCAAAAACATTAAACAAAGAACAAAAGCAATTTTTTGAGAAAATGCTTACAGATGAAAACTTTATTCCGAAACCAGAAAAGTCAGACAAATCTTTTTTTGAAAAAGTTAAAGATATGTTTTCATAATTAAATAAATATTAATACATTTGAAACTCACTTTCTTAGGAGAGTGAGTTTTTCTTTTTCATAGCAATTTTTCCCATCCTTTAGCAATAAAGGGTGGGTTTTTTTTGTAACAATTTCCTCTTTTTGCTACTAATAAATAAACAAAATCAACTCAATTTATGAGCAATATTCTCGAAGTACAAAACGTAGTAAAGCAATATGGCGATTATACCGCTCTAAACAATGTTTCTCTACAAGTTCCTAAAGGAAGTATCTACGGACTTTTAGGTCCAAATGGCGCCGGAAAAACATCACTTATTCGTATCATTAACCAAATTACCATGCCAGATAGCGGTGTGGTGCTTTTAGATGGCGAAAAGTTAAAGCCAGAACACGTACAATATATTGGTTATATGCCCGAAGAACGAGGTTTGTACAAAACCATGAAAGTAGGCGAGCAGTGTTTGTATTTGGCTCAACTGAAAGGTATGCCAGAAGCTGAGGCTAAAAAACAACTGAAATATTGGTTTGAAAAATTAGAAATTCAAGGTTGGTGGGACAAAAAAATTCAGGAACTATCAAAAGGAATGGCGCAAAAAATTCAGTTTGTGGTTACCGTTTTGCATAATCCTAAATTGTTGATTTTAGACGAACCATTTTCTGGTTTCGACCCAGTTAATGCAAATTTAATCAAGGACGAAATCATCGAATTAAATAAAAAAGGAACTTCAGTAATTTTTTCTACACACCGAATGGAATCGGTAGAAGAAATGTGCGATTACATTGCGTTAATTCACAAATCGAATAAATTAATCGAGGGGAAATTAGAAGATGTAAAACGTCAACATCGTACCAATACTTTTCAAATAGGAATTCTTACTAATAACATTGAAGGTTTAATGTTGCAACTAACACATAAATTCACTTTAAATCAAACCAATTTCAAATCACTAAACGATGATTTAAAATTAGAAGTGCATTTAGGGCAGTACAATTCAAACGAATTACTTTCAATCCTAACTCAATTTGGTCAAGTGACACATTTTGTGGAAAAAATTCCAAGTGTAAACGATATATTCATTCAAACCGTTAGTCAATAATTATGAGCGTATTATCTTTAATTATCAAAAGAGAGTTTATTGCAAAAGTGCGCAATAAATCATTTATCGTAATGACTTTTTTAGGTCCGTTATTGATTGTGGGAATGACCTTTTTTATTGCATATTTATCTAGTGTAAATAAAGGCGATGTAAAAACTATTGGAGTTCATGATAGAGCCAGTGTGTTTGTTAACGATTTTAAAAATTCAGAAGATATTAAATATGTGAACCTTTCAAGTTTGTCTTATGACAAGGCAAAAGATTCCTCAAGTAATGCATTCGAAGGATTAATTTATGTTCCAGAAGTGCAAAATATTGAAGAATTAGCGACTAAAACCACTTACATTTCGGATGATAGTCCGAAAATGGATTTTTTAATGGCGCTACAAAGAACTATCGATGCCAAGTTAAATAAAGAAAATCTGAAGAAATTAGGTTTTGATGCTGATACAATTGAAAAAGCTAAAATAAAATCAGAAGTTCAATTTGCGAAATTTTCAGGTGAAGATGGGTTAAAATTCTTAAACGAAATTAAAATTGCTATTGGTTTCGCTTTCGGATATTTAATCATGATGTTCATCATTATTTACGGAAATATGGTAATGCGAAGTGTGATTGAAGAAAAAACCAATCGTATTATTGAAATTATCATTTCTTCGGTAAAACCCTTCAAATTAATGATGGGTAAAATCATCGGAACTTCATTAGCTGGAATTTTACAATTTTTGATTTGGATTGTACTTGGTAGCGCTATCATGATTGGAGCTTCTTTCTTTATGGGAGGCAATCAAGAAGCGGTGGCTACCTCTCAAATTACAGCTGAACAAGCTGAAGTAGCAACGAATTTCATGGATCAAATTCATTTATATATGAACGAAATCCCAGTGGCTTCAATTTTAATTTCATTTGTAGTTTTCTTCATTGGAGGTTACTTTTTGTACAGTTCGTTTTATGCCGCTATTGGTGCTGCAGTAGATTCAGAAACCGATTCACAACAGTTTTTAATGCCTATCATTATGCCTTTAATGTTAGCAGTATATGTTGGGTTTTTAACGGTTATGAATGATCCTCACGGAACGGTGGCTGTTATCTTCTCTTTAATTCCATTAACCTCGCCAATTGTGATGCTAATGCGTATTCCTTTTGGAGTGCCATTATGGCAATTAGCACTTTCTGTAGTTTTATTGTACGGAACGTTTATCTTTGTAGTCTGGTTTGCGGCAAAAATCTACCGAGTAGGTATTTTAATGTACGGAAAAAAACCAACTTGGAAAGAATTATATAAATGGTTGAAATATTAAAGCCAACACATAATAATGAGTAAAATCCTTATCATAGAAGACGAAGCAGCAATTCGAAGAGTATTGACTAAAATACTTTCCGAAGAAAATGATTCGTACAAAGTTGAAGAAGCGGAAGATGGTTTACAAGGAGTTGAAAAAGTCAAAAATGAAGATTATGACTTAATTCTTTGCGATATCAAAATGCCAAAAATGGACGGTGTTGAGGTGTTAGAAGCCGTAAAAAAAATAAAACCTGAAATTCCAATGGTCATGATTTCTGGTCATGGCGATTTGGAAACAGCAATAAATACCATGCGATTAGGTGCATTTGATTACATTTCAAAACCGCCCGATTTGAATCGTTTATTGAATACGGTTCGAAATGCATTAGACAAAAAACAATTAGTAGTAGAGAACAAAATCTTGAAAAAGAAAGTTTCTAAAAACTACGAAATGATAGGAAACAGCGAAGCCATCAATCATATCAAAACTATGATTGAAAAAGTCGCTCCAACAGATGCCCGAGTTTTAATAACAGGTCCAAATGGAACTGGAAAAGAATTAGTAGCGCATCAATTACATGAAAGAAGCGAGCGTTCATCAGCTCCTATAATCGAAGTAAACTGTGCTGCTATTCCATCTGAATTGATTGAAAGTGAATTGTTTGGCCACGTAAAAGGCGCTTTTACTTCGGCTGTAAAAGATAGAGCAGGTAAGTTTGAAGCGGCTGATGGCGGAACCATTTTCTTAGATGAGATTGGCGATATGAGTTTATCAGCTCAAGCTAAAGTTTTACGTGCGTTACAAGAAAATTTAATTCAAAGAGTAGGTGCTGACAAAGACATTAAAGTCAATGTGCGTGTGGTTGCTGCAACTAATAAAGATTTAAAAAAGGAAATCGAAGAAGGAAGATTCAGAGAAGATTTATATCATCGTTTAGCAGTAATTTTAATCAAAGTTCCGGCTTTAAATGATAGAAGAGATGATATTCCAGAGTTAATAGAGCATTTCGCTGCTAAAATTGCTTCTGAGCAAGGAAATGCTATGAAAAAATTCTCAAAAGAAGCTATCAAATTATTACAAGAATACGATTGGACTGGAAATATCCGTGAGTTACGAAATGTAGTAGAACGTTTAATTATTTTAGGAGGAAGCGAAATTTCGGAACAAGACGTGCAATTATTTGCGAGTAAATAATACCAAGTGAAAAGTGATTAGTAATTAGTGAATAGTTTGCTAATTACTTTCACTCTTCACTAATTACTAAATAAAAATGCAATTAAAAAAAATAAACCCCAACCTTCAGAAGGCGTTAATTGAAAATGACTTTATTGAAGCGAATGAGTTACAACAAGAAACATTTTCAACCATTAAAAGTGGTGTTGATGCTGTTATTCAATCACCAAATGGTTCTGGAAAAACCACGACTATTTTATTGAATGTAATTCAAAGAATGGAAAAACCAGTGGGCGAAAGTACACGTGCTTTGGTTTTGGTTCAGGACAAAGAAAAAGTTTTGGATGCAGTTGAGCAATTCAAAAAGCTAAACCATTACACCAATTTACGTGTTTTTGGAGTACACGAAAAAGGCGATATGGATTACGATAAAAATCAAATTTCATTAGGAATGGATGTTTTAATTGGAACGCCAGTTCGAATTAATGAAATGTTTTCTTCTGCAGGATTTAATATGAACACCATTAAAATGTTTGTGGTTGATGATGTAGAAGAAATGTTGCGTAAACGCGAGGATTCTATTATTCAACGACTTTCTATGAGTGCTGAAAAAACACAACGTTTATTTTTCTGTACTCAAATTACCGAAAGAGTAGAAGTTTTAGCGGATAGAATAATGATAGAACCACTTTTCTTCGAATCAGAAGATTAGAAAAAGCAAAAGATATGGGAATAATGAAAGTATTTTCGGGAAGTGAAATTCTTGCTGAAGCATTGAAACAAAAAATAGAAGCTGTTGGAGTTGAAGTAGTAAAAAAAGATAACTTACAATCAGCTCGTATGGCTGGATTTGGTTCTTCTGATTTGGCTGTTGAATTATTTGTCGACGAACGCTATTATGGTAAAATTAGTCCGGTTTTAGAAGAATTTAGGATGAGTTTGTAAACTTCTTCAATATATTTAAAAAACAAAGCTCCTGAATTTTCAGGAGCTTTTTAGTATTATTTTACTTGTTCTAAACCTCTTTTTCTTAATAGCGGTTCCACACTTGGTTCGGCACCTCTAAAGCTTTTGTATAATTCCATTGGATCTTCAGTTCCTCCTTTTTCCAAAACGTTTTTTCTAAACGATTTCGCATAATCTGAATTGAATAATCCATTAATTTTAAATGCTTCAAAAGCATCGGTATCCAATACTCCAGACCAAATATAACTGTAATATCCAGCTGAATAGCCACCAGCAAAAATGTGGTTGAAATACGTACTTCTGTATCTTGGAATAATTGTACTTGGTAAATTAATTTTGTTCATTGCTTTTTTCTCAAACGTTTCAGCATCTGTAGTAATGTTTCCTTTTTGAGTGTGATATTGCATATCTAAAAGTGAAGCCGCTAAATATTCTGTAGTAACAAACCCTTGATCAAATGTTCCAGACTTTTGCATTTTTTCAATCAACGCATTTGGAATCACTTCGCCTGTTTTATAATGTTTGGCATACATTTTCATTACTTCTGGTTCGGCAGCCCAGTTTTCCATAATTTGCGATGGTAATTCTACAAAATCTCTTGGAACACTTGTTCCTGCTAAACTTTCATAAGTAACATTTGATAATAATCCGTGTAAAGCGTGTCCAAATTCATGGAAAAATGTACTCACTTCATCGAAAGTTAATAAAGCTGGAGCATTTTCTGTTGGTTTTGTGAAATTACATACAATAGAAACTACAGGAGCTACACGTTTTTCGTTTTCCATTTTTTGAGTTCGGTATGAAGTCATCCAAGCGCCACCTCTTTTTGAAGTTCTTGGGTGAAAATCCATGTATAAAATTCCAACGTGGTTTCCGTTAGCTTCTGTTACTTCCCAAACGGTAACGTCTTCGTGGTATTTTGGAACATTATTTAACTGTTTGAATTGTAATCCGTATAAATTTTTACAAACGGTAAAAACGCCTTCTCTTGTTTTTTCTAAACTGAAATAAGGTTTCATTTCTTGTTCGTCTAAATCAAAACGTTCTTTTCTGATTTTTTCGGTATAATATCTCCAGTCATAAGGTTGAACTGGTTCATTAATACCTTCTTTTTGCATCATTTTTTGAATATCAGCTGCTTCTTTATTTGCCATATTTAAAGCTGGAACCCATAAATCATTCAATAATTTATTAGCCGTTTCTGGATTTTTAGCCATCGATTTTTCCAAAACATAGTCAGCATGAGTAGCATATCCTAAAAGACGTGCTTTTTCGCCTCTTAAATTTGCAATTTTGATTGCTAATGATTTGTTGTCTTTGTCGTTTCCATTGTTAGCTCTCATTTGGTAAGCATTCCAAATTTCCTGACGTAATTTTCTATTTGAACTGTATTGTAAAAATGGCATCACACTTGAGTTTGATAATGTAAATACCCATTTTCCAGTTTTACCTTTTGCTTTTGCATCAGTAGCTGCGGTTTCAATAAGTTCGTTTGGTAATCCCGCTAAATCGTTTTTATCAGAAATTACTAATTCGTATGAATTCGTTTCGGATAAGATATTTTGTCCGTATTTTAAAGTAGCAACCGCCATTTCAGAGTTGATTTCTCTCAATCGTTTTTTGTTTTCTTCTGAAAGGTTGGCACCACTTCGTACGAAGTTTTTATACAAATTTTCTAATATTTTAGCTTGTTCTTTGTTCAATTTGAAATTCTTTTGGTTGTCCCAAACGACTTTTACTCTTTTAAATAAAGCATCATTCAAATATATATTATCATTGTGTGCTGATAATTTTGGAGCTAATTCTTTTGCAATCGCCTGAATTTCTTCATTCGTATTTGCACTATTTAAATTATAGAAGACGGTACTAACTCTAGCCAACAACTTTCCAGAATTTTCCATTGCCAAAGCCGTGTTGTCAAACGTAGGTTTTTCTTTGTTCGAAATAATCGAATTGATTTCAGCTTCTTGTTTTTTAATTCCATCTAGAATGGCAGGTTTAAAATGTTCATTTTTAATTAAATCAAATGGAGGAACTTGATAAGGTGTAGTATACGTTTCAAAAAACGGATTCATAATAGTTTTGTTTTTATCTTGTGAATGCATGGAAACAGCACCTGTTAATGCTGAAAATAAAAGTAAAGTTTTGATTTTCATTTTAGTGAATTTTAAAACGTAAAAATAGTGGATTTCTATTGGTATGACTAAAACTTAACTATATTTTATGAAATTTGACATAAAAAAACTCCTGAATTTTCAGGAGTTTTATGTTTTATTGTTTGATAATTTTTTTATTTATTATTCTGGTGTCTGTTTCAATAAATATAATGTAAATTCCAGAACTAATAAACGATAAATCTAGTTGACCTTTATTATTTTTCATTTCTTTTGAAAGAACCATTTGACCTAATTGGTTATAAATACTAATATTCTTGATTTGATTATCATCTTCAATATTTAAAATATCGATAACAGGATTAGGACTTAATTTAAAATTATCAATTATAAAAGTTTCAGAATTTAGAGTAGATTGGATATTTACTCTAGCACTAAAAGTATTCCCAATTGCAGTATTGTTTATTGGTGTAATTGTATAATCTACATAACCATTTGCGTTTACATCTATTAAAGAAAGTTGTTGTGCAATAGTATTTCCAGATCCATTTGAAGCTCCGCTAATATTGTTTGATGTAAACGTCCAAGTAAAATTTGAATTTGATACATTACTACTTGATAATACAATATTAGAAAAATCATTATTATTAATAGTTTGATTAGTTGTATTTGCAATTCCAATAGGAACTATGTCAATATTTACTGTAGCAGTAGAAAAGCTATAGCAGCCTGTATTGTCACCTGTTAATTCATATTTAAATGAACTATTTGAGGCTCCAATTTCTGGAGTATATGTTCCTCCTATAGCATCAAAACTTCCTCCTGTTCCATCTGTTCTTGTCCATGTTCCACCAGCTTCTTCTCCAGAAATTATTGAAAATAAATCAATAGGTGTAGTTGAAGTTTCACTTGCCGAAATATCACCATCTAGTCCTGTATTAGGATTAGGATTTACAAATATTTCTACTACAATAATATTTCCCTGACATCCAGCTCTAAAAGGGGTTATTTCGTAAATAACAGAACCACTTACGATACTATTAACTAATGATAAAACGTTAAGAATGGTTTGTCCTGAGCCGGATGAAGCACCCGTAATATTAGTTGAATAAGAAGTCCATGTGTAATATGTTCCAGGTACTAATAAAAGAGAAAAAAGATCAATTTCTGCATATTCATTATTGCAAATTGTGGAATTTCCAGGAGTTGCATATGCTACGGGTATAGGATTAACAGTAATATTAACCATTATAGGACTGCCATTTTCACCATTTGCTCTTGGTGTTATCATAAACGTTATATTGCCTTCTAATCGATTGTTTTCAAGATCTATTATTTGATTAATGTTTGCTTCATCTCCAAAAGTGATAAAGGAACTGTTTATATTATTGGTGGTGGCAGACCAAGTATAAGTCGTATTAGGCGTATCACTATTTAAAACAATATCAGTTACCGACCCATCGCAAATAGAAGGAGTAAAAGATACTGTTACTGTAGGCGGAATAAAAGAATTATTATTTGAAAAAATAAAATTGCTTAATAAAATTACAGAAAGTAGAATAATGTTTTTTTTCATTTGTTTGTCATTGTTTGTCAAAAATATATAAAAAATTTGATTACTAAATTTAGTTCTAAAGTTTTAATATAAAATTATCCAATTAATCTATCTTTGCACCTTCAAAAATTTCAGTAAAAAGACTTTTATCTTTTTACTTATAACTTTTTACTTTAAAAAATGATTACAGTAAACGACATAGCCGTAGAATTTGGCGGAACCACTCTTTTTAGCGAAGTAACTTTTGCCATTAATGAAAATGATAAAATTGCCTTAATGGGTAAAAATGGTGCAGGAAAATCTACGCTTTTAAAAATTGTTGCCGGAGAAAACAAACCTACTCGTGGTGTAATTTCGGCGCCAAGTGATGCTGTAATTGCTTATTTGCCTCAGCATTTGTTAACTTCAGATGATTGTACCGTAATGGAAGAAACATCAAAAGCGTTTGCTGATGTGTTGAATATGAAGAAAGAAATCGACGAAATCAATGAGCAATTAACGATTCGTACTGATTATGAAAGTGACGAATACATGAAATTGATAGAGCGTGTTTCAGAATTATCTGAGAAATTCTATTCGATTGAAGAAGTAAATTACGAAGCCGAAGTTGAAAAAGTATTAAAAGGTTTAGGTTTTGAACGTGAAGATTTTAATAGAAATACTTCCGAATTTTCAGGTGGTTGGAGAATGCGAATTGAATTAGCTAAAATCCTATTGAAAAAACCTGATTTAATTTTGTTAGATGAGCCAACGAATCACATGGATATCGAAAGTATTCAATGGTTAGAGGATTTCTTGATTAATCAGGCGAAAGCGGTTATGGTAATTTCCCACGATAAAACCTTTGTTGACAATATTACCAATCGTACTATTGAAGTTACAATGGGACGCATTTACGATTACAAAGCCGTATATTCGGAATATTTAGAATTGCGAAAAGACAGAAGAATTCACCAACAAAAAGCTTACGACGAGCAACAAAAATTCATAGCAGAAAACCAAGCTTTTATTGATCGTTTTAGAGGAACTTTCTCAAAAACAGAATCGGTGCAATCGCGTGTAAAAATGTTGGAAAAAATTGTTCCAATTGAAGTAGACGAAATTGACACTTCGGCATTGAAACTGAAATTTCCACCTTCACCACGTTCAGGGCAATATCCAGTGGTTGTAGAAGGTTTATCAAAATCGTATGGCGATCATGTGGTATTTAAAGATGCCAATATGGTAATCGAGCGTGGTCAAAAAGTAGCTTTAGTTGGTAAAAACGGAGAAGGAAAATCAACCATGATTAAAGCGATTATGGGAGAAATTGATTTTGAAGGAAAGTTAGAAGTAGGGCACAATGCTCAAATTGGCTATTTCGCACAAAATCAAGCGTCTTTATTAGATGGAGAAATGACCATTTTTGAAACGATTGACCAAATTGCTGTTGGCGATGTGCGTACAAAAATTAAAGATTTATTAGGCGCTTTCATGTTCAAAGGTGACGATATTCAAAAGAAAGTAAAAGTACTTTCTGGAGGAGAAAAAACGCGTTTGGCTATGATTAAATTATTATTAGAACCAGTGAATGTTTTGATTCTGGATGAGCCAACGAATCACTTAGATATGAAAACCAAAGACATCATCAAAGATGCTTTACGTGATTTTGATGGCACCTTAATCTTAGTATCGCACGACCGTGATTTCTTAGATGGTTTAGCAGAAAAAGTATTTGAATTTGGTCACAAACGGGTAAAAGAGCATTTCGAAGACATTAAAGGGTTCTTAGCACATAAGAAAATGGATTCTTTGAAAGAAATTGAGAAATAAGATTTCTAAATTAAAACAAAAAAAGCTCCTTAATTGGAGCTTTTTTTGTTTTAAAACGGATTTGTTTTAGTTTATCTTTTTATTAATATTATGTCATATTTCTTGGTCAATTCAATTAAAATTTTAAATTTGTATAGTTGCCAAGTATTTATTTCATTTTTAGCCTAAAATTTAACAAATCCCCCTTGATTAAAAATGTTTAAAAAAGCTGTTGTATTTTTTTTGATACTATTTTCCTTCCAGCTGTCTTTTGGACAAGGAATAGGGAATAAAGATAATTATGCAAGAGGCTTATACGATAAGGCATTAAAAGGGTTAAACGATTTAAAATGTAGCGAATCTTTATTGTACTCCCAACAACTTTTGGAGTACGCTTTGAAGAGAAATAAATATGATATGGTTGCGGCTTCCTACAATATCATTGGACTGAATTTTGAGGAATTTGGCGATTTAAAAAAATCTATTCAATATTACAATTCTGGAGTTTCTTATGCTCAATTAGCCAAAAATGATACGATAGAAAATTATTTGTATAATAATATTGGTAATTTGTATTATTTTAGACTGAAAGATTCTAAAAAAGGACTTTACTATTATCAAAAATCATATGAGTTATCTAAAAAGATAGATAAACCAAGAGATATCGCTTTTGCAGAAATTAATTTAGCGGATGTATATTTAGAGTTAAATGAACTTAGCAAAGGGAAATATTATCTGCAATTAGTAGAAAAAAAAATGGCGCCAGATGATTACGAAATGGGAATGTCGTATTATTCGTTAATGGGCTATTATTATGAAATGCAAGGCGATTTTGTTAATGCAGAAAAGAATTATTTAAAATGTATATCCGATTTTAAACATCAGGAGTTTGAATATCATAAATCACATCAAATGGATATTTATGCCATGGTTTATGGATTTTATAAAAAGAATAAGAAAATAGAACAAGCGCTTTATTATTTAGAAAAACATGATGAATTACAAGACGAACTTTTTAGTAAGGAAAGAAATATAGAAATCAAAATGGCGGGTGGCGATATTGAAGCACTTGAATATAAATATAAAGTACAACAGATTGAAACTGAGAAAAGGATTCAGGAGCAAAAAATGAAAGCTTCAAATCGTTTTAATAAAGTGGTTTTGTTTTTCTTAGGTTTTGTAATCGTGTTTTTGATTTTTATTTTCAAAGGATTTGTAAATTATAGAAGTTTAAGTAAAAAATTAGCAGATTATAATTTTCAATTGCAAGTAGCTCGCGAAAAATCAGAAGAGGCAACCCGATTAAAGACACAGTTTTTGTCTAATGTGAGTCATGAATTGCGAACACCTTTGTATGGCGTAATAGGAATGGCCGAAATTTTAGAAAGCGAACACAAAGAAATTAAAAAGAGTCCGTATTTTAATGCGTTAAAATTTTCTTCTCACTATCTTTTAACTTTAATTAATGACGTATTAAACGTGTATAAAATTGAAGATAATGATATTGAATTCAATTACGAAAACATCAATGTTAGAGAAGAGATTGGCCATATAAAAGAGTCGATGAATGTGATTGCGAAGTCGAATAAAAACGAAATTATTATTTCCATTGCAGAAGAAGTTCCACAATACATCAAAACCGATTTAACCCGATTTTCTCAAATTTTAATCAATTTGGTTAGTAATTCATTAAAGTTCACTAAAAAAGGAAAAGTTACGCTTAGTTTGTCTTTAGAAAATAAAGACAATAATTCATTTTTGAAATTAGAAGTTTTGGATACTGGAATTGGAATTCCAGAAGAATATCTAGATAAAATTTTTGAAAAATTTGTTCAGGTTGATGTTAATCTTCAAGAACAATACAAAGGAACCGGACTTGGATTATCTATCGTAAAACGTTTGGTTGAACTATTCAAAGGTAGCATTTCAGTTGAAAGTAAAATTAATGAAGGAAGTAAGTTTACAGTTATGTTTCCACATATTCCAGCTGATGAAATTGTGGATTCTGACCAACTAAAAACTCATTCACATGCTAAGTTAAAACAGTTGAATATTTTGGTGGTAGAAGACAATAAAATCAACCAAATGGTGACTAAAAAACTATTAGAGAAAAATGGTCATAATTTCCAAATGGCAGAAAATGGCTTGGAAGCTCTTTTGTTAGTAGAAGAGAACAATTTTGATGTCATTTTAATGGATATTAATATGCCAGTCATGAACGGAATTGAGGCTTCTATTAAGATGAGAAACCTTGGAATTAAAACACCAATAATTGCTCTAACCGCTTCTGATAAAGAAAATATTCTAAAAGAAATTTTAGAAAAGAAAAATGGTCTTACCGATGTCTTGGTAAAACCATTTGAATATGCCGATTTAGAAAATGTGATTTCGAGGTATATTTAATTTATTTCTTTCTCCACTTTTCAAAACCTAAAACACTAGACTTGATTTCTTTTTGCCATTGCTTTCCATAAGTTTTGTTTAGATAATTGAAGACCAATTCATTTTTAGTTTCATATTCCTTAAAATTAGTAGGAGCAATGCAACCAAAATCGTGAAATTGAATATTATATTTTTTTGCAAAAGCTAAATCTTCTTTGGTGATTACAGAAGCAATTCCGCCTAAAACATAAATGGTTTTAGTCTTTGAATTAATTTCTATTTTAATAGTATCATTTTGTTTTTTCTCTTGCGCTTGAATTGCAAAGGAGAAAAATAATGCTATGATTGTTAACTTAAAGTTCATGTTTAAATTCTTTGTAGATTTTTCGTAGTTTTCTTTTAGATATATTTTTTGTTGTTATTTTAATAACTCCAAATTTTCCTTTTTCGCCATATAATTCCATAGCTTTTTTATCTTTCCAAACCTTTACAGATTCAATATCATCCGGATTCAAGTGTTCCATAACTTCATATTTTAAAATGGAATCATTTACTACAATTAAAGGTTTTTCAGCTTTGGATGCAGTTACAGATTTTCTTGGTTTTGTTATAATGGTTTCTTGACTGTAACATAAATTTGAAGTCACAAAAAATAGAAATAAATATGTTGTTAATTGTCTTTTCATAATTAGATTTTTTACTTCTTAATCGAAATAATCACAACACCTTTTTCTCCTTTTTTACCATAAATTTTTACAGCATCTGCAGGTTGGATGACTTCAATTTTTTCAATTTTTTGTTTGCTCAATGGCGCATACGGACTCGTAGGATTTTCTCCAAATAGCGATTCTTCTGAATATTCCACTCCGTTAATGAAATAAATAGGTTCTTTTAGTTCAACAATAGACTCAATCTCATCTGGATTAAGGTTGGAAAGGGATTCTTTTGTTAATTCGCCATCTACCAAAACTAAATCATCATTTGCTGTTTTTTTATCTTTTTCTTGAGTTGTTTCTACTGAATTCATTGAAATATCATAACGTTTTCCCTTTGCTAAAACGCCCGAATTATTTATAGATGCTGAATTAGACATACTATTATTGTAACTCGGAACTAAACTCGTTTTTGCCATTTTTTGAACTTCTTCCATAGCAACAGAAGTTGGTATCGTGACTTCTTTTTTCGATTTGTAATTAATAGTATCGTTGATTACAATGTTATTCTGAATTACGATTTGTTGTTGCAAAATTTGCTCCGCTTCTTTTTTAATTTCAGGAGTGGTGTTTACAAAACCATTCGCCGATTCTGGTGTTGGAATCATGTTTTTCGATGAATCAATCGTAGTAATTGTGTTTTCTGGAACGATTATATTTTCTTTTTCTTGCAGTAAGAAAAAAGTTAATGTTCCTACTAAAACAATTGATGCTGCAACTGCTAATTTTTTCCACAAATGTTTCTCTTTTTGAAGCGTTTGTGTTTCCAGTTTATCTTCTACACGAGCCCAAATCTTCTCCATACCTGGAAAGTCTTTTTGCTCTGCTTTTTCGGCAGCTTGTTGTATTTTTTTATATAATTTTTCTTCTGTTCCCATGACTATTTTGCTTTTTGATAATAAAAAGTTCTTACCAATTCTTTTAATTTACTTTTTGCCGCATTCAATTGCGATTTTGATGTTCCTTCACTAATACCTAATTGCTCTGCGATTTCTTTGTGTGAATAACCTTCAATCACAAACAAATTAAAAATCGTTTGGCATCCATCGGGAATATAATTTAGTAAATTGAGCAAATCTTCTTCTTCTAAATCGGTGACTTCATCTGCCAAGGGTTGCGAATTATAACTCACATCTTCCAAATACAAATTAAAGTTGATGTTCTTTTTAATTTGTAAAAGACAATTATTCACTGTTATTTTTCGTGCCCAAGCTTCAAAAGCCAAGTCTTCTTTTAATTGTTCTATTTTTGTGAATATCGTAAAAAAAGCATCGGCCAATACTTCTTCTATTTCTTCCTCCTTTTTTAAATACCGTTTACATAAACGATAGAGTTTTGGAGCCATAGTTTCATACACCATGCGTTGCGCTTCGCGGTGTTGTTTTCGGCAGCCTTGTATGTGTTTTACATCCATTGGTAAACTTGCTTTTTTATATAGAGTAGAAAAGTTGGGAAAAGGTTGGGATGACTTTAAATTATTTTCAAAAAAAATCGCAAGCGATGAAACTTGCGATTATAAAAGTATGAAATAATATAGTGTTACACGGCGAAAAACGCTTCTAATTCTTTCAATGTTTCTTCCGAAGTATTGATGTCTTTAACTACTTCGCCTTTATTTAAAGCTACAATTCGGTTACAAACTTCTACAGTGTGTATTAAATCGTGACTTGAAATTAAAACGGTAACATCTGGATTTTCGGCTAATTCTTTTACAATTTTCTTTAGTCGGTTTACCGTTGTTGGATCTAAATTTGCAAATGGTTCATCTAAAATTACTACTTCTGGATTTCCAATTAAAGTAGCAATAATGCCCACTTTCTTCATGTTTCCTTTAGATAAATCGCGAAGATATTTTTTAGTGTTTAGAATTTCGTTATTAAAAAATTCTTCATGTTTTTTTAGTAAAGCATCAACATCTGCTTTGTTTTGGCCACGTAATTCACCAATAAAATAAAAATATTCTTCGGCAGTTAAATAACCAATCAAGAAACTTTCATCTAAAAAAGCGCCTGTAAAGTTTTTCCAATTTTCACTTGTGTTTACTTCTATATTGTGATTGATAATTCCTCCAGTAGTTGGTTCGATTAAGTCTAATAATAAACTAAAAAAAGTTGTTTTACCGGCACCATTATTTCCTACTAAACCAAAACTTTGTCCTTTAGGAATTTCTAATTCTTGAATATTTAAAACTGTGGTAGCGTTATATTTTTTGGTAAGATTGTTTACTTGTATCATGATAATTTATTGGATTTAAATTAATTTTTTTGTTTGTAAGCCACAATGGCATTGTATTTTTCTTTCTGAAATATTTTCTCAATAAGCAAGAAGATTCTCGATTTGAAAAGCAATCCTAATATTCCGAAGCAAGCAATTAAAGCAATTCCTAGGTGAAAATTATCAACTAAAATTCCGATTCCAAATAGTAAAATTGGAATTATCATTTGTGGTAATGAAAATAATAAGGTTTTTACATTGAATGCTTTTTTATCTCCAAAAGCTCCTTTTGCTGATTCTAAATCTATTGCAGTTCTAGTGTAAGCGCCTGTGAACAATACTAAAAACGAATTAAATCCAATATTGTAAATTCCAACAGCCAATATCGTAATGTAAATATCCCAACCAAAATAAATGTAAAATGAAGCCAAAAGCATGCTGATTGCTGTTCCAATAACCATTAGCCACCATTTAGAATTCAAATATTCTTTGTACGAAATGCTTTGTGTCATCATTAATTGATAATAAGAACTATCCCAACTTGGTACAAACTGTCCGAAGTTAATTAGAAAACCACCCGTTACAAAAACCGCTGCAAAGGCTTGCATCACCGAATTTTTATAAATATCTTGAGTGAAGAATATCAAACCATAAAACAAGAAAAAGAAACTCATGTATAAAGTTGTCTTTGCTCGTTTATTTCGCATTAATAGTTTGATGTCGTTTTTTAAGAAAGTTCCTAAAGTTCCAAATTGATTCAACCAAGTTAAGTCGTTTGATGTAGCTAAGTTCTTTTTAATATGTAATCTTTCATCTAACGTTAAATCTTTTTTGAAGAAATTAAACGTTAAATAATAAATGACTATTAAGGCAAAAATTGGAAGTAAAACCATCCAAGCATGCTCATACAAGCCTTGAAAGAAAGGTTGTGTGTAAATAGTAATATCAAATAATTTATAATATTGAGAAGCAATTAATCCGATAACAATTGTAGCTACAATTCCGAAGATAACATCCTTATTATTGATTAAAATGTTTAAGAAATTGATGAATAATATTACAGTCAAAATTCCTAAATGCCACGTAATTACGCCCAATATGCTATAGCCGTTTATTAGTAAAATAATGCTAAATGGAATAAAAAAGAAAGCATGTGTAGTATTAAAATAGTTTAAAACAGTTTTGCCTAAAGAAAAATGTACAATTGTATTTTTCTTTATTGGTAAAACTAGTAACGGTCTAATCGTTAATGTTGGAATTTTTTGGAAAAAATAGCGCATCATCATATCTGCAAAAAGATAATAAATCATAAACTTATTTACCGTTTGTAAAGGTTCTAAACCAGCTTTTTTTATTCCGTAAAAGGCTCCAATTCCCATAAAAACAAACATCGCAGCAAAATATAAGAATATTAGTGCCATGAAAATTTTAAAAGCCAAATTGGTTTTAAACGATGCCGACCGAACAAAAGATTTCCATTCGAGAGTAAGAAAATGTTTAATCATAATTTTTTTGGTTTCTTATTTGTAGTATTTTCTTCTCAAACGTTACGAATTTATTTCTGAAAGTTCAATTTATAAATCGTAGCTTCTAAAACTTCATTATCATTGTCTTCGCAAAGTAAGAACTCCAATTCGGTTTCTGTTTCATTATAAAGTGTGATACCTTCAAATTTTTGATGTTCCGATAATAATTGAACATCTATAATTTCAAATGTTGGTGCGTGCATGATGCCTAAAATGGTTCCTAAAACTTCACCATCTTCATAAGTAGATGTTGTGTTTTCGGCGCAAGCCAAGAAATAAATTTTATCGCCAACCAATATTGCATCGGTAAAAGTGGTTTCTATATTATCTAGTGTTGGAAGCGAAATCGGTACAAATCGAATACCGTCTTCTTGATGATTTGGAATAATAAAAATTCCATTTTGACTATTTTTTGAATTTCCTCTTTGAAACAACAACATCGTTTGATGCGCATAAATAGAGCCTTCAATGTTTAATTGGTCATCAGTAAACGAGCCAACATCTTTTAATTTCTGGTATAGAGCTGATAAATCTTGTGATTGCAAAGCATCCGAACCTAAATCTAAAGTAAACATCGAATTTCTTTTTTCGGTAGAACCAGAACCCAACATAATTAGCTGATTTCCATATTGTGTGATGCTTTCTAAATCGGGTTTTTCAGCTTTTTCTATGTTTTCTTTGGCGTCCTTTACTAATGGAAATTTTAGTAAAAGTTTTTTTGCGATGTCATATTGGTATAAAAAATTACTCGAATCTGAAATAACAAATAAAACATTTTGTGAGTACAACAAGCCAGATGGCGCTGCAATACCTTTTATAGTAAATAGATTACTAAGTTCAAATTTTTCCATATTTTTACCGATAACTTTATGAAGTTTTTAAGTCAGAAATTGCCCATAAAAGTACTATTTTTACACTTATTAAAAAGCGATTGAAAATGAAAAACATAAATATTGAAGATTTTAAAGTAAAAACAACTATTAAATTAGCCGATTTTGCTACGAAATTAAACATAGATACCGATAAAGATCAAGAAGAATTAGCCTTAGATAAAATTCAGAAAAAGCTTTCTAAAAAACAAGATGCTATGTATGCGCACAACCGTCATGCTTTCTTGATTTGCCTACAAGGCGTGGACACCAGTGGAAAAGATAGCTTAATTCGTGAGGTTTTTAAAGAATTTAATCCACGTGGAGTCGTAGTGCATAGTTTTAAAACACCAAATTCAACCGAATTAGAACACGATTATTTATGGCGTCATTATTTAGCTTTGCCCGAAAAAGGAAAATTCGCCGTTTTCAATCGTACCCATTATGAAAATGTATTGGTAACGCGAGTGCATCCCGAATATATTTTGTTTGAAAACTTGCCAGGAATTGAAAAAGTGGGGGATATTACACCTCAATTTTGGGAAAACCGCATGGAACAAATGGTAAATTTTGAAAAGCATATTTCGCAAAACGGAACCAAAATTTTGAAGTTCTATTTTCACATGAGTAAAGAGGAGCAACGTGAACGATTACTAAAACGATTAGAAAATCCAGAAGATAATTGGAAATTCAGCACCGGCGATTTAAAAGAGCGCGCACTTTGGGATGAATATATGAAATATTACGAAGAAGCAATCAACAAAACATCAACTGATTTTGCACCTTGGTACATAGTTCCTGCTGATGACAAAGGTGTTGCAAGATACATTGTGGCAAAAATTATTTGGGAAGAATTGGAAAAGCTCACCGATATTGCCGAACCCGAATTGGATCCAAAAGTCAAAGCAAACATTGAAGAATATAGAACACAATTGAAGAAATAGTTTCAAAAAAAAAACTACTAATGAAAGTATATACCAAAACAGGCGACACTGGAACCACAGCATTATTTGGAGGAACACGTGTACCAAAACACCATATCCGTATCGAAAGTTATGGAACTGTTGATGAATTAAATTCACACATTGGATTAATTCGCGACCAAGACATGAGCGATTTATACAAAAAAGTATTAATCGAAGTACAAGATAGATTATTCACAGTCGGAGCTATTTTAGCAACTCCACCAGAAAAAGAAACTTTGAAAAACGGTCAACCACGTTTGCAAAATCTTGGAATTGTGGAATCGGATATTGAATTTTTGGAAAACGAAATTGACACAATGGAAGAATCTTTGCCACCTATGACGCATTTTGTTTTGCCAGGCGGACATACAACTGTGTCATATTGTCATATTGCACGCTGTGTATGCCGTAGAGCCGAGCGTTTAGCAGTACATTTAAATGACATAGAACCGACAGATGAACGTGTAATTAAGTACCTAAACCGACTTTCTGACTATCTTTTTGTGTTGGCACGAAAGTTGTCTCATGATTTGAACGCTGATGAAGTACAATGGATTCCTAGAAAATAGTGTTCAGTAATCAGTTTTAAGTGTTCATTATGCCTGAAAACAGTGATGGAAAGCCATGTTTTGAGTACTAAAAAAAAAACGTTCTTAAATTTTAATAAAAAAAGTAAAAAAAAACTTGCCTTATTGGGTAATAAATTTATTTTTGCATAAACTTAAATCGATAAAAGATGTATTGGACATTAGAATTAGCGTCATACTTAAGTGATGCGCCTTGGCCAGCAACCAAAGATGAACTTATCGACTATGCTATCAGAACTGGAGCTCCATTAGAAGTAGTGGAAAACTTGCAATCTATAGAAGACGAAGGAGAAATCTATGAATCAATGGAAGAGATTTGGCCTGATTATCCTACTGACGAAGATTATCTTTGGAATGAGGATGAATATTAAAAATAAATAAACACAACAGAAACAAGTCTCTTTACTGAGGCTTTTTTTTTGGTTATATTTGCAAACCTATTTAGAAAATAAAAAATTATGAGTATCATAAATTCCATATTGAAGGCTTTTGTGGGTGATAAATCGGAGAAAGATGTAAAAGCGATTCAACCACTTATTACCAAAGTAAAATCTTTTGAGAGTGCTTTACAAGCATTGTCTCATGACGAGTTACGTGCTAAAACAGCCGAATTCAAAGCTAAAATTAAAAACGCTCGTGCTGAAAAAGACGCTAAAATTGCTTCTTTAAAACAAGATGCAGAGCAAACTCAAGATATTGATGCTCGTGAAGATATTTACGCTGAAATCGATAAAATCGAGAAAGAAGCTTATGAAATTTCTGAGAAAGTATTAAACGAAATTCTTCCAGAAGCGTTTGCAGTAGTAAAAGAAACGGCTCGTCGTTTTAAAGAAAATACGTCGCTTACAGTAACGGCTACTCCAAAAGACAGAGAGTTGTCAGCAACTAAATCATATATTGCGATTGAAGGTGATAACGCAACTTGGGCAAATTCATGGAATGCAGCTGGAAAAGCTATCACTTGGGACATGATTCACTATGACGTTCAGTTGATTGGTGGAGTTGTTTTGCACCAAGGTAAAATTGCCGAAATGCAAACAGGGGAAGGAAAAACATTAGTAGCAACATTACCATTATACTTGAATGCTTTAACTGGAAACGGTGTGCATTTAGTAACGGTGAATGACTACTTAGCAAAACGTGATAGCACGTGGAAAGCACCTTTATTCGAGTTTCATGGATTAACAGTTGATTGTATTGACAATCACCAACCAAACTCTCCAGAAAGAAGAAAAGCTTACGAAGCCGATATTACTTATGGAACAAATAACGAATTTGGTTTCGATTATTTGAGAGATAATATGGCGCATGCACCAGAAGATTTGGTGCAACGTAAACACAATTATGCTATTGTCGATGAGGTCGATTCAGTTTTAGTGGATGATGCAAGAACACCATTAATTATTTCTGGACCAGTTCCTCAAGGTGATCGTCATGAATTTAATGAATTGAAACCAAAAGTTGAAAACTTAGTAACTTTACAACGTAAATTAGCTACGGATTGTTTAACAGAAGCAAAACGTTTATTCAAAGAAGGAAACAATAAAGATGCTGGATTTAACTTATTACGTTCTTACAGAGCGTTACCAAAAAGTAAAGCCTTAATTAAATTCTTATCGGAAGAAGGAGTAAAGCAATTACTTCAAAAAACCGAAAACCAATACATGCAAGATAACAACAGAGAAATGCCAAAAATTGATGAGGCATTGTACTTTGTTATCGAAGAAAAAAATAATCAAGTTGAGTTGACTGATAACGGAATTCAGTTCTTATCACAAGATACAGATGCACAATTCTTCGTTTTACCAGATATTGGAACAGGAATTGCTCAAATTGAAAAAGAAAACCTTGCTGCTGAAGAAATGGCAGAGCGTAAAGAAGAATTATTCCGTGATTTCTCAGTAAAATCAGAACGTATTCACACATTAACGCAGTTATTAAAAGCATACACTTTATTTGAAAAAGATACCGAATACGTTATCATGGACAATAAAGTTATGATTGTAGATGAGCAAACAGGACGTATCATGGATGGTCGTCGTTATTCAGATGGTTTACATCAAGCAATCGAAGCGAAAGAAAACGTAAAAATCGAAGCCGCTACTCAAACATTTGCAACCGTTACTTTACAGAATTATTTCCGTATGTACAGCAAATTAGGAGGAATGACAGGAACTGCTTCAACAGAAGCTGGTGAATTTTGGGAAATTTACAAATTAGACGTTGTGGAAATTCCAACTAACCGTCCAATGGCTCGTAAAGACAAAGATGATTTAATTTACAGAACGGTTCGTGAAAAATTCAATGCAGTTATTGAAGATGTAGTACAATTGTCAAATGCAGGAAGACCTGTGTTAATTGGAACAACATCAGTAGAGATTTCGGAATTATTAAGCCGAATGTTAAAAATTAGAGGTATTCAACACAATGTATTGAATGCTAAAATGCACAAAAGTGAAGCAGAAATTGTAGCTGAAGCAGGAAAACCTGGAGTAGTTACGATTGCAACTAACATGGCAGGTCGTGGTACCGATATTAAATTATCTGACGAAGTTAAAAAAGCAGGTGGTTTAGCGATTATTGGAACAGAGCGTCACGATTCACGTCGTGTTGACCGTCAGTTACGTGGTCGTGCTGGTCGTCAAGGAGATGTGGGTAGTTCACAATTCTATGTGTCTTTGGAAGATAATTTAATGCGTTTATTTGGTTCAGAAAGAGTAGCGAAAGTTATGGATAGAATTGGTCTAAAAGAAGGTGAAGTAATTCAACATTCTATGATGACAAAATCTATCGAAAGAGCACAGAAAAAAGTAGAAGAAAATAACTTTGGAGTTCGTAAACGTTTGTTAGAATATGATGACGTAATGAATGCACAAAGAGAAGTAGTTTACAAAAGAAGACGTCACGCATTACATGGCGAGCGTTTGAAAGTGGATATTGCGAACATGATGTACGACACTTGCGAATTAGTGGTGGAACAAAACAAATTGGCAGAAGATTTCAAAAATTTTGAATTTGAATTGATTCGTTATTTTTCAATCAGTGCGCCAGTTTCACAATCAGAATTTGCAAAACTATCAGCAAGAGAGATTACTGGAAAAACATACAAAGCAGTTTTAGCTCATTACGAAGAAAAAATTGCTAGAGATGCTCGCGAAGCGTATCCAATCATTAAGAATGTATACGAAAACAATAATGGTCAGTACCAAAGAATTATTGTGCCATTCTCTGACGGAATCAAATCATTAAATGTGGTTACCGATTTAGAAAAAGCATATACTTCAGAAGGACGTTCGTTAGTGGCAGATTTCGAGAAAAACATCACTTTAGCTATTGTGGATGAAGCTTGGAAAAAACACTTACGTAAAATGGACGAATTGAAACAATCGGTTCAGTTAGCTGTTCACGAACAAAAAGATCCATTATTGATTTACAAATTTGAAGCTTTCAACTTGTTCAAAAAAATGATTGATGATGTAAATAAAGAAGTAATTTCGTTCTTGTTTAAAGGTGATTTGCCTTCTCATAATACATCGGAAATTCAAGAAGCTAAGCAAGTGCAACAAAAAGAAAACTATACTGAAACTAAAGAAGATTTAGATAGCGAAGATACAGCGGCACAAGCGAGAAGAACTGGAGAAATGGCAACTCAAAGACCTCAAGTAACGGAAACGATTACAAGAGAAATGCCAAAAATTAATCGTAATGACACCGTTACTATTAAACACGTAATGAGTGGAAAAAGCGAAACCATGAAATATAAAAAGGCAGAAAGTATGATTGCTTCTGGCGAATGGGTTTTGGTTAACGAATAATTAAAACACATAAATAAACTAATCCTCAATTGCTAAAAGTAGTTGGGGATTTTTTTTATTTAATCAAAAGAAATAGTTAGTCATCCAAATTCTCATTAAAAGCAGAAGGTAATAATTGCGGGATAAATTTTATCAAAATTGGCAACAATAAGCCACCACCAGGAAGTAAAAAGATGGTTAGCGATGGAACTGTTTTACAGATATCTAGTAGTTGTTTTTTTACTTTCTTTTTTTCTTCTTTACTCAAATCTTTTCGGGTTGATTTGGCTAAAAGTTGCATTAATTCGCCACTTTCTTTGATTTCTTTAGTTAATCTGTCCTTGTTGCGAATAATCAGTTTGGTTACATTTTTATTGGCTTGATCGTAAAAATGTTTAATTGGATTTGAAAAATTAAAAAACGGAATTTCAGCTTTATACTGATTGATGAAAAAGTTAATATCGTTAATGCTTTTGTCAAGAATTGTTGCTTCTAAACCTAAATCAGCATTGATGTTTTTCAAAAATTCAGCTTCGTTTTCTTCTAATTTTTCATCGCTCCACAATGCCATTTGCGCCATATCCAACAAGTATAATTTCTCTAATATTTCGGTATATTTTAGCAATTTAATATCCGAAAATTCAATTGAATCAATGGTTGAAAATTTGGTATAACGAATGGAATTTTCAAATAATTTTACCAATAATTCATCGTATTTCGATTTGTTTTGTTTGGTTTTTAGCGCCAATGAAACAATTTTAATACAATCCGATTCTATGTTTTTTAGATAATCTGAATCTAATTCGTTGTTTTTTAGATAGTAATGAAATGCTAAAACATCAATAAACAATAATGCATTAGTTATGATGTGCGAAAAGTTTTTACTAATTGTGTTTTGATTGGTTTGAATTCTGTCGTCAATCACTTTTTCCAATCGTGAACTGTGAGAGCCTTCAGGCAACATTTTCTTAATGAAATTCAGATTTTCTGGCTGAATGATGTTGTAAAATCGGTAAACAGAACTAATAAAATCTTTTGAATTAACGTTTTTATTTTCAAGTGAATAAACCGAAAATAAGGTGTTTAAAAATCCAACTTTTGTAATTTCATCATACGACCATTTTGTAGTGTTTAGATTTTCTTTCAATTGAAAATTAACCACATAACCATAAATAAAACCTGTTTTCCTACAACTTTCATAAAAAGACAAATAATCGCCTTCAAAATCAATGAAATTTTCACGATTTTCAGCAAAAAACTTGTCAATCCATCCATTTGCAGAAGGGTTTATCATTATTTTAGTTTCTCTTTTAAATATTTTCCAGTAATCGAATTCTTATTTTTAGCCACTTCTTCTGGTGTTCCAAAAGCCATTAATTTTCCGCCATTTTCACCACCTTCTGGACCAATATCCAAAATGTAATCGGCACACTTGATTAAGTCTAAATTGTGTTCAATTACGATAATCGAATGTCCTTTTTCAAGCAACGCATCAAACGAAGCTAACAATTTTTTGATATCGTGAAAATGCAAACCTGTTGTAGGTTCATCAAATACAAACAACGCTTTATCTTTTATTGTTCCTTTGACTAAAAATGAAGCCAATTTGATACGTTGCGCTTCACCACCAGAAAGCGTAGAAGAAGATTGTCCTAATTGTACATAACCTAAACCAACATCTTGTAAAGGTTGTAATTTTTGCGTGATTTTTGTCTGTTTTTGTTCGGTAAAGAAATTCAAAGCTTCATCAATGGTCATTTTTAAAATGTCATCAATGTTTTTTCCTTCGAAAGTAACTTCTAACACTTCTTTTTTGAAACGTTTCCCGTTGCAAGCTTCACATTCTAAATGAACATCAGCCATAAATTGCATTTCGATAGTAACTTCTCCATCACCTTTACAAACTTCACATCTTCCGCCATCTACGTTGAAAGAGAAGTGTTTGGCTTGATAGTTTCTAAGTTTTGAAACATTCTGTTTTGCAAATAATTCACGAATGTCATCGTAAGCTTTAATATAAGTAACTGGATTCGAACGCGAACTTCTTCCAATCGGATTTTGGTCTACATATTCGATATGCTTGATGTGCGAAAAACTTCCCGCTAATTCGGTAAATTGGCCTGCTTTTTCACCAACACCTTCTAATTTTTTTTGAATGGCAGGAAATAAAATTTTCTTTACCAATGTACTTTTTCCACTTCCCGAAACACCTGTAATCACGGTTAAACATTCCAACGGAAAAGTGAAGTTTTCATTCTTTAAGTTATTTTCTCTCGCACCAATAACTTCGATGTGATTTTTGAATTTTCTTCTTGTTTTTGGTACCGAAATTTCTTCTTGACCATTCAAATATTTCGCAGTTAACGAATCAAATTTCAGTATTTCAGCATACGTTCCTTGTGCAACTAATTCACCTCCATGTGTTCCAGCTTCTGGACCAATATCGATAATCATATCAGCAGCTTTCATGATGTCTTCGTCGTGTTCAACTACAATAACAGTGTTGCCTAAATCACGAAGTTCTTTCAATACTTCGATTAATCTTTCTGTATCTTTTGGGTGTAAACCAATACTTGGTTCGTCTAAAATGTACATCGAGCCTACTAAACTACTTCCTAACGAAGTGGCCAAGTTAATACGTTGCGATTCGCCTCCAGAAAGTGAGTTAGAATTACGATTTAATGTCAAATAACTCAATCCTACATTGAATAAAAAGTCTAAACGATTGTTGATTTCGATTAACAAACGTTTGGCTACTTTAGTATCGTATTCGTTTAATTCTAATTTTTTAAAGAAATCAATCAAGTTTACGATTGGTAAATCTACCAAACCTGAAACCGTTTTTCCGCCAACTGTAATGTAATTGGCCTCTGGGCGAAGTCTCTTACCCTTACACGTATGGCATTTTGTTTTTCCTCGGTATCTCGAAAGTAAAACACGATTTTGAATTTTATAATTTTTCTCTTCTAATTCCGAAAAGAAATCGTTTAATCCGGTGAAATATTTATTTCCGTCCCAAATCAGTTGTTTTTGTTCATCTGAAAGTTCGAAAAATGGTTTGTGAATTGGAAAATCAAATTTATAAGCGTTGTTTACCAATTGATCTCGGTACCAACTCATACTTTCACCACGCCAAGGAAACACAGCATTTTCATAAATAGATAAAGCCGTATTAGGAATTACTAAATCGGTATCAATTCCAATAACACTTCCGTAGCCTTCACATGTTGGACAAGCTCCGTAAGGATTATTAAAACTGAATAAGTGAATATTCGGTTCTAAAAACGTAATACCATCCAATTCAAAATTAGCACTGTATTCTATACGTTTTTTGGTGTCCACTTCTTGCAAATAACAAACACCTTTACCTTCATAAAAGGCGGTTTGCACAGCATCAGCTAAACGATTGAAGAATTCTTCCTCGGTTTTAACCACTATTCGGTCAATGATTAGTAGAATATCTTTGTTGTCCAATTGGTGTTGGTCTAACGTATCCAGACGCACCATTTCGTTATCCACTAAAATACGTGCAAAACCTTGTTGTAATAAAACTTTTAGCTTGTCTTCCAAAGCTCTTCCTTCTTCCAAATGAATAGGAGAAAGCAGTAGCCATTTGCTATCTACAGGAAATTCTTTGATGTCATTGATTACATCGGACACAGTATCTTTTTTAACTTCTTTTCCAGAGATAGGAGAGTAGGTTTTACCAATTCGTGCAAAAAGAAGCTTTAAATAATCATAAATTTCGGTTGATGTTCCTACAGTAGAACGCGCATTGCTGGTGTTTACCTTTTGTTCAATGGCAATAGCTGGCGCAATTCCTTTTATGTATTCAACTTTTGGTTTATCTAATCTTCCTAAAAATTGTCGTGCATAAGGGGATAAACTTTCAACATATCTACGTTGTCCTTCAGCATAAAGTGTGTCGAATGCCAAACTTGATTTTCCAGAGCCCGAAAGCCCAGTAATTACTACCAATTTGTTTCGTGGAATGGCTACATCTAAATTTTTAAGATTATGCAATTGAGCACCTTTAATTAAGATATTTTTTTTTGGTTCTAACGTTGAAAAATCGGGTTGTATCATTGTTGATTTTAATAGAATTGCAAAGATAATTAATCTATTTTAAGTTATAGTATATCTTTCATTTCAATATTGGTTTTTAACTTAAAGTAGACATTGTTATATCGTTATGGTAATCAAAAAAACATAATTTTTAAACTATACATCAACTATACATTTTACTTATTAGACAAATCATTTAATTTTTAAATTACTGAAAATCAATATTTTATATTTTTAAATAATCGCCTTAAAAAATATAATATAAAAAACGCAATGTATAGTTTGTATATATGGATTGTGAATTGTTTAAAAATTTTATGGATTAAATTTACAATCGATAAGTTTTAACTAAATAAAATACATAATTATGAAAAAAATTACTTTCTTTCTATCATTAATTTTTTGTGCACTGGGTTATTCTCAGAATTTGGTGACCAATGGTGATTTTCAAACGGGTACAGCAGCGCCTTGGTATAATAACGCTGCAAATGTTGTTGATCTTGGAGCTTCAAATTTTGTAAACCAAGCTAATGTATTAGCAGCAGGTAATCCTTATGATGTAAACTTGAGTCAAAATATTAATTTGACTAATGGTTTAACTTATGAATTAACTTTTACTGCATTTACAGATGCAACAACAAATTCAAGAACAATGATTGTAGGTTTAGGTCAAAATAATGCTCCTTGGGCAGCTTTAACTGCAACTACAACTTTAACAGCTTCGCCACAAACTTTTTCATATCAATTCACAATTAATTACGGTGATGCTGTTGCTGATAGAGTAATTTTTGATTTAGGTGCTGCTACTGGTTTCGTATTTATTGATAATGTTTCTGTTGTTCAGGTTGTAAATACATGTGCAAACGGAATTCAGGATGGAACTGAAACAGGAATTGATTGTGGAGGTACATGTGCTCCATGTATTGTTTCTCCTACTGTTGCTGCTCCAACACCTCCTGCTAGACCAACAGCAGATGTTGTTTCTATTTACAGTGATGCTTATACTAATATTGGATTTGATAATTTTGACGCTGGATGGTGTGGTGGCGCTGCAACAACCCAAGTTCAAATAGCAGGTAATAATACGTTAAGAAAGAATACAGGTGTTGTTTGTCAAGGTATAGATTTTCAATCTAACAGACAAAATCTAACCGATTTTACTCACATTCACTTTGATTTTTATATTACTGATACAAATTTAACAGGTGATGTTTTTAATGTAAAATTAGTTCATTTTGGAGGAACTGGTGCTGAAGTATCAGCTTTAGAGGTTAACATTAATGGAGGTACTACTCCTCAATTAGTAGCTAATCAATGGGTTTCAGTTGATGTGCCAATTACTGCTTTAGGTGGTGTAGTTGCAGGTAACTTAAATAGAAGTGATATTGCTCAAATAGGTATTACAACTGCTATGGTTGATAATGTTTGGTATGATAACATCTATTTACATAAAAACACTGTTTTATCTTCAGAAAGTTTCAATGTATCTAAAGTTAAATTATATCCAAATCCAACATCAAATATTTTAAATCTTGAATCAGTTGGAAATATTCAAAATATCGCAGTTTACAATGTTTTAGGACAAGAAGTTTTAAATAGAGAAATTAATGCTACTTCTTTCCAACTAGATGTTGCTAGTCTTAATGCAGGTGTTTATGTTATTAAAACAAACATTGATGGAAATGTTTCATCAACAAAATTTATAAAAGAATAGTTTTTCAATTCTAGTAAACTAAGACTGTCAGAAATGGCAGTCTTTTTTTTAAATCATTTTTTTATAAAATTTATATTACATATCTTTATTTTTTAATATCATAGAAAATGCAATTTCATAAAATTCAATTTCAACTTTTATTCATTTTATTTTCTTTACTAGGTGTAGCACAACAATTGCCTCCAATTGTTAAGTATTCTAAAGATGTATATGGTGCTGGAATTCAAAATTGGATGATTTCTCAAGATAATCATCGATTTATGTATTTTGCAAATAATGAAGGCTTACTTGAATTTAACGGTTCAAAATGGATTTTAAATCCTTCTCCTAATGAGACAATCATTCGTTCGGTTAAGTGTATAAATGATAAAATTTATACAGGTTCTTTTATGGAATTCGGCTATTGGCAACGTGCCATAAATGGACAATTATCATACATTTCACTTAGTCATTCAATTAAAGATAAAATTAATGATGATGAACAATTTTGGGGTATCTTTCCATTCGATAATTGGATACTTTTTCAATCATTAGAAAAAATTTATGCTTACAATACAAAAACAAAAGCGTTCACTATAATTAACCCAAATAGTACCATTAATAAAGCATTCAAGACTGCTAATGGTATTTATTTCCAGACTACAAAAGGGTTGTATGAGATTGATCAAGGTAAAAGTAAATTGTTTTTAAGCAACGATATTATCAATCAAAATAAACTAATCAACATTTTTGATACAAATGATGGATTAATCTTAGTCACTCAAAAGCAAGGAATTTTCAATTATAAGAATGGTGTTTTAAGTAAATTCTCAACTAATGTTGATGCCGAAATTCAGCAAAGTAATATTTACAGTAGTCAGATGTTGTCTGACGAAAGTATAGCTTTAGGTTCCATCTCAAACGGAATATTTATTCTGTCTAAAGAAGGCAAACTAATCTATCATATAACGCAAAATTCAGGATTAAGTAATAACACAGCACTTTCTCTTTTTGAGGATATAGATAAAAATCTTTGGATTGGGCTCGATAACGGAATTAACTGTATCAATCTTAAATCGCCAATAAAAAGTTATTTAGATAATACGGGAATTTTAGGAACTACTTATGCTTCAATAACTCACAACAATAAATTATACATTGGAACTAATCAAGGCTTGTTCTGTAAAGACTTAAATTCAACCTCTAAATTTGAATTTGTTCAAAATACAAAAGGACAAGTTTGGAATTTATTTTCTTATCAAAGCACACTCTTTTGCGGACATGATTCAGGGACATTTATTATTAATGATAAAAATGCAATTCCTATTTTTGCAGCTTCTGGAACCTGGAAATTTGTACCTTTTGGAAATACCAATTACATTTTACAAGGAAATTATAATGGAATTACTGTTTTAGAGAAAAAGAATAATACTTGGGTTTATAAAAATAAGATTAAAGGATTTAATTATTCTTCTAAACATTTTGAGATTTTAAATACAAATGAAATTTATGTAAGTCACGAATATAAAGGGGTTTATAAATTTAAAGTAGATAATTCCCTACTAAATGCTTCTGATATTATTAAATTTGATAACCTTACAAAAAGTAAAAACGCAACCTTAGCCAAGTACAATAATCAAATTTATTATGCTTCTAAGGATGGTATTTTTAAAATGAATAATACAACAAAGGTTTTTGAGAAGGACAAATCACTGAGTGTAATATTTCAAAATGACGAATATGTAACTGGAAAAATGATTGTAGATAAATCAAACAAATTATGGTTTTTTACTAAAAATTACATTCACTACTATTCCTCTGGAAAATTATCTCCTGAATTGAAGAAAAGCAGTTTGCCAATTCCTTCGTCTTTAACCAATTCAATGCCTGGATACGAAAATATTCTGCAGTTAAGTGATGAAACATATTTAATTGGTACAACAGATGGTTATTATGTCTTAAAAAACAATGAGTTCAAATTTAGTAATCACAAAGTTTCGCTTTTCGGAGTTTCCAATAATGTCATCAATTCAAAATCAACAAGTATTTCATTAACTGAAAAAGGAACGTTCGATCATGATGAAAATAATTTAGCTTTTAATTACACCGTTCCAGAATACGATAAATACATTAATGCAGAATACCAGTATAAATTAGAAGGACTTCATGACGAATGGAGTGAGTGGTCGTTTAATTCTCAAGTTGTTTTTGAAAATTTGCCAGCAGGCGATTATGTTTTTAGTGTTAGAGCCAAAGTAGCAAATTCTGTAACAGACAATATCGCTACCTATTCTTTTGTGATAAAAAAACCTTGGTATGCTAACAACTGGGCTATGATGTTCTATTTTATTTTATTGATAGTTTTAGGATATTACATCAATAAATTTTACACTATTTATCACGAAAAAAGACATCAACGTATTATTGCAGAAAATAATATTCTTTTAGAATTGAAGGAATTAGAGAATGAACAGCAAATAATGAAAATTAAAAACGAACAGCTTACTCAAGATGTTGATAAAAAGAACAAAGAACTTGCTGTTTCTACAATGAATCTTATCAAGAAAACAGAACTTTTAAACATTATTAAAGGCGATTTAAAAAACTCAACAGATAGTACAACAAATAGAAGTATTAAATCGGTTATTTCTACGATAAATAAAAATGTGAAAGAAGAAAATACTTGGAATATTTTCAAAGAAGCATTTGATAGTGCCGATAATAATTTCTTGAAGAAAGTTAAAGAAAATCATCCTAGTCTAACTCCAAACGATTTACGTTTGTGTGCCTATTTGCGACTTAATTTATCTTCAAAAGAAATAGCGCCTTTACTTAATATTTCAGTTCGTAGTATCGAAATTAAGCGATATCGTTTGCGAAAGAAAATGAATCTTCCTCATGAAATGGGACTAGTGGAATACTTATTAGCTATATAATGTTCTAAAAGCGCATTTTTCTTACCTATACATTACCTATACAAACATTCTTTAACGGAAATTTTAAGATATTATAAAAATCTTTTTTTATCCAGTTAAAATGATGTTTTATTGGCATTTTTCAATACTTCCAGCGTTTTTTTTACGATGTATATTTTTTGTTGAGGTTAATTTTGTCAAAAATGTAATATTTACTCGCTATTTTTATGAAATCATTAACAAAACCAATTTTTAATACGATTATTAATTATTTAAATCCAAACAGCAAATGAAAAAAATTATTCTGATACTAATTTTTTGTTATTCATTTACTACCTATTCACAATCTGAAAGAGTAGTAGTTGAAAATAATAATTCGGAATTGAAACTTAAAGTCGACGGTAAAGATTTTATGGTAAATGGAATGAATTGGGATTATTTTCCAATCGGTACAAATTACTCATACAGTCTTTGGAATCAATCAGACGATTTTATTCGTCAGGCTTTAGATGATGAAATGGGATTACTTCAAAATATGGGTGTGAATACTATACGTGTTTACTCGGGTATTCCAAAAAAATGGATTGAATACATCTATACAAATTATGGTATTTACACCATGTTAAATCATTCTTTCGGTCGATATGGTTTAACAATTGATGGTGTATGGAAGCCAAATACAGAATATTCTGATGCTAAAACCCGCGAGCTTCTTCTTAAAGAAGTAACTCAAATGGCTTCAGAATATAAAGATACTAAAGGGCTTCTTTTATTTCTTTTAGGAAATGAGAATAACTACGGTTTATTTTGGGATGGAGCCGAAACAGAAAATATTCCAATAGAGGATAGAAAGTCAACAGCGAGAGCACGTTCAATGTATAAGCTATTTAACGAAGCTGTTGTAGCAATGAAAGCGATAGACGCAAATCATCCAATGGCAATTTGTAATGGTGATTTACTTTTTCTTGACATAATTGCTCAAGAATGTAAAGATGTAGATGTCTTTGGAACAAATGTATACCGTGGTGTTTCTTTTGGTGATTTATTTGAAAGAGTTAAGAAAGAATATGGTAAACCAGTTCTGTTTACTGAGTTTGGAGCTGATGCTTTCAATGTTTTAACGAATCAAGAAGATCAAAATGCACAAGCTTTTTACTTAAAAGGAAATTGGAAAGAAATCTACGAAAATGCTGCAGGATTAGGTAAATCTGGTAACTCAATTGGAGGATTTACATTTCAATTTAGTGATGGTTGGTGGAAATACGGACAAACTAAAAACTTAGACGTTCATGATTCAAATGCTTCTTGGTCAAATGGTGGTTATCAAAAAGATTTCACTGAAGGTCAAAATAATATGAATGAAGAATGGTTTGGAATCTGTGCAAAAGGTCCAACAGATGAAAAAGGGCATTATCAATTATATCCAAGAGCAGCTTACTATGTTTTAAAAGACATTCACAAATTAAATCCATTTAAAGAAGGAATTAATACGCAAGTTGTAAATACTCATTTTGGTGAAGCTAATTTAATGGATGCCGCTTTAAGAGCTAGAGGAGATAAAGCAGCTTTATCAAGTAATGATGGAGGAATGATTAAATTAAGCAATCTTAGAGCAGAATTTACGACATTCAATACAGGTGGAAGTTTAATTACTACTCCAAAAGCTGATGATCCTGATACAAATGGTTATCCAAATAGATTAGGTTTTGATCACATGCAATCGTATTTTATTGGTGTTGAAGGAAATCCATCAGCAAACATGAAAGCTAACGTGAATTTCAATATTTTAGGTCACGTAGCTGAAAATCCAATTAATGAGATTTTCTATGAAAATAGAGGTAGAGCACAAACTGTCTTAACAAATGAAGGCGAAGTTTTATCTACAGATGTAAATAGAGTTCAAATTTACAATGCATCCTACAAATGGACAGCTAAAGATTTTGAATTAAGAGGATTCTATAGAACTGGTCACTATCACTGGGGCTATGAAGGCGATTTCTTCGGACTATATCCAGAAGCAAATTATGGACCAAACTTAGATATTTATAATGGAGAAACTCTTGGTTTCGAAATAGACGGAAGAGGAGACTTAGACGGATTAAAAGCGGCATTTGGACCTCAACTATGGTGGGGAGCCAATCCAGCTTATTTATTAAAATATAATACAAAATTCGGAAAATTTAATTTTGCTACTGTTTATCATGAAGACATTAATCAAGCAGAAGTTTCTGAATCGGTTTCATCAATTGCATTTCCAATACCAAAAACAAGAAGAGCTACAGTTTATCTTCAAACTAAATTAGGAAATTTAGGAATTGAATTAGGAGGTATTTGGGCTGGTCAACCATTAAATGGTAGAGAATTCCAAATGATGGATGGAGATGTTGTAAAAGTTGATAAAATAAACAATAAAGATAATTGGGGAGGAAAAGCAAAGCTTACCTTTTCTAAAGGAAGATTCAACGCATACACGCAAGGAGCAATTCATGGTTTAGTTGCAAACGGAGGTGCAGATAATACCCAAACGTTTACAGGTTGGAGATTGAAAGATACAGGAAGCGGAAACCAAATGAACTTTTTAGCGGGTTTTACTTATAATGTAAATTCTAATTTACAAATTGCACCAAACTTCCTATGGCAAAAACCTTTAGTAGAAGCTATGCCAAATGGTGTTGATGCTCCAGGAAGATTAAGAAATATTTTAGATGATCCATTTATCGTAAGAGCTAATCGTGAAACTGTTGGTGGAGAGTTATTATTGACTTACGACCCAACACCAGGAACATGGATGTATGAATGGAACAATGACATGGTAGAAGATGCAAAATTTGCATTCAGTACAGGATTTGTTTACCGTCATTTACCAACAACTATGGATGCTGCCATCGGGTTTTTATCCAATAGATCTTCTTTTGCATTTGAGCGCTCAGCTCCAGCAAAAGATTTATGGGAATCAAATACACGAATTGTTTCAAAAATTTCACCTGATTTAGGAATCATAGCTAACCTATACTTTGGTAATGGTCAAGCAAATGGCGATTCAGAAAGAACAATCAACAGAGCAGGTGGAGATGTAAGAATGATTTACAAAAAAGTAAAGGTAGTTTCTTCACTTAAATTTAATGATTGGGGACCTTTTGATTACCACAGAGATTTTAACTTAACTTACCCAGTTCAAAGTTCTATCGATATTTCAACTTCTGTTGGAAAACCAAGTTGGTTCATTTTACCAGATACAAGAATTGGAATCATGGGAATTTGGCGCTCATTAGACCAATATTCACCAAGATATTCACCAACAGCAGTTCCAGAAAACACATTTCCGCCAGAACCAGTTATAAGTCCAGTTGGTTTTGGAAACGGTTCAGAATGGGAAATTAGAACATACATTCACATTAATATTGGAAAATAATAAAAAAAAATTGAAGATATGAAAAACTTAAAGTTTAATTGTTTAGCAGGCTTTTTGCTTCTAAGTACGATAGTAATTATCAATACTAGTTGTGAGAGAGAATTATCCGATGACGCTACAGAAGCAACTTTTCCTAAAGTTGCAGAAATCTTTATAGAAGATTTTGTAGGTATGGGATCTAATTTTTACTTTCCATACGGAGGTTCTAAACCTACTGCATGGTCAGTAGATCGCGAAGAAGGATACAATAGTAACGCTTCAATGCGATTTGATGTTCCTAATGCAAACGATGCAGAAGGTAATTATGCAGGAGCCATTTTCAGAGTAGATGGTGCTGGTAGAAATTTAACAGAATTTGATGCCTTAACTTTTTACGTGAAAGCAACCCAAGGTGTAACCATTTCTGAGTTTGGTTTTGGAGAAGATTTTGACCAAAATAAATATATGGCTACGATTACAAATGTTAGCGTTGGTACCAATTGGTCTAAAGTAATTATTCCAATTCCAGATGCATCAAAACTTTTGCAAGAAAAAGGTATGTTTCGATATGCTGCTGGAACACAAGGTACTAACGGAATGGCTTATACCTTTTGGATTGATGATTTAAAATTTGAAAAACTAGGTACAATAAGAACAATTGGTGCAGCTATTATGAACGGAAATAATGCATCGGTAAATACATTTGTTGGCGTAAACTCAAATATAACTGGAATTATTTCAACTTTTAATTTACCAAATGGACAAAATCAAATTGTTAATTTAAGTACTGCTTATTTTGAATTTACCTCTTCTAATCCAGCTGTAGCTTCAGTTGATTCTAATGGTTTAGTTACTTCTTTAAGCGCAGGAACAACTGTAATTACGGCAACTATAAATGGTGTTCAAGCAAGTGGAAGTTTAACTATAAATTGTTCGGGTAATTTTACTCATGCGCCAACACCTACAAGAAATCAAGCGAATGTTATTTCTATATTTTCTGATGCCTATAACAATGTACCAGTAAATTATTATAATGGATATTGGGCTCCTTGGCAAACCACAGTTTCAAGTGATTTCACAGTGGCTAATGATAATATCTTGAATTACACCATTTTTAATTTTGTTGGAATCGAATTTAGTGCGCCAACTGTAAATGCAAATTCAATGACGCATTTCCATTTGGATGCTTTTATTCCAGGTTCAATTGCTCCTGGTAGACAATTAAGAGTAATTGTTGTTGATTTTGGTGCAGATGGTGCTTTTGGAGGTGGAGATGATACAAGACATTCTACAACATTTACCGCTCCATTTTTAGTGTCTCAAAATTGGATGTCAATTGATATTCCTTTTTCTGCGATGCCAGGTTTAGCAAGTAGATCTAATCTAGCACAAATAATCCTTGAAGGTGGTGATGGTTCTGTAATTTATGTAGACAACGTTTACTTCTACAACTAAGAGCATCTATTAACTAAATTTAAAAAGTAACAATCATGATTTTAAAATATAATACGATCAAATATTTAACTCTAACAACTTCAATGTTTGTAATTATGGGATGTTCTTCAGATGAAAAACAAACGGTTACCACTATGAATCAATTAGTAATGCAAGATGAATTTGATGAAGATGGTGCGCCAAATAGTACTTATTGGAGTTATAATATCGGAACAGGAAGCAACGGTTGGGGAAATAACGAATTGCAATATTACACAGACCGACCTGAAAATGTTGTAGTAGAAGATGGAATGCTAAAAATTACAGCTCGTAGAGAATTGTATATGGGTTCTAATTACACTTCTGCAAGAATTTTGACAAAAGGAAAAGTTGAACAAAAATACGGTAGAATAGAAGCCAGAATAAAGCTCCCATTAGGACAAGGTTTATGGCCAGCTTTTTGGATGTTAGGTTCAGACATAGACGAAGTGGGGTGGCCTGCTTGTGGTGAGATTGATATCATGGAATACTTAGGGAATAATCCAACAACAGTTTTGGGCACTGTTCACGGTCCGGGTTATTCTGCTGGTGAATCAATCTCAAAAAGTTATACATTACCTAATAGCCGATTTGATACAGATTTTCACATTTTTGGAATTGAATGGGGAGAAGATTACATCAATTATTACATCGATGATGTGTTGTATAATCAAATAACACCAGAGGATGTTCCTGGAGAATGGGTTTTCGACCAACCTTTTTACATTATTTTAAATATGGCTGTAGGAGGAAATTTACCAGGTTCACCAAATACAGAAACAGCTTTCCCACAAACTATGCTTGTTGATTACATAAGAATATATCAATAATAGAATTAAATAAATTAAAGTTAAAACCAATTCAGAATTAAATATTAGACTTTTCGCTTGAGAAGTCTAATATTGATTTTGTTATGGATTTAAAAATGCAACAACCAAATCATGAGTAAAAGCACTGAAACTTTTGTTGATACTGAAACGAAAACCGAAAACAAATCGGTTTCAATGGATATTGTTACCATCGAAGGAGAAAAATTTTATAAAATAAATAATAACGATGCGATGCGTCCATTTTTTATGAGCATCGTTTCCGATTCTAATCATTGGATGTTTATTTCCAGTAATGGAGGACTTTCTGCAGGTAGAAAAAATGCTGAATTTGCATTGTTCCCATATTATACCGATGATAAAATTACCGAATCGGCTGATATTACAGGAAGTAAATCTATTTTTCAAATTTCGTTCAACAATCAAACTTTAGTTTGGGAACCATTTTCAGAGCGTTTTACCAATAAATACAATATCAGTAGAAATTTGTATAAAAATTTCTATGGAAATAAAATTATTTTCGAAGAAGTAAATCATGACTTAGGTCTTACATTTAGTTACGAATGGAATTCAAGTAATAAATTCGGATTTGTTAAAAAATCGAAACTTCAAAATAATTCGAATAACCACTACCAAATTTCAGTTTTAGACGGTTTACAAAATATTATGCCACATGGTGTAAGTAGCGATTTGCAAGCGTCAACAAGTAATTTAGTCGATGCCTACAAACGAAGCGAATTACATCAAAACAGCGGATTAGGAATTTTTGCATTAAGTGCCATAATTGTTGATAAAGCCGAACCAAGTGAAGCTTTAAAAGCCAATGTAGCTTATGCTTTAGGTTTCGAAAATCCTTCTTATTTAGTGTCTTCTCTTCAAGTAAATAATTTCCGAAGAGGAAATTCAATTCTGCAAGAAGATGATATTAAAGGCGAAAAAGGCGCTTATTTTATCAATAGCCAAATTTCTTTATCAGCAAATTCAGATAAAAACTGGATGATTGTTGCCAACGTAAATCAAAATCATGCCGATATTGTTCAAATCATTCAAACAATTTCAAATGATACTGATTTAGTAAGTCGTATCAAAGAGGATATCGAATTAGGAACAAAAAAATTAATTGAAATCAACGCTTCTTCCGATGCACTTCAAGCTACCGAAGATAATTTAAGAGATACAAGACACTTTTCAAACACGCTTTTTAATATTATGCGTGGTGGAATTTTTGATTACAATTACCAAATTGAAAAACACGATTTTTCATTATACATTAAAAAAGCAAATAAGAAGGTTTTTGACAAATTAGAACAAAAAATCAACCAATTACCAGATGCATTTTCACTTCAATCATTAAAAGAATTTGCTTTAAAACAAAATGACGCTGATTTTGAGCGTTTGTGTTTTGAATATTTACCACTAAAATTCAGTAGAAGACACGGAGATCCAAGTCGTCCTTGGAACAAATTTTCTATCAACACAACCAATGAAATTGATGGTTCAAAAATATTAGATTACGAAGGAAACTGGCGTGATATTTTCCAAAATTGGGAAGCACTAGCACATTCTTTTCCAGAGTTTATTGATAGTATGATTCATAAATTCTTAAACGCTTCCACTTTTGAGGGTTACAATCCGTATCGTGTTACCAAAGATGGTTTCGATTGGGAAGCGATTGAACCAGACAACCCTTGGTCATACATTGGGTATTGGGGCGATCATCAAATTATCTATTTGTTGAAGTTTTTAGAATTCTGTGAAAAATACGCTCCAGGAAAACTAAACAATTATTTTGAAACCGATTGTTTCGTTTATGCAGCCGTTCCATATATCATCAAACCTTATGACGAAATTTTAAAAAATCCAAAAGATACAATTGAATACAGCCATTCTTGGGAAAAATTAATTAACGAAAGAAAACAGCAAATTGGTGCAGATGGTGCATTATTACATAGTAATGATAAAAGCATTTATCACGTTAATTTCATCGAAAAAATACTAGCAACGGTTTTATCTAAAATGTCCAATTTTATTCCAGAAGCCGGCATTTGGATGAACACACAACGACCAGAATGGAACGATGCCAACAACGCTTTGGTTGGTAACGGTGTTTCGATGGTTACGTTGTATTATTTGAGAAGATTTTTGAAGTTTTTCGAACAATTATTAGAGAATTCGAACTTAGAAAACATCAAAATTTCTAATGAAATGGTCGAGTTCTATCATGAAGTTAGAGAATGTTTATTAGAAAACGAACACTTACTTTCAGGAAAAATTGATGATGTTACAAGAAAAGCCATTTTAGACCGATTAGGAAAAGCTGCTTCAGATTATCGTTACCAAATCTATAATAGTGGATTTTGGGGTAAAAAACGAACGCATTCGATGCAAGGTTTGAAAAACTTTACTAAAGTAAGTTTGAAATTTATCGAACATTCGATTGAAGCCAACAAACGTTCAGATGCTTTGTATCACGCTTACAATTTAATGACGATTCAAAACAACAACTCGATTTCAATTTCTTATTTAAGTGAAATGTTAGAAGGTCAAGTAGCTGTTTTAAGCTCTGGCTATTTGTCATCAAAAGAAAATCTAAAAGTTTTAGATGCCTTAAAAGCAAGCAAACTGTTCAGACACGATCAATACAGTTATTTGTTGTATCCAAATAAAGAATTACCAAAGTTCATCGAGAAAAACACCATTTCAAAAGAGGCAATTACCAAATCAGAACTATTGCAAAACTTATTAGCGAATAAAAATGCACAAATTATCAACAAAGACATTTTAGGAAATTACCATTTTAATGGAAACTTTCACAATGCCAACGATTTGAAAAAAGCGTTAGAAGAAGTAAAACAAAATGCCACTTTTAAAGCATTAGCTGAAAAAGAAGAAAATATTGTTTTAGAAATCTTTGAAGAAGTGTTTAATCATAAAGCGTTCACTGGTCGCTCAGGAACTTTTTATGGTTATGAAGGTTTAGGTTCGATTTATTGGCACATGGTTTCAAAACTGCAATTAGCGGTTCAAGAATGTTGCCTAAAAGCCATTGAAGAAAAGGAATCGCCAGAAGTTATCGGACGTTTGTTAGAACATTATTACGAAATAAACGAAGGAATTGGTGTTCACAAATCACCAACACTTTACGGTGCTTTCCCAACAGATGCTTATTCGCACACACCAGCTGGAAAAGGTGCTCAACAACCTGGAATGACAGGCCAAGTGAAAGAAGATATTTTAAGTCGTTTCGGAGAACTGGGAGTATTCATCAAAAACGGAGTATTGCATTTTAATCCATGTTTGTTGCGAAAAGATGAGTTTTTAACTAAATCAAAAACGTTTAATTATGTAAACGTTCATTTCGAACACAAAACGATTGAATTAAATGAAAATTCATTAGCGTTTACATTCTGCCAAATTCCAGTTGTGTATCAATTGTCAGATGTATCCAATATCGAAATTTTTAATGACCAAGGAAACTCAAAAACTATCAATCAATTAACATTAGATGCTAAAACAAGTCAAGACGTATTTAGTCGAAATGGAGTTATTGAGAAACTAATTGTAAATGTGGTTGCTATCAACCTAAAATAAGAAGGATTCAGATATGAAAATTAAAACAAGCATAGCATTTTTCCAACTTTCAAAAGTTTTTCTTTTGATGGGAAGTTTTTGTTTGCTGTTTTCATGTAATTCCAAATCAGAAAGCCAAAAAATGAATGCAAAATATACAGAAATAACGGCAAAAGAGCTATTAGGAAATCCAAATTACCAAGCCATTTGTTATGGAGGTTATCGCAAAAATACTAGAGCTATTGAGCCAACTATTGCTGAAATTAAAGAGGATTTAAAAATTTTAGACGTTTTAAACATCAAAATAGTAAGAACATATAATGTCCATTTTAAAGAAGTTTCTAATTTATTAGAAGCTATTACCCAACTAAAAAAGGAAGATTCCAATTTCGAAATGTATGTTATGCTTGGCGCTTGGATTGATTGCAAAAACGCTTGGACAGAATTAGAACCTATTCACAACGAAGAAAGTGACAGAAACGCTATTGAAATTGCAGAAGCGGTTCGTTTAACAAATGCTTATCCAGAAATCATAAAAATTATTGCTGTTGGTAATGAAGCAATGGTCAATTGGGCAACCAGTTATTATGTAACGCCAAATATTATTCTGAAATGGGTCAATCATTTACAAGACCTGAAAAAACAGAATAAATTATCAAATCAAGTTTGGATTACAAGTTCAGACGATTTTGCTTCTTGGGGTGGAGGAGATACAAGTTATCACACTAAAGATTTAGAGGATATCATCAAAGCTGTTGATTACGTTTCAATGCATACGTATCCATATCATAACACGCATTACAATCCCGATTTTTGGCAAACTTCCAGTAATGAAAATCATTTTGATGAATTACAAAAAGTTGAAACCGCAATGGTTCGCGCGCAATTATTCGCTCAAAAACAGTTTGAAAATGTAAAAGCTTACGTGCATTCCATTAGTCCAAATAAACAGATTCATATTGGTGAAACAGGTTGGGCTTCTAGTTCTGATGGACATTATGGTATTCACGGTTCAAAAGCTTCAGACGAATATAAACAAGCTTTGTTTTATCAAAGTATGAGGGCTTGGACAAACAAAGAAAATATCACTTGTTTCTACTTCGAAGCTTTTGACGAACCTTGGAAAGACAGTCACAATAAGAATGGTTCCGAAAATCATTTCGGAATTTTTACCGTAGATGGAAAAGCAAAATTTGCCTTATGGGATCAAGTAGATGCCAATGTATTTTCTTCTTTAAAAAGAGATGGAAACGCAATAGTTAAAACGTTTTCAGGAAATAAAACAGAACTGATGGAAACAGTTTTAGCACCACCAAGTAAAAATTAGTATCATGAAACAATCAAAATATATACTTTTTATACTATTACTGATAACGATGATAAATTGTAAAGGAATAAATAATGCTATCGAATTAGAAGTATATGAAACTTCTGAAAGTGGAAATGCATTGAAAAAGATAGACCAATTTTCTTCTACCGAAAATAAGGTTCTAATTAACATTAATCCTGAGAAAAAATTTCAAACGATAACAGGTTTTGGTGGTTCTTTTACAGAAGCTTCAGCTCATTTACTGACTAAAATTAGTAAAGCAAATCGTGAAAAAATTCTGAATGCGTACTTCAGTGAGAATGGTGCTAATTATTCACTAACTCGAACAACTATAGCTTCTTGCGATTTTTCACTTAAGAATTATACCTATGCGAAAGTTGAAAATGATTTAGCTTTAGAACATTTTACTATTGAAGACGACAAAGACGATATTATTCCTATGATTTTAGAAGCGAAAGCGATTTCAAAAGAAGGATTTAACATCATTGCTTCGCCTTGGTCTTGTCCACCTTGGATGAAAGACAATAAAAGTTATATAGGCGGAAAATTATTACCTGAATTTAACGACACTTTTGCCTTGTATTTTTCAAAATATTTAGAAGCTTACAAAAATGAAGGAATTGATATTTGGGGTCTTACAGTAATAAATGAACCTCATGGCAATGGAAACAACTGGGAAAGCACACTTTTTTCACCAGAAGAAATGACCTTATTTGTTCAAAATCATCTGGGACCAAAATTAGAAAGAGATGGTTGGCAAGACATTAAAATTTTAGGTTACGACCAAAATAGAGCAGGTTTGCAAGAATGGGTTGATGCCATGTACAAAGATGAGAAGACATCAAAATATTTTGCAGGAACTGCTATTCATTGGTACGAAAGCACATATGAAGTTTTTCCAGAAGCCTTACAATATGCTCACAATAAAGCACCCAATAAATATTTAATCCAAACCGAAGCTTGTATAGATTCTGAAGTTCCACACTGGCAAGACGATGCTTGGTATTGGAAAAAAGAAGCTACTGATTGGGGTTGGGATTGGGCTAGTGAGAAAGACAAATATTTGCATCCAAAATATGCTCCTGTTAATCGTTATGCAGAAGATATTATCGGTTGTTTGAATAACCAAGTCGACGGTTGGGTCGATTGGAATATGGTTTTAGATAGACAAGGGGGGCCAAATTGGTTCAAAAACTGGTGTGTAGCACCTGTAATTGTAGACGTTGAAAATGACGAAGTATACTTTACACCATTGTATTATGTAATGGCACATTTTAGCAAATTCATGCGACCAGGAGCAATTAAAATTGGATGCGAAGTAAATAATAAAGACCTTAAAGTAACCGCAGTTCAAAATCCAGATAAGTCAATTGCTCTAGTGATATTTAATCCAACTGCAGCAAAACATACAGTCGAAATTCAAATTAATAATCAAAATACAGTCATTTCTATTGATGCAAAAGCATTGCAAACAGTGATGATTAAATCTTAAAATAAATTCATTATGGCTTTTAATTCTGAAAGTTCAAGAGAAAGAGTTCCATTAGTGCAAAAAGCGGCTTTTGGCGCAGGACATTTGGTTAATAATTTATTACCTGGTGCACTTGGTGTATTTTCATTTTTCTTAATTACAGCATTTGGTATAGAACCCGCAATTGCTGGATTATTGTCAGCAATTCCACGTTTTTTTGATGCGCTTTCAGATCCAATTATGGGTTTTGTTTCAGATAATACTACTTCTAAATGGGGAAGAAGAAGACCTTATATATTTTCGGGTGCTATTTTAGCTTCTATTTTGTTTGTAGTGCAATGGCAAATGTGGGAAGACAATGGTGCAACTTACAATTTTTGGTATTTTCTATTGTTCTCCATTTTATTCATTTTTGCCAATACTGTTTTTTCAACACCATTAATTGGAATGGGTTATGAAATGACTACTGATACAAAAGAACGAACTAGATTAATGGGCATTGCAAATAGTGTTGGGCAAATATCTTGGATGATTGTGCCTTTGTTTTGGGTGTTAATTGCTAATAAAGATTTATTTGATAATCAGGCAGATGGAGTTAGAACTTTGTCAATTTTTGTTGGGTTTGCTTGTCTGTTTTTTGGAATTATGCCTGCTATATTTTGTAAAGAAATGGATGTTTCTGACGCAGATAGTAAAGCCAATTTAACATTTAAAGATTTAACAAAAAACATGAAAATTTTGTGGGATACTATGAAAAACATGACTAAAAATAATCCTTTCATGCGTTTGTGTGGGGCTACTTTTTTAGTATTTAACGGCTTTCAAATGGTGGCTTCGTTTAGCTACTTCATTATTGTTTTTTATATGTATAATGGCAGTTATGAAATGGCAGGTACTGTTCCAGCAATATTTTCTATTTTAGGAGCATTCTTAACTGCCGTTTTAATTATTCCAATAGTTTCATGGTTAGCTAATAAATATGGTAAACGAAACGCCTTTATCATTTCAACAATATTATCAATTTTTGGTTATGCTTTAAAATGGTGGGGTTTTGTGGTCGTTGATGAAAATACTGCTGTACTTTTTAATGATGTTGTTTTACAAATTGGCGTCGTAAAATTTTCTATTGAAATGCCATTAATTTTATTGTTACCCATTCCATTTATGGCATTTGGTTTAGGTGGATTGTTCACCTTAATGATGAGTATGACTGCCGATGTGTGTGATTTAGATGAGCTTAGAAATGGATTACCTAGAAGAGAAGGTACTTTTGGAGCAATCTATTGGTGGATGGTTAAAATTGGTCAATCAATTGCATTGGCCTTAGGAGGTTTAGTTTTGTCGATGGTAGGTTTTGATGCAGGTAACACAACACAATCTTTTGAAACAATGAATCAATTGCGAATTGCTGATATTATTATTCCTTGTTTAACGGCAGCTTTGGCTGTTTGGGTGATGTGGAATTATGATCTTAATGAAGATAAAGTTGCTGAAGTTAAAAGAGAATTAGAGAAAAAACGATTAGAGAAAAAGATAGTAAATTAAGTCAATTAAAAACAACACAGCATTTACTAATAATAAATACAATTATGTCATTCAGAACCGATTATATTCAGTATTCTAAAAAATTTGATTCTGCAACTGCTGATTTCAAAAACGGATTGGATTTTTCAACAAAATATCCAGAAGATATTACACTTTTATATTCACAAGTTTTGCAAAGTGGCATGCACGGACTTTGCTTTAGCATGTATGAAGACGGTCAAAAACCAGGTGATACTATTTCTGAGGAACAAGTACGAAGAAGACTTGAAATCATGGCGCCTTATACAAAATGGGTTCGATCTTTCTCTTGCATTGAAGGAAACGAATTTATTCCTAAAATTGCTCGCGAGTTAGGCTTAAAAACACTCGTAGGAGCTTGGTTAGGAGACGATGCCGAAAAGAACGAAAAAGAGATTGAAGCTTTAATTCAGTTGGCAAAAGAGGGTTTTGTTGATATAGCTGCTGTAGGAAACGAAGTAATGTATCGTAAAGACTTATCGGAAGATGAATTATTATCCTTTATTAATAAAGTAAGAAAAGAAATTCCATCAAATATTCCGGTAGGTTATGTGGATGCTTATTATGAATTTACCATTAAGCCACGAATAACAGAAGCATGTGATGTTATTTTAACTAATTGCTATCCGTATTGGGAAGGAACAAATCAAGAATATGCTTTGTCTCACATGAAAAGTATGTTCCATCAAGCAAAAAGTGTGGCTAATGGTAAACAAGTTATCATCACCGAAACTGGTTGGCCAAGTCAAGGAGAGAGCTTCAAAGATTCACATCCTTCGGCTGAAAATGCAATGAAGTATTTTATCAATACCCAACTTTGGTCCAAAGATGAAAACATCCAAATTTTCTATTTTTCTTCATTTGATGAATCATGGAAAGTAGGTCCTGAAGGCGAAGTGGGTGCACATTGGGGAATTTGGGATAAAAACGAAAAACTAAAATTTTAAAATTTTCTTTTTGAAATAGTAAAAACAATATAATGAAAAAAAATACTCTATTTCAGATTATTCTAACGCTTCTTCTTTATTCACAATTTGGTTTTTCACAAGTTGATGTCGTTTATAATGATTTAGTTTGGTCGGATGAATTTGATGTAAACGGTGCTGTAAATTCTACAAAATGGCATCATCAAACACAATTGCCTGCTGGCGGAAGTTGGTTCAATGGCGAAGTCCAACATTATACAGATGAAATAACTAACTCGTTTGTAAATGGCGGATTTTTGAATATTGTTGCCAAAAAAGAACCATATACTTCTCAAGGTTATACAAAACAATATACTTCGGCACGATTGAATTCGAAATTTGCTTTTAAATATGGTCGCGTTGATGTTAGGGCAAAATTACCAATAGAAGTAGGAACTTGGCCCGCCATTTGGATGCTTGGCAAAAATGTAAATGAAGATGGTGGCTTTTTTGATGCCGCTTTTGGAACTACAAATTGGCCTGCATGTGGTGAAATCGATATTATGGAGCACGGAATTACGCCTTCGCAGCCAGCAAACTATGTACAAAGTGCACTTCATACACCATCATCTTTTGGAAATACAATGAATATTGGTGGTACAATTGCTAATAATTTGGGTACAGATTATCATGTTTATTCAATGAATTGGTCGCCTTTTCAAATTACTTTTTTGCTTGATGGAGTTGCTTTTTATACCTACAATCCTGCTATTAAAACACCAAGTAATTGGCCTTTCGATTTAGAACAATATCTTTTACTCAACATTGCTATGGGAGGAATTGCTGGAACAATTGATCCAAGTTATACTCAAAGTTCAATGGTAATTGATTATGTAAGAGTGTATCAAAATGTTGTAGTGGATACCCAAATTCCAACAAATTTTACCGCAACTATAGGAAATGTTACAAGTTCTTCGGTTGAGTTATTGTTGAATGCAAATGATGATTCTGGAACAATAGTTTATGATGTTGCTTATGGAAGTTTAACAAATACTTCTGCAGGAACTTCTGGTATTCAAAAATCGTTAATAATTTCAGGCTTAAGCCCAAATACAAATTATACTTTTTCTGTTGCTGCAAGCGATGTAACAGGAAATGATGCGGCAAACAATTCAATCGTATTAAATGCCACAACTTTAGGTGTAATAGGTTGTTCTGGAACTGATACGGTGGCACAACAAGGCTCTTTTTCAATGGGATATAATTATGCATTTGAAACTATTGGAACCGATGTAAAAATAACGTTTGAGTTATTAGATACAGATAGAGTAGGTGTTGTAGCTTATTTATGGAAACAAGCACCATTTACAGAAACGCCAATGAGTAATGTATCAGGTAGAATTTTTACCCACACACTTACTGGACAAACTATGGGTGCAACTATTAATTATGCCGTTAAATTTGCTTATGCAAATGGATTATCGGTAACGCATTATATTTCTTATGTAGTGGGAAGTAATTGTTCATTAGATCAAGAAAGCTTCGATGCATTTACCGAATTTAATTTTAGTAATCCTGCACATAATTATATTTCGATAACTTCTGGTTCAAGTATTGATAAAGTAGAGATTTACAATCTAATAGGAAATAAAGTTTTAAGTACAACACTTAATACAAATGAGATTGAAGTTTCTAATTTTTCAAACGGAATGTATTTACTTGTTGTTTATTCTGGAAGTAAAAGAGGAATTAAAAAAGTAATAATTAACTAGTACAAGTTTCAACTGCTATTCTTAGTAGAAATTATTTTTAAACAAATCAACTAAAACACCTTCAATTTTGCTAAGGATTGAAAGTGTTTTATATATTTATTGCCCTATAAGTGTTAAATTTTTAATTAAAATTTGTTTTTTAAATATTAATTATGTTAAATTTGACATAATTAATTTCAAAAACAAAATTGCCTATACAATAAAAATACTTTTTAGACCCCGAACTTTAATTAACTAAAAGGTATTGTTATGGCTAATCTTGTACTTCCAGATGCGGTGTTGGTAAAAAATTATATAAGCGGAGATGAATCTGCTTTGTCTTTATTAATCAACAGACATCAATCTAAAATCTACGGATTTATTTATTCTAAAATTGGTGATAGAGATTTATCAGATGATATTTTTCAAGATACTTTTATTAAAGTAATTAAAACTTTAAAGACAAGTTCGTATAATGAAGAAGGAAAATTCTTGCCTTGGGTAATGCGTATTGCCCATAATTTAGTAGTTGACCATTTCAGAAAAGCAAAGAAAATGCCTTTTCAACGTGAAACAGAAGAATATTCCATCTTCAATTACATGACAGATAACAGTTTGAATATCGAGGGACAAATTATATCAGAACAAGTAGAATCGGATTTAGCAAAACTCTTAGAAGAACTTCCAGCCGATCAAAAAGAAGTTTTGGTAATGCGTATGTATCAAGATTTAAGTTTTAAGGAAATTGCTGATTTAACAGGAGTTAGTATTAATACAGCACTTGGAAGAATGCGTTATGCATTATTAAACTTGAGAAAAATTATTGAAAAGAATCAAATTATTTTGACCAACTAATACTAAAAGTAAAATAATGTCGTTATAGATTTATAAACCAAATCATAATTAATGGCAAAACTTTACTCTAAGAAAAAATTAGTGACTCAAAAAATGAAACCTAAAAAAGAAACGATTTCGTTTTTACTCAATTATTCAAAAGCATTGAGTATACATAAAGTGGGAAATTCAACTTTTGAAATCATCGCTAATTAAAGGAAATGCCTCAAAGAGATTTGAGGCATTTTTTATATTATTGAATGAGTTTAATTAAAATAGGTTTTAAGTTTTAAAAATTGTTTTTCAAATAGATGATAAGACAAAACACTAACAAATACGGTTAACGTAAAACTTATTATTGAAATTAAAAACCAATTGATCTCTAATGTTTTATTCAGTTTAATAAATAAATTTATGATTATGGTATGATACAAATAGAGCCCATAGGTATAAATTCCTAATTTACTAATCCATAATGTGTCTTTTATTTTAAGAGAATTTTTTTCTGTAATTACAAATGACAATATTGTAGCAAATAAAATTCCATAAATGATTGGTTTCACAAATTTAAGCCATTCAAAATTTAAATTGGAAAATCCAAAAACAGCAACAATTGTAAGTAAACATATTCCTATTTTAAACGAGTATGACAGTTTTTCAATTGTGATTAATTGTTCCTTTTTAAAGCTTAAGATATAAGCTGGAATTGCGCCAAATGCAAAATAATCAATATTAGTAAATAAGTCTAAAAAAGGTAAATTAAAATAAGAATAGAAAACTCTGCAAACACTTGCTAGAACTATCGAAATGATAATTAAATACTTAATTTTATTTAAAGGAATGATGCTAAATAAAAATCCCCAAATAATATAAAAGTGTTCCTCAATACATAATGACCACATAACTCGTAATGGAGAAACATTTGGGAAATTGTTGGTCAACATCATATTGTAATTTTCTAAGAAAAGCACCGATAGTAACCAATTTGGTTGGTAACCTTCATTTGAAAATGATAGTTGAAATAGTTTTAAGATAAAAGGAGTTAAAAACGCAAAAAGTAATATCGCGTAAAACAAAGGCCAAATTTTTAAAATTCTTTTGGCAAGAAAATTTTTCAGATTGATAGTTTTATTTGCTTTTTTCTCAAAAATTAAAATGTACGATATGAGAAAACCACTTAAAACAAAAAAGAAGGAAACCCCAACATCACCGCTTTTTGAAAATACTGAAAACCAAGAGTTTTCTGGAACAGGTATATGATGAAAGAAAACAATTAGAAATGAAAAAAAGCGTAAAGCATCTAGTGTATGAAAATGTTTTTTTGAAGAATCCATTTTGTATACCTTATTTTCTTAAGATTTTCTCCATTGTTTTTCCTTTGGCTAATTCGTCAATTAACTTATCCAAATAACGCACTTTTTTCAATAATGGGTCTTCAATTTCTTCAATGCGATAGCCACAAATAACACCAGTAATTTTTGAAACGTTTTCGTTTAATTGAGGCGCTTGCTCAAAAAAGGTTTCGAAATCTACTTTTGTGTCAATTTGGTTTTGAAGGCTTTCCAATGTGTAACCTGTTAACCAACAAATAATTTCGTCAACTTCGACTTTAGTGCGATTTTTTTTCTCCGCTTTGGTTATATAATGTGGGTAAACACCCGCAAAAATCATATGATTTATACTTCTTGATGCCATTTATTTTTTAATTTCATTAATAACACTCTTTCTCCCAATCGTCTTCGTAATAATATCTTTTTCTAAATTCCAACCACGAGCAGGAGAGTATTCACGTCCGTACCAAATGATCTGCAAGTGTAAATCGTTCCAACACGCTTCTGGGAAAATACGTTTGGCATCTTTCTCTGTTTGTTGTACGTTTTTGCCATTGGTTAAACCCCAGCGGTACATTAATCTATGAATGTGTGTATCTACAGGAAAAGCAGGGACTCCAAACGCTTGACTCATCACAACACTTGCTGTTTTGTGTCCTACAGCAGGTAAAGCTTCTAAAGCTTCAAAACTTTGTGGGACTTCTCCGTTGTATTTGTCAATTAAAATCTCTGACAAACCATGAATACCTTTCGATTTCATAGGCGATAAACCACACGGACGAATGATTTCCTTAATTTCTTCTACAGACATTTTTATCATGTCATATGGATTATCTGCTTTGGCAAATAGGAGTGGTGTAATTTGATTCACGCGAACATCCGTACATTGTGCCGAAAGCAACACAGCAATCAATAAAGTATACGGGTCTTTATGGTCTAACGGAATCGGAATTTCAGGATATAATTCATTTAACGTATTTATAACAAATGTTACCTTCTCGCTTTTGGTCATTTTTAACTAAATTTGAAAGTAAAAATAATATAAATTAACTTCAAACGCAAAAGAGAAAAGATCAAGATTTTAAATACATAGGCACATAGAATTTCTTTATGAATTGTTTTAGTCCGAAGCTTCGGACGTTTCACTTAAGATAGAAAGCATAGAAACCGAACTAATATGAACTTATCAAGACAAAGAAATCTTACATTTGCTTATATGACTTATATGTTTTAAAAATAAATAGTAAACAATAAAAATATGACAACATTAAAAGCAGGAGATAAAGCTCCTAATTTTTCAGGTTTAGACCAAAATGGAACTTCACACACATTAGTAGATTATAAAGGAAAAAAATTAGTGGTTTTCTTTTATCCAAAAGCAAGTACGCCAGGTTGCACGGCAGAAGCTTGTGATTTGAGAGACAATTACGCTCGTTTTCAAGCTAATAATTATGCATTGATAGGTGTAAGTGCCGATAGCGCTAAAGCGCAAGCGAAGTTTATTGAAAAATATGATTTGCCTTTTCCATTGTTAGCAGATGAAGATAAATCAGTAATTCAAGCGTTTGGTGTTTGGGGACCAAAGAAATTCATGGGTAAAGAATACGATGGTATTCACCGAACAACTTTTGTAATTGATGAAAAAGGAATTATTGAAGAGGTTATTTCGGATGTAAAAACGAAAGCACATGCGGCTCAGATTTTAAAATAAATAAAAAAGCTCGAAGTTATTCTTCGAGCTTTTTTACTTTAGATTCTAAAAATTCCACCAACGGTTAAGATTCTTTGTAGAAACCAAAAATTTTGTTCGGCTGAATCTGCTTTGTCTTGAGTGGTTCTTATGTTGTTCATTTCGATATATCCTCCTTTTAATTCGGTTTGGATAAAGAAATATTTAAAGAAAGTTACATTTAAACCCACTTTTGCAGATAAACCATATCCTGCAATATTAAATTCGTCGTATCTATCTTTTCCTAAAAGCGTTGTATTTGTTTTTGGATATAAAAATCCACCACCAATACCTTCTGTAACATTTACTTGAATTTTATCGGTATTGTTTATTTTGAAAAGTTTTGAAATATCATCTACACGAGAAATTTCAGTGTTTACATAGTTTAAACCATCCGTATGTTCAAATAATAAGAAATCTTCGTCTAACGTTAACTCTCCATTAGCTGGATTTTCATTATAAGTTCCAGGATTTGGATAATAACCAGAGTAACTTACTCTTCTGTCGTTATACATTACATATTTCATGTGGTCAAATCCAATCGAAATATTGTAATGATCAGAAATAAAATACCCAATTCGTAAGTTGGTTTGTGGAATAGTCATTCGAGCCGGGTTGAAATAATCAATATGAAAACCTTTTGGCTTGTCGTGAGCGGATACATTATGAAGTGTAAAATCATAATCGGCACCTTTAAATCGGATGTCAGATTTTGAAAATGATTCGCGGTTTCCACCCCAAAAAATATAGAATTTACCTTTGTTATGCGCTGTGTATTTTTCAGGATTTTCGACTGTTTCTTGCGAAAAGGTGTACTGTGAAAACACACAAAAAGTTAGTACAACCATTAAAAATGGATGTTTCATTTGAAGTTAAAAAATAAAAAATTAAAATTGATTAATTGTTTTTCGGATGGCAACAAGTTTTGTCATTAAACCTTCAAAATAGTCTAAATGTAACATGTTAGCACCATCACTTTTTGCATTAGCTGGATCAAAATGAGTTTCAATGAAAATTCCATCAACACCTACAACAATTCCTGCTTTTGCGATAGTTTCAATCATATCTGGACGACCACCTGTAACTCCTGTCATCTGATTAGGTTGTTGTAACGAATGCGTCACATCTAAAACCGTAGTGGCATATTGTTGCATGGTTGGAATACCTCTGAAATCTACAATCATATCTTGGTAACCAAACATTGTTCCTCTATCGGTAACCATAACGTTTTGGTTGTTGCTATCTAAAACTTTTTGAACCGCATGTTTCATGCTTTCTGGACTCATGAATTGTCCTTTTTTCAAGTTTACAGTTTTACCAGTATTAGCTGCCGCCACTACTAAATCCGTTTGACGAACTAAAAATGCAGGAATTTGTAATATATCAACATATTCAGCTGCCATTACTGCATCTTCGTTTGTGTGAATATCGGTAACTGTTGGTACACCAAATTCTTTTGATACTTTTTGAAGAATTTTTAAGGCTTTTTCATCTCCAATTCCAGTAAAACTATCTACTCTAGAACGGTTAGCTTTTTTGAAAGAACCTTTAAAAACGTAAGGAATTTGTAATTTATCGGTAACTGAAACAATTTTCTCTGCAATACGCATTGCCATTTCTTCACCTTCAATGGCACAAGGTCCTGCTAATAAGAAAAAGTTCCCGCTATCAGTATGCTTTATTTGTGGAATGTTTTGTAAATTCATTTGTGTTGATTTTGAAGTTGCAAAGATAAAAAGAAAAACCTTTCAAACAGCGGTTCAAAAGGTTACAAATGTTACTAATAACTAAAAAAGTTTTAATTATTGCTTGAAACTGGTTTTTTGATTGCGAATCCTTTAGGGCATAGAATTTTCCCTTTTTCAAAAATATTAAAATACAACATCACTTTTTTGTTACTACCTTCAAAGGTTACTTCGTATATTCCCACAGTTCCAGCGCCCATTAGACTGTTTTTAGAAGGAAACGGACAGCAAGTATCTACTTTTTTATAACTTATTTTTTCACCATCAGGTCCTTCTAATCCGTTAAAATAATATTCGATATTGATGTCTTCTTGTTTTTCATGAATGAAACCTATATTGATTGGATAATCTTGATCATAACCATATTTACTATCGGTTGCATATTCTGTAATTACGTATGCTTTGTCTTTAATGGCTGGACGAATAGCAGTATTATCAACGTTTTTTAAAGTGGATTGTGTGCTTACGCAACTTGTTAATAAAAGCACTGTAATTATTGAAAATAAGTATTTCATTTTAATTTGTTTTAATCGTTGTTTCTGGTGTTTTTGTTTTTAACATATAAGCAACAATCGCGCCAATCACCACTCCAAATGATAATCCACCTGAAATACTTTGCCAAATGTAGGCAGTTAAATTAAAGTAACTTTGAGCTTCCTCTAAGGTTAGTCTTTTACTTTCTACAGAAAGTGCAATTAACTTAGCGAAATAGTTGGGTGTAATGAATTCGTGAGTGATAAATTGGGTAATTGGACTAAAAATCACAATAATAAAAGAAATAACAACTCCTGAAATGAAACCTTGTTTCCAACTCATTTCGCCATTGTAGTAATTTTTCTTTTTGTCTCTTAAAGCTAAATAATACAGTAGAAAATTTGGAAAAATAATTAGCATTGTAAAAAACATTTGCCATTTTATTTTTTCGTCATGAAAGCCTAATTGTTTTTCTAAAGTCATCCAAGCTAAGAAGATAATAATTGAGATAAAGGCCCATTTGGTTTCGATTGAAAATTTCTTCATGAAAGTTAAATTTAATTGGTACTTCAAATGTACTATATTTTGTAATAAATGCTACAAAACCCAATCTGAATTTCTATTTTTGTCAAAAATTACATTAGGTATGGAAATTGTTTTTGGAACTTGGCATTGGGCCGTATCCGGTTTTTTAATTGGTATGGTGATGTTACTTTTAATTTATTTTGGAAAATCTTTCGGAATGTCTTCTAATCTGCGTACCATGTGTACTATGGCTGGAGCAGGTAAATTCAGTGATTTTTTTAAGTTTGATTGGCGTGAACAAAAGTGGAGTTTAGCCGTTGTGTTAGGTGCTTTTGTTGGAGGTTTTATCGCCTTTTACTTTTTATCGAATGGAACTGGTGTAAATATTAATTCCGATACAGTTTCACAACTACAAACCTTAGGAATAGAAGCTCCAAATGGTAAATTAATGCCTGATGCTATTTTTAGCATGGAAACACTTCAAACTCCAAAAGGATTTGCTATTTTATTAATTGGCGGCTTGTTAATTGGATTTGGAACACGTTACGCTGGTGGTTGTACTTCAGGTCACGCTATTTCTGGATTAAGTAATTTTCAACTACCTTCTTTAGTTGCTGTAATCGGATTTTTTATTGGAGGATTATTAATGGCACATTATATTTTACCTATAATTTTTAAAACAGCATAAGCATATGAAATTAGCTAGATTTTTTCTGACAGGAATTGTATTCGGAATTGTTTTGACTAAGGCAGAAGCTGTTTCTTGGTATCGCATTTACGAAATGTTTCATTTTCAATCGTTTCATATGTTTGGAATTATTGGAATGGCTTTATTTACAGGAGTTTTAGGTATTCAGTTAATCAAAAGGTTTAAAATAAAAGACTTCAACGGTTTTCCAATTCAAATTATTGAAAAAGAAAAAGGTTTTTGGCGTTATATTATTGGTGGAACACTATTTGGACTAGGTTGGGCATTAGTGGGAAGTTGTCCAGGACCTATTTTTATTTTACTTGGAACAGGAACCTATGCCATTGCCGTAGTTTTAATTGGTGCTTTGTTAGGAACTTATATTTACGGACTTCTAAAGGATAAATTACCTCATTAAAGTTAAGTTAAAGTAACAAAAGTTACTGTGTTTGGCTTCTAGATTTTGTAAATTTGTTATTCATAAAAATACAATATCATGAAAACTACACTATATATTCAAAATTTAAAATGTGGCGGTTGTGCCAATACTATTACAAAGAATGTTTCTTCAATTGATGCTGTTACTGAAGTGTCTGTTAATGTTGAAGAAAATTCCGTTTCTTTTGATTATCCAACAGAAGAAAAGTTAATTGAAGTTAAGGAAAAACTGAAAGTATTAGGATATCCCGAAGATGGCGAAGCAAACAGTTTAGGAGCAAAAGCTAAATCGTATGTAAGTTGTGCCATTGGAAAAATGAGTTAAATGAAAGTCCCGATTTATTCGGGATTTTTTATTTCTAATTGTAGTATAAGTAATATTTATCGTTTTCTAAATCTCATATTACCTTATTTTCGTACTTTTGAAAGTATAAGTTTAATATCTTAAAAACGCTATGAAAATTGTAGTATCACCTGCCAAATCCTTAAATTTTGAATCACCACTTCCAATTCAAAACTATACTGAAAGTTTATTTTTAAAAGAAGCGGAAACCATTCAAAAAACTTTAAAAAAGAAAAAGCCAAAGCAATTGATGGAGTTAATGGACATTTCGGAAAAGTTAGCCGATTTGAATTGGGAACGCAATCAAAATTGGTCGTTACCTTTTACGCCTGAAAATGCTCGTCCAGCTGTTTTTGCTTTCGATGGCGATGTTTATACAGGTTTAGATGCTTATACTATCTCAACCGATAAATTTCCTATTCTAGAAGATAAATTACGCATTCTTTCGGGTTTATATGGTGTTTTAAAGCCTCTTGATTTAATGCTACCGTATCGATTAGAAATGGGGACTTCTTTGCCTATTGGCTCAAAAAAGAACTTGTATGAGTTCTGGAAAAAAAAGGTAACGGCATCTTTGAATAGTGAATTACAAAAAAACGAAATTTTCATCAACTTAGCGAGTAACGAATATTTTTCTGCAGTAGATACCAAAACGTTGAAAGTTCCAGTTATTACTCCAGAATTTAAAGATTACAAAGACGGAAAATTAAAAATGATTAGCTTCTTTGCCAAAAAGGCAAGAGGTTTAATGGTACGTTATATTATTGATACCAATGCAGAAACAATAGAAGATTTGAAGCAATTCAATTATGATGGATATGCTTTTGATGCAAACTTGTCTAAAGGAAACACATTAGTTTTTACCCGATAATAAATGAAATTACACCTAAACGATACTTTCAATCAGCAATTGCCAGCCGATTCAAATGTTTCAAATACACGAAGACAAGTATTTGATGCTGCTTTTTCGTTTGTATCACCTCGTGTTCCTTCAAACCCTAAATCGCTTCATGTTGCTGATGAGGTGGCTCAATTATTAGGAATTTCTGAAGCAGAAACACAATCTCTTGATTTTTTAAATTTGGTTTCAGGAAGTAGTGTTTATCCAGATTCAAAACCTTATGCCATGGCGTATGCCGGACATCAATTTGGGAATTGGGCTGGACAACTAGGTGATGGAAGAGCAATCAATTTATTTGAGATTTTGCACAATAATCAGCGTTGGACATTACAATTGAAAGGAGCAGGTGAAACGCCTTATTCGAGAACGGCGGATGGTTTTGCCGTTTTGCGTTCTTCAATACGCGAACATTTGTGTAGTGAAGCGATGTATCATTTGGGTGTACCTACCACTCGCTCGTTATCCTTGGTGACAACTGGTGACAAAGTTTTGAGAGATGTTTTGTACAACGGAAATGCCGCTTATGAAGACGGAGCTGTGGTATGTAGGGTGGCTCCTTCGTTTATTCGTTTTGGGAATTTTCAGTTGTTTGCTGCTCGAAAAGATATCAAAAATTTAAAAGCGTTAGCCGATTATACGATTCAGTATTTTTATCCTGAAATTACCACATCGGGAAAAGAAAAGTATTTGCAGTTTTATCAAGAAGTGGTGAATAAAACAGTGGAAATGGTGTTGCATTGGCAACGCGTTGGTTTTGTTCATGGTGTGATGAATACGGATAATATGTCGATTTTGGGATTAACAATTGATTATGGTCCGTATGGTTGGTTGGAAGATTATGACCCGGATTGGACACCAAATACTACCGATGCAGAAGGCAGAAGATATCGTTTCAGAAACCAACCCGATATTGCTTTGTGGAATTTAGTACAATTAGGAAATGCTTTGTATCCGTTGATTGAAGATATTTCTTCGATGGAACAAGTATTGAATAATTACAGTCAGCAATTTGATAGTCAATTTCCGATAATACAACAGCAGAAGTTGGGATTACAAGCGGAATATGATGCTCATTTTCAAGATGAATTAATTACTTTGTTGACTGCTTCAGAAACCGATATGACGATTTTCTATCGCAACTTGGCCAATGTAGTAAAAACAGATTCTTCTGATGAAGCGTTAGCTAAAATTACCTTAGCGTTTTATCAACCCAATAAAATTGTAACGACATTAAAAACGAGTTGGCTGAATTGGATGGAATTGTATTTGGAGAAAATTAAAGCAGAAGTTGGTTCAGACGAAGAACGAAAAGAAGCTATGAATAAAGTGAATCCAAAATATGTGTTGCGAAATTACATGGCACAGTTAGCCATTGAAGCCGCAGAGAAAGAAGATTATACGCTTATTGACGAATTATATACATTGCTTAAAAATCCATACAACGAACAACCGCAATATAAAAAATGGTTTGCCAAACGACCTGATTGGGCGCGAGATAAAGTTGGGTGTTCTATGTTGTCGTGTAGTTCTTAGATTTAATGGCACTATGTTACGCAAAGTAGGCACAAAGTCACACAAAGGTTAATTTTAACATATAAGTCTTATAAGGTAAATGAAGTGTATTATTACCGATAATTAAGCTCATAAAAGGGATGCTTGACAGCAGACAAACTATGCGAATAGATAATTAAGAAATGTGTAATGTCTCTGTGTGAAAATTTGAAACCTGAAACAAAAATTAAAAACATATAAGTCATATAAAAAAAATAAGTCAAGGCTCACGTTGAATAAAGTTCATAATAGATTTTAAAGATTACTATTATTTTTATAATCTGTGTTCCAAAAACCTGAAACCTGAAACTTGAAACTTGAAACAAAAAATTAACTATGAAAAACTGGAATCCTATTACAACAGAACAAGATGTTCACAACATAATTGAAAAATCGAATGTAAAACCTCAAATTATTTTTAAAGATAGCGTGACTTGTGGCATTAGTGCTTATGCTAAGGAGCGCTTGGTTAGTGGAAATGATGTGTTGATTGCTAAAGCCGATTTCAATTATTTGGATTTGCTATCGTATCGAAGTGTTTCTAATTTTATTGCAGAGGAATTAAGTGTGATTCATCAATCGCCACAAATTATTGTTTTAAAGAATGGGGAAGTGGTGTATCGAGTATCGCATCATAGCATTCAGGCGGAAGACATTGCGAAGTATTTGTAGTTTTGGATTTAGGAATTTTCTAAAATAGGAACCGATTTTATATCTGTGATTTCTGTAATTTTTTCTAGAAATAGTATAACACTTTAGTCAATTGAAGTGTATAATTTTAATGTTGTAAATAATTACTAACATTATACTATTATGAAAAAAACAACTCTTTACTTATTGATGCTAATAATGTCGATAAGTTTCTTTCCAAACACTATGACAGCTGCAGGTAATCCATCAAATACACCAGCTACTGCGCCTATTGAAGTTCCAGCGCATGTACAAGTACAGTTAGATCGTTTGAATGAAATAAAAGCAATGGACAAGTCAGACATGACTTCTTCAGAAAAAAAAGCACTTCGAAAAGAAGTTAAAGTAATAAAATCTTCATTACGAGATAGTAATAGCGGTATTTATTTATCTGTAGGAGCTATTATCATTATCGTTCTTTTATTGATTTTATTATTGTAATATTTATCCAACTACCTATGACGAAATTATGAATGTTTTGTTTAGGAGTTGGATTCTTTAAATTCAATTTTCCCCAAATTACATTAAGTATTTGGGGAAAATTATTTTATTAAGTTAGTAATTGTAATTTAATATCAAGCCACTCTTTTTTGTGTAAAAAGAAAATTCTTTGGTTAAGAAACTGGAAGGTATTAATCATCTTAAATAGTTCCTGAAGTTGATCATTTTTGTATTCTTTTCCAACAAAATAGCCTAAATTTTTGTTTGAAAACTCATTGATTTCTTTTGATAATTCAGAATTTAATTCGTTTTGGTAAACAGGTAAATTTATTAGATTTTTAAGTTCCTCTTTTAATTTATTTTCAATAGGACGAAACGATTCGAAACGATCTCTGATGATTTCAAAAGGAGTTTCTTTATTTATGAACTCTAATGCTTCTGTAATCTGATTGTTTAGTTCAAAATTTTCATCAAATTTTTTGTCAAAATTCAAATACTTTTTACTCGCGGATTCAAATTCTATAGTTTTGTTTTTCTGAGTTGCTATAGCGTGAAAATAATTATAAATCTTTTGGTCGTGAAATGTTAACTTTTCTTGTAACTTTTTGATTTCATCCTCTATTTTATTGATGGCATTATTTACATCGCTTTTATTGTGTTTTACTCCTTCATAATCAAAAGTATTGATGTCATAATGACCAAGTTTAATGTTTTCTAGTATCATCAAATCTTGTTGAGCTGTAGCTAATTCTCTTGGAATGTTTGCCATTTCATCATTAAACAAATTTTCAAATGTATCTGTTGAGGAATTAATATTTTCCATTGAAAAATTTGTAGGACTATGCTGGTTGTAATATCCTTTAAAAGCTTCATTAAAGCTTTCTCTGTCATAATCTGCTTCAAATTCTTTAGTGAAATTGTCAAAACTAATTTTTATGTTTTCGGCAGGATAGTTTACCCTACCAAATAATTTTTGGGTTAACTTTTTCTCTGTTTCTGGTGCATCCGTAAATAGACTACTTGCAGGTTCAATATTTGGATTTGGTTTCACTATTCCAATTTTTTCTAATGCTGCGATGCGTTCTTCAATTTCTGGATGTGAAGCCCATTGGTTTTTAATTACCAATTTAGAAGCATTGAAAGAGTTTGTGTTTTCAGATTTTACTTCAGGTAGTTGATTGATGATAGCAATGCCTTGTTTTTCAGCATAGAAGTTCATGATATAGGAGTGTTCTTTGAAAATGTTTTCACTTATCCACCCTTCGCTGAATTTGTTTTCATAGAATTGTAAAATACTATTATAGCTTTTATCGGCTAAATCCATACGTAATAATGAAGTTTTTAATGGAATATAACCAGTAACATTTGCTGCTACTTCATCGGCATGAAATTCCATTTCTCGCGAAAGTGCCATATAGCTTTTATTTACAATACCATACATTTTTTGTAGAATCCACTGAATACCTTGTATTATTTTAACAGCTGCAGCCACAAATATGGAGAAATAACCACTCACATTAGCCCATTTTTGAATTAAGTTCTCATAGGAGTCATTCTCATATAGCATGTTGTACATGATTTGATTTACGTTGTAAACAAAACTTCCCACTTTCATTGTTCTTTGCGAAAAATGTCCAAATTCGTGTGCTAAAATGGCTTTTAATTCGTCGTGTGTTACACTGTTTACTAATCCCATTCCAATGTGTAGGTTCTTTTTTATTGGTAAGAACATACTCCAAAAACTAGAATCATAAAATACACTTGCATTTACTTCTGTTGATAGAAACACTTTTTTAGGAAAATTAGTTTTAGTTTCTGCAACAATTTCATCTATAAATGCAAATAATTTTGGTTCTTCAGAACGTTTTACTTCCGTGAAATTAGACAAATCAGTTTTATTTCTTTTGAAAAGGAATTTAAGTAAAAATATAATTATCATTACACCTAAACTCGCTAAACCAATTCCTAATGCTAAGGTAAAAAACATTGGTTTTGCTATTATTAATGTTACACCACCCGCTATGCAGGCAATTGTTACTAAAAATCCAATAAGTATTAAAAGGATATAAACGAGTATAAATAGTCCAATAGCAAAAATAGCTTTACTTGTTTGTTTTTTAAATTCAGGTGAAATTTGAATGTCCATATATTTTGTAAATAGAATTACAAATATGAAATTTATTTTGGAAAATATGCTAAATAGAAATGAAATTTCTCACAAAATATTCAATTTAAATTAGCTGTGAATGGATTTTCTAGTAATACAAAGTAAAGCCCATCGCCTTAGCTAAAGCGTAATGCTTTTCGAATAATTCTTCCACAATATCGTTTACGTCATCATATTCTTGGCATAAAGCAAAGAATGGATTGTCGATAATGGTACTTAGTATTGGTGCTGGGTTGCGATAGCCTGAAATGGAAATGGCTCCCGTGACATCTAAGAAATATTGAGCGGTTTCGGAATCTAGGTCTAATTGTAAGGTATTGGCAAAATGGATGCGTTTGTTGGTGAGTTTGCCTTCAAAAAACTCGGCTATTTCTTCTAGGCTATACAAATAATTATCAATAATGATGTTATTGTCTCTTCCTTGGAATACCAAATAGAGTATTTCATAATCATGAAAGTTTCGGTCTTCGTAGAGTAGGGTGGATAGGCTTTCTTCTAATCCTTCAATGCTGTCGCAGGTTTGGTAAACGTTAGTGATGTTGTATTGCAATGCTAGTTTTTCTAAAGAGGGTAGTATGATGCTGGATGTTTGGGAAGTGACATCTGGAACGCTTTCTAGGCAAAATAGTTTGGAATTAGGATGAATTGTTTTTGATTTTTACAAAAGTAGGTGGTTTTTTTGAATGTTGAATCTTGATTAACGAATGTTGAATTTTGAAATTAAAACACATAGGCACAGTAGTTTTACCTTGGGTTGATTTTTTAGGCGTTGCACTTGGCATAGTTAGCATTAGACTACACGCATAGTTTGTCATGCTGATAAGCATCTCTTGAATGTTGAATGATGATTAACGAATGTTGAAATTAAAACACATAGACACAATAGTTTTTTACACAGAGCTGCACCGAGTTTTTTTGGAAGTGGATTGAGTTGAGGGAGTTGCACAGAGACGTTACACTTTTATAGTTCACAATAGACTAATCGTCTAGTTTGTCATGCTGTTAAGCATTTCTTGAATGTTGAATGCTGATTAACGAATGTTGAATTTTGAAATTAAAACACATAGGCACATAGTTTTTTACACAGAGCTGCACGGAGTTTCTTTGGAAGTGGATTGTGTTGAGAGAGTTACACAGAGGCGTTGCACTTGGCATAGTTAACATTAGACTACACGCATAGTTTGTCATGCTGTTAAGTATCTCTTTAAGCACGATGAGTATTATAATTTACGGTACAAATGATAACTTTGACTTTGACTTTGTTCTTGTACTTGTTCTTGTACTTGTTCTTGTTCTTGTTCTTGTTCTTGTTCTTGTTCTTGTTCTTGATTTTTTCTTAAATTTTAGTTTTATTTATTTACTGACATTCAAATGGTTGGGAATGGGGTGAGGAGGAAAGTGTGTTTTTTTTACTTTTTTCTTTTGAAAACGTTTGCAGAAATAAAAAATCGTTCTATATTTGCACTCGCAATACGGAAGTAGTGCGCGACTTATTGGAGAAATGGCAGAGTGGTCGAATGCGGCAGTCTTGAAAACTGTTGACTGTAACAGGTCCGGGGGTTCGAATCCCTCTTTCTCCGCTAGCTGAAAAGCAAACGGTACTAAAACCCACTAAATTCAACAATTTAGTGGGTTTTTTCTTTTAGGGCTATATCAAATTATTCATTAAATCTCAAAGTTTAGGTGTCTTTTAAGGTGTCACTAAAAAAATAAATTTTAAGTGACACCTCGCAACGAAAGCACCGATACTACAAGATGTTCAACAACATATTCAAAAAATGTACATCTTGTGTGTAGTTATTAAATCGAATAAATTTAATACTAACTTTAAGGTCACCAACAATGAACACATCAGTATCAATTCTCTTCTACATCAAGAGAGCAAAAGCCAACAATTTAGGGGTTTGTCCTATCTACACTAGAGTTACTGTCAATACCAAACGTTTTGAGTTTAGCACCAACAAATATATCAATCCTGATAAATGGTCCTCAGAAGGCAGCAAAGTAAAAGGTTCCACAGAAGAAGCTAGAACAATCAATAGTCATCTTGATTACTTAAAAAGTCAAGTTTTAGAAGCTGAGAAGAAACTTTTCAAAAAAGACATCAGTTTAAATTCAGAAAATCTAAAGAATGAATTGTTTGGTCTATCAGAAACCAAGCGTATGCTTGTTCCCATCTTCCAAGACCACAACAACAAAATAAAGGAATTAGTTGGAAAAGAATACGCTCCAGGAACATTAGAACGCTACACTACTTCACTCAAGCATACTATTGAGTTTATGCAATGGAAATACAACGTTTCAGATATCGATATTACAAAGATTGATCATGCCTTTATAACCGATTACGAGTTTTGGTTGAGAAGTGTTAGAAACTGTGCTAATAACACAGCAGTTAAGTACCTTAAAAACTTCAATAAAATAATTAAGCTTTGTTTGGCCAATGACTGGCTAGATAAAAACCCATTTGCAAACTATAAGTCAAAAGTCAAAGAAGTTGATCGAGTTTATTTAACAGAAAATGAAATTCAAAGCATAATTGAAAAAGATTTCAAAACAGAAAGACTATCTCTGGTTCGCGATATCTTCCTTTTCAGTTGCTTTACTGGTTTGGCATACATTGATGTCAAAAACCTAACAAAATCCCATATAAGCTTCGGTATTGATGGCGAGAAATGGATATTCACTCACAGACAAAAAACAGAAAGTGCTTCCAAAATCCCAATCCTTCCAGTTACACAAATGATAATCGATAAATATGAAAATCATCCACAATGTAACAACGAGGATAAACTACTACCTATTCTATCAAACCAAAAAATGAACGCTTATTTAAAAGAAATAGCTGGAGTTTGTGAAATTGAAAAAGAACTTACATTTCACATTGCTAGACATACTTTTGCAACAACAGTAACACTTACTAATGGAGTTCCTATCGAAAGCGTAAGTAAAATGTTAGGTCATAAAAACTTGAGAACTACTCAACATTATGCTAAAGTGCTGGACAGAAAAGTGAGTGAAGATATGAAAATATTAAAAAATAAATTTGTGGGAAATATAAAGGCACCTAAAAAAAATGTAATATAAGAATTTGTTTTAAAAATATTTTTATCTTTGTATTCGTGAAACTTTTAAATTACATATTATCAATCTATCTAATTGCACTATCATGTTTGCCTTGTGCAGATATGGAAGTAAGTAGTGCAGCACACAAAGCTGTTGAGATTTCAGATAATCATGATGAAAAATCTCATAATCACGATAAAGAAAATGATTTATGTTCGCCTTTTTGCAACTGCAACTGTTGTGGCTCACAAATAGTGAGTTATTTTAAAATTACAACTTTTAGTTTTACACCGATTACAAAGAGTATAAAAACGCAATTACCGTCCTATACCTCTATAGTTACTTCCAATTTCTTCGGAAGTATATGGCAACCGCCTCAAATAGTATAATGATGCCCGAGTAGTTTCGGGTTAGAAACTTGTGAGCCTATCACAAATAATAGCAAAACTAGTTTTGCTAATTTCTAATTCATTATACAATTTCAATGTTAGACAAAATCATACAGTTCAGTATCAAGAACAAGTTTATAATACTATTATTTACTTTAGTTCTAATAGCGTTTGGTAGCTATTCTATAAAACAGTTACCACTCGATGCGTTACCCGATGTAACCAACAACCAAGTACAAATAATTACTACTGCTCCAACTTTAGCCAGTCAGGAAGTCGAGCAATTAATCACTTATCCTTTAGAACAATCTTTTAAAACAATCCCAAAAGTTATCGAGTTACGAAGTATTTCTCGTTTCGGACTTTCTGTAGTAACCGTTGTTTTCAAAGACGATGTAGATATTTACTGGGCTAGAGAACAAATATTTCAACGCCTTAGTCAAGCCAAAGAAAATATTCCTGCTTATGCTGGTTCTCCAGAGTTAGCACCAATATCAACAGGATTAGGCGAGATTTATCAGTATGATGTCTATGCCAAAAAAGGATATGAAGACAAATACGATGCTGTAAAATTACGAACCATTCAAGATTGGATTATTATTCCACAATTACAAGGTATCGAAGGCGTTGCCGAAGTCAGTACTTGGGGTGGAAAACTAAAACAATATGAAATCGCAGTTAATCCAAATACATTAAATAGTTTGGGAGTAACCATTACAGAAATTTTTGAAGCGTTAGAGAAAAACAATCAAAATACAGGTGGAGCTTATATCGAAAAAGACCAATACGCTTACTTTATTCGCGGTGTTGGTATGGCAACAGGCATTAAAGATTTAGAAAATGTAGTAGTCAAAAACAGAAATGGTGCACCAGTTTTAGTTCGCGATGTAGCTACTGTTCGTGAGGGAATTGCATTAAGATATGGTGCTTCGACCAAAGACGGTAAAGGCGAAATTGTTTGCGGTTTGGCTTTAATGTTAAAAGGCGAAAACTCTAGTGCCGTTGTAGAAAGAGTGAAAGAAAAAATGGCGCAAATCAATAAAACCTTACCCGAAGGAGTGGTTGCCGAAGCATTCATTGACAGAGGTAAATTAGTGGATAACGCAATAGGAACAGTTACTAAAAACCTTTTGGAAGGTGCATTAATAGTAATATTTGTATTGATACTATTTCTAGGTAATCTTCGAGCCGGATTAATTGTTGCATCAGTAATTCCGCTTTCAATGCTTTTTGCAGTAATCTTAATGAACCATTTTGGCGTAAGCGGAAACTTAATGAGTTTAGGAGCAATCGACTTCGGAATTATAGTCGATGGAGCGGTAATTATTGTAGAAGCAACAATGCATCATTTACAAAAACTCAAACGACAAAAGAATTTAACCCAAACAGAAATGGATACTGAAGTATATAAATCGGCTTCAAAAATTCGTAATAGTGCAGCATTCGGAGAAATAATTATTTTGATTGTTTATTTGCCAATCCTTGCATTAGTAGGAACAGAAGGCAAAATGTTCAAACCAATGGCAAT